>CAVSKH010000009.1:0-419545 GCA_963728505.1 uncultured Actinomycetota bacterium | reverse complement strand
CGGAGACCCTGAGTGCCCTCCGAGCCTGGTGATCGTCGTCGACGAGTTCGCCGCCCTGAAGTCCGAGGTTCCCGAGTTCTTCGAGGGCATTGTCGATGTCGCCCAGCGAGGGCGATCGTTGGGGCTGCACCTGATCATGGCGACCCAACAACCCAGGCATCATCACCGACAGCCTCAGGGCGAACACGAATTTGCGGATCGCCCTGCGAATGTCGGATGAGGCAGACAGCCTCGATGTCCTCGGCACGCCCATGGCGGCGCACTTCGATCCTGCCATCCCGGGGCGAGCCGCTGCCAAGACTGGCCCCGGCCGAGTCTCTGCGTTTCAGTCGGGCTTCCCGGGGGCGGTGACGCCCGAGGAGCCTCCCGCACCACCCATCGGAGTGGATCAGTTCGACTTCGGTCGGATGCAGCAGTGGGACGTGCCGGCACCACCGGCCGCGCCCACCAACATCCCTGTCGACATCGACCGAATCGTCGGCACGCTGCGCAAGGCTGCCAAGCTCGCTGAGATCCCTGCCCCCCGGAAGCCGTGGCTACCCACCTTGGCGCGGCTCTACAACATGGAGCGACTGCGCCAGCGCACGGATGAGGAACTCATCCTGGGAGTCGTGGATGTGCCCGAACAGCAGGCGCAGGTGCCTGAGTACTTCCGGCCTGATGACGAGGGAAACATCGCCTTCTTCGGAGCCGGCGGATCAGGAAAGACAACGGCGCTGCGCAGCCTGGCCGTCGCAGCCTCGCTGACGCCGCGCAGCGGGCGCGTGCATGTCTACGGCCTCGACTTCGCAGGTGGCGGCTTGTCGGTGCTCGAGCCGCTTCCCAACGTCGCTCCGATCATTCCGGGCACGGATGTCGAGCGTGTGGAGCGCCTCCTCGGCCGCCTCGAGCGCCTGATCGCCGAGCGTTCGGCTTCCTTTCGCGCCCACCTGGCCGCCACCCTGCCGGACTTCAGACGAGCCGCAGGAAGCCCGCAGGAGCCGAGGATCCTTCTCCTGATCGATGGCTTCGGAGCCTTCCGCGAGGACTACGAGCACGTCGTCGGCCTCGACGTGGTCTTTGCCCGACTGCAGCGAATCCTGGCTGAGGGCCGGGCCATGGGGGTCCACGTCGCCGTGACTGCGGATCGGCCCAACGCCATCCCCTCGGCGATGGCCGCATCGTTCCAGCGCCGGGTCATCTTGCGGCAGGCCGATGACGATGCGTATCGCAGCTTCGACGTCCCCGTCGGTATCCTCCGCCCGGACAGCCCTCCGGGACGGTGTGTGCAGTCGCATCTCCACCAAGAGCTACAGATCGCCATCCTCGGTGAGGATGTCTCGGTCTCCGCTCAGGCGTCCCTGATTGCGGAGCTGGCCGGTGAGTTGGATGAGTTCCACGCCGAGCGGCCTGCGGAGATCCGCGTTCTGCCAGAGCTGATCGCCTCCGACGAGCTGCCGAGCTCTGTGAGCGCGTTGCCGGTGCTGGGCATCGAGTACGGCTCGCTCGAACCGGTCGGACTCGAGGTTGCTGGCCCCATGGTGATCTCAGGACCCGCCCAGTCGGGGCGCACCAATGCTGTGCTCTGGCTCGCCCACTCGCTGCGTCGCTCCAGGCCAAAGACCAGGCTGGTGCACGTGAGCCCCCGCCGCACCGCTTTGACCTCCTGGAGTCACTGGGGACAGACCGCCTCCAGCCCGGGGGAGGCCGAGGCGTTGGCGCTCAAGCTCACCTCAGAGATCACGGGAGGCAGCAGCGAGGAGTTGGTGGTCTGCGTGGAGATGATCGCCGACTTCGTCGGCACGGAAGCCGAGTACCCGTTGCTGGAGCTCCTGGACGCCTGTCGGCGCGCCGGCGTCGTGGTGGTGGGCGAGAACGAGTCGACTCAGTGGGCCTACTCCGACCTGCTCAACGCCTTCAAGAACGCGCGCACCGGACTTCTGTTGCAGCCTGATCAGGCTGACGGCGACCTGCTGGGGGTGCAACTGCCTCGCTCCAAGCGCACGGACTTCCCGACAGGACGCGGCTACTGGGTGCGCGCCGGCCGCGCGCACCAGGTGCAGCTGCCGTGGATGGGGCATGGGTAGGTCCACCCATCGACGCACAGCGAACGACAACTGAAGATCAGTATCAACAGACGCGCCGCCACCAACCGGTGGGGGTGAAGCGCCGGGGGGACCTGGCAGGAACTACGGAGGTGTCACATGGCCGGCATGGTCGGAATGAGTATTGAGGAAGTTCGTGCGCTCTCGTCGCAGCTCAAGCAGGCATCGGACCAGGTGCGTCAGCTGACCTCGACCCTGACGGGCAAGCTGAACTCGACAACATGGGTGGGCCAGGACCAGTCCCGCTTCGTCAACGAGTGGAACAGCACCCACAAGTCGAACCTGATGCGTGTGGCTGAGGCGCTCACACAGGCCGGTGCTGACGCCGAGCGCAACGCCCAGCAGCAGGAGCAGACCTCAAACGCCTGACGTCAACGTGGGGGTGCGGAGGCGTCCGCACCCCCCGCGACTGTCTCGAGGGGAAGATCATGGGGCAGATGGTCGGCGCCGATGTCGCCGAGCTTGAGCAACTGGCCGTAGCGCTGGATCGGGGCGCCAGCCAGCTGGTGGCGACGTCGTCCACGGTGCGCAACGGGATCCAGATCTCGGCATGGATCGGTCCAGTGGCACGGCGATTCCGGGTGGCGTGGGCGTCACAGCACAGCAAGATCCTGACCCAGGCTGCTCGGGAGCTCCGGGACGCTGCGCAGCACGTCCGAGAGCAGGCTGAGGAGCAACGCGTGGCCAGCTCAGCCGGGGGCGCAGGCAGCGCGAGGCATCACGGCACACATTCGCGTTCAAGTGGTGCAGTGGCATGGGGTCGGTTGGACGACAGGGCACTGGTCGACTTCGCTCAGTCGGCCTACAGGGGCAAGGGCGCACCTCCGGGGTGGCGTGACCTGTCAGACGAAGAGATGGCGAAGCTCCTTCCCGGTGTATCGCTGCATGACGACGCAACAGGGTTTGACGCCCGTGTGCTGACTGACGGGGACGGGCACTACGTCATCAGCTACGGGGGCACAGACCCCGGCGTGAATCCCTTCGACGGTCTGAGCTCTGACGAGCGTCACGACATCGCCGGTGCTGTGTGGTCATCAAGTCAGACTGACCAGGCCATGCAACTTGCTCTCTCGGTGAAGGCCAGTGTCGGGGACGAGAACATGGTGATCACGGGGCACTCGCTCGGAGGACGAAATGCCGCGATGGCTGCCGTGGCATCGGATATCCGGGCTGTCACCTTCGACGCGGCGGGTCTGAGTGATCCCGACTTGATGGTGGCGCGCAATGTGCGGGAACAGCGCCCGGCCTCATACCTGGAGACCACAGCTGCGCTCTTGAACGCCGGCACGGGGGGGCGCCTGCCGTCCGTGATGGCTGCCGAACGGCTTGCGGCGCGCGAGCACATCACGAACTACGCGATCTGGCACTCTCCCCTGATCGCCCTGCAAGTGGGAACGGGCCTGCCCGACGCCGTGGGCACGCAGGTGTCGGTGGATGACCCCCAGGGTGCGCTCGGATTTGATGCGCACGGACTGGATGCGATCAAGCGCGGCATGGATTAGGAGCAAGACGTTGACGGGAATGGTGGGTGCGGACGTCGCCGAGCTGGAGCAGTTCGCGACGGCGCTGGACCGCGGAGCAAGCCAATTGGCGGGGCTCTCGGGATCGGTCCGCAATGGCATTCAGATCTCTGCGTGGGTGGGGCAGGTCGCTGCTCGCTTTCGCGCCGACTGGGCCTCGCAGCACAGCAAGGTGCTGACGCAGGCTGCGAACGACCTTCGCGAGGCCGCGAGGCATGTGCGTCTGCAGGCCCAGCAACAGCGCGAAGCCAGCGGCGCGGGCGCGGGAAGATCGTCGAGCACAGTCGGCGTGGGCTCTGGGTCCAAGGGCCGAGTGACGGGCAACAGCCTCTTGGACGACTACCAGGCGGTGGTCGGTGCATACCCCTGGATAGCCGGAGCCCTGGGTGCTCTCGGCGCGGGCGCGACGTTCGGCGCGAACTCGAGCTTAGTGGGGCGCTACGCCAAGAACGACCTATGGGCGTCGACGCGCTACAAGCAGACGTTCAGCAGACTCTTTGGCGGTCGCGTGTTCAAGGTCAACGGGCCTTGGCACCAGCTGAGCCAATCCAAGGCGTTCGCCAAGGTGGGCCGTGGCCTGGGCATCGTCGGGCTCGCTGCGAGCGTTGAGGACTTCCAGAAGAACCCGAGCGTTGGCGGTGCCGTCACCGTGGTCGAATCCTCACTCAAGGCAAGCAGGCATCCTGTCCATTTCCTGGCGGGGATGGCGATCTCCAGCGTCCACCTGGCGGTCGACAAGGGCTTGGAGACCGATTGGAGCTCCTCAGGATTTCAGTCGGTAACCGAGGCCATTGCCCGTGACGGGGTTGAAGACATCGTCATCGGTGGCGCGGCAGACGGGTTTACGAAGTTCTTCAAAGAAGACATCTGGAGGGTGTTCTGATGGCTGGTGAAGTCGAACCACTGCTGGTGACCGAGGACGAGCTTGTCGCTATGGCCTTGTTGCGAGGCAAGCTCTGCCCGGTCCCTGTGAGGACGGTGGACCTCGACGACGCTGCAGATGTCAGGCGCAGTCTGGGCCGCGGTGTCCGCTCCATGCGTCTGCGTGGGCTCATCGACGAGAAGGCCGAGACCGATATCGCGCTGCAGCCTCTGGAGGAGGCTGCGCGGGGAGAGTTGGTGGCGCTGGTGGCTGCGGTGGATGAGGCTGACCGGCCAGCGGTGGTCTCTCCTTACGTTGCGGTCTTGGTGTGGGGTGAGCCGCGAGCCGACCGCGCCGTGCTCATGCGCTCTGACCCCGACGGCACCATCGCGTTGTCGGCCATCTCCATAAAGGAGGGTGTGGACGCTCTTGTCTCGTGCGTGACCGACGATGTCGGTGAAGGGGAGCGGCTCGCGATGACGCTGCGGCGCCCTGGTATCGGGCTCAGGGGTGGCGTCCTACGGACCCGTGAAGGCTTCTTCAGGATGTCGATGAGCGGCGGGGGATCTTCGGGTGCTGATCGCGAGATGGACGCCCATGGCGTGCGCGAACTCGTGGCTGCGTCAGTGACAGGGGCGGCCACTGAAAGCCCGGGTTGACGGACTTGGCCGAGCGGTCCCAGGCGTCACCGACTCGCGGGCTGCATGGCGGTGGCGCCGTCGGCTGGGCCGTCGCGCAGTAGCCGCTTGGCAAGGCAGTGGTCGCGGTCGAAGCCTGTCGAGCGGCAGAAATCCCAGGCTGGCGTCGGGCCAAGTGATATCCGGCCGACCAGCGTGACGAAGTAGCTGGGTCTCAATGCGTGAGCTTCTGGAATGTTGGCTCATTTAGCGAAGTTTGACGCCTCCCGGCGAGTCCGGAGGCTCCGGGCATGCCGGGAGGTGTCAATGACTGTCGACACTCGTCCCCATCTCCGATAGTTGAGTCCCCGATAGTGGTGTAGCGCGGTCGCCGAGATCGTCGCCGGCGTGTACGGCAGACGTAG
The DNA here is from genome assembly GCA_963728505.1 of uncultured Actinomycetota bacterium. Classification (GTDB taxonomy): domain Bacteria; phylum Actinomycetota; class Actinomycetes; order Propionibacteriales; family Nocardioidaceae; genus Marmoricola_A. The sequence continues at coordinate 414,037 of CAVSKH010000009.1, read as the reverse complement.
ACGCGGCCACCGCGTGATCCTTCGAGTCAACCTTCTACCGAATCCTCGAGGACCATCACGATGACCGCTCCCCACATTGTCGACCCTGCCGGCCTGCTTGGCGAAGCGCTCGCCGAGGCGAGCCCGGATCTGATGCGCAGCTTGTTGCAGACGATGATCAACGCGCTGCTGTCCGCGGATGCTGACGCGGTTGTCGGCGCCGAGTACGGACCCCGACACCAGGCCGGGCCAGCCAGCGCAACGGCTACCGTCACCGGCCCCTGGACACTCGGGTCGGGGCCGTCGATGTCGCGGTCCCCAAGTTGCGCAAGGGGAGCTACTTCCCCGAGTGGCTGCTGCAGCGCCGCAAGCGCTCGGAGGCCGTGCTGATCACCGTGGTCGCCGACTGCTACCTCGCCGGCGTATCGACCCGTCGGATGGACAAGCTGGACTAGACCCTGGGGATCGACTCGCTGTCGAAGTCTCAGGTCAGCAGGATGGCCGCTGAGCTTGACCAGCTCGTCGATGAGTTCCGCCACCGACCCCTGGATGCCGCGGGTCCGTTCACGTTCGTGGCTGCCGACGCGCTGACGATGAAGGTCCACGAGGGCGGACGGGTGATCAATGCCGTGGTGCTGCTCGCGACCGGTGTCAACGGCGACGGACATCGCGAGGTGCTCGGGTTGCGGGTCGCCACATCCGAGACCGGGGCGGCGTGGAACGAGTTTGTCGCCGACCTGGTCGCCCGCGGCCTGGCCGGGGTTCGACTGGTCACCTCCGATGCCCACCACGGCCTCGTCGAGGCGCTCGCGGCGAACCTGCCCGGCGCCTCCTGGCAACGCTGCCGCACCCACTACGCCGCGAACCTGAGGGGCGTGACACCCAAGTCGATGTGGCCGGCGGTCAAAGCGATGCTGCACAGCGTCTACGACCAGCCCGACCGGCCGTCAGTGCACGCCCAGTTCGACCGGCTCCTGGACTACGTCGACGGCACGCTGCCCGAGGTCCACGACCACCTCGACGCCGCTCGCGCCGACATCCTGGCCTTCACCGAGTTCCCCAAGGACGTGTGGACCCAGATCTGGTCCAACAACCCCGCCGAACGCCTCAACCGCGAGATCCGCCGCCGCACCGACTCCGTCGGGATTTTCCCCACCCGCGATGCCATCGTCCGCCTCGTCGGTGCGGTCCTGGCCGAGCAGACCGACGAATGGGCCGAAGGCCGCCGCTACCTCGGCCTCGAAGTCCTCGCCCGCTGCCGCGTCAACATCGTCCCCGACACCCACACAGAGATCGGAGCTGAACAGCTGCCCGCACTGACCGCCTGACCCATCACGAAGGAGAACGCAGCGCTACACCACTACCCGGGACTTGACCCCCTGCCGACCGGTTTTGTCTGGTCAGAGGGGGTTTTCTCTGGTGGGCGATACTGGGTTTGAACCTTTGAGAATCGGGCTACCACGACGTCCGCTCCGACGTCCAGTTTCGCGGTAAACTCGCAGGTCAGAGGGCATATTGGCTGCGGGACACGTCCGGACGCGTCTGGACACGATATGGACCGCGTTATTCCTCGTATGTTCCACGAAAGGCGATACTGGAAGGCCACAAGATGGCTCGGGCGCAAGGCCGGACCAGGCGCAGGCTTCGGCCGCGTCGAGCGGCTCCCGTCCGGCCGCTACCGGGCCGGCTACACCGGCCCGGACGGGCGGCCTCTACCGAGCCCCGGTGACCTTCGACGCCAAGGACGATGCGATCGCCTGGCTCTCCACGCGTCGCGCCGAGATCGAGATGGAGGTCTGGGCACCCGAGGTCGCGGCGCTCGGTGCCCGGCGGCGGGAGTCCCCGACCTTCCGTGCCTACGCCGACCTGTGGCTCAAGGACCGCAAGACCAAGGGCCGCGAGCTGCGGCCGACGACTCGCCGGCAGTACCGGATGCTGCTCGACAACGTTCATCTACCCGACGTTCGGCGACGAGCGCATCGACCGGATCTCGCAACGAGGACGTCAACGCCTGGTACGACGCCCTCGCTCCGGGCCGCGAGACGATCCGAGCACAGTCCTACAGCCTGCTGCGCACGATCTTCGCCAGCGCGGCCTCGGAGCGGCCCACGCCGCTCGTCCCGTACAACCCGGCCCACATCCGCGGAGCCGGAAGCACCAAGCGCGCCCACCACGTGCAGCCGGCGAGCCTCGAGGAGCTCCGGATCATCGTCGAGGAGCTGCCTGACCGCTACAAGCTGATGGCGCTGCTCGCGGCCTGGTGCGCGATGCGGTTCGGCGAGCTGGCCGAGCTGCGCCGCGGGGACATCGACCTGCGGACCAACCGGGTGAAGATCCGCAGGGGAGTGGTGCGCGTCGACGGCGAGTTCCTCGTCGGCCCGCCCAAGTCGGATGCCGGCGTGCCGCGACGTCGCGATCCCGCCGCACCTGGTGCCGCTGGTGAAGGACCACCTGAAGAACCTCACCGCGCCAGGAAGGGACGCGCTGCTCTTCCCGGCGGCCGCGGACGACAACCTGCACATGGCGCCGTCGACGCTCTACAAGGTCTACTACCCGGCCCGGAAGGCCGCCGGTCGTCGAGGACCTCCGCTGGCACGACCTGCGCCACACCGGCGCCGTGCTCGCAGCCCAGACCGGCGCGACGCTGGCCGAGCTGATGGGGCGGCTCGGCCACTCCACCCCGGGCGCAGCCATGCGCTACCAGCACGCCGCCGCGTTCGCCGGTGAGGTCGGACCACGCCAATCGCGCCATGCGTGGCCACTCGCGGACAGGCCGCGGCCATGGGGGAGCGAGGCCGCCGTCGGACGGAAGGTCGGTGACTCCCGACGCCGCGCACCCAGAGCCGAGATCGCCAGGCGGCTCTCGGCGTTGGCCGGAGATTCCCAATTGTTTGGCGTTCGGTATTGACCGAACACCGAACACACGACACCCTGGACATGTGGACACCGACGAGCTCGTGATCGACGCCCTCCGGCAGTTGGGGATTGAAGCCCGACTGCTCGTCGGCGCGCCGAGGAGCGGCGACCTCGTGGTGGGCCTGGAGGGCTTCGACGTAGAGCTGGAACTGAAGCGGCGGTCACTCGTCACCGACGCGACGGCGAGTCAGCTCCTCGACCAGGTCGGCGGGGGGCGGCTGTTGGTCGTGGCGGATCGGGTGACTGAGTCCGCCCGAGAACTGCTGACGTCCCGCAAGGCGGGCTACCTCGATCTGCGAGGCCGCCTCGCGCTGCGCACGGGACCCATCCTGATCGATGCCGAGGTCCGACCGATCAAGGAGCGTGCCGAGCGAGTCGATGGCCTCAGCGGAAAGGCGGGCCTGGAGGTCGCGGTGGCGCTGCTCCTCGAGCCCGAGAAGGACGCCTCAGTTCGCGACCTTGCCCGTGAGCTCGGCCGGTCAGCCAGCACGGTCTCCGAGGTGCTCAAGGCGTTGCGTCGCCAAGGGCTCGTCGACGAGGGCAACCGAGTGGTCGGCACCGAGTTGTTCTGGCACGTCGCCGATCGCTGGTCGACCCCGCAGACCTACGTGGCACGCCTGCCCGATCCGGGCGACCCGAGCACGAAAGCGTTGCGCGTGGGCCTGGACGAAGAGGTGGGCTGGGCGACGGTCGGGTCGGTGCCGGCCTCCGGCTATGGGGCGCCTGTTGTGGCGCGCGAGGACCAGCTGGTCGAGTTCTACGTCCCCGACGCAGCGACTGTGCGACGGGGGGTGACACTGCTTGGCGCCGCTCCCACGGCAGCGTCCGCGAAGGCCTCGATCCGCGTCGCGCCGGTGCCTGCCGTCCTGGCCGCACCGCAAGAAGCCAGAGGGCCGCGGCATGACGTGGCCCGCGGCCCACCCGCTGTTCGTGGCACTCGATCTGGCGCAGGACCAAGAGCGTGGCCGCGAGATCCTCGACGCGTGGACTCCGACGGAGGGCGTTCGTGTCTGGTAGGCGAGTCGCCTTCGTCGGCGATGCGATGACGGCAGTGGTCCAAGCGATCGATGAGGTCCACGAGCTGATCGGTGCGCCACCCGTCGTCGTGGGTGGCGTGGCGGTGATGTGTCGGCTCTCGACGCCGTATCGGGCAACCACGGACCTCGACGTCGTCGACCGGATGCTCGGTCCGACGCCGCAGTTGGAGATCCTTCGTGCTGCGGCAGGGGCCACGCCGGTCGAACCAGCGGCCGTGCTGTTGCCGACGCCCTTCGGTGACGTGAAGATCGACGTCCTCGAAGTCCGGCAGATCGAGCTCGACCAGCCCAGCGACGACCCCGGCGATCGGCTGCACGCATCGGCGCATGCGTGGGCGAACGACACCGCCACAGATGTTGCGATCGAGGTTGCTCGTCTCGAGGGCGATCCGGTCGTGGTGACCACGAAGGTTGCAGAGCCCGGACCCCTGATCGCGATGAAGATCCAGGCGGTGATGAACCGTTCGGCCCAGAAGCAGGGGACCGACCTGCTCGACATCGTCCGGATCATGCTCGATCCGGAGACTCGGCCGGTCGCGCTCGCGCAGATCGGGGAGGTTCGAGACGCCGTCGCACGTGACATGGCCATCCACGTCGACCTGTGGTTGGTCCGCAAGAGGAGTGACGCACTGCGCTGGCTCCGAGCCGCAGGGGGTCAGGACATCGCGATGGATGACCTCGACCTGGTCGCTGAGCTGCTTCTCGCGGCATGCGAGCGGAGCCCCGACGCCGGGGGTTCATCGATCTGAGGAAGAGCGCCGTCCTCAGCCGTCGCGCGCAGTTGCCACCCGCTACTTGTAGATCTGCCACGCGGCGTATCCGCGGGTTCGTCGACGCCTCGGTGGGCGAGGACCACGCCGGCGCGCCGCCGACTCGGCGACCATCGCGAGCGCGGCGCGGATGTCGGCGAGGTCGCGGTCGTAGACCCGCCCGTCGTCGAGCTGGCGAGACACCTGCTCGAGTAGCTGGGCCCACTCCCAGGTGCGCGGCTGACGCTCGCGGCCGCGATGCTTGACCACGGTCTCGCGGACAACCTCCACGGCGGCCAGCCCGGACTCCGCGGCCCGCTTCTGCTCCCATGCCCGACGACGGCACCTGGCCGAGCACCAGCGGGGCAGCCGACCAGCTGCCTTCGGCCGGAACGTGGCCTTGCACCACCGACACGTGATCGTGGTCGGTCGTCTCATCGCCACGACCGAGCATTGGGGATGGGGCGCAGCAGCTGCTCGAGGTGCTCGGGGCGGACCCTGATGCTGCGCGGTCCCACCCGGAACGCCGGCAGCGCGCCGTCTGCGATGCGGCGGCGGATGGTCTTGGTCGACAGCGCCGTGTACGCCGCCGCCTCCTCGATCGTGAGCAGTCCAAGGTTCGGACGCGTCTTCCTGTGAACCTTCATGGGGCAGCCTTTCCTGTGCTGGGACACCCAGGCTGCGACGGCTGCCTCACCGACGCGCTCACCGACTGCCTCACCACGGCCGAAAGTCGAGAGAAAGTCGCCGAGGCCTCCCAGCAGTTGGCTCGGCTCCAGCACTTCTCCGGGTGTCAGCGCTACCGGAACACCGATGGCGTGATCCGGTCGACGGGCGTCGCCGTCAGGGCCGACCACGCCTGCATCGTGGCGGCGAGCGCCAGGGCTGCTCCGGACTGGACGGCCGGGCTGCCTCGCTTGGTGATCAGTGCGCCGAGCGCGCTGAACGAGCGGCCCTTGCGAGCCAGGTCGAGGACGTCGCGGGCGGCGCGTTCGCCGACCCAGTGGCCCTTGGGCAGTCGTACCCTCGCGCCCAGACCGTCAGGAGCGTCGGGGTGCCGACCGCTCAGGATCGTGTCCAGCAGGTCGAGCGCGACGCCCATCGTGCCGGCGACACTTGCGACCGAGTCATCAGCCGGCTCTGACTCCGCCGTTGCAAGGATGGCTCCGGCGAGCTCGGTCTCGTCGGAGGCGAGCGCCTCGACGTAGAGCCGCAGGGTCGTGAGCGCGACGCTGCGAGCCTCGCCCACCGGCGTGAAGAGGGCGACGTTGCGCCGCTCGACCGCGCGGTCCAACGCCCGCTGCAGCGTCTCCTGGTCGGGGATCGACGTCGGGTCGTCGAGGTCGATGCCGTCCTCGGCCAGTAGTGGTGCGAGCTCCCTCATCAGGTCGTCGGCCGACCCCGGCGTGTGCACGAGCTGGGCCCGCCCCAGGGCGGTTCGGGAGTGGAACGGCGTACGTCAGCCATGCCCTGCATCCTGCCAGCCCCCACCGACGCCCAAGAACCTGCCACCGTCCAGATGATCTCTTCGACGGAGCACCGCCGAAGGTGCGACGTCGACCGCAGAGCAGCGCCTCACCAGCAGCCCTACACACCTCATGCACCCCGTGAGCGGAGCGTTCCGTTGGGACGAAACACGGACCCAGAATCGTCAGATGATCCACGTGTGTCCTTCGCGGCGGTGTGATGCGGGTCGACGACCACCCACAGCGAGGGAGCAGGAGACCGGATCACGACTCAGATCCGGTCATTGCTGGAGGACGACCGCCAGGATGTAGATCCCGCCGATCACCACCAGCGCGATCGCGGCACCGGGCAACGCGCCACGGCGGAACCCGCTGATCCGCACCGTCCCGTAGATGATCCAGCCGAGGCCACCCACGAGAGCTGCCAGCAGCAGCCACGGAAAGGTCCGTTCTGCATCCCAGCTCTCAGGTCCCACCATCGTGCCGAGCGTGGCGAAGATCCCGGCCGCGATCCACGGAACGACAAGCAGGCCCAGTCCGGACAGCCAGCCCAGGACCCGCCCGTTGCGCTCACGGGCAGCCCGGTCGCGCGGGTCGCTGCCCGTGAGATCCTGCATCGCTACATTGTCGAGACTCCGACTGTCGTGCTGCAAGGTCGAGAGCTGTCTCGCTCCTTCTCGTCCTCCGGGTGACGTTCTGGCCTGCGAGTTCGAGCTGGGCAGGGATCACGCCGAGGGGCACAGGGTTGCCGCGTCATAGTGGGCGGTGTGCAGCGGGTCCTGGCGCGTTCGTCATGGCGTCTTTCAGGACCATCGGCCACCGGCGAACGCGAGCCCCACCGCCGCATTTCTGGAGCACATAATTTTGGGCCGATAGGGCTTCGTATGATCGGTTCGTGCCAGCCGACCCTTCCATGCGTCTCCACCCGCAGGCCTATGACGCGCTGGCCGAAGGACTCGCGACGTTCCAGTGGTACAAGCCGCCGTTCTCGCAGATGATGACCTCGCTGTTCGCAGGCGATAGCAGTGTTCTGGCAGGCATTGATCTGCAGGGCAGAACCAAGCGCGAGGCTGCTCGTGAGGTCGTTAGCCGGCTCCAGCGCGACGAGCGTCGCTTCCAAAGCCTCACGGTCGGAGTCCTCATGACACTGGCCGACTACGACGTCGGGTTCAAGCACCTCGCCCGACTGGAGGATGGCGCCGACAAGGTGCATGCTGCTCAGCAGGCGCTCGCTGAGATCAAGCGGGTGATTGGGCAGCATAAGAAGCTCGTCGAGGACGGTGCTGCCCGTAGGGCCGCGGACGCTGCAGCCTCAGCTGCTGCTGCCCAGGCCTGGGCCCGCACTCAAGACCTCGAAACGCTGAAGGTCGACTTCTACCAGCTCAGTGCGATGGCCAATCCGCAGCAGCGCGGGCTGGCCCTCGAGCCCTTTCTGAGCCGTTTGTTCACTCTCTTTGACCTCGACCCGCGCGCCGCCTTCGCACTGCAGGGCGAGCAGATTGACGGCGCGTTTACCTTCGACACTGACGACTACCTGCTCGAAGCACGTTGGCTGAGCGAGAAGGTAGATCCGAAGCAGGTGCGCGACTTCGCCGGCAAGGTCGCCGAGAAGGCTCATCGAACCAGCGGCTTGATGATCAGCATCAACGGGTTCACAGGCGAGGCCGTCAACGTGCTTCGCCGCACTGGGTCTCGTCTGCTCCTCGCCGATGGCGCCGACCTTGCGGCAGTTCTCGAAGGCGCGCTTGGTCTCGACGAATTGCTGCTTCGTAAGCGTCGCCACGCGGCCGAAACAGGGAACCCCTACTTGGGTGCAAGAGAGATGCTTTAGGTCTCCGCGTACCGATCGGCTCGCGGAGCGCGCCAGTGCAGGATCAACCTGCGGGACGTTGACACGTCACTCGCGGCTTCTAGGAGGTATGTCGGGGGATCGCACACCTCGCGGCGTAGTCCGGTCAGGCGTAGATTCGCTTGGGCAGGGGTGGGGGTCCGGCTGTCGTTGCCCAGCGGGGGGTACCGCCAATCAACGGAGGCGCCCGGCCTGGGTGCGCTACCGTTGGCAAGAGGGAAGGAGCAGCGATGACCAAGCAGACTGTGTCGGCAAAGACGCGCCGTCAGTTCGTCGCGCGCTCGACCAAGGCGTCGGCGCGGTTGGAGCATCGCGTCGTTCCCACTGAGCATGTCCGCTCGGCCAAGGTCGAGAAGTTCGTGGAGTCGCTGCGCTCGAAGCCCTGATGGCTCTCGAACCTGAATACGGCGAGACCCTCCTCAGCTACGAAGAAGCCGAAGCCCTCACGCCCGAAGCTCGTAGGTTGCTGGGCCACCCTATCCGCAAGGCCGACCTGTACGACCTGGAGCAACGCATCCAAGTTGAGGTCGCCGACGAGTGGTGGGGAACCCTGCTCAACTTCGACGTACCGATGCGAGACATGCTCAACGACCACTTCGTGCGTGATCTCCACCGCCGTCTCTATGCGCCGGTGTGGGAGTGGGGAGGGCGCCAGCGGAGACGGGAAACGAACATCGGCATCGCCCCGGAGCACATCGCCGTCGAGATGCGCAACGCACTGGACGACCTTTGCTATCAGTGGGAGCACCAGACGGGTTTCGACGCGCGAACGCTGGGCATCGCTACCCACGCTGCCTTGGTCCGGATCCATCCATTCGTGGATGGCAACGGTCGCGTGACGCGACTGCTGGCGGACCTTGTGTATCTCGCGGGGCAATCGGGCTGGGAGCCGATACACGCCTACGACTGGGAGATCGACCGGGGCACTTACATCCGGCTCCTGGGCGAGTACGACATGACCCGCAACCCCAGCGCACTTGCCGAGTTCATCCCCATCATCAACCTCGAAGAGGCGGAATAGGCGACCTCGACTGGTAACCCCTTCTGGGCCGGAAGGCCGCGCCTCCCAACTCCGCTGGCTGGCCGACATCGAGCATCTCGACGCACGCCGTCCCCCGTTACGTCCCGTCAAGGTCAGGGCGATCGAGCGTCTCATCGACGCCCTTGCGGTCGCCAGGGGCCGGTCGTGAAATGTCAACAGGAACGACAGGAACGGTCACAACTGACCGCTCCTTGTTCCTCATATGTTCCTCGGAGACAAGCAGAGGCCCTGAAAAGGGCCTCTGACCTGCGGTTATGTGGTGGGCGATACTGGGTTTGAACCAGTGACCTCTTCCGTGTCAAGGAAGCGCGCTACCGCTGCGCCAATCGCCCTTGTTGTGTTGTGAACGAGGTGGAGACGGGATTCGAACCCGTGTAGACGGATTTGCAGTCCGTTGCCTCGCCTCTCGGCCACTCCACCTTGGAGGGAGCCGGTCGCTGTGGACGGTGACCCTTCTCCGAGCGGACGACGAGGCTCGAACTCGCGACCTCAACCTTGGCAAGGTTGCGCTCTACCAACTGAGCTACGTCCGCGCGCGCCGCGGAGATCCCTCCCTGCGGTGTGCCAGAGGAACTGTAGCCGACCCGTCTGGTCAGTCCAATTCTGGGGCGGTTTGCCTGCGATTCCCCGGTGCGGGTCCCGAGAGACCGTCCTACGGTGGGTGGGTGAGCGGTCATGACGGGACGCGGGTCTGGGTCAACGGGGCAGTGCTGGAGGACCCGAGCGAGGCCGTGATCACGGTCAACGACCACGGCCTGACCGTCGGCGACGGGGTCTTCGAGGCGGTCAAGGTGGTGGAGGGGAAACCGTTCGCGCTCAGCCGGCACCTGCGTCGCTTGGCGCGGTCCGCCGACGGCCTGGGGCTCCCGGCGCCCGACGAGACGACGCTGCGCGCGGCGGTCGAAGCGGTGCTCGCCGACAACGCCCTCCCGCTCGGACGGCTCCGCATCACCTACACCGGCGGACCGGCGCCGATGGGCTCGGGACGGGCGGAGGATGCCTCACCCACCCTGGTCGTGGCGGTCGCGCCGATGCAACCTCGCGACCAGCCCTCCTCGGCGGTCACCGTGCCGTGGCCGCGCAACGAGCGTGGCGCGCTGGCCGGGCTCAAGACCACGTCGTACGCGGAGAACGTGGTGGCGCTGGCCTACGCCGCGCAGCGCGACGCCGACGAGGCGATCTTCGCCAACCTGGCCGGGCACCTGTGCGAGGGCACCGGCACCAACGTCTTCTACGTGGTCGGGGGTGAGCTGCGGACGCCGACGCTGGAGACCGGGTGCCTGGCTGGCATCACGCGCGGGCTGATCGTCGAGTGGTGCGACGTGGTCGAGGTCGACGAGCCCGTCGAGGTGCTGGAGGAGGCCGAGGAGGTCTTCCTGGCCTCCACGACGCGCGACGTGCAGTGGGTGAGGCGACTCGACGAGCGCCGCTGGGACGAGCCCGGCCCGGTCACCCGGCGTGCGGCGCAGATCTGGCGTGAGCGTGAAGCGGCGAACCCCGACCCGTGAGGCGCCGGCGGGAAACCGTCCCCTCCGAAAAGGCCGAACGGGCCGGCCCTCGGGGGAGGGGCCGGCCCGCTGTGGGCAGGAAAGGTGCCGGTGGCTGTGAGTCGGTCGCGGGGTCTCCCGGTGCCCCCGCGCCGTCTCACGGCCGGTCGAGGCTCAGGCGGCCCCGGCGAAGATCTGAGCGAGTGCTCCCTCGACGTCGACCTTCTCCTCGCCAGGGGCGACGGCGGCGGTCATGCGCTCGACGAAGTGGCTCATGTCGGCGGCGCGGGCCTGCACCAGGGCCTCGCCGTCAGGCGAGCAGAGCTCGACGATGATCACCGAACGGGCGTCGCTGTCGAGGCAGGGCCACACGTGCACGTCACCGTCGCCGGTGGGCTCGTAGAGGCCGCCGATCAACAGGTCGCGTCCGAAGGTCCACTCCACGCGCCCGGCCACGGTCAGGAACGCCGCGGTCACCGCGAGCGGGTCGCTCGGGTTGTAGCTGAACTCGGTCTCCAGCGGAGTCGTGGTGCCGTCGGCGTCGATCAGCTCGAGTGTCACCACGCTGGTCACGGTCTCGGTGCCGGTGCCGGCCTTCGTAACGTTGAAGTCCATGGTCGCTGCCCTCTCCCTTTGGCATTTACGTCCTAGAGACGACCTCCCAGTGCCTCTATGACGCGGATTCGCAAATCTTTCTCGGGACTTTTGGCCCGACGCTCTTGCTCGTCCTGGATAAAGCGTGCCCCCCGACCATGGTCCCGTAAAGAGGAACGACGAAAGTCCCGAGCAAATAGTCCATCCGGGCTATGCAAGGGGGGTGCGCAGGCGAGGGACAGGCGCCACTCGGGTACCGATATGTCCGACGGTCCTACCGAAACGGGACATGTGGGGCATGCCTCCGGTCTAGGCCGCGCTCGAGGCGCCGTGAGGAAGGTCCCGGGTCCACGGGACCTCCTGTCACCGGTCCAGTCAGGGGCAGCCTGACGCGGGTGCGCGCGGCCGGCTCCACCTGGGTGCTGGCGGGCACGGGGGGTGGGCTATCGTGACGCACGCGATTCCTGAGCGGATCGCTCCGGGGCGATTGGCGCAGTGGTAGCGCGCTTCGTTCACACCGAAGAGGTCACTGGTTCGAACCCAGTATCGCCCACCAGCACGAAAACGTGTGCGACACGGTCACGGCCTACGCAGCGCTGCGGTTCGCCGACGCGGTGCGTTCGGCGGCGCTCGAGGCTTCTCGGGGAGGTCGCGCGATGACGACGACCTCCACTGTGGTGCCCTCGATCTGCACTCCGTGGTGCGCCGATGGCGCCGGGCACGAGCGTGAGCACCCGGTCGACCGGGTGTGCCGGACGCAGTTCGTGGATCTCCCGATGAGCATGCTCACGGCGGTCAAGATGAGCGACGACATCTGGTGTCACGACCACGTGACCGTGCTGCTGGCACGGAACCCTCAGGACGATGAGGCCCACGTGGTCATCAACCACGACGCCGACGACCTGCTGTTCACCCTCGACGAGGCCAGGGCGTTGCGAGACAAGTTGACCGAGCTGCTGGACATCGCGGACGTCTAGCATCCCGACTCAGAGCCCCGCGTCGCCGCATTCCCCCGAGGTGACGCGGGGCTCGCTGGTGTTCGCCCTTGCACTGGCGGCTCACATGCGCGCCTCGGGTCAAATGGTGCCAACAGGCGTAGCCTGGAGAAATGGTCACCGGACTCCAACCACGCCAAGTCGAAGTACTGATGGACAACGGCACTTGGGTCCCCGGCGAGCTGCAGGCGATGCACACGGTCGATGGAGCCTCGAAGGGGTTCGTTCGCTACCGCGAGCGCACCAGCGCGGCGCACCTCAGGTGGTTCGATGAGGCGCGGATTCGGGGGCTTCACGCCGGCTGACCTTTGCCGACTTTCCCGAGGTGGCGCGGGGCTCGCTTGTGGCAGGGCAGTCGCTGTCCATGGTGCCGGTGTGACAGAGGCACCTGGGGCAGACCTCCCGGCGCCATGAGGCGCCTTCTGGGTGAAGGGTGCCAGTCAGGAGCAGCGTGACGCGCACTTCCGCGCGCAGCGTTGGGCACATGTCCTCCCATGGCAGATCGACAGACTGTATGCCGCTCGGCGGCACGCGATGAGTGAGCACCGGAAGGTGCTGGAGTCACGCTTCTATCCCGACGAGGGCCGCTGGCCGTCTATGAGGATGGAGGCAGAGGCCCACGTCGCTCTGGTGGCGGCTCGCCAGCTCCTCCGTGCTCTCGGTGCCTTTGACGGTCGGGACCGCATGCCTGACGGGCTTACCAACGCCCAGGTACGCGACGTCCGCGACGCTCTTGAACACTGGGACGCACCTGGGGGTAGTGAGGCCGCGGAGCGATTGGCTGCAAGAGGTGCGGATGGGTCGGCGCACGCGGCCGGGTACAACTAGTCCTGCTCCGTCTCCTCCTGGACGACGTCGGCCTGCCCGCGCAGCACGGAGGCGGCGCGTGGGGCAACCGGCTCCACGGCGCCGGCCAGGTAGCGAGCGCTGTCGAGCACGGTCGCTGCCGGGACCTGGCGCGCGGTGAGCAGGTCCAGCAACCATCGCAGCATGTCGCCCAGGATGATGTCCTCCTCGCAAGCGACGGCGTTGGCGGCGTAGCGGGCCAACCACCCGAAGTCGGTCATCGTGTGACGCTCCTGCGCCTGAGTCATCGAGCTCATCCAGGAGCTGCGATCAACCTGGCGCCGGAAGGCCATCCGGATCAGCTCATCCGGCGGATCGTCGAGCAGCAGGGCCTCCTCCGGGATCTCAGGCAGCTCCGAAACCGCCCGGGGGCCATCGAGGGCACCCACGGTCTCGGCCAGGACCGTGGGGTCCGTGAGGTGCACGTTGGCCCCCAGGAAACGGGCGCGGCGCTGCCCCGCGCCCCACGCGGCACCACCGACCACGACCGGCACACCCTCCTCGCAGACCGCCCGAATGCTGCTCGCCGCTCCGATGAGGTGGGCGTGCAAGGTCGTCGACAGAGCCACGGCGTCGAGACGGGTGCCGCGCAGGAACCGCCGCAGGTGGTCTGCGGAGATGCTGGGGCCCAGGAGGGTGAGGTGCATGCCGGGGGAGCGGTGGGCGGCCACGGCCGCTGCGAGCTTGAGCGGGAAAGCGTGCCACTCACCCTCGCTGCAGACCATCACCACGCGGGAGGTGGCGATCGATGGGCTCGTCCGGGGGGTGAGCACGGCCAGGACGTTCTCGGCCACGGCCGTTGCCGCGTGCTCGTCGGCCGCCCCGATCGAGCCGTCGAGCCACAGCTCGCCGACGCGGCGTTGCGCGGGGCGGATGACCTCGGAGACCAGACGGTTCCACTCGAGCCCCCGGGCCATCGCCGTCTCCAGCACGCTGAGCGCCTCGTCGTAGTCCACGGCCCCCAGGGCGTCGAGATACCCCTGGTAGGCGCGCTCCAGCTCACGCTCGCGCTCCGCCGGCGACGTCATGGGCACACGGTGCCGGAAGCGGGCCCACCTTGGCGAGGGGTCAGCGGCAACCGTTCGTCGGGCAGACCAGGTGCGGGCGAGCCGATCGCGGGCTCCCGCCCTGAGCCATGACCCACGAGGACTATGCGCTCTGGTGCGGACGGGCGCCGTGTCTGGTCCTGGTGTGTCAGTGGTCCCGACCCGCGCGGACGATATGTACCATTCGCGCATGACTGCGGGCCCGTGCCTGCGTTGTGATGTACAGCACCCGCCCCCGGGAACATGAGAGATCTGCAGATGGCCCGAACACCGCTCGACCGGGATGCCCCCCGGACGTCCGAGGAACGCCGGCCCCTGCAACGACCGTCCCAGCAGGAGCCGCGCCGGCAAGCGGATGCGGCATACGACGCCGCCGCGCGCAGGTGGGCCGTCGGCATCATCGTCGCCGACGTGCTCGGCCTCCCCGCACTGCTTCTGCTGACACCGTGGCCCTGGTACCTCGCGGTTGCCGGCTGGCTGGCGATGCTCGCGCTGGTGGTGGTCCTGGGCGTCCACGCCTGCGAGTCCCGCAGACGCCACCGGTCGCGCTCCTCGCTGCCGAGCACCGATCGGCAGATCTCCACGCCCCAGCTGCCGGTGCACCACCACGGCGGGCACGCCGCTGTGGGTCGCAGCGGCTGAGCACCGGCGCGCTCTCGCCTGATCGGGTGCCGCGGCGCCGTGCCCGCTCGTTACGATCGAGGACTGCAGCCGTCCCCCGTGCCGAGGAGTCAAGGTGTCCGAGATCAAGGTGTCCGTCATCGGCGACGCCCGGGACGAGCGAGCCGTCACACCGGGCACCTTGGCATGGGAGCTCTTCGCAGACGAACCGCAGGTGATCGCGGCCCGTGTCGCCGGTGAGCTCCGCGACCTCGCCCATCCGCTGTCCGATGGCGACGAGGTCGAGGCCGTGGCGATCGACAGCGACGACGGCCGCGACATCCTGCGTCACTCCTGCGCCCACGTCCTGGCCCAGGCGGTGCAGGACCTCTACCCCGACGCCAAGCTCGGCATCGGCCCGCCGGTGGAGAACGGCTTCTACTACGACTTCGACGTCGCCGAGCCGTTCAAGCCCGAGGATCTGGACAGGCTCGAGACCCGGATGCGCAAGATCATCAAGGAGGGCCAGCGTTTCTCACGCCGCGCGGTCACCGAGGAGGAGGCCCGGGCCGAGCTGGCCGAGGAGCCCTACAAGCTGGAGCTGATCGGCCTGAAGGGCGGGGTGTCGAGCGGCCCGACCGGGGATCTCGACGAGCTCGATCAGCGGGTGGAGGGGGCCAGCGTCGAGGTCGGCGCGGGCGAGCTGACCATCTACGACAACCACCGGCGCAACGGCGAGCTGGCCTGGAAGGACCTGTGCCGCGGCCCGCACCTGCCCACGACGAAGCGGATCCCGGCCTTCAAGCTGATGCGCACCGCTGCGGCGTACTGGCGTGGCAGCGAGAAGAACCCTCAGCTGCAACGGGTCTACGGCACCGCGTGGGAGTCCAAGGAGGCGCTCGCCGAGCACCTCGACCGCATCGCCGAGGCCGAGCGGCGCGACCACCGCAAGCTCGGGCGCGAGCTGGACCTCTTCAGCTTCCCCGACGAGCTCGGCTCGGGCCTGCCGGTCTTCCACCCCAAGGGTGGGGTGCTGAAGCGGGTGATGGAGGACTACGTCCGCCAGCGCCACATCGAGGAGGGCTTCGAGTACGTCGGCACGCCGCACATCACCAAGCAGGGCCTGTTCGAGACCTCCGGCCACCTGCCGTACTACGCCGACACGATGTTCCCGCCGATGCACCTCGACGAGGGCGGCGGCGAGGCCGGCAGCGACTACTACCTCAAGGCCATGAACTGCCCGATGCACAACCTGATCTACCGCTCGCGCGGTCGGTCCTACCGCGAGCTGCCACTTCGGCTGTTCGAGTTCGGCTCGGTCTACCGGTTCGAGAAGTCCGGCGTCGTGCACGGGCTGACCCGGGTGCGCGGCCTGACCATGGACGACTCCCACTCCTACGTGCGTGCTGAGCAGGCCTCGGACGAGATCAAGCACCTGCTCGAGTTCCTGCTGGGCCTGCTCAAGGACTTCGGCCTCGACGACTTCTATCTCGAGCTGTCGACGCGGGACCCCTCGTCGGACAAGTTCATCGGCAGCAACGAGGAGTGGGAGCAGGCCACCGGGATCCTGGAGCGGGCGGCCAGGGAGTCCGGTCTCGACCTCGTGCCCGACCCCGGCGGCGCCGCGTTCTACGGGCCCAAGGTCTCGGTGCAGGCGCGCGACGCGATCGGCCGCACCTGGCAGATGTCGACGGTGCAGTACGACTTCAACCAGCCCGAGCGCTTCGGCCTGGAGTACGTCGATGCCGACGGGTCGCGGCGCCGCCCGGTGATGATCCACTCGGCGAAGTTCGGATCCATCGAGCGGTTCATCGGCGTGCTCACCGAGCACTACGCCGGCGCCTTCCCGCCCTGGCTCGCCCCCGTGCAGGTCGTGGGCATCCCCGTCGCCGAGCGGCACGAGGGCTACCTCCACGAGCTGGCCGCCACGCTCCGCAGCGCCGGGGTGCGGGTGCAGGTCGACGTCTCCGACGACCGGATGCAGAAGAAGATCCGCAACGCCCAGCTCCAGAAGGTGCCGTTCATGGTGATCGCCGGCGACGAGGACACGGCTGTCGGGGCCGTCTCCTTCCGCTACCGAGACGGTCACCAGGAGAACTCCGTGCCGATCGACGACGCGGTCCAGCGCATCGTCACGGCGATCGAGTCGCGCGAGCAGGTCTGAGTGGTGAGCGAGCCGGGGGAGACCCATCACCAGGACGGGGTCGGCGTGCCGGACGAGCTCGACCGGCTGTGGACGCCGCACCGGATGGCCTACATCAGGGGCGAGAACAAGCCGGACGTCGACACCTCGGAGCAGTGCCCGTTCTGCCGTATCCCCGGCCTCGGCGACGAGGAGGGGCTGGTGGTCCACCGCGGGGAGCAGGCCTACGTCGTGCTGAACCTCTATCCCTACAGCCCCGGCCACATGTTGGTCTGCCCCTACCGCCACGTCGCGGCGTACGACGAGATCAGTGAGGCGGAGACCGCGGAGGTCGCGCGGCTCACCCAGCGCGCCATGGCGGTGGTGCGTGAGGTCAGTGGCGCGCACGGCTTCAACATCGGCATCAACCAGGGCCACATCGCCGGTGCCGGCATCGCCGCGCACCTGCACCAGCACGTGGTGCCCCGCTGGGCGGGCGACCAGAACTTCCTGCCGGTGATCGGCAGGACCAGGACGCTGCCGCAGCTGATGAGCGAGACCCGGCAGTTGCTGGCCGAGGCTTGGGGGAGCGGCGGGTAGCCTGAGCCCGCCATGCTCGACAGATTCCGCGCCTTCTGGACCAACGCCTTCAATCCCGTCATCAACGGGCTGCTCCGTGCGGGCGTGAGCCCTGACCTGGTGACCCTCGTCGGCACGATCGGGGTGGTCTCGGGGGCGGTGATCTTCTTCCCGCGCGGCTGGCTGTTCGCCGGGGTGCTGGTGATCACGGCATTCGTCTTCTCCGACCTCATCGACGGGGCGATGGCGCGACGGTCGGGGCGCTCGAGCGACTTCGGGGCCTTCCTCGACTCCACGCTGGACCGCGTCGCCGATGCGGCGATCTTCGGGTCGCTGGCGATGTACTACGTCGGTCCGGGCGACAACGACGCCCTGGCGGCGCTGTCGATCTACTGCCTCACGATGGGCTCGGTCACCAGCTATGCCCGCGCCCGCGCCGAGAGCCTGGGCATGCAGGCCAAGGTCGGGATCGCCGAGCGGGCCGACCGGTTGGTGGCGATCCTGGTGGTCACCGGGCTCGCCGACCTCGCCCGCCTGCTCGGCGCAGGTGACCGGGTGCTGTGGCTGATCCCGATCACCCTGGGGCTGCTGGCGCTGGCCAGCACGATCACCGTCCTCCAGCGGATCCTGGTCGTCCGGGCGCAGGCGCGAGAGGCTGCTGACCAGGGGTGAGCGCGTGACGGGTTTCTCCGAGCGCGCGGCGGCCTGGGGCTACCTTGTCGCCTGGCGCGCCGTCGGGCGGATGTCGGAGCAGCGCTCCCACGCCCTGTTCGAGCGTCTGGCGGATCGCGCCTACCGCCGCGACGGACGCGGTGTGCAGACGCTGCGAGCCAACCTGTCGGTGGTGCGACCCGAGCTGGGCTCGGCCGAGCTCGAGGACCTGGTCCGCGCCGGGATGCGGTCCTACCTGCGCTACTGGGCCGAAGCGTTCCGGCTCCCACGCTGGCCGATCGACGACCTGGTCTCCCGCACCCTGACCGTCGACGAGCCCCGCCTGCGCACGCCGTACGACGCGGGGCGAGGGGTGCTGGCGGTCCTGCCGCACCAGGGCAACTGGGACTGGGCCGGCGCCTGGGCCTGCGCCACCGGGGTGCCGGTGCTGACCGTCGCGGAGCGGCTGCGACCGGAGCGGCTGTACGACGAGTTCGTCGCCTTCCGGGAGGGCCTCGGGATGACGATCCTCCCGCTGACCGGCGGCGCCGACACCACCTCGCGGCTGGAGTCGCGGCTGCGCGAGGGGGGTTTCGTCTGCCTGCTGGCAGATCGCCACCTCGGCAGCACCGCGGCGCAGGTGAGCCTGTGCGGTCGGCAGGTGAAGCTCCCCGTCGGCCCCGCGCTGCTGGCCCGGCGCACCGGTGCGGCGCTGGTGCCCGCCACCACGGCGTACGACGGGGAGCGGCTGCGCATCACCTTCCACGAGGAGGTCGTGGCGACCGATCCGCAGCAGACGATGCAGCGGGTCGCCGATGCCTTCACCACGGCGCTGCGGCGCGACCCCGCCGACTGGCACATGCTGCAGCGGGTCTTCGCAGGTGTGGAGCCACGGGCGAGCCTGGTCGGAGGGGTGGCATGAGGGTCGGGTTGGTGTGCCCCTACAGCCTCGACGTGGCCGGGGGAGTCCAGCAGCAGGTGCTGGAGCTCGCCGACACGCTTCGCGATCGAGGCATCGACGCCAGGGTGCTGGCCCCGGGGCGTCGACGGCACCATCTCGCGCACGTCACCACCACCGGTCACCACACGCCGGTGCGCTGGAACGGCGCGGTCGCCCGGGTGCACTGGGGCCGCTCCGCGGCGCGCGCCACGCAGGACTGGCTGGCGCAGGGGTTCGACCTGCTGCACGTGCACGAGCCGGTCACGCCCAGCGTCACCTGGCACGCGGTGCTGGGAGCCCGCGTGCCGGTCGTCGGGACGGCCCACACCGCGCAGCACAGCGCCCGGGTGATGCGCCTCGGGGCGGCGACCGCCTCCCGTGGGGTGCAGGCCGGCGTCGCCGCCTGGACCGCGGTCTCGCCCGATGCAGCCCACACGCTCGCCAGCTACTGCGACGCCTCGCCGGTGCTGGTGCCCAACGGGCTCCGGGTCGACGCCTTCACCCCGCGGGCGTCGTACGACGAGGGCGCGGCGCGGCTGCTGTTCCTCGGCCGGCTGGAAGAGCCCCGCAAGGGCCTCGCGGTCGCGCTGCAGACCTTCGCCGCGATCGCATCGCGCCACCCGCACGTCGTGCTCGACGTGGCGGGCCCGGGGGACCTGCAGCGGGTGCTCGGGTCGTTGCGGCCGGGCCTGCCGAGACAGATGCGGTCGAGGGTGCGAGCCCTCGGCCCGGTGGGCCCGCGCGAGAAGGCTGACCTCCTGGGCCGCGCCGACATCGTCCTGGCGCCTCAGCTGGGGGGCGAGAGCTTCGGCATCGTGGTGGCCGAGGCGATGGCCTCGGGCGCCGCGGTGGTGGCCAGCGACCTGCCGGCGTTCACGCGCTTGCTGGACCACGGTCACCGGGGAGTGCTGGTGCGACGGGGCGACGTGGCTGCCTGGACCGACGCCGTCGAGTCCTTGCTGCTCGACCCGGCCCGGCGTCGCCGACTGGGGCGACGCGCCCACGAGGGTGTCGACCACCTGGACTGGAAGCGCGTCGCCGACGACCTGCTCGAGGTCTACGCCGGCGTCGTGGCATAACTGGTTTCGCGGGTGCCGCCCTGCCCGCGTACGCTTGGGAGGAGCCGTGGCTGCCCGCCGTCTGCGCCATCGTCGCAGCGGGCCAGGGGCCACGTGCGCACCGACCTCCCACCCATTGGGCAGACCGATGACGAAGCAGAGTGACATGACTGAAACCACCTCTGGGGCCACCGACCAGAACCCGACGCGCGGCACCGACGGTGTCAAGCGCGGGATGGCCGAGATGCTCAAGGGCGGCGTGATCATGGACGTCGTCACCGCCGAGCAGGCCAAGATCGCCGAGGACGCGGGTGCCGTCGCTGTCATGGCGCTCGAGCGGGTCCCGGCCGACATCCGGGCGCAGGGCGGTGTCTCGCGGATGAGCGACCCCGACATGATCGACGGGATCATCGAGGCGGTCTCCATCCCGGTCATGGCCAAGGCGCGGATCGGCCACTTCGCCGAGGCCCAGGTGCTGCAGAGCCTGGGCGTCGACTACATCGACGAGTCCGAGGTGCTCACCCCGGCCGACTACACCAACCACATCGACAAGTGGCAGTTCACCGTGCCGTTCGTGTGCGGAGCGACCAACCTCGGAGAAGCGCTGCGCCGCATCGGTGAGGGCGCGGCGATGATCCGGTCCAAGGGCGAGGCCGGCACCGGCGACGTCTCCAACGCGGTCACCCACATGCGCACGATCCGCGCCGAGATGCGCCGCCTGCACGGCATGGAGGCCGACGAGCTCTACGTCGCCGCCAAGGAGCTCCAGGCGCCGTACCCGCTCGTGGCCGAGGTGGCGCGTGCCGGCAAGCTCCCGGTGGTGCTCTTCACCGCCGGTGGCATCGCGACCCCGGCGGACGCTGCGATGATGATGCAGCTGGGTGCCGAGGGTGTCTTCGTGGGCTCCGGCATCTTCAAGTCCGGCAACCCTGCCCAGCGGGCCGAGGCGATCGTCAAGGCGACCACCTTCTTCGACGACCCCGACGTGGTCGCGAAGGTATCCCGAGGCCTGGGTGAGGCCATGGTCGGTCTCAACGTCGACCAGATCCCGGAGCCGCACCGGTTGGCCGAGCGCGGCTGGTGAGCGCGAGCGCGCCCACCGTCGGGGTGCTCGCGCTGCAGGGTGACACCCGCGAGCACCTGCGGATGCTGGAAGCCTGCGGAGCCAGGCCGATCGCCGTCCGCCGTCCTGCCGAGCTGGAGGCCGTGGACGGCCTGGTGCTGCCCGGTGGTGAGTCGACCACGATGGCGAAGCTCGCTCGCACCTTCGACCTGCTCGACCCCCTTCGGCGGACCGTCGGGAGCGGGGTGCCGGTCTTCGGCACCTGCGCGGGCATGATCCTGCTGGCCGACCGCATCGAGGACGGCGTTGCCGGCCAGGAGACCATCGGCGGTCTCGACGTGCTGGTGCGCCGCAACGCCTTCGGGCGCCAGGTCGACTCCTTCGAGGCCGAGCTGGAGGTCGCCCATCTCGAGGACCCCTTCCATGCTGTCTTCATCCGTGCGCCGTGGGTGGAGTCGGTCGGGGCAGGGGTCGAGGTCGTCGCCCGAGTGGCTCTGGAGCCACGACGAGCGCACACCGCCGCAGCCGAGGCGGCCGCGGGTAGGATCGTCGGCATCCGCCAGGGTCATCTGCTGGCGACCTCGTTCCACCCCGAGGTCACCGGTGACCGGCGGATCCACGACTACTTCGTGTCGATCGTGCGCGAGCGCGCCTGAGAGCGAGCCGGCACCGCGCGCCGCGGTCGTCGGTCGTGCCAGCGCAGCCGAGAGCAGTCGAGACAGAGGACGGGCCATGTCGGGTCATTCGAAGTGGGCGACCACCAAGCACAAGAAGGCGGTCGTCGACGCCCGACGCGGCAAGCTCTTCGCCAAGCTGATCAAGAACATCGAGGTCGCTGCGCGCACCGGCGGGGGCGATCCCGCCGGCAACCCGACGCTGTATGACGCGATCCAGAAGGCCAAGAAGTCCTCGGTCCCCAACGACAACATCGATCGCGCGGTCAAGCGGGGGTCGGGCGCCGAGGCGGGCGGTGCCGAGTACCAGACGATCATGTACGAGGGCTACGGCCCCGGCGGCGTGGCGCTGCTCATCGAGTGCCTCACCGACAACCGCAACCGCGCCGCGATGGAGGTCCGCACCGCGACCTCCCGCAACGGGGGCTCCCTGGCCGACCCCGGGTCGGTCTCCTACCTCTTCACCCGCAAGGGTGTGCTGATCCTGCCCAAGGACCAGGAGGGGCGGGAGGTCACCGAGGACGACGTGCTGGAGGCGACGCTGGACGCGGGTGCCGAGGAGGTCAACGACCTGGAGGACACCTTCGAGGTGCTCAGTGAGGCCGGTGACCTGGTGGGGGTCCGCACGGCCCTGCAGGACGCAGGATTGGACTACGACTCGGCCGAGGCCCAGTGGGTGCCGTCGATGGAGGTCACGGTCGATGCCGACACCGCGCCCAAGGTGCTGCGCCTGATCGAGGCGCTGGAGGACCTCGACGACGTGCAGAACGTCTACGGCAACCTCGACATCCCCGAGGAGATCCTGGCCACCCTCGACGCCTGAGCCGCCCGTCGACCTCACCGTCGACCTCACCGTCGACCTCCGCGTCGGGACCGCGTTCGGCGCGCCGCCCCGCTCCGGTCGGCGGGCTCGGTTAGGTTCGTCCGAACAGGTGTTCGGAGCGGAGGCTGGTCATGCGGGTGCTGGGCGTGGATCCAGGGCTGACCCGCTGCGGCCTCGGCGTCGTGGACGGGTCCGCCGGTCGACCCCTGCAGCTGGTCGAGGTCGGGGTGTGCGGCACCTCCCCGCAGGAGGAGGTCTCCCGCCGGCTGCTGGACGTCGACCGCGAGGTCTCCGCCTGGCTGGAGCGCCACGAGCCCGACGTGGTCGCCCTGGAGCGGGTGTTCAGCCAGCACAACCTGCGCACCGTCATGGGCACTGCGCAGGCGAGCGGGGTGATCATGGCGGCCGCCGCCCGACGGGGTGTCCCGGTGGTGCTCCACACCCCCAGCGAGGTCAAGGCCGCCGTGACCGGCAGCGGCCGGGCGGACAAGGCCCAGGTCGGAGCCATGGTCTCCCGGCTCCTGCGGCTCCAGACGGTGCCACGTCCCGCCGATGCCGCCGACGCGTTGGCGCTGGCGATCTGCCACGTCTGGCGCGGGGGCGCCCAGCAGCGGTTGGCGGCCGCTATCGCGAGAGGAGCGAGCAGATGATCGCGTTCGTCCGGGGGCAGGTCGCCCAGGTCGGGATCACCTCGGTGGTGGTCGACCTCGGATCGGTCGGGGTGGAGGTGCAGTGCGCACCCGGGACCATCGCCGGGCTCCGGGTCGGCTCGCCGGCCGAGCTGGCGACCTCGCTGGTGGTCCGCGAGGACTCGATGACCGTGTTCGGTTTCGCCGACGAGGAGGAGAAACAGCTCTTCGAGCTGCTGCAGACCGCCAGCGGGGTGGGTCCCAAGCTCGCCCAGGCGATGCTGGCCGTGCTCGCTCCCGACGAGCTGCGCCGCGCCGTCGGTGTCGAGGACGTCAAGGCCCTGACCCGGGTCCCCGGGATCGGGCAGAAGGGTGCCCAGCGGATCATCCTGGAGCTCAAGGACCGCATCGGAGCGGTCACCCACGCTTCGGGCGAGTCCCGGGTGGGCCTCGTCCCGGAGGAGGCCGAGCCCGCCTGGCGGGTCCAGGTCCGAGCCGGGCTGACCGGTCTGGGTTGGTCGGACAAGGAGGCCCAGCGCGCCCTGGAGCTCGTCGCCGAAGATGCCGGCCCGGCGCCCGACGTCGGCTCGCTGCTGCGTCAGGCGCTGCGGTCACTGAGCAGGGCGTGAGGCGATGACCTGGGACCAGGAGCTCAGCGCGGCCGAGCTGGACCATCTCGAGGGACGGACGCTGCTCACGGCCGAGGCCAGTGACGACGACCGGGCGGCGGAGTCCGCGCTGCGACCGGGCACTCTGGGGGAGCTCATCGGCCAGGAGCGGGTGCGTGAGCAGCTGGGCCTGATGCTCGGGGCCGCGCGACACCGGGGCCGGGTGCCCGACCACGTGCTGCTGTCGGGGCCGCCGGGTCTGGGCAAGACCACGCTGGCGATGATCATCGCCGCCGAGATGCAGGCCCCGCTGCGCGTCACCAGCGGGCCGGCGATCACTCACGCCGGCGATCTCGCCGCCATCCTGTCCGGTCTCAACGACGGTGACGTGCTCTTCGTCGACGAGATCCACCGGATGGCTCGGCCTGCGGAGGAGATGCTCTACCTCGCCATGGAGGACTTCCGAGTCGATGTCGTTGTCGGCAAGGGCCCCGGCGCCACGGCCATCCCGCTCGAGCTCCCGCCGTTCACCCTGGTGGGAGCGACCACCCGCGCAGGGTTGTTGCCCGGGCCGCTGCGCGACCGCTTCGGTTTCACCGCACACCTGGAGTTCTACGAGCCCGCCGACCTGGAGCAGATCATCGACCGCAGCGCCGGACTGCTGGGAGCCGAGATCGACGCCGCGGGCCGGGCCGAGATCGCCTCCCGCAGCCGCGGCACGCCGCGCATCGCCAACCGGCTGCTGCGCCGGGTGCGCGACTACGCGCAGGTGCGCGCACAGGGGGTCGGCACGGTCGAGGTCGCGCGAGCCGCCCTGGACCTCTACGAGGTGGACCGCTCGGGTCTGGACCGGCTCGACCGGGGGGTGCTCGACGCCTTGTGCCGCAGGTTCGGCGGTGGTCCGGTGGGGCTGGGCACCCTTGCGGTCGCTGTCGGTGAGGAGCGCGAAACCGTCGAGGAGGTGGCTGAGCCCTTCCTGGTGCGCTCCGGCTTCCTGGCGCGCACTCCTCGGGGGCGCGTCGCCACACCGGCGGCGTGGCAGCACCTGGGGCTGGCCCCGCCGGTGGGAGCAACAGGTCAGCTCTCCCTGGGACTCGACACCTGAGGGGACCGCGCCCAGACCGGGGGAGGTTAGACTCTCTCGGCGGCGCCCACCCGAGATCGGGATCGGGCCATTCATGGGCCTCGGGCCCTGCCATCCGTGAACTCGATGCCCCGGAGGAGATTCCCTGTGGAGGGAGCCGTCCAGCTGATCTGGCTCGCGCTGTTCGTCGTTGCGTTCTGGTTGCTGCTGATCCGACCGCAGCGCAAGCGGCAACGACAGACCCTGCAGCTCCAGAGCTCGCTGCAGGTCGGTGACGAGGTGATGCTCGGCTCCGGGATCTTCGCTCGCATCACCGGCGAGGTCGACGACCCGGTCGCCGGTGACTGCCTCCTGGCGGAGGTGTCTCCAGGGGTCGAGCTGAAGATTGCCCGCGGTGCGGTGATGAAGGTGCTCACACCGCACGAGGACTCGACCGAAGACGTCACCGACGACAACGCCGCGGCGACGAACGACCTCGGCGGCGACGCGGGCGACGACGCCGGGCCGCGCTGATGGCGCCTCGACGCGCGCGCCCCGGGCGCCAGCTGCTGCTGCTCCTGCTCGCGACCGCGCTGATGTATGTCGGGCTCGCGCTCAACGGGTCGTGGGGCCCCAAGCTGGGTCTGGACCTGCGCGGCGGCACCCGGATCACGCTGACCGCCTCCACCGAGACCGGGGAGGACATCACCCCCGAGAAGATGAAGGAGGCCGCCTCCATCATCGACAGCCGGGTCAACGCCACCGGTGTCGCGGAGTCCGAGGTGCTGGTCCAGGGGGACAACCAGATCGTCGTGGAGATCCCCGGCGACGCTCGCGACGACCTCGTCGACTCGGTCAAGCGGCAGGCCCAGCTCCGGTTCCGCCTGGTGGCAGCCGGCCCTGCACCTCCGGCGGGTGGCACGCAGCCGACCGACCCGGGATCGAGCGGGTCACCCTCGCCCTCGTCCTCCCCGTCGGACCAGGCATCCCCGCAGGCATCCCCGTCGGGCGAGGCGTCGCCCTCCGAGCAAGGCACGAGATCGCCTGCCAACGGCCGCGCCGTCCCGCTGGGACAGCCGCGTGCTGCCGACGGTGAGGGCCAGGGCCAGGGCCAGGGTCAGGGCCAGGACGGTCAACAGCCCGGTGGCGGCGTCCCGGGCGCTCCGGAGGTCGGCACCAAGGTCACCAACAAGAGCTCCGTCGACGAGCTGCTCGCCTGGATGCGCAACCCGGACCCGCAGTCGATCCAGCGGTTCACGCAGTTCGAGTGCAACGACGAGGCCAAGATCGTCGACAACCCCGCCCGACCTCTGGTCACCTGTGACGAGGACGGCAACAAGTACCTCCTCTCGCCGTCGATGATCGAGGGCACCCAGCTCACCGGTGCCGACTACGGCATCCCGCAGAACGAGGCGAACTACGCGGTCACCCTCGACTTCGACGGAGAGGCGACCGACACCTTCGCCGACGTCACCCGGTCGATGGCAGGCACCAACGAGCTGTTCGCGATCGTCCTCGACGGCACGGTTCTCTCCGCGCCCACGGTGAACACCCCGATCACCAACGGCAGCGCCCAGATCACCGGTGACTTCACCGTGGCCGAGGCGGAGTCGCTGGCCAACAGCCTGAAGTACGGCGCGCTGCCGCTGTCCTTCCAGGTGCCCGTGGAGACCATCGAGGGCCCGACACTGGCCGGCGACCAGCTCGCGGCGGGGCTGTGGGCAGGAGCCGTCGGCCTGGCCCTGGTTCTGGTCTACTGCATGCTCTACTACCGCGGGCTCGGTGGCGTCGTGGTCGCCTCCCTCGCGCTGGCAGCCGCCTGGACCTACGCAGCGGTGATCTTCCTCAGCGAGACCGCAGGGTTCACGCTGACGCTGCCGGGCATCGCAGGGCTCATCGTGGGGGTCGGGGTGACAGCCGACTCCTTCATCGTGCTCTTCGAACGAATTCGGGACGAGATGCGCGAAGGAAAGTCGCTCCGGGTGGCGATCGAACAGGGGTGGGTGCGCGCCCGCAACACCTGTGTGGTGGCCGACATGGTCGCGCTGCTCGCCGGCGTGGTGCTCTTCATCTTCGCGATCGGCGTGGTCAAGGGCTTCGCCTTCGCCCTGATCATCAGCACCTTGATCGACCTCGCCGTGTTCTTCTGGTTCACCAAGCCGATGGTGACCTGGCTGGCGAGGTTCCGGTTCTTCTACGGCGGGCACCGGCTCTCCGGGCTCTCACCCGACCACATCGGGATCGACCGCATCGGACATGCGCGTCCGGTGTCGCTGGCAGGGGGTGTCCGATGAGCCGCTTCTCCAAGCTGGGCCAGTCGCTCTACGAGGGCACCGTTTCGGTCGACTTCGTCGGGCGCAAGTACCTCTGGTACTCCTTCTCGGCCGTCATCGTGGCGATCTCCTTGATCGGCCTGCTCGTCGTCAAGCTCAACCTCGGCATCGAGTTCGAGGGCGGTGTGGAGTACCGGGTCGCCGTGGCTCAGCCGGACCAGTCGCAGGTGCAGGAGATCCGCAAGGCGGTCCAGGGCACCGGTCTCGACGCGACCTCGGCGCCCATCGTCAACACCTCTGGCGAGGACTCCATCCGCGTGCAGACCGAGCCCCTGTCCAACGCCGATGCGCGCGCGGTCGCCCAGGTGATCCGAGACTCGGCGGGGGTGCAGCAGGACGACATCAGCCAGAGCGTCATCGGCCCCTCGTGGGGCGCGGCGGTCGCCAACCGAGCACTCATCGGTCTGGGGGTCTTCCTCACGCTCGTGGTGCTGGTCATCTGGGCCTACTTCCGCGAGTGGAAGATGTCGGTCGCGGCGCTGGTCGCCCTGGCCCACGACATGACCATCACCGTGGGGGTCTATGCGCTCTCCGGTTTCGAGGTCACGCCCGCCACGGTCACCGGCGTGCTGACGATCCTGGGCTTCTCGCTCTACGACACCGTCGTGGTCTTCGACAAGGTGCGGGAGAACACCGCCCAGATACGCAAGACGCACCAGACCTATGCCGAGGCGGCCAACCTCGCGGTGAACCAGACCCTGGTGCGATCGATCAACACCTCGATCGTCGCGCTGCTCCCGGTGGGGGCCTTGCTCTACGCCGGTGTCGTGCTGCTGGGGTCCGGCGCCCTGAAGGACCTCGCCCTGGCGCTCTTCGTCGGCATGGCCGCCGGCGTCTACTCCTCGATCTTCATCGCCACGCCGCTGCTGGTGCAGCTCAAGGAGCTCGAGCCGGGGGTGAAGGCCGGGGACGCGCGCGCCCGCAAGCACCGCTCGCGTCGCAGCGTCGACCCCTACGCCGACGTGCCCGCCTACACCGACAACATGCCGGTGCACGACGAGCCGGGAGGTGCGCGCCCCCCGGGCGGCGAGCCGATGGACTCCGAGGCCATCGACTCCGAGGCGGGCGACGACCTGGCAACGCGGGGCGGCAACCGTCCCCAGCCGGCGGGCGACCCCGGCAGGTACACCGCGGGCGAGCGTGACACCTCGCGCCGCGCCGTGCCCATGGGGGACACCTCCTCGGCGGGCCGTCCGCAACCGAGCCGCAAACCGCGCTCCCAGCGCGGCAAGAAGTGAGGCATTGGTGGACCTGCACGCTCTCATCGACGACCTGATCCGCGACATCCCCGACTTCCCCAAGCCGGGCATCGTCTTCAAGGACATCTCGCCGCTGCTTGCCGACCACGAGGGCCTCACCGCCGTGGTCGAAGGTCTGGCTGCCGCGGGGCGCAACGGTGACGGAACGACCGTCGTGGACAAGGTCGTCGGCATCGAGGCCCGCGGGTTCATCCTCGCTGCGCCGGTGGCGCTGCACCTGGGCACCGGTTTCGTGCCGGTCCGCAAGCAGGGCAAGCTGCCGGGGGCGACCCACGAGGTCTCCTACGAGCTGGAGTACGGCGAAGCCACGTTGGAGATGCACAAGGACGCCATCGCCGAGGGCGACCGGGTCCTGGTCATCGACGACGTGCTCGCCACCGGTGGCACCGTCGGTGCCACGCGAGAGCTGATCGAGACGTGCGGCGGCACGGTGACTGCGGTGGCGGTGCTGATGGAGCTGGCGTTCCTGTCCGGCCGCGACGCTCTCGGTGACATCCCGCTGACGACCCTGCACCTGGTCGAGTAGCGCCCGTCCCCGTGGGGGCGGTCCCACCGCCTGTGTGTGACGTGGGCGGTCCCACCGCCGGCCGGACGTCGGGGCGCGCTGTCGCCGTGTCGTCCGGTGGCCCTCGCTGTGGTTGCGTGCCCGACGAGACGCCACGCCTCCTTGACGCTGCGCCCCGCCGCCCGTCCGTCGGCGTGCCCGCCCACCACCGTGCGTCCGCGTGTCCGCCCGCCGCTCAGGGCCGGGGGCCCGTCCGTGGTCAGCCAGAGGTGAGCGCCTTCTCCCCAGGGGTGCGGAAGGACGGGACCACGACTGTGCCGTCCAGCCGCGAGGTCAGGCGCTCCGCCTCTGCCGTGACCGCAGCTGCGGCCTCGGCTCCCCGGTCGGTGAGCAGCTCGGTGACCACCTCGCCGCCGGTGCGCACCGCCCAGTAGCCGATCACCTCTCCGCCCCACCACACCGTCGGGCCGATGTTGCCGAAGCGGTCGTAGAGCTGCGTGGCGTCCTCGGGCAGGAACCATGCCCGCTGCTTCCACCCCATCGGCGTGGGGTCCAGGGCCGGCAGCAGGGCCGCGCTCGGCTCGGTCTGCGCGACCGGGTCCGCGTCGTCGGCGAGCACGAGCAGCCCGGGCGCCGGCTCGTAGGTCTCGAGCGTGGCGAGCGCTGTGCGGGTGACCCCCAGCGCCCACCCCGTCCACCAGGAGATGTCGGTCTCCGTCACCGGGCCGAATGCACGAAGGTAGGCAGCCAGCACCTCGGTGCGCGCCGACTCCGGGTCGGGGTGTGAGATGCCGTCGGGGAACCACGTCGAAGCGGCCTCCCAGGTATGGCGTCGCGAGGTCCACGACCCGGCCGGACGGCCCCGCACCAGGTGGCCGTCGGTGCCCATCAGGCTCAGCACGTTGCTGGTCACTGCCCGGCGCACGTCGTAGGCCTTGGTGGTGCGGGGCAGCAGAGCAGTCCGCAGGTCAGGCACGGCCTTGGCGATCGAGGCCCCGTCGACCGGTCCCTGGGACGCGACGAAGCTGACCACCTGCTCCTCGACCCGTCGCAACCACCCCTCGACGTCAGCGGGGAGTGGGGGGTCCGTGGGCCCCGTCGACAGCTCCTTGAGGAGCCGCCGTCGCATGGTGGCGGCCACCGACAACGACACCCCGTGGTGGAACGCCGCCACGCTCTCGACCGGGAGCACGAACAAGGTGCGTCGCATCGCCATCATGCGCACCAGCTGTCGCTCGCCGTAGAGCTCCTCGTCGACCTCACCCACGTCGAGGTCACGAGCGCGTGCCAGGACCGAGAGGAACACCGTCGCCGGATCCGTCGCGTGCAGTGCCACCACCGACCTCGTCGCCTCGAGGGCCGAGCCGGCACCACCCGCCAGGAGGTGTCGACCGACGAGCCGTGCCCGGCGCTGCTGATCCACGCCAGATTCCTAGCACGACGATCAGCCGATGGCCCGACACCTGCCCGGCCGACGGGGGTCAGCGTCATGACCCCGACGCAACCCGGGACCCGATTGCTGGCGTGAGCCTAGACTGGATCGTGTCGGAGGGAGTCGGGGTGAGCCAGCAGAGCTCGGCGTCGCAGGAGGGCCTGCGCACTGAGCCGCGCCCGGACGAGCCCGAGAGTCCCGAGCCTGACGCCGCGGCTGCGGACGAGCCCCAGGTCGCCGACGCGACCGCCGCCGCCGACGCCACCGCCGCGGACGAGGAGACCGCCCCGGAGCCGGCGGCACCCACCACCCCGTCGCCCTCGCACGCCGTCCAGGCCGGTCGGATGCGCACCCGGCTCGCGCGGATCGGCGGCCGCGGTCAGAGCAACAGCCCGGTGCTGGAGCCGTTGTTCCGCGTGGTCCGGATCAACCACCCCAAGGCCGACCTCGCACTGCTGCAGCGGGCCTACCTGATCGCCGAGCGGGCACACGAGGGTCAGCTGCGCTACAGCGGCGAGCCTTACATCACCCACCCGCTCGCGGTGACCACGATCCTGGCCGAGCTCGGCATGACCGAGCCGACCCTGGTGGCCGCGCTGCTGCACGACACCGTGGAGGACACCGCCTACACCCTGGCCGAAGTTCGTGCGGACTTCGGGGAGGAGGTCGCCTCCCTGGTCGACGGCGTCACCAAGCTGGACAAGGTCAAGTACGGCGAGAACGCCCAGGCCGAGACGATCCGCAAGATGATCGTGGCGATGTCGCGTGACATCAGGGTGCTGGTGATCAAGCTCGCCGACCGGCTGCACAACATGCGGACCCTGCGCTACACCAAGCAGTCCAGTCAGGTGAAGAAGGCCAAGGAGACGCTGGAGATCTTCGCTCCGCTGGCCCATCGACTCGGCATGAACACCATCAAGTGGGAGCTGGAGGACCTCGCCTTCGCCACCCTGCATCCCAAGATGTACGACGAGATCGTGCGACTGGTCGCCGACCGCGCGCCGTCACGCGACAGCTACTTGCGCACGGTCACCGAGCAGGTCGAGCACGAGCTGCGGCGCTCCCGGGTCAAGGCCGCCGTGACCGGGCGTCCCAAGCACTACTACTCGATCTACCAGAAGATGATCGTGCGGGGCCGCGACTTCTCCGACATCTACGACCTGGTCGGGATCCGGATCCTGGTCGAGCAGGATCGCGACTGCTACACGGTGCTGGGGGCGATCCACAACCGCTGGAACCCGGTGCCGGGCCGCTTCAAGGACTTCGTGGCGATGCCGAAGTTCAACATGTACCAGTCGCTGCACACGACGGTGATCGGGCCCGAGGGCAAGCCGGTCGAGATGCAGATCCGCACCCAGCAGATGCACCGTCGCGCCGAGTACGGCGTCGCGGCCCACTGGAAGTACAAGGAGAACCCCGACGGCTCCCCGCCGGACGGCAAGGGTGGCGACCACAGCGGTGACCTGCCGTGGATGCGCCAGCTCGTGGACTGGCAGCAGGACACCGAGGATCCAGGCGAGTTCCTGGAGTCGCTCAGGTTCGAGATCAACTCCACCGAGGTCTACGTCTTCACTCCGGCCGGCGACGTCCTGGCCCTGCCCACGGGCTCCACGCCCGTGGACTTCGCCTACGCGATCCACACCGAGGTCGGCCACCGGGCGATCGGTGCCCGGGTCAACGGCAGGCTGGTGCCGCTCGAGTCCCCGTTGGACAACGGCGACACGGTGGAGGTCTTCACCTCCAAGTCCGAAGGCGCCGGCCCGAGCCGCGACTGGCTCACCTACGTGAAGTCGCCTCGCGCCCGGTCCAAGATCCGGCAGTGGTTCACCAAGGAGCGACGCGAGGAGGCCACCGAGCGCGGCAAGGAGCAGATCGCCCGGCTGATCCGCAAGGAGGGCGTGGCGATCAAGCGGGTGCTGACCCACGACAAGCTGATGTCCGTGGCTCAGGACCTGCGCCTGAGCGACGTCAGCGCGCTCTACGCAGCGGTGGGCGAGGGCAACCTCAGTGCTCGTACCGTCGTGCGTCGCGTGGTCGACCTGCACGGCGGCGACGTGGGCGCTGAGGAGGACCTGTCCGAGGGTGTGCAGATCACGCAGCCGCAGGGACGCCCGGCCGGTGACGCAGGGGTGGTGGTCAAGGACGTCACGGACGTGTGGGTCAAGCTGGCCAAGTGCTGCACACCCGTGCCCGGGGACGACGTGCTGGGGTTCGTCACGCGCGGTCAGGGGGTCTCGGTGCACCGCACGGACTGTGTGAACGCCGGGTCGTTGCGTCAGCAACCGGAGCGACTGGTCGAGGTGGAGTGGGCGCCGACGGCGCAGTCGATGTTCCTGGTCAACATCCAGGTCGACGCGCTGGACCGTGCCCGGTTGCTGTCGGACATCACCAAGGTGCTCTCCGACATGCACGTGAACATCTTGTCGGCGACGTTGACGACGGGCCGGGATCGTGTGGCGCGCAGCCGGTTCACCTTCGAGATGGCCGACCCGACCCACCTGGGGCACCTGCTGCGTGCGGTCCGGCACGTCGAGGGCGTCTTCGACGCCCAGCGCGTCACCGGCTGAGTCTGCGATGGCGGGAGCGCCGCCGAGTCGACCTCCCCTGGCACCGCCCTCGTGCTGTCGCCGTGTCGTCCGGGGCTCCCTACGTGGTCCGGGAATGCGACGAGGCGCCACGCCTCTTTGACGCACGAGTCGGCCCCAGGTGCCGCCGCCCCGACGCCGCTCTCACAGCGAGGGCATCGGGAGACCGCCCGCGGACACACCGACCCCCGGCAGCGCGATCCCGCCACAGCCGTCAGTCGGAGAACTCCTCGAGCGCCTTGCGCGCCTGCTCCAGCCACTCTCCTCGGGCCTCGATCGCCGAGGCGTGCTTGGCGGCGGCGCCGCCGTCTCCTGCCGCCTCGGCCTTGGCCCGCTTCTGCTCCAGCTCGCTCAGGGAGGTCTCGAGCTGGGCCACGGTGTCTGCCGCCCGCGCCCGCGCCTCGGGGTTGGAGTTCCTCCAGGCGTGGTCCTCGACGGACCGGATGGCCTGCTCGACCTTGCGCATCCGTCCCTCGAGGTCGCGCATCTTTTCCCGGGGCACCTTGCCGGCGGCGTCCCACCGGTCGGCGATGCCTCGGAAGGCGGTCTTGGCAGCGGCCAGGTCGGTGACCGGCAGCAGCGCCTCTGCCTCGAGCAGCAGCTTCTGCTTCGTCGCTGCGTTCGCGGCGTACTCGGCGTCCGTGGCCCGGTTGGCTGCGTCGCGGGCGCCGAAGAAGATGTCCTGGGCGCTGCGGAAGCGTCGCCACAGATCCTCGTCGACGTCACGCGGCGCAGGGCCTGCGGCCTTCCAGCGACGCATCAGCTCCCGGTAGGCCCCCGAGGTGGGTCCCCAGTCGGTGGAGCCGGAGAGCGCCTCGGCCTCCTTGATCAGCTTCAGCTTGACGACCTTGGCCCCCTCCCGCTGCTCGGCCTGCTCGGCGAAGTGGGCCTTGCGGCGGCGGGTGTAGGTCGTCCGGGCGGAGGAGAAGCGGTGCCACAGCTCGTCGTCGGTGCGCTTGTCGAGGCGTGGCAGCGCCTTCCACTGCTCGAGCAGCGAGCGCAGCTTGTCGGCGCCGTGCCTCCAGTCGGTGCCGGTGCTGATCACCTCGGCATCGGCGACGATGCGATCCTTCTCCACCCGTGCCTTGGCGACCTGCTCGGCGCGGCGTGCCTTGCGCACCTCCCGCGCCTCGGCGATCTGCTCCTCGAGCCGGTCCAGCTGGGAGTCCAGGCCGGCGAGGTCGCCGACCACGTGTGCCTCGGCGATCTCCGTGCGCAGGTGCTTCACGGTGCCGGCGGCATCGTCGGGGGCGACGTGCTCGGTCTCGAGGCGGTAGCGCAGCATCGCGACCTTGAGCCGCAGGTCGTCGTACTTGCGGCCGTAGAAGGCGAGAGCGTCCTCGGCGGTCATGTCAGGCGCTTGGCCGACATGCCTCTCACCGTCCGGGACCCGGCAGTAGACGTTGCCCGACTCGTCGACGCGACCCCACTGGGTCGGGTCGGAGTCCGGCAGCTGCGGCAGCGGAGGTTCGCCGGCAGGGGCGGTGGCGCCAGGAGTCGCGCGAGGGGCGGGGGCACCAGGGCGAGGTCCTGGGGGCGGGATCGGGCGTGGCTTGGGGGGCGGCGCCGGACGGGCGGCCCCGCTCCCCGAGGGCGTGGCCGGCGCGGGGGTCCTGGGCGGCTCGTTGCCGTCGTCGCCGGCCGGTGGCTGGTCGGGGCTGTCGGTCATCGGGAGGGTCTCCCTTGTTGTCGGCGTCCGCGAACGGCGCTGAGTGGTCGGGCCCACCAGAGGGCCCGAGCGGTCGTCGTCGCCATGGTATGTCTGTGGGTCGCAGTGCCGAGGCGCTGGTGAGGAGTTGGCCCACTGGCGGGTCGGCTCGTAGGCTCGGCCCGGGCGTACCCGCCCCCTGCAACCCCGAGCCCTCGCCATCGACCGGAGGAGACGCCCGTGTTCATCGCCGGATTCCCCGCCGGTCCCTGGGCGACGAACTGCTACGTGGTCGCCACCGAGGCCGGCGCGGAGTGCGTGGTGGTTGATCCTGGCAAGGATGCAGCCGCCGGTGTGGCCGACGTGGTGCGCGAGCACGGGCTCAAGCCGGTCGCAGTCCTCGTCTCGCACGGCCACATCGACCACATGTGGTGCGTGCAGCCCGTGGCCGGCACCTACGACGCAGCGGCCTACATCCACTCCGACGACCGGCACCTGCTCTCCGACCCGATGGCCGGGATGTCCCGGGAGACCGCCGGCATGCTGCTGGGCGGTCAGTACGAGTTCGCCGAGCCCGACGACGTGCGGGAGATCGGCGACGGCGCCGAGATCGAGCTCGCGGGCATCCGGTTCGACGTCGACCACGCGCCGGGTCACACGCCGGGGTCGATCACGTTCCGCACGCCGTACGACGATCCGGCCGCGGGGGTCAGCCAGGTGATGTTCGCCGGCGACCTGCTGTTCGCCGGTTCGATCGGACGCACCGACCTGCCCGGCGGCGACCATCCGACGATGTTGCGCAGCCTCGAGGCCAAGGTGCTGACGCTGCCCGACGACGTGGCCGTGCTTCCCGGTCACGGTGAGCAGACCAGCATCGGCCGCGAGCGGGCGACCAACCCGTTCCTGCTGGAGCTGATCCGCGAGGGCGCACCGTCAGTGGCGCCTCCCAGCCGCGGGCTCTGAGCGCGGCGCCGGCCCTCACCAGCACGACCGTCAACCAACCCGTTCTTCTCCGAAGAGGACCCAGATGCCGAAGCCGACCGCGCTCAGCGGCTTCCCCGAGCTGCTGCCTGCGCAACGGATCGCCGAGCAGCAGCTGCTCCGCATCCTGACCGACTGCTTCGAGCTGCACGGCTTCGCCTCGGTGGAGACCCGGGCCGTCGAACCGCTCGACCAGCTGCTGCGCAAGGGCGAGACCTCCAAGGAGGTCTACGTCCTGCGGCGGCTCCAGGAGACCTCGACCGAGGGTCACGCGGGTCTGGGCCTGCACTTCGACCTGACCGTGCCCTTCGCGCGCTACGTGCTGGAGCACGCCGGCCACCTGGAGTTCCCGTTCCGTCGCTACCAGGTGCAGAAGGTGTGGCGCGGTGAGCGGCCGCAGGAGGGCCGCTACCGCGAGTTCACCCAGGCCGACATCGACGTGGTGGGCCGCGGCGAGCTCGCCCCGCACCACGACGTCGAGGTGGCCCGGGTGATGCTCGACGCACTGCGCCGCCTGGACTTCCTGCCGCCCCTGACGCTCCAGGTCAACAACCGCAAGCTGATCCAGGGGTTCTATCTCGGGCTCGGGGTCAACGACACCGACGAGGCGATGCGGCTGGTCGACAAGCTCGACAAGCTGGGCCCCGAGGAGGTCGCGGGGCTGCTGACGACCGAGGCCGGTCTGACCTCCGAGCAGGCCGCCCTCTGTCTGCGTCTGGCCGAGATCGCCAGTGCCGACGCCTCCTTCGTCGACCGGGTCCGCGAGCTGGGCGTGCAGCACCCGCTGCTCGAGGAGGGTCTGGTCGAGCTGGCGGACCTCGTGCGCCGGTGTGCGGACCTCGCCGACGAGCGCACCCGCGTGGTCGCGGACCTCAAGATCGCCCGGGGCCTGGACTACTACACCGGGACGGTCTTCGAGACCCGGCTGGACGGGTTCGAGTGGCTGGGCTCGATCTGCTCCGGCGGCCGGTACGACTCCCTGGCCGACGACGGACGTACGACCTATCCCGGGGTCGGCATCTCGCTGGGGGTGACCCGCCTCCTGGTGCCGCTGACCCAGCACATCGGGCTGTCCGCTGACCGCCAGGTGCCCAGCGCGGTGCTGGTGGCGCTTCCCGACGAGGGGTCCCGGGAGCGCTGTGACGCGCTCGCCCAGCAGCTGCGCGGGCGAGGCATCGCCTGCGAGGTCGCGGCGAGCCCGCAGAAGTTCGGCAAGCAGATCCGCTACGCCGAGCGGCGCGGGATCCCGTACGTCTGGTTCCCCGGCGAGGAGTCGTCGGCCGAGGCACATCAGGTCAAGGACATCCGCTCCGGTGAGCAGCACGACGCCGACCCGTCGTCCTGGTCCCCGCCCGACGCCGACCTCCACCCCCGCGTGGTCTCGACGAGCTCGACCACGCACGCCGACAGCAACGAAGGAGCAGCACCGTGATCCGCACCCATGAAGCCGGTTCGCTTCGAGCCGAGCACTCCGGCCAGCAGGTGACGCTGGCCGGCTGGATCGCTCGGCGACGCGACCACGGGGGTGTCGCCTTCCTCGATCTGCGGGAGGCCAGCGGCGTGGTGCAGGTCGTGGTGCGCGACGAGGCGGTCGCACACTCGCTGCGTAGCGAGTTCTGCCTGCGGGTCACCGGTGAGGTGTCCCTGCGTCCCGAGGGCAACGCGAACCCCACCCTGCCGACGGGGGAGATCGAGGTCATCGCGACCGACGTCGAGGTGCTGAGCCCCGCGGCGGCGCTGCCGTTCCCGATCGACGACACCGGTCACGCGGAGGGCTCCGTCGGCGAGGAGGTCCGCCTCGCGCATCGCTACCTCGACCTGCGGCGGTCCGGCCCGGCCGGAGCGATCCGGTTGCGTAGCGAGGTCAACCGGGTGGCCCGCGACCTGATGCACCAGCGTGGCTTCGTCGAGATCGAGACCCCGACCCTCACCCGCTCGACCCCGGAAGGTGCTCGTGACTTCCTGGTGCCGGCGCGGCTCCGTCCGGGCAGCTGGTACGCCCTGCCCCAGAGCCCCCAGCTGTTCAAGCAGCTGCTGATGGTCGGCGGCATGGAGCGCTACTACCAGATCGCGCGCTGCTACCGCGACGAGGACTTCCGTGCCGACCGACAGCCCGAGTTCACCCAGCTCGACGTCGAGATGTCGTTCGTCGAGCAGGACGACGTCCTCGAGCTGACCGAGGAGCTGCTGGTCCGGTTGTGGGCCCTGATCGGGCACGAGGTCGCTCGGCCGATCCCTCGGCTGACCTACGCCGAGGCGATGGCGCGCTACGGCACCGACAAGCCCGACCTGAGGTTCGACCTGGAGCTGGTGGACTGCACCGAGTTCTTCGCCGACACCCCGTTCCGGGTCTTCCAGGCGCCGTACGTCGGTGCCGTGGTGATGGCAGGGGGAGCCGCGCAGCCGCGCAAGCAGCTGGACGCCTGGCAGGAGTGGGCCAAGCAGCGGGGAGCCCGTGGTCTGGCCTACGTCCTGGTGCAGGAGGACGGTGAGCTGGGCGGCCCGGTGGCCAAGAACCTCTCCGAGGCCGAGCGCGAGGCCATCGCGGCCCACGTCGGCGCCGAGCCCGGTGACTGCATCTTCTTCGGGGCCGGCGCCCCCAAGGCCAGCCGGGCGCTGCTCGGCGCGGCCCGGTTGGAGATCGGACGTCGCACGGGACGAATCGACCAGGCTGCCTGGAGCTTCGTCTGGGTGGTCGACGCACCCCTCTTCGAGCCCGCTGACGAGGCTGCGGCAGCGGGTGACGTTGCTGTGGGCGGCGGCGCCTGGACCGCGGTGCACCACGCCTTCACCTCGCCGAAGGACGAATGCCTCGACACCTTCGACACCGACCCCGGCAACGCGCTCGCCTATGCCTACGACATCGTCTGCAACGGGAACGAGATCGGTGGCGGGTCGATCCGTATCCATCGCGAGGACGTCCAGAAGCGGGTCTTCGCCGTCATGGGGCTGGGGGAGGAGGAGGCCCAGGAGAAGTTCGGCTTCCTGCTCGAGGCCTTCAAGTACGGCGCCCCGCCGCACGGCGGCATCGCTTTCGGCTGGGACCGGATCTGTGCCCTGCTCAGCGGCTCGGACTCGATCCGGGACGTCATCGCCTTCCCCAAGACCGGTGGCGGCTACGACCCGCTCACCGGCGCCCCGGCGCGGATCTCCGCGCAGCAGCGGGCCGAGGCGGGTGTGGACTCGGCCTCGAAGGGGGACCGGACCACCTGAGCGTCGCGGTCCCAGCGGTGGGACGGGAGAGACCACCCCTGCGGGTGAAGGTAACGGTTTGGGCACGAACGGGACGCAAGTCACGCGCGTACTGGGCCTTTCGGGCCCGGATGTGGTGCAGTATCTGACGGCGCCGCGAGCGCGGCGTAGATCACATGTGACCCATTTGGAGGACACCCTCATGAGGCGATCGAAGCTTCTCACCGGCTTCGCGCTCCCCGTCGTTGGCGCACTTCTGCTGGCAAGCTGCGGTGGCGGCTCCGGCGACGGCGGCAGCGGGGACGACGCATCCGGTGACGCTGGCGGTTCGTTCAGCGTCAACCTCGCAGAACCAGAGGCCTTTGCTCCCACCAGCAACTGCTACAGCTCCGGCTGCTCGCAGGTCATCAACCTGGTGTGGACCGGTCTGCTGACTGTCGACCCCGAGACCAACGAGCAGCAGCTCGGGATGGCGGAGTCCATCGAGTCCGAGGACGGCAAGAACTGGACGATCAAGCTCAAGAAGGGCTTCACGTTCCACAACGGAGAGCCGGTCAACGCCGAGGCCTTCGCCCGCGCATGGAACTACGCGTCCTACGGCCCCAACGCGACGCAGGTCGGCTTCTTCTTCGACAACGTCCAGGGCTATGGCGACATGCAGGGCAAGAACCCCAAGGCCAAGGAGCTCTCAGGGCTGAAGGTCGTCGACGACCAGACCCTCGAGGTCACCTTGGACGCGCCCTTCTCCCAGTTCCCGCTGGTGCTCAGCTACACCCCGGCCGCCGCACCGATGGCGGAGGCGTGCGAGAAGGACATCAAGGCCTGCAACGAGAAGCCGATCGGCAACGGTCCCTACGAGTTCGTCGAGTGGAAGCACAACCAGTCGATCACGCTGGAGAAGTACGACGACTACTCCGACGAGGACACCGGTGGCAACGCCGACTCGATCGACTTCAAGATCTACTCCGACCTGAAGACCGCTTACCGCGACTACCAGGCCGGCAACCTCGACATCATCGACCGGGTCGACCCCAGCCAGCGTGCGCAGGCCGAGAGCCAGTACCCGGACAACATCGAGAAGTTCGAGGACGGCGGCTACACCTACATGGGCTTCCCGTTCTACGTCAAGGAGTTCCAGGACGTCCGGATCCGTCAGGCACTGTCGCTGGCGATCGACCGGGAGACGATCATCGAGCGGGTGCTGAACGGCGACTACGAGCCGGCGACCGACGTGATCCCGGGCTTCGTGCCCGGCAGCCGTGACGATGCCTGTGACGCCTGCGAGTACGACCCGCAGCGGGCCCAGGACCTGCTCGAGGAGGCAGGCGGTATCGACGGTCCCATCGAGATCTGGTTCAACAACGACGGTGGCAATGAAGGGTGGGTCCAGGCAGTTGCCCAGGGCTGGAAGCAGGACCTGGGTGTGGACTACGAGCTGAAGTCGCAGCCGTTCACGCCGTACCTGAAGACGCTCGGCACCCAGAGCAAGGTCAAGGGCCCGTACCGTCTGGGCTGGCTGCCCGACTACCCGTCGCCGGAGAACTACCTGGACCCGATCTACGGCGCCGGTAGCTCCAACTACGGCAAGTGGAGCGGCCCGAAGCACGAGGAGTTCCTCAAGAAGATCGAGGAGGCCAACCAGGCGCCGACGGTCGACGAGGGCTTGCCGACGTACCAGGAGGCAGCCGACATCGTGCTGGACGAGATGGTGGTCATCCCGCTGTGGTTCGGCAAGACCTTCACCCTCTACAGCGACAACGTCGACAACGTGGGCTACAGCCCGCTCGACCAGCTGCTGCTGAAGGACGTCACGGTCACCAGCTGATCTGTTCCGTTGGATCACGCGGGCGAGTGCGGATCCCCTTAGCATGGGATCCGCACTCGCTCGATTCACGTCGCACCGAGGCGTTGGAGAAAGGGACGGGCTCACGTGGGCCGTTACACCATCAGACGTCTGCTGCAGTTCATCCCCGTGCTGCTCGGCACGATGTTCCTGCTGCACTACCTGCAGGTCTTGTCGTTCCAGATCAGCGGCAACCCGATCCGCGCCATGTTCGGCGATCGGCAGCCCCCTCCGGAGACCATCGCCGCGTTGAGCCGCACCTTCGGGCTGGACGACCCGTGCCTGTCCCAGACGGGCAACCCCTGCTTCTCGCTGTTCGTCGACCGCTTGGTCAACTACGCCCACGGTGACTTCGGCACCGACTTCAACCGGCAGTCCGTGGCCGACCTCGTCGCCCGGGCGGCGCCGATCACTCTGCGACTGACCGCGCTGGCAGTGGTCTTCGAGACGGTGGTCGGCATCTTCGCGGGCATGATCGCGGGGCTGCGCAAGGACAGGTTCCTCGACCACCTGGTGCGGGTCTCGACGGTCCTGCTGATCTCGGTCCCGGTCTTCGTGCTCGGTGTGCTCACCCAGATCGTGACCGGGGTCTACATCGGCAAGTGGGTGCGGGACAGAGGGGCTCCCCCCTGGGTCGAGGCGATCTTCTCGGTCACCTACCGCGCCGACTACCCGTGGCTCAGCCTGATCGTCCCGGCCTTCGTGCTGGGCGGGCTGTCGTTGGGCTTCATCGCCAGGCTGACCCGCACCAGCCTGATCGAGACCATGCGCGCCGACTACGTGCGCACCGCGCGGGCGAAGGGGTTGAGCGGCTCCAGGGTGGTGGGCATCCACGCCTTGCGCAACTCACTGATCCCGGTCGTGACCTACATCGGGCTCGACATCGGCCTGCTGATGTCGGGGGCCCTGATCACCGAGGGCATCTTCAACATCCCCGGGATCGGCGGGCTGACCTACGTCGCCATCCGTGGTGGTGAGACCCCGGTGATCATCGCGGTGGCGACCCTGCTCACCCTGGTCTTCCTGGTCGCCTCGCTGCTGGTCGACCTGCTCTACGCCGTGCTCGACCCGAGGATCCGCTATGAGTGACAAC
This sequence comes from uncultured Actinomycetota bacterium, assembly GCA_963728505.1. Taxonomy (GTDB): domain Bacteria; phylum Actinomycetota; class Actinomycetes; order Propionibacteriales; family Nocardioidaceae; genus Marmoricola_A. The sequence goes on along the minus strand of CAVSKH010000009.1, from coordinate 372,350 downwards.
GTCAACGTCATCGAGAAGAGCACTTCTTCCGGGGTCAGCACCAGCGGGAGCCTGTGGGGCGACGCCTGGGCGTCGCTGCGGCGCAACCCGGTCTTCTGGTTCTCCGTCACCATCGTCATCATCGTCGTCTCGTGGGCGGCCTTCCCCGGGCTGTGGACCACGATGGACAAGGACACCTGTGAGCTGACGAACAACCGGATGCCGCCCAGTGAGGAGCACATGTTCGGCACCACCGCGATCCTGGGGTGTGACATGTACACCCACGTGATCTACGGCGCGCGGCCCTCGATCGTGATCGCGGTGATCGTCACCGCTGCCACCGCGTTGATCGGAGGCTCCTTGGGAACCCTTGCCGGCTACTACGGTGGTTACACGGACACGATCATCTCGCGTTTCACCGACGTGATCCTCGGCCTGCCGTTCCTGCTGGGCGCCCTGGTCTTCCTGGCCCTGCTGCAGAGCCAGAGCATCTGGACGGTCGCCTTCGTGCTCATCATCCTGGGGTGGACCTCGATGACTCGGATCGTGCGAGGCACCGTGATCTCGCTGCGGGGCCGCGACTTCGTGGAGGCCTCCCGCGCCATGGGAGCCACCAACTCGTGGATCATCCGCAAGCACATCCTGCCCAACACGATGTCGCCGATCATCGTGCTGTCGACGCTCTACGTCGGCACCTACGTCTCGGCCGAAGCGACGTTGACCTTCCTCGGCGTCGGGCTCAAACCGCCCGCGATCTCCTGGGGCATCCTGATCGCCGACGGCTCCGAGCTCGCGGTCACCGGGCTGCCACACCTGCTGGTCTTCCCCAGCGCGGCGCTGATCATGACCGTGCTCAGCTTCATCCTGCTGGGTGACGTGCTCCGTGACGCACTGGACCCGAGGGACCGTTGATGGCGAAGTCAGACCCAGCCGAGAAGCTCTCCGACGCCCGCTCGCGCGACACGAAGGCGGACATCTCCGGAGTCACCTTCGACCAGAACGCGTCGCTGCTCGAGGTCCGCGACCTCAAGGTCGACTTCCACACTCGTGAGGGCGTCGCCCACGCGGTCAACGGAGTCACCTTCGAGCTCGATGCCGGACGCACGTTGGGCATCCTGGGTGAGTCGGGGTGCGGCAAGTCGGTGACCGCGCAGGCGATCATGGGCATCCTGGACACGCCGCCCGCCAAGGTGGTCGGCGGCGAGGTGCTCCTGCAGGGCGTCGACCTGCTCACCCTCGACGACGCCCAACGGCGCTCGGTGCGAGCCAACCGGGTCGGCATGGTGTTCCAGGACGCACTGAGCGCCTTGAACCCGGTCTTCACCGTGGGCTGGCAGCTCGGTGAGCTGTTCCGCAAGCACCGTGGCACCTCGCGCTCCGACGCCAAGAAGGAGGCCGCGCGGTTGCTCGACCTGGTGGGCATCCCCAGCGCCAAGGACCGGGTGAACGACTTCCCTCACCAGTTCTCCGGTGGGATGCGGCAGCGGGTCATGATCGCGATGGCGGTCGCCCTCGACCCGGACGTGCTGATCGCCGACGAACCCACCACAGCACTGGACGTCACCGTGCAGGCCCAGATCATGCGGCTGCTGCAGGAGATGCAGCGCGAGCGGGACATGGGCCTGATCCTGATCACCCACGACATGGGTGTGGTGGCCGACGTGGCCGACGACATCTGCGTGATGTACGCCGGCCGGGTCGTGGAGAAGGCAGAGGTCAACGCCATCTACGAGAATCCCGCCCACCCCTACACCCGCGCGCTGCTGGAGTCGATCCCGCGCGTGGACATGAAGGGCAACGAGCTCGCAGCGATCGAGGGTCTTCCGCCCAACCTGACCCACTTGCCGTCCGGGTGCTCCTTCCATCCCCGCTGCCGGTTCGTCAAGGACGACTGCCGAAGCGAGGAGCCCCCGCTCTACGACATCGGGCAGGGGCGGCGAAGCGCTTGCCACTACCACGAGGAGGTGCGCGCCCATGACTGACGACCACGCCCCGCAGACGCCGGTGTCGCCGGCCGCCGGGTCCGGCCGACGAGGTGAGGTGGTGCTGTCCGCGGTCGACGTCAAGAAGCACTTCCCGATCCAGCAGGGCATTCTCCTCAAGCGCACGATCGGGCAGGTCAAGGCCGTCGACGGCGTCACCCTGGACCTCCACCGGGGCGAGACGCTCGGGCTGGTGGGGGAGTCCGGGTGTGGCAAGTCCACGTTGAGCCGGGTCCTGATGGGGCTGGAGAAGGCGACGGCGGGCTCGGTGAAGCTCCAGGGCGAAGAGCTCGTCGGGATGAGCGAACGCGAGCTGCGCCGGGTGCGACGCAACGTGCAGATCATCTTCCAGGATCCCTACGCCTCTCTCGACCCGCGGATGACGGTCGGCGACATCGTCGGCGAGCCGTTCCGGATCCACAAGGACGCAGCGCCCAAGTCCCAGATCAAGCCCAAGGTGCAGGAGCTGCTCGAGGTCGTCGGGCTGAGCCCGGAGCACTTCAACCGCTACCCGCACCAGTTCTCCGGCGGGCAGCGACAGCGGATCGGCATCGCGCGGGCACTGGCGCTGCGGCCGGAGGTGATCATCTGTGACGAGCCCGTCTCCGCGCTCGACGTCTCGGTGCAGGCCCAGGTGATCAACCTTCTGGAGGAGCTGCAGCAGGAGTTCAACCTCTCCTACGTCTTCGTCGCCCACGACCTGTCCGTGGTCCGGCACATCGCGGACCGGGTCGCGGTGATGTACCTCGGCAAGATCGTCGAGCTGGGCAACGAGCAGGAGCTCTATGACTACCCGACGCACCCCTACAGCCAGGCGCTGCTGTCGGCCGTTCCGGTGCCCGATCCGAGGGTGCGGGGACTGCGCGACGAGATCGTGCTGAGCGGCGACCTTCCGTCGCCCGCGAACCCGCCGTCGGGCTGCCGGTTCCGCACCCGCTGCTGGAAGGCGCAGGACAGGTGCGCCTCGGAGGAGCCGGCCCTGATCGAGCGCGAGGCACACCCACACCTCTCCGCGTGCCACTTCGCAGAGGTCCGGGACGTCATCCACGCCGCTGACGACTGAGTCGTCCGCGAAACCCGACATCTCGGGACGTAGAGCCCTGGCCGCCAGCGGTCTGGACCACCACGATCAGTCATCGACCACCGTCCGTCAGAGCCGTACGAGGGGATTTTCGAATGATCCGCACCCGAGGAGCCGGGGTCCTGATCGCTGCCACGCTGCTGCTGGTCAGCTGCGGAGGTGGCGACACCACCGAGTCCGGCTCGGAGTCGGAGGAGACGGCGAGCGAGGCGAGCACCCAGGAGTCCGACGAGAGCTCCCTGGCGACGCCCGAGAGCTTCGACCCGGCGAGCGCCGAGCTGCCGACTGGGACCTTCTGCGACCAGGTCGACGCGGGGCAGGTCGCCCAGGCGCTGGGCATGTCGCCCGGCGACCTCAAGCCGCTGAAGAACACCGCGATCGGTGACGAGATCACGCCGGGCCCCGGCATCCCGCCGATGCCGGCGACCGCGAACAGCTGCGAGTACGGCAAGGAGTCGGGCTTCCTGATCGGCATCTCTCCGGGCTTCCCGGAGGCGACCAACAAGTCGATGGTGGCGGAGAGTCTCGAGCGCGCGACGAAGGACGACAAGCCGGGCAAGAACACGGTCATGTACACCGACTGCGAGGCCGAGAAGACCACCGTGATCGGCGTCGACGGTCTGCTGGAGACCTGCGAGACCGTCGGGGCCTCCGATCCGCGGGTGACCGCGCGGGTGGCGGGGATGGCGGCGAACGCGAAGATCACCTGCCTCGTGGCGCAGGGGGGTAAGCAGGCCGATCCCGAGCGGCTCGGGGCCGCCGTCGCCGAGCTCTGCCCCCAGCTGATGCAGGAGCTCGCGGCCGGCTGATCCGTCCGACGGGGCCGCGCGTAGGGTCGGCGCGTGGAAGGCCTGTTCGACTACGACACCGCTGACGCCGAGGGTGCTCGTCGCGGTGGCGGCTCCTTGGCCGGCAACCAGCACGCGTCGGCGCCGCTGGCGGTGCGGATGCGACCGCGCACCCTCGACGAGCTGGTCGGTCAGCAGCACCTCCTGACCCCGGGGTCGCCGCTGAGGCAGCTGATCGAGGCCGACCGCCCGATGGCGCTGATCCTGTGGGGGCCACCGGGCACGGGCAAGACCACGATCGCGGCGATCCTCAGCCAGCAGACCGACCGGCACTTCGTGGAGGTCTCAGCCGTGGCCGCGGGGGTCAAGGAGGTCCGGGCCGCGATCGAGACCGCTCGTCAGGTGCTGGTGCGGACCGGGCGCGAGACCGTGCTCTTCGTCGACGAGGTGCATCGCTTCAGCAAGGCCCAGCAGGACGCGCTGCTGCCCGGTGTCGAGAACCGCTGGGTGACCCTGGTGGCCGCGACCACGGAGAACCCGTTCTTCTCGGTGATCTCGCCGCTGCTCAGCAGGTCGCTCACGCTCACGCTGGAGACACTGACCGATGAGGACGTCGCCGGGGTGCTCCGCAGCGCGCTGAGCGACGAGCGGGGACTGGCAGGCGCGGTCGAGGCCGATGACGACGCCGTGGAGCACCTGGTCCGGTTGGCCGGCGGCGACGCCCGCCGGGCGCTGACCTACCTCGAGGCCGCTGCCGGGGCGGCTGCTGCCGTCGAGCAGGACCGGGTCGACCTGGCCACAGCCGAGCGGGCGGTCGACCGGGCCGCGGTGCGCTACGACCGCCAGGGCGACCAGCACTACGACGTGACCAGCGCCTTCATCAAGTCCATCCGTGGCTCCGACGCGGACGCCGCGCTGCACTACCTGGCGCGCATGATCCAGGCCGGGGAGGACCCGCGGTTCATCGCCCGCCGCCTGGTGATCCTCGCCAGCGAGGACATCGGCCTGGCCGACCCGACAGCGCTGACCACGGCCGTGGCCGCAGCCCAGGCGGTGCAGCTGATCGGGTTGCCCGAGGCCCGCCTGAATCTCGCCCAAGCCGTCATCGCCCTCGCCGTGGCCCCGAAGTCCAACGCGGTCATCGCCGCGATCGACGCCGCGGAGGCCGACGTGCGGGCCGGCAAGATCGGGTCGGTGCCTGCCCACCTGCGAGACGCGCACTATCGGGGGGCCGGCGAGATCGGCCACGGCTCCGGCTACAAGTACGCCCACGACGAGCCGTACGGCGTGGCCGCCCAGCAGTACGCCCCGGACGAGGTCGCCGACGCCGACTACTACCGGCCCACCGAGCACGGCGCCGAAGCCGCGGTCCGGCGCCGGTGGGAGCGGTTGCGGGGGATCGTGCGAGGCAGCGACCCCGGGGTAGGGTCGCCGCCATGAATCCCACGCTGACGATCGGGCTCGGCATCGGAATCTGTGCACTCGCCGCCGTGGTCGTGGTGGCCGCGACGGCGCGCCGCGCGGCCCGTTCGCGGATGCTGCTCGAGGCGCGGCTGGCCGCCTCGCAGCGCGAGGTGGCCCAGCTGGCCGACGCCGTGGCCGGCCTTTCCCGGGAGGTCGCCACGACCAGGCGCAACGTCGCCGAGCGGGAGTACGTCATCACGACCTTGTCCGAGGCGGCGGACGCAGCAGAGCTGACCGGGGCCCCGGTGCCGCGGCAGGACGAGCCGAGGTTCCGCCCGGTCTCCACGGAGTCAGTGGTGGAGTCACTGGAGCGCCAGGCCCTGGCCAAGCTGACCGAGGTCGACACCTCGGACGGCTGGGGCAGCCGAGTCGCCGGCGCCGGGGTCAAGGCGTTGGCCTTCGGTCACGGCCTGCGCAGGGCTCTCTCGGAGGAGAACCGCGACCGGGCCTCCGCCGAGGCGCATGTTGCGCGTCGGCGCTCACGTCGCACCCGCCGTCAGGAGCTGAGAGAGGCGCGCCGGCTCGTCCGAGCGGTGCGTGCCCAGCAGTGGCTCGAGGCCGACCGCGTCACGACCGAGCAGGGCGCGGCCTGATGCGCACCCTGTGGTTCGTGGCGGGCACAGCCGCCGGCGTCTACGTCGCCGGTCAGGCGCGGCGAGCCGTCGAGGCGGTGACCTTCGACGGCGTCCACGACCGGTTGACCGGCTGGTTCGCGGGTGCGGCGGTGCTGCGGGCAGAGCTGGCGGCGGGGATGCAGGAGAAGGAGGAGGAGCTGCGTGACCGGCTGGCGCTCGCCCCGGCCCGTCGCCCCGATGCTCTTCCCGAGCTGGAGTCGGCGGCTGCGCTGGCCCCCGTGCGCGAGCTCACACCTGCTCGGCTGCTCGGCCCGGTGCCCACCGGCGACTGAGGCCACGCGCTCAACCGGCTGGGCCCTCGCCCGCGCGGCCTGGGAGGATCAGCCTCGAGTGGGTCGTTGGCCTCCTCGCGAGCACCACCCGCTCGAGCACGACGTCACCTGGAAGGACGAGACAGACATGGACACCGCGGAGATCCGACGGCGCTTCATCGCGCACTTCGAGGGGCGTGGCCACACGGCCGTCCCGTCGGCGTCCCTGCTGCTCGACGACCCGAACCTGCTGTTCGTCAACGCCGGGATGGTGCCCTTCAAGCCCTACTTCCTCGGGCAGGAGGCCGCGCCGTACGACCGCGCGGTGAGCGTCCAGAAGTGCATCCGGACCCCGGACATCGAGGACGTCGGCAAGACCACCCGGCACGGCACCTTCTTCGAGATGTGCGGCAACTTCTCCTTCGGTGACTACTTCAAGGAGGGTGCGATCGAGCTCGCCTGGGAGCTGGTCACCAAGCCGGTCGACCAGGGGGGCTTCGGGCTGCAGGAGAGCCGGCTGTGGCCCAGCGTGCTCGCGGGCGACGACGAGGCACTGCGGCTGTGGATGAAGGTGACCGGGCTGCCCACCGAGCGCATCGTCAAGCTCGGTCCCAAGGAGAACTACTGGTCCATGGGCGTGCCCGGGCCCGGCGGCCCCTGCTCGGAGATCCTCTACGACCGCGGTCCGGCGTACGGTCCGGACGCCGACTGGGACGCCATGGGCACCGCCATGGACGCCAAGCTCGAGGACCGCTACCTCGAGATCTGGAACCTGGTCTTCATGCAGGACGAGCTCAGCGCCGTCCGCTCCAAGGAGGACTTCGACGTCGCCGGCTCGCTGCCGAAGAAGAACATCGACACCGGCATGGGCCTGGAGCGGGTGGCCTACCTGCTGCAGGGCAGGCAGAACATGTACGAGATCGACGTGATGTTCCCCGTCATCGAGCGCGCCCAGGAGCTCTCCGGTCGCCGGTACGGCGCCGACCCGGGTGACGACGTGCGGATGCGGGTCGTGGCCGATCACGTCCGCAGCTCGATGATGCTGATCTCCGACGGGGTCACCCCGGGCAACGAGGGCCGCGGCTACGTGCTGCGGCGGCTGCTGCGCCGCGCGATCCGCTCGATGCGCCTGCTCGGCTGCGACGACCCGGTGCTGCCCGAGCTGCTGCCTCTCAGCCGCGACCGGATGGGGGAGACCTACACCGCGCTGCACTCCGACTGGCAGCGGATCTCCACCGTGGCCTACGCCGAGGAGGACGCGTTCCGCCAGACGCTGCGCTCGGGCACCCAGATCTTCGATCTTGCTGTCCGTGAGGCGCAGACGTCGCACAGTACGTCGCTCACTGGAGAACAAGCATTCTCCCTGCACGACACCTACGGGTTCCCGATCGACCTGACGCTGGAGATGGCCGCGGAGCAGGGACTCAGCGTCGACGAGTCCGGGTTCCGCCGGCTCATGGGCGAGCAGCGCGAGCGGGCCAAGGCCGACGCCCGGGCCAAGAAGGCCACGCACGGCGACGCCTCGGCCTACCGCGGGATCGCCGACACCCTGGGCGGTCCGGTCGCCTTCACCGGCTACGACGAGGTCGTCTCCGAGGGCGTGGTCAGGGGGATCCTGGCCGGCAGCGCGGGCGTCCAGTCGGCCGCGGCCGGCGACGAGATCGAGCTGGTCCTGGACCGCACCCCCTTCTACGCCGAGGGCGGAGGCCAGCTCGCCGACCAGGGCATCATCGAGCTCACCGGCGGGGGCCGGATCGAGGTGCTCGACGTGCAGTCGCCGATCACGGGTCTGATCGTGCACCGCGCCCGGGTGCTCGACGGCGCGATCACGGTCGGCGAGCAGGCCCAGGGTCTGGTCGACGTTGAGCGGCGACGCTCGATCAGCCGGGCGCACACCGCCACGCACATGGTGCACAAGGCGTTCCGCGAGGCGCTGGGTGAGACCGCGACCCAGGCCGGGTCGGAGAACGCTCCCGGTCGCTTCCGGTTCGACTTCTCGGCCACCGGGGCGGTGCCCACCTCGGTCCTGCACGACGTGGAGGCCCGGGTCAACGACCTCGTTCTGGCCGACCTGCCGGTGGAGGCCGAGGTGATGACCCAGGCCGAGGCGGTCAAGTCCGGTGCGATGGCGCTCTTCGGCGAGAAGTACGGCGACCGGGTGCGGGTGGTCTCCGTCGGTGACTGGGCTCGCGAGCTGTGCGGCGGCACCCACAGCGCCCGTTCGGCCCACCTCGGAGTGGTCAAGCTGCTGGGGGAGTCCTCCATCGGCTCCGGTGTCCGACGGGTCGAGGCCTTGGTCGGGTCGGATGCCTATCGCTTCCTGGCCCGCGAGCACGTGCTGGTGGCCCAGCTCAGCGAGGCGCTCAAGGCTCGGCCCGAGGAGCTGCCCGAGCGGGTGGCCGACCTGGTCGAGCGGCTGCGCACGGCGGAGAAGGAGATCGAGCAGGTGCGCCTGTCACAGCTGCTGGCGGCGGCCGCGCAGATGGCCGAGTCGCCGCAGGACGTCGGTGGCGTGGACTTCGTCGGCCATCGCGCGGACGGTGCCGGCGCGGGGGACGTGCGCAAGCTGGTGCTGGACGTGCGCGGCCGGATTCCGGCCGCCAAGCCTGCGGTCGTGGCGATCCTCGGCGCCGCGGACGGCAAGGTCTCCGTCGTCGTGGCCACCAACCAGGCGGCACGGGACCGAGGTCTGTCGGCCAACACCTTGCTGCGCGCCGCGGCGGAGGCCGTCGGCGGCCGCGGAGGTGGCAAGGACGACGTCGCGCAGGGCGGCGGCTCCGACGCCGAGGGGATCGACCAGGCCCTGGCGGACCTGCGTGCCGAGATCACCCGCACGCTGCACGGCTGACGCGGACGAGGCGGGATGAGACCAGGGCGACGGATCGGGGTCGACGTCGGTGACGTCCGCGTCGGGGTGGCAGCCTGCGACCCCTCGGGTCTGATCGCCACGCCCCTGGAGACGCTGACGCGCGGAGCGGGTGACCTCCAAGCCGTCGCCGGCCACGTCGCGGAGCTCGAGGCCGTCGAGGTGGTCGTCGGGATGCCGCGGTCGCTGAGCGGGAGCGAGGGCCCGGCAGCGGTCAAGGCGCGGGCCTATGCCGACGAGCTGGTCCAGACGCTGTCCCGTGGCGGTCGGCCGGTGCCGGTGCGCCTGTGCGACGAACGGCTCAGCACCGTCACTGCCGAAGCACAGCTGCGCGCCCAAGGACGCCGAGGCAAGAAACGCCGTATGGTCGTTGATCAAGCGGCTGCGGTCGTCATCTTGCAGAATGCACTGGACACCGAGCGGAGCACGGGAACCCCGCCGGGAGAGCTGGTCCCACCTGAGCACGGGGCTGGTGAGGGCTGATCTCCGAGGGAGCCGGCCACGGCGAGAGCGCGACAGGAGAGTCATGACCCCCGATGACGACAGGGAAGCCCACGGCGAGGGCTTCTTCGGCGACCTGGGGGGGTCGTCCTCCGACGTCGAGACCGCCCACCCTCCGGAGGATGACGACGGTCTGCTGGCCACCATCGGCGATCATCCCGCTCCTCGGCGACGCGGCAGCCTGAAGAGCTGCCTGGTGCTGGTGGTCGTGGCAGGTCTACTGATCACCGCCGGCGTCGTGGCGGTCGTCCTGGGCCAGGACCGGCTCTCGCAGCTGATGGCGCCCCCGGCCGACTACTCCGGAGAAGGCACGGGCCAGGTCGCCTTCGAGGTCCGGACCGGTGAGAGCACGGCGGAGATCGGCCGCAATCTCAAGTCGGCCGGCGTGGTCAAGAGCGTGGAGGCGTTCACCGAGGCTGCGGCCGGTGACGAGGATGCGCTGTCGATCCAGGTGGGCTTCTACCAGCTGAAGAAGGAGCTTCCGGCTCAGGATGCGCTCGAGATCCTGGTCAACGCCGACAACCTGGTGCAGAACAGCGTCACCGTTCCCGAGGGTCTGCGCGTGGAGGACGTCCTGAAGACGTTGGCCAAGGGCACGGACTTCCCCCTGAGCAAGTTCAAGGCCGTGCTGGACAACCCGAACGCGATCGGGTTGCCGCCCTACGCCGACGGCAACCCGGAGGGATATCTCTTCCCCGCCACCTACGCCTTCGGACCGGACGCGACACCCAAGGCGATGCTCAGCGAGATGGTCGACCGGTGGCGCCAGGCAGCGCAGGACGCCGACCTCGAGCAGTCCGCGAAGGCGCTCGGGTACAGCCCGCACGAGCTGATGACGATCGCCAGCCTCGTCGAGGCGGAGGCCAACCGCGACGAGGACCGCGGCAAGGTCGCCCGGGTGATCTACAACCGGCTGGAGACCAACGCCACCGACGGTCTGCTCCAGATCGACGCCACCGTCAACTACGCGCTGGGTCGCGACCTGGGCCTCGGGCTGACCGAGGACGACCTGAAGGTCAACTCGCCGTACAACACCCGCAAGAACCCGGGACTGCCGCCGGGCCCGATCGAGTCGCCGGGCGACGACGCGATCGACGCGGCGACCAACCCGGCGGAGGGGGACTGGCTGTACTACGTCACGGTCAACCTCGACACCGGGGAGACCCGGTTCACCGACGACTACGACCAGTTCCTGGAGTGGAAGAACAAGGACCTGGCGCAGTTCTGCGAGTCCTCGGACCGGTGCTGATCCCGCCACCGACGGACGCCCAGACTCGCTGCGCGGTGCTGGGCAGCCCGATCGCCCACTCGCGCTCACCGGTGCTGCACCGCGCGGCGTACCAGGAGCTGGGGCTGGGCTGGACCTACGACGCGGTCGAGGTCAGGGAGTCCGAGCTGGCCGGGTTCTTGGCTGGCCTCGACGACACCTGGCGCGGCCTGTCCCTGACGATGCCGCTCAAGCGCGCCGTGATGCCTCTGCTGGACGAGATGTCCGAGGTTGCAGCGGTGGCCGGGGCCGCCAACACCGTGGTGCTGGCCGGGGGGCAGCGCATCGGTGACAACACCGACGTGCCGGGCGCGGTCGCCGCGCTGCGGGAGCGGTACTCCGGGGCGTTCGACCGGGCCGTGGTGGTCGGTGGCGGTGCCACGGCGGCGTCGGCGCTGCTGGCGCTCGCCGACCTCGGCTGCGCCCAGGCACGACTGCTGGTGCGCTCGCCGGAGCGGGCCGGGGAGACGCTGGCGGCCGTGGCCCGGCACCCCGAGGCGCCGAGCGTCGAGGTGAGCAGGCTCAGCGAGCCACTCGGGGGCGCGGAGGTGGACGTCGTGGTCTCGACGGTGCCGGCGGCTGCTCAGGTGCCCGCGCTGGTGACCTCGCTGCTGCGTCTGTCGCCCGCGGTGGCGCTCGAGGTGGTCTACGACCCGTGGCCGACCCCGCTGATGACTGCGTGCACGGCCGAGGGAGTCACGGTGGTCGATGGATTCGACCTGCTCACGCACCAGGCCGCTCTCCAGGTGAGGCTGATGACCGGCCACCCGGTCGGGGTGGAGACGCTGCGCGCCGGGCTCGCTGGGACTGGCTAGCGCCCCGCGGACTGTCGCCCCCACGCCGTCGAGCCTGTCGCTTGTCCTGAGGAGGGAGCGCAGCGACCGTCTCGAAGGGCTTGTCCTGAGGAGGGAGCGCAGCGACGGTCTCGAAGGGCTTGTCCTGAGGAGGGAGCGCAGCGACGGTCTCGAAGGGCTTGTCCTGAGGAGGGAGCGCAGCGACGGTCTCGAAGGGCTTGTCCTGAGGAGGGAGCGCAGCGACCGTCTCGAGGGGAGACCTCTGCGTGTCCGGGTCAGTCGGTGGTGTGGGTGCCGGTGTGGTCGACGGTGTAGGTCCGGCCTTGGGGGCTGGTCCAGGTGACTTCGGTGGGGCCGGTGCGTCGGTAGTCCCAGTGCGCCGTGGGTCTTCACGCGGTGGTGGTAGCGGCACAGCCTCGCGGTGTTCGCGGTCGAGGTCTGGCCGGGCGGCCCACCGTCGTCGGGTGACACGTAGGGGTCGATGTGGTCCAGGTCGTAGGTCGCACCTTGCCGGCCGCACCAGGGGAAGGCGCAGCTGTGGTCGCGTTCGGAGACCTGGCGGGCCAGTGCGGCGGGGTGTTCGTAGGCGTCGACCGCGATCTGCTCGGCCAGGTCGACGACCCGGGTGGTCTCGATCCGGGTGCCGGGGGTGAGTCCGGTCAGCCAGCGTTCGACTGCGGCGGTGGGCACCGGTCCGGGTCGCCAGGAGTGCAGGCCCTCGGCCTGGACCCGGGTGACCGGCCCGAACACTGGCGCGTCTTCGCTGTCGCTTCCGCAGCGGCAGCTGGTGTGCAGGTGGAGGTGGAACACCGGGGAGGCGGCGGTGCGCTTGACCTTGGCCGGTCCGTCGACGGTCGGTGTGGTGGCGGCGGTGGCGAGGTCGATGGCGTACTGCGGGTCGGCGAGCACCCCGACCGCGCGCGCCCTGCGCACCTGCCGGATGATCCGTCGCCGAGCGTCCCGAGCACGGTGGCGGTGTCGTCGAGTGCCCGGTCGAAGGCGTGGGCGTCGGGTGAGTCGACGACTGGCTTCGATCCGGGTGGTGCCGTCGGTGGTGTCGTCCTCGACCCAGACCCCGCGGGCCTCGGCCGCCGCCTCGGCGCGGCGTTCGGCGAGGTCGGGCTGACAGCGGATGATCGCCGCCTCCACGCACTTGGTGATCCGGGTCAGGGAGAGCCGGTGGGCGAACTCGGCGAGCTGGGCGTCGACGAAACCGGCGGTGGCGGCGTTGAGGGGGATGGTCTGCTCGGCGACCCGGCGGGCCTTCCACACCGGCAACCGCCCCGCCATCACCTGGGCCCACAACCGCGGGAGCCGGTCCCGGAGCTCGACGACCTGCCCGACGTAGTCCCGTGCGCCCTGCTCCGACATCGCCAGGGTGACCGCGAGGTCGGTGACCGCGAACTCCCGCACCGCGAACGCACCCTCACCGGCCAGCCGCAGGATCCCCTCGGTGCCCAGCACACCGGCCTCGTGGGTCAACCGGGCCGCCTTCTCCGGGTGTGCCTCGAGGTCCTCGGCCATCTCCAGCGCGTCACCGGAGCAGACCCACTGGTCAGGGTCGGTGATCCGGTGACGGTCCGCCCACGCGGCCACGGCACGGAGCTCGGCCACCTGAGCCCGCTGGGCGCTCGCCCGGTGCTCGGCGATGCTGGCCAGCACCGCCTCCTCGCCCAGACCCGAGCACGTCGACCTCGTCCCGCGCCGCGGCTGCCGCAGCGATCCCCGCGGCCTGCGCGACGCGGGCGACCTCGCGTCGGGAGCGGCGCGCGGTGGGGGTTGTCATGGCACTGAACCTACGGACAGGCACCGACAATTCTTGGCCGAGATGGGCAGAATCCCCAACTATTGTTGAAGAAACTCGGGGTCGAGCAGCTGCCCGACCCCACCAGGTTTCGAGGCTCCTCGGCTAGCGCCTCGGAGCACCTCAACCACCGACGGGTGACGTCGAGCAGCTGCTTGACGTCACCGGGTTTCGAGGCTCCTCGGCTAGCGCCTCGGAGCACCTCAACCACCGACGGGTGACGTCGAGCAGCAGCTTGACGTCACGAGGTTTCGAGGCTCCTCGGCTAGCGCCTCGGAGCACCTCAACCACCGACGGGGCGGGGTCTCCCCTCCTCAGGACAAGCGACAGGCTCGACCAGCGTCTGCGCTGTGGGTCGAGCTTGGGCCAGATAGCGAGACGAAGTCGACCCATAGCGGGCGCGTTCCCCCTTGCGTCATTTCGGTGCCTTGACCAACCGGCCTGGTGAAGCCACGAACGGGACGGGTCTACTCATCTAGGCTGCTGAGCCGTGACCTGGTCGATCTCCGCCGCGGCTCTCATGGCTGTCGTCGCCGCCCTCGGGGGCAGCGGGGTGCCCGCACTGATCCGTCGGATCCCCGAGCCCGAGCCAGAGGCGGAACCCGAGCCCGAGCCGGAGCCGGAGCCTCACGAGCGGGACCAGGCCGATGCAGCGGTCCCACCGGAGCCGAAGGAGCTCTACGCCGACATCGCCCGGACGCCGGGGCTCGGTCTGCGCACCGCAGTCGCCAGCGCGCTGATCGGCGCGGTCATCGGCGCCCGGCTGGGGTGGACTCCAGCACTGCTGATGGTGGCCTACCTCGTCCCGGTCGGAGTGGCGCTGTCGGTCGTCGACTGGCGGACCCGGTTGCTGCCGACCTGGGTGATCGCCCCGTCGTACGGCGTCCTGGTCACGCTCACCGTCATTGCCGCCGCGCTGGGTGGCGACTGGGACGACCTGATCCGCGCCGGAGTCGGGTGGCTGGTGGCAGGTGGCCTGTTCCTGCTGATGTGGGTGATCTACCCCGCCGGCATGGGGTACGGCGACGTGCGGCTGTCCGGCTTGCTCGGTATCGCTCTGGGGTTCCTCGGATGGGGCGAGCTGTTCGTCGGACTGTTCGCGTCGTTCCTGCTCGGCGGCGTCGGAGGCGGGCTCCTCTCGGTGCTGCGGATCGTCGACCGCAAGTCCTACCCGTTCGGCCCGTTCATGCTGCTGGGTGCGGTGGTCGGTGTGCTCCTCGGCCCCTCGGCCGCGGAGCTCTACGCTCCCTGATCTCGCGGCCCCTGACCGGTCTCGCGAAGCCGACCCTGGCCTTCCCCGGCGGACCGCAATGGGAGACTGTCGCCCATGTTGCGTTGGCTCACCGCGGGGGAATCCCACGGACCCGCCCTGATGGCGGTCCTGGAGGGTCTGCCTGCCCACGTGCGCGTCACCCCCACCGACATCGCGTCCGCGCTGGCTCGCCGTCGGTTGGGCTACGGCCGGGGTGCCCGGATGAAGTTCGAGGCCGACGAGCTCGAGGTGGTCGGCGGCATCCGTCACGGCGAGACCCAGGGTGGCCCGGTCGCGCTGCGCATCGGCAACTCGGAGTGGCCGAAGTGGGAGAAGGTCATGTCGGCCGACCCGGTCGACCCGGTCGAGCTGGAGGGCATGGCACGCAACGCCGCTCTGACCCGTCCCCGCCCCGGTCACGCAGACCTGGTGGGCATGCAGAAGTACGACTTCGACGAGGCGCGCCCGGTGCTCGAGCGGGCGTCGGCTCGCGAGACCGCGGCGCGCGTCGCGCTGGGCGCGGTGGCTGCTGCGTTCCTCGAGCAGGCGACCGGCGCCCGGATCGTCTCCCACGTGGTGCGGCTGGCCGAGGTCACCGCCCCGTCCGGCCTCGTGCCCGGACCCGATGACGTGGCGCGTCTGGACGAGGACCTCGTGCGGTGCTTCGACCCCGAGACGAGCACGGCGATGATCGAGCGCATCGACCAGGCCCACAAGGACGGTGACACCCTCGGCGGGGTCGTCGAGGTGGTGGTCCACGGACTGCCTCCCGGACTCGGCTCCCACGTGCACTGGGACCGTCGTCTCGACGCACGGCTGGCCGCAGCCCTGATGGGCATCCAGGCGATCAAGGGCGTCGAGGTCGGCGACGGGTTCGAGCTCGCCGCCACCCCCGGGTCGCAGGCCCACGACGAGATCGAGAAGGACGCCGACGGCGCCATCCGCCGTACGTCGGGGCGGTCCGGTGGGACCGAGGGCGGCATGTCCACCGGCGAGGTGCTGCGGGTGCGCGCTGCGATGAAGCCGATCGCGACCGTCCCGAAGGCGTTGCGCACCGTCGACGTGGTGACCGGGGAGGCGGCCGTGGCCCATCACCAGCGCTCCGACGTGTGCGCGGTGCCGGCCGCCGGCATCGTCGCGGAGGCGATGGTCGCCCTGGTCCTGGCCGACGCCGTGCTGGAGAAGTTCGGCGGCGACTCGGTGCAGGAGACTCGTCGCAACGTGGAGTCCTACCGGGACACGCTGAGGTACCGGTGAGCACTCCGCGGGGTCCGCGTGTGGTGCTGATCGGCCCCATGGGGGCGGGCAAGTCCACGGTGGCTGACCTGCTGGCCGACGCCTGGCACGTGACGGTCCGTGACACCGACCGCGACGTGGAGTCCAGCGAGGGTCGCAGCGTGTCCGACATCTTCGTCGACGACGGGGAGGACCACTTCCGTGACCTGGAGCGCAAGGCGGTCGCCGATGCGCTGGACGAGCACAGCGGAGTGCTCGCGCTCGGCGGCGGCGCAGTACTGGCCGAGGAGACCCGCGAGCGGCTGCGCCGCGCCCGGGTCGTCTTCCTCCGCGTGGGTTTGAGCGATGCGGTGAAGCGGGTCGGGCTGGGACACGGACGGCCGCTGCTGCTGGGCAACGTGCGCTCCCGCGTCAAGGTGATCCTCGACGAGCGGCTGCCGGTCTACCTCGAGGCCGCCGACCACGTCGTCGACACCGACGGCAAGTCCCCGGACGACGTCGCCGACGACGTACGACGCTGGGTCGAGGAGCAGGAGGCTCAGGATGGCTGAGCCCACCTCGCTGCGACTCCCCGGCGGTGATGGCTACGAGGTGGTCGTGGGCGAAGGAGTGCTGTCCCGGCTGCCGGAGCTGCTCGGCGAGGGCGTGCGCCGCGTGGCGCTGATCCACCCGCGCACCCTGAGCCAGCGCGCCGAGCAGATCCGCGGCTGGCTCGAGGCGACTGGTCCCGAGGTGCACTCGCTCGAGGTGCCCGACGGCGAGGCCGCCAAGACCGCGGAGGTGCTGGCCTTCTGCTGGGGTGTCCTGGGCGGCCACGGCTTCACCCGCTCCGACGTGGTCGTGACGCTCGGCGGCGGTGCCACCACGGACGTCGGCGGCTTCGTCGCAGCGACCTGGCTGCGGGGGGTGCGCGTGGTGCACGTGCCCACGACGCTGCTCGGCATGGTGGACGCCGCGGTGGGCGGCAAGACCGGCATCAACACCGCTGCCGGCAAGAACCTGGTCGGCGCCTTCCATCATCCCTCCGGGGTCCTGTGCGACTTGGACACCCTGGGCAGCCTGCCTCGCAACGAGCTGGTCAGTGGGATGGCGGAGGTCGTGAAGTGCGGCTTCATCGCTGATCCGATGATCCTCCAGGTGGTGGAGCGTTCCCCGGAGACGGCGTTGAGCGTCGGTTCACCCGAGCTGCGCGAGCTGGTGGAGCGCTCGATCCGGGTCAAGCTGGACGTGGTGTCGGGGGACTTCAAGGAGTCCGGTGGCAGCGGTGCGCACCCGGGCCGGGAGGTGCTCAACTACGGGCACACGCTGGGACACGCGATCGAGCGTGCGGAGGGATATCGCTTCCGCCACGGCGCCGCGGTCGCGGTCGGCATGGTCTTCGTGGCCGAGCTGGCGCGCCTGGCCGGGAGGCTCGACGACGCCACGGCGGCGCGGCACACCTCGGTCCTGGAGTCGCTCGGACTGCCGACGTCGTACGCCGGTGCCCCCTGGAGCGAGCTGCTCGCCACGATGCGGATCGACAAGAAGACCAGGGGCGACCTGTTGCGTTTCCTGGTGCTGGACGGTCTTGCCCGGCCCGCCGTGCTGGAGGGGCCGGAGGAGGGCTTGCTGGAGCAGGCCTTCATCGCTGTGCACGGGAGCTGAGCCCGGGCTGAGCCCGGATGCCGGCCGGCGCCGGCCCGGTGTGGTCCGAGGTGGCCGGGCAGCACCTGGGCTACCATCCCGGAGACGCCGTATCGAGGGAGCACCATGAGCGACCAAGCACCTTCCGGGTGGTACCCGGACCCCGAGGACTCCTCCCAGCAGCGCTACTGGGACGGCTCGGCCTGGACCGACCACCGTGCGCCGGCGACATCTCAGGGCGGGCAGTGGGGGCAGCAGGGCCAGCCGGGACAGTGGGGTCAGCAGGGCCAGCCGGGGCAGTGGGGTCAGCAGGGGCAGCCGGCACAGTGGGGTCAGCAGCCCGCGCAGGGCCAGCAGTGGGCCACGACCGGTCAGGTCGTCGCCCCCACGGCGGGCTCGGCCACCACCGCACTGGTCCTGGGCATCCTCTCCCTGGTCCTGTGCGGTCTCTTCACCGGCATCCCGGCCATGATCGTCGGCCGCAACGCCAAGCGGGAGATCGCGGAGTCCGGCGGCCGGCTCTCCGGTGAGGGCGTCGCCAACGCGGGCATCATCACCGGGTTGATCGGCACGATCCTGAGCGCACTCGGTTTGGTCTTCTTCGTCCTGATCATCGTGGCCGGGGTGTCCTCGAGCACCTACTACGGCTGACCGACCCCCGCCCCGCGCCGGTCAGACGATGTCGTGGACGAACTCCTGGAGCTGGGTGAGGTTGCGGCACTCGACCATCGGCAGCAGGGCGGCGTAGTCGGTCGCCGCTGAGTCCCCGGTGTCCCACTGCCTGCGGTGCTCGGGGTTGAGCCACCAGGCGTGCCGCGCGGCACCGACCATCTCGCGCAGCGGTTCCAGCCCGGGATCGGTGTAGTTGGACCGCGCGTCACCGAGCACCAGCAGCGTCGTCTTGGGCCCGATCGCGTCGGCGTGCTGCTCGTGGAAGCGGCGCAGCGACCTGCCGTAGTTGGTCCTGCCCCACAACGAGGCGTGACGCACCGACTCGGTCAGCCTCCTCATCGTCTCCTCGGGGTCGGCCCCGGGGACGAAGTCGCCGGTGACCTCGTGGACGTCGTCGACGAAGGTGAACGCACGCACCTTGCTGAACTGCTCCCGCAGCGCGTAGACCAGCATCAGCGTGAACGACGCGAAGCCGGCCACCGAACCGCTCACGTCGCACAGCACCACGAGCTCGGTGCGGTGGGGACGTCGTGGCCGGTGATGGGTGGTGATCGGGACGCCTCCGGTGGCGATCGAGGCGCGGATCGTACGACGGAAGTCCAAGGGGCCGCGACGTCGGTGGTGCTGCTCCTTGGCCAGCCGGGTCGCCAGGCGCCGGGCCAGCGGATAGACCTGTCGGCGCATCTCGTCCACGTCTGTGCGTCGCGCTGACAAGAAGTCGACCTGGTCCATGGCGGGGCGCAGAGTCGTCCGCGCGACGTGCTCGGGTGTCTTCTCCTCGGCGATGCGGCGTCGTACGTCGGCCTCGATGGAGCGCTCGAGGCGCTCCACCCGGTCGGCGGCCGTGGCCATCGCCATGGCCTCGGCGCGGGGCGCGTGGTCGTCACTGCCCTGCATCAACGCCTGCGCCAGCCGCAGCACGAGGCTGTCCGAGGAGAGCTTCTGCAGGGTGTTGTACGACGACCACGAGGACAGGCCGCGCCCCCGGTCCGGCAGGTTCCCGTAGCGGCGCACTGCGTCCCTGGCCAGCTGCTGCACCATCGCCTCGTCGTTGCCTGCCATCGCCCGGGTGAGCTGGTCGCGCAGGTCCCGCAGCTCGCCCGCCCCTTCGTCTGCGTGCGCGTCCGCCGGGTCACCTGGGACGTCTTCGGCCTCACCCTCACCCGGGGTTCCCTCGCTCCGGTCCGAGGATCCGACCCCGTCGCCGAGCACGGGCGGGTAGTAGATGTCGAAGATCGCGTCGAAGACCCTGCGTCGGGTCTCACGCTTCATCAAGGTGGCGGCCAGCGCCGCTCGGAAGGCCTCCCGTTCGCCGATCCCGACGACCTCCGCTGCGCGCACCGAGTCGAGGTCCTCGGCCAGCGACACCGCCAGCCCGGCGGCGCGCAGCGCCTCGACGAACTCGATGTGCCGGTCCAGGACGCCCACGTTCGTCAGCCCCGGGCGGAGTGCCTGGCGGACCTGGCGTGGGCGGGCGTGTGCCCTCGCAGCGCGTTGAGTGCCTTCTCCTGGTCCGAGGCGTGCTTGAGGATCACGCCGAACGTGCTGTGCACCGCCTCCTCGTCGAGGTCGGACACCTCGAGCGCGACCAGGGTCCTGGCCCAGTCGATGCTCTCGGCGATGGATGGCGCCTTCTTCAGCTCCAGCTGACGCAGGTCGGCCACCAGGTCGACGACCTGCCGGGCGATCCGGTCATCGACACCGGGCACGTGCTGCTCGACGATCGCGCGCTCCCGCTCGGCATCGGGGTAGTCGAGGTGGAGGTAGAGGCACCGCCGCTTCAACGCCTCGCTGAGCTCGCGGGTGGCGTTGGAGGTCAGCACCACGAAGGGGCGGCGCACGGCGCTCACGGTGCCGAGCTCGGGGATGGTCACCTGGAAGTCGCTGAGCACCTCCAGGAGCAGTCCCTCGACCTCCACGTCGGTCTTGTCGACCTCGTCGATCAGGAGCACTGTCGGCTGCTCGCGCCGGATCGCGGTGAGCAGCGGCCGGGTGAGCAGGAACTCGTCAGTGAAAATGTCGTCGTGGGTCTGCTCCCAGGACTGCGCGCTGTCGCCCGATGACGTCGACTGAATCCGCAGCAGCTGCTTCTTGTAGTTCCACTCGTACAGCGCCCGGGCCTCGTCCAGCCCTTCGTAGCACTGCAGTCGCACCATCTCGGCGCCGGTGGCGCGAGAGACCGCCTTGGCCAGCTCGGTCTTGCCCACCCCCGCCGGTCCTTCGATGAGCAGTGGCTTCTCCAGCGCTCCGGCGAGGTAGGCGGTGGTGGCCGTCGCGGTGTCGGTGAGATAACCGGCAGCCGACAGCTGCTCGGCCGCGTCGGCGGGGGAGCTGAACCAGGTCATCCCAGGCAGGGTACGCATTCGGAGCCCACGGTGGGTGCCGGGTATGGTGAGTCCGCTCGAGAGGCTGCCGAGCGTCGTGCGCCCGGCACGACCCGTGACACTGGGTGGCCCACCAGACATCGACCGAACGAGAAGGCTGCTGCGCGCATGGCGACCACGAACGACCTGAAGAACGGCATGGTGCTGAAGCTCGACGGCCAGCTCTGGCAGGTCATGTGGTTCCAGCACCACAAGCCCGGCAAGGGCGGCGCGGTGATGCGCACCAAGCTGCGGAGCATCGAGTCCGGCAAGACCGTCGACAAGACCTTCAACGCCGACGTCAAGGTCGAGGTCGCGACCGTCGACAAGCGCACGATGCAGTACCTCTACAACGACGGCACCAACTACGTCTTCATGGACACCAGCACCTACGAGCAGCTGGAGATCGACCCCGAGACCGTCGGCGAGGCCACGAACTACCTGCTCGAGCAGCAGGAGGCGATCGTGGCCACCAACGAGGGGCGGGTGCTCTATCTCGAGCTGCCCGCCTCGGTCGAGCTGGAGATCACCTACACCGAGCCGGGACTGCAGGGGGACCGTTCCACCGGCGGCACGAAGCCGGCGACGCTGGAGACCGGTCACACGATCTCGGTGCCGTTGTTCATCACCACTGGTGAGCGGGTGAAGGTGGACACCCGCGACGGCAGCTACCTCGGGCGAGTCAACTGAGCGCCGTGCCGGCACCTTCTGAGGAGCCCGCACCGCCCGCTCGTGCGAGGTCGGGCAGGTCCAAGGCGCGCGCCCGCGCCCTGACCGTCCTCTACGAGAGCGAGGTCCGGGGACTGCCCCTGGACGGCACGCTCCAGCAGCGGCTCGACGACAACGACCCGCCGGTGGCTCAGTTCACCGCTGACCTGGTGCGCGGCGTCGCCGCCGACCGGGAGCGCATCGACGAGGTGCTGGCGTCCTACGCGCAGGGCTGGGGCCTCGGTCGGATGCCGGCCCTGGACCGCAACGCGCTGCGGCTGGGGGTCTATGAGCTGCTCGTCACCGACGTCCCGGGCGAGGTCGCCGTGGCCGAGGCCGTGGAGCTGGTGACCGAGCTCTCCACCGACGAGTCGCCCTCCTTCGTCAACGGCATCCTCGGTGCGGTGCTGCGCGACCGCGACTCGCTGCGCACCTGAGGGGACTGCCGCGGGCACCTATCGGGCAGGGTAGGGCCATGGCGCAGACCTATGACGTGATCGTGGTCGGGCTGGGTCCCGGCGGGGAATTCGCGGGGATCAAGCTGGCACGGGCCGGCCTGAGCGTGCTCGCGATCGACAAGCACCTGGTCGGCGGTGAGTGCCCCTACTACGGCTGCATCCCCAGCAAGATCATGATGCGCGGAGCTGCTGCGGTGGCCGCAGCGCAGCAGGCGCCAGGGGTGGCGGGGGACTGCGACGTCCACCCGGACTGGTCCTCGGTGGCCGCGCGCGTGGCACGCGGGGCCCGGCACTGGGAGGACACCGCCTCCGTGGAGCGGCTGCAGGAGTCCGGTGCGACCGTGCTGCACGGTGAGGCCCGGTTGACCGGGACCCGCGAGGTCGAGGTCGACGGCACGACGTACACCGCGACCAAGGGCGTGCTGCTCGGCACCGGCACCGCCCCTGAGGTCCCACCGATCGACGGACTCGCGGGCACGCCGTACTGGACCAACCGCGAGATCATGAAGGTCACCGACCTGCCCGGCTCGATGGCGGTCATCGGTGCCGGCCCGATCGGGTGCGAGCTCGCGCAGGCGTTCGTGCGGTTCGGTGTCGAGGTGACGTTGCTGGAGGCTGCCGACCGGATCCTCACCAAGGAGGAGCCCGAGGCCTCGGAGCTGATCACCCGTGTGCTCCGCGACAACGGGATCGACGTGCGCGTGGGTCTGCAGGTCGAGTCGGTCGCTCATGACGACTCCGGGTTCTCGATCGGGATCGACGGTGACGAGATCCGGGCCGAGCGGCTCCTGGTCGCAACCGGGCGAGACACCCTGCTCCCGGCGATCGGGCTGGGGAGTGTGGGGGTCGACCCCGGGGGGAGGAAGTTCCTCGACGTCGACGACCAGCTCCGCGTGCTGGACGACGACGGCGAACCGGTCGAGGGCCTGTGGGCGGTCGGAGACATGGTCGGCAGGGGACTGTTCACCCACGTGGCGAAGTACCAAGCGGCGATCGTGATCCGTCAGCTCCTCGACGAGGCAGGACCCGACGCCGACTACAGCGCCGTGCCTCGGGTGACGTTCACCTACCCCGAGGTCGGAGCGGTGGGCATGACCGAGCAGGAGGCCCGCGACGCCGGTTGGCGCGACGTGCGATCCGGCTTGGTCGACAACGAGGACTCCTCGCGCGGCAGCCTGCACGGCAACGGCAACGACGGATTCGTCAAGCTGGTCGCCAGCGGCGACCGGCTGCTCGGGGGGACGACGGTCGGCCCGGCCGGTGGCGAGGTGCTGGCGATGCTCACCACCGCGATCCACGGCGAGGTGCCGATCAGCACGCTGAAGTCGATGATCTACGCCTACCCGACCTGGCACGGCGTGGTTCGCCAGGCGCTGTCCGCGCTGGGACGCGCCACCGAGCGGGAGTCCCCGCCGGAGCGGGAGAGGTGAGCCTGGACCCGCGGGTCAGGACCTGGTGAGCTCGGGCACGCCCAGGGTGAAGGTGATCCCCTGTCCCACCGCGCCGAGGTGCTTGCCGGGTCGGAACCAACCTGCCAGCGGACCGTCGGACTCGACCTCGACGTCGACGATCGCGGGGCGCGCTGTGCCGCGGGCGCTGAGCTGGCTGTCCCCGACGATGCCGCCCGGGAACTCCTGACGGGTGATCGCCTTGCTGCGCACCGGAACCCGTGGTCCGAGCACGGTCGGCTTGGCGCTGACCCGCCAGCCGAGAGAGTCCTGACCGGTCGCGACCAGGGTCTCGCCACTGGCGACCTGCCCGTCGAAGGAGGCCAGGGTCTTGGGCATCGCCCAGTTGGTGCGTCCCCCCACCAGGCTCTTGGGGGAGTCCACGGCCATGAAGGTCACGGTGCCGACCGTCTTGCGGCCGTAGCCGCTCATGACGATCCCGAACACCTCGTCGTACGGGCCGACGGGCGTCTCCAGGTAGCGCACGATGCCGCCGACCACGATCACCCCGCGGCGCCCGCGCAGTGCCGGCGGGAGCGCCTGGGACGCCGCCCTGGTCGGGCGGATCGTCCACAGCACCGAGGAGCAGTTCACCGTCCAGGGCGCGTCGGTCTCATTGGGCGGCAGGGTAGCCAGCAGGGCCTCGCTGAGCGCGGTCTCGGGCACGCCGCCGACGCCGGTCAGCTCGGGCCGGTCGTGTGTGGTGCTCATGGTCTCCTCCGGGGTTCCGCCGCAGCGGAGCTTGGTGTCGAGGTCGGGCTCGGGACTGGGACTCGGGACTGGGACTGGGACTGGGACTGGGGTCAGCTCTCCATCTTCTGCTGGTAGACGGCTCGGGCCTCCTTGTCGAGCCCGGCGGTCACCTTGTCGCCCCCGCTGACGCGGAACATGAAGTCGCGAAGAGCGAGCGGGAGGTTGTTGCTGACCCGCGCGGAGAACCCGGCGGGCTTCGGCACCGCCACCGTGACGCTCCGGTCGCCTCGCAGCACCGAGACCACCTCGTCGGCCACCTGCTCGGGGTCGACGACGAGGAAGCGCTCCAGCGGACCCGGGGCAGAGATGCCGGCGATGAGCTCGGTGCGCACGAACCCCGGGCAGACCGTCGAGACCTTGACCCCGGTGCCGCGCCACTCCTGGCGCAGCGCGTGGCCGAGTCCGACGACGGCGTACTTCGTCGCGCAGTAGGTCGCGGCGTTGGGAGAGGCGATGGTGCCCATGATGCTGGCGATGTTGACCACGTGGCCGTCGCGCTGGCTTGCGAAGCGGCGCCCGGCGAGCTTGGTGCCGCTCAGCACGCCGCGGAGGTCGACGTCGACGGTGCGCTCGGTGAGCCGGTCGGACTCGTCGAGGAAGGGCCCGATCGGCATGATGCCGGCGTTGTTCACCAGCACGTCGAGCCCGCCCATGACCTGTGCGCTCTCCCCGAGGAAGGCCTCGAAACCTCCGGCATCGGTCACGTCCAGGGCCAGGGCGTGGGCTCCCAGCTCGGCCGCGGTGCCCGCCGCAGCGTCCTTCTGCAGGTCGCCGAGCACGACCTGCGCACCCGCGTCGACCAGGCGGGCCGCGATCGCGCGGCCGATCCCCTGGGCGCCACCGGTGATCGCGACCTTGCGCCCGCGGAGCTCCCTGGCCGGCATGGACCCACCTTCACGTGACCGAAATGGTCCGACCAACGGTGCCACACCTTGGGCCTGGGTGGGTATGTCTAGCCTCACGGTGTGAGACCAGGCACGAGGCGCGATCACTTCCGGGGAGCCATCGCCGGTCTCGGGAGTCGGGCCGGTGTGCGGGTCGTGGTCGGTCGGTGGGCCGAGTCGCCCTTCGGCGGATTCACCGACGTGATGCTGGCCGAGGCCGACGGCACCAGGCGGCTGCTGGCTCCGTCGGAGGAGATCGCGGCGTACGTCAGGGCGACCTACTGCTTCGACGACGTGGTCCTCGGCCCGGTCGCCGCCGAGGTCTCGGGGACCGGGCCCTGGACCTGGCAGGTGACCGCCCCCGGCCTGGACCTGTGGTTCGAGGTCGGCGAACGCTCGCCGCTGGGCACCGTCCTGCGCCTCGTCCCCGTGCCGCTGGCGGCTCGGCCGGCTTTCACCCTGGCGACGGATCCGGTCGCGCGTGCGGTGCTGCGCGGGGTGCGGACCCGCGGCACTGCGGGCGGGGGTCGCCGCGAGTTCTACGGCGCCACCGACCTGCATCCGATCACCGCGGCGTCGGGCACCTGGCGCGGTCGGGAGCTGGGGCCCCTGCGGCCGGTGAGCCCCGAGCCCGGGTTCGGGTTCGGGTCGACGCCGACCCGCCCGTCGGTCACCTCACTGGTGACGACCATCTTGCTAGGGTGACCCCGATCGACATCCTTTAACGAACCGTCCGGCGAGGCGGAGAAGGAGGTCCGGCGCAGGTGACTGCTTCCGCTCCCCAACCCGACGCAGAGCTCGAACCGGAGCAGGACACAGAGCTCGACACGGGACCTGACCCGGGGGCGGATCCGACCTCGGACATCCGCGGTCGCACGGTCCTGGACGGCAGTGACATCTCCCGGGCCCTGACCCGGATCTCCCACGAGATCCTCGAGCGGAACAAGGGCGCCGACCACCTGCTCATCCTCGGCATCCCCTCCCGCGGCGTGCCCCTCGCGCATCGGATCGCGCAACGGATCGCGCACGTGGAGGACCGGGAGGTGGAGGTCGGCTCGATCGACGTCACGATGTACCGCGACGACCTCAGGATGCGCCCGGCGCGGGCGCTGCTGCACACCGAGATCCCCTCCGGCGGCGTGGACGGCAAGATCGTCGTCCTGGTCGACGACGTGCTCTTCTCGGGTCGCACCATCCGAGCGGCGCTGGACGCCCTCAACGACATCGGCCGGCCCCGCGTGGTGCGGCTCGCGGTCCTGGTCGACCGGGGCCACCGCGAGCTTCCGGTCCGGGCCGACTTCGTGGGCAAGAACCTCCCGACGAGCTACGGCGAGCGGGTCCACGTCCGGCTGGAGGAGACCGACGGGTTCGACGCGGTCAGCATCGAGGGCGGTGAGCTGACCGACGGGGACGCCGCCGACGGATCCTTGCCCGACACGGCGACGGGGGACCGGCCATGAAACGCCATCTGCTCAGTGCCGGCGACCTCAGCCGGGACGAGGCCGAGCTGGTCCTGCAGACCGCGGAGGAGCTGCGCTCCCTCGCCGACCGACCGATCAAGAAGCTGCCTGCGTTGCGTGGGCGCACGGTGGTCAACCTGTTCTTCGAGGACTCCACCCGCACCAGGATCTCGTTCGAGGCCGCGGCCAAGCGGCTCTCGGCCGACGTGATCAACTTCGCCGCCAAGGGCTCCTCGCTCTCCAAGGGCGAGTCGCTCAAGGACACCGCCCTCACGCTGGAGGCGATGGGAGCCGACGCGGTGATCGTGCGCCACGGCGCCTCGGGAGCGCCGCACCGGCTGGCGCACTCCGGCTGGGTCCGCTCCTCGGTGCTCAACGCCGGCGACGGCACCCACGAGCACCCCACCCAGGCGCTCCTGGACGCCTTCACCATGACCCGCCACCTGGGCCCGCTCGACGGACGGCGTGTCGCCATCGTCGGCGACGTCCTGCACTCACGCGTGGCCCGTTCCAACGCCCTGCTCCTGCAGACCCTCGGCGCCGAGGTGGTGCTGGTCGGCCCCCCGACGCTGCTGCCCGTGGGCATCGACAGCTGGGGGGTGGAAACCTCCTACGACCTCGACTCTGTGGTGGCCAAGGCGGACGTGGTGATGATGCTGCGGGTGCAGCGCGAGCGGATGCACGACGCGTTCTTCCCCACCGCACGGGAGTACTCACGCCGCTACGGTCTGGACGGCCGGCGGATGGCGATGCTGCCCGACCACACCATCGTGATGCACCCCGGGCCGATGGTGCGAGGCATGGAGATCACCGCCGACGTGGCCGACTCGACCCGGTCGGTGATCGTCGAGCAGGTGACCAACGGTGTCGCGGTCCGGATGGCCGTGCTCTACCTGCTGCTGAGCGGGAGTGAACCGCTCGCGGACTCCGCGGACTCCGCGGCCCCGCCGGGCGAGCCTGTCGAGACCAACGAGGACCCCGCATGAGCGCCTACCTGATCCGCAACGCCGCAGTACTGGGGGACCAGGCGCGCGACCTGCTGCTGTCCGACGGCAGCATCGTGCGGACCGGCGACCCGGGCTCCCTGTCGGCCGAGGGCGCAGAGGTCGTCGAAGCCGACGGCCTCGTCGCGCTTCCCGGTCTGGTCGACCTGCACACCCACCTGCGCGAACCAGGTCGTGAGGACGCCGAGACGGTCCTCACCGGCACCCAGGCCGCTGCCCGGGGTGGTTTCACCGCAGTGCACGCCATGGCCAACACCGAGCCGGTGGCCGACACCGCCGGTGTGGTCGAGCAGGTCTGGCGGCTGGGTCGCGAGGGTGGCTACTGCGACGTCTTCCCGGTGGGGGCCGTCACCGTCGGCCTGGAGGGTGAGCGGCTGGCCGAGCTCGGTGCGATGGCGGACTCCGCTGCCCGGGTGCGGGTCTTCTCCGACGACGGCAAGTGCGTCAGCGACGCGCTGCTGATGCGGCGAGCCCTGGAGTACGTCAAGGCCTTCGACGGAGTCGTGGCCCAGCACGCACAGGAGCCCCGCCTCACCGAGGAGGCGCAGATGAACGAGAGCGAGCTCTCGGGCCGCCTCGGCCTGCGTGGGTGGCCGGCCGTCGCGGAAGAGGCGATCATCGCCCGTGACTGCCTGCTGTCGGCCCACGTCGGGTCACGGCTGCACGTGTGTCACGTCTCGACCGCGGGGTCGGTTGAGATCGTGCGGCAGGCCAAGGCCAACGGGTGGGACGTCACGGCGGAGGTCTGCCCCCACCACCTGCTGCTCACCGATGAGCTCGCGGCGACCTATGACCCGATCTACAAGGTCAACCCGCCGCTGCGTGGCCGCACCGACGTCGAGGCGCTGCGCCGTGGCCTGGCCGACGGCACCATCGACATCGTCGCCACCGACCACGCGCCGCACCCCCACGAGGACAAGGACTGCGAGTGGGCCGCGGCCGCCTTCGGGATGCTCGGTCTGGAGACCGCGCTCTCGATCGTGCAGGAGACGATGGTCGACCCCGGGCTGCTCGACTGGGCGGGCGTGGCGCAGCGGATGTCGACCGTGCCCGCCGCGATCGGCCGGATCACCGGTCAGGGCCACGGGCTGCCGCTGGAACAGGGTCAACCCGCCAACCTCGTGCTCTACGACCCCGCTGCGCGGCGCGTCATCGACCCGACCGAGAGCGCCTCGCTGTCGCGCAACACCCCCTACGCAGGCATGGAGCTGCCGGGGCGCGTGGTCGCGACCTTCCTGCGTGGACGACCGACCGTGCTCGACGCCAAGCTCGCCTGACCCTGTGATCGGGGAGGCACCCAGGCACGGAGGCGCGGTGTGCGTGATCCGCGCGGGCGAGGTGGTCCTCGATGAGTGCTTCGGCACCGGAGAGGGGCGGGCCGCGTGGACGCCGGAGACGCTGGTGATGTGCTACTCGGTCGCCAAGCCCTTCGCCGCCCTGACCGTGCTCAGCGTGATCGCCGAGGGACGTCTGCGGCTCGACCAGCCGGTCGCCGAGGTGTGGCCCGAGTACGGCGTCGCCGGCAAGGAAGCCACCACCGTCCACCACGTGCTCACCCACAGTGCCGGCCTCTCGCGCTTCCCGGTGGCTGCTGAGGGCTACGACTACGCCGACGTCGAGGGCTTGAGCGCCCTGCTCGCGGCCGCACCGCCGGAGCACGAGCCCGGGGCGGAGGTGGCCGAGCACGCGCTGACCTACGGGCACCTGTGCGACGCGCTGGTGCGACGTACGACGGGGGAGGACCTGGCGGACCGGTTCGCTCGGATCGCCTCGGCGCAGGGGTGGGACGTGCACCTGCGGGTGCCGGAGGCAGACCTCGGCCGCGTGGCTGACGTGGTGGCGCTCGACGACTGGCCACGGACCTACCTCGACGACCCGCGGTGGGGACCGGCCCTCGGGCGGCCACCGGGGTTGCTCGACCCGGACGTGCTCAACACCCGGCGGTTCCGACGCTGCTCGTTCCCGGCGGTGGCGGTCCACGCCAGCGCGCGCGGGCTGGCGCGGTTCTACGCCGATCTGCCCCGCGCGGATGGCGCTGTCGCTCGGCTACTCGGGCCGGAGCTGCACCAAGGGATGCTCACCGCCCAGGCCCAGGGCCACGACCGGCTGCTCGACCGCGAGGTCACGTGGACCCTGGGACTGCAGCTCGACGAGCAGGACATCGGCATGGGTGGCGCCGGCGGCTGCGCGGGCTGGCACTCCCTCACCGGTGGCGAGGCGGTCGGAGTGGTGACCCGCGGTCTCGGTGATCACGCCCTGGCCGACGAGGTCTGGGAGTCCCTGCGCTGACCTTGCGAGACGTGCGGCCAGGTCCCCACTGCGGTCCTAGCGAGGGGAGGCGCCGACCCTCAGTCGCGGACGCTCTCCAAGAAGTCCGCGATCCGGCCGATCGCCTCGGTGAGGGTCTCGACGTCGGGCAGCGTGACCAGCCGGAAGTGGTCCGGCTCGAACCAGTTGAACCCGGTGCCGTGGGTGACCAGGATCTTCTTGGCCCGCAGCAGGTCGATCACGAACTGCTCGTCGTCCTTGATGTCGTAGACCTCCGGGTCGAGCCGCGGGAAGCAGTAGAGCGCGCCGCGGGGCGCGACGGTCGAGACGCCGGGGATCTGGTTGAGCAGCTCGGCCGCGACGCGGTTCTGCTCGTGGAAGCGTCCGCCGGGCACGATCAGCTCGGTGATCGACTGGTAGCCGCCCAAGGCGGTCTGGATCGCGTGCTGCGCCGGGACGTTGGGACACATCCGCATGTTGGCCAGCAGTGTCAGACCCTCGAGGAAGTCCTTGGCGAGGTACTTCGGCCCGCTGATCATCACCCAGCCCGCGCGGTAGCCACACACCCGGTAGGACTTCGACAGGCCGCTGAACGTCAGGCACAGGACGTCCTCGCCGCAGGCCTTGGCGGCGTGGTGATGGACGGCGTCGTCGAAGATGATCTTCTCGTAGATCTCGTCGGCCATGACCACCAGCCGGTGCCGGCGGGCGATGTCGACCATCCCCTCCACGGTCTCCTTGCTGTAGACCGCGCCGGTCGGGTTGTTGGGGTTGATGATGACCAGCGCCTGGGTCTGAGGGGTGATCCTGGACTCGATGTCCGCCAGGTCGGGGTTCCACGCGTCGGCCTCGTCGCAGCGGTAGTGCACCGGCACGCCGCCGCACAGCGACACCGCGCCGGTCCACAGCGGATAGTCCGGGGCGGGCACCAGCACCTCGTTGCCGTCGTCGAGGAAGGCCTGCAGCACCATGCCGATGAGCTCGGAGACACCGTTGCCGATGTAGACGTCGTCCACGCTGGTCTCCACCAGGCCACAGGCCTGGTAGTACTGCGCGACCGCGGTCCGGGCGGAGTAGATGCCCTGGGAGTCGGAGTAGCCCTGCGAGTCCGGCAGGTTGTGGACGATGTCGGCCACGATCGACTCCGGGGCCTCGAACCCGAACGGCGCGGTGTTGCCGATGTTGAGCTTCAGGATCTTGTGTCCCTCGGCCTCGAGGCGGTGGGCCTCGACCAGGATCGGTCCGCGCACGTCGTACCGGACGTTGCTGAGCTTGCGGCTCTGGCGGATCTGGCGCATGCCGGGAGTATCCCATCCGCGAGGGCAAAGCCCGCGGCCCTTTCCGACAGGCGGTCGACACCGACCGCTAGCCTGCCCGCGTGGGCCGGTCGGCGACGCGAGGAGGCAGGGTGGCACTCACGATCGTGATGTCGGGCGCCACGAACGGCATCGGCCGGGAGTCGGCGCGTCAGCTGGCGGAGCAGGGCCACGACCTGGTGCTGCTGGGGCGCAGCGCCGCCAAGCTCGCGGCCGTGGCCGACGAGGTGGCGGGTGACGCCGCGAGCGTCGAGACCCACGTCGCCGACAACCAGGACCTCGCCTCGGTGCGCGCAGCCGCGCAGGAGATCCGCGAACGTCACGAGCGGATCGACGTGCTGCTGGTCAACGCCGGCACGGTCTTCGACCGCCGCACGGTCACCGGTGACGGTTTCGAGGCGACCTTCCAGGTCAACCACCTGGCAGGGTTCCTGCTGACCGAGCTGCTGCGTGACCGGCTCGTCCCCGGCTCGCGCGTGGTCATCACCTCCTCCATGGGTCACAACAGCGGCACCTGGGACTGGGACGACATCGGGTTCGAGCGGGGTGGCTACAGCACGTTGCGGGCCTACAACCGCTCCAAGCTGGCCAACGTGCTCCACGCCCGCCATCTCGCAGGGCTGTTGGAGGAGCAGGGCGTCACCGTTGTCGCCTTCCACCCCGGCGCGATCGGCACCAGCATCTGGAGCTACGCGCCCTGGTACGCGCGCCCGCTCCTGGCGCTCGCCAAGCCGTTCATGACCGCGCCGGAGAAGGGGGGCGAGGTGCTCACCTGGTTGGCCACCGACCCCGAGACAGCCGGCCACACCGGCGCCTACTACGACCGACGCGAGCGCAAACAGCCCGCCGAGCTGGCCCGCGACGACTGGCTGGCAGCGCGGTTGTTCGACGAGTCGCGGCGGATGGTGGGGTTGGCGTGAGGTGGCCATGTCGCGGGACTTCCCGCGCGGCCTGCGTGGTGACAAGGTGACGCCATGACGGACTTCAGGGGGCAGGACCTCGCCGGTGCCCGGTTCGAGGAGGTCGATCTGCGCGGCGCGCAGTTCCGTGACGCCACGCTGAGCGGGGCCACCTTCCACTGGGTGGACCTGAGTGGCGTGCGGATCACCGCCGCACGTGTGGTGGACGTGGAGATCAACGGTGACGTCTCCAACCTGCGGGTCAACGGCGTGGACGTGTCGCCACTGGTCGAGGCCGCGCTCGACCGGCTTCACCCGGGCCGGGCGAAGATGCGCGCCACGAGCGCAGACGAGTTCCATGAAGCCTGGGGGCTGCTGCAGGCGCTGTGGCGCGGCACCATCGAGCGGGCGCGGGGGCTGGACGAGGCCCTGCTGCACGAGCGCGTCGACGGCGAGTGGTCCTTCATCGAGACCTTGCGTCACCTGCTCTTCGTCACCGACGCCTGGGTGGTGCGCGCGGTGCTCGGCGAGCCGGCACCGTGGCACCCGTTGGACCTGCCGCACGACGAGATGGGTGACGAGGCCGGGGTCCCACGGGACCGGGCGATCCGCCCGGCGCTGGACGACGTCCTCGACGTGCTGGCCGACCGGCGAGCCACGATGGGGCTGCTGCTCGAGGACCTCACCGACGCCCGGTTGGAGGAGATGACGACCCCGGTCAGCGAGCCCGGCTACCCCGAACCGGACAGCTACCCGGTGCGGGGCTGTCTGCGAACCGTGCTCGAGGAGGAGTGGGAGCACCGGCTCTACGCCGAGCGTGACCTGGAGGTCCTGGCGCACCGCAGCGCGCCGATGCCCACATCCTGAGTGTCTCCGGGCGTGGACCGGCGGGGAAGCGCGTCCCGGCATTGGTAAGGTCGGGACCGCTCGACATCCTTTAAGGAGCCGTCCTGTGAGGCGGAGAAGGAGGCCCGAGGTGCACCGTCGTGCCACCGCCCCCGCGATCCTGGTCCTCGAGGACGGCCGCACCTTCCGCGGCGACTCCTTCGGAGCCGAGGGGGAGACCTTCGGCGAAGCGGTCTTCTCCACCGGCATGACCGGCTACCAGGAGACCCTCACCGACCCGTCGTACCACCGCCAGGTCGTGGTGATGACCGCGCCCCACGTCGGCAACACCGGCATGAACGACGAGGACCCCGAGTCCCGCCGGATCTGGGTCTCCGGATACGTGGTTCGCGATCCCTCCCGGATCCCCAGCAGCTGGCGCTCCCGGCGCAGCCTCGGCGACCAGCTGAGTGACCAGGGGGTCGTCGGCATCAGTGGCATCGACACCCGCGCCCTGACCCGGCACCTGCGCGAGCGCGGCGCCATGCGGGTGGGGATCTCCACCACGGAGGTCGACCCGCAGGCGTTGCTCGCCCGGGTGCGTGAGTCCGCGGAGATGACCGGGCTCGAGCTCGCCGGCGAGGTCAGCGTGGACCAGCCCTACGTGGTGCCCGCGGTCTCGACGGGCTCGACCGGCGGGCCGCGGTTCACCGTCGCCGCGGTCGACCTGGGCATCAAGGCCAACACCCCCCGGATGATGGCCGAGCGCGGCATCGAGACCCACGTGCTGCCGGCCACCGCGAGCATCGACGACGTGCTCGCGGTCGGAGCCGACGGGCTCTTCTTCTCCAACGGGCCCGGCGACCCGGCGGCCACGACGGCGCAGGTCGAGCTGCTGCGTGGCGCCCTGGAGCGGGAGATCCCCTACTTCGGCATCTGCTTCGGCAACCAGCTCTTCGGACGGGCGCTGGGCTTCGGCACCTACAAGCTCACCTACGGCCACCGGGGCATCAACCAGCCGGTCATGGACCGCACCACCGGCAAGGTCGAGGTCACCGCCCACAACCACGGCTTCGCCGTGGACGCACCTCGCGACGAGCCCACCGAGACGCCGTACGGCTCGGCGGTCGTGAGCCACATCTGTCTCAACGACGACGTGGTCGAGGGGCTGGAGCTCCGGGACGCCTCGGGTGCGCTGAAGGCGTTCTCCGTGCAGTACCACCCCGAGGCTGCGGCGGGTCCCCACGATGCGGCCTATCTCTTCGACCGCTTCTGCGAGCTGATGTCCGACCGAAGCGAAGCGAGGGAGGAGGTCGAGGTGCGAGGAGCGCCGGCGACGAGCCTCGACACCTCGCAAGATCCGCAGGGACCTTCACCAGGTTTCGAGGCTGGGGCCCTGGGGCGCCCTCGCACCTCAACCGCCGCAGAGGAGGGGAGCTGACATGCCGAAGCGCACCGACATCGAGAGCGTGTTGGTGATCGGCTCGGGGCCGATCATCATCGGCCAGGCCGCGGAGTTCGACTACTCCGGCACCCAGGCCTGCCGGGTGCTCAAGGAGGAGGGGATGCGGGTCGTCCTGGTCAACTCCAACCCGGCGACGATCATGACCGACCCCGAGTTCGCCGACGCCACCTACATCGAGCCGATCACCCCCGAGTTCGTGGAGATGGTGATCGCGCGTGAGGCCGAGTCGGGGCGCCCGATCGACTGTCTCCTGGCCACGCTGGGGGGGCAGACCGCGCTGAACACCGCGATCTCGCTGTCGGAGTCCGGGGTGCTGGAGAAGTACGGCGTGGAGCTGATCGGCGCCAACATCGAGGCCATCCACCGCGGTGAGAACCGCCAGTCCTTCAAGAAGGTCGTGGAGGAGCTCGGCGGCGAGGTCGCCCACAGCGCGATCTGCCACAGCATGGACGACTGCCTGAAGGCGGTCGAGCGGCTCGGCTTCCCGGTCGTGATCCGCCCCAGCTTCACCATGGGCGGCACCGGTTCGGGCATGGCCTTCGACGAGGAGGACCTGCACCGCATCGCCGGCGCCGGGCTCGCGGCCAGCCCCACCACCGAGGTGCTGCTGGAGGAGTCGATCCTCGGGTGGAAGGAGTACGAGCTGGAGGTGATGCGCGACCGGGCCGACAACGTGGTGATCGTCTGCTCGATCGAGAACCTCGACCCGATGGGGGTCCACACCGGCGACTCGATCACCGTCGCGCCGGCGATGACCCTGACCGACCGGGAGTACCAGCACCTGCGCGACCTCTCGATCGGCATCATCCGCTCGGTCGGGGTCGACACCGGTGGCTGCAACATCCAGTTCGCGGTCAACCCGGAGAACGGCCGCGTGGTGGTCATCGAGATGAACCCGCGGGTCTCCCGTTCCTCCGCGCTGGCCTCCAAGGCGACCGGCTTCCCGATCGCCAAGATCGCGGCCAAGGTCGCCATCGGCTACACCCTCGACGAGATCCCCAACGACATCACCACCCGGGAGGATGGACAGAGCACGCCGGCGGCGTTCGAGCCGACGCTTGACTACGTCGTGGTGAAGGTCCCTCGTTTCGCCTTCGAGAAGTTCCCCGGCGCCGACCCGGCCCTGACCACGCACATGAAGTCGGTGGGCGAGGCGATGGCTCTCGGACGCAACTTCACCGAGGCGTTGCAGAAGGCACTGCGCAGCCTGGAGGCCAAGCAGGCGCCGTTCGACTGGGTCCACAAGGTGATCGAGCTCGACAAGGAGGCGTTGCTGGAGGAGATCCGCACGCCCCACGACGGACGGCTGCGCAAGGTGATGGATGCGCTGCGCGCCGAGGCGTCCGCGGAGGAGATCCACGAGGCCACCGGGATCGACCCGTGGTTCGTCGACCAGCTGTCGATGATCAACGAGATCGCCCAGGAGATCATCAACGCCCCCGAGCTGACCGCTGGCCTGCTGCGGCTGGCGAAGCGCCACGGTTTCTCCGACGCCCAGATCGGCCGGATCCGCAACGTCTCGGAGGACGTCGTGCGCGGAGTGCGCCACGCGCTGGGGATCAGGCCGGTCTACAAGACCGTCGACACCTGCGCGGCGGAGTTCGCCGCGCGCACGCCGTACCACTACTCCTCCTACGACGAGGAGACCGAGGTGGAGCCCCGGGACCGGCCCGCGGTGATCATCCTGGGCAGCGGTCCCAACCGGATCGGGCAGGGCATCGAGTTCGACTACTCCTGCGTGCACGCCAGCCTCGCGCTCTCGCACAGCAAGGGCGGCGCCGGTTACGAGACGATCATGGTCAACTGCAACCCCGAGACCGTCTCCACCGACTACGACACCTCCGACCGGCTCTACTTCGAGCCGCTGACGTTGGAGGACGTGCTCGAGATCTACCACGCCGAGAAGCAGGCGGGGCCGATCGCGGGGGTGATCTGCCAGCTGGGCGGCCAGACCCCGCTCGGTCTGGCTCAGGGACTCGAGGACGCCGGCGTCCCCGTCGTCGGCACCAGCCCGGGCGCGATCAACCTGGCCGAGGAGCGCGGCGCCTTCGGGCGGCTGCTCGCCGGCGCCGGGCTCACCGCGCCCAAGCACGGCATGGCCACCTCGTTCGACGCCGCTCGTGAGATCGCCGCGGAGATCGGCTACCCGGTGCTGGTGAGGCCCTCCTACGTCCTCGGCGGACGCGGCATGCAGATCGTCTACGGCGACGACGCCCTGCGGTCCTACATCGAGGCCGCCACCGAGATCAGCCCCGACCGCCCGGTGCTGGTCGACCGGTTCATCGACGACGCGGTCGAGATCGACGTCGATGCGCTGTACGACGGTGAGGAGCTCTTCCTCGGCGGGGTGATGGAGCACATCGAGGAGGCCGGCATCCACTCCGGCGACTCGGCCTGCGTGCTGCCGCCGATCACGCTGGGCACGAACGAGATCGCCCGGGTCCGGGACGCCACCGAGGCGATCGCCGAGGGCATCGGCGTGGTCGGCCTGATCAACATCCAGTTCGCGATCGGCTCCGACGTGCTCTACGTGCTCGAGGCCAACCCGCGCGCCAGCCGCACCGTGCCCTTCGTGTCCAAGGCGACGGGCGTGACGCTGGCCAAGGCTGCCTCGCGGATCATGCTGGGGGAGTCGATAGCCCAGCTGCGCGCCGAGGGCATCCTGCCCGAGCGAGACGGAGGCGAGCTGCCCAGCAACGCGCCGATCGCGGTGAAGGAGGCCGT
Organism: uncultured Actinomycetota bacterium; assembly: GCA_963728505.1. Lineage (GTDB taxonomy): Bacteria > Actinomycetota > Actinomycetes > Propionibacteriales > Nocardioidaceae > Marmoricola_A. The sequence continues at coordinate 335,580 of CAVSKH010000009.1, read as the reverse complement.
GATGCCCTTCAACCGGTTCCGGGCCTCCGACGGTTCGAGCGTCGACACGCTGCTCGGGCCGGAGATGAAGTCGACCGGTGAGGTGATGGGCTTCGACGCTGCCTTCGGGGCGGCCTTCGCCAAGTCGCAGGCGGCGGCGTACGGACCGCTGCCGACCAAGGGCCGGATCTTCGTCTCCATGGCCAACCGAGACAAGCGCACGATGATCTTCCCCGTGAAGTTCCTGGCCGACCGGGGCTTCGAGATCCTCGCGACCCAGGGCACCGCCGAGGTCCTGCGCCGCAACGGCATCGAGTCGACCGTGGTGCGCAAGCACTCCGAGGGCACCGGGCCGAACGGCGAGCCCACGACGACCGACCTGATCCGGGCCGGGGAGATCGACCTGATCGTCAACACCCCGCACTCCTCCTCACCGGGGACCGCGGCGCGCGCCGACGGCTACGAGATCCGCACGGCGGCCGTGGTGAGCAACACCGCCTGCATCACCACCGTGCAGGGCCTCGCTGCCGCGGTGCAAGGCATCCAGGCCCTGAGCAACCACGACATCGGCGTGAAGTCGCTGCAGGACTGGGCGGCGCGCTGATCAGGAGGCCTGCTCCGGCATCACGGTGATCCGCACCGTGGCGCCCTCGTCGACGACGCTGCCGAGCTCTGGGTCGGAGCCCAGGTAGCTGCCCGCGGGCAGGTCGGCGACCATGCCGGGGGAGTCCTTCGGAATGCGCTCCTCGACGACCTCGGCCTTCAGCCCGGCCTCGCGGACGGCGCGGACCAGCCGAGGGACGTGGTCGGGCTCCGCGCCCCACCCGGGCGTGCCCCAGTCCTCGGCCCGGAGCGGGACGGTGGTCTGCCCGTCGGGCAGGATCCGCACACTGTCGCGGATCGTGCGGTAGTCGGCGTCGCCGGGGTCGGTGATGGTCACCGCGAAGACCACGCCCTCGTCGGGGACCGCGAACAACCGGCGGCAGACACCCTCGAACCACTTCTCGCACTTCTCGAGCTCGACCACCTCGTGCCCGTCGGCCTCGGCCACGGGCTCCATCTCACCGGTCTTCCACTCGCCGTGGCCGCGGGTGCCGTCGAGGACCGCCAACGAGGACACCTCGCGGGCCAGCGAGTCCGGGACCGGGTCGGCGCAGTCCACGATCGCGCCGCTGTCGAAGTAGACGGTGTCCTCCACCGGCGTGGCGCAGCGCGTGTCCCCGGTCGTCCACCAGTCCGGGACGGCGACCACCACGCCGTTCATGCCCACCCAGCGGGTGCCGTCGGGGGCGGCGCTGGACGCGACAGTGGCCGCGGTGGTGCTCGCCTCCCCACACGCCGAGGTGGCCGCCAGCACGAGAGCGAGCACGAGCACCGGTGTTTGCATGCCTGGTCTGACGCGGCGCAGGCTCGCCCGGTTCCACCAACCCCGGGATGATGCGTCGCCGAGCCGCTCAGGACGGGTCGACGATGGCGCTGTCCTTGACCGGGGGGCGTCGCAGATCGACGACGTAGCCGACCGTCCCGCCGTGCTCGCCGCCGTACGCCGCCAGGACGAGGTGGTGACCGGGGCGAAGCCTTCGGCGCGGGCCTGGTCGGCATGGGTCTCGGTGACGCTGCGCTTGAACGAGGTTCGACGGGCGTCGTGCACCGCGGCCAATCCCGAACCGGTCTTCAGGCTGGCGTAGGCCCTGCTGGGCCGCTTGGCGTGCCACGCGGCCGACAGGTGCTGCCGCCCGCCCCTGCTGATCTGGAACCGTGGCCGGGCCTTCGCGATCCCTGGGGCAGGTGGAGACAGTAGTCGGCGACTCTGTATGAGGTTTCGAACCCAGGACGGCATCCTGGGGCCGCTGGGCCCCGGCACACCGCTCGCAAGTCCGTCCCAGTCGGGCGCTGATAGGTTCGGCCGCTGCACCCCTAGCCCCGAGGACTCCACGAGCTGTGACTGCTTATGACCTGGTCTTTCGGCACCTCGCGACTCGTGTCGACGCCGAACGGGCGCACGAGACCGGCTCCAAGGCGATCCGAGCGGCGGAGCCGGCGATGCGGCGTCGGGGGGCCAAGGTGCGCGCGCAGGCCACGCCGGTGCACGCCCTCGGACTGACCTTCCCCGGGGCGCTCGGCCTGGCCGCCGGCTTCGACAAGAACGCCCGCGGCATCGACGGGCTCGGGGGGCTGGGCTTCGGCCACGTCGAGATCGGGACCGTCACCGGTGAGCCGCAGCCCGGCAACGACCGGCCGCGCCTGTTCCGGCTCCCCGGCGACGCGGCGATCCTCAACCGGATGGGCTTCAACAACGACGGCGCCGAGGCGGTCGCCCGCAGGCTCGCCGCCCGAGCGGCGAAGCGGGACGGCCGCGAGGGCCCGGTCCTGGGCGTCAACATCGGCAAGACCAAGGTCGTGCCGGAGGACCAGGCGATCGCCGACTACGAGAAGAGCACCGGGCTGCTCGCACCCCACGCCGACTACCTCGTGGTCAACGTGTCCTCGCCCAACACCCCCGGCTTGCGCGACCTCCAGGCGGTGGAGCGGCTCGAGCCGCTGCTTGCCGCGGTACGCCGCCGCGCGGACGAGGTGTCCCCCGAGCGACGGGTGCCGCTGCTGGTCAAGATCGCCCCCGATCTCGCCGACGCGGACGTCGACGCGATCGCGCAGCTCGCGCAGACGCTGGGCCTCGACGGGATCGTCGCCACCAACACGACCATCTCCCGCGCCGGGCTCGAGACCGACGCCGCGCAGGTGGCCGAGCTCGGCGTCGGGGGAGTGAGCGGCCCGCCGCTGACCGCCCGCGCCACCGAAGTCGTACGGCGGCTCCGCGCCGCCGTGGGCCCCGACCTGTGCCTGATCGGCGTCGGCGGCATCGGCACCCCCCAGCAAGCGGTCGAGCGGATCGACGCCGGAGCCACGCTGGTCCAGGCCTACACCGGCTTCATCTACGGTGGCGCGGGATGGCCGGCCCGCGTGCAGCGGGCCCTGAGTGCGAGGCAGGGGGCAGCGCGATGACCTTCGGGGCGAGGCTGGTGGACGCACGTGCAGCCCGCGGCCCGGTGTGCGTCGGCATCGACCCCCACGCCTCGCTGCTGGAGCAGTGGGGTCTGGGCGACGACGTCGCCGGGCTGGAGCGGTTCTCGATGACGGTGGTGGAAGCACTCGCCTCCCAGGTCTCGGTGCTCAAGCCGCAGTCGGCGTTCTTCGAGCGCCACGGGTCGGCGGGGGTCGCCGTCCTCGAGCGCACCATTGCGGCCGCCCGCGAGCTCGGCGCCCTGGTGCTGCTCGACGTCAAGCGCGGCGACATCGGCTCGACCGCCCAGGCGTACGCCGACGCCTACCTCGACCCGCGCTCGCCGCTTGCCTGCGACGCGATCACCGCCAGCCCCTACCTCGGCTTCGGGTCGCTGGAGCCGATGCTCGCCACCGCCGAACGGCACGACGCTGGTGTCTTCGTGCTCGCCCTGACCTCCAACCCGGAGGGTCCGCTGGTCCAGCACGCGCGCACCGCCGCCGGCCCGAGCGTGGCCGGGACCGTCCTCGCGGAGCTGGCTGCGCGCAACACCCACGCCACGCCGCTGGGCTCGCACGGCGCCGTCGTGGGCGCGACCATCGACCCCCCCGAGGAGAGCGTGGACATCAACGGTCCGCTGCTGGTGCCCGGGGTCGGGGCGCAGGGTGGCACAGTCGGGTCGGTACAGAGGATCTTCGGTGAGGCCGCCCGCCACGTCATACCGTCGACCAGTCGCGAGGTGCTCGGCGCCGGTCCGGACCTCGCCGGGCTGCGCAGCGCCGCCGCGAGGGTCAACGGCGAGTTCGAGGTGCTGGTGTGAGCCGGGGGCGCGGCCTGGTTGGGGTTGTCCTGCTCCTGCTCGGCGCCTCGCTCTCCGGATGCTCCCAGGACCCGGACGAGGAGTACTGCGCCACGCTGCGCGAGGAGCGCAAGGTGCTGCGTGACCTGGCAGGCGACGCCGACGACCCGGGCGGTGACGTGCTCACCCCGACCCTGGAGTCGCTGAGACGGCTGCGGGAGGTCGCCCCGCAGGAGCTCTCCGACGAGTACTCCACGGTGGTCTACGCCTGGGAGAACCTCGTGGAGGCCGTCGAGGAGTCCGGGGTCGACCCCGCGGACTTCCGTCCCGGGAAGAGGCCTGAGGGCGTCGACAAGCAGACCGCACGTCAGCTCGCACTCACCGCGGCCGAGCTCGGCGCCCCACGCGTCACAGGGGCCACGGCGGGAATCGAGGACCATGCTGCGCAGGTCTGTGACGTGGACCTGAGAGACTGACCCACCCGCATTCGACGAGCACCATCGGGAAGCGCGTTTGCGGGCGTCCGGATCGCTCACTAGATTCGGATGATCACCGCACCCACCGCGTCGGGCTCGGCCCGACAACCACACACTGAGGGCGAGGATTGACTGTGGCGTTGCCGCGACTGACCCCCGAAGAGCGTCAGGCCAACCTGGACAAGGCCGCGGCCTCCCGCCGGGAGCGCGCGGCGGTGAAGAACCGGCTGAAGAACTCAGGGGCGTCCCTGTCCGACGTCCTCCAGCAGGGGCAGACCAACGAGGTGATCGGCAAGATGCGGGTGCTCGACCTGCTCCAGTCGATGCCGGGGGTGGGCAAGGTCCGCGCCCGCCAGATCATGGAGCGGCTGGGCATCTCCGAGAGTCGCCGCGTGCGAGGCCTCGGGGTGAACCAGACCGCGGCGCTGAAGCAGGAGTTCGCCGATCGTGACGCCAGGGCGTGAGCGCCGCCGGTGACGGCTCGGACGCCGGCCCCGCCCGGTTGACCGTGCTGGCCGGTCCGACGGCGGTCGGGAAGGGCACGATCGCTGCCTATCTGCGCCGTCACCACCCGGAGATCTGGATCTCGGTCTCCGTCACCACCCGCGCGCCGCGACCAGGCGAGGTCGACGGGGTGCACTACCACTTCGTCAGCGACGCCGAGTTCGACCGGATGGTCAAGGACGGCGAGATGCTGGAGTGGGCCGTGGTCCACAGCTCGGCCAGGTACGGCACCCCACGGGCGCCGGTGATCGCGGCCCTGGAGCAGGGCAAGCACGCCCTGCTCGAGATCGATCTGCAGGGTGCCCGCCAGGTGCGCGAGTCGATGCCCGAGGCGTTGTTCGTCTTCCTGGGCCCGCCCTCCTGGGAGGAGCTGGTCTCGAGACTGACCGGTCGGGGCACCGAGGACGAGGCGCAGCGTGAGCGACGGCTGGGCACCGCACGCGACGAGCTGGCGGCCGAAGGGGAGTTCGATGTGACCGTGGTCAACACCGAGATTCCGGTCGCGGCGCGGGAGTTGGTAACCTTGATGCTGGACCCACCTGCTCGGTGAGCCATCCGCCCGGCTCCTGAGCTGCGGAACCAGACCACCCGGGGTCGCCGAGGATCCCAGAATCAACAGTGAGGCTGACGTACGTGTCGACCACTCCCGCCGCCGAGGGCATCACCAACCCGTCCATCGACGAGCTGCTGACCAAGACCGACTCCAAGTACCGCCTGGTGCTCTACAGCGCCAAGCGCGCCCGCCAGATCAACGCCTACTACTCCCAGCTCGGCGAGGGCCTGCTGGAGTACGTCGGGCCCCTGGTCGACACCCACGTCCAGGAGAAGCCGTTGTCGATCGCGCTGCGCGAGATCAACGAGGACCTGCTCACCTGCGAGGACTACGACCCCGAGACCGAGCCCGCCTTCGGCGAGACCCCTGCCGTGCAGGCCAAGGTGGTCGACACCGAGGCCGACAGCTTCGACCTCTGAGGCTCCTCCGGCGCCTCTCGCACAGGTTGCGATCCGGTCGCAACCACGCCTGCGTGCCACCTGGACCTGCGACAGTTGCCTCATGCAGTCCGACGTGACCCCTACCCCGGGAGACTCCGGGGCGAGTGATGGCGCAGCGCCCGGAGTGGTCCGGCCCCGAGTGGTCCTGGGCGTCACCGGTGGCATCGCGGCGTACAAGGCCTGCGAGCTGCTGCGGCGACTCACCGAGTCCGGTCACGACGTCACCGTCGTGCCGACAGCGGCTGCTCTGCAGTTCGTCGGCGCCTCGACCTGGGCGGCGCTGTCCGGCAAGCCGGTCTCCGACCAGGTGTGGGACCGGGTCCACGAGGTCCCACACGTGCGGATCGGCCAGGAGGCCGACCTGGTGGTGGTCGCACCCGCGACCGCCGACGTGCTCGCGAAGGCGGCCCACGGCATCGCCGACGACCTGCTGACCAACACGCTGCTCACAGCCCGGTGCCCGGTCGTCGTGGCACCGGCGATGCACACCGAGATGTGGGAGCACCCCGCCACCCAGGCCAACGTCGCCACGCTGCGCTCGCGCGGGGTGCTGGTGATCGAGCCGGCGGTCGGGCGGCTCACCGGCGTCGACACGGGCAAGGGTCGGCTGCCCGACCCCGAGGAGATCTTCGAGGTCGCCCTCGGCGTGCTCGCACGTGGTGGCGGCGCCGATCCCTTCGACCTCGCGGGCCGACGGGTCGTGGTCTCCGCGGGCGGCACCAGGGAGCGGCTCGACCCGGTGCGTTTCCTGGGCAACCGCTCCTCCGGGCGGATGGGGGTCGCTCTGGCCAGAGCGGCGGCGCTGCGTGGGGCCAAGGTGACGCTGGTGGCCGCCAACGTGTCGTTGCCCGATCCGGCCGGCGTTGACGTCGTCGGTGTGGAGAGCACGGCGGAGCTGCGGGATGCGGTGGTGGGTGCCTCCCACGACGCCGACGCGGTGGTGATGGCCGCGGCGCCCGCCGACTTCCGGCCCGTGGCCGTCAGCGAGGCGAAGATCAAGAAGACCGACGGGTCGGCGCCCGACCTCGCGCTGCAGCAGAACCCCGACATCCTCGCCGAGCTCGCGGGGGATCGGAGCCGTCCCGACCAGGTGGTCGTGGGCTTCGCCGCGGAGACCGGTGACGCCACCCACTCGGTGATCGAGCATGCGCAGGCCAAGCTGGCCCGCAAGGGGTGTGACCTGCTGGTCGTCAACGACGTGAGCGGCGGCAAGGTCTTCGGCGAGGAGCACAACGAGGTGGTGCTGCTCGACGACGAGGGGGAGACCCGGTCGGTGCCGCGGGCATCCAAGACCGTCCTGGCCCACGTCATCTGGGACGCGGTCGCGTCTCGCTGGGAGAGCGGTCGCTGACCGTGCCAGGGCTCGTGGTTAGGGTGGCTGCACCAGACCACCTGACGCCCGAGGAGATCGAGCTGTGACCGGACGCCTCTTCACTTCCGAGTCGGTGACCGAGGGACATCCCGACAAGATCGCCGACCGGATCAGCGACACGGTCCTCGACTACCTCATGGAGCACGACGCCGACCCGGCCAACCTGCGCACGGCCGTGGAGACGCTGCTGACCACCGGCCTGGTCGTGGTCGCCGGCGAGGTCCGGACCTCGGCGTACGCGCCGGTCTACGAGCTGGTGCGCCAGGTCGTGCTCGACATCGGCTACGACTCCTCCGAGAAGGGCTTCGACGGCAAGAGCTGCGGGGTGACGGTCGCGATCGGCGCCCAGTCGCTCGACATCGCGGCCGGTGTCGACGACGGTCACGAGGCGCGCGTGGGCTCCTCGGACGACGAGATCGACAAGCGCGGCGCCGGCGACCAGGGCCTGATGTTCGGCTACGCCAGCGACGACACCCCCGAGCTGATGCCGCTGCCGATCATGGTGGCGCAGCGGTTGGCGCAGCAGCTGACCGACGTGCGCAAGGACGGCAGGCTGGGCTACCTGCGCCCTGACGGCAAGACCCAGGTCACCATCGAGTACGACGCCGAGGACCGCCCGGTGCGCGTCGACACCGTGGTGCTCTCCACCCAGCACGCCGACGGCATCGGCCACGCCCAGCTCGAGGCCGACGTCAAGCAGCACGTCATCGACCCCGTGCTCGCGACCTTCGACCTGCCCTCGGAGGACTACCGGCTGCTGGTCAACCCGACCGGCACCTTCGTGGTCGGCGGCCCCATGGGCGACGCGGGTCTGACCGGGCGCAAGATCATCGTCGACACCTACGGCGGCATGGCCCGCCACGGCGGCGGCGCCTTCTCCGGCAAGGACCCGTCCAAGGTCGACCGCTCCGCGGCGTACGCGTTGCGCTGGGTGGCGAAGAACGTCGTCGCCGCCGGGCTCGCGCGTCGCTGCGAGGTGCAGGTGGCCTATGCGATCGGCAAGGCTCAGCCGGTGGGGCTCTACGTGCAGACCTTCGGCACCGGCGTGGTCTCCGACGAGCTGATCCAGAAGGCAGTGCTCGAGGTCTTCGACCTCCGGCCCGCCGCGATCATCCGCGACCTCGACCTGCTGCGGCCGATCTACGCCCAGACCTCGGCGTACGGCCACTTCGGCCGCGAGCTGCCGGAGTTCACCTGGGAGCGCACCGACCGGGTGGACCAGCTGCGCCGGATCGCCGGCATCTGACCTCGCGACCGGGGGGAGCGACGGCCTCCGGACCGAGGGCGGGCGCCGTTCTCCGGCTGTCGGGGGCAGGTGGTTGAGTGGGCGCCGATGGACGATGACTCGCGTGGCGCCACCGCTGAGCAGATCGAGGCCGAGGAGCAGTTCGACCTGCTTCCGGAGCTGGCGCAGGTGCGTGAGGCGGCCAAGCGGGCCGCCGAGCACACGATGTCCAAGGACGCCGCCCACGGCCTCGATCTGGCGCCCGAGCGGCCCGTCGCCAGGGTGCTCGTCGACGTGCCACTGGCCCACCTCGACCGCGAGTTCGACTACCTGGTCCCCGAGTCGATGCACGCCGGCGCAGTCCCGGGGGCCCGGGTCAAGGTCCGCTTCGCCGGTCAGGACGTCGACGGCTTCGTCGTGGACCGGGTCGAGGAGAGCGCTCATCCGGGCCGGGTGCATCCGCTGCGGCGTTCGGTCAGCGCCGAGCCCGTGCTCACCCCCGAGATCGCGCGGCTGACCCAGCTGGTGGCGCAGCGCTACGCCGGCACCCGAGCCGACGTGCTCCGACTGGCGGTCCCACCGCGGCACGCCCGGGTCGAGAAGCAGCCGCCCCAGGGCCGGGGCCCGCTCTGGGAGTCGCCCCCCGACCTCGCAGGCTGGCGCGACTACGCCGATGCCGCCGACCTGCTCTCCGGTCTCGCGGGCGGTGGGTCCCCCCGCGCGGTCTGGACGTGCCTGCCCGGTGACGACTGGGCCGAGCGGCTCGCCGAGGCCGCGGCGGCCACCCTGGGGTCCGGACGCGGAGCGGTGCTCTGCGTCCCCGACCACCGCGATCTCGTCCGTCTCGACGCCGCGATGACGGCCAGGTTGGGGGAAGACCGCCACGTGACGCTGGCCGCCGACCTCGGCGCGGCTGCCCGGTACCGTTCCTTCCTGCGGCTGGCCCGGGGCGAGGTCAAGGTCGCGATCGGCACCCGCGCCGCGGCGTACGCCCCGGTCGAGGATCTCGGCCTGGTGGCGATGTGGGACGACGGCGACGACCTGTACGCCGAGCCCCGTGCGCCCTACCCCCACACCCGTGAGGTGCTGCTGCTGCGCGCCCACGACCAGCAGGCCGCCGTCCTGCTGGGCGCCCACTCCCGCAGCGTGGAGGCGACGGTGCTCGTCGACAGCGGGTGGGCCACGGCGCTGACCGCCGACCGGGCGACGCTGCGCGGACGGGCGCCGCGGGTCGTGGTCGCCGGTGCGACCGACCACGACCTGGCTCGCGACCCGTGGGCCCGCTCGGTGCGGATGCCCACCGAGGTGCACCGCGCGATCAGCGCCGGCCTGGAGCGCGGCCCGGTCCTGGTGCAGACGCCGCGCTCCGGCTACGCCGTCTCCCTGGCCTGTGAAGCCTGCCGTGCTCCAGCCCGGTGCACCGCGTGTCACGGTCCGCTGCAGCAGCCGCGGCCCCACGTGCCGCCGTCGTGCCGGTGGTGCGCCGCAGTCGCCGAGCCCTGGGCCTGCCCGGAGTGTGGCGGTGTGGGCCTGCGCGCGCCCGTGCTGGGGGAGCGCCGCACCGTGGAGGAGCTGGGTCGCGCCTTCCCCGGAGTCCTCGTGCGAGGCTCCAGCGCCGACCGCGTGCTGGACGAGGTGCCCGACGAGCCCGCGATCGTGGTCGCCACTCCAGGCGCGGAGCCTGCCGCCACGGCGGGCTACGCGACGGTGGTGCTGCTCGACACCTGGCTGATGCTGGCCCGACCCGACCTGCGCACGGCCGAGGAGTCGTTACGGCGTTGGCTGGGGGCCGCGGCCCTCGCCCGCTCCAGCCCTGACGGGGGCCTCGTCGTCGTGGTCGGCGACGCGGGCCGTCCGCCGGTGCAGGCACTGGTGCGGTGGGACCCAGCCGGGTTCGCCCAGCGGGAGGCCGCCGAACGCCGTGAGGCGCACCTGCCTCCGGCCTCCCGGCTGGCGGTGCTCACCGGGGGGCTCGAGGACCTGGAGGCCGCGATCGGTCAGCTCCAGCTCCCCTCCGGCACCGAGGTGCTCGGCCCCGCGCCCGATCCCGTGGCCGACGACGTGGAGACCCAGCGCGTGGTGATCCGGGTGCCGCGCGCCCAGGGGGCCGCCCTGTCCTCGACCCTGCGTCAGATGAGCGGGGTCCGCTCGGCCCGCAAGCAGCCCGTCGTGCGGGTGCAGGTCGACCCCTGGTCGCTTCCGTAGACTGGCCCGTCGCGACCCGCCCCGTCGCCCCCGACAGCAGAGAGGCGCTGCCCTGTGGCCATCCAGCCGATCCGGCTCTTCGGCGACCCGGTGCTGCGCACCGAGGCGACCCCGGTCGTCGACTTCGACGCCGAGCTGCGCCGGCTGGTCAAGGACCTGACCGACACGATGCTCGAAGCACCCGGAGCGGGTCTCGCCGCGCCCCAGATCGGCGTGGGTCTGCGGGTCTTCACCTGGAACGTCCTGGGCGAGACCGGCCACCTGGTCAACCCCGAGCTGACGCTGTCGGCCGACGAGCAGCTCGGCGAGGAGGGTTGCCTGTCCATCCCCGACCTCACCTTCGACTGCCGCCGGGCGATGAGCGTGGTGGCCCGCGGCTTCAACATGCACGGCGACCCCGTGAGCATCGAGGGCTCCGAGCTGTTGGCGCGCGCGATCCAGCACGAGACCGACCACCTGGACGGCATCCTCTTCGTCGAGCGCTTGGACCGGGAGACCCGGAAGGCGGCGATGAAGGCGATCCGGGAGTCGGACTGGTTCGGCACCGACTCGGCCATGCCCACGATCAAGGCCAGCCCGCACCCGACTCGCGGATTGGCGCTGTAACAGTGAAGACCCCACGACGCCGCTCGCTCCGCTCACGCCGCCGCGGGGACCCCGAGTGATGCGCGTCGTCTTCGCCGGCACGCCCGAGGTGGCCCTGCCATCACTGCGCGCGATCGCCGAGAGCAGCCACGAGCTCGTCGGCGTGGTGACCCGGCCCGACGCCCGGTCCGGGCGCGGGCGCAAGCTCTCGCCGTCGCCGGTGGCGCAGCTGGCCGAGGAGCTCGGCGTGCCGGTGCTCAAGCCGGCCCACCCCAAGGACCCCGACTTCCAGGAGGCGTTGCGCGACCTCGCGCCCGACTGCTGCCCCGTGGTGGCCTACGGCGCGCTGCTGCCGCAGTCCGCGCTCGACATCCCAGAGCTCGGCTGGGTCAACCTGCACTTCTCCGTGCTCCCGGCCTATCGCGGGGCGGCGCCGGTGCAGCGTGCGCTGTGGGCGGGGGAGGAGCTCACCGGCGCGACGACCTTCCGGATCGTGCGCGAGCTCGACGCCGGGCCGACGTACGGCGTGCTGACCGAGCGGGTCCGGCCGCGTGACACGGCCGGCGACCTGCTGACCCGGCTGGCCGATGCGGGAGCCCCGCTGCTGGTGGCGACCCTCGACGCACTCGAGTCCGGGGAGCTGGAGGGGCGGCCCCAGCCCGAGGAGGGCGTCACCCACGCCGCCAAGATCGACGTGGACGAGGCACAGGTCGACTGGACCAAGCCCGCCTTCGCCGTCGACCGCCAGGTCCGCGCCTGCACCCCCGCCCCAGGCGCGTGGACCACTCACGAGGGCCAGCGGCTCAAGCTCGGTCCGGTCGGGCTCGACCCGGAAGGCCCCCGGCTGGAGCCGGGAGAGCTGGGTGTGGCCAAGCAGACCGTGCATGTCGGGACGGGCAGCCACCCGGTGCTTCTGGGCGAGGTCCGGCCCTTCGGCAAGAAGGAGATGCCGGCCGCCGACTGGGCCCGGGGGCTGCGACTGGCCGACGGCGCCCGGGTGGGTGAGCGATGAGCGGGGATCGGCGCCGGTCGGACAAGCGAGGCGGGCGCAGCAAGCCCGGGCAGCGTCCGACCCCTCGTAGCGGCGGTCGCCCCCCGCGACCGAAGCCCAAGGTCGACCCCGCACGGCTCGCGGCGTACGACGTGCTGCGGGCGGTCTCGGCGGAGGACGCCTACGCCAACCTGGTCCTGCCGCAGCGGATCAAGGCCCGAGGGATCGACGGTCGCGACGCCGGCTTCGCCACCGAGCTGACCGCGGGCACGCTGCGCCGCCAGGGCACGTACGACGCGGTCCTGGTCGGCTGCGCGAGGCGGCCGGTGGCGCGGATCGACCCGCCCGTGCTCGACGCGCTGCGGCTCGGCGCTCACCAGATCCTCGGGATGCGGGTCCCGCCCCACGCCGCGGTGGGCACGACGGTCGACCTGGTGCGCCAGGAGATCGGTCACGGCCCGGCGGGGTTCGTGAACGCCGTCCTGCGGCGGGTCGCCGAGCAGCCGCTGGACGCCTGGGTGCGTGCGGTAGCGCCCGATCCTGCATCTGACCCACGTGGCTTCGCCGCCGTGGCGCACTCCCACCCACGCTGGGTGGTCGATGCCTTCGCGGAGGCACTGGGGGATCGTGCCGACGAGCTCGACACGATGCTGGCCGCGGACAACGAGGCACCCCGCGTCACCCTGGTCGCGCGACCCGGGCTGATCACACGCGACATCCTGATCGCCGACTCGGGAGGCGAGGCCACACAGTGGTCGCCGTACGCCGTTCGGCTCGGTTCGGGCGACCCCGGCGGCATCGCAGCGGTGCGCGACGGTCGGGCGGCCGTGCAGGACGAAGGGTCACAGCTGGTGGCGCTGGCGGCGTTGGCGGCGCCGGTCGAGGGAGCCGACGAACGCTGGCTCGACAGCTGCGCGGGCCCCGGCGGGAAGGCCGCGCTGTGGGGTGCCGAGGCAGTGGGCCGGGGTGCCCGCCTGGTCGCGGCCGAACGAGCGCCGCACCGGGCCGACCTGGTCCGTCGGGCCGTGAGCGCCTTGCCCGACGGGGTGGTCGAGGTCGTCACCGCCGATGCCACCCGCCCGCCCTGGGAGCCGGCGTCGTTCGACCGGGTGATCCTCGATGCGCCGTGCAGTGGTCTGGGTGCGTTGCGACGCCGTCCCGAGTCGCGGTGGCGGCGGACACCCTCCGACGTCGAGCAGCTGGTCACCCTGCAGCGCGAGCTGCTCGACCACGCCATCGACTCGACCCGGCCGGGCGGGGTGACGGCCTACGTCACCTGCTCCCCGGTCCGGGCCGAGACCGCCGGCGTGGTCAGTGAGCTGCTGGCGTCGCGGACCGACGTCGAGCTGCTGGACGCCGAGCGGACCGATCTGCTCGGCGCGGTGCCCGACTGCGTCGGGCCGTTGCCCGGCACGGTGCAGCTGTGGCCGCACCGGCACGGGACGGACGCGATGTTCCTGGCGCTGCTGCGCCGACGGTGATCGGGCGCTGGCCTCGGAGAGCTGCCTCAGGCGCGACGCGGGGGACCGTCGGGGTCGTCGGTGTGGCGGGTGTCGCGCACGAGCTCATGGTCGTCACGGCTGCGCGCCGGGGCGTTCGCGGCCTCGTCGTCGTGCAGTCGCGAGGTGTCGGGGGAGTAGTCGTTCGACTTGTGGTCGACCCGCGGGTCGAGCTTGTCGGCCGTGCGGACCCGCTCCTCGACGCTCTCCTGCCTGGCCTGAGCCTCCTGCTGGCTCTCGCGCGCCGCCTGCTGCGCACGCTCGGCCTCGAGTCGAGCCTCCTCGGCGCGCGCCTGGTCGGCCGCTGCCTGCTGCTTGCGCTGCTGGGCGTCGCCCAGCTCCTCGCGAGCGGCGGTGCGGTGCTCGTGCGCCTCGTGGACGTGCCGCTCCTTGCGCTTCTGGCCCAGCAGCCGCAAGGCGAGGGCGAGCACGAGCAGTGCCACGACGACGATGATGATGATCCAGATGATGGGGTCCACGAGACTCTCCCTAGGTTCTGCAGCGGGGGCGCTGACTTGTCATCCCTACCCGCCCGGGTCACCGGGTAACCGCAGGTCACAGCGTCGTCCGCCTGGATGATCACGTCCAAGGTCTCGCGCGCTGCGGACGCCGCTCGCACGCACGACCCCTCGGACCTGCTCATCTAGGATGGGGCGCCATGGGAATCCAGATCGCACCGAGCCTGCTCTCCTGCGACTTCGCCCACCTCGCCGACGAGGCGCACCGGATCGCCAACGCCGACTGGTTGCACGTCGACGTGATGGACAACCACTTCGTGCCCAACCTGACGCTGGGGCTGCCCGTGGTCGAGGCGCTGGGCAAGGCCAGTGAGACCCCGATGGACCTCCACCTGATGATCGAGGACCCGGACCGGTGGGCTCCGGCGTACGTCGAGGCAGGGGCGGGGTCGGTGACCTTCCACATCGAGGCAGCCCGAGCGCCGGTGCGGCTGGCTCGCGAGCTGCGCGCCCAGGGAGCCCGCGCCGGGTTGGCGCTGAAGCCGGCCACACCCGTCGACCCCTACGAGGACCTGCTGGACGAGCTCGACATGCTGCTGGTGATGACCGTCGAGCCGGGTTTCGGCGGCCAGAAGTTCCTCGACCTCTGCCTGCCCAAGATCCGCCGGGCCCGGGAGCTGATCGACAAGCACGGGCTCGACCTGTGGCTCCAGGTCGACGGCGGGGTGTCGCTGGAGACGATCGAGCGCTGCGCCGACGCGGGCGCCGACATGTTCGTGGCCGGCAGCGCCGTCTTCGCCGCCGACGATCCCGCCGCGATGGTCGACGAGCTGCGCGAGGCAGCGCAGCGCCGCTGATCCGCAGCTCACCCCCGCTGCGACTGCACCAACGAGCCGAAGCGGTCCACGTCACCGCCGCAGGTGTCGAGCTGCCGGGAGTCCAGCAGCACGCGGAGTCCCTCGGCGCCCTGGGCGAGCACCACGGGGAGCGGGACTCCGCGCACCGCATCGGCCTCCTCCGCGGACAGCTCGTCACGGTGTCGCAGGTCGAAGCGGATCCCGAGCGAGTTGACCATCGCGTCCCACTGCGGCTTGCGGCGCACCGGTGAGTGGGTGATGTCGCACAGCGCGCAGTGGCGTCGCCCGAGGAGCTTTCCCACCACGTACGACACCTCGCCGCGCAGCGAGCCGTCGGCGTCGTAGACGCCGATCAGTCGCTCGGGAGAGGTGCTCACACCTCCAGCCTGGCATCCCTGTCCCAGGAGTCGGGGCCGCGTGACCCTGGTCGCACTCCGACGACGGGCCCGCTCCCGCTGTGGCAGGCTTGGACCGACGAGTGTTGAGCTCGCGTGCACTGGGGTCGGTGAAAGTCCGAGCCGGCGGTGAGAGTCCGCGACCCGGTCACAGCCAGTGACCGGTTGACCAGGTGAAACTCCTGGACCGACGGTGAGAGTCCGGATGGGAAGCGCACGCACGGCTCCGGTGCGCTGTGCGCCCGGTGTCCGATGCCAGTCCTTTCCAGCGCCCCGGCGTCCGCGGTCTCAGAGAGATCCGACCCGGAGGGGCGCAGATGACCACCGAGGCGTTCAGCGACGCCGAGCGCGCGGCGATGAGTCGCGCGCTGGGAATCGCCGCGACCCCGGGAGTGCCGCTGGGCCCGAACCCCCGCGTCGGCTGTGTGCTGCTGGACGACGACGGGCGGCAGGTGGCCGAGGGGTTCCACCGCGGCGCCGGCACCGCCCACGCCGAGGTCGACGCGCTCTCCGAAGTCGATGATGCGACGGGCCTCACGGCCGTGGTCACCCTCGAGCCCTGCAACCACTCCGGACGCACCGGCCCGTGCAGCGAGGCGCTCATCGCGTCCGGGGCACGGCGCGTGGTGTTCGCGATGAAGGACCCGTACCCCGAGGCTTCCGGCGGTGCCCAGCGCCTGACCGACGCCGGCATCGAGGTGCAGGACGGCCTGCTCGCCGCGAAGGCCGCCTACCTCAACCGCGGCTGGCTGCACGGCCTGACCCACGACCGGCCCTTGGTCTCCTGGAAGCTCGCCACCAGTCTCGACGGTCGCAGCGCCGCCGCCGACGGCACCAGCCGCTGGGTCAGCAACCGTGCGGCGCGGCGCGACACGCATCGGCTCCGTGGCGAGGTCGACGTGATGATGGTCGGCACCGGCACGGTGCTGGTCGACGACCCGCAGCTCAACGTGCGCGACGAGCAGGACCAGCCGTTGCCGCGTGAGCAGCAGCCGTTGCGGGTGGTCGTGGGGGAGCGGCCGGTGCCCGAGGACGCCCGCGTGCTCGACGACACCGCCGACACCTGGCTCACCGGCACCCGCGACCTCGAGCAGGTGCTCGGCGCGCTGTACGAGCAGGGCCGTCGTCATGTGTTCCTGGAGGGCGGCCCGACCCTGGCCGGAGCCCTCCTGAATGCGGGCGTGGTCGACGAGGTCGTGGCCTACGTCGCCCCGATGTTGCTCGGCGACGGCCTGTCGTCGGTCACCGGCCTCCCCGTCACCACCATCACCGATGCGCTGCGGCTCGACGTCCTCGACGTGGCCACGCTCGGCGACGCCCCCGATCTCAACGTGCGGCTCAGCATGCGGCCGCACCCGACCCAGCAGGAGAGCTGATGTTCACCGGAATCGTCGAGGAGCTCGGCACCGTCGAGTCCATCGAGGGGCAGGCCGATGCGCTACGGCTGACGGTCCGTGGTCCGTTGGTGGTGGCCGACGCCCGACCGGGCGACTCCATCGCCGTCGACGGCTGCTGCCTGACCGTGGCCACCCAGGATGCGGAGACCTTCACCGCCGACGTCATGAAGGAGACCCTCGACAAGACCGCGCTCGGCGCGCTTCAGCCGGGCAGCCGGGTCAACCTGGAGCGGGCCGCGACCCTCGCCACCCGCATGGGCGGGCACCTGGTGCAAGGTCACGTCGACGCGGTCGGCGACGTGCTGGTCCGGACCCCCAGCGAGCACTGGGAGGTGGTGGAGGTCTCACTGCCTCCCGAGCTGGCGCCGTACCTGGTGGAGAAGGGTTCGATCACCGTCGACGGCATCTCGTTGACCGTGGTGAGCCTCGACGACGACCGGGGCAGCTTCACGGTGTCGCTGATCCCCGAGACCCTGGAGCGCACCACGCTGGGCCGCAAGGTCGTGGGCGAGCCGGTCAACCTCGAGGTCGACGTGGTGGCCAAGTACGTCGAGCGGATGCTGCAGCCGCGCTTTGGCGTTGCACAGCAGGACGAGGAGGAGTGATGGGTCAGGACTCCACGATCCGCTTGGACCGGATCGAGGACGCCGTCGCCGACATCGCGGCCGGCAAGCCGGTGGTCGTCGTCGACGACGAGGACCGGGAGAACGAGGGGGACATCATCTTCGCCGCGAGCAAGGCGACACCCGAGCTGTTGGCGTGGACGATCCGCCACAGCTCGGGCGTGATCTGCGTGCCGATGCCGGCGGACATGCTCGACCGGCTCGAGATCCCGCTGATGACCCCCCACAACCGTGACCGGATGCGCACGGCGTACACGATCTCGGTCGACGCCCGAGACGGCGTCACCACCGGCATCAGCGCTGCTGACCGGGCGCACACCGTCAAGACGCTGGCCGACTCCGCGACCGAGCCGGGGGACCTCACCCGACCCGGTCACGTGTTCCCGCTGCGCTACCGCGAGGGTGGCGTGCTCTCACGCCGGGGCCACACCGAGGCAGCCGTCGACCTGGCGCGTCTGGCCGGGCTGACACCGGTGGGCGCGCTGGTCGAGGTGGTCAACGACGACGGCACCATGAAGCGCGGCCAGGAGCTGCGCGACTTCGCTGACGAGCACGGGCTCCGGCTGATCTCGATCGACCAGCTGGTGCACCACCGTCGCCGCACCGAGAGCCACCTGGAGCGGGTGGCGACGACGCGGCTGCCGACCGGGTTCGGCGACTTCACCGCGGTCGGCTACCACATCGGCATCGACGACTCCGAGCACGTCGCGCTGGTGTACGGCGACCCCGAGCGGCTCCGGGGCGGCGAGGCCGTGCTGTGCCGGGTGCACTCGGAGTGCCTGACCGGGGACGTCTTCGGGTCCTCGCGCTGCGACTGCGGCCCGCAGCTGGAGGAGGCGATGCAGCGGATCGTCGAGGAGGGCAGCGGCGTCGTGGTCTACCTGCGCGGCCACGAGGGGCGCGGCATCGGCCTGCTGGCCAAGCTCCAGGCCTACGAGCTCCAGGACGGCGGCCGCGACACGGTCGACGCCAACCTGGACCTCGGCCTGCCCGCCGATGCGCGCCACTACGGCGCCGCGACGCAGATCCTCAAGGACCTCGGCGTCCGGTCGGTGCGGTTGCTGACGAACAACCCGGCCAAGACCGAGGGACTGCAGGCCTACGGCGTGCCGGTGGTCGAGCGCGTGGCACTCACCCCGCACCCCAACGACCACAACCTCGGCTACCTGCGCACCAAGCGTGACCGGATGGGCCACGTGCTGCCCGACTCGGTGCTCGAGGCGGGAGAGGGAGGCGGCTTCGAGCCGGGCGTGACCGGCGCGATGCGTGCGCCCAGTGACCCCGACGACCCGGTCAGCCACATCCCCGACCCAGCCGGGACCACCGAGACCACAGGAGGCGCCCGATGAGCGGGCCAGGTTCACCCACCGAGCACTACCGCGCCGAGCCGGTCGACTGCTCCGACGTGCGCGTCGGCGTCGTCGCCGCCAGCTGGCACGAGCAGGTCATGTCCGGCCTGATCGACGGTGCCCGTCGGGCGCTGAGCGACTTCAACGCCACCGCCGACGTGGTGCGCGTCCCGGGATCCTTCGAGCTGCCAGTGGTCGCCGCGGAGCTGGCGAGGTCCTGCGACGTCGTGGTCGCCCTGGGCGTCGTGATCCGCGGGGGCACCCCGCACTTCGACTACGTCTGCTCCTCCGCCACCGACGGCCTCACCCGCGTCGGGCTCGACCACGGTGTCGCCGTGGGGTTCGGCCTGCTCACCTGCGACGACGAGCAGCAGGCCCTCGATCGCGCCGGGCTCGACGGCTCCCAGGAGGACAAGGGCTACGAGGCGACGGTCGCCGCGCTGCACACTGCGCTCACGCTGCGTGACCTGCGCCGGGCGAACGGTTGAGCCCGGATACCCTGGGCCGGTGAAGACGTTCGAGGAGCTCTGGGCCGAGCTCAGCGAGAAGGCGCGGACCCGACCGGTCGGCTCCGGCACGGTGCGCGAGCTCGACGCGGGCGTGCACACCATCGGCAAGAAGCTGGTCGAGGAAGCCGCCGAGAGCTGGATGGCAGCGGAGCACGAGACCCCCGCCCGCACTGCCGAGGAGCTGAGCCAGCTGCTCTACCACGCCCAGGTGATGATGCTGGCCTCCGGACTGACCCTCGACGACGTCTACGAGCACCTGTGAGAAAGCAGAGCAAGCCATGACCGCCGCCCAGGCCGACCCAGCCGGTTCTCCGGTGGACAACCCGCTGCGCATCGCTGTCCCCAACAAGGGGTCGCTGTCCCAGGCGACCAGCGACATGCTGCGCGAGGCAGGCTACAAGCAGCGCTCCGACTCCAAGCAGCTGACGATCACCGACCCCGCCAACGGCGTGGAGTTCTTCTACCTGCGCCCTCGCGACATCGCGTTGTACGTCGGCGAGGGCACCCTCGACATCGGGATCACCGGGCGTGACCTGCTGCTCGACTCGGGTGCGAAGGCCGAGGAGATCCTCGAGCTGGGATTCGGCCGCTCGACGTTCCGCTTCGCGGGCCCCCGAGGTGTGCTGGGGGCCCCTGACGACCTGGCGGGCAAGCGGATCGCCACGTCCTACGCCGGCATCGTGGCCCAGCACCTGGAGGACCGCGGCATCGACGCCACGATCATCCGGCTCGACGGGGCGGTGGAGACCAGCATCCGGCTCGGCGTGGCCGACGTGATCGCCGACGTGGTGGAGACCGGGAGCACGCTGCGGCAGGCGGGTCTCGAGGTGACCGACGACATCATCCTGGCCTCGGAGGCGGTGCTGATCGGCCAGCCGACCACACGCGACCACCCGGGCCGGGAGATCTTCCTGCGGCGTCTCCAGGGCGTCCTGGTGGCACGCGCCTACGTGATGATGGACTACGACCTGCCCTCGGAGCGGATCGACGAGGCGTTGGCCATGACCCCCGGCATCGAGAGCCCGACGGTGTCGCCGCTGGCGCGAGAGGGCTGGGTCGCGGTGCGTTCGATGGTGCCCCGCGAGCAGGCGCAGTCGATCATGGACCAGTTGTACGACATCGGGGCGCGGGCGATCCTCACCACCGACATCCACGCCTGCCGGATCTGACCCGGGACCTGACCTTGTCAGCTGCCCCTGCCCAGCCTCCCGCGCTCCCGCTGCGGATTCGGCCGTTCGGCGTCCGGGTGGCCGGGTGGATCTTCGGCGGCGCACTCTTGGTCGTCGGTGCGGTGGTGTGGTGGGCCTTCCCGCAGGCGGCGCGCGACAGCTTCAACGGCATCCAGCGCGCGACCGTGATCGCGATGTACCTGGGCACGGTCATGATCGGGCACGCGCTCGGCCGGTGCCGGGTCGACGCGGAGCAGTCGGGACTGCGCGTGGTCAACGGATATCGGTCCCACGACCTGGCCTGGCCGCAGGTGCTGGCCGTGCGGCTGGCCCCGGGCAACCCGTGGGCGACGCTCGACCTGGCCGACGGCACGACCCTGTCGGTGCTGGGCATCCAGGGCTCGGACGGCGATCGCGCGCGGCGTCAGGTCGCCCTGCTGCGGGCACTCATCGATGCTCATGCCGCGCCGGAGCCGCCGAGGCCGTGACCTCGCCCGTCTGACCGTCCAGCAGCAGGTCAGCGCGGTCCCGGGTGCGGTCGCGGGCGTGCACCTGCTCCTCGTCGGTGAGGAACTGCAGCCACTGGGCCCGCAGCTGCTCCCCGTCCCTGCGCAGCCCTCGCTCGAGTCGGACCTCCCGCGGGGCGCTCACCCAGACCCGGAGCGTGAGCAGCGGGTCGCACGCCGGCGGGCCCGCGCCGACTCCTTCCAGCAGCAGCAGGTCGGGGAGAACCACCTCACGAACCTCGGCGTAGGCCCCCCGGTGCCAGTCGTAGCGCCGGTACGCCGCCTGCCCCTCCCGGTGCAGGGAGCGCAGCAGCGAGGCGACCAGCTCGTTGACCCTCAGCACGCCGCGCCACCCGTCGTACAGGTCGTCCAGGTGGATCACCTCGACGTTGGTGCCCATGTGCTTCGCCGCCTGTGCGACCCCGGCGGCCAGGGTGGTCTTGCCGGCCCCGGCCTGTCCGTCGACGGCGATGACGCGACACCGCCCGCCCACGCGGGCGGGCCGTTCGAGTGCCGCTGCGAGAACCGCCTCGGCGTTGCCGCGGCTCACCTCAGCTGATGCCGTGCTTGCGCAGGATCGCCTCGATGTCGTCCTGGTCCTCGACCACGTCACTCGTCGAGCTGCGTCTGCTGCGCGTCTTGGCCGGCAGCGCGCCTGGGGTCTCGGTCGAGACCGAGCGCTCGCCGGACTTGCGCTCCGAGCGGCGGGTCAGGAAGGTCCCGGCGACGTGCAGGATGAAGGCGAGCACTGCGACCACGAGGCCCAGCCAGACGATCGGGCTGAACACCAGCCGCGTCGCCCACCCCAGCAGCGAGTCGAGGATCTCCCACACCAGGCCCAGCAGCCCGGTGAGACCGGCGGCGAGCGGGAGCAGGCTCCACCCCGCCGCGCGCAGCCCGGCGCCCGCACCGGAACGGCGCCACACCACCACCGAGATCAGGAGCCCGGCGATGGTCAGCGTCAGGCCGAGCGCCTGCCAGGTGGTGGAGTCGATCTGCTGGGTCAGCACGAGCGGAGCCATGCCCTCCAGCCTACGTTCGCGGTGTCAGGATGGGCTGGTGACCGATTCGCACCCGCCTGCCCACCGCCGCGAGCTGCTCGACACCGGCTTCGGCGACGACGACGGATCGGTGACACCGCAGGTGCAGGCCGCGCTCACGTCGTACGACGCCGATCCCTCGACTCGTCGCCAGACGTTGCTGGTGCTCCAGGACGCGCGACTGCTGGTGCCGGTCGTCGCGATGCCGGGGGAGAGCGAGCAGGGGCCGGACGGGCTCACCCGCGACAAGACCTCGGACATGGCGGCTGTGCTGATGACCAGCCGGTCGGGGCGCACCGCGCTGATGGCCTTCACCTCGATGGCGAGCATGCAGCGCTGGCGTTCCGACAGCCGGCCGGTGCCGGTGAGTGTCCCGCAGGCCGCGCAGGCTGCGCTCCAGGACGGCGCCGACGCGCTGCTCGTCGACGTCGCGGGACCGGTGATGTTCGTCATCGAGAAGACCGACCTCGAGGCGCTCGCCGACGGTTTCCGGCTGGTCGACCTCGCGGGCGGGCTGCAGTGGGCCACCGTGCGGTGAGTCGGCCTGTGGGAAAGTGACCCCATGACGTGCGCGGTGGGAGTGGACGTGGGAGGCACCAAGATCGCGGCCGGAGTGGTCGCCGACGACGGCCGCATCCTGGAGATGACACGCCGTCCCTCACCGACCAATGACGCCTCGAAGCTGATCGATGCCATCGTCGACGCCGTCGAGGACCTGGGGACCCGCCACGAGCTGGGGGCTGTCGGCATCGGGGCCGCGGGCTTCGTGGCCGCAGACCGCGACCACATCCACTTCTCGCCGCACCTGGAGTGGGGGGATCGGCCGGTGGCCACCATGGTCTCCCAGCGACTCGGGCTGCCCGCGGGCGTGGAGAACGATGCCAACGCAGCGGCGTGGGGCGAGGCCAGGTACGGCGCCGGCCGGGGCTTCGACCACCAGCTGATGGTGACCGTCGGGACCGGCATCGGCGGTGGGCTGGTGCTGAACGGAGAGCTCTACCGCGGCGGCCACGGGATGGGCGCCGAGATCGGTCACATGACGCTGGTGCGCGGCGGTCGGCAGTGCGAGTGCGGTCGCCTCGGCTGCTGGGAGGAGTACGCCTCCGGCTCCTCGCTGGAGCGCGACGCGCGCGAGGCGGTGGCCCGAGGCGAGGCGCCTGCTCTGCTCGCTGCCGCCAGCAGCCCGGAGTCGGTCACCGGACACCTGGTCACCGAGCTGGCGGAGCAGGGTGACCCCGACTCGATCACCCGGCTCGGGGACCTCGCGCGCGGCCTGGCCACCGGGATCTCGTCCCTGCTGGCGATCCTCGACCCGTCGGTGGTGGTGATCGGCGGTGGTGTCAGCGCCGCCGGACGCTTGCTCATGGACCCGCTCACCCTCGCCGTGCACGCCGACATCAGCGGAGGATCACGCCGCCCGGTGCCCGAGCTGCGGCTGGCCGAGCTGGGCAACGACGCGGGGATCGTCGGCGTCGCGGACCTCGCCCGTCGGGGCTGACCGCACCACACTGGGCGACCGGAGTGAGCCCCCGCGCACAGGCCCGCGTGTCGGCCTGACGGTCTCAGGTGTGGTTCAGGTTGGGTCTCTACGATTGAGCCGACCCTGTAGAAGGGATGTGCCCAGGGATCTCCCTGGGATGTCACCACAAAGCGAGGTAGTGACCATGCAGAGCAGCAACCCGGTCTTCAACCGGTCCGAGGGCTTCAACGGGCGCAGCTCCACCAGCCAGTACGGCAACACCATGCAGGCCGGCGGCCAAGTCGGCTACCCGGGCTACGGCGGCCCCACCGACACCTGGCAGGGCGGTCCGCCCGGGTATGTCGACCAGAGCCGGATGAGCATCGACTCCGTCGTGCAGAAGACCGCGATCACGATGGGCGTCGTGGTCGTCGTCGCGGCGGCCACCTGGATCGTCACCGGTGACATCCGTGCCCCCGGCTCCGAAGGGCAGACCGCGCTCGGCCTGACCTACACGCTGGCGATGCTGGGTGCTCTCGGTGGTTTCGGCCTGGCGATGGTCAACTCGTTCAAGCGGGTCGTGAGCCCGGGGCTGGTGATCGCCTACGCGGTGCTCGAGGGCATCTTCGTCGGCGCGTTCTCCAAGGTGATCGTCGCCCAGTTCGGCGGTGACGACGGCGGGATGAGCCTCGTGGTCGGCGCCGTGATCGGCACCTTCGGTGCGGTCGGCGGCACGCTGGCGGCCTACAAGTTCTTCGACATCCAGGTCACCAGCCGCTTCCGCAAGTGGGTGGTGGCCGCGATGTTCGGCTTCGTGGCGATCTCGCTGCTGAACTTCGTGCTCAGCTTCTTCAGCGCCGACTTCGGCTTCAACGGCTACGGCACGATGGGCCTGATCTCCAGCGTCATCGGCCTGGCCCTCGGTGTGCTGATGCTGATCCTGGACTTCGACTTCGTCGAGCGCGGGATCGCCGCCGGCCTCCCGGAGCGGGAGTCCTGGCGAGCGGCGTTCGGTCTGGCAGTCACGATCATCTGGATCTACATCGAGCTGCTTCGCATCCTCGCGATCCTGCGAGGCGGCGACTGAGCCCTGGCTCACCTCTGCTCGAGCAGATGTGCCCCGACCGAAGACCGGTCGGGGCACTTCGCTGTTCCGGGGCGGCGGGTCAGTCCTGCTGCGAGCCAGTCGCGTCGCCGGCCTGCGCAGACGCTGCGCCGTCGGCCTCGGGGGGCACGCTGTCGGGTGCCGGGTCGGGTTGGTCCCCGGAGGTGTCCTCGTGGTCCTCGGGGCCGGTGACGTCGCCCTGGGGCGCCTGGCGACGGCGCCGCAGCAGCGCGAAACGGTTCCGCTGGCCGGTCATCGGGCCGGGCTCGACAGGCTCGATCGAGGCGCCCGGGTGCTGCGCCGCCTCGTGGATCGCCTGGGCCAGCGGCAGGACGCGCTCGCCACGCAGCTGCTCGGGCAGCTCGTCGGTGGCCATGTCCAGAGCCGCCATGACCGTGGGCAGGGTCGCGGCGATCATCCGGGCGTAGCCGGCAGCAGAGGGGTGGAAGCGGTCGGGCCCGAAGAGCAGGTCGGCGAAGGAGCTGAACTCGTCGGAGAGGACCGAGCCGAGGGCAACGGCGCGCCCGTTGCACTCCACAGCCGCGCGCGCCTGCGCCTCGGCCAGCCGGCGGGACTGGTAGCGGGCGTACTGGCGCAGTGGGGGAGCCAGCGGCTCGATCGTGCCCAGATCGGGGCAGGTGCCCACGACCACGGCCATCCCGCGGCGCCTGAGCCGCGAGACCGCCTCGCGCAGCAGCTGCTCGGAGGTGCGCAGGCTGACGCGATGGGTGACGTCGTTGGTGCCGATGAAGATGACGGCCACATGTGGCTCCACGGGAAGCACCCGGTCGATCTGGCCGCGCAGGTCCTGGGTCTGGGAGCCGACCTTGGCCACCGACGTGAGGTAGACCCGTCGGTTGGCCACCTCCGCGATCCCGGAGGCCAGGTGGGCCCCCGGGGTCTCCTCCACGTCGTCGACGCCGTAGCCGGCCGCGGAGGAGTCGCCCAGCAGAGCCACCTTGATCGCCGGGCCGGGCCGGCCGTGGCCGTACCACCCGGAGGCGACCGGTGGGTCCCCCTCGGCGAGTCCGATCGCGTGGCGGGCGAGCTTGACCTCAGCGGCGATCAGCCCCACCAGCGAGCCGCCGAGCAGCGAGAGGCCGCCGCCGCCGTACGCCGCAGCAGTGGCCAGCTTGCGAGACCCCAGACCCACCATTCCTGTCAGGTTACTCAGCAGTGGGGGATCACGCCGGACGGGTCGAGCATGAGACGAGCTTCGCCGGCCCGATTAACGCTCCGGGCCAGTTATCTCCTAAACTTCTAGGTCGGCCCAACGTGGTCTCGTCCTGCGCTGCCTCGCGGCTGCCCGCAACGTCCTCTGACTCGCTTCGACTCAGTGGTTCCGGCGGGTCGAGGTGGGCGACGTTCCACGAGGTCCACCGCCGTGAGGCGGGCGGTTCGCGGGCCGGCCGGTAGTGAGACACCATCAGCGACCGACATGGGTCGGCGCGCGCGAGGAGATAGCGGAGGACATGCCGAAGAAGGAAGGCGTCATCGAGATGGAGGGCACCATCGTGGAGGCCCTTCCCAACGCGATGTTCCGGGTCGAGCTCAGCAACGGCCACAAGGTGCTGGCTCACATCAGCGGCAAGATGCGGCAGCACTACATCCGCATCCTCCCGCAGGACCGGGTCGTCGTGGAGCTCTCGCCGTACGACCTGACACGCGGCCGCATCATCTACCGGTACAAGTAACCAGCCGACTCCTAGTGCACCGAAAGGCCTTTCCTCATGAAGGTCCAACCGAGCGTCAAGCCGATCTGCGACAAGTGCAAGGTGATCCGTCGCCACGGTCGCGTCATGGTGATCTGCGACAACCCGCGTCACAAGCAGCGCCAGGGCTGAGACACCCACAACTGAACAACAACTGAAATCACATCACTGCATCGTGATCGCTCGTCAGTCCTCACCTCGGTGAGCGGCGGACGTCACCCCCGGTCTGGAGGCCGGGGCCCGCTCCGGGCACGACCCGGGCGCCGGCGGGACGCGACACGAACACGACACCTCCAGACATATCCGGAGGGCCGACAAGGCCCTCCACAGGAAGGGCTACGACATGGCACGCCTTGTCGGTGTCGACCTCCCGCGCGACAAGCGCATCGAGGTCGCACTCACCTACATCTACGGCATCGGCCGTACCCGCGCCCAGCAGGTCCTCGAGGCCACGGGCGTGGATCCCAACATGCGAGTGCACGAGCTCGGCGATGACGAGCTGGTGAAGCTGCGCGACGAGATCGACGGGAACTTCCAGATCGAGGGTGACCTCCGCCGCGAGGTCCAGGCGGACATCCGCCGCAAGGTCGAGATCGGTTCCTACCAGGGTCGCCGCCACCGGATGAACCTCCCGGTCCGCGGTCAGCGCACCAAGACCAACGCGCGGACCCGCAAGGGCCCCAAGCGCACCGTCGCCGGCAAGAAGAAGTCCAAGTGAGCCGTCCCCCTTCGAGACGGTCGCTGCGCTCCCTCCTCAGGACAAGCCACAGGCTCGACCACCGAGCTCTGCCGGACCTCACCCGCTGACTTCCACCAGACTTCACCAGACACAGGAGTAATCGCATGCCTCCCAAGAGCCGTCAGGCCGCGGGCAAGACCAAGGTCCGCCGCAAGGAGAAGAAGAACATCGCTCAGGGCGAAGCCCACATCAAGAGCACGTTCAACAACACGATCGTCACGATCACCGACCCGTCGGGCGCGGTGATCTCGTGGGCCTCGGCCGGCACCGTCGGCTTCAAGGGTTCGCGCAAGTCGACGCCGTTCGCGGCGCAGATGGCCGCCGAGGCCGCGGGGCGCCGCGCCATGGAGCACGGCATGAAGAAGATCGACGTCTTCGTGAAGGGCCCGGGCTCGGGCCGCGAGACCGCGATCCGGTCCTTGGGTGCCATCGGCCTGGAGGTCGGCACCATCCAGGACGTGACCCCCACCCCGCACAACGGATGCCGGCCGCCCAAGCGCCGCCGCGTCTGACCCGCTGAAGCGAACAGGAGACAGAAGACATGGCCCGTTACACCGGCCCCATGACGAAGAAGTCGCGCCGCCTGGGTCTTGACCTGGTCGGTGGCGACATGGCGTTCGAGCGTCGTCCCTTCCCGCCCGGCCAGCACGGCCGCGGCCGGATCAAGGAGTCGGAGTACCTGCTCCAGCTCCGCGAGAAGCAGAAGGCCCGCTACACCTACGGCGTGCTGGAGAAGCAGTTCCGTCGCTACTACGTCGAGGCCTCGCGCCGCGGCGGCAAGACCGGCGACAACCTGTTGCAGCTGCTGGAGTGCCGTCTGGACAACGTGGTCTACCGGGCCGGGTTCGCCCGCACCCGCAACCAGGCGCGCCAGCTGGTCAACCACGGGCACTTCGTGGTCAACGGCAAGAAGGTCAACATCCCGTCCTTCCAGGTGACCCAGTACGACGTCATCGACGTGCGTGAGAAGTCGCTGGAGATGACCCCGTTCATCGTGGCCCGCGAGACCTTCGGGGAGCGCATCGTGCCGGGTTGGATGGATGTCGTGATCGACCGGATGCGGATCCTGATCCACCAGCCGCCGACCCGTCAGCAGATCGAGATGCCCATCCAGGAGCAGCTCATCGTGGAGTTCTACTCCAAGAAGTGACGCCGGCGTGGGCCCTCCGACGCTTCGGGGGGCCCGCCCTCACCGGCCCTCGACACAACAGAACACCGCAACGAGGAAGAACCCTCTTCCTCGCCGTCTGGAAGGGCACACCGCCCTTCCCTCCGCTCGAGACCCTCATATAGCGGTCGGTCTCGGAAAGGAACGCTCCAGTGCTGATCACCCAGCGCCCCACCCTGTCCGAAGAGGTCGTCGACGAGTTCCGCTCGCGGTTCTCCATCGAGCCGCTCGAGCCGGGCTTCGGCTACACCTTGGGCAACTCGTTGCGCCGTACGCTGCTCTCCTCGATCCCCGGTGCTGCGGTCACGAGCATCAAGGTCGACGGCGTCGACCACGAGTTCTCCACCATCGAGGGCATCACCGAGGACGTCACCGAGGTGATCCTCAACCTCAAGGAGCTCGTGGTCTCCTCCGAGCACGACGAGCCGGTCTCGATGTACCTGCGCTCGCAGGGTCCCGGTGTCGTCACCGCCGGCGACATCGCCCCGCCCGCCGGTGTCGAGGTGCACACCCCCGAGCTGGTCATCGCCACGCTCAACGACAACGGCAACCTCGACCTCGAGCTCGTGGTGGAGCGTGGCCGTGGCTACGTCAGCGCGGCACTCAACAAGGGCATGGACAACGAGATCGGCCGGATGCCGGTCGACTCGATCTACAGCCCGGTGCTCAAGGTCAGCTACAAGGTCGAGGCCACCCGTGTGGGTCAGCGCACCGACTTCGACAAGCTGATCATCGACGTGGAGACCAAGAAGTCCATGTCGCCGCGTGACGCGATCGCCTCGGCCGGCAAGACCCTGGTCGAGCTGTTCGGCCTGGCCCGTGAGCTCAACGTCGAGGCCGAGGGCATCGACATCGGCCCCTCGCCGGTCGACGAGCAGATGGCCGCCGACCTGGCGCTGCCGGTGGAGGACCTCAACCTCACCGTGCGCTCCTACAACTGCCTCAAGCGCGAGGGCGTCCACACCGTGGGCGAGCTGATCTCGCGCTCCGAGCAGGACCTGCTGGACATCCGCAACTTCGGCGCCAAGTCGATCGACGAGGTCAAGCTGAAGCTGCACGAGATGGGTCTCGGGCTCAAGGACAGCGCCCCGGGCTTCGACCCGACCGCGGCTCTGGCGGCCTACGAGGACGACGACAGCTCCTACGTCGAGGACGAGCAGTACTGATCACCCTCGGTGGTCGAGCCTGTCGAGGCCCTCGCGCCGGTTCGACCACCAACAGCTACCCGGGTACCTGACACGGCCCGGGAGAATCGAGAAGAAGAGACATGCCCAAGCCGAAGAAGGGCGCCCGCCTGGGTGCCGGACCCGCGCACCAGAAGCTGTTGCTGGCCAACCTGGCCACCTCGCTGTTCGAGCACGGTCGGATCACCACCACCGAGGCCAAGGCCCGGCAGCTGCGCCCGATGGCGGAGCGGCTGATCACCAAGGCGAAGCGGGGCGACCTGCACAACCGGCGTCTGGTGATGCGCACCATCCGCGACAAGAGCGTGGTGCACGAGCTGTTCACCGAGATCGCTCCTCAGTACGCCGAGCGGCCCGGCGGGTACACCCGGATCACCAAGATCGGCCCCCGCAAGGGCGACAACGCCCCGATGGCCGTGATCGAGCTGGTGACCGAGCCCTACGAGCCCAAGCAGGGTGGCGCCAAGAAGGACACGGCCAAGCCTGCGGCTGCGCCGGCGCCTGCTGCCTCGGAGCCCGAGGCTGAGGAGTCCGCTGTCGCGGAGTCTGCTGACGACGAGGCCCGCGCCGGCGAGGCCGTCGTCGAGCAGGAGCCCGCTGTCGACGAGGGAGCGGCGCCGACCGAGGCCGAGGCTCCGGTGGCCGAGGCTCCCGACGGGGAGGAGCCCGAGGGGGAGGAGCTCGAGGAGCTCGCCCCGGCCCCCGCCGACGGGACGGCTGAGGAGTCCGACGAGGAGTCCGACAAGGGCTGATCCTCTCGCTGACGCTCCGTTGGCCCTCCCGCACCGACCGCACGGTCGGGACGGGAGGGCCACGGCAGTTTTCGGGCCTCCGTCACGACTCCGGCCCGCACGTCCCCGGCGAGCTCGCGGGGCCGATGGGCTGAGTCAGGGGCCCCGGAGCTCGGGCTCAGGGGGGCGGCGCTGATGCACGTCGAGGCGCAGCAGTCGGCTGGACCCTGTCACCAGCGGTCCGAGCAGGATCACCACCGCGGCTGTGCCGACGCCGAGGGGAGCCCCCAACCACCAGCCGGTCAGCGCGCTGAGCAGCTGGATGGTGTTGTAGCTCCAGGCAAACCGCACCGGAGGGTCCCAGGCGAGCGCCGCCGCCTCCATGGGGCCGGCGCCGAGGTGGGTGCCGAGATAGGTCGCGATCCCGACGGCCAGCACCGGCAGGGCTGCGGCGGCGAGCAGGAGCCGGGCCCACAGGGCGTCCGGCGCCGGAAGTGTCGAGAGCCCGAGGTCGACCACGCCACCGACGATGACGATCTGCGCCAGCGTGCCGAACCCGGGCCGCACCCCGCGCGCCCACGCCATCGTCAGGAAGCCGGCCGACACCAGGACGTTGACGGCGCTGAAGGGAAGACCGCTGCCGAGAGTGACGCCGTAGACGAGCGTGGAGAACCCGTCCGAGCCGAGTCGTGCCAGCAGCAGGAGCGTGACTCCCACACCGAGGACGACGCATCCCCCGGCCAGCTGGAGAAGTCGGCGGGACGCGGGCACGCGGACACCTTAGGGCCGTTGACCGGCAGGCCGACGACCAGGACGGCTGACAAGATGGCGGGGTGCGCCTGCGTCTCGATCTCGCCTACGACGGCACCGGCTTCCACGGTTGGGCCGCCCAGCCCGAGCTGCGCACGGTGCAGGGCGAGGTGCAGCAGGCGCTGGCCACGGTGCTGCGCCGACCAGTGGACCTGACCTGCGCGGGCCGTACCGACGCCGGGGTGCACGCCCGTGGGCAGGTCGCGCACCTCGATCTGGAGCCGGAGTCGCTGGCGACCGCGGCTGGGCGCTCGACCGAGCCACCCACCGAGGCGCTGATCCGCCGGCTGAACGGCATCCTCGACCCGGACGTGCGAGTGCTCCTGGCCCGAGAAGCCCCCGAGGGCTTCGACGCGAGGTTCTCCGCGCTGTGGCGTCGCTACGTCTACCGGATCTGCGACGACCAGGCAGCCCTGGATCCGTTGACCCGCGCACACGTCGTGCCGTGGCCGCGGTCGCTGGACGTAGCAGCGATGAAGAGCGGGGCGGAGCTGCTGCTCGGGGAGCACGACTTCGCGGCGTTCTGCAAGCAGCGCGCGGGCGCGACGACGGTGCGCGAGCTGCAGCTGCTGTCAGTGGACGGGACGCCGGGTGGCGTCGAGGTCACGGTGCGCGCCGATGCCTTCTGCCACAGCATGGTGCGGGCGCTCATGGGTTGTCTGGTCGCGGTCGGAGAGGGCCGCCGTGCGCCGGAGTGGGCCGGCGAGGTGCTCGCCGGCCAACAACGAGACCCCGCTGTCACCGTGATGCCCGCCCACGGGCTGACCCTGGAGGAGGTCGGCTACCCGGCTGAGGACGAGCTCGCCTCTCGCGCGGCGGCCACTCGCCGCGTCCGGGTGCTGGAGGAGCGGCCGTGAGCAGCCGCGAGGTATGTCGAGACCACCCACGCCGGCCGAGCCCTCCGCCGGTCGAGCTTGTCGCTTGTCCTGAGGAGGGAGCGCAGCGACCGTCTCGAAGGGCTTGTCCTGAGGAGGGAGCGCAGCGACGGTCTCGAAGGGCTTGTTCTGAGGAGGGAGCGCAGCGACGGTCTCGAAGGGCTTGTCCTGAGGAGGGAGCGCAGCGACGTCTCGAAGGGCTTGTCCTGAGGAGGGAGCGCAGCGACCGTCTGGAAGGGAGACTTGTGTGCGGGCACAAGCCCGTCCCGTTCACCGTGGCGCGCTGTCGCCGTGTCGTCCGGTGGCTCTGCGGGTGGTTGCGTGGCGTGACGGGACGCCACGCCTCCTTGACGCTGCGCCACGGCGACCGTGCCGACCTCGCGCCCGCCGCTCGAGCTTGTCGCTTGTCCTGAGGAGGGAGCGCAGCGACGGTCTCGAAGGGCTTGTCCTGAGGAGGGAGCGCAGCGACCGTCTCGAAGGGAGACCCCTGCGTCCGGGTCAGTCGGTGGTGTGGGTGCCGGTGTGGTCGACGGTGTAGGTGCGGCCTTGGGGGCTGGTCCAGGTGACTGCGGTGGGGCCGGTGCGTTGGTATCGCCAGTGGCCGTGGGTCTTCACGCGGTGGTGGTAGCGGCAGAGCCTCGCGGTGTTCGCGGTCGACGTCTGGCCGGGCGGTCCGCCGTCGTCGGGTGGCACGTAGGGGTCGATGTGGTCCAGGTCGTAGGTGGCACCTTGCTCGGCCGCACCAGGGGAAGGCGCAGGTGTGGTCGCGTTCGGAGACCTGGCGGGCCAGTGCGGCGGGGTGTTCGTAGGCATCGACCGCGATCTGCTCGGTCAGGTCGACCACCCGGGTGGTCTCGATCCGGGTGCCGGGGGTGAGTCCGGTCAGCCAACGTTCGACCGCGGCGGTGGGCACCGGTCCGGGTCGCCAGGAGTGCAGGCCTTCGGCCTGGACCCGGGTGACCGGCCCGAACGCTGATCCCGCTGCCTCACTGGACGCGGTCTGGGTGGCGCAGCGGCAGCTGGTGTGCAGGTGGAGGTGGAACACCGGTGACGCGGCGCTCGTCTTGACCTTGGCCGGTCCGTCCACGGTCGGGGTGGTGGCGGCGGTGGCCAGGTCGATGGCGTACTGCGGGTCGGCGAGCACCCCGACAGCACGGGCCCTGCGCACCTGCCGAGACTGGAGCCGTCGCCGAGTGCGCCCGAGCACGGTCGGCGGTGTCGTCCAGTGCCCGGTCGAAGGCGTGGGCATCGGGTGAGTCGAGGGTGGCTTCGATCCGGGTGGTGCCGTCGGTGGTGTCGTCCTCGACCCAGACCCCGCGGGGCTCGGCAGCCGCGTCGGCGCGGCGTTCGGCGAGGTCGGGCTGGCAGCGGATGATCGCCGCCTCCACGCATTTGGTGATCCGGGTCAGGGAGAGCCGGTGGGCGAACTCGGTCGAGCTGGGCGTCGACGAAACCAGCGGTGGCGGCCTTGAGCGGGATGGTCTGCTCGGCGACCCGGCGCGCCTTCCACACCGGCAACCGCCCCGCCATCACCTGGCCCCAGAGCCTGGGGAGGCGGTCGCGCAGCTCCACGGTCTGGGCGACGTAGTGCCGAGCGGCCTGCTCCGACATCGCCAGGGTGACCGCGAGGTCGGTGACCGCGAACTCGCGGACCATGAACGCCCCCTCACCGGCCAGGCGCAGGATCCCTTCGGTGCCCAGCTCACCGGCCTCGTGGGTCAGCCGGCTGGCCTTGCCGGGGTGGTTCTCGAGGTCCTCGACCATCTCGAGCGCGTCACCGGAGATCGCCCACTGCTCGGGGTCGGTGATCCGGTGCCGATCCGTCCACACCGCGACGGCACGGAGCTGGTCGACCTGAGCCCGCTCGGCGCGGACCTGGGACTCCGCGATGCTGGCGAGCACCGCCTCGTCGCCCAGACCGAGCACGTCGACCTCGTCGCGCGCGGCGGCTGCCGCAGCGATCCCCGCGGCCTGCGCGACGCGCGCGGCCTGGCGTCGGGAGCGGCGGGCGGTGGGGGTTCTCATGGCACTGAACCTACGGACCGGCACCGACAATTCTTGGCCCTGAGAGCGTGGATCCCCAACTATTGTTGAAGAAACTCGGGGTCGCGCAGCTGCCCGACCTCACCAGGTTTCGAGGCTCCTCGGCTAGCGCCTCGGAGCACCTCAACCACCGACGGGTGACGTCGAGCAAGCTGCTTGACGTCAGCGGGTTTCGAGGCTCCTCGGCTAGCGCCTCGGAGCACCTCAACCACCGACGGGTGGCGTCGAGCAAGCTGCTTGACGTCAGCGGGTTTCGAGGCTCCTCGGCTAGCGCCTCGGAGCACCTCACCCGCCGACGTGGCAGGTCCCCATCCTCAGGACAAGCGACAAGCTTGACCGGCGGGGCGGGCCTGCGGCGTCGACTCAGCCTCGTAGGGCGGCCATCCACTCCTCGACCTCGTCGGGGTCGCGGGGGAGCGCCTCGGACAGGTTGCGGCAGCCGTCGGCAGTGACGAGCACGTCGTCCTCGATCCGGATGCCGATGCCCCGCATCTCCTCCGGCACCAGCAGGTCGTCCTCCTGGAAGTACAGCCCGGGCTCCACGGTCAGCACCATGCCCTCCTCCAGGCTCCCTCCCGGGTAGGTGTCGGGTGAGGCGCTGGCGCAGTCGTGCACGTCCATGCCGAGCATGTGGCTGGTGCTGTGCAGCGTCCACCGGGCGTAGACCCGGCTGTCCGGGGACAGCGCCTCCTCGGCCGAGCACGGCAGGAGGCCCAGATCCGCCAAGCCGTGCGCGAGCACGGTCATCGCGGCATGGTGAGGGTCACGGAACATCGCTCCGGGCCTGACCTCGTCCAGCCCGGCCTGCTGGGCCTGCAGCACCAACGAGTAGAGGTCGCGCTGCAGCGGGGTGAAGCGGCCGTCGACCGGCAGCGTGCGGGTGACGTCGGCGGTGTACAGGTTGCCGCCCTCCACACCCATGTCGAGCAGGACCAGGTCACCCGGAGTGATCGGTCCGCTGTTGTCCATCCAGTGCAGCACGGTGGCGTGCTTGCCGCCGCCGACGATCGCGCCGTAGCCGAGGTCGTTGCCCATGGCGCGTGCTCGACGGAAGAACGTGCCCTCGATCCAGCGTTCGCCGTGCTCGATGGCACCGTCCCAGTCCCGCACGCAGTCCTCGAAACCGAGGGTGGTGGCATCGCAGGCGCGTTGCAGCTCATCGACCTCCCACGGATCCTTGATCAGTCGCAGCTCGGAGAGCACCTGCTCCAGCTCGGTGTCGCGGCCCTCGTCGCCCTCGACCAGCGAGTCCACGCCGGCGTCGACGCCGCGCAGCACTCGCGTCTTGCCGGGGGTGGACAGCGCCTGCGGCAGGTCGTCGATGTGACGGCAGGTCACGCCCAGGGACTCCGTGAGCTCACCCAGTGAGGGACGGCGCCCGGTCCACAGCTCGCCGTACACGCGGTCCCGGAAGAACTCGTCGGTCTCACGGGAGGTCCTCGGCCGGGCATAGAGCGTGGCGTCCCCGTCGTCGAGGACGAGCACGGCGTCGCTGGTCTGGTTGCCACTCAGGTGGGTGTGCGCGGTGTGGGGCCGGAACGGGTAGTCGGTGTCGTTGCTGCGTTGCTTGTAGCTGCCGGAGGGAACCACCAGCCGCTCGCCGGGCAGGAGCTCGCGAAGTCGTTCCCGGCGGGCCTGCGCCCGGTCGGCCACCGGGTGCCGCGGGAGGTCCAGCTCCCGGTCTCCCCACCCGGTCCGCATGAACTCGGCATACGCCGGTGGAACCGCGGAGTCGTGGCTCTGGATGCGCTGCTCGGCGCCGGTCTCGGCCTCGTGCTCACTCACCTCATCACTGTAACCGTGCCTGAACGGCACGCGTGAGGCACGGAACGCTGGATACGCTCCCTGACATGGACCAGGCGACCGTGGCGCCCAGGCCGGGCGCGGCACCGGCCAGGCGCCGGCAGCGCGGTGCGGTCTTCTTCACCGTCGTGGTGACGATCGCCCTGGTGGTCGGTGCGGTGATCATCGCCGCTGTGTTCGTCATGAGCGGGGAGCCAGGGGCGGTCGGCGTCGGACTGGTGCTCGCCGTGCTGCCGGTCGGCCCACTGCTCGCCTGCTACCTCTGGCTCGACCGCTACGAGCCCGAGCCGCGCCGGTTGTTGGTCATGGCGTTCTTCTGGGGTGCGCTGGTCGCCACCAGCGCCGCTCTGCTCATCCAGGCCATCGACCAGTTCGCGAACGCCTCCACCGATACCTGGTCAGCCGTCGTCGTCGCGCCGCTGACCGAGGAGGCGGGCAAGGGACTGTTCGTGGTGCTGCTGCTCTACATCCGCCGGCACACGCTCGACGGTGTCATCGACGGCCTGGTGTACGCCGGGTTCGTGGGCGTCGGGTTCGCGTTCACCGAGAACGTCCTCTACTACGCCGCCGCCTTCCTCGGGGACCCCGAGCTCGGGCCGGGGGGCCTCGGGTCGGCGACCGTGCTGTTCGTGATCCGGGGGGTCTTCAGCCCGTTCGCCCATCCTCTGTTCACCTCCGCCATCGGGATCGCAGCCGGGATCGCGGTGACCCGGCGCACGCCGTGGGTCGGGCTGGCGGTGCTCCCGCTGGGGTACGCCGTGGCGGTGGGCCTGCACGCGCTCTGGAACGGCTCGGCGCTCCTCGGCGGCGGGGGAGCCTTCATCCTGACCTACTTCTTCGCGATGGTGCCCGGCTTCCTGGCCGTGGTCGGCCTCGCGATCTGGGCCCGGGCACGCGAAGGCCAGATGCTCGCGCGAGCGATGCACGACCTGGCCGCACGGGGCTACCTTCCGCCGCAGGAGCTGCCCTGGCTGACTGCGCTGCCTGCGCGGCGTCAAGCCCGCAGGCACGCCTCACAGGTGGCGGGGCCGAGCGGAGAGCGGACGATGCGTCAGTACCAGAAGCAGGTGATCTCCCTGGCCTCGCTGCACAACCGGGTGCTCCACGGACGCGCCCCGGACGACTTCGCCGATCGGGGAGCCGAGATGGTGCACCGCCTCGAAGGGCTGCGCCGCGAGCTGATGAGAGGCCCGGCATGAGCCCTGACGGGACGCCGCAGGAGTCCGTTGAGCCGGCGACGGACCCGGATGGCGCGGACACCTCGCGCATCACCGGTCTCGAGCGACTCCGCGACGCGCTGCGTGGGCTGACCATGCCGCTGGAGCTGCCCGACGCGCCGGTCCGACGAGCGACCCGGCAGGAGATCCTCGACCAGCTGGACGACTACCTGTTGCCGCGGTTGCGGCAGATCCACGCGCCGCTGCTCACCGTCGTCGGCGGGTCCACCGGAGCGGGCAAGTCCACCCTGGTCAACTCCGTGCTCGGTCAGAAGGTGAGCGAACCCGGAGTCCTGCGACCCACCACCCGCTCACCGGTGCTGACCTTCAACCCGGCAGACGCGCGGTGGTTCGACGTGGGCCGGATCCTGCCGGACCTGGCTCGCACCACCAGCCAGAGCAACGACCCGGGCGCACTCCAG
Organism: uncultured Actinomycetota bacterium; assembly: GCA_963728505.1. Classification (GTDB taxonomy): domain Bacteria; phylum Actinomycetota; class Actinomycetes; order Propionibacteriales; family Nocardioidaceae; genus Marmoricola_A. The sequence continues at coordinate 298,380 of CAVSKH010000009.1, read as the reverse complement.
CTGGTGCCGGTCGACACGCTGCCCCCGGGACTCGCAGTGCTCGACGCACCCGACATCGACTCCGTCGAGCAGCAGAACCGTGTCCTCGCCTCGCAGCTGCTCGCGGCAGCGGACCTGTGGCTCTTCGTGACCTCGGCCGCCCGCTACGCCGATCAGGTGCCCTGGGAGTTCCTGCGGGCGGCGGCCGATCGCAGCACCGCGGTCGCCGTGGTGCTCGACCGGGTGCCGGCAGGAGCAGAGGCAGAGATCTCCCAGCACCTGCGGCAGATGATGGCCGCCCGGGGACTGCAACGCTCGCCGCTGTTCACCGTGACCGAGAGCGTCGTCGACGAGCAGGGCCTGCTGCGGCCCGCGGCGGTCGCGGAGGTCCGCACGTGGCTGGAGGGGCTGGCCGCCGACAGCGATGCCCGAGCCGCGATCGTGCGACAGACCCTGGAGGGCGCCATCCGCTCCGCCGGCACCCGCAGCAGCGAGATCGCGGCCGCCCACGCCGCCCAGGTGGACGCCGCAGCACGCCTCGCCGGCGACGCCGACCGGGCCTACGACGGTGCCGTCAGCGAGGTCTCGAGGGCCTCCGCCGACGGCTCGCTCCTGCGTGGCGAGGTGCTCGCACGGTGGCAGGAGTTCGTCGGCACCGGTGAGCTGCTGCGGTCGCTGGAGTCCGGGGTCGGGCGAGTCCGCGACCGCGTCGCGGGATGGTTCCGCGGTGAGCCCGCACAGATCGAGCGCGTCAGTGTCGCCGTCGAGAGCGGCCTGGAGTCGCTGCTGGTGGAGCATGCCGAGTCCGCCGCCGAACAGGCGGCCTGGACGTGGCGCTCGGTCCCGGCGGGGCGTGAGCTGCTCGAGCAGGCCGAGGAGGACCTGAGCCGCGCCTCCCGGGACTTCCGCGCTCGCGCCGAGCGCGCCGTACGCGACTGGCAGCAGGGGGTGCTCGACCTGGTGCGCAGCGAGGGGGCCGACCGGCGTACCTCCGCGCGGTTCCTGGCCTTCGGCTTCAACGGACTGAGCGTCGCCCTGATGGTCGTGGTCTTCGCCCACACCGCCGGCATCACCGGCGCTGAGGCCGGGATCGCCGGTGGCAGTGCGGTGCTCGGGCAGAAGCTCCTCGAGGCGGTCTTCGGTGACCAGGCGGTGCGTCGGCTGTCCGACCACGCGCGCACCGACCTGGAGGCGCGGGTCCGCCAGATGTACGGCGAGGAGGCGCAGCGATTCCACGACCTGCTGGCCATGCTCGAGCTGAGCCCGCAGGACACCGACGCCTTGTGGGCGGCGGCCCGCGAGGTCGGATCGATGAGGCTGGGCCGATGAGCGCGGTCACCGAGGGCGCCCGCCGCCTGCTCGGCAAGCGTTCTCCTGGGCTGACCGAGCGCGTGGAGGCGCTCCGGGTCGCGGCGGAGAAGGGGCGCGGTCGGCTGTCGCTGGAGGTCGTGCAGAGCGCGGAGGACGTCGTACGGCGCGCCTCGGAGCGGCTCGCGATCACCGCCGACCACACCGTCGTCGCGCTCGCGGGGGCGACGGGCTCGGGCAAGTCCTCGACCTTCAACGCCCTGAGCGGGCTCACGCTGGCCGAGGTGGGGCGTCGCCGACCCACCACCTCGGAGACGACCGCGGTGTCCTTCGGCGACGACCGACCCCGCGCAGGTCATGGAGTGGCTCGGGGCCAAGCGCCGGCACCAGGTCCCGGCCGCTGACACGCCAGAGGGACTCGACGGTCTGGTGATGCTCGACCTGCCGGACCACGACTCGACCGAGACCGAGCACCACGTGGAGGTCGACCGACTGGTGCGGATGGTCGACGTGATGGTCTGGGTGCTGGACCCGCAGAAGTACGCCGACGCCGCCCTGCACGAGCGCTACCTGAGGCCGATGGCGTCACACGCCGGCGTGATGATCGTGGCCCTCAACCACATCGACGCCGTGGCGCCCGCCGTGCGCGGTCAGCTGATGGCCGACCTGCGGCGGCGGCTGGACGAGGACGGGCTCGGCGAGGTCCCTGTCGTGGTGACGTCGGCCGCGACCGGGGAGGGCCTGCCCGATCTGCTCCACCTGGTGCGGAAGCGGGTCCGCAGCAAGCGGGCCGCCGCCGACCGGTTACGTGCGGATCTGGCCGCGGCCGCCGATGCCGTGGCTTCCGAGAGCGGCAAGGCCGACCCGGATCAGCTGCGCAAGGCCGACCGGGCCGAGCTCGTGGATGCCTTCGCCGATGCCGCCGGTGTGCCGACCGTGGTCACCGCTGTCGAGCGGGCCGTCATCCGACGCGGCGGACAACACACCGGGTGGCTGCCGATCCGGTGGATCGGACGGTTGCGTCCCGACCCGCTGCGGCGCCTGCACCTGGACCTCGGCCGTGAGGGCAAGCAGCTCACCGGTCTCGGACGAGCCTCGGTGCCCGAACCGACTCGGGTGCAACGGGCGCGGGTGGACACCGCGGTCCGCGCGTCGGCCGACCGCGTCGGCTCGCAGCTGAGCCGCCCCTGGTCCGAGGCGGTACGCCGCGCCTCCACCACGAGGTTGGCCGACCTGAACGACGCACTCGACCGAGCAGTCGTCGGCACCGACCTCGGGGTCTCGCGCACGCCGCTGCTCTGGCGGCTCGCGAAGCTGCTGCAGCTGCTCTTCGCGCTGGCGCTGGTGGCGGGAGCGCTCTGGCTGCTGGTCCTGGTGGTGATGGACTATCTCCAGCTGCCCGAACCCCAGACGCCCTCGCGCTACGGGCTGCCAGTGCCCACGTTGCTGCTGCTCTCCGGGGTCGCCGGCGGGCTGGCGCTGGCGGTGATCGGCCGTTTCGTCAACGGTCTCGTGGCTCGGTCGAGGGCTCGGGCTGCCCGACGTCGGCTGCGAGCCTCCATCGAGAAGGTGGTCGACGACCTCGTGCTCACCGCGATCGAGCGTGAGCTGGAGGCCTATCGCGCGGTCACCGAGGCACTCCACGTCGCCCGAGGCTGACCTCGGGCGACCCACGCTCCCCGCCGATCGCCGTACGACTCGGGGACCGTAGGCTTGTGGACCATGGCTGAGTACGTCTTCACACTGCGCAACGTGCGCAAAGCCCACGGCGACAAGGTTGTCCTGGACAACGTCACGCTGTCGTTCCTGCACGGAGCCAAGATCGGCGTGGTCGGGCCCAACGGCACCGGCAAGTCCACTCTGCTCAAGATCATGGCCGGCCTCGAGCACGCGAACAACGGTGACGCGACCCTCGACCCTGGCGCGACCGTCGGCATGCTCCAGCAGGAGCCACCGCTGACCGAGGGCCGCACCGTGCTGCAGAACATCGAGGAGGCCGTGGGGGAGACCAAGGCCAAGGTCGACCGGTTCAACCAGATCTCCGAGGAGATGGCCAACCCGGACGCCGACTACGACAAGCTGCTGGAGGAGATGGGCGACCTCCAGACCGACCTCGACCATGCCAACGCCTGGGACCTCGACAGCCGCCTCGACCAGGCCATGGACGCGCTGCGATGCCCGCCGCCGGAGGAGCTCGTCGACCACCTCTCGGGCGGTGAGCGACGCCGGGTCGCGCTCTGCAAGCTGCTGCTCCAGCAGCCCGACCTGCTGCTGCTCGACGAGCCGACCAACCACCTCGACGCGGAGTCGGTGCAGTGGCTGGAGGGTCACCTCGCCTCGTACCCGGGTGCCGTCCTGGCCATCACCCACGACCGGTACTTCCTCGACAACGTGGCCAGCTGGATCCTCGAGCTCGACCGCGGTCGCACACACCCCTACGAGGGCAACTACTCGACGTACCTCGAGACCAAGAAGGAGCGTCTGAAGGTCGAGGGCGCCAAGGACGCCAAGCGGCAGAAGATGCTCGAGCGTGAGCTGGAGTGGGTCCGCTCCAACCCCAAGGCCCGCCAGGCCAAGAGCAAGTCGCGGCTGGCGCGCTACGAGGAGATGGCGGCCGAGGCGGAGCGCAACCGCAAGCTCGACACCTCGGAGATCAACATCCCGGCCGGACCACGGTTGGGTGACGTGGTCCTCGAGGCGGACGACCTGCGCAAGGGCTTCGGCGACCGTGTGCTGATGCACGACCTGTCCTTCAAGCTGCCGCGGGCCGGCATCGTCGGCGTCATCGGTCCCAACGGCGTCGGCAAGACCACTCTGTTCCGCATGATCACCCACCACGAAGAGCCCGACGCCGGGAAGCTGACCGTCGGACAGACCGTGAAGATCTCCTACGTCGACCAGAGCCGTGGCGGGCTCGACCCGCAGAAGAACGTGTGGGAAATCGTCTCCGACGGCCTCGACTTCATCAAGGTCGCCAACTTCGAGGTGCCTTCGCGGGCCTACATCGCCTCGTTCGGCTTCAAGGGGTCCGACCAGCAGAAGAAGGCCGGGGTCCTCTCCGGTGGCGAGCGCAACCGGTTGAACCTCGCTCTGACGCTGAAGATGGGCGGCAACATGCTGCTGCTCGACGAGCCGACCAACGATCTCGATGTCGAGACCCTGCAGTCCCTGGAGGACGCGCTGCTGGAGTTCCCCGGCTGTGCCGTGATCACCTCTCACGACCGGTGGTTCCTGGACCGCACCGCCACCCACATTCTCGCCTGGGAGGGCGACGACGAGGACGGTGGCAAGTGGTTCTGGTTCGAGGGCAACTTCGCGGCCTACGAGGCCAACAAGATCGAGCGCCTCGGCGCCGAGGCCGCCCGCCCACACCGGGTCACCCACCGCCGCCTCACCCGCGACTGATCTCGACACGCCCTTGCCGATGACAGCGGCGCTCGCGCTCGGGTCTCATAGGGTCTGGCGCAGGAGGTGGGGACATGTCCGAGCAGACCCCCTCGGGGTGGTACCCCGACCCTGAGGACGCGAGCCAGCAGCGCTACTGGGACGGTGCCGCGTGGACCGAGCACCGGGCACCGGCGGCGCACCCGCAGCAGCCGCAGATTGCTCCTGGCCCGCAGGTCCCCAACCACCCGCAGGCGACCACGTCGTTGGTGCTCGGCATCGCGTCGCTCCTGTGCTGCGGCCTGCTGACCGGCATCCCCGCGATGATCCTGGGGCGCAAGGTCACCAAGGAGGTCGACGAGTCCAACGGCACGCTGCAGGGTCGCGGCGCAGGGGCCGCCGGCTTCTGGTGCGGTCTCATCGGCAGCGTCCTGACCACGCTGGCGCTGCTGGCGATCGTCGCCGTCTACGCCTTCGGCGTGGCGTTTTTCGGCATGTTCGAGGATGCCTGCGAGCAGGCCGCCCGAGACGACCCGGATCTGGATGTCTCGGACTGCCGGGTCTTCGGAGCGCCCAGCCTCAGCTGAGCCGCTCGAGCACCAGCGCCATGCCCTGCCCGCCGCCGACGCACATCGTGACCAGACCGGTCTGCTTGTCGTGGTGCTGCAGGGAGTTGAGCATGGTGGCCTGCAGGCGGGCGCCGGTCATCCCGAACGGGTGGCCGACCGCGATCGCGCCTCCGTTGACGTTGAGCCGGTCGATGTCGATGCCGAGGTCCTGGTAGGAAGGCACGACCTGGGCAGCGAACGCCTCGTTGATCTCGACCAGGTCGATGTCGTCGATCGACATGCCTGCCCGGGCGAGCGCCTGCTGGGAGGCCTCGACGGGACCGAGCCCCATGATCTCGGGGGAGAGGCCCGTCAGCCCGGTGGAGACGATGCGCGCCAGCGGCGTCAGGCCGAGGTCACGGGCCTTGGTGTCGGACATGATCACGACCGCAGCCGCTCCGTCGTTGAGCGGACAGCAGTTGGCTGCGGTGACGACGCCGTCGGGACGGAAGACCGGCTTGAGGTCCTTGACCGCGTCATAGGTGACACCGGCGCGCGGGCCGTCGTCGGTCTCGGCCGTCGAGCCGTCCGGCAGGGTCACCGGGGTGATCTCCTTGGCCCAGAAGCCGTTGGCGATCGCCTTCTCGGCGAGGTTCTGGCTGCGCACACCGAACTCGTCGAGCTCCTGGCGGCTCAGCCCCCTCATGCGGGCGACGTTCTCCGCGGTCTGGCCCATCGCGATGTAGGCGTCGGGCAGGTTGCCGTCCTCGCGTGGGTCGTGCCAGTCCTGGCCCCCCTGGGCCAGCTCCTCGGTGCGGGCAGCGGCTTCCTCGAAGCGGGAGTTGCGGGTGTCGGGGATGTGGTCCGAGGTGCCCTTGGCGAAGCGGGACACTGTCTCCACCCCCGCGCTGACGTAGACGTCTCCCTCGCCGGCCTTGATCGCGTGGAAGGCCATCCGGGTGGTCTGCACCGAGGATGAGCAGTAGCGGGTGATCGTCGTCCCCGGGACGTCGTCGAGTCCCAGGAGGACGGACACGATGCGGCCCATGTTGTTGCCGGACTCCCCGCCGGGGAGTCCGCAGCCGAGGATCAGGTCGTCGATCTGGTGCGGGTCGAGCGCCGGCACCTTGCCCAGCGCGGCCTGCACCATCTGAGCTGTGAGCTCGTCGGGGCGCATGTCCTTCAGCGATCCCTTGTTGGCCCGACCGATCGGGGAGCGGGCGGTGGCGACGATGACTGCCTCGGGCATGGAGACTGCTCCGTTCGGTGACTGGCGGACTCTCGGTGGCCACTGAGGGGCCTCCGCGCCACCCTAGATGATCAAGTCCACGGCCTCGCACGCTGATCGACCCCGTGCTCTTGCTCATCCAACCCCCTCTGGGAGCATGACGAGGTGGCCCGTCACCTGTTCCGTTGCCCGTTGCGCTGGGCCGACATGGACCTGCTGGGGCACGTGAACAACGTGACCTACATCGACTACCTCCAAGAGGCGCGCGTCGACATGCTGCGCGAGCACGCGCGGTCGCGCGGAGCAGAGGCGCTGGCCGAAGGTGTGGTGGTCGCACGTCACGTGGTGTCGTACGTCGAGCCGCTGGTCTTCCGCACCTCGCCGGTCTCGGTGGAGGTGTGGGTGACAGAGATCAAGGGCGCCTCGTTCACGCTGGCCACCGAGATCTACGACGAGGCGGTTGAGCGGCCGCAGGGGCGACGGGTCTACTTCCGCGCCGAGTCCGTGCTCTCGCCCTACGACTTCGAGACCGAGTCGCCGCGGCGCCTGACGCAGGGGGAGCGTGAGTACCTGCGGCAGTTCCTGGAGCCACGTCAGGAGCGACTCGCCCCCACGGTCAAGATCACCCCCAGGGGCCAGGCCCCCCGGTTCCACTACCCGGCCGCGGTGCGTTTCTCCGACGTCGACGCCTATCGCCACGTCAACAACGTGAAGTTCGTGGAGTTCTACCAGGAAGCGCGGGTGCAGCTGGTCTTCGGGCTCGCCCGCTCCGTCGCCGAGCAGGCGACTGAGGAGCCCTTCGCCGTCGTGGTCGGTGCCGTCGACGTCGACTACCGCGCACCCATGTTCTTGCGAGAGGAGCCCTACGACGTCCAGGTGTGGGTCGGTTCGACGGGTCGGACGTCGTTCGTCGTCGAGGGCGAGACCCGCGACGGTGATCGGGTCCTGTCCTGCTGTCGCGCCGTCATGGTGCGGGTCGACCCGGCCACCCAGCGTCCGCAGGCTCTGTCGGAGCGTGAGAAGGAGCTCCTGCTGTCCGACCCGCCGCGCGCCGGAGCATCATCGCTCGACTGACGTTCCAGGTCGGCTGCGACGTGTCGGTCGCGCGACGGTCGATCAGGGGCGTGGGCGGATCCAGGAGAATTTCATTTGGGAGGCTCCCGGATCCGCCCTTTCCCCCACGGCGCCGTCGGGAGCCCTGTTCCGCGGCGCTGGTGGCTGGTGGGGCAACATGGCGCGTGCGCGAGCGCGGTCGTCGCGTCGGCGCATCAACACCCGGATGCGGTCGGGTCGGGTGCATCGGTTGATCGCGCGGAGAAGCTTGGCGCCGGGGACGGCTGAGTCTCCGAAGTCCACGATCAGGAGCGAGAGAGAACCGATGAAGGGACTGCTTCGCACCAGCCACACCTCAGGGTCCAAGCCTGGGGTCGCGGCCGGGCAGTCTCCGTGCGGTTCGTGCCCGAGTGAGGCGAGTGCGTCGTCCATCGACAGCGGGTCGCTCTCGTCGGGACCGCGATGAAGCTGGTGGGGAATCCTGTGGGGGGACATGACCAACACCTGAAGGTCTTCATCCGGTGCAGTGCCCGTCCGTAGAGACAGTCTCTCGAGTGAGCGGCGTACAGCACGACTCGTCCGGGCAGTCTGAAGGTTCCAGCGCCATCACCGTACGACGCCGGGTTGAGGCGGTCAAGGGGGTGGTGAGGCCCGCGCTGTCAGCGCTCCTCGTCGTCTGCCCGGCCGTCCGTGGGGTCACCCACCAGCTCCTCCAGGACTCCCTTGGCGGCGAGCTCGAGGTCGCCTCCGTCCAGGTCGGCGCGCTCCTGGATGGTGGCGCGCGCCCTGTCCCTTGTCTGACCCGCGCCGAGGAGTGCACCGATTGCCTGGTCGATCCAGGCCGGCGAGGTCAACCCGTCGAGGGCGTCGGGCCGGGAGAAGTTGTGCACGTGGCGATCGACCTCGATCACGTAGGGGGAGACCTCGATGAGCGTGGCGACGTCTGCCGCCAGGTCGACGAAGGCACGCTCCTGGCTGGCGTACAGCACGATCTCCAGGCGCGGCACCTCGTGGGTCAGCATCGAGGAGCCGATGCGCAGGGAGCTGCGTGCCGCCGGTCGCACCCCGGCTGACGGCTCGGACCGCACGGTGAACTCCAGGACCTCGGGGGACGTCCCGGCATTGACGGTGAGCCCGCAGAAGGAGTCGATCGCTGCCTCGACCGCGGCGCACAAGTGCTCCACGGCGCTCTCCAGGGTGGTCTCGGGACCGTCGAGCGATCGAGAGAGCCTCGTGAGCGTCGCGACGACCTGGGGGCTGATGTCCATCAGCACGCCTCGCCAAGCGTTCCCGCACGCAAATCAGTCATGCCTGGAGACGAACGCTCAGCGCGAACCCGCCATGAGGGACCGAGCCGTCGTCAGGATCACGGCCGCAGCACACCCTCTACCTTGCACGGTACACCCGTGCCTCTCGCTGACGTCCGCGCCCTGCTCGATGTGCTGTCGGCCTCACAGCTCGCCGGTCGCGTGCGTGGCACGCGCCCGTGCCTCGGCCTGCTCCACGAGCTTGGTGGCGACGTCGCGGAGCTTGGTGTTCTCGCGGTGACTCATCTCCTTGAGCCTGGCAAGGGCCTCTGCCTCGCTCACGCCACTGCGGCCCCGCAGCAGGCCGATGGCCTGGTCCACCACGGGACGAGAGGTCAGCGCCGTCTGGAGCTGCCGGGCCAGTGTCCGCGCGGATTCGAGGACCTGGGCGTTGTGGACCGCAACCGCCGCCGGCGCGGCGAACAGCTGCCCGATGTGTGCGGCCTGGTCGTCGAAACGATCCTTGTCACGGCTGTAGACGTTGATGGCTCCGACGACACGTCCCTCCGGCAGGAGCAGTGGCAGCGACAGCGCGCTGTGCACGCCCAACCGCCCCACACGCGGCCCGAAGCGGGGCCAGAGCGGCTCGCCACCGAGCGAGCCGGACCGGACGATACGACCCTCGTGCGCTGCGGTGATGCAGGGGCCCTCGTCGAGGACCTGGTACTGGAGCTCGTCGATCTCGGCGACGAAGGGCGCGCTGGCTGCCAACGCCTCTACTCGACGCTCGCCGTTCTCGATCCGGAGCAGGGTGACGCCGGCACCGTCGGCGTGGGGGATCGCCTGGACCGCGAAGGTCGCCACTCTCCCGAGCAGCTCCTCCAGTGAGTAGATGCTGTTGACCAGGCCGGCGAGGCTGGTCAGGCTCTCCTGAAGATCTGAGTATTCGTCGGACGTCGACGGTTCGTTCTGGTTCGCGTGCTCGTCACTCATGACCATTTCCTTAGTCCAACGCTTGTCTACGAACTTTACGCGGAGGGCCGGGCCTCCGGGAACCGCCGGGCCGGGGCCGGTCTATGTCGATCCGTCGCTGTTGAGCATGAACTCGGCGGCGTAGGTGACGTAGCCCCAGAACTTCGCGTCGAGCTCGGGGTCCAGGTCGACCTCGTCGAGTCCGGCTCGGAAGTGGCGCAGCCAGCGCTCCTGGGCGGCGCGGTCGACCGTGAACGGAGCGTGGCGCATCCGTAGCCGGGGGTGCCCCCGTTCCTGGGAGTAGGTGGTGGGTCCGCCCCAGTACTGCGCCAGGAACAGAGTCAGTCGACGCGCAGCCGATCCGTCGGCGAGGTCCTCCGACGGGTACATCGGCCGTAGCAGGTCGTCACGCTCGACGCCCTCGTAGAACCGAGACACGATCCGCTCGATCACGGCCATGCCGCCGATCTGCTCGTAGAAGGTCGGTTCGCTCACCCCTTCAGTCTCCCAGGTGAGCGAGATCATGATCCGGGGGTGCCCCATCCAAGGCGGAGGACCGCGTGTGGCCGCTACCCTGGAGCGCGTGAAGCACGAGACCCAGACCCAGAAGCAGACCGGCCCGAGCGTGCGTCGTCGGGTGTCGTCGGCGGTGCTGGTCCCCACCGCGGTGCTCGCACTGGCGCTGCTGACCGGAGCGCTCTCCCCGGCGGCGGCGGCGCCGACGACGTGGGATGAGCCAGACAACCCTGCCCTCGCCGGTGTCCTGTTGACCCTCGGCGGCAGCATCGTCGGAGTCATCGCCGTGATCGCGCTGCTGGTCTACCTGCCCTCGATGATGGGACGCGGTGGGTCGGGTGACCTCGTCTACTCCGACCCAGAGTGGTTCGGCGGCCCGCGCACCGGAGTGAAGGGTGCTCCCGAGGACTCCGCGAGCGAGACCGACGCGGCGACAACTGACATTGGGGGATCCGGTGCCCAGTGGTGATGGACTGACCTCGGTCCAGCGGCTCCAGATCGACAAGGCGATCCGCGACGCAGAGACCAGCAGCCGCCATGAGTTCTCGGTCTACGTCGGCCGGGTCGACTCCCAGTTCGGCGAGCCGCGAGCCTTCGCACAGCGTCTGCACGCCTCGCTGGTCAACCCCTCACGCTCGGTGCTGGTCATGGTGGACCCGGCCCAACGGGTGGCCGAGATCGTCACCGGCGCCGAGGTCCGGCGCTCACTGACCGACGACGAGGTGAGCCTGGCCCTGGCCGAGATGACCTCACTGTTCGAGCACGGTGACATCGTTCCCGGGATCGTCCACGGCATCTGCATGCTTGCCGCCCACGCCGAGCATCCGCGCACCCTGCACGGCTGAACCACACGGGCCCGAGCAGCCAACCGCCCGCTCGGTTCAGCTCGAGCGGAGCTCGCGGTCCTTCGCCTGCGCAGTCAGCGCACGGCTGAGGTCGTCGGCCCCTTCTCTCACGTAGCGCAGCGCCCCGGGGTTCGCCGGGTTGCCGGCCAGCCACTCGGTCACCCGGTCGAGCGTCGCCTGGGTCGGCATCGCTCGAGGGAAGAGCGCCTGGAGGACGACCGATGCGCCGTGTGGACCCTTGTGCTCCCACACCTTCTCGGCCATCTCGAGATAGCGCTGGACGAAGGGCTCGAGCACCTCATCCTGCCCGGGCACCTGGAAGGCGAGTGCGATGGAGCGCTGGGTCTCGTTCGGTACGTCAGGACTGATCACGGCCAGCTCCCAGGCGCGCTCCTTGGCTCGCGATGTCGGGATGACGGCGCGGGTGGCGGCGGCGCGCTCCCGGCCCGAGATCGTGTTGTCGCGTTCCAGCTCGGTGTCGATCACGCCGTCGTCGGCTCGTCCGCCGGCGGCCAGGGCACCCAGCAGGGTCCACCGCAGGTCCTGGGAAACCTCGAGACCCTCCAGGGCCAGGCTGTTGTCCAACATCCCCTGGACACGGTCGAGACCCGCCTCGGTGCGGGCGGCCCCGGCAAGCGCCCTGACCAGCACGAGCTGATGGTCCGAGCCGGGGTCGGCCTGCTCGATCAGGTCGAGCATCCCCTGCTCGAAGCCGGCGTGGAGGCCCGCGCGGGTGTCGGGGTCTGAGTACTGGTTGACCGCGTTGGTCGCGTACCGCAGCAGGGCGGTGACGGCGGTGATGTCGCTCTCCTGGGCCACGCCTCCCAGCACCAGACGGACGAACTCGGTCGCGCTGAGCTCTGCGTCGCGCGTCATGTCCCAGGCTGCACCCCAGCACAGGGCGCGCCCCAAGGAGTCGTCCAGGTCGGCGATGTGGCTCAGGAGGGTGTCCAGCGACCGACGGTCGAGCCGGATCTTGGCGTAGGTCAGGTCGCCGTCGTTGAGGAGCAGCAGGTCGGGCTGCTTCTGGCCGAGCAGGGCGTCGACCGGCGTGGCGGTGCCGGCGATGTCGGTCTCGGTCGAGGAGCGGCGACGGATCGTCTCGCCCTCGAGGTCGTAGAGGCCGATGCCGATCCGGTGCCGGCGGATGATGGGGGGCTCCGTGGCCGCGCTCTGGTGCACCTCGAAGCGCGAGAAGCAGCCTGCCTCATCGACCTCGAACTCGGCGCGCAGCGTGTTGACACCCGTGGCCTGGAGCCATTCGTGGGCCCAGGCGTGCAGGTCGCGTCCGGAAGCGGCCTCCAACGCGCTCAGCAGGTCGGTGAACTGGGTGTTGCCGAAGGCGTGCTTGCGGAAGTACGCGCGCAGGCCCTGCAGGAACTCATCCTCGCCGACCCACGCGACCAGCTGCTTGAGGATGGACGCGCCCTTGGCATAGGTGATTCCGTCGAAGTTGACCTCGACGGCCTCGAGGTCGTGGTTGTCGGCTGCCACCGGGTGCGTTGACGGCAGCTGGTCCTGCCGGTAGGCCCAGTTCTTGCGTGAGTTGGTGAAGGCGGTCCAGACGTCGGTGTACTTGGTGGCCTTGACCTGGGCGTGGTGCGAGGCCCACTCCGCGAAGGACTCGTTGAGCCACAGGTCGTCCCACCAGCGCATCGTGACGAGGTCTCCGAACCACATGTGCGCCATCTCGTGCAGCACCGTGTTCGCGCGCCCCTCGAAGAAGGCGTGGGTCTGTCGCGATCGAGGGAGGTACTCGTCGCGGAAGGTCACGCAGCCCGCGTTCTCCATCGCGCCCATGTTGTACTCCGGCACGAACGCCTGGTCGTACTTGCCGAACGGGTAGGGGAAGTCGAAGGCCTCCTCGAAGAACTCGAATCCCTGCCGGGTCACCTCGAGCAGCTCCTCGACGTCGAGCTGGTCGGTGACCGACTGGCGGCAGACGAGTCCGAGCGGGATCGTCCCGTGCTTGCCCTGGTAGGTCTCGTGGACGCTGTGGTACTCACCGGCAACGAGAGCGGTGATGTAGGTCGACATCTGCTCGGTCTGCGGGAACCGCCACACCTGGGCCTCCTCGCCCGCGGTCTCCGGCGCCGGTGTCGCCGTGTTGGAGATCACCGTCCACCCGCTGGGGGCGGTCACGGTGAAGGTGAACACCGACTTCAGGTCAGGCTGTTCGAACGTGGTGAAGACCCGACGGGCGTCAGGCACCTCGAACTGGGTGTAGGTGTAGATCCGGTCATCGGCCGGGTCGACGAACCGGTGCAGGCCCTCACCCTTGCGCGAGTAGCGGCAGTGCGCCACCACGCGCAGCTCGTTCTCCTCCTGCAGGGAAGGCAGGGTGATCCGGCTGTCCTGGTACGCCGTGGCGGGATCCAGCGACTCACCGTTCAGCACGATCTCGTGCACGTCGGCCTCGACCAGGTCGGCGAAGGTCTCCTCACCCGGGCGGGAGCACCGGAACCGGATGGTGGTGACGGAGCCGAAGGTGTGCTCGCCCCGGGTGAGGTCGAGCTCGACCTGGTAGCTGTCGACCCGCAGGATGTCTGATCGTCGGCGCGCCTCGTCGCGGGTGAGATTGGTGCCTGGCATGCGAGTCATGCTCGCATCCTCGGCTGGTTGTCGCACTTGCGGCCCTTGGCTGGTGCATGCTGGGCAGATGCCGGAGCTGCCGTGGGAGATGATCACCCGCTCACAACGTGCCGCCGCAGGGTTGCTGGCCGACACGGTCACGTCCTTGGTGGAGATGGGCAAGGTGGGGGTGACCCGTCCCGAGGAGGTGCTGGGACAGGTCTCGGCCATGGCAGCGGCGATCGGAGATCTGGCGGGCTCGACCGCTCGGCCGCTGGAGTTCTTCATGGAGAGTCAGCGTCAGCTCGCCGAGACGATGTCGGCCTTCGCCGTACTGCAACGCCAGCTCGCGGACGTGCTCGAGACCGCGGCCACCAACCACGCTGCGATCGTGCAGGCGCTGGAGATGATGACCAACCCGGTCATCGGCGTTGCGCACATGGTTCGGACAGAGGCCGATGACGAGGACGCCCCGCCGGACTCGCGCTCCGCGGGTGGCCGGGGGAGCGCGTCGGGGTCGAAGAAGTCAGCCTCGAAGAGAGCAAACCCGAAGGGGTCGACCTCGAAGAGAGCAACCTCGAAGGGGTCGACGTCGAAGAAGTCCGGGTCGGCGAGGACCCGTGGCACGTCGAAGGGCTCCCGCACCCCGCGGACCGACGGCTGAGGTCAGGGCCGGGTGACCGGCGCTCAGGACTCGCCGGCCACGAGCAGGTCGCCGCCCTGCTCGATCAGCTGCAGCGTCACGTCGTCGCTGGTTTCCCGGCCGTCGGAAAAGACGTAGTCGACGGTGTAGGAGACGGTCATCGCCTCGGGGTCGGCCGCGACGTTGCGGACCTTCGCCGACTCGAACTGGTTCCACCAGCGGTCGTAGTCCGAGCGACCGCCGCTCTGGTTCTGGAAGGCGGGGGTGAGGCGCTGCCACGACGCGTCGGGGTCGGAGACGGCCTGGGACACGTAGTCGGACGCGAACGTCTCGAGCTCTTCCTCGGTGGTGGGCTCCGAGCTCGATTTCTCGGTGGTGGGCTCCGAGCTCGATGGCGTGGTGGCCGACGGGCTGGGCTGGCTGGAGCCGGCGGTGTCCGTGCTCCCGTCACCGGCATCGTCACGCGCGTTCAGTCCGGCCGCGACCACGAGCACTGCCACCACGACCGCTGCCGCACCGACCAGCCAGGCGGTGGCTCGTCTGCGTCGTGGCCCGGTGTCGTCCCGGTCAGGCTTCTGGGGGGGAGTGTCGGCAGGGGTCTCGGCGGTGTCACCGCTGCGGGAGAGCCTGGTCGGCAGCGCTGTGGTCCCCGTCGGCTTCACCTGGTCGGCGCCATCGGGACCGGCGAGCAGGTAGTCGCGGACTTCCGCCATGGTCCAGCGGTCCTTGGGGTCGGTGGCCATGGTTCCCTCGAGCACGGGCGCGAGCCAGCCGGCCTCGGACAACCGTGGGGGATCTTCGTGCACGATCCGGTAGAGCGCCGCGACCATGTTGTCCGTGACGTCGTAGGGCGGCTTGCCGGCAAGGGCGTGGTAGAGCGTCGCACCCAGCGACCAGACGTCGGAGGCAGGCGACGCGGACTCGCCCGAAGCCACCTCGGGAGCCATGTAGGCGGGCGATCCGGTGACCATCCCCGTCTGGGTCAGGGTGGCGTCCTGGCTGGCGCGAGCGATGCCGAAGTCGGTGAGCTTCACGCGCCCTTCACTCGTCACCAGGATGTTCGACGGCTTCACGTCACGGTGCACGATGCCGGCGGCATGCGCGGCGGCCAGCCCGTCGGCAGCCTGCCCCAGCAGTGTGGCGGCCTCGTCGGGTGAGATCTTGCTCTTCTCACGAACCAGCGCGTGCAGGTTGCGGCTGGGCACGTGCTCCATCACCAGCCAGTGCTCGTCGTTCTCCACGACGAGGTCGAAGACCGCCACGACATTCGGGTGGTTCAGGCTGGCGGCGAGCTTTGCCTCGCGCTCAGCTCGGAGCAGGTTGCTGCTGGCTCCTCCGGGAGCCAGGCCGATGCGTTTGAGCGCGACGTCTCGTCCGAGCACCTGATCCTCGCCGCGCCAGACGACACCCATGCCGCCGCGGCCGATCTCGGAATCGAGCGTGTAGCGTCCCGCGATCACGCGAGCGATCCCCTCCTGTGGTTGACGAACCTCCATGATGGTGCCCCTGACCCCGCGTCGCACACTCGGTTCGGTGTCGCCTGGACCACACCGACCACGTTCCTCGCGGCGGTGTTGTCAGGAACACACCGGGGAACACACGGGTACAGGCGTGAGACGACCGCACGTGGACGCCCGCGGGGCCGTGGTGGTGGTCGCTCCCTAGACTCGCGCCCATGACCCACGTGCTCGCCGCCGTCGCCTGGCCCTACGCCAACGGCCCGCGCCACATCGGCCACGTCGCCGGCTTCGGCGTCCCGTCTGACGTCTTCAGCCGTTACATGCGGATGGCGGGCCACGAGGTGCTCATGGTCTCCGGCACCGACGAGCACGGCACCCCGATCCTGATCGCCGCGGACCAGGCCGGAGTCAGCGCGCAGGAGCTGGCCGATCACAACCACCGGCTGATCGCGGAGGACCTGGTCTCCCTGGGGGTCTCCTACGACCTGTACTCACGCACCACCACGCGGAACCACACCGCGGTGGTTCAGGAGCTGTTCCTGGGGGTCTATGAGAACGGCTACTTCCAGGAGCGCACCACCTACGGCGCGATCTCTCCGTCCACCGGCCGCACGCTGCCGGATCGCTACATCGAGGGAACCTGCCCGATCTGCGGCGCGGAGGGCGCCCGTGGCGACCAGTGCGACACCTGCGGAAACCAGCTCGACGCCCACGACCTGATCGAGCCCCGGTCACGCATCAACGGCGAGACCCCTGAGTTCGTCGAGACCCAGCACTTCTTCCTCGACCTGCCGGCACTCGCCGGTGCGCTGCGGGACTGGCTGGAAGGCCGGGAGGCCAGCGGCACCTGGCGCCCCAACGTGATCCGCTTCAGTCTCAACATCCTTGACGACATCCGGCCGCGCGCGATGACCCGTGACATCGACTGGGGGATCCCGGTTCCCCTCGACGGCTGGCGTGACCTCCCGACCAAGCGGCTCTACGTCTGGTTCGACGCGGTGATCGGCTACCTGAGCGCCTCGATCGAGTGGGCCCGTCGCACCGGGGACCCCGAGCGGTGGCGGGAGTGGTGGAACCCGTCTCCGGAGGGTGCCGAGCCCGCCCTGTCCTACTACTTCATGGGCAAGGACAACATCACGTTCCACTCCCAGATCTGGCCCGCTGAGCTGCTGGCCTACTCCGGGAAGGGCGACCGGGGTGGCACGGCTCGCACCTACGGCGAGCTCAACCTGCCCACGGAGGTCGTGTCGAGCGAGTTCCTGACCATGGAGGGCAAGAAGTTCTCCTCCTCCAAGCAGGTCGTCATCTACGTGCGCGACATGCTGTCGCGCTACCAGGTCGACGCCTTCCGCTATTTCGTGGCCGCGGCCGGACCGGAGAACCAGGACTCCGACTTCACCTGGGCCGAGTTCGTCCGTCGTACCAACGACGAGCTGGTGGCCGGCTGGGGCAACCTGGTCAACCGGACAGCCACGCTGATCGCCAAGAACTTCGGTGAGATCCCACAGCCGGCGGAGCTCACCCCGGACGATCGTGCCCTGCTGGAGCGGGTCGAGAACGGCTTCTCCACGGTGGGTGATGCGATCGCGCACCACCGGCAGAAGCAGGCGATCACCGAGGCGATGCGTGTGGTCGCCGAGGTCAACCGGTACGTGTCGGACAACCAGCCGTGGAAGCTGAAGGCCCCGGAGGAGCGCGAACGGCTGGCCACCGTGCTGCACGTGGCCACCCAGGCCGTCAGCGACTGCAACGTGCTGCTCTCTCCCTTCATGCCGCACGCGGCCAACCGGATCGACGTCGTTCTCGGGGGCGACGGGCAGCTCCAGCCGATGCCGGAGCTCCAGGAGGCCCCGTCGCTCGACGGCGAGCCTGCCTACCCGATCATCACCGGCGACTACTCCGGTGCGCGGTCGTGGCGGCGCCACCCGGTCATGGCCGGCACCCCGGTGGCGAAGCCGACCCCGGTCTTCACCAAGCTCGACCCGTCGGTGGTCGAGGAAGAGCTCGTCAGGATGGCGGGCTAGCGGCGGTGGTGCTCCATCCGCAGTCTCGCCGTGCTCTCGCCGAGGGCGAGGCGGCGACCGATCTGCCGGTGTGGGACGACAGGTTCGACATCGCGGCCAGTAGACGCGAGGACCGGGAGCTGGCGGCTGAGGAGCCGCGCGAGCCCGTGGTCGGGACCCTGGACATCGATGCCCACGGGGTCTTCTGCCGTCTGTACCGCCCCGAGTCCGCCGTTCCCGGGACGCTGGTCCATCTTCACGGTGGCGGGTTCGTCTTCCACGACGTCGAGGTGCACGACGCGTTGGCCCGTCGGTTGGCCAACCGCTCGGGCATGGCTGTGCTGAGTGTGGACTACCGGCGACCTCCGGAGCACCAGTTCCCCGCGGCTCCCGAAGACATCGACACCGTGATCGAATGGCTCGACGGTGCCGGAGTCCCGGTGGTGGGGGAGGGGCCGCGCTTCGTGCACGGTGACAGCGCCGGCGGCAACCTCGCCCTGGTGGCAGCGCTGCGCAATCCCGGACGATTCTCGGCCGTGGCGCTCACGTATCCGTTCCTCGACCCGACGGCGGCCTGGGAGTCCTACCGGACCGAGGCAGAAGGGTTCGACCCTCGAGAAGCCGAGTGGTACTGGCAGCAGTACGCCGCCTCGCCCGCGGACCGCGAGCATCCCGACCTGGCGCCGCTCCTGTCGGATCGCCTGGGCACCCTGCCGCCGACCTTGGTGGTGACCGCAGAGCACGATCCGCTGCGTGACGAGGGCGAGTTCCTCGCAAGCCGCCTGGCGCAGCTGGGGGTGTCGGTCGTCGGGCTGCGGATGCTCGGCCAGCTCCACGGTTTCCTCCGCCATCCCGAAGCATTCGACGCCTCCGAACCACTGGTCGGGACGATCGCCGGCTTCGTCCGTCAGCACAGCTGAGCCTGCGACGTCCTGGTCGGCTCCGAGGCGACCGCGTGGCAAACTCCCGTCATGCGCGTTCACATCGGCTCAGACCATGCCGGCCTAGAGCTGAAGGATCACCTGCTCGGCTGGCTGACCGACCAGGGCCACGAGGTCGTCGACCACGGACCGTTCCGACTCGATCCGCTCGATGACTACCCGGTGTTCTGCCTGCGGGCCGCCGAAGGTGTCGCTGCCGACATGGCCGAGGGGTTCCAAGCCGCCGGGGTGGTGATCGGAGGGTCAGGGAACGGCGAGCAGATGGCTGCCAACAAGGTCCCCGGTGTGCGGGCCGCGCTGGTGTGGAGCGAGGAGACCGCTGCCCTCGCGCGGGAGCACAACGACGCCAACGTCGTGTCAGTCGGAGGTCGGATGCACGCGGTGGACGAGCTGACCGGATTCATCGAGGTCTTCCTCGCCACGCCCTTCTCCGGCGACGAGCGTCACGTGCGTCGGATCGGGATGCTGAGCGTCTACGAGCAGACCTCCGAGCTGCCACCCCTCCCCGTTCCCGAGTCCTGAGCGCGGTCGGGTCGAGCCTGGTCACCCGCAACGGGTTCACCGGCTAGGGTCCGGTCATGGCTCGGGGCGCCGCGGAATCGGCTCATCGCTGGCTGCGTGAGGATGAGCGAGGGCTGTTGCTGGCTCTCTACGCCTTGATGGCAGCCTGTGCCTTGCTGCTGGTCCTCTACGCCCAGGCCACGGCCATAGTCCTGATCTTCCCGCTGCTCCTCGCGACCCTGTTCCTCTCCCCTCGCAGGACGACGTGGCTGGCCGTGGTCGTGCTGCTGCTTCTGGCCGGGGAGTCGTTGTACTCCTTCGGCGCCGACCTGCCGGCGCGGCGGATTCTCTCCGCCGCCTTCGCCATCGCCATGTGCCTCCTGGTCATGGTGGTGGCCCATCGACGGGCCTCGCTGGGTGTGGCGGGGTCGCGCAGCGATGCCATGTTGGGTGATCTGCTTGTCCGGCTGACCAAGCAGGGGAAGATGCCCCCTCTTCCCGCCGGTTGGTACGCCGATGTCGCAGTCCGATCAGCGGGGGGCACCAGCTTCTCCGGCGACTTCCTGGTGAGCCGCAAGAGCGTCTCCGACGACCGGCTCGACATGGCATTGGTCGACGTCTCCGGCAAGGGAGTGGAGGCCGGGCCGAAGTCCCTGCTGCTGTCCGGCGCCTTCGGTGCGCTGCTCGGATCTGTTCTGCCCAGCAAGTTCTTGTCCCGTGCCAACAACTTCGTCGTGGAGCAGGGCTGGGAGGAGGGCTTCGCCACGGCCATCCACCTCAGCGTGCACCTGGACACCGGGAGGTTCCGGCTCTGGTCGGCCGGTCACCCGCCGGCGGTCCACTTCCGCCGGGGTAGCGGCAGCTGGGCGACCTACGAGGGGCGTGAGGGGCCGGTCCTCGGACTGATCCGGGCTGCCAACTACCCGGTCAAGGAAGGCCTGATGCAACCAGGCGACGCGCTGTTGATCTTCACCGACGGGCTGATCGAGCGGTCGGGACGAGACATGTCGATCGGCCTGGACACGCTGCTGGGAGAAGGAGAGAGCCTGCTGCGTCAGGGGTTCGAAGGATGCGCCCGGCCGCTGGTCGACAAGCTGGGGGCGGCCAGCGACGACTGCGCTCTGGTCGTGCTGCACCGCCTCGGCTGACCCACCGGGCTGATCGACCGGGAGCCGACCGATGCGTGGAGTCGATGACACGGAGCGGATGACGGGAATCGAACCCGCGTAGCCAGTTTGGAAGACTGGGGCTCTACCATTGAGCTACATCCGCGCTGCTGCGGCCGCCTGGTCTGCTCGGTGAGACACCCGGTGAACCAGCCCGTCCGGCGCTGGATCATCCTGCCACACCGGCACCATGCCACTCGCGCCCGGGAGCGTGTTTCGACAGCCCTGGAACCGCTGACTAGACTCCTGGGATTGCCTGACCGGGGCGTAGCGTAGTGGCTAGCGCGCCTGCTTTGGGAGCAGGAGACCGCAGGTTCGAGTCCTGTCGCCCCGACTGAGCTTGTCTGACCCAACGTAGTACCACGATCGAGGAGACACACCTGTGAAGAGCGCCATCGAGACACTGAGCCCTACCCGGGCGAAGCTGACGGTCGAGGTGCCTTTTTCCGAGCTGAAGCCGAGTCTTGACGCGGCCTACCGGAAGATCGCCGAGCAGATCAACGTCCCAGGCTTCCGCCGCGGCAAGGTGCCGGCCGTCATCATCGACCGTCAGGTGGGCCGCGGTGCCGTCCTGGACGAGGCGATCAACGAGGCGTTGCCGCAGCTCTACGTGGCGGCGCTGCAGGAGAACGAGCTCGAGCCGCTGGCCCAGCCCGAGGTCGACATCACCCGGCTGGACGACAACGAGTCGCTGGAGTTCACCGCCGAGGTCGACATCCGCCCACAGATCACGCTGCCCGAGCTCGAGGGCATCGAGGTCTCGGTGCCCTCGGTGGAGGTCACCGATGCCGACGTCGAGGAGCAGGTCCAGTCGCTGCGCGAACGCTTCGGCACGTTGGTCGACGTCTCCAGGGCTGCCGGAGAGGGTGACTTCGTCGTCCTCGACCTCGTCGCCCGCAGCGAGGGCGAGGTCGTGGAGGGCGGCGAGGCCAGCGGCATCAGCTACCAGGTCGGCAAGGGGGGCATGCTCGACGGTCTCGACGAGGCAGTCACCGGCATGAGCGCGGAGGAGACCACCACCTTCACGACCACCTTGGCCGGTGGCGCCCAGGCCGGTGACGAGGTCGAGGTCGAGGTCCAGGTGACTGCGGTCAAGGAGCAGGAGCTGCCCGAGCTTGACGAGGACTTCGTGCAGATGGCCTCCGAGTTCGACACGATGGACGAGCTGACCGAGGACCTGCGCACCCAGATCGGCAACCGCAAGCGGCTCGAGCAGGCTGCCGAGGCCCGGGACGCGGTCGTGGAGAAGCTGCTCGACCTGGTCGAGGTGCCGCTGCCGGAGGGCGTCGTCGCCGAGGAGCTCGGTGCGCGCCGCCAGAACATCGAGCAGCAGCTGGCCATGGCCGGCATGACCATGGAGCAGTACCTCGAGAACGAGAGCCAGACTCTCGAGGAGTTCGATGCCGAGCTGGACCGCCAGGTCCGCGAAGGCGTCGCGACGCAGTTCATCCTTGATCAGCTCGCGAAGGAGCAGGCGATCCAGCCCGATCAGCAGGAGCTGTCGGAGCACATGATGCGCCGTGCCCAGCAGTCCGGGCAGAACCCGCAGGAGTACATCCAGCACGCGCTCGAGCACAACCACGTCCCCGAGCTGGTCGCCGAGGTCGTGCGTGGCAAGGCCTTGGCCTCGATCGTCGAGAGCGCCACGGTCAAGGACGACTCCGGAGCGAGCATCGACCTGGCCAACCTGCGCGGCGACGGCACGGTCGGTGAGCCGGAGACCGAGGAGGCAGCCGAGTCTGCGCAGGAGCCGGTCTCGCAGGAGGCCTGAGGCGGTCGCGCCGAAACGCGCAACCTCGGGGACCCGCCACCGCGTGTCCCCTTGCCCTGTGTACGACTGTTCACTCAAACTTGACGGGTGACAGCCGCAGCTCCCGGCCCCGGCCCCGGCAAGATCGTCCCTCGCCTCGCGGAGACCGCCGATCCCCCCGCCCACCCCGATCCGCGAGTGCTGGACGCCGCGGCTCTGGCTGTGGCCTACGCCGATGAGCTGATCGTCGGGACGGTGCGTGAGACCCACCTGGCCGTGGCTCGGCGGGTCTTCGGACTGACCAACCGCCTCACCCACGACTCCGCGCGTGGCCTGCAGACCGTGCACGACGGCGTCTCGCGCGGGGTCTACGGGTCTCTCAGCGTGGCGTTGCGTGCCGCCGGAGAAGGGATGGCGCGACTGGGGCGAGCCGAGGTCGGGCCGCGGCTCAACGACTCCACCGCCGGGCGGGCGTTGCAGTCCGCGGTCAATGGTCTGATCGGTGAGCGGTTGCACACCCATCACCCGCACCTGGCTCTGCAGATGTCGATCCGCTCGGCCGGTCGGGTCGTGCGCCCCACGCGCGAGGAGCTGGCTGCTGCCTTTCCCGATGCCTCGTCGCGGGTGGTGGTCTTCCTGCACGGGCTGGGGGAGCAGGAAGGCAACTGGGGACTGCGCGCCGACGAGCTCGGCGGCACCTACGGGTCGCGGCTGAGGACCGTGGGCGGTTGGACGCCGATCTACCTGCGGGCCAACACCGGTCTGGGGGTCAACACCAACGGCGTGGCGCTCACCTCCCTGCTGCAGGACCTCGTCGACCACTGGCCGGTCCCGGTGCGACGCGTGGCCCTGGTGGGTCACTCGATGGGCGGCCTGGTGATGCGCTCGGCGTGCTCGGTGACGACCCCGTCGCCCCGTCCGTGGATCGATCGGCTCAGTGACATGGTGACGCTCGGCACCCCGCACCTGGGCGCCGACCTGGCCGTCGGCACCCGCCACGGCTCGCAGCTGCTGCGGCTGATCGAGGAGACCTCGGGATTCCACCGCATCCTGGAGCACCGCTCTCCGGGGATCCGCGACCTGGAGCGCGGACTGCCGGACCTGCCGCCGCTACCGCACGTGCGCTACCGGCTGGTGTCGGCCGAGATCGGTTCGCCGCGCGCCCCCTGGGGGCGGCTGTTCGGTGACCTGCTGGTCCGCCGCCGCTCGGCACACGGCCTTCGGCGGGTGAGGCTGCGCCAGTCGCTCCGGCTGTTCCCCGACGCCGAGGTCCTGCACGTGCCGAGGGCGAACCACTTCTCGCTGCTGAACCATCCCGACGTCGACCGGGCAATGAGAAACTGGCTGGCATGACATCAGTGGCAGCCGGTCCCGATCGAGAGCTGCGCGCCGAGGTTCGTATCGACGCCTCGCCGGAGCAGGTGTGGGCGGCGCTGACCGACTTCTCCCGGATGCCGGCCTGGAGTCCTGAGCTGGTGCGCATGGTGCGCCTGGGACGAGGCGAGCCGACTCCTGGCGCGCAGTACGTCGGCATCAACCGCCGGGGACCTGTCGTGTGGCCCACCCGCAACCGGATCGTGGCGGTGGAGCCCGGACGGCTGCTGGCCTGGGACACCGTCTCCAGTGGTGCGCGGTGGGTCTACGAGCTGCAGGGTGAGGGCGGGGGCACCACGGTGACCCAGCGCCGCCCGGTGACCACCGCACTGACAGTGCTCTCGCGCGCGTTCGCGCCCCTGGCGCTCGGCGGCAACGCCTCGCACGCCGACGAGCTGGAGAACGGGATGCGCGCCACCCTCGAGGCGCTGAAGTCCGAGGTCGAGTCCGGGATCGACTGAACGCCGGAGGCGCAGCCTCGTCCGCTGTCCGCGAACAACCCTGGGTCGGCCGTGGAATGGTCGTTGCGGGCGGCTAATGTCGGGCCCGTGAGTGAGACCCCGACGGCTGACATATCCATGAATGGCAACCTGCCGACCTACGGCCTCGACGACAGCGTCTACCAGCGGCTGCTCAAGGAGCGGATCGTCTTCTTGGGCTCCGAGGTGCGCGACCAGAACGCCAACGCGATCTGCGCGCAGATGCTGCTGCTCAACGCCGAGGACCCCAACGCAGACATCTTCCTCTACATCAACTCGCCTGGTGGGTCCGTCGACTCCGGCATGGCGATCTACGACACGATGAACTACATCTCCAACGACGTCGCCACCGTGGCCATGGGCCTGGCGGCCTCGATGGGGCAGTTCCTTCTGTGCTCCGGGGCTGCGGGGAAGCGCTACGCGCTGCCGCACTCGCGGATCATGATGCACCAGCCCTCCGGAGGCATGGGGGGATCGGCGTCGGACATCAAGATCCAGGCCCAGCAGTCGCTGCACATCAAGAAGGTGCTGTTCGAGCTGATCAGCCACCACACGGGTCAGTCGATCGATCAGGTCGAGACCGACGCGGACCGGGACCGCTGGTTCACCGCCGACGAGGCACGCGACTACGGCTTCATCGACCAGGTCGTCGCCAGCGCCGGCCAGGTCGCCGACGAGGGCCGCCCGGCCCACAGCAAAGACTGAGACGGACTACGGAGACTGAGGCTGACGTGAACTACTACATCCCGCAGTGGGAGGAGCGGACGTCCTACGGCTTCCGCCGCATCGACCCCTACGGCAAGCTGTTCGAGGACCGCATCATCTTCCTCGGCACTCCGATCAGCGACGACATCGCCAACGCGGTGATGGCCCAGCTGCTGTGCCTGGAGTCCATGGACCCGGACCGCGACATCCAGATCTACATCAACAGCCCCGGCGGCTCGTTCACCGCGCTCACCGCCATCTACGACACGATGCGGTTCATCAAGCCCGACGTGCAGACGGTGTGCCTGGGGCAGGCGGCCTCGGCCGCAGCGATCCTTCTGGCTGCCGGTGCGCCGGGCAAGCGACTCGCGCTGCCCAACAGCCGCATCCTGATCCATCAGCCCTACACCGAAGGCACCTACGGCCAGGCCTCGGACATCGAGATCCAGGCCAACGAGATCCTGCGGATGCGGGAGCTGCTCGAGCAGATGATCTCCGAGCACTCCGGCAAGGAGGTCGACCAGGTCAGTCGCGACATCGAGCGTGACAAGATCCTGACCGCCGAGCAGGCGGTGGAGTACGGACTGATCGACGCGGTGCTCGAGTCGCGCAAGGCGTCCCTCGCCGGGGTCTGAGCCCGGCGTCGGCGTGAGAGACCGAGTAGGTGGCCGACGGTTCAGAGCTTTCACCGTGTCACTGCCCCGCATCGCGCCGAGTCGGGTTAGTTTTGGTCACGCACGGTCATTCCAGCCGGTCGTTGCGAGCATGCGCTCGCCGGCCCCGATGAGGAGGAGGCGTGCCGATGGCACGCATCGGTGACGGCGGCGACCTGCTGAAGTGCAACTTCTGCGGGAAGAGCCAGAAGCAGGTCAAGCGCCTGATCGCCGGCCCTGCCGTCTACATCTGCGACGAGTGCATCGACCTGTGCAACGAGATCATCGAGGAAGAGCTCGCCGACGGCAGCGAGGTCGGTCTCGACGAGCTGCCCAAGCCGCGAGAGATCGTGGAGTTCCTGGACTCCTACGTGGTCGGCCAGGAGACCGCCAAGAAGTCACTGGCGGTCGCGGTCTACAACCACTACAAGCGGGTCCAGGCCGGGTTGGGCGTCGCGGGGCACCGCTCCCGTGAGGAGACGGTGGAGCTGGCCAAGTCCAACATCCTGGTCATCGGACCGACCGGATGCGGCAAGACCTACCTCGCCCAGACGCTGGCGCGCATGCTCAACGTGCCCTTCGCGATCGCCGATGCCACGGCTCTGACCGAGGCCGGGTACGTCGGTGAGGACGTCGAGAACATCCTGCTCAAGCTGATCCAGGCCGCCGACTACGACGTCAAGAAGGCCGAGACCGGCATCATCTACATCGACGAGATCGACAAGGTGGCCCGCAAGGCCGAGAACCCCTCGATCACCCGCGACGTGTCCGGTGAAGGCGTGCAGCAGGCGCTGCTGAAGATCCTCGAGGGCACCACGGCCTCGGTGCCGCCGCAGGGTGGGCGCAAGCACCCGCACCAGGAGTTCATCCAGATCGACACCACCAACATCCTGTTCGTCGTCGGTGGGGCGTTCGCCGGGCTCGAGCAGATCGTCGAGCAGCGCATCGGACGCAAGACGTTGGGGTTCGCATCGGAGATGGCCTCGAAGGACGAGCGCGACCTGCAGCAGATCTTCGCCGAGGTCATGCCGGAGGACCTGCTGAAGTTCGGTCTGATCCCGGAGTTCATCGGACGCCTGCCGGTCATCGCCACCGTGGACAAGCTGAACCGCGAGGCACTGGTCGAGATTCTGACCGAGCCGCGCAACGCCCTGGTCAAGCAGTACCAGAAGCTCTTCGACCTCGACGGCGTCGAGCTGGAGTTCACCGACGAGGCCATCGATTCCGTGGCCGACCAGGCTCTCGATCGTGGCACCGGCGCTCGCGGCCTGCGCGCGATCATCGAGGAGGTCCTGCTGCACGTGATGTACGACGTCCCCTCCCGCGAGGACGTCGCGCGTGTGGTGATCACCGGCGAGGTGGTCCGCGAGCAGGCCGAGCCCACCATCGTTCCCCGCAGCGCGGACCCCAAGAAGAAGAAGTCCGCCTGACCGGGCGCCCGGGCAGCGCCGGGCGTACCTGATCTCGGGGCTGTCCCTCATGAGTCTCGGCGAGCTGCTGCTGCTCGCCGTCGCGCTGGCGATGGACGCCGTGGCCGTCTCGTTGGCGCTCGGGCTGCGGCTGCGGCGTCCGCGCCTGGCCGACGCGATGCTGGCAGCGGGGCTCTTCGGCCTGTTCCAGGCGCTGATGCCGGTCCTGGGCTGGGCACTGGCCTTCTGGTTCGCCGGTGCGGTCTCCGAGGTCGCGCCGTGGATCGCCTTCGGCCTGCTGAGCGTGATCGGCGTGAACATGATCCGCGAGGGCCTGGGCGAGGACGCCGAGCACGAGGTGGAGTCGGTCGACCTCGGCGGGCTGACCGTGCGCACCACACTCCCGCTGGCCGTGGCCACCTCCATCGACGCCGCCGCGGCCGGTGTCACCTTCGGCTTCCTCGACGTGACGCTCCTCCCGGCCGTCAGCCTGATCGGCCTGGTGACCTTCGTGCTGTCCCTGGTCGCGGTAGAGGTCGGCTCACGCGTCGGCGAACGGCTCGGTGGGCGCGCCGAGCTCGTGGGCGGAGCCGTGCTGATCCTGATCGGGCTGCGGATCCTGCTCAGCCACCTCGGCGTGCTCTAGTCGGGCCGCACGATCTCGGCGCTGACCTGCACCGGCGGGCCGACCGTGCCCGAGCCTTCGTCGGTCGCCACGAACGAGATCTCCCCGACGACCTTCGCCGCCGCCGCCAGGTCGTCCGCGGCCTGCCTCAGCAGGGCCAGCAGCTGCTCGAGGGCAGTGACCGTGACGTCGGTGATCTCGGTGCGCATCGAGACCTTCGCCTGTGACTTCACTCCGCGCAGCGCCGCCAGCGCCTGCGAGACCGCATCGAGCATGGCGGGCTCGCCGGCGGTGTCGTCCCCGGCCACCGGCCAGGCCTCGCGGTGCACCGAGCCCTCCTGCCACCACGACCAGACCTCCTCGGTCACGTAGGGCAGGAAGGGTGCCAGCAGACGCAGCTGCGCGTGCAGCGCGATCGCCAACGCGGCGCGGGCGGACCGGGCGCCGTCCTCACCACGCTCACCGTAGGCACGCTCCTTGACCAGCTCGACGTAGTCGTCGCAGAAGGTCCAGAAGAACCGCTCGGTGACCTCCAGCGCCGAGGTGTAGTCGTAGGCCTCGAAAGCGACCGTGGCCCGGTGCACGGTCTGCGCGAGCGATGCGAGCAGTGCCCGGTCGATCGGCTCGGTCACGGCGCCGACGTCGGTCGTGGTGGCCCGGACGCTGCTGAGCACGAACTTGGAGGCGTTGAGGACCTTCATGGCCAGGCGGCGGCCCACCTTCATCTGCGTCTCGTCGAAGGGGGAGTCCAGCCCGGGACGTGAGGTCGCGGCTCGCCAACGGACCGCGTCGGCGCCGTACTTGTCGAGGATCTCGGTGGGGACGATGACGTTGCCCTTGGACTTCGACATCTTCTTGCGGTCGGGGTCCACCACGAACCCGGAGATCAAGGCGTGGGTCCACGGCACCTGCCCGTGCTCGAAGTGGGAGCGCACCACGCGGGAGAACAGCCAGGTGCGGATGATGTCGTGGGCATGGGTGCAGAGATCCATCGGGAAGACCCGCTGGAAGAGGTCGGGGTCCGCCTCCCACTTGCCCGCGATCTGAGGAGTGAGCGACGACGTCGCCCAGGTGTCCATGATGTCGGGGTCGCCGATGAATCCGCCGGGCTTGCCTCGCAGGTCCTCCTGGTAGCCGGAGGGTGCGTCGGTCGAGGGGTCGATCGGGAGCTCTGACTCCCGGGGCAGCAGCGGGTGGTCGTAGTCCGGAGCGCCCTCGTCGTCGAGCGGATACCAGGCTGGGAAGGGGATCCCGAAGAATCGCTGCCGCGAGATCAGCCAGTCGCCGTTGAGCCCCCCGACCCAGTTGTCGTAGCGGTGGCGCATGTGCGCGGGGATCCACTGGATCTCGGCTCCCCGCGCCACCAGCTCGTCGCGCAGGACAGCCTCACGCCCACCGTTGCGCAGGTACCACTGGCGGGTGGAGACGATCTCGAGCGGCTTGTCGCCCTTCTCGTAGAAGTTGACCATCCGCTGGGTGGGGGTGGGCTCCCCGTCCAGGTCACCGGACTCGCGCAGCAGGGCGACCATCGCCTCCCGCGCGCTGAACGCCGTCTTGCCCGCCAGCTCGGAGTACGGCCCCGCCGCGTGGCTGAGCCACTCCGGGGTCTCGCGGTGGAGGCGCCCGTCCCGCCCGATCACGGTGCGCACCGGCAGGTCCAGCTCGCGCCACCACTGCACGTCGGTCAGGTCACCGAAGGTGCAGCACATCGCGATGCCGGCTCCCTTGTCGGGCTCGGCGGCCTCGTGGGCCAGCACGGGGACCTCGACGCCGAAGACCGGTGAAGTGACCGTGGTGCCGAAGAGCTCCTGGTAGCGCTCGTCGTCGGGGTGGGCGATCAACGCGACGACGGCGGGGATCAGCTCAGGCCGGGTGGTCTCGATGTGCACCGGGGAGCCATCGCGTCGGTGGTAGGCCACCCGGTGGTAGTGCCCGGGGTGGTCACGCGACTCCAGCTCGGCCTGCGCCACGGCGGTCTGGAACGTGACGTCCCACAGCGTGGGCGCCTCCTGCAGGTAGGCCTCACCGCGGGCGAAGTTGCGCAGGAAGGCGCGCTGGGAGAGCGCCTGGGTGTCCTTGCCCACGGTGGTGTAGGTCTGCGACCAGTCCACCGAGAGGCCCAGCTGGCGCCACAGCGCCTCGAAGGCCTTCTCGTCCTCGACCACGAGCTCCTCGCAGAGCTCGACGAAGTTGGGGCGGCTGATCGGCACCTGCCGCTTCGCGTCTGGCTTCTCAGGGGGAGTGAAGTCCCGGTCGTAGGGCAGCGACGGGTCGCAGCGCACGCCGTAGTAGTTCTGGACCCGACGCTCGGTGGGCAGGCCGTTGTCGTCCCAGCCCATCGGGTAGAAGACCTCCTTGCCGCGCATCCGCTGGTAGCGGGCGATCAAGTCGGTGTGGGTGTAGGAGAAGACGTGACCCACGTGCAGCGAGCCGGAGACGGTCGGGGGCGGAGTGTCGATCGAGTAGATCTCCTCACGGCTGCGAGAACGATCGAACTCGTAGATCCCCTGGTCCTTCCAGGTCTGTGACCACTTGTGCTCCAGACCCTCCAGCGCCGGCCGGTCCGGTACGACGACGCCGTCGTGCGGCGTCGTCGTGGTCTCGGGCTGGCGCTCGGCTTCTGTCATGGGCCGAATCCTACGAACCCTCCCCCGGGGCGGCGAATCCAGCGCCCGTGCCGAGATCTGGATCCCTGCGCCGGATCGCCGTACGGTCGGACGATGCTGCGTCTGCGATGGTCCTCACTGGTCCTGATCCTCGGACTCGCCTGGTGGCAACGCGAGTGGTTGCGCCGGCTCCTCGTCCTGCTCCGCCGGCAGCGCATCTCCGGCCGTGTGGTGTCGAGCCGGACCGGGCGTTCGGTGGCGGGAGTGGGGGTCGAGGCTCGCCGGATCGGGGACCTCACCACCTTCGACTCGGCCACCACCGACAGCGACGGACGGTTCTCGGTGCGTGCACCCGAGGAGGAGACGGCGCTGTGGGTCGACGGTCGACCGGTGGGCTTCGAGTCCGGCTACCTCGGCTTCGGCCACGTGGTCGTGGCCACCTGGGACGAGGCCGTTTCCATCGGGGTGGGAGAGCTGAGCGCGCCGGTGCGGTTAGACCCGCTCTGACACCGCACCGACGGGGCACGGGGGCTTCGTCGGGCGCCCGTAGACTCGAGGCGCCATGCCTGAGACCCCCTCCTACGACCAGGTCCAGCGACATCTGCTGGCCCGGTGGCCCGAGACCAGGCTCGACCCGTCGCTGGAGCGCATCCAGGCTGTGGTCGAGCTGCTGGGCGACGCCCAGCGCGCCTACCGATCGGTGCACCTGACGGGCACGAACGGCAAGACCAGCACCTCGCGGATCATCGACGACCTGCTGCGCGGGGCCGGCCTGCGCACCGGGCGCTTCACCAGCCCCCACCTGGAGACGATGCGGGAGCGGATCAGCGTCGACGGGGAGCCACTGGACGAGGAGGCCTTCGTCCGCGCGTGGCAGGACGTCGCCCCGTACGTCGACCTGGTGGACCGGCAGGGCGAGCACCCGATGAGCTTCTTCGAGGCATTGGTGGCCATGGCCTACGCGGCCTTCGCCGACGCCCCGGTGGACGTGGCCGTGGTGGAAGTCGGCATGGGTGGTGCCTGGGACGCGACCAACGTGATCGACGCCGACGTCGCCGTCATCACCCCGATCTCGATCGACCACGCCCACTACCTGGGGGAGACGCCGGCGGCGATCGCGGAGGAGAAGGCCGGGATCATCAAGCCGAACTCGATCGCCGTGGTCGCCACGCAGGACGAGGAGGTCATGGAGGTCATCGTGCGCCGCGCTCGCGAGGTCGGCGCGGAGCTCCTCGTCGAGGGCGTCCACTTCGGCGTCGTCCAGAGCGTCCCCGCCGTCGGTGGCCAGCTGATGAGCCTGCGCGTGGACGACCTCAGCCTCGACGAGGTGTTCCTGCCCTTGTACGGCGCGCACCAGGCCCAGAACGCCGTGTTGGCGCTCACGGCGGCGCACGCGGTGCTCGGCGAGGGCGCACTGACCGGGCAGGTGGTGGGGGAGGCCATGGCCGCGGCCACCTCGCCCGGCCGGCTCGAGATCATCCGCCGCGGTCCCACCATCCTGCTCGACGCGGCCCACAACCCCCATGGCGCTGCGGCCGCGGTGGAAGCGATCCGTGACTTCTTCACCTTCGACCCGCTGGTGGGCGTCGTGGGAGTGATGAGGGACAAGGATGTCGAGGGGTTGCTCTCCGAGCTCGAACCAGTGCTCTCGGAGATCGTGTGCACCCAGAACACCACGGCGCGCTGCCTGCCGGCCGAGGAGCTGGCCGACATCGCTCGTGACCTGTTCGGTGAGCACCGGGTGAGGGTGGCACCACAGCTCGACGACGCCATCGAGACCGCGGTCTCGCTGGCCGAGACCGGGGGTGCCCTCGGGGAGTCGATCGGGTCCGGTGGCGTGCTCGTCACCGGTTCGGTCATCACCGCGGGCCAGGCCAGGACGCTGCTGAAGCGTGTGAGGCGCGGCGATGGTTGAGCGTCCCGGCGACCGCCTGGGCTCGGTGCGACGTTCGATGTGCGCCGGAATCCTGGGGCTGCAGACCATCGCCCTGGTGCCGGTGTCCTCGGTGCTGCTTCCGCTGACGGACCTGCCGCTGTGGCTGGCGCTGGTCATCGGGATCGGATTGCCGGTGCTGTGCCTTGCCGGTGCGGCCACGATGCGTGGTCGCCGAGGCGGGGCCCTCGGCTGGGTCGCAGAGGGTGCGACAGTGACCGCCGGGTTCGCGACTCCGTGGTTGTTCGGGCTCGGGGCGGTCTTCACCGCGCTGTACGCCGGCTGCTGGGTGCTCGGGGCAAGGATCGACGAGGAGCGCGCGGTGCGGATCGCGGAGCACGAGAGCGCTGCGCGCGCGGGACGCCACGAGGGTGCCGCTGAGGAGTGGCACGGACCGAGCGCGGGCGACCCCGACGCGGTTGGCTAGGCTTCTGGTCATGCCTGAGACGCCTGACGCGCAGCGCACCTTGGTCCTTCTCAAGCCCGACGCGGTGCGTCGTGGCCTGGCGGGCGCGATCCTGTCGCGGTTCGAGGACCGCGGTCTGAGCATCGTCGCGATGGAGCTGCGCACCATCGACGAGAGCACGGCCGACACCCACTACGCCGAGCACGTGGAGCGGGACTTCTACCCCCCACTGCGCGCTTTCGTCACCTCCGGTCCGCTGGTCGCGCTGGTGCTCGAGGGAGACCAGGCGGTCGAGGTGGTCCGTGGCATCAACGGCGCCACCGATGGTCGCAAGGCGACGCCCGGCACGATTCGCGGGGACTACTCGCTGTCCAACCGCGAGAACCTCGTGCACGGCTCCGACTCCCCGGAGTCCGCCGAGCGCGAGATCGGGATCTGGTTCCCCTCCCTCTGAGCGATCCAGGCTCAGCCTGGACCAGGCTGAGCCGCGTGTCCTCCCCGTCTACGGGGGCTGCGCTGCCTACGCTGCCGATGACAGCAGCTGTGACGGGAGTGCGAACCTGCGATGGCGAACAGTTTCATCGGACGGGACATGGCCGTCGACCTCGGGACGGCCAACACGCTGGTCTACGTGCGCGGCAAGGGTGTGCTGCTCGACGAGCCCAGTGTGGTCGCGCTCAACTCCAGCACCGGTGAGGTCCTGGCGGTCGGGCACGAGGCCAAGCGGATGCTGGGGCGAACGCCCGACAACATCACTGCGATCCGACCGCTCCAGGACGGGGTGATCGCCGACTTCGACGCCACGGAGCAGATGCTTCGGTTCTTCATCCAGCAGGTCCACCGGCGCCGCTACTTCGCCAAGCCCCGCCTGGTGGTCTGCGTCCCGAGCGGGATCACGGCGGTCGAGCAGCGCGCGGTCAAGGAAGCCGGCTACCAGGCCGGTGCTCGACGGGTCTACATCGTCGAGGAGCCCATGGCGGCGGCGATCGGTGCCGGCCTCCCCGTGCACGAGGCCACCGGCAACATGGTCGTCGACGTCGGTGGGGGCACCACCGAGGTCGCGGTGATCTCGCTGGGCGGCATCGTCACCAGCCTGAGCGTGCGTACGGCCGGGGACGACATCGACCAGGCGATCATCGCGTGGATGAAGAAGGAGCACTCGCTCCTGCTCGGCGAGCGGACCGCCGAGGAGATGAAGATGACTCTCGGTACGGCGTTCCCCCTGACCAAGGAGCCCGAGGCCGAGATCAGGGGCCGCGACATGGTCTCCGGCCTTCCGAAGACCGCGGTGGTCGCCAGCAGCGACCTGCGCCACGCGATCGAGGAGCCGCTCAACGACATCGTCGACGCAGTGCGCGCCACGCTCGACCAGACGCCCCCGGAGCTGGCCGGCGACATCATGGACCGCGGTCTGGTGCTCACCGGCGGCACGGCGTTGCTGCGCGGCCTCGACGAGCGGTTGCGCCACGAGACCGGCATGCCGGTGCACGTCGCCGAGGACCCGCTGCACTCGGTGGCCCTGGGCGCGGGCAAGTGCGTGGAGGAGTTCGAGGCGCTGCAGCAGGTCCTGGTCTCCGAGAACCGCCGCTGAGGAGGCTGAGGAGGCTGTGGTGAGACGCAAGGCTCGTACGTCGGAGGAGCGCAGGCGGAACAAGTCCCGCTCGCTCGTCGGCGTGATGGCGCTGGCCGGGATCACGGTCATGGCCGTGGACGCCCAGGGAGGTCAGGACTCGCCGCTCGACCCCGTCCGGAGCGTCCTGGGGGAGGCCCTGGCGCCGGCGCAGGAGTCCGCCGCCACCGTGGCGCGCCCGTTGCACGAGATCCCGGAGTTCTTCGCCTCCAACCGTTCGCTGCGGGTCGACGTGGGCCGCCTCGAGGCCGAGAACGCCCGGCTGCGCGGCCAGGTCAACACCACCTCGCAGCTGCGCTATCGCGCAGCGGAGCTGGAAGGTCTGCTCGAGTCCTCCAAGCGCTCCGGCCTGGCGCTGGTGCCGGCGCGAGTGGTCTCGATCGGCCCCGCCCAGAGCTTCAGCCACACCGTCACCATCGACGCCGGCACCAGCTCCGGGGTGCGCCCGGACATGACCGTGCTGAACAACGACGGGCTCGTGGGCCGGGTGATCGACGTCCGGCGCGGTTCCGCGACCATCCTGCTGGTCATCGACCAGCGCTCGATGGTCGGGGCCCGCCTCGGGTCCAACGCCGAGGTCGGCTTCCTGCAGGGACGAGGCTCTCTGGACGGCACCAGTCGACTCGACCTCGATCTCGTCGACAACTCCCAGACCCCGGGCAAGGACGACGTGGTCGTCACCTGGGGCAGCCGCGGTGGTGGTCCCTACGTGCCCGGCGTGCCGATCGGGAGCGTGGGCAAGGTCTTCTCCAGTCCGCTGGAGCAGGCCAAGCACGCCGTCATCGAGCCCTACGTGGACTTCTCCTCCCTCGACGTCGTCGGCGTGGTGGTCAACGCGAAGACCAAGAGCGACCGCGCCGTGATCAGAGCCGGTGACGTGACCCAGGGAGACCGCTGATGCAGGTGCTGCGTGGTCTGGTCTTCACCCTGGTGCTGCTGGTGGCCGTCGTGCTCCAGGTCAGCTTCTTCGGCTACTTCTCCTTCGACGGCGTCGTGCCCAACCTGGCCCTGCTCATCGTGGTCGCTGCTGCCTTGACCCGGGGGCCGGAGCTGGCGGTTGCTCTCGGATTCGTCGGCGGGCTCGCCGCCGACCTGCTGCCCCCCGCTGAACACGTCGCGGGCCGCTGGGCGCTGGCTCTGGTGGTCGTGGGCTACCTCGCCGGCCGGGTGCGCACCGACACCGCGCGTTCGACGCTCGGTGCCTTGGTCACCGTGGCGGCCTGCTCCTTCGTCGGGACCTCGGTCTACGCCCTGACCGGCATCCTCACCGCAGACCCTGCCACCTCCACCGCCGAGGCCTTGCAGGTGCTGCCCCGTGCCGTGCTCTACGACGTGCTGCTGGCTCCGTTCGTGCTGCCGCTGGCGATGCGGATGTTCCGCCGCTTGCAGCCCGAGCAGGTCGCGGTGGCCTGACGTGGTCACGATCACCGCCTACCGGATGGGCGAACCGGTCGCTGGTGGGGTGCGCAGCCGGACGCTGGGGCGCAACCGTCTCGGCGTGATCCTGGTGCTGGTCCTCGCCCTGTTCCTCACCCTGTTCGGGCGCCTGTGGTATCTCCAGGTGTCCTCGGGCGACGACTACCAGGCCAAGGCGGCCGACCAGTCCATCCGCGAGGTCGTCGTGCAACCGGCTCGAGGGCTGATCGTCGACGACATGGGCCGCCCGCTGGTCGCCAACCGCGCGTCCTGGGTGGTCACCGTCGACCGGACACTCTTCGGCAAGCTGCCCCAGGACGTGCAGGACGCGCTGGTCAAGCGGGTGGGGCGCGCGGTGAACTCCTCACCCGGCGCGATCCGCGAGCGGCTCGTCCTGTGTGGTCAGGAGGGGTCGAAGGCCGGCGCGTGCTGGAACGGATCTCCCTATCAACCGGTGCCGATCGCCACCGACATCCGGCAGCAGACGGCGCTGTCGATCATGGAGCAGAACGAGGACTTCCCCGCGGTCCTGGTCGAGCGGCAGACGGTGCGCGCCTACCCCTCGCCCTTCGGGATCAACGCAGCCCACGTGCTGGGCTACCTGAGCCCGATCACCGAGGCCGAGCTCGACCGTGCCGAGGAGGACCAGGACGAGTCGGTGCACGGTGCGTCGAGAGTGGGGCGCGCCGGCATCGAACGCGCCTACGACCAGGACCTGCGGGGTTTCCCCGGGTACAAACAGGTCGCGGTGGACTCCATGGGCCGGGTGCTCGGCGACTCCGGTGAGCTGCGGGGCCGGGTCGGCAACACCGTGGTCACCTCCATCGACGCCCGGGTGCAGGCGGTGGTGGAGCAACAGCTCGCCCAGACGATCAAGACCGCTCGCGCCACGGTGGACGGGGTCACCGGACGCCCGTACGCCGCCGACTCCGGGGCCGCTGTCGTGCTCGAGGCCGACACCGGGCGGGTCGTGGCCATGGCGAGCCAACCGAGCTACGACCCCGAGGTGTGGGTCGACGGCATCAGCTCGCGCCAGCTGGACCGGCTCTACTCCGGGAAGGCAGGCACCCCCTTGCTGTCGCGGGCCACCCAGGGTCAGTTCGCTCCCGGCTCGACGTGGAAGCCCTTCATGACGGTCGGGGCGCTGCAGAACGGCTACAGCCACTCCACGACCCTGCCGTGCTCCTCGGGCTTCCAGGTCGGGAACCGGGTGTTCAAGAACTACGAGTCCGGCGCCTACGGCTACATCGGCTTCCAGAAGGCGTTGGAGGTCTCGTGCAACACCTTCTTCTACCGGATCGGCTACAACTTCTGGCAGAAGTACGGCAGCGACGTCGATGACGTCGACGCGAAGGACCCCCTGGTCGAGATCGCCCAGACCTTCGGCTTCGGCAAGAAGACCGGGATCGACATGCCGGGGGAGGCCACCGGGCGCATCGCCGACCGGCAGTGGAAGCTCGACTACTACAGGTCGATGAAGGACTACTACTGCCGGGTGGGCAAGGAGGACGGTTACGACTTCCTGCACCGCTTCGCCCGTGAGTTCTGCGTCGAAGGGTTCGCCTACCGCGCCGGCGATGCGGTGAACTTCGCGATCGGCCAGGGCGACACGGTCGTCACCCCCTTGCAGCTGGCACGCGGTTACGCGGCGTTCTCCAACGGCGGCACGCTCTACGAGCCGCGGGTCGCCAAGGCCGTGGTGAGTCCGGACGGGTCGGTGCTGCGGCGAATCCCGCCGAAGGTGCAGGCGAAGCTGAAGATCTCCGGGTCCGACCTGTCGTTCATCGACGAGGCCCTGCAGAACGTCGCACGGGTGGGCACCATGTCGTGGCGGCTCGTCGGGTTCCCGCTCGATAAGGTGCGGGTGCGCGCCAAGACCGGCTCCGCGGAGGTCTACGGCAAGCAGAGCACCTCCTGGGTGGCCTCCTACACCAAGGACTACGTCGTGGTGATGATGGTCAGCCAGGGGGGCACGGGCTCGGGCACCTCGGGCCCGGCGATCCGGAAGATCTGGGAGACCCTCTACGGCATCCGCGGCGCAGCCGTCCAGCCGAAGCAGGCGGCGATCCCCGGCACTCGACCGCCCACCGCGCTCCCGGTCTTCGCCAAGGACGGGTCGATCCTGCCGCCTCCGGTGGGGAAGAAGAACTCATGACCGCGATGCTCAGCCCCCCGCGGTCGCGCCGGGTGCGCACCGAGTCGACCCTGGCCAGGGTGCCGAGGCTGGACTGGTTGCTGCTGGCGGTCACCGCGGTCCTGCTGGTGCTCGGCACCCTCCTGGTGTGGTCGGCCACCTCGGAGCGAGAGGTGCTGACCGGAGGTGACTCGCAGGCGTTCCTTCGCCGCCACCTGGTCAACATCGCCATCGGCGCGGTGCTGTGCGTGCTCACCGCGGCCACCGACCACCGGTGGCTGCGACTGCTCGCCCCCCTGGTCTACGCCGCATCCCTGGTCGGCCTGGTGCTGGTGCTGGTGATGGGCACCACGATCAACGGGTCCCGTTCCTGGCTGATGGTCGGTGGGATGTCCATCCAGCCCTCGGAGTTCGCCAAGCTCGCCGTGGTGACGATGATGGCGCTCTGGGTCGCCGAGCGCACCGAGGGGTCCTGGCGTCAATGGGTCGTGGGCAGTCTCGACGTGGTGGGGATGCTGGCCATCGCCGCCGTCCCGGCGCTGATGATCCTGTTCCAGCCCGACCTGGGCACCCTGCTGGTGCTCCTGGCCACGGTCTTCGGTGCGGTTGCCGCCTCAGGAGCCGGCCGCCGTTGGTTGGCTGGGCTGGTGCTCAGCGGCGTGGGCCTGGCCGTCCTCGCGGTGCAGGGCGGGCTGCTCAAGGACTACCAGCTCGACCGGTTCCTGGCCTTCACCAATCCCGCCCTGGACCCGCGCGGGGCCGGCTACAACACCGAGCAGGCGCGGATCGCCATCGGCAACGGCGGCATCTTCGGGCAGGGCCTCTTCGAGGGTTCCCAGACCCGGGCAGGGTTCGTCCCCGAGCAGCAGACCGACTTCATCTTCACGGTCGCGGGGGAGGAGCTCGGGCTGGTCGGTGCCGGCGTCCTCATCGTCCTGCTGGCCGTCGTGATCTGGCGAGCACTGGCGATCGCGGCCGCCGCCGACGACATCTTCGGACGCCTCACCGCAGCCGGGGTGGCCTGCTGGTTCGGCTTCCAGTCCTTCCAGAACATCGGGATGTGCCTGGGCATCATGCCGGTCACCGGTGTCCCGTTGCCGCTGGTCTCCTACGGCGGTTCGTCGATGTTCGCAGCCCTCCTGGCGGTCGGGCTGCTGCAGAACATCCACCTGCGCACCCAACGCTCGATGGGTCTGGGGATCTCGCACAGCCACGGGGTGAACTCGCGCTACTGAGCAGCTACAGGTCTGCCACCACTCGCTGCAGGTCGCGACCCAGCTCGGGGAAGTCGAAGCTCCACGACGCGCGGGCGAGGGTGCGGCCGTAGGCTTCCGCAAGCTCGTCGTGAGCAGACCAGAAGTGGTGCAGCTCGGCCCCCTGCAGCCGTGCGAACAAGTGCTCGTTGCGGTGGACGTAGGCGTTGTGGCTGAGCACGATGACGGCCTCGAGCCGTCGGGCGTGCATGAGGTTGAACATCGCTGATCCGGCGAAACCGGCGACGACGCGTGCCCCGGCGAAGATCGCGACCTGCTCCCGGAGGGAATGTTGCTCGGGGTAGAGCACCAGGAAGCCCCGGTCCGCGAAGAACCGCTCCACCTCGTCCTGGTTCCGGCAGCCTCGTCGATTCTTCACCGCCTCTCCGCGGGAGACGAAGATGCGATCGTGCGCGGCCGGAGCGCTCCCCGCCAGTAGCCCCGACCCCAGCCGATCCCACGTGTCTCGGATCTCCGGGTGGGCGTAGAAGGGTTCGCGGTTGTGCCACGTCGGGCCGGCGCCCACCACGCTGTCCAGGTGGACAGGCCGGCGCGAGGCGACGAGGTCGGAACTCGAGATGCCGTACGCGCTGAACAGCGTTCGTTCCAGGTCC
This sequence comes from uncultured Actinomycetota bacterium, assembly GCA_963728505.1. Lineage (GTDB taxonomy): Bacteria > Actinomycetota > Actinomycetes > Propionibacteriales > Nocardioidaceae > Marmoricola_A. The sequence continues at coordinate 259,028 of CAVSKH010000009.1, read as the reverse complement.
CCCCTCAGACCCGGAAAATTCCGGACGTGGAACAAGGCCTTCAGGTCGGGAAGCTGCTGCTTGGCCTGTTGCCAGCCCCACAACCGGCCGACGACCTCGGTCTGAAGGTGTCCGAAGTGACCGGGGAAGAGACAGTCGAGGAAGTAGTAGTCACCTTTCAGCGCGCGTCGGGTCGGGCGCGTGAGCTCCACGAAGTCCTCGGAGACGGCGGCTGCGCGGGGTTGGTTCTGCGTTTGGTCCCACGGCCATCTGAATGACTCGGGAAGCACGGTGCGTTCGGCGTGCAGCAGTGAGTGCCCTTGGCTGCCCAGTGCACCGTGGTAGTGGCGCAGCACCAGCTCGGGGTGGTCCAGGCGAGCGGGCAGGGGCTCCATCTCCGTGCGGCCGTACATCTGCTCGGTGACGGCGGTCTCGGTGAATCCGCCCGGTAGACGCGCCAGGGTCGAGAGCTGGAGCTTCGGCTCTCGCGCCGCCAGGACGTCATCGACTCGGTCCTCCTTGAGCTTGTAGTAGTGCCGGTGGCGTTTGGTGATGACGACCTGTCGCCGGGAGCAGAAGAGAGCTTGTGTAGCACGGGTGACTCCCTCTTCCTGGAAGGAGGCTGAGGCGGGATCGGCGTCTCCCACCGGCTCCAGCAGTCGTTGCCACCGCTCGGGAGCCAGGCCATGGGTCCCACCCTTGCCCACGGTCCTGTCGAGGGTGAGTGCTCCTCCGGGCCTGAGGTGGAAGAAGAGGTGGGGCAGCAGCTCGAGATGGTCCTGCGCCAGGGGCGCGAGCTTGGCCTGAGGGACTGCGACGACGATGACGTCGAGTCCCCCGAGAAGTGCGAGCTGGCGGCCCAGGGCGGCGCCGTCCCCCACGTGGATCTGCACGGGTGCGTGGTCGGCGTCGCTCCCTGGAGGGCGCGGAGGCACCCCGCCGAGGTAGACCACGGTGACCCGGTCCTTCGCGAAGTCCCGGAGCCATTTCTGCACGACCTTGGGATGGTCGCGGTGCGCCAGGATCGCGACGTTTCGCGCGCCCGCCGACCCCAGCATCGTCACTGCGGCGGCACGTGGGCCAGTGGCGTGGCTCCTGCCGGTGGGTCGGTCGCTCGCGAGGCCCCCCGGCGGTTGTGGAACCCTGCCGCGCCGGCCTCGCAACATGCGGATCGGCTTGGTGAGCATCTGTGCGCCACCTCTGCGCCGACCAGCCCCGCTGCTGGGGGCAATAGCTCGGCACGTGGCTCGTGCTCGGGCACGCACGGTCACCCCCTCCCTGGACCCCCACAGCCTAGGCCAGTGAATCGCGCCACGGTGTCGTGCACGCGGGGTCGTATTGTGGGCACACCGCTGCCCACGAGAAGGAGTCCTGTCATGCCCACGAGGGATGCCGCCGAGGCCGGTGTGTGGCATCGGCTGGAGCCGTTGCTCGCGCAGGTGCAGAAGCCGATCCAGTACGTCGGCGGTGAGCTGAACTCGACCGCGAAGCAGTGGGACGCAGCCCAGGTGCGCTGGGCGTTGATGTACCCCGATGCCTACGAGGTGGGTCTGCCCAACCAGGGAGTGCAGATCCTCTACGAGGTCCTCAACGAGCGCGACTGGATCCTCGCCGAGCGCACCTACTCGGTGTGGCCCGACCTGGAGCAGGTGATGCGCGAGCACGAGATCCCCCAGTTCACCGTCGACCAGCACCGGCCGGTCGGCGCGTTCGACCTTCTGGGCATCTCGTTCTCCACCGAGCTGGGCTACACCAACCTGCTCACCGCGTTGGACCTCGCCGGCATCCCGCTGCACTCGGTGGACCGAGAGTTGGAGCACCCGCTGGTGATCGCGGGGGGCCACGCCGCCTTCAACCCCGAGCCGGTCGCGGACTTCCTCGACGCCGCGGTGCTCGGGGACGGCGAGGAGGTCGTGCTCGCGATCTCCGACGTCGTCCGGGAGTGGAAGGACGAGGGCCGCCCGGGGGGAGCGGGACGATCACCGCGCGAGGAGCTGCTGTTCCGCCTGGCGGTCTCCGGCTCGGTCTACGTCCCGAGGTTCTACGGTGTCAGCTACGACGACCAGGGCGCGCTGGAGCCCGTGGTGCCGACCATGCCCGGGGTCCCGGAGCGGGTGCGCAAGCACACGCTGATGGACCTCGACGCCTGGCCCTACCCGCGCAAGCCGCTGGTGCCCCTCGCCGAGACGGTGCACGAGCGGTTCTCGGTGGAGATCTTCCGAGGGTGCACCCGCGGCTGCCGGTTCTGCCAGGCCGGCATGATCACCCGCCCGGTCCGGGAGCGCTCCATCACCACGATCGGCGACATGGTCGAGAACGGGGTGCGACGCTCCGGTTTCGACGAGGTGGGTCTGCTCTCGCTCTCCAGCGCCGACCACTCCGAGATCGCGGAGGTGGCCACCGACCTGGCCGACCGCTACGAGGGCAGCAACGTCTCGCTGTCGCTGCCCTCGACCCGCGTCGACGCCTTCAACATCACCCTGGCCAACGAGTTCTCCCGCAACGGGCGCCGGTCGGGGCTGACCTTCGCTCCCGAGGGCGGCTCGGAGCGGATGCGCCGGGTGATCAACAAGATGGTCAGCGAGGAGGACCTGATCCGCACCGTGGCGGCGGCCTACTCCCACCAGTGGCGCCAGGTGAAGCTCTACTTCATGTGCGGGCTGCCCACCGAGACCGACGAGGACGTGCTCGAGATCGCCGATCTGGCCAAGAAGGTGATCGCCAAGGGGCGTGAGGTCTCCGGTCGCAACGACGTGCGGTGCACGGTCAGCATCGGGGGGTTCGTGCCCAAGCCGCACACACCCTTCCAGTGGGCCTCGCAGCTGGACTGGCAGACCACCGACGAGCGGCTGGCCAAGCTGCGCGCGGACGTGCGCTCCGACCGGAGGTACGGCCGAGCCATCGGCTTCCGCTACCACGACGGACGTCCCGGGATCATCGAAGGCCTGCTCTCGCGAGGCGACCGTCGGGTCGGCCGGGTCATCGAGGAGGTCTGGCGTGACGGTGGTCGCTTCGACGGATGGAGCGAGCACTTCTCCTACGAACGCTGGGAGTCCGCGGCGCAGCGGGCGCTTGCCGGCACCGGCGTCGACCTCGACTGGTACACCACTCGCGAACGCGACTACGACGAGGTCCTGCCGTGGGACCACCTGGACTCCGGCCTCGACAAGGACTGGCTGTGGGAGGACTGGCTCGCCGCCCTGGATCCTGACGCCGCCGAGGTCGACGACTGCCGGTGGACCCCCTGCTACGACTGCGGGGTCTGCCCGGAGATGGACACCGAGATCCAGGTCGGTCCCACCGGTCAACGGCTGCTGCCGCTCAGCGTCGTCTGAGCCGGGGCTGGAGTCCGGCGCGTCGGACTCAGATGCCCGCGACCACCAGCGCCAGGCCGATGATCAACAGCACTCCCACGACGAACACGATCGTCATCAGCAGGGCCCGACCCGGTGGGGAGGGCGGTGGGTCGTCGTCGCTGGCGCCGCCCCATCCGAGATCGCGGTAGCTCCGCGGCTGCGAGGCGGGGGGCTGCTCGCCGTACGGAGTCGGCGAGGGCGCCGGCGTCGGGTCTGGTGACGGCTCGGAGGGCTGGGGAGGCTCGGAGGTCTGCGACGACTCGGTCCGCGGCGCGCGGCCCGGGTAGTCGATGAAGTCCTGTGGCTCCACAGTGGTCTCGGGCGGCGCCGGTGGCCCCGTCGGCTCCGAGGCGGGCGGGTCATGGCTGCTGCCCGGCCCACTGTCGCCCGCGGGATCCGCGGGATCCGCGGGATCGGGCTGCGGTGCCTCCGGTGCGGCACCGGCGGCCTCTCCGGCAGCCAGCGTGCTGCTGCGCTCCACCCCTTCGGGTGAGTACTGGTAGGACCAGGTGGATCCGTCCTGGGCGCGTAGGTTGACCGCGCCGTCGCGCACGAAGCCGGACAGCGAGCGGTAGAACTCCTCGGCCTGGTCCGACCAGGTCGGGTCGCCTCGGAGATCGGTGGAGATGGTGAGCCAGTCACCGTCGCGCGTCAGCGCCACCCCGGCGTACGCGGCCAGGTCCGAGAGCTCGTCGACTTCCGAGGCGACGTCGGGGTCGAAGCCACCCTCCAGCCCGGCCATCCGGTGCTCTGCCACGGTGAGCGCTTGGCGCTCCAATTCGGCCGGGAGCAGCAGCCGACCGGTGGTCACGACGAGGAAGCCCACGTCGCCAGGTTACTGACTACCACCAGGTAGGCTGCGCGGCCGTGCCCGATCCGCGTCCACAGCCCCCCCAAGCCGCCCCTCCTGTGCAGCGGCTTCGGCTTCGGTACGCCAAGCGCGGACGTCTGAGGTTCAGCAGCCACCGCGACTTCGCGCGCGCCTTCGAGCGGGCCCTGGTGCGCGCGGCCATCCCGATGGCCTACTCGTCGGGCTTTCACCCTCACCCGCGGATCTCCTACGCAGGAGCGGCGCCGACGGGTGCGGCCAGCGAGGCCGAGTATCTCGAGATCGGGCTCCGGGAGCCGGTGGACCCGGCTGAGGTGCGCGACCGCGTCGACGCGTCGCTTCCGCCTGGCTTGGACGTGCTCGAGGTGGTGGAGGCGCACGGGCCCTCGCTTCCCGACCGGATGCAGGCCAGCGTGTGGCGCCTGGTGCTGATCGACGTCTCCCCGGACGCCGCGGGGGAGGCCCTGACCAGGTTCCTCGACACGCCCGAGATTCTGGTCGAGCGGATGACCAAGAAGGGGCTGCGTTCCCTCGACTGCCGAGCCGCCGTGATCGCCGCGCGAGTGGCCGAGCAGACGCCCGAGCATCCCGGTTGTGCCATACTCGAGGTTGTCTTGCGGCATGGTTCACCGTCCGTGAGACCCGACGACGTCCTCGCTGGTCTTCGCGAGGTCGCTGGGTTGGAAGTGGCGCCCGGAGTGTTAGCCGAGCGCTGGGCCCAGGGACCGCTTGACGAGGAGACCGGTGCCGTAGGGGACCCGCTGGCAGCCGACCGCGACGCGTAACAGCCGACCGCGGTCGTGCCCGCAGGCACTCGTGGCGTCGTACCGACTGCAAGCTTGAGTCGGCCGCCGGAGGCTTCGGCGGTCGGCGACTGAACCGCCTGAGACCCACCACGTCTCAGGCTAGGAGCCTGATGGCCGACGACGCCGATGTGACCCCCGAGAAGTCCGGGAGCACCACCAGCCCCACGATCAAGACCACGACGCGCAAGCGCACCGCCGCCAAGAAGTCCGCCCCGCCGGCAGAGCCGACGGACTCCGCGGGTCAGCCGGGGGAGTCCGGCACCAGCAGTGCCGCGCCGGCCAAGAAGTCCGCCGCGAAGCAGCCGGCCAAGAAGGCCGCGGCGAAGAAGGCCACCGCCGCCAAGGCGCCGGCGAAGCGGGCCACAGCCAAGAAGGCATCCCCGGTCCAGGCGCCGTTCCAGGCGGAGCCGGGGGCAGCGGACTCCTCGAGCGATGCCAAGGACTCAGCGGGTGACGACCGCTCGACCCCGCCCGGGCTCGTCTTCCAGCCTCCGCCCGCCGAGCGGGTGCCGCGCAAGCGCTCGAGCAAGGCCGAGCAGGCCGAGCAGTCGGGGCAGTCCGACCAGGACCGGGCCGGCGACTCCGACAGCGGCGACCAGGGTGGTGCGAAGCAGGCGCCTGCCAAGAAGGCCCCTGCCAAGAAGACCGCGGCCAAGAAGACCGCGGCCAAGAAGACCGCGGCCGGCTCTGGCGAAGCCGGCGCCGGCGGGTCCGATGACAAGGCTGGCTCCGGCGACTCCGGAGACTCCAGAGACACCGGGGACTCGACCGACGACGGCAACGGCGACGGCGGCCAGCGACGCAGGCGTCGCCGCGGCGGTCGACGACGCGGCCGCAAGGGCGGACCCGACGCGGACCAGGAGGGCGGCGACAACGGATCCGACGCGGACACCTCCAGCCAGGGTGGCGCGGAGCGCTCCGACGGCGACTCCGGTGCCGACAATGACCAGGACTCCCGGTCCGGCGCTCCCGGCGACGACCCCGGTGGTGACGACCAGGGCGAGGGTGGTTCCAGCTCCTCGAGCCGTCGCCGTCGCCGCCGTCGTCGCTCCGGCGAGGGCGGTGACGGCTCATCGGACGACCCGGACAACACCGTGACCCGGGTGCGGTCCGCGAAGGCCGCGGAGGACGAGATCACGGCGTTCACCGGCTCGACCAGGCTCGAGGCCAAGAAGCAGCGGCGTCGGGAGGGTCGAGAGGCCGGACGGCGGCGCGCTCCGGTCATCAGCGAGGCCGAGTTCCTCGCCCGGCGCGAGTCGGTCGACCGAGCCATGGTGATCCGCCAGCGCAAGGACCTGACCCAGATCGCCGTGCTCGAGGACAAGGTCCTGGTCGAGCACTACGTCGCCCGCGAGTCGCAGACCTCCCTGATCGGCAACGTCTACCTCGGGAAGGTGCAGAACGTCCTGCCCTCGATGGAGGCGGCCTTCATCGACATCGGGCGGGGCCGCAACGCGGTGCTCTACGCCGGGGAGGTCAACTGGGACGCTCTGGGTGCCGGCAACGTCAGCGGCAAGGACCGCAAGATCGAGCAGGTGCTCAAGCCCGGCCAGGCCGTGCTGGTGCAGGTCTCGAAGGACCCGATCGGACACAAGGGCGCACGGCTCACCAGCCAGATCAGCCTGCCCGGTCGGTTCCTGGTCTACGTCCCCGAGGGCAACACCTCCGGGATCAGCCGCAAGCTGCCGGACGCCGAGCGCAACCGCCTGAAGAATCTGCTCAAGGAGATCGTGCCGGCCCAGGCCGGCGTCATCGTCCGGACCGCGGCCGAGGGAGCCGCCGAGGAGGAGCTGCGTCACGACGTGGCTCGCCTCACCGCGCGCTGGGACGACATCTCCTCGAAGGTGGAGGGCGGAGGGGTCAGCGCCCCCCAGGAGCTCTACTCCGAGCCGGACCTGACGTTGAAGGTCGTGCGGGACCTCTTCACAGAGGACTTCAAGGAGCTGGTCGTCTCCGGGGACGACGCCTGGGACATGGTGCACACCTATGTCGAGCAGGTGGCGCCCGACCTCGGCGACCGACTGAGCAAGCACGACGACGACGGTGGGGACGCGTTCTCGGCGTTCCGCATCGACGAGCAGATCAACAAGGCTCTGGAGCGCAAGGTCTGGCTGCCCTCGGGCGGCTCGTTGATCATCGACCGCACCGAGGCGATGACCGTGGTCGACGTCAACACCGGCAAGTTCACCGGCTCCGGGGGCAACCTGGAGGAGACAGTCACCAAGAACAACCTCGAGGCTGCCGAGGAGTTCGTGCGGCAGCTCCGGTTGCGCGACATCGGCGGCATCATCGTCATCGACTTCATCGACATGGTGCTCGAGAGCAACCGCGAGCTCGTGCTGCGGCGTCTGATCGAGTGCCTGGGCCGGGACCGCACCCGACACCAGGTCGCGGAGGTCACCTCGCTGGGGTTGGTCCAGATGACGCGCAAGCGGATCGGCACCGGGTTGCTGGAGGCGTTCAGCGAAGCCTGTGAGCACTGCCAGGGGCGCGGTGTCCACGTCCATGCGGAGCCGATCGAGCCCAAGAAGGCCCGTCAGGACGACGAGCCCCGCCGTGGCAAGCGTGGTCGCTCCGGGAAGTCCGACGACAACGGCAAGTCGGGCAAGCAGAGCGGCAAGGCCAAGGGCGCCACGCTGGAGAGCGACTCCCAGCCCGCCGTTCGCCGACCGAGCCCCGCGGAGTTCGCGGCGATGGCCGCACACCGCGACGAGGACGAGGAGCACAGCACCGACGCGGACTCGGACGACTCCGGGGACGCTCCCGACCGGGCGCCCGCTGAGGCCACGACGGCCCGCATCGACAAGGACGCAGCCGAGACGAGCGAGAAGTCGGCCAAGCACCCGGTCGACGCCGGCTCCGACGACTCCGGATCGACCGGCTCCGGCTCGGTGGATGGCGAGTCCGACACGGACAGCACCAAGGCCCCCGAGGAGCCCCCGGAGGCGCCCCGGGAGCCGGTGGACAGCACCCCCCGGATCGTGACCTCGACCCGCCGCCGGGGCGCCAACCGCGCCGCGGGCCCGCCGCGACCGGGTGGTGAGCCGCCCTCGTCGGGCGCAGCCGAGCGCGCGGGCAACGGCGGGGATGTCGAGCCGACCGAGGATTCCTCGGGGTCGACCTCAGGCACGGCCCCCTGAAGCCGATGGCGCTCGCTGTTGCGCGGTCGGGGCCGTTTTGACCGTCGTTGAGCGGCGCCCGTAGACTGTGACGTCGGCGCGCCGCGAGTCGCGCCCTTCGGCGTGCCTGTCTGTCTGCCTTTCCGAAGCTCGGCTCTGGATCAGCAGCTTGCGGTGCGCGCCCCCGAACTTTGAGTCGACCGAGGAGAGTGAGTCGCGGTGTACGCGATCGTGCGCAGTGGCGGGACCCAGCAGAAGGTCTCCGTGGGAGACGTCATCCAGATCGACCGGCTCTCCACCACGGTCGGCGAGTCGGTGACTCTCCCGGTGGTGATGCTGGTGGACGGCCAGTCCGTCACCGCTGAGGCCGCCACGCTCTCCGGCGCGAGCGTCACCGGTGAGGTGCTCGGACCCGTCAAGGGCCCCAAGGTGGTCATCCAGAAGTACAAGAACAAGACGGGCTACAAGAAGCGCCAGGGGCACCGCCAGCGCTACACCCAGGTCAAGATCACCGACATCTCCGCCAGCTGACGGCGTCGACGCGAAGGGCTAGGAACCATGGCACACAAGAAGGGCGCGGCCTCCACCAAGAACGGTCGCGACTCCAACTCCAAGCGGCTGGGCGTGAAGCGCTTCGGCGGTCAGGTCGTCAACGCCGGCGAGATCATCGTCCGCCAGCGGGGCACCCACTTCCACCCCGGTGACGGTGTGGGGCGCGGCGGCGACGACACGCTGTTCGCACTGGTCCCCGGAAGCGTCGAGTTCGGCACCAAGCGCGGCCGCCGGGTGGTCAACATCGTCGCGTCGTCCTGAGGTCCCGCCAGCCGGACTGACAGACTCCGCTCACAGGCGCCCCGCTGGTCACAGCAGGGCGCCTGCTGCGCGTCTCAGGGGCTCCTGACCGCCGGCCGACCGACCCACACCAGCACACCGAGGATCCCGAGGAGGTCACCGTGGCCGTCCCGACATTCGTCGACCGCGTCGAGCTGCGGCTGGTGGCCGGACGGGGCGGCAACGGCGTCGCGTCGGTGCACCGGGAGAAGTTCAAGCCCCTGGGCGGTCCGGACGGTGGCAACGGCGGGCCCGGCGGCTCGGTGGTCCTGCGGGTCGACCCCGACGTGACCACCCTGGTCGACTACCACCACAGCCCGGTGCGCAAGGCCGAGCACGGCGGCCAGGGAGCCGGGGGTCATCGCAACGGTGCCCACGGCTCGGACCTCGTGCTCCCGGTGCCCGACGGCACGACCGTGCGCGACGGCCGGGGCGAGGTGCTCGCCGACCTCGTCGGTCCCGGCACCGAGATCGTCATCGCCGGGGGCGGCCGCGGCGGCCTGGGCAACGCCGCCCTGGCAAGCGGTCGGCGCAAGGCGCCCGGGTTCGCGCTCCTGGGCGAGCCGGGCGATGACCTGACGGTGGCGCTGGAGCTGAAGGTCGTCGCCGACATCGGTCTCGTCGGCTTCCCCAGCGCCGGCAAGTCCAGCCTGATCGCAGCCCTGAGCAGGGCCCGGCCGAAGATCGCCGACTACCCCTTCACCACCCTGGTCCCGAACCTCGGGGTGGTCACCGCGGGAGAGACCACCTTCACCGTGGCCGATGTGCCGGGGCTCATCGAGGGGGCCAGCGATGGCCGAGGGCTGGGGCACGACTTCCTGCGCCATGTCGAGCGCTGCGCCGCGCTGGTGCACGTGATCGACATGGCGACCTTCGAGTCCCAGCGCGACCCCCTGGGTGACCTCGACGTGATCGAGGCCGAGCTGTCGTCGTACGGCGGGCTGGAGGACCGGCCACGTCTGGTGGCGCTGAACAAGATCGACGTCCCCGACGCGCGCGACCTGGTCGACATGGTGATCGACGATCTCGTGGCCCGCGGGTTGCGGGTCCTGCCGGTGTCCGCCGTGTCCCGCGAGGGGTTGCGCGAGCTGTCCTTCGCCATGGCCGAGGTCGTCTCGCGGGCACGCGCGGAGCGACCGGCCGCGGAGCCCACCCGGATCGTGCTGCGGCCACAGAGCGCCGACACCGGCGCCGACTTCGAGGTCACCCGCACCGACGACCCCACCTCACAGGATCGTCCGGCCTGGCGAGTGCGCGGGACCAAGCCGGAGCGGTGGGTGCGCCAGACCGACTTCTCCAACGACGAGGCGGTGGGGTTCCTGGCCGACCGACTGCACCGGTTGGGCGTGGAGGACCGGCTTCTGGAGCTGGGCGCGCTGGAGGGCGACACCGTGCTGATCGGGGCCGATCCCGATGCCGTCGTCTTCGACTTCCGCCCCCTGGTCGACGCGGGGGAGACGGTGCTGGCCGGCAATCGAGGCAGGGACGAGCGGTTCACCCAGGAGAGGGAGTCGGTCACCCGCCGGCGCGCGATCGATGCAGAGTATGAACAACGCGAGGAGGGCGAGGCCCGCGCTGACGTGGCCCGGCGGCTCGCGCGGTCCGGGTCCGGCGACGCAGAGACCGATCCCGGGACCCCCGAGAAGGACACCCGGGACGACTGATGACGCGGCCCGAGGTGCTCCAGGCCCGTCGGGTCGTGGTCAAGGTGGGTTCCTCGTCCTTGGCGACCGCCGGGGGCGGCGTGGACGAGGCGCAGATCAGCGATCTGGTGGAGGTGCTCGCCGGCGTGCGCTCTCGCGGCGCCGAGGTCGTGCTGGTCTCCAGCGGCGCGATCGCGGCCGGCCTCACCCCGCTGGGGCTCGAGCGGCGGCCCCGCGACCTGGCCACCCAGCAGGCCGCGGCCTCGGTCGGCCAGGGGCTGCTGGTGCGGCGCTACACCGAGGAGTTCGCCCGACACGGGCTGACCACTGGTCAGGTGCTGCTCACGCTGGACGACGTCACCCGCCGCAGCCACCACCAGAACGCGTACCGCACCTTCGGACGGCTCCGGGAGCTGGGAGTGGTCCCGGTGGTCAACGAGAACGACACCGTGGCCACCACCGAGATCCGCTTCGGTGACAACGACCGGCTCGCAGCCCTCGTGGCCCACCTGGTCCACGCCGACCTCCTGGTGCTGCTCAGCGACGTGGACGGGTTGTACGACGGGCACCCCCACCACCACGACAGCAGCCTGGTCACCGATGTGCGCGGCGAGGAAGACCTCGCCGACGTCCAGGTGGGCAAGGCCGCGGCCACCGGCGTCGGCACCGGAGGCATGCGCACCAAGCTCGAGGCCGCCAGGATCGCCACCGGCGCCGGCATCCCGGTGGTGCTCACCTCGGCTGCGCTGGCCCGAGCGGCGCTGGCGGGCGAGGAGGTCGGCACTCTGTTCCACCCCACCGGACGCCGTCGACCGACCCGGTTGCTGTGGCTGGCGCACGCCACCGAGGGCCGGGGCCGGATCCGGCTCGACGACGGTGCGGTGCGGGCGTTGGTGGAGCGGCGCGCCTCCCTGCTCCCCGCGGGGATCGAGGCCGTGCACGGCACCTTCTCCAGCGGCGACCCGGTCGACCTGGTCGACTCCCAGGACCGGGTCGTGGCTCGAGGGCTGGTCAACTACGACTCCGCCGAGCTTCCCAGCCTGGCCGGCCGCTCCACCCGCGAGCTGGCACGTGAGCTCGGTGCGTCCTACGAGCGCGAGGTCGTCCACCGCGACGATCTGGTGGTGCTGGTCCGGCGGTGAGCCGGAAAGGTTGTGGCACGGCGTTCCAGCCCCACTCGTCACAGCCGTCACCGCTGTTCCATCGATGGGGTGAAAGCTCGTCAGATGGGCAAACTTCTGGTGAGTTCGGGGGACGCGGACCTGGTTTTCTGGGCAGGCTTGGACGCGAGGGCAGGCAGAGGCCATGTAGGAGTGCGGTGAACAAGATTAGTCGTCTGTGGCACGTGACGCTGACGCTGTCAGGAGACTCCATGGAGCCCCTGATGATCAGGGCCGCGCTCGGCCGGCTGGTCGCTGAGCGGCCGTTCCTCTCCGGTGTCAGGTTCAGCACCGACACCGCCGAGATCACCTACTGGGACGAGGGCGAGAGCCTGGTCGACGTCGGCTCGCTGGCACTGCGCCTGTGGAACGAGCACCGCGAGAGCGCCAACCTGCCGGCCTGGGAGGTCGTCGGACTGGAGATCGTGGAGCGCCCGGTGCACCGGCAACGGCGTCGGTTCGACAACCTCAGCGACCTCACCGTCACCCCGCAGCTGCGCTGACTCTGCGCCCGTGGCTCCGGAGCGTGGTCGGCCCGACCGCCCCTGTTCCCCAGAACCTAGGCTGGGGGCATGAACCTCGACGTCGAGACCGCCGTGCATGAGGTGGCCACGCGCGCCCGGGCCGCGTCCCACGACCTGGCCCTGGCGACCCGGGCGTCCAAGGACGCGGCGCTGGAGGCGATGGCGCAGGCACTGCTGAGTGCGACCCCCCAGATCCTGGAGGCGAATGCCGCTGACGTCACGGCCGCCCGGGCCGCAGGCACCCCTGAGGCGATGCTCGACCGCCTGGCTCTGGACGAGAGCCGGATCGAGGGGATGGCGCTGGGGCTGCGTGAGGTCGCCGCTTTGGAGGACCCGGTCGGTGAGGTGGTGCGCGGGAGCACACTGGCCAACGGGCTCGAGCTGCGTCAGGTGCGGGTGCCGTTCGGAGTGGTCGGCATCATCTATGAGGCGAGGCCCAACGTCACCGCGGACGCCGCGGGGATCTGCCTCAAGAGCGGCAACGCCGCCCTGCTGCGCGGCTCGGGCAGCGCGGCCCGCTCCAACCAGGCCATCGTGGCCTGCCTGCGCGACGCCGTGGCCGGCGCCGGCCTCCCCGCGGACGCGGTGCAGCTCGTGCCCGGCGCCGGACACGAAGGCGCCAAGGTGCTGATGCGCGCCCGCGGCCTGGTCGACGTGCTCATCCCGCGGGGCGGCGCCGGTCTCATCCGGTCGGTCGTCGAGGAGTCGACCGTGCCGGTCGTGGAGACCGGGGTCGGCAACTGCCACGTGTACGTCGACGCCGACGCAGACCTCGACATGGCACTGGCGATCGTGCTCAACGCCAAGACCCACCGTCCCTCGGTGTGCAACGCCGCCGAGTCGCTGCTGGTGCACCAGGACGTTGCCGAGGTGTTCGTCCCGCGGGTGGTGGGCTCGCTCCAGACCGCGGGAGTCACGGTGCACGGCGACCAGCGGTTCGCGGCTGTCGACGGGGTGCTGCCTGCCACTGACGAGGACTGGGACACCGAGTACCTCTCCCTCGACATCGCCGCCGCCGTGGTGCCCTCGCTGGACGCTGCGGTGGACCACATCCGGCGCCACTCCAGCGGTCACACCGAGGCGATCGTCACCGACTCCCAGGCAGCGGCCCGGCGGTTCGTGGCCACGGTGGACGCCGCCGCGGTCCTGGTCAACGCCAGCACCCGCTTCACCGACGGCGGTGAGTTCGGGTTCGGCGCCGAGATCGGGATCTCCACCCAGAAGCTGCACGCCCGCGGGCCGATGGGACTCCCGGAGATGACCTCGACGAAGTACGTCGTGACCGGCGAGGGACAAGTGCGCTGAGGAGGACGGGTTCGCGGTAGGCTCCGGCCATGCGTTCGAGTCTGATCAGTCTGAGCGAGACCGCCGGGGCACAAGGCGTCAGTCCCTACGTTGTCGGCGCTGTGGTGTTGGGCGGTCTCCTGGTCCTGCTCCTCATCGTCATCGTGGTCGGCGGAGGACGCGACCACACGTGAGTCGCCGGTGAGCTCGACCGCGGAGGCACCGTGACCGGGGCCGCCCGGAGCCGCCGTGTCGGCGTCATGGGCGGCACGTTCGACCCGGTCCACCACGGCCACCTCGTCGCTGCCAGCGAGGTCCAGGCGTGGTTCGACCTCGACGAGGTCGTCTTCGTCCCCACCGGCCAGCCCTACCAGAAGGCTGACCGCCCGGTCTCGCCCGCCGAGCACCGCTACCTGATGACGGTCATCGCCACCGCCTCCAACCCACGCTTCACGGTCTCCAGGGTCGACATCGACCGTCAGGGCCCGACGTACACCGTCGACACGCTGCACGACCTGTCCCGGCACTATCCCGGAGCCGAGCTGTTCTTCATCACCGGCGCCGACGCGCTCCAGGAGATCCTCACCTGGCGCTCCTCGGAGCGACTCTTCGAGCTCGCGCAGTTCGTCGGCTGCACCCGTCCCGGCTATGCCATGGACCCCTCGACCTTGGAGGGAATCCCCCACGACCGAGTGACGATCGTCGAGATCCCCGCGCTGGCGATCTCCTCGACCGCCTGCCGCGTCCGGGCGGCCCGCGGGGAACCCGTGTGGTATCTCGTGCCCGACGGTGTGGTGCAGTACATCTCGAAGTATCAGCTCTACCGGGACCATCCCGACCAGAGCACCAAGCAGCGCCCCCAGCCCCGGAAGGACCTTGTGTGACCGCTACCGAACGAGCCGCCGAGCTGGTCCGTGCCGCAGCCGAGGCAGCGGCGGACAAGCTGGCGGAGCAGATCATGGCCTTCGACGTGAGCGACCAGCTCATCATCACCGACGCGTTCCTGATCGCCTCGGCGCGCAACGAACGCCAGGTGCGCGCGGTCGTCGACGCGATCGAGGATCGGTTGCGCGAGCTGGGCGCCAAACCGGTCCGCCGCGAGGGGGAGCGCGAGGGGCGCTGGGTGCTGCTCGACTACGCCGACATCGTCGTGCACGTGCAGCACGAGGAGGAGCGTGCGTTCTACGCCCTCGAGCGGCTCTGGCGCGACTGCCCGCTGCTGGAGCTGCCCGAGTCCGTGGTCGCCGGCCGAGGCTCGCACGATTGAGCCGCGCCGGCTCGCGGCGCCTGGTGCTGCTGCGGCACGGGCGCACCGCGTGGAACCACCTGCAGCGTGCCCAGGGGCACGCCCCGGTCGAGCTGGACGAGGTCGGCCACGAACAGGCACGACGGGTCGCTGAGCTCCTGGCCGGGCTCTCGCCTGCCCGGCTCTGGTCCTCCGACCTGGCACGGGCGCACCAGACAGCGGCGTACGTCGCCGAGTCCTGCGGGCTGGAGGTCCAGCTCGACGCGCGGCTGCGAGAGTTCGACGCCGGAGAGCGCGAGGGCCTGACCCACGACGAGGCGGCACAGCGCTGGCCGCAGCTGCATCGGGACATGGGGTTCCTCGAGCAGCTGCTCCTGATCCCCGGCACCGAGAGCGTCGACGCCGTGTGGCAGCGAATCGTGCCGTCCGTCACTGAGCACCTCGCTGCGCTGCAGCCCGGTGAGGTCGGGATCGTGGTCACCCACGGCGCAGCGATGAAGCTGGCCCTGAGCGGGCTGCTGGGCTGGCCCCGGGAGAGCATCACCACCCTCGGGGTCTTCGACAACTGTCAGTGGTGCTCGGTCGCGCTTGCTCCGGGTGCGAGCGCGCCTCGACTCCAGTCCTACGGCCGGGGCGATTTCGCGTCGACGGAGGCGATTGGCTAGGATCGCGTGGTTGCTCCGGCGGGCCCCTCGGGTCGCGGATCCGGAGCCACGGGGCTGTGGCGCAGCTGGTAGCGCACCTCCATGGCATGGAGGGGGTCAGGGGTTCGAGTCCCCTCAGCTCCACCAACTCTCGACTCGGTGCGACCGCACCACCCAGCCGAACGGCGGGGCGCGCTGTCGCCGTGTCGTCCGGTGGCTCCCGCTGTGGCTGCGCCGGGTGACGTGACGCCACGCCTTCTTGACGCTGCGCCCCACCGTCCGTCTGACCGGCCCGGCCGCCACGTGTGCGGACTGCCGTGCAGCCGAGGGGACTCGCCAGCGTGTGCGGGCTCCCACCGGGCGGCCGAACGGCGGGGCGCGCTGTCGCCGTGTCGTCCGGTGGCTCCCGCTGTGGCTGCGCCGGGCGACGTGACGCCACGCCTCCTTGACGCTGCGCCCCACCGTCCGTCTGACCGGCCCGGCCGCCACGTGTGCGGACTGCCGTGCAGCCGAGGGGACTCGCCAGCGTGTGCGGGCTCCCACCGGGCGGCCGAGCGGCGGGGCGCGCTGTCGCCGTGTCGTCCGGTGGCTCCCGCTGTGGCTGCGCCGGGTGACGTGACGCCACGCCTCCTTGACGCTGCGCCCCACCGTCCGTCTGACCGGCCCGGCCGCGGGCTGAGCCTTGTGCCGCTCCTGGTGGCCCTCAGATGAAGAGCAGCTGGGCGCCGTCGGTGAGCTCCATGAAGTCGCTGGCAGAGATGATCCCCTCGACGCCGTCGTAGAGGTCCTCCTCCTCCAGCTTGTTCATGTCCGCGGACATCCGGCACGCCCACAGGTGGCCTCCGGACTCGTGGATCACCTCGAGGAACTCCGGCACCTCGGGCACGTCGAGCGCAGCGATCTGCTTCTTCATCATGCGGGTCGCCATCGAGGTCATCCCGGGCAGGCCCGAGAGCGAGTTCGGCATGTGCGTCGCGGTGTTGCCCATCGGGGAGAACTTCAGGTGTTCCATGGTCTTCTTGTTGATCATCTCGAAGCCCCAGAAGGTGAAGAACAGGTGCACCTCGATGCCTTCGCCCAGTGCGGCGTTGGCGAGGATCAGGCCCGGGTAGGCCATGTCGAGGTTGCCCTTGGAGCAGATGATCGCGAGCTTGCGGTCGGTCTCGACCTCGTCGTCGAACGACGGCACGAACGGGGTCTCAGGAGTCGGATTCACAGGAGTGCTCTGGTCGGTGGTCATCACACGCATCCCTTCGGCTTGGGCAGGCCCGAGACATAGGCCATCTTCTTGGCAGGCTTCTTGGGGAACAGGGCGAACAGCTGCTTGACGGGCACGCCGGTCTGGGTGCTGACCCGACGCAGGGTCGCGGTCTCGCCCATGACGTCGTGGTCCTGCCTCAGGAAGCGGACCACCTCCCAGTGGGCGTCGGTCATCTCGATGCCGATCAGCCGGGCGAGCTCGGTGCCGAGGTCCTCGTTCCACTCCTGCGGATCGGTGAGGAAACCCTCTTCGTTCACGTCGACCGTGCGGCCGGCGATGGTGGTCGTGGGCATGGTTGGTTCTCCTTGCTCGATGGGAGTGAGGTGGGTCCTCACTCCGGGTTCTTTCCGGCCATGGTCATGTCGGAGGGCAGCCCGAGGGGGCGACCCGGGAGCAGCGCGTGCCAGTAGACGTGGCGGAACGCGAGCTTGCCGAGGTGGTTGACCCGCGACTCCCCGAGCAGCTTCATCGGACCGACCTTGGCCAGCGGGAAGGTGCCGGTCAGCGGCTCGGTGTCGTAGTTGAAGTCCAGCAGCAGCGCCTTGCCGCCGCCCGACTCCACGAAGCAGTTCGCGTGGCCGTCGAAGGAGTGCGTCATGGGTTTGCCGGAGGCCAGCTCGACGAAGTTCTCCACGAAGACCTCGACCGAGAAGTGGGCCACCGACCCCGCCTTCGACGTCGGGAGGTTCGCCGCATCCCCGAGCGCGAAGATCTCGGGGTGCTGCGTCGACTGCATGGTGTGCTTGTCGACGGGCACGTAGTTCAGCTCGTCGCCCAACCCCGATCTGGTGACGAAGTCCGCGCCCATGTTGACGGGGATCGTCACCAGCAGGTCGTAGGCGACCTCGCGCTCGTCGTAGGAGGTGATCACGCGGCGTTCCTGGTCGACCGACTCGATCATGAAGTCGGTCTCCAGCTCGATGCCCCGTTCGGTGAGGGCGTTGCCGAGGTGCCGGCTGGCCACGGGCTTGGTGAAGGCACCGTCCAGGGGGGTGACGAACACCAGCTCGGTGCGCTCACGCAGTCCGCGCTGGCGCAGGTAGTCGTCGGCGAGGAAGGTGAACTCCAGCGGAGCCACCGGGCACTTGATCGGGAGCTCGGTCAGGTGGACGACCAGCCGGCCACCCGTGAAGTCCTTCAGCTGCTTGCGGAGCGCTATCGCCCCGGCCAGCGTGTAGAACTCGCCGACGCTGTGGTGCCACTCGGGGCCGAGCATGCCCTCGGTCTGGTCGGGCCGTGGCGTGGCGCCGCTGGCGATGACCAGGTAGTCGTAGTCGAGAGTCGAGCCGTTGGACAGCGCCACCGACTTGCTCTCCGGATCGACTCGGTCGACCTCACCCACGACGACCTCGACCCCGTCGGCGAGGAACTGCTGCTTGGACTTGCGGATCTGCTGCGGGGTGTTCATCCCGAACGGGATGAACAGGTAGCCGGGCTGGTAGTCGTGAACCTCGTCCTTGTCGACCACCGTGACCTTCCAGTCAGGCAGTCGCTTGTGGATCTTGTTCGCGACCATGGTTCCGGCGGTGCCGGAGCCGAGGATCAGGAGCTTGTTCGGTGACGTCCTTGTCATACCTTTGACGCTACCCCTAGGGGTATGATATGGCCACCGGAGCGGACGTCTGATCGGTCACGGAAGGATTGCCTAAATCGGTTCCGGCCTCTGTTCAGGTGCCGGCGAGCTGCAACCGGCGCAGGTTGATCCAGGAGCGCTCGCCATCGAGCACGGCGAGGTGTCCGGCATCGATCGCCGCGGCGGCACAGGTGGCGCACCCGGCTTCACGGAAGCTCTTGTGGGGCGGATTGGCCCGCACGCTCTGCCCGCACAGGCTCCGCCGCTGCGGATGAGCCACCAGGTGCACCAGGAAGTCGCCCTGGACGCGCGCCACGGTCAGCCCGGTGGTCGGGTCGGCGGCGGATGTCTTGGTCACGTGTACGAGTCTGCCCATCTCTCCGCCCGGGTTCGATGCAATGCATGAACCTGCAGAATCCGAGAGGTGGTCGAACGCCGCGGGGACGACCCCCGCGGCTTCCGGCTCCCGGGAACGGGGTCAGCTCGGCATGCGCCTCATGCCGGCACCCGTCGCCGCTGCGACCAGACGTTGGTACGCCGATCCGAGGACCCGAACCTGCAGGTCAAGGGCCTTGGCGTCCATGCCCACCAGCAGGCGGGGCTTCCCGGCCTCCATGCCTCTGAGGATGCTCGATGCGGCGGATTCCGCGGTGGTGCGGGCCAGGTAGCGGTCGAAGAGCTCGGCGTTGCCGGCCTGGTCCACACCGGCAGCGCGCGCGTTGCGCGCGATGGCGGTCTTGATCCCGCCCGGGTGGACGCAGGTGACCTTGACCGGGTGACGCGCCACGAGCATCTCCTGACGCAACGCCTCGGTGAAGCCGCGCACCGCGAACTTCGCGGAGTTGTACGCCGACTGGCCCGGAACGGCCATCAGCCCGAACAGGCTGGAGATGTTGACCAGCCGGCCGTCGCCGGAGGCGATGAGGTGAGGCAGGAAGGTCTTGGAGCCGTTGACGACCCCCCAGAAGTCGATGTCCATGACCCACTCGATGTCGGCATAGGTCATGTCCGTGACATTGCCGTGCAGGGCCACACCCGCGTTGTTGACCAGCGCGTCGACGCGTCCGAGGTCGGCCACGAGCTCGTCTGCGTACGACGACCACGCGTCGCGGTCACGCACGTCCAGATGGTCGGTGCGCGGAGAGTCCCCTCCGGCTTGCTTGACCAGCAGCGCGGTCTCCTCCAGGCCGGCCGCGTCCACGTCGGAGAGCGCGACCCGCGCACCGCGCTGGGCGGCGAGGACTCCGAGACTGCGGCCGATGCCGCTTGCGCCGCCGGTGATGACGACGACCTTGTCCCTGCTCCAGCTCACGCCCGGACCTCCTCACGCTCGGGGTCTTCCACGGGCACGGCGCTGGGCACCTGGTAGGCGTCGGGATCGAAGCTGTGGGTGAGTCGGCGGAAGGTGAAGGTCGCGCGCGGCCACAGCGTCACGTTGCGGCCGTGGGAGTCGAGGTACCAGCTGGCGCACCCGCCGACGCTCCAGACGGTGCTCTGCATCCGCTCCTGCAGGTCCGTCACGTAGTCCTTCTGCGCCTGGGCCGTGGGCTCGACGGCGACCTTCCCGGCCCGCCGCAGGTGCTGCAGGGCGCCGGTGACGTAGCGGACCTGGGACTCGATCATGAAGACCATGCTCGAGTGGCCCAGCCCGGTGTTGGGTCCGACGATGAAGAAGAGGTTCGGGAAGCCGTGCACCGTGGAGCCCTTGTAGGCCTGCATGCCCACGCGCTGGAAGTGGTCGGCGAGGGTGACCCCCTCCCGCCCCGTGATCTGGTGGGCGATCGGGAGGTCGGTGGTGAAGAAGCCCGTGGCCACGATGATGGCGTCCACCTCCCGCTCCACGCCGTCTGCGGTGACGATGCCGTTCGTGGTGATGCGCGAGATGCCGTCGGTGACCAGGTCGACGTTGTCGCGATCCAGGGCGGGGTAGTAGTCGTTGGAGATCAGGATCCGCTTGCACCCGATCTGGTAGTCGGGGGTGACCTTCTCGCGCAGGGTCGGATCGCTGATCCCTCGTGAGATGTTGGACAACGCGAGCCGCTTGGCGGGCCAGGCCAGCTGCGGAGCCTTGGTGAAGGCGGGGACGTAGAGCTCGCGGCCCCAGTAGATCGCGGTGCGGTAGAGCCGCTGCACGCCCGGGACGTGGCTGAAGGCCAGCCTCTCCAGCCCCGTGTACGCCCGGTCGTTGCGGGGGATGACCCAGGGCGCGGTGCGTTGGTAGACGTCGAGGTGTCCGACGCTCGGAGCGATCTCCGGGATGATCTGGATCGCCGAGGCCCCGGTGCCGATGATCGCGACGCGCTTGCCGCTCAGGTCGTAGTCGTGGTTCCAGTCCGCGGAGTGGAAGACCTCCCCCTCGAAGGAGTCGAACCCCGAGATGTCGGGGTTGCGGGGGTCGGACAGCGCGCCTGCGGCCGAGACCACGACGTCCGCGGTCAGGTCGCCGCGCGAGGTGCTGACCCGCCAGTGCTGCTGCTCGTTGTCCCAGGTGGCGTCGAGCAGCTCGGTCTCGAAGGAGAAGTGGTCCAGCGTGCCCGACTCCTGTGCCACTCGTCGGATGTAGGCCTGGATCTCCGGCTGGGGGGAGAAGGAGCGGGTCCATCCCGGGTTGAGCGCGAAGGAGTAGGAGTAGAGCTGTGAGGGCACGTCGCAGGCGGCACCGGGGTAGGTGTTGTCACGCCAGGTGCCGCCCACGTCGCTGCTGCGCTCGATCACGGCGTAGTCGTCGTCACCGGTCCGGTCGAGCTCGATCGCCATGGCCAGACCGGCGAAACCGGCGCCGACGACGAGGGTCCGGACGTGGTCGGGGAGCTCCGTGGAAGTCATCTGGCCATCGTAGTGAGCCTATTGAACAGGTATCAATAAGGCTGTTGCGCCCGGTTCGGTGACATGCGACACGTTGTTGAACGCGATTCAGTTAGGATGGCGACATGAGCACCCGAGTCAGGTTGGACCCCGCGCAGCGGCGCAACCAGCTGCTCGACCTCGGTGTGCAGCTGCTCGCCGACTACGGCCTGGAGGAGCTCTCGATCGACCTGCTCGCCGAGCGCGCCGGAATCTCGCGCGGTCTGCTGTACCACTACTTCAGCAACAAGCGTGACTTCAACCTCTCGGTGCTGCGCCGGATGTCGGCCCACGTCGTGGAGAGCACCGCCCCCAACGGCATCGGGTCGCCCCTGGACCAGATGCAGTCCTCGCTGGAGGCCTACGTCGACTTCGTCTCGCAGAACCACGACGGGTACGTCGCTTTCGTGCGCTCGGCAGCCGGAGGCGATGCCTCCTACCAGGAGATCTACGAGACCTCCCGTCACATCCTCACCACCCGGATCTTCGACCCCGCCAATGCGTCGTTGCTGGACAGCGTCGGCCTGCGGGACGACGCCAGGTCACGCCTGATCGTCCGTGGCTGGTCCGCCTTGGTCGAGGAGACGGTGCTGGCGTGGCTCGATGCGCCCACCTCGATGTCGCGCAGCGAGCTGCTCGCCACGCTCACCGCTGCGCTGCCGGCGCTGGCCCGCGCCCCCCGGATCGACACCCCCGTCGCGTAGTTGTACCTCGGACAAGTATCCTGCGACTGTGCCGAAGCCTCAGTCCGTCCTCATGACCGCCGATGTCGCGGCGCTGACGCTTCACCCCGACCAGGGGCTCAGCGTGCTCGTCGTCCGACGGGGCACGAATCCCTACCAAGGCCGTTGGGCGCTGCCGGGCGGCTTCGTCGAACCCGGCGAGGACCTGGCCACGGCCGCTGCACGGGAGCTCCAGGAGGAGACCGGCGTCAGTCCCAGCCGGGTCAAGCTCACCCAGCTGGGTGCCTACGGCGCACCGAAGCGTGACCCTCGCGGACGAGTGGTCAGCGCGGCCTTCCTCACCGGCCTTCCCTGGACCGTGGAGGTCGAGGGTGCCGACGACGCCGACGAGGCGCTGTGGATGCCGGTGGCCGAGGCCCGCAGGCCCCGCAAGCTCGCCTTCGACCACCGCGAGATCCTCGACGACGCACTGGCCCGTGCCACGCTCATGGTCGAGCGCACCGGCTTCGCCGCGCACCTCCTGCCGCGCAGCTTCACGGTCAGCGAGCTCCGTGAGGTCTACGAGCAGCTCTGGGGTGTCGAGCTCGACGC
Organism: uncultured Actinomycetota bacterium; assembly: GCA_963728505.1. Classification (GTDB taxonomy): domain Bacteria; phylum Actinomycetota; class Actinomycetes; order Propionibacteriales; family Nocardioidaceae; genus Marmoricola_A. Next base: position 236,655 of record CAVSKH010000009.1, on the reverse strand, counting down.
CGGCAACTTCCAGCGCAAGGTGACCGGCGTCCCCGGGCTGCTCCGTCCCACGGGCAAGTCGGTGCAACGTGGCCGTGGCCGGCCGGCCGCTCTCTTCACCGCGCGCCCGACCGCAAGCATCACTCCGCCCCTGCTGCGCGGCGAGTGACCTCACCCGACCGACGGGGAGGACGGCGTGGGGGCCGCCGGGGACCCCAGGGCCGCCGGCGGCGCCGGCTCCCGCCCGAGGAGATCGAGCGCCGCGCCGGGTTGCTCCCGCCGCTGACCTACCCCGACGAGCTGCCGGTCAGCGAGCGGCGTGGCGACATCGCCACCGCGATCCGGGACCACCAGGTGGTGGTCGTGGCGGGCGAGACCGGATCGGGCAAGACCACCCAGCTGCCGAAGATCTGCCTCGAGCTCGGCCGGGGCGTCGCGGGTCTGATCGGGCACACCCAACCGCGCCGGATCGCCGCGCGCACTGTCGCCGAACGGATCGCGGAGGAGACCGGGACCGAGCCGGGCAGCCTGATCGGTCATCAGGTCCGCTTCACCGACCACTCCGGGCCCGACACGCTGGTCAAGCTGATGACCGACGGCATCCTGCTCGCCGAGCTGCAGCACGACCGGATGCTCAGCGCCTACGACACGATCATCATCGACGAGGCCCACGAGCGCAGTCTCAACGTCGACTTCCTGCTGGGCTACCTCAAGCAGCTGCTGCCCAGGCGTCCCGATCTCAAGGTGATCATCACCTCCGCGACCATCGACCCCGAGAAGTTCGCACGTCACTTCGCCGACCCCGAGGGCAACCCGGCACCGATCGTGGAGGTCTCGGGTCGCACCTATCCCGTGGAGATCAGGTACCGGCCGCTGGTCGAGCAGGGCTACGACGACGAGGAGGGTGAGGCGGTCGTCCGCGACCAGACCGAGGCCATCGTCGCCGCCTGCCACGAGCTGGTCGCCGAAGGGCCAGGCGACATCCTGGTCTTCCTGCCGGGGGAGCGAGAGATCCGCGACACCGCCGACGTGCTCCGGGACGAGACCTGGGGGACCGGTGTGCGCGGCGAGATCGACGTGGTGCCGCTCTACGCGCGTCTGTCGGCCAAGGAGCAGCACCGGGTCTTCGAGCGGCACTCCCGCCGCAGGATCGTGCTCGCCACCAACGTCGCGGAGACCTCGCTGACCGTCCCCGGCATCCGGTACGTCGTCGACACCGGCTGGGCGCGGATCTCGCGCTACTCGCTGCGGGCCAAGGTGCAGCGCCTCCCGATCGAACCGGTCAGCCAGGCCTCGGCACGGCAGCGCTCCGGGCGGTGCGGGCGTGTGGCCGCAGGTGTCGCCGTCAGGCTGTACTCCGAGGAGGACTTCGAGTCCCGCTCGACCTACACCGACCCCGAGATCCAGCGCACCAACCTGGCCTCGGTGATCCTCCAGATGCTCTCGCTGGGTCTCGGTGACATCGGAGGCTTCCCCTTCCTGGACCAGCCGGACCGCCGCCAGGTCACCGCGGCCCTCCAGCTGCTGGACGAGCTGGGCGCGCTCCAGGCCGGGAGCTCCGGTCGCAACGACCAACGACGCCTCACCAAGCTCGGTCGGCAGCTCGCGGCGTTCCCGGTCGACCCCCGGCTGGCCCGGATGCTGGTGGAGGCTGCGCGGCTCGGGGTGTTGCGCGAGGTGACGGTCATCGCTGCCGCTCTCTCGGTGCAGGACCCGCGCGAACGGCCGGTGGAGCACCAGGCGCGTGCCGACCAGCTGCACGCCCGCTTCCGCCATGAACGCTCCGACTTCCTCACCCTGCTCAACCTGTGGCGCCACGTGCGGACCCAGCAGCGTGAGCTCAGCTCCAGCGCCTTCCGCCGGATGTGCCGCGGCGAGCACCTCAACTACCTGCGGATCCGCGAGTGGCAGGAGGTGGAGGCCCAGCTGCGGCGGACAGCGAAGCAGGTCGGGGTCGGTGGTCGCTCCGAGCGGAGCCATGACGTGGTGGGGTCACCCGTGGTCTCGACGAGCTCGACCGACATTGCCGCCGAGATGGACGAGGACGCGGTGCACCAGGCGCTCCTGGCGGGACTGCTGTCCCACGTGGGGCTGCGCGACCCGGATCGGCGCGACTACCTCGGTGCCCGCAACACCCGGTTCGCGGTCTTCCCGGGCTCGGGGCTCTTCCGCAAGCAGCCGGCGTACCTGATGGCGGCCGAGCTGGTGGAGACCTCCCGGCTGTACGCCCGGGTCAACGCGGCCATCGAACCCCAGTGGGCCGAGAAGGTGGGCGCGCACCTGGTCAAGCGCAGCTACTCCGAGCCGCACTGGTCGCGCAAGCGGATGGCGGTGATGGCGCGCGAGCGCGTCACCTTGTACGGCGTCCCGCTGGTCGCCGACCGGCTCGTCCAGTACGGCGCCATCGAGCCGGAGCTGGCACGCGAGCTCTTCATCCGGCACGCGCTGGTGTACGGCGAGTGGCGCACCCGGCACCGGTTCTTCCACGACAACCAGGAGCTGTTGGAGCAGGCCGAGGACCTCGAGCACCGGGCGCGACGCCGTGACCTCGTGGTCGACGAGCACACGTTGTTCGACTTCTACGACGCCCGCGTCGGCAGCGGCGTGGTCTCCGCGGCTCACTTCGACAGCTGGTGGAAGCAGGAGCGCCGCAGCCGTCCCGAGCTGCTCACCTTCGACCCGTCGATGCTCGTCCACGACACGGCGCAGCAGGTGGACCAGGCCGACTACCCGGACCAGTGGCTGGAGGACGCGGTCTCGTTGCCGCTGGCCTACCACTTCGCGCCCGGCGCCGAGGACGACGGTGTCACCGTCGAGGTTCCGCTGGCGACGATCAACCGGCTCTCGGACGACGCGCTGTCGTGGCAGGTGCCCGGGCTCCGGGAGGAGCTGGTCACTGCACTGATCCGGTCGTTGCCCAAGCCGCTGCGGGTCACGTTCGTCCCGGCGCCCGACGTGGCGCGCGAGTTCCTCGCGGCGGTCCCGGCGGGGGAGGAGCCCCTGCTGGACGCACTGGAGCGCTACCTGCGCGCTCGGAGCGGGCTGCTGGTGCCGCGCGAGGCCTGGGACCTGGAGCGGGTGCCGCCACACCTCCGGCCCACCTATCGCGTGGTCGACGACTCCGGCCACGTCGTCGCCAGCGGCAAGGACCTGGGGGCGTTGAAACAGCCGTTGCGTGGGCGATTCGAGGAAGCGCTGGAGGAGGCCGCGGCCGAGCGCACGACCACCGGTCAGACAGCGTGGACGTTCGGCTCCATCACGCCGTCCTTCGAGCAGGCGCGGGCCGGCCACCAGGTCCTGGGCTTCCCGGCGCTGGTCGACGAGGGGGCCAGCGTCGGACTGCGGGTGTTCGGGTCCGAGGCGGCCCAGGAGTCCGCGCACCGACACGGCGTGCGCCGCCTGCTCGCGCTCACCTGTCCCGATCCGGCGCCGGCACTGTTGAAGGGGCTGGACAACCGGCGCAAGCTGGCCCTGGCCGGCTCGCCGTACGCCTCGGTCGCCGAGCTGCTCGACGACTGTGTGCTCGCGGCGTGCGAGGCGTCGATGGACCAGCACGGCGGTCCGGTGCGTGACGCCGAGGACTTCGCGCAGCTGCGCACTCTGGTGGCACCGGGGCTCGCAGCCGCGACCGAGCGCGTGCTCGCCGACGTGGAAGCGGTCCTCGCCCGGTGGCGAGAGGTGGAGCGGGCGCTCGCCGGGTCGGTCGACCTGACGATCCTGCCGGCCATGACCGACATGGGGGCCCAGGTGGGGCGCCTGGTGCACCGCGGCTTCGTCGCCGATGTCGGAGCGGGGCACCTGGTGCACCTGCCGCGCTACCTCTCGGGGGTGCTGGCCCGACGGGAGCGTCTGGCCACCGACCCCTTCCGCGACGGCCCGCTGGCGGCGCAGGTCCAGCCGCTGCAGGAGGCCTACCTGCATCGCGTGGGTGCCCTGCCCGAGGGACAGCCGGAGCCCTCGACACTGCGAGAGGTGCGCTGGCTGCTGGAGGAGTACCGCGTCAGCCTGTGGGCGCAACACCTCGGCACCGCCCAGCCGGTCTCCGACGTGCGCATCCGGAGGGCGCTGGAACGAACCTGATCGCGGACTCAGACCGAGGGGTCGAAGACCCCCTGGTGGTGCTGGCGTGCCGCGGAGACGACCGCGTGGAAGACCGACTCGCTCAGCGCCGCCCCTTCGCGGCGTACCTCCGGCAGTGGGAGCAGCAGCAGCCGGTCGAGCCGGACCTCGCTCGGGCGTCGCTCGCGGTCCCAGTCCCCGGAGCCGACGTCCATCCAGTGCCGGCCCCACGACGCTTCCTGGTCGCCATCGCGGTCGTGGTCCTTGCTGGTGAGCTGGAGCCCGAAGAAGTGACCGTCCTCGGCGAACGCGAGCACGAGCACCGGGCGGTCCTTGCCCTGCTGGGGGTCGTCCTCGTACGGCACCCAGGTCCACACCACCTCGCCGGGGTCCGGCAGCCCATCGGCCTCCGGGGCGTACGACGGCGTGACCGATGGGGTCGGTGAGGACTCTGAGGACCCTGAGGCCTCCTCTGGTGACTCCACGGTCGAGACTCTAGGCGACTCCCCGCCGGTGACGGTGACCCGCCGGTAACATCGGTTCGTGCCGCAGCCGCTGAGCGTCGCCTCCTACAACCTCTATCTGGGTGCGGACCTGAGCCTGGTCCTCGGAGACCGGCCTGTGGCCGAGCTGGAGCGCAACCTGGCCGAGGTGCAGCGCCAGCTGATGGCCACGTCGTTCCCCGAGCGGGCCGCCCAGATCGCGCGCAGTCTCGTGCGCGAGCAGGTGGACCTCGTCGGTCTGCAGGAGGTGTGCTGCTGGACGTTGGGCGGCGAGCAGCTGTGGGACTTCACCGCGGTGCTCCAGGAGGCGCTGGCGCAGGCCGGGCGCGTCTACGAGACGGTCAGCGAGGTCGCGACGTTCTCCGGTGACGGCGAGCTGACCCTCGACGGTCAAGCGCTGCCGATCCACCTGAGTGGCTCCAACGTGGTGCTGCGACGGGCCGACTCCCCGGTGCGCATCGTCGAGTCGTGCCACGGCATGTTCGAGGAGGCGCACCGGATCCACTCGCTGGGCACGCGCTCGATCACGATCGACCGCGGCTGGTGCGGGGTCCGCTGTGAGCTGGGCGGGGTCGAGTTCGGGTTCGTCAACACCCACACCGAGGCCTACGACGTCGAGTCGCGCGACCAGCAGCGCGACGAGCTGCTGCTCGCCTGCAGTGAGATGCGCGATGCCCCCCTGGTGCTCGTCGGAGACTTCAACGCAGCGCCGGAGGAGGTCGGCATGCCGAGCGACCTGGTCGACGCCTGGAGCGTCAACGGGTTCGACCCCGGCTACACCTGCTGCCAGGGACCTGACCTGGGCAACCAGGAGTCCGCGCTGCGCGAGCGCATCGACTACATCTGGGTCCGCGGTGGCCGCGTGCGCTCGTCGCGGCTGCTCGGCCAGGATCCCGCCCAGCGAGAAGCCCTGGGGATGTGGCCCTCGGACCACGCAGGCGTCCAAGCCGTGGTCGAGCTCGGCTGAGCGAGCCAGGTGAGGACGGGACTTGTGCGCCGGGCCGGGAGCGCCTCACGGCGCGTGGCCGCTCGTAGCGGCTTCAGTTGGGACCCGGGGCTGCCGCGGCCCGGCGCGAGCCCCAGTCTAGGGGGCGGACGTCTGTTGCCAAGCGCAGATCGCCCAAGGTTTCGCCGGTGAGCCTGCGGTGAGCACGCTCACCGCGCCGAGGAGTCCACCGGTCAGCCGAGCTGACCCGCGAGCTCGAGCCGGCCGGCGGCCTGGAGCTGCTCGGCCATGTGCATCAACCGCGATGCCGACAAGCTCGCCTGATGGGACTGCTCGTCGTCCTCGCCGTCGAGATGGGCGCGACCCACTGCGGCGAGATGGGTGAACGCCGCGGCGCGGAACAGAGTGTCGGCGAAGTCGCCCACCCGGATCCCGCGGAGCACCTCATCAGCCATCCGCCGTACCTCCTCAGGACCGGGCGGGGCCGGCACCCCGGCGACCACCTCGACGACAGGAGACAACCCCCTGCCCAGGTCGAACTGTCGCGCGGCACCCACCGGGTCGGCGTACACCCACGACCGGAGCAGGTAGAGCCGCCACAGGCAGCCTGACAAGCTGTCGGCAGCAGCACGGGACCACAAGGCGGCCAGGTCGTCCAGGCCCTCGGTCTCGGCCAGGTGCACCAGACGCTCGACCACCGCGGTGTCACCACCGTCACGCGCACCTCGCACCAACAGGGTTGCCAGGCGCTCCCCGGCCTCGGCGACGGTCGCCGGGTCCTCACCACCGAGGAGCGAGTCGAAGTGGCCCGCGCCCGGGAGCGAGGGTCGGTGATGAGGTCGGGAATGGTCGGACACAGCGGCTGCATCACCCGGTCGCGGGCGCGGCGTTGCGCAGCGTGAGCGCGGCCGGCGTGCGACCGCGTGGGTAGTTGAAGTCCTGCCCCTCCAGCTTGACCACCACCACGGTCACAACGCGACCGTCGCGGGCGATGCCGACGTTCTCGATGCGCGCGCTGCCGGTTGCAGTCGGCTGGAAGATCACATACGTCGCCGCAGCGTCCGCGCCCGTGCTCACCGGCTCCAGCTCGGTCACCTTGACTCTGTCGCGGCCCCGGGCACGCGCCTCGAGTCGGCGCTGGCAGCCCGAGCGCCACGACTCCATCACGGCGTACAGGCGGCGTGCGGTCTCCTCGTCCGGCAGCGCGGCCACGAGGTGGAAGGCCGCGGCGTTGGCGTCAAGGTCGGAGGAGTACTCGCGCACGGCCACCTCCTCCGCGCCGATGTCGAGAAGAGCAGCCCGGTGACAGGCCACCAGGCGCTCGGGCTCGGTGTCGAAGTCGTTGCCGGCGGCCCATCGCCACTCCGCGTTGAGCTTGCCGATCCGGCTGGCGGGCAGCAACAGCGACCCCGGGTCCACCGGTGCCGCGGAACTCTCGGTGGACGTGGTTGCACTGGGCGTGGGGGCCTGGCTCGCGGTGATCGTCGGTGAGGACCCCGTCGTCCCCGGTGACTGGGAAGGAGACAACGACTCGCTGGTCTCCTCGGTGGTGGGGGAGTCCTCGGACGTCGGCTCGGTGAGTTGCGAGCAGCCGACTGCGGTCAGTGCGAGCGCGACTCCCAACAGCGTCGCGATCGCAGCGCCGGGGGGACGGGACAGCCTCATGGTGTCGGCTCCTCTGGGGACGGGTCTGGCGGCAGGGCCGGATCAGCCGACCGGTGAGGACGGCGTCTCCACTGTAGGTGTGGAGTCGCTCACGGCTGGCCCGCCGCAGGGCCCCCGGCGTGTCCTCTCCGCTAGCGTTGGCCCGCAGACGGAGGGGAGCGAACGTGGCGCCACATCGTGCACTCAGTGCCCGAGTGATCGGCCTGCTCGTCATCGGCGCGACCGCAGCCTCGTTGGTGTCGTGCACCGACGACAACGGCCGGTCGGCTACCCCGCCTACCGACGGTCCCTCGGGTTCGGCGACCTCGAACCGCGACGACGGCGACTCCGGCGGACCGCTGCGGTTGGCGGTATTCGGGGAGCCCGAGACCGTGCGCGCCTACCGCGAGATCGCCGAGGTCTTCGAAGAGGAGACCGGTCACCGCGTCGCCGTCACCGCCTACGGCGACCGGCGAGAAGCCATCGCGCGGCTGGACGAGGTGCTGACCCGCCCCCCGGCGACAGCCTCGCCCTCTGCGGCGCCGACCCCGACGAAGCCGTCGGAGACCGAGTCCGGGGCCGGGTCGAGCAGCGCTGCCACGCAGTCGGGCTCCGGTGCGCCCGACGTCTTCCTGGTGGACAGCGTCCATCTCCCCGATCTGCTCACGACGCAGCGGCTGCACCCCGTCGACGAGGACCTGGAGGAGCGCGGCCTCCAGTTCGGCGACGGCTACCAGAGGCTCGCGCTCACCGCCTTCAGTGCCGAGGACGGGTTGCAGTGCATGCCCGTCGATGTCTCGCCCCACGTGCTTTTCGTCAACACCGAGGACGTGCGTCCGCGTGACCTCGAGATCCGTGGCGTGCCGTTGCCGGACGAGGGGCGGTGGGACTTCGAGGACTTCGCTGCGGCCGCCCGGATCATCGCTCGTGAGCACGAGGACGAGCCCGGCTTCCGCGCAGTCCACCTGCCCGACGACATCCGGATCCTCACCGCGTTCATCCGCAGCGCCGGCGGCGAGATGGTCGACGACGTCGACGAGCCCGCCGCGCTCACGCTCGACAGCGACGAGGCGCGAGAGGCGATCACCGCCTACGTTCGCCTGACGCGGCAGAAGCGCGTCGCCCTCACCACCACCGACGCTCAAGGCGAAGCCGAGGCATTGCAGCGATTCGCGCGCGGCGAGCTCGCGATGCGGTTCGGCACGCGCGCCGACGTGCCCCGGCTGCGCGAGAGCGAGGTGCCGTTCGACGTGAGACCCCTGCCGAGCTTCGGCTCCGCGCACACGGTCGCCGACCTGACCGGCTTGTGCGTCGATGAGCAGAGCGAGCAGCTGGAAGCGGCGCTGGACCTGGTGGCCTTCGCCGCGGGCAACGACGGGTCCGCCATCCTGGCCCGCTCGGGTGCGACGCTGCCGGCCAATCTCGACGTCGCCTTCAGTCCGGTCTTCGCCCAGCAGGGCCAGCCGCCGAAGTCGGAGGACGTCTTTCTGGGGTCCCTGCGCCGCAGCGGCCTGATGCCCTTCTCACCCGCCTGGCCGGACGTCGCGGAGCGGGTGGAAAAGTTCGTGGGTGCGCTCGTGGAGCAGCGCCGGCCGCTGGAGCCGACCCTCGATCGGCGACTACCGCAGCTGGACAAGCGATCGACCCGCTGGTTCGAGGCGACTCCCGAGGGCGAGTCCACCGGCGATCCCTAGGCAGAAGCCCCGTCCGGGCTCAGATCGTCCTGTCCGCAGTGTCGGCCTCGGCTCGTGACTGCGTGATGGCGTCGATGAGCCGTGAGCTGACCAGCTCGATCTGCCAGGGGCGGGCACCCAGGGCGGCCAACGCACCGCTGACCTTGTCCGGCGCGGGCGGTTCCCACATCAGCCGCCGCACCGAGTCGGGGGTCACCAGGTTCTCCACCGGCACGGTGAGCTCCTCCGAGAGCTCCTTCAGGGACTCGCGCACGCGGGCGAGTCGGTCAGCCGCCTCGGGGTCCTTGTCCGTCCAGGTCCTGGGGGGTGGCGGGCCGTCGTGTCGGCGGGTCGTGGGTGGCAGCTCGGTCTCGGGGAGCCCGCGTGCGGCTTCCAGCGCAGCGAACCAACGCTGCAGATGGGGCCTGACCCCCCGACCGTTGAAGGACGTGAGCTCCCTGAGGTCCTTGGCGGTGCGCGGCATCGCCGAGGCGGCCGCGACGATCGAGCTGTCGGGAAGCAGTCGGCTGGGGGTGACGTCGAGCTCGCGTGCCAGCTGGTCGCGGGTGAGCCACAGCTCGCGCACCGCCCCCAGTGAGCGGCGGCCACGCACCTTGTGGAGTCCCGACGTGCGACGCCACGGGTCGACGCGCAACGGGATCTCGGTGAAGGTGAGCAGGTGCTCGAACTCCTGCCGGGCCCACTCCCACTTGCCGGAGTCGACCAGCTGCCGGTGCAGCAGGTCGCGCAGCTCGACCAGCACCTCGACGTCGAGGGCGGCGTACTCCAACCACGGAGTCGGCAGCGGGCGCCGTGACCAGTCGACGGCCGAGTGCTCCTTGCGCATCCGGTGACCGGTGAGCTCTTCGACCAGCGTCGCGAGCCCCACCCGTGGGTAGCCGAGCAGGCGTCCGGCCAGCTCGGTGTCGAACAGCGCGCGGGGTCGCAGGCCGAGCTGGTGCAGGCAGGGAAGGTCCTGCGTGGCGGCGTGCAGGATCCACTCCGGGCCGTCGAGGGCCTGGACCAGGGGTGAGAGGTCGTCGATCGACACCGGGTCGACCAGCGTCGTGCCGGCCTCCTCGCGGCGCAGCTGCACCAGGTAGGCCCGAGCGGAGTAGCGGTAGCCCGAGGCGCGTTCGGCGTCGATGGCGACCGGACCCGCCCCCGCGGCGATGTCAGCAGCCCGTGTCGCCAGAGCGTCGTCGTCCGCCACGACCGGAGGCAAGCCGTCGCGCAGCTCGAGCAGGGGAGCGGGCGGTGTCGGGGGTTCCGAAGGGGGGGCAGGATCAGACGATCCCGATGAGCTCTCCGGTGGGTCCTGGCTCATCCGTCGCGTCGCGATGCGCGTCGGCTCGCGAGCGTGGCAACTCCCTCGGGCACTGGCTCGAGCCCGACCGAGGCGGCGAGCAGGTCGCCCCAGGCGCGCACATGGGGACCGATGTCACCCAGCGGGGTCCATGAAGCCCGGACCTCCAGCTGGGCGGTGCCACCCTCTTCGGCCATCTGGCCGAAGCTCTCCGAGATCACCCGCGTCACCGTGCCGGAGGGGGCACGGTGCTCGGCGTCGTTGGCCTGCAGGGCCTCGACCAGCCAGGTCCAGGCGACGTCGGCGAGGACCGGGTCTGTGGCGAACTCGTCGGTGAGGTCCGCGCGGGCGTAGGCCACACACCGGAACCTGCCGCCCCAGGTCTCGTTGCCCGCAGGGTCGTGAAGCAGGACGAGCCGACCGGTGCCGATCTCCTCCCCGTCGACGACCACGTCCGCGGCCAGCGCGGAGGAGTAGGGAGCGATGCGTTGCGGCGCGGGCATCTCCTCGGAGAGCAGCTCCGGGCGCAGGCGTGCGGCGTGCATCTGGTGCACGGCGTCACGGAACTCCGGGGGGACCCCCGAGACGTCAACTGTGGACGGCACGCGCGTTGCCATGCCATCCACAGTAGGTCGCCATGGCGCTGGGCGGGAGCAGGACACGCGACCCTGACCAGGCCGGTCCAGCTCGTTGCCGCAGGTCAGGGCCGGTGCGCGGGGCGGGGGACGGGGCCGCGCCGGGGTCGGGCCGGCGGCAACGGGCCTCTGCGAGACTGTGCCCATGCCCGAGTCGCCCTCCTCGACCCCCCCTGCCCGCTCCGCGGCATCGCCGAGGGATTCCGCGCTGGTGCGGGCGGCTCGTGGGGAGTCGGTGCCCCACACGCCGGTGTGGTTCATGCGCCAGGCGGGCCGCTCGCTCCCGGAGTACCGCAAGCTGCGCGAAGGTATCGGGATGCTCGAGTCCTGCATGCGGGCAGACCTGATCACCGAGATCACCCTGCAACCGGTGCGGCGCTACGGCGTGGACGCGGCGATCTTCTTCTCCGACATCGTCCTGCCCCTCAAGGCGGTGGGCGTCGACCTCGACATCAAGCCCGGGGTCGGCCCCGTGGTGGCCGCCCCGGTGCGCACCCTGGCCGACGTCGAGCGAATCCCTGATCTCACCCCGGAGCACGTGCCGTACGTGACCGAGGCGGTGCGCGCTCTGGTCGGTGAGCTGGGCCCGACCCCGCTGATCGGCTTCGCCGGGGCGCCGTTCACCGTGGCGTCCTACCTCGTCGAGGGCGGTCCGTCCAAGGAGCACGCCCGGACCAAGGCGATGATGTACGGCGCGCCGGACGTCTGGGACGCGCTGATGCGCAAGATCGGCGGGATCGCCGCGGCCTACCTGCGGGTGCAGGTGGAGGCGGGCGCGTCCGCGGTGCAGCTCTTCGACTCCTGGGCCGGCGCCATGTCGCCGCAGGACTACCAGGCCCTGGTGATGCCGTACTCCGCGACCGTCCTCGCCCGGGCCGGCGAGCTGGGGGTGCCTCGGATCCACTTCGGTGTCGGCACCGGCGAGCTGCTGGGGCTCATGGGTGTGGCCGGCGCCGATGTCGTCGGTGTGGACTGGCGGGTGCCTCTCTCGGACGGCGTACGACGTGCGGGTGGCCGCGCGGTGCAGGGCAACTTGGACCCGTCCCTGGTCTTCGCGCCCACCGAGGTGATGCTGGCGCGCGCGGCCGAGGTGCTGCAGGCGGGCCGCGCGGCCCCGGGGCACATCTTCAACCTGGGCCACGGGGTCCTGCCCTCGACCGACCCCGACCAGCTGGCCAGGCTCACCGACTTCGTGCACGAGTCGTCGCTGCGCTGAGCCCTGGACTCAGGCCGTGGGGCCGACCTCCCCTCGGTGTCGTCCGCGGGTGTGAGGCACGCGACGGGGCTCGGGTTCCCCTCCTCGGAGCGGGTTTGCCAGGCTGTCGGTGTGTCCGACCCCGCACCACCGCCCTCCAGCCACCGCCCGCGCGTGGTGGTCGTCGGCGCCGGGATCGCCGGTCTTGCCGCGGCCCGGGCCCTGGTCCTGGCTCCCGATGCGCCCGAGGTGCTCGTGCTGGAGGCCTCGGAGGAGGTCGGTGGCAAGCTCCGGCTGGGCGAGGTGGCCGGCCACCCGGTCGACGTCGGCGCCGAGTCGATCCTGAACCGGCGCCCCGAGGGAGTCGACCTGGCACGCGAGGTCGGGCTGGCGGAGGCGCTGGTGCACCCCCACACCATCGAGGCACGAGTCTGGTCGCGCGGCGAGCTGCGGCCGATGCCGCCCACGATCATGGGGGTGCCGGCCGACGTGGACGCCTTGGCCGGCCTGGTCTCACCGGAGGGCGTGGCGGCGGCCCGCCGTGATCTCGAGACCGTGGCGTCCCGGCTCGATGGCGACCTGAGCGTGGGGGAGCTGATCGAGCACCGCTTCGGCACCGAGGTGCTGGACCGGTTGGTGGAACCGCTGCTGGGTGGGGTGTACGCCGGTCATGCCCGCGAGCTGTCGCTGCGCGCGACGATGCCGCAGGTCGCCGATCTGCTCGACGGGCGCTCCTCGCTGAGCGCGGCGGTCGCTGCGGCTCTGGACGCGCGCGGGTCCGACCTGCCGCCGGTCTTCGCCGGGATCGAGGGCGGCGTCGGTCGACTTCCGGGGAAGCTCGTTTCCGAGACGACCGGGATCGAGGTGCGCACCGGGGTGACGGTCCGGGAGCTGGCGCGAGGGGAGTCCCGGCGCTGGAGACTGGTGACCGGGTCGGCGGCATCGCCGCAGACGCTGGAGGCCGATGCGGTCGTGATCGCGGTCCCAGCCACCCCCGCCGCCCGGCTGCTGGCATCCGTCTCGTCCCCGGCCGCCGCTGAGCTGGAGCATTGGGACTACGCCTCGATGGCGGTGATCACGCTCGCCTTCCCGGCCGGAGCGGTGCCCGACGTCTCGGGCTCGGGCTTCCTGGTGCCGCCGGTGGAGAAACGACTGGTGAAGGCATCGACCTTCTCGTGGCGCAAGTGGGCCTGGGTGGCTCGCTCGGCCCCGGACCTGGCGCTGCTGCGGGTCTCGGTCGGACGTCACCACCAGGAGCAGGAGCTGCAGCGCTCCGACGAGGACCTGGTCGCAGGAGCGTGCGCCGACCTCGCCGACCTGATCGGGGTCAGCGCGGCGCCGGTGGACGCGGTCGTGACGCGATGGGGCGGCGGACTCCCGCAGTACGCCGTCGGCCATCTGGACCGCGTGGGCCGGGTGCGTGACGCCGTGGCCGCCGTGCCCGGGATCGCGGTGTGCGGTGCGGCGTACGACGGGGTCGGCATCCCCGCGTGCATCGCCTCCGGTCGCCGGGCGGCGACGTCAGTTTCCCAAGGTATGTCGCTCAGCTGACACTCCCCACGGCGCACATCTCGTGGGGAGTGCCAGTTCGGCTGCATACCTTGGGAAACCGGTTACCCGACACTCTGGGAGACTGGAGCCATGACTGACGCACCCTCGGATGCACCCCGCTCCGCGAACCGCGGGAAGCGGGCCAAGGACCTGAACGACTCGATCCGCTACACGATGTGGTCGGTCTTCCACCTGCGTGACCGGTTGGACGCACCCCTCGGGCCGGAGCAGCCCGGGGCCGACCGGGAGGCCGAGGCCCGTGAGGTCGAGAAGCTCTTCGAGGAGATGGGCGAGGACGTCACCGTCCGTGGCCTGTACGACGTGTCCGGGCTGCGCGCCGACGCCGAGGTCATGCTCTGGACCCACTCGGAGTCCTCCGACCTGCTGCAGCAGCACTTCCACCGCTTCCGCCGCACGGCCTTCGGGCGGCGGCTCGACCCGGTGTGGTCGCAGATGGCACTGCACCGGCCGGCGGAGTTCAACCGCAGCCACGTCCCGGCGTTCCTCGCCGACGAGGAGGTGCGACGCTACGTCTGCGTCTACCCCTTCGTGCGCTCCTACGAGTGGTACCTGCTGCCCGACGACGAGCGTCGCGCGATGCTTGCCGAGCACGGCCAGATGGCGCGCGGCTTCCCCGACGTGCGCGCCAACACGGTCTCGTCCTTCGGCCTGGGTGACTACGAGTGGATGCTGGCCTTCGAGGCCGACGAGCTCCACCGGATCGTCGACCTGATGCGGCACCTGCGCGGCTCGACCGCGCGCCGTCACGTGCGGGAGGAGATCCCCTTCTACACCGGTCGCCTGCGCACCGTCGGTGAGCTGCTCACCGACCTGCCCTGAGGGGCTCCTGCGCGCGGGTGGATCTTCGCGCACAAGACCGGTCTCTTGCGCTCAGCGAGGCCTGCGGCGTGGGTTTCCGCGCACAAGACTGAACATCAACAGGCTCGGCACCCCGACGGTCGTACGACGTCGGTGACCGGTCTTGTGCGCGGAGTTGCACCCGCGCACCGCCTCAGGGCGTCGGTGACCGGTCTTGTGCGCGGAGTTGCACCCGCGCACAGCCGAGAGGCGAGCCGCCTCAGCGCTTCGGCTGGAGCGTCAGCGAGATGCTGTTGATGCAGTAGCGCTGGTCGGTGGGGGTGCCGTAGCCCTCACCCTCGAAGACGTGCCCGAGGTGTGATCCGCAGTTGGCGCAGCGCACCTCGACGCGCTTCATGCCCATGCTGCGGTCCTCGATGTACTCCACGCGGTCCTCGGCGAGCGGGCTGTAGAAGGACGGCCACCCGCAGTGGGAGTGGAACTTGTGGTCGGAGCGGAACAGCTCGTGCCCGCAGGCGCGGCAGCTGTAGGCACCTTCGGTCTCGGTGTCGGTGTACTCGCCGGTGAAGGCGCGCTCGGTGCCCGCCTGGCGCAGCACGTGGTACTCGTCGTCCGCGAGCTGTTCGCGCCATTCGGCGTCTGACTTCTCCACCGGGTAGCTCATGTCCGCGAGACTACCCGCGGCGTGTCACAGTGACCCCATGGTCCAGAGTCACGGCAAGCCGGTCGAGCTGGACGTCGCCGGGCGGCCGGTCCGGGTGTCCAGTCCCGACCGGGTGATCTACGAGGCCACCGAGCACGGTCCCGCCGTGACGAAACTGGCGGTGGTGGAGTACTTCGTCGCGGTCGAGGACGGCATCATGCGTGCGTTGCGCGACCGTCCGACCGCCCTGGAGCGCTGGCCGTCCGGCGTCCGGGACGGGATGCGCCTGGCCACCCGCAGTGATGATCGAGATGCCGAGGCCTTCTACAGCAAGCGGCTGCCCAAGGGTGCCCCCGACTTCGTCGAGGGCGTGGAGATCGCGTTCCCCTCGGGTCGCCAGGCCACCGAGCTCTGCCCGACCGAGATCGCCACCGTCGCGTGGGCCGCGCACATGGGCACGATCGTCTTCCACCCGTGGCCCGTGCGCCGCCCCGACGTCGACCACCCCGACGAGCTCCGGATCGACCTCGACCCGCAACCGGGCACCGACTTCGCCGACGCAGCCCGCGTCGCGTTGGCCGCGCGGGACCTGCTCGCCGAGCTCGGCCTGGTGGGCTACCCGAAGACGAGCGGCAACCGTGGTGTCCACGTCTACGTGCGGATCGAGCCGCGCTGGGACTTCGTGGACCTCCGCCACGCCGCGATCGGCTTCGGGCGCGAGCTCGAACGGCGCGACGCCGGCGTGACCACGGCGTGGTGGAAGGAGGAGCGGGGCAGCCGGATCTTCGTCGACTACAACCAGAACAACCGGGACCGCACCATCGCCGGCGCCTACTCACTGCGCCCGCTCCGCGGGGCCCCGGTCTCGACGCCGGTGCGGTGGGAGGAGCTGGAGGGGCTCGATCCCCGCACGCTCAACCTCTACACCGTCCCGGACCGCCTCCGGGAGCACGGCGATCCGATGGCCGGTATGGACGAAGCGGTCGGCAGCCTGGAGCCGCTGCTCGACCTGTGGCGGACCGACCTCGACAACGGCCTCGGTGAGCTCAACTATCCGCCCGACTACCCCAAGATGCCGGGCGAGCCCCCGCGGGTGCAGCCCAGCCGCAAGGTCGAGTCCCACTGGGACGAGGACGGCAACCGCATCGAGTGACTGCCCCCTCCGCTGTTCAGCCCGGGTGGGGCTATGCCTTGAGGGGCACCGGGTAGATCTGGTCCGCGGGGTGCCCGGTGCGCTCGTGGATGCGCCGTACCGCATCTGCGCTCGGCGCCTCGGAGAGACAGAACACCATCCCGGACTCGGGGTCGGCCCAGGCCTGCTTGAAGTTGACCTGCTCCTCGTCCTGGATCGCGAGGTCGGCGTTGTGCGCCTCGTGAAGTGCTTCGGGGGTCACGCCCTTCATCTGGGTGTGAACGTCCATGAACTCAGCCATCTCGGCCTCCTTTGGCAGGTCTTCACAGTGCGCCCGGCCACCAAGAGTGGTCAAGGGCGACAGGTCTGAAGTCTGATGTGTGTCGTCCGTGACCACTCTTCGGAGCGCACCTGTCGTCTGCGACCACTGGGTAGCTGGCCCCGGGGATCGCCGCGGCCGGTTGACCGTCACATTCCGGAGAGGCCCTCGCCGCCGCCGGCCTGCTCGTCGAAGTTCTCGTGCTCGAGCAGGTGCAGCACGGGCACGCCGAGCTTGCGACGGGCGCGCGAGCTCCAGTCCATGTGGAAGAACTCCGAGACGACGTGGGATCGGGTCAGCACGATCACCTCGGCACCCGCGACCTGCTTCACCTTCTCGATCAGAGCGCGCACCGGCTCCTCGGTGACGATCTCGCCCACCGCATCGGCTCCGCAGGCGGTGAGCGCCTGCACCGAGCCGTCGAGCTCCTCGCGTGCAGCCTGGAGCAGCTCGTGCTGCAGCTCGTCGACATCCTCGGGATCCATCGCCATCGGTGGACCGGCGAGCGCGTCACCGGTGGCGAGCGCGCCCATCGCGGACTCGATCCGCTCGGCGGCGTCGTCGACCGGTTGCAGCAGGTGGTAGCGCACCGGCTGCTCGATCTCCTCGTGCAAGCCGCGCACCTGGCGTGCATCGAGGGCGCTCATCGCCTTCTCCACCAACAGCACGACGTCGTAGGTGGGGTCGTCAGTCGGGCCGTTCATGAGACCAGTTTAGTGCCCCAGGACGTCGGCGAGGTCGTAGGACACCGGTTCTTCGAGCTGGTCGTAGCCGCAGGTCTGCGGATCCCGGTCAGGGCGCCACCTCTTGAACTGCGCGGTGTGCCGGAACCGCTCTCCCTCCATGTGGTCGTAGCCGACCTCGATCACCAGCTCGGGGCGGACCGGCACGAACGACAGGTCCTTGCCGGCGTTCCACCGACTTCCACCACCAGGCACCCGCTCCCCGCTGGCGGTGATCTCGGCCCACCGGCCCCAGGGGTGCTCGTCCCCCTCGGTGACGACGTACTCCTGAAGCAGGTCGTGGAGCTCGGCGCGCTTGGGCTGGGTGAAGGACGCGGAGACGCCGACGTGACGCAGGTGGCCCTCGTCGTCGTACAGCCCGAGCAGCAGCGACCCGAGCAACGGGCGGGCCTCGGTGGAGGTCTTGTGCAGGCGATAGCCGGCGACGACCACGTCGGCGGTGCGGGCGTGCTTGATCTTGAGCATCGAGCGAGCGTTCGGCCGGTACGACCCGGCCAACGGCTTCGCGACCACCCCGTCGAGACCGGCACCCTCGAAGGAGTCGAACCACCGCGTCGCCACTGCGCTCTCCATGGTGGCCGGTGTCAGGTGGAGCGGAGGATCCACCTCGGCGAAGAGCGCCTCCAGGGCCGTGCGGCGCAGCCCGAGTGGATGGTCGAGGTAGGACTCGTCACCGATCGCGAGCAGGTCGAAGGCGACGTAGGAGGCCGGCGTCTCCTGTGCCAACAGGTTGATCCGCGACGCCGCCGGATGGATCCGCTCCTGCAGCGCCTCGAAGTCCAGGCGCTCACCGCGAGCCACCACCAGCTCGCCGTCCAGCACACAACGAGCCGGGAGCTGGGCGAGCATCGCTTGCTCGACCTCCGGGAAGTAGCGCGTCAACGGCTTGGTGTTGCGGCTCGCGAGGTGCAGGGTCTCGCCGTCCTTGAAGACCAGGCAGCGGAAGCCGTCCCACTTCGGCTCGAACAGCAGGCCGGGGTGCTCCTCGTCGTCGTACTTCGCAGGATCGGGGATCCCGGCGACCGACTTGGCGAGCATCGGCTGCACCGGGGGAGCGACCGGGAGGTCGAGATCGGGCTGTTCTGGCGGGGACACCCGACGACAGTACGCGCCGGACGGCAGGGGTCGGTGCCGGAGAACGTGGGTACGGTCGGCGGATGGACGACATCCGCTCGTTGCTCCGAGCGCCCGATCCCATCGACCTTCCGTCGATCGACCCCCGGTCCACCCCGGGGTTCGAGGACGGCAAGAAGGCGGGCAAGAAGGCGCTCGCCGACATGGACGACGAGCTGAGGGAGCTGCAGGCCAAGCTCTCGGCCGACGGCTACACCGGTGGCACCCGCCGGCTGCTGCTGGTGCTGCAGGGCATGGACACCTCGGGCAAGGGTGGGGTGCTCAAGCACGCGGTCTCGATCTTCAACCCCGGAGGTGTGCGCCCCACCGCTTTCGGCGCGCCCACTGACGAGGAGCGCCAGCACGACTTCCTCTGGCGGATCGAGAAGCAGGTCCCCGAACCGGGGCTGATCGGGATCTTCGATCGCTCGCACTACGAGGACGTGCTCATCGCCAAGCTCCACGAGCTGGCCGAGCCCGCGGAGATCGAGCGTCGTTACGGCGCGATCAACGACTTCGAGCGCCGGCTCGCCGAGGAGGGGGTCACGGTCATCAAGGTGATGCTGCACATCTCTCCGGAGGAGCAGCGGCAGCGACTGGTCGCACGGCTCGACAGGCCCCACAAGGTCTGGAAGTTCCAGCCCAGTGACGTCGACGAGCGGCGCCGCTGGGACGACTACATGGACGCCTACGAGACCGTGATCGAGCGTTGCAGCCCCGAGGAAGCCCCGTGGTACGTCGTGCCGGCGGACCGCAAGTGGTACGCCAGGCTCGCGGTGGCCACGATGATGCGCGACGCGCTGCGGGACATGGACCTGGAGTACCCGGAGCCCGACTTCGACGTCGAGGAGCAGAGGCGTCGGCTCCAGGCGGGCGCCGGCTGACCCGCTGCGTCGACCGAGCCTGTCGAGAGCCCTGGGTCTGGACAAGCTCGACCCCGGGGGCTAACGCAGCAGCAGCCGCACCGCGACGTCGATGGACTTGTCGACGTCCTCGGCGGTGGATCGACCGGTGACCCACTGCACCAGGCTCGCCAGCCACACGTCGCCGATCACCTTCGCCACCGCGAGCTCCTCCTCGCTGGGCTCGTGCTCGGCGTAGGGCGTGGCGGGGTCGGCCATCGCGCGCATCAGGATCCTGGTCACCTGCATGCCGACGTGGTGGATCTCCTGCGCCACCGAGGCGTCGGCGAACATGAAGGCCCGCGTCAGCGCCTCGGTCAGCTTGGGGGTGCGCTGCATGCCCTTGCTCGAGCGGCGCAGCACCGTCATGACCCGCTCGTGAGACGTCGTGCCCTGGATCGGGCGACCCTCCAGCGCGGCGCCGTTCTGCTCGAACTGACGGCCCAGCGCGGAGACCAGGAGATGGATCTTGGAGGGGAAGTAGCGGTAGAGCGTGCCGAGCGCGACGTCCGCCCGCTCGGCGACGGCCCGCATCTGGACGGCGTCGAACCCACCGTCCGTGGCCAGGGCGATGGTGGCGTCCAGGATTCGCTTGCGCCGCTCTCGCTGAGCGGTCGATCCGAGCTCATCGCCGGTCGGTGCGCCGACAGTGGTCATGGCAACCTCCTCGAGCGTGCCGCGACTCCGGGGCTTAGGCTAACGCAGGAAACATCTAGAATGAGAACACGTTCCACTGGTTTCCGGCAGCGACTTCGCGTGACCGGAGCCGGTGGACCGCCGCGATCGTCTCGGGGCTGCAGCCCTCGGGAGCAGTCGACCCGAAGGGACCCTCGTTGCGCATCGCTCTCCTGTCGTACCGCTCCAAACCACACTGCGGCGGGCAAGGCGTCTACCTGCGCCACCTGAGCCGTGAGCTCGTCGCCCTGGGTCATCAGGTCGAGGTGTTCTCGGGCCAGCCCTACCCCGAGCTCGACGAGGGCGTCCGGCTGACCAAGGTCCCCAGCCTGGACCTCTACCGCGAGCCCGACCCCTTCCGGGTGCCGAGACTGCGCGAGTTCCGCGACCTCATCGACGTCTACGAGTTCCTCGCGATGCTGACCGCGGCCTTCCCCGAGCCCCGCACCT
Organism: uncultured Actinomycetota bacterium; assembly: GCA_963728505.1. Taxonomy (GTDB): domain Bacteria; phylum Actinomycetota; class Actinomycetes; order Propionibacteriales; family Nocardioidaceae; genus Marmoricola_A. The sequence continues at coordinate 216,368 of CAVSKH010000009.1, read as the reverse complement.
TCAGTCGGCGGGTCGCCAAGCTCCTGGCTCGCCGCGTCGGCGACTTCGACGTCGTGCACGACAACCAGACCGTGGGCTACGGCATGCTGGACATCGCCGAGCGGTTGCCGTTCGTGGAGACCATCCACCACCCGATCACCTTCGACCGCAAGGTCGACCTGGCTCACGCCTCCTTCCGCAAGCGGATCCCGCTGCGCCGCTGGTACTCCTTCCTGCGGATGCAGGGCAAGGTCGCCCGGAAGCTGCCGGTGATCCTCACCGTGTCGGACAGCTCTCGGCGCGACATCGCCAACGACTTCGGGGTCGACCCCGACCACATCGAGGTGATCGCCCTCGGCGTGGACGAGACCTTCCGGCCCCCGACGAAGCCGCGGGTGCCCGGGCGCCTGGTCGCCATGGCCAGCGCCGACACCCCGATGAAGGGCGTGGCCACGCTGCTGGAAGCCGTCGCCAAGCTGCGGACCGAACGCGACGTGAGCCTGGTGCTGGTCACCAAGCCGGCGCGTGGTGGCCGCACCGAGCAGCTGATCGACCAGCTCGGGCTGCGCGAGGCCGTCGAGTTCCGCCACGGCCTCGACGAGCAGGAGCTGGTCGAGCTGATGGGCTCCGCCGAGGTCGCCTGCGTGCCCTCCTTGTACGAGGGCTTCTCGCTGCCGACAGCGGAGCTGATGGCCTGCGAGACGCCGCTGGTGGTCAGCCGCGCCGGGGCCATTCCCGAGGTGGTCGGGGACGACGGCGAGTGCGCCCTGCTCGTGGCACCAGGGGACGTGCAGGAGCTCACGGCCGCGATCGGCACGCTGCTCGACGACCCGGAGCGACGCGCCCGCATGGGCGCGGCCGGTCGCCGACGGGTCGGGGAGAGGTTCAGCTGGCGTTCGGTCGCCGAGGCCACCGCAGCGGCGTACGAGCGGACGATCAAGCAGTTCGACGACCGGAGAGGTGCCTGACAGATGCTGACCGTCGACTTCGACCGGCTGGGGCTGCACCCCGGCGAGCGGGTGCTCGACATGGGGTGCGGCGCCGGACGTCACGCCTTCGAGATGTACCGACGCGGTGCCGACGTGATCGCGCTGGACCAGGACGCCGACGAGCTGTCCGTGGTCAGCGAGTGGTTCGCGGCGATGCGTGAGGAGGGTGGGTTGCCGGTCACCGCCGAGGCCGACGTCAAGCAGGGCGATGCCCTGAACCTCCCCTTTCCTGACGGGGAGTTCGACCGGGTCGTCGCCGCCGAGGTGCTGGAGCACATCCCCGACGACGACAGTGCGATCACCGAGCTGACGCGTGTGTTGCGACCGGGCGGCACCATGGCGGTGACGGTGCCGCGGTGGCTGCCGGAGAAGGTGTGCTGGATGCTGTCCGACGCCTACCACGAGGTCGAGGGCGGCCACGTGCGGATCTACCGCGGCGACCAGCTCGCAACGAAGCTCGAGCACGCGGGACTGCGTGTCACCGGGCGCGACCACGTGCACGGCCTGCACTCGCCGTACTGGTGGGTCAAGTGCGCCGTCGGCGTCGACAACGACAAGTTCCCCCTGGTGCGTGCCTTCCACCGGTTGTTGGTGTGGGACATCGAGAAGCGACCGCTGGCCACGCGGCTCGCCGAGCAGGTGCTCGACCCGCTGATCGGCAAGAGCATGGTGCTCTACCTCGAGAAGCCGGTGCAGGGCGGGTGCTGAGCCATGGCCACTGAACCGCGTTGGGCACCTCCGGAGCTCCCGGGGGTGATGAGCGCGCTCCAGACGGTGGAGACCGCGGCCGCGATCGCGCAGGTCCAGCAGCCCGACGGGGGCATCCCCTGGGCGGTGGGCGAGCACATCGACGCCTGGAACCACGTCGAGGGTGCGATGGCGCTCATGCTCGGCGGTGAGGTGGAGGCGGCCCGGTCCGCCTACGAGTGGTGCCGCGCGATGCAGCGTCACGACGGGTCGTGGCCGATGAAGGTGATCGGCACCGAGGTCGAGGACGCCAGCGGTGACACGAACATGTCGGCCTACCTCGCCGTGGGCATCTGGCACCACTGGTTGCTCACCGGTGACCGTGCGCACGTCGACTCCTACTGGCCAGTGGTGCGGGCCGGCTTGGACTACGTCGTGGGCATGCAACTGCCGTACGGCGGTATCGCCTGGTCGCAGGAGGCCGGGGGCGCGATCAACCGCGATGCACTGCTCGCCGGTTCCGCCAGCATCTACCACTCACTGCGCGCCGGGCTGGCACTAGCCGACCTGGTGGCGGACCCGCAGCCTGCGTGGGAGCTCGCGGGCGGCCGGCTGCGGCACGCCCTGGAGGTGCACCGCGACCTGTTCCTCGACAAGTCGAGCTTCTCGATGGACTGGTACTACCCGGTGCTCGGTGGCCCGCTCCGTGGCCGGGCTGCGCTGGATCTGCTGGAGAGCCGGTGGAGCGACTTCGTCGAGCCCGGGCTGGGCATCCGCTGCGTGGACGCCAACCCGTGGGTGACCGGCGCCGAGACCTGCGAGCTGGCGATGGCCCTGGACAACGTCTGCGACCGCCGGCGCGCCGTGACGCTGTTCACCGACATGCAGCACACCCGCCACGGCAGCGGGCTCTACTGGACCGGATACGTCTTCACCGATGAGGTGTTCTGGCCGCACGAGCAGACGACGTACACCTCGGCGGCCGTGATCCTGGCCTGCGACGCGCTCTCGCGGAGCACGCCCGGGTCGGGTGTCTTCCGTGGCGAGCGGATGCCGGCTCAGCCCGCGCCGATCGCTGTCGACTGCGGATGCCCCCAGGCCTCCCGGTCGTCGGAGCCTCAGCCGCACTGACGGGGTGGGTCACGGTCTGCTGCCGACAGCGTCTCCAGCCGCGCCGTCGGTGCGGCGCAGTGCACGCATCGAACCCTGCTGGTCGATCTCGATGAACCCGTCCTCGAGGGCTCGGAGATAGACCTCGTACGGCGGGCGTCCGCCGTCGGCGGGATCGGGGAAGACGTCGTGGATCAGCAGCAGCGCGTCGTGGGCCACCCAGGGCGCCCAGGTCTCGTAGTCGGTGTGCGCAGGGTCCGCACCGTGGCCACCGTCGATGAACAGCAGTGCCAGCGGGGTGCGCCAGTGGCGGCCGACTGTGGCCGAGCTCCCGACGACGGCGACGACGACATCCTCCAGGCCGGCGTCGTGGATCGCGTAACGGAAGACCGGCAACGTGTCCATCAGCCCCACCGCAGGGTCGACCAGGGTCGGGTCGTGGTGCTCCCAGCCGGCCTGGTTCTCCTCGGAGCCGCGGTGGTGGTCGACCGCGAAGACCGTGCCGGCGGCACGCTGTGCCGCCGCTCCCAGGTAGATCGTGGACTTGCCGCAGTAGGACCCGACCTCGAGCAGTGCTCCGTGTGGCGCGGCGATCGCGGCGTACCGGTGCAGGAAGGCGCCTTCGTCGTCGGGCATGAAGCCGCGTGCGGCGCGGGCGGCAGCGAGCAGGCCGGGCGGGATCGACGACTGCGGGGATGCATCGGGCGCGGGGCGGGTCACGCGGTCGATCCTGTCAGCCCGTGCCTGGCGCGGAGGGGATGGGCCTGCGAGAATGAGAACAGGTTCTAGTTCGTGACGTCGACAGGGTGGAGCGCAGGGATGGCCATCGGGCTCGGTGAGGAGCAGCACGCGCTCGCGGAGGCGGTCGCCGACTGGGCGTCCGGGCAGTCGAGCGCGGAGCTGGTCAAGCGCTCGGAGTCCGAGGGTCCGTCGGTCTTCGGGGACGTCGCCAAGGGGCTGGCCGACCTCGGGCTCGCCGGCATCGCAGTGCCGGAGTCGCTGGGGGGCGGGGGAGGCACGCTGCTGGATCTCGCCGTCGCGGTGGAGGCAGCCGCCGCCGCAATGGTGCCCGGGGTGCTCACTCCGACCGCTGTGGCCGCCGCGGTGCTGCAGAGTGACCCGGCAGGCGGTGACCTGGTGCGGGGGGTCGCGGACGGATCGGTGACGTTTGCCCTGGGCGTGCCGGAGGTCGCCGCCGTGCTCGGAGCGGGTCTGGCGAGCCACGTGCTGCTCCCGGTGGGCGATCGCTGGCACGTCTACGACGCCACCGACGTCGCCGCCGGTGAGGGCCGGTTGCACGACCTGTCGACGCGAGTGGGGACGATCGAGACCGGGGCTGCAACGCCGTTGCTCGACCTCGAGCTCGAGGCGCAGGTGGTGCGGGACGCCTTGGTGATCCTGCTGGCTGCGGAGGCGGCGGGGATGGCGCGCTGGTGCCTGGACACGGCCGCGTCGTACGCGAAGGTGCGTGAGCAGTTCGGGCAACCCATCGGCGCCTTCCAGTCGATCAAGCACCTGTGTGCCTCGATGCTGGAGCGCACCGAAGCCGTCACCGCGGTCGCGTGGGACGCGGCACGCGCGTGGGAGGAGAGCGCGGAGCAGCGCACGCTCGCGGCTGCGGTGGCCGGCGCCGTGTCCCTCGATGCGGTGGTGTCGGTGGCTCAGGACTGCGTGCAGGTGCTGGGCGGTATCGGGTTCACCTGGGAGCACGATGCGCACCTCTACCTGCGCCGCGCGATGTCCAACCGGTTGCTCGCCGGGGGGTCGGACCGCTGGCGGCTGCGACTGGCCGACCTGGCGGTCGGTGGATCCCGCCGCTCGGTAGGCATCGACCTGGGGAAGGCCGGAGAGGACGCTCGCACCGAGATCCGGCCGCTGGTGGAGCAGGTCGCCGAGCTGGCCGAGGGGGAGCGTCGTGTCGCTCTGATCGAGTCCGGACTCGCGATGCCACACTGGCCGTCGCCGTACGGTCGCGACGCGGGGGCGGTCGAGCAGCTGGTCGTCGACGAGGAGCTCGACCGCGCCGGGCTGACGAAACCGGTCCTCGGCATCGGGGCTTGGGCCGCTCCGACGATCCTGGCCCACGGCACCCCGGAGCAGCACGAGCGCTTCCTCACGCCCACGATGACGGGCGAGGTCTCCTGGTGCCAGCTCTTCAGCGAGCCGGGCGCCGGCAGCGACCTGGCGGCGCTGCGCACCCGCGCGGAGCGCACCGAGGGCGGCTGGGTGCTGACGGGACAGAAGGTGTGGACCTCGATGGCCCAGGAGGCCGACTGGGCGATCTGCCTGGCGCGCACCGACCAGGACGCCCCCAAGCACAAGGGAATCACTTATTTTTTGATTGACATGAAGTCCGAGGGTATCGACATCCGACCGCTGCGTGAGCTGACCGGCGAGGCGGTGTTCAACGAGGTGTTCCTCGACGGGGTCTTCGTGCCCGACGACTGCGTCGTCGGTGAGGTCAACGGCGGTTGGCCATTGGCTCGCACCACGCTCGCGAACGAGCGCGTCGCCATGTCTGACCGGGGCTTCGGCGCCAACGTCGAGCGGGCGCTGAGCCTGTTGGACGCCAGGGGTGGCGCCTCGGGCGGTGAAGGCCTTCGACTGCGCGTGGGTGCCGCCGTGGCGGCGTCCGCGGCGGTGAAGGCTCTGGGGCTACGCAGTGTGCTGCGGTCGGTGAGGGGTCACGGGCCTGGCGCGGAGTCCAGCGTGGTCAAGCTCCTGGGCGCTGTCGAGCGACAGGAGTCAGCCGAGCTCGTCGTCGAGATGCTCGGGCCCGCCGTGCTCCTCGGTTCCGCGGAAGCGGATGCGGCGATGCACGAGGCGCTGCTCACCCGGTGCCTCTCGATCGCCGGCGGCACCACCCAGATCCTTCGTAACGTCGCTGCGGAGCGCATCCTCGGCCTCCCCCGCTGACCCCCCCGTCCCTATGTAAATCGGGGTTACGGTCGCTCAACATGGCGTACGACGGCTATCAACGGTCCACAGCGCCGCGCTAGTTGGTGTCATCACGGATGGGCCAGAAACCGCCCCTCCACCACAGCAGGCGCAGCGTGTCCACAGAACCCGGCACGATGCAGCACTTCTGTCGGTACGCCGCCACCCTGGCGCGATGCGCCCAGCCCTCGCCGCCCTGGCAGCCCAGCAGCACGGACTCGTCACCCGCCGTCAGGCGAAGCACACTGGTTACACCGAGCGGGAGCTGCGGACTCTTACCAAACCGGATGGTCCTTGGTACGTCGTGCGGCGCGGGGTCTACCTGCCGCGACCGCGGTGGGAGAGTGCGGACCCCCGCGGCCAGCACCTGCTGGAGGTCCGCGCAGCCCTGCTCAACGCCGTCGTGCCCGGGATCGTCAGCCACTCGTCGGCCGCGGTGCTCCACTCACTGCCGGTGCTGCACGTGCCGAGACTGGTCCACCTGACCCGGCCGGGTGTCAACGGCGGGCGCACTGAGCACGGCGTGAAGTACCACCCCGCTCGAGTGCCGCACACGGATCAGATCCAGCGACACGGCTTGCCTCTCACCTCTCCCGCCCGGGCCGCGCTCGACGTGTCCAGAGAGGAGGGCTATGTGGCCGGCCTGGTGCTTGCGGATCAGGCACTCCGAACCGGTGTGTCGCGCGACGACCTCAGCCGCGTCGTGGCGGGGATGACGTGCTGGCCAGGAGTGGTGAAGGCTCGAGCGGTCGTCGAGGACGCAGACGCGGGCGCAGAGTCGGTCGGCGAGACTCTGTGCCGAGGGTTGGTGACCGAGCTGGGCCACGGCCGGCCACAGACTCAGTTCGCGATCGTCGAGGGAGGACGTAGCGCTCGGGCCGACCTGCGACTCGGCTGGCACCTCTTCGAGTTCGACGGCAAGGTCAAGTACGCCCGCGATCGCCCCTACAGCGACTCCCGGCTGGGGGACCAGGTGCTCTTCGCCGAGAAGCGGCGCGAGGACTGGCTCCGCTCCCTGGGGTACGGCGTCTCGCGGGTGGTCTGGGGGGAGCTGCTCGGCCCGGCGCGAGCCCGCACGGTGCAGCGGCTCCTCGGTGAGGTCGAGCGCACGATCGCCCGGGTCGGGGAGCACGAGTGGTGGCGAAGCCTGGAGGACACCGCGCCGGGCACGTTCTTGGGGAGGGTTGCGGACCGTTAGTAGGCGTCGTACGCCATGTTGAGGGACCGTAACCCCGATTTACATAGAGACGGGGTCGGGGGTCTGGTCGGTGTCCCAGAGGGCGTCGGAGTCGGTGTCCTCGCCGCGGTGACGGGCCAGCGCCCAGGTGAGGAAGTGCTCGACGCTGCGGACCGAGTGCTGGCTGCGGACCGAGGGGAAGACGTCGAAGGCGTGCTGGGTGTAGCGCAGCTCGGAGAAGCAGACCGGGGCGTCGGATGCCTCGCGCAGCTCGTCGACGAACTCGCGCGCCTGCCGGACCTCGGCCAGCACGTCGTTGCTGCCGTGGATCACGTAGAACGGCGGCGCGTCCTTGCGCACCCGAAGGATGGGTGAGGCCTGCTCGAAGAGCTCGGGGTCGTCCTCGAACTTCTTCTGCATCACCACCTGCGCCAGGAAGTAGTCGCGCAGGTACTCGATGCTCTTGTGGCCTGTCGCGCCGGCGAAGTCGTAGACCCCGTAGAACGGGACGGCGGCCTGCAGCGTGGTGTCGGCGTCCTCGAAGCCCGGCTGGTACGCCGGGTCGTTGGCGCTCAAGGCGGTCAGTGCCGTCAGGTGGCCTCCGGCCGATCCGCCCGTGATCGCGATGAAATCCGGGTCGCCGCCGTAGTCGGCGATGTTGTCCTTGATCCAGGCGATCGCGCGCTTGACGTCGACGACGTGGGCGGGGAAGGGGTCACGGGGGGAGAGCCGGTAGTTGATCGCCACGCACACCCAGCCGCGCGATGCCAGGTGGCGCATGAGCGGCAGCCCCTGCTGGTCCTTGTTGCCGATCATCCAGCCGCCGCCGTGCACCTGGAGCAGCACTGGGGCGTCCTTGACCTCGCCCTGCGGCCGGTAGATGTCGAGCAGGCCCCGCCGGCCGTGCTCGGGCCAGTAGGCGACGTCCTTGTCCATCTCGAGGTGAGCAGTGGGGATCCGGAAGGGCCACGCCAGCTGCTTCAGCGGGGTGCGCCAGTCGAGGTCGTGCTCGGATCGGAGCTGCTCCCGGTAGTCCTCACCCAGCGTCTCCGCCAGCGCAGAGTCGAAGAGGTCCCGTGACCGGTTGCCCTGCTGGAGCAGGAAGAAGAGCGCCGCGATGTTCGCCAGCCCCAGCAACGCGTGCTTCGGGTCCTTGCCGCGCCGGGTGATCTCCAGACCGGTGTCGATCGCCGTCCCGGCGATGAAGTGCGGGGCGAGCTCGGAGACCAGCCAGCCGCCGAACATGGCCGGGACGCTGGCCACCACCCCGGGCACCGGCCGGACGGCGTTGGCGACGAGCGCAGAGGTGACCAGCTGACGGCGCAGGTACGACATGCCCCACAGGCTAGTGGCCGGGCCCGGACGAGTCGTGCTGACGGACCACGTGCTCCGCCTCCAGCGTGGCGACCTCGGACTCGTCGAAGCCGAAGCTGGCGAGGACCTGGTGGGTGTGCTGACCCAGCGCCGGGACGTCACCCATCGCCGCCTCGACGTCGGTGAAGGTGACCGGCGGCAGCAGCGCCCGGATCGAGCCGTGCTCGGTGCCGACCTCGCGCCACCGGTCACGCGCGGCCAGCTGGGGGTGGTTCACCAGGCCGGCCAGGTCGTTGACCTGAGCGGCCGGCACCCCGGCGGTCACCAACCGGGTGTCGAGGTCGGCGGTGGTGAACCGGCGGGTCTGCTCGGCGACGGCGGCGTCGCAGGTCTCCCGGTTGGCCACCCGCAGCAGGTTGGTGGCGTACGACGGGTGGTCCACCAGGTCGGGTCGGCCGAGCACGTCGCGCATCAGGGTGGCCCAGCCCTGGTCGTTCTGGATGCCGATGAGGACGTGTCCGTCGCTGGTGGGAAACGCGTCGTACGGCGCGATCGCGGGATGGCTCAGCCCCATCCGCGGGAGCTGACGGTCGGCGTACATCTGCATGTACATCGGGTGGCCCAACCACTCGGCGGTGGCCTCGAACATCGAGACCTCGAGCGTGGCGCCCTCGCCGGTGCGCTCGCGACGCAGCAGGGCGGCGAGCACCCCCTGGGCGCAGTAGACGCCACTGGCGATGTCGGCTGCAGGGACGCCGGTCTTCACCGCGGTCTCGGGAGTCCCGGTGACTGAGACCAAGCCACTCTCGGCCTGGACCAGCATGTCGTAGGCCTTGCGCTGCTCGAACGGTCCTCCGGACCCGTAGCCGGACAGGGTCACCACGACGAGGCTCTGGTGCTCCGCGCGCAGCGTCGCCGGGTCCAGCCCCAACCGCTCGATCGCACCCGGGCCGAGGTTGTGCACGAAGACGTCGGCCTGGGCCAGCAACCGCCGCACCACCTCCCGCCCCTGTGGTGTCTTGAGATCCAGCGCCACTGACTCCTTGCCGCGGTTGAGCCAGGCGAAGTGCGAGCCCACGCCGTTGACGGCGTGGTCGTAGTCGCGGGCGAAGTCACCGCCCTCGATCCGCTCGAGCTTGATGACTCGGGCGCCGAGGTCCGCCAGGTGCCGGGTCGCCAAGGGCGCTGCCACGGCCTGTTCCAGCGCGACGACGGTGTAGCCGGCCAGGGGTCGGCTCGGCGCGGGCTCGTCGCGGACTCGGTCGGGGGTCGGCATGGGCCCACTATCCCCAATCGAGTACCCCCGCGTGGGGGTAGAACGTGTTCTAGCGTGGATTAGGATGCGCGAGTGAGACAGCTCAGCGGACTTGACGCCTCGTTCCTCTACTTCGAGACCCCCGAGCAGATGCTCCACGTGTGCGGCCTGCTGGTGCTGGACAAGGAGTCCGTCCCCGGGGGCTACTCCTTCGCCGCGATGCGCGACGCGATCGAGGCCCGGGTGCGCGCGGTGCCCGAGTTCCGCCAGAAGCTGCGTCACGTGCCCTTCGATCTCGACCACCCGGTCTGGGTCGACGACGAGCACTTCGACATCGAGCGCCACGTGCATCGTGCGGCTCTGCCACAGCCGGGTGACATCCATGAGCTGGCGACGCTCTGCGGCCACCTCGCGGGCATGCCACTCGACCGGGCCCGCCCGTTGTGGGAGATGTGGGTCATCGAGGGCCTGGGTGACGACCGGATCGGGCTGTTCAGCAAGATGCACCACGCGACGGTGGACGGGATGTCCGGGATGAGCCTGCTGGCCCACCTGGCCAGCCTCGAGCCGGAGCTTCCCGAGGTCCCCGAGGCACCGGAGCCGGACCGAGCACCCAACGACCTGGTGCTCGTCGGGCGTGGAGTGCTGCGCCGCGCGGGGCGCCCGCTGACTGCGGCCCGGTTGCTGCTCCCGAGCGCCAAGGCCCTCGGTGGCACGGTCAACCGGGCGAGCCGAGGCACCGCGATGGCGGCACCTCTCAGGGCGCCGCGCACGTCGTTCAACGGCACTATCAGCGGACGCCGCACGGTCGCCTTCGCCGATCTGTCGCTGGACGAGGTGAAGCGGATCAAGCAGGCCACGGGCAGCACCGTCAACGACGTGGTGCTGAGCATCGTGGGTGGCGCACTGCGTCGCTACCTCGAGGACCGCGGCGAGCTTCCGCGGCAGTCGTTGCTGGCCACCGTGCCGGTCTCGGTGAGGGAGAGCTCAGGGGCGGAGGGCTCCAACCAGGTCTCCGCGATGTTCACCCACCTGGGCACCGACATCGCCGACCCACGGGACCGGCTGGAGCAGGTATCGGCCGGCAACCGCACCGCCAAGGCGCACCAGGGCGCGATCCCCGCGAGCGCGTTGCAGGACTGGGCCGAGCTGGCGGCGCCCCTCACCTTCGCCGCCGGGGTGCGGTTGTACTCATCGCTACGTCTGGCCGAGAAGCATCCGGTGGTGCACAACCTGGTGGTCTCCAACGTGCCCGGCCCGCCGGTCCCGATCTACTTCATGGGCGGCAAGGTCGAGGGCGTCTACCCCCTCGGACCGGTCTTCCACGGGGCCGGGCTCAACATCACCGTGATCTCCAACGACGGGCGGCTCCACGTCGGCCTGATCGCCTGTGGAGAGCAGATGCCACGACTGTGGGACCTGGCCGACGACTTCCCGCTCGAGCTGGAGGCGCTGGGCAAGGCGGTCGACGCTCCCGAGGAGTGAGCGCCGCTGCGGCGAAATGCCCTATTTTTCGCGGCATTTGGGACTGAGGTCGCAGCGACACGCGACCACTGGGTCATGGTGGTCCAGACCGAGACAGCGGACACTGAGGCACGACTGTGTCGGCCCGACAAAGGGGGTTCTCCCATGACCAAGGTCTTTCGTTTCCTTTCGTTCCTCGTTGCCGCCCTCGTCGTCGTCCAAGCAGCGTCGATGGTCTGGGCGGTCGCCGGCCTCGGGATCTGGGTCGACGACGGCAACGACCTGACCAAGGAGGTGTTCGAGAGCGACGACACGCCGTTCACCGAGGCCGCCGGCTTCATGATCCACGGGATGAACGGGATGATGCTGATCCCGCTGGTCGCGCTGATCCTGCTGGTGATCGGGCTGATCGCCAAGTTCCCCGGTTCCACCAAGTTCGGCATCGGCATCTTCGTGCTCGTGATCCTGCAGGTCGCGCTCGGCCTGTTCGGCCACGAGATCTCGGCCCTGGGGGCCCTGCACGGCGTCAACGCGCTGCTGCTGTTCTCTGCGGCCGTCATGGGCGGCATCAAGGCCAAGGATGTCCCCGCAGGAGTCGCGGAACACCAGACTCCTGTGAATGCTTAGACGTCTCACCTCGAGGATCAGCACGGCGCTGGCCGTGCTGATCCTCGCCTTTGTGGCGTGGCAGTGGTGGGCGAGCCTGCTGCCCTCGTCCTACACCGCGGTGGACATGGGATACCCGGACTTCGGTGGGGGTGAGCAGTTCGCCCATGGTGGCGCAGATGCGGCCGACCACTGGCACGGGGACATCGCCCACACCGCCGCTCACAGCCGTCTCCCCGCGTCTCCCGCACCCGTCGCGCCGGTCGATGTCAGCGATCTGACCGGTGCTGTCGCCGGCCCGGTGGATGTCTCGCTCAACCTGACCGCGACCAAGCAGACCACCACGCTCGCCGGCGGCACCGAGTACGACGGATACGCCCTCAACGGCTCGACCCCGGGCCCCACGATCAGCGCGGTGGTGGGCGACCTGGTCGAGGTCCGTTTCCGCAACGACAACGTCCCCGACGGTGCGACCCTGCACTGGCACGGCGTCGACGTCCCCAACGCCTCCGACGGCGTGGCGGGAGTGACCCAGGATGCGGTCCGCGAAGGCGAGGAGTTCACCTACCGGTTCGTCGTCGACGAGGTGGGTAGCTACTGGTACCACTCCCACCAGGTCTCCCACGAGCAGGTGAAACAGGGGCTCTTCGGCGGGCTCGTGGTCTACCCCGACCGTGCCGCGCAGCGAGCTGCACGGCGCGGTGACGACGTGATGGCACTGGTGCACACCTACTCGGGCGTTCGCACCGTCAATGGTCACGACGACGACGTGAGGGTCGCGGCCGAACCGGGGGACCGGGTGCGGGTGCGGCTGGTGAACACCGACAACAACCCGATGAGCATCTGGGTGCCCGAGCAGCCCTTCCGCGTCCTGGCAACCGACGGGCACGAGATCAACGAGCCGGGTGAGGTCGAGGACGTCTCGGTCGAGATCGGCGCCGGGGCGCGCGCCGACGTGGAGGTCGTGGTCCCGCCGGGCGGCGCCCGCATCCAGATCGGGGAGACCTCGATCCTCCTGGGCCAGGGTGAGCCGCCGGAGGAGGACCAGCCGGAGGAGTCCTTCGACTTCACCTCCTACGGCAAGCCGTCGGAGGAGGACGCCGACCTGCGCGACGCGGCGCAGAACGACTCCTTCGACCGTGACTTCAGCTACGACATCGGCCGCCGTCCGGGCTTCCTCGACGGCAAGCCCGGACTGTGGTGGTCGATCAACGGTCACCTCTACCCCGACGTCCCGATGTTCATGGTGCAGGAAGGCGACCTGGTCCGGATGACCATCAGCAACCACTCCGGTGAGGTGCACCCGATGCACCTGCACGGACACCGCGTCACCGTGCTGTCCAAGGACGGCGAACCGGTCACTGGCAGCCCCTGGTCGGTCGACTCGCTCGACGTCGAGCACGGCGAGTCCTACGAGGTGGCCTTCGTGGCCGACAACCCCGGGGTGTGGATGGACCACTGTCACAACCTGCCGCACGCCAAGGACGGCATGGTGGCCCACCTGATGTACGAGGGCGTCACCTCAGGCTTCGAGATGGGTGAGGATCCCGAGAACTTCCCGGAGTAACCCCAGTTGCCACCGAGACCCCGGCGGCTAGACTAGAACACGTTTCAGTTTCTGAGTCGTGTCCTACGCGAGCCAGGCAGCAGGAGGCCCCGTGCAGTTCGTCCTGACCGAGACCCAGGAAGCGGTGCGCGACGTCGCCGCCGAGCTCCTGGGTCGCGAGAGCGCCGACTGGCCGGACCTGGCCGAGGCCGGGATGCTGGCCCTGCCCGTCCCGACCCAGCAGGGCGGGGAGGGGCTCGGGCTCGCCGAGGTCGGTGTGCTGCTGCGCGAGCTGGGCCACCAGGCCTCGCTCCTGCCGGTCTGGGAGACGCTGGTCTGCGGGGTGCTCCCGGTTGCCGCGGCAGGCACTCCGGAGCAGCGGGCTCGACTGCTGACAGGGGTGGCGGCCGGCGAGCGTCGTATCGCGGCGGCGATGAACGAGCCCGGTCGCGCGCTGCCGACCGCACCGCTCACCCGACTGGTCAGGGGCGCGGACGGCTGGCGGCTGGACGGCACCAAGGTCGCCGTCTGCGGCGCCGGTGACGCCGACCATCTGCTGGTGTCGGCATCCTCGGAGGACGGTCCCGTCGTCGCGATCGTGGACCCCGCGTCGGCCGGAGCCTCGCTCGTCGAGACCCCCTCGGCGCGCGAGGTGACCGAGCACACGCTGCGCCTGGAGGGCGTGGCCCTGGCTGAGAGCGACATCCTCGGCGGTGCACCCGGGTCGGCCGAGGCCGCTCGCGCCGCCCGGTCACTGCGCGAGCACGCGATGGCGGGACTCTGCCTGCTCGGGGAAGGACTGGTCGCCGGGGCAGCGGAGCTCAGCGCCTCCTACGTCAAGGAGCGTCAGCAGTTCGGCCGTTCGCTGGCGCAGTTCCAGGCGGTGGCGATGCAGCTCGCGGACGTCTACATCGCCTCACGCACCGTGGGGCTGACAGCGCAGTCGGCCGCCTGGCGCGTGGCAGAGGGACTGCCCGCCGAGGACGACCTCGCCGTCGCGGCACACTGGCTGAGCACCGAGGGCCACCAGGCGATGCACATCTGCCACCACGTCCACGGCGGGATGGGTGTCGACATCACCTACCCGATGCCGCGCTACTCGGCGTACGTCAAGGACGTCGCGCGGCTGCTCGGGGGCACGCGACAGACCCTGGCCGCCGTGCCGGTGCAGGAGACCGAGGGCAAGAACCTCGAGCTGACCCAGGAGCAGCGAGGCTTCAAGCAGGAGGCGCGCGACTACTTCTCCGCGTTGCTGACCCCGGAGGACCGGCACACCCTGCTGACCGAACGTCATGGCGAGACCTACCACCGCCTGATCAAGCAGATGGGCAGCGACGGCTGGATGGGCGTCGGGTGGCCGACCGAGTACGGCGGCAAGGGGCTCGGCGAGATCGAGCAGCAGATCTTCGCCAACGAGGCCGCGCGCCTCGACGTGCACCTGCCGGCGGTGACCCTGCAGACAGTCGGCCCGACGCTGATGGCGCACGGTTCGGAGCTGCAGAAGGAGAAGTTCCTCGGCGACATCCTGAGCGGCGACGTGCACTTCGCGATCGGTTACAGCGAGCCCGACGCCGGCACCGACCTGGCGTCCCTGCGCTGCAGCGCGCGGCTCGAGGGCGACCACTACGTGGTCAACGGCCAGAAGACGTGGACCACCGGAGGCCACGATGCCGACTACATCTGGCTCGCGGTGCGCACCGATCCCGATGCTCCCAAGCACAAGGGGATCTCGGTGCTGATCGTCGACACGAGGGACCCGGGCTACTCCTGGACCCCGATCATCACCGCCGACAACTCCCACCACGTCAACGCCACGTACTACAACGACGTCGAGGTGCCGGTCGAGATGCTCGTGGGGGAGGAGAACCAAGGTTGGCGCCTGATCACCTCCCAGCTCAACCACGAGCGCGTGATGCTCGCTCCCGCCGGGCGGTTCGAGGGCCTGCGCGACCTGGTCCACGAGTGGGCGACGAAGCAGACCGCACCCGACGGGCGCACGGTGGCCGAGCAACCCGACGTGCGCGACCTGCTCGCGGAGGTCACCGCCTGCTTCCGGGTCAACGAGCTGCTGAACTGGCAGATCAGCGCAGCCGCGGCCTCCGGCGAGCCGGCTGTCGCCGACGCCTCGGCCAGCAAGGTCTTCGCCTCCGACCGGCTGCAGCGTGTCGGTCGGTTGGTCGAGGAGATCGTGGGCCGCTACGGCGACCCGGCCGATCCGGAGACGGCCGAGCTGATGCACTACCTCGACTCCCAGGCCAAGCGTTACCTCGTGCTCACCTTCGGCGGTGGTGTCAACGAGGTGCAGCGTGAGCTGGTCTGCATGTTCGGGCTCGGCATGCCGCGGGTGCCCCGATGACGGACCCCTCGGACGAGCCATTGCTCACCCACGACGAGGTGATGGCCGCCGCTGAGCGGATGAAGGCCGGCGGTGCCACGCAGCCGCGGCTGGCGCGAGACCCGGTCAACCAGCCGCAGATCAACACCTGGCTCGACGCCATCGGGGACTGCGACCCCCGCTGGTCGGCGGGGGAGGCACCACCGGCCATGGCCCAGGTGTGGACCATGCCGGGGCTCGGCGGCAAGCGCTCGGAGGACGACCCGCTGCACGCGATGATGACGGTGCTGGACCGCGCCGGCTACACCTCGGTCCTGGGGACCAACTGCGACCAGACCTACGACCGCACGCTCACGCTGGGCGAGCAGGTCTCGATCACCACCGAGCTGGAGTCGGTGGTGGGCCCCAAGCGGACCGGTGTCGGCGAGGGCTACTTCGTCACCACCCGTGCGGTCTGGCGAGTGGGCGAGGAACAGGTCGCGACCATGCTGTTCCGGGTCCTGAAGTTCAAGCCGCGGGTCTCGACCAGCTCGACCAGCGAGGACCTGAGCGACCCGACGCGCACCGTGCGCCCGATGGTCAACCGCGACACCGCGTACTTCTGGGAGGGCACCGCGGCCGGCGAGCTGCGAATCCAGCGCTGCGGCGCCTGCGGCGTCCTGCGCCACCCGCCCGGGCCGCTCTGCCCGTCGTGCGGCGCGGCTCAGCGTGAGCACGTCGTCTCACCCGGGCTCGGCGCGGTGCACTCCTACGTGGTCCACCACGCGCCGCAGATCCCCGGCAAGAAGCTGCCGATGGTGCTCGCCGTCGTCGCGCTCGAGGAGGGGGTCCGGATGATCGGCGAGGTGCGTGGCCTGGACCCTGCCGCCGTCGACGACTCGCTGATCGGCGCTCGGGTGCAGGTCGACTTCGACCGGATCGATGACGAGCTGACGCTCCCGATCTGGCGGCTCGAGGGTTCCGACAGGCTCGACCAGCGTGAGGAGGGCTCGACGGCGCCGGTCGAGATCTCCGAGGGTCTCGACGAGCTCGACCGCAGGGACGGCGACCTGCCACCGTGGGAGCTCCAGGTGACCACGACGCTCGTGGTCTCCACAGCGCTTGCCACCCGTGACTTCCAGGATGTCCACCACGACCGCGACCTGGCACAGGGGCACGGCTCGAAGGACATCTTCCTCAACATCCTGACCACCACGGGCCTGGTGCAGCGATACGTCGGGGAGTGGGCCGGCTCGGCATCGACGGTGCGCGCCTGCCAGCTGCGGCTCGGCGCACCGGCCCACCCGGGCGACACGCTCGCGTTCTCGGGCCAGGTGGTCGAGGTGGTCGAGGTCGAAGGCGAGACGCGGCACGTCGTGGACGTGGTGGGCACGGCCCCGCTCGGTGCCCACGTCACCGCCCAGGTCGTTGTCGCCCTGCCGCAGCAGGTCTCGGCATGAGCGGTCTGCGGGGTGCGGCGAGCATCGCCGGCATCGGTGCGACTGAGTTCTCCAAGGACAGCGGCCGCTCGGAGCTGCAGCTCTCGTGCGAGGCGACCCTGGCCGCCCTCGCCGATGCCGGCCTCTCGCCCGGCGAGGTCGACGGGCTCGTGACGTTCACGATGGACAACAGCTCTGAGGTGGCCGTGGCACGCGAGCTCGGCATGGGGGAGCTGCGGTTCTTCAGCCGGATTAGCTACGGCGGCGGCGCGGCCTGTGCGACCGTCCAGCAGGCGGCGATGGCGGTCGCCACAGGAGTCGCAGACACGGTGGTCTGCTACCGCGGCTTCAACGAGCGCTCGGGCCAGCGGTTCGGACAGGTGCAGAGCTGGGCTGCGGCGCAGGTCAACACCAATGGCCTCGACAACGCCTTCTCCTACCCGATGGGGCTCAGCACCCCCGCGGCGACCGTCGCGATGCAGGCGCGGCGCTACCTGCACGAGTACGGCGGCACCAGCGAGGACTTCGGGCGCGTCGCGGTCGCTGACCGGAAGCACGCCGCGACCAACCCGAAAGCGTGGTTCCACGACCGTCCGATCACCCTCGAGGAACACCAGGCGTCGCGGATGATCGCCGACCCGTTGCGACTGCTCGACTGCTGCCAGGAGAGCGACGGAGCTGTCGCCCTGGTTGTCACCACGACAGAAAGAGCCCGCGACCTGGCCGGCGGTGCTGTGCCGATCCTCGCGGCAGCGCAGGGGAGCGCGGAGGAGCAGTTCGTGATGACCTCCTACTACCGCCACGACCTGGGCATCCCCGAGATGGGGGTCGTGGGGCGTGAGCTGTGGCGCCAGTCGGGACTCGCCCCGGAGCAGATGGACGCCGCGATCCTCTACGACCACTTCACGCCGTACGTCCTGATGCAGCTGGAGGAGCTCGGCTTCTGCGGCCGCGGCGAGGCCCCGGGCTTCATCGCCGACGGCGCGATCGAGCTGGGCGGGCGGCTGCCGGTCAACACCCACGGCGGGCAGCTCGGAGAGGCCTATATCCACGGGATGAACGGCATCGCCGAGGCGGTGCGCCAGGTCCGCGGCACCTCGGTCAACCAGGTCGATGGCGCCGACCACGTCCTGGTGACCGCCGGCACCGGCGTCCCCACCAGCGGCCTGGTCCTCGGCGAGCGCTGAGCCCAGCCCCTCGGTGGTCGACCAGCGAGCTTGCGAGCGCCGGTCGAGACCACGTAGGTCCCTCGCTGGTCGAGCTTGTCGAGACCCTGCTCGAGCACCAGTGGTTGAGGTGCGAGCCCCTGGGTGAGCATGGAGACCTCGCAGCCTGTGGACGAAAACTGGCCCAGAACAATGTTCGAAATACATGCTCTGACCTGGGTAAACGAGTCCGGAACTGTCGGTGCGCGTGCGTAGGTTCGGGGTCATGGAGGCCCATCCGATCACCGCGTTCAGCGCCCGGTTGCACCAGGTGCTGGACGAGGTGATGGCCGGGTCTGCGGCGGGGCTGTCGGGTGAGTCCGCGGGTGATGCCGCGGTGCTGCTGGCGAAGGCTGAGTCGAGGATCTCCGCGTTGCGGCTGCGGGTGCTGGAGCAGGCTCAGCGTGAGGACGCCTGCACCGGTCAGCAGGCGGTCTCCGAGGGTTGGTGGGCCGGCGCCGCGTCGGTGGAGCACCGCCGCTCGCGCAAGGACTTCACGCTCGCCAAGTCACTCGGCACCGAGTTGCACCGCACCGAGACCGCCCTGGCCGCCGGTGAGGTCACCGCCGCCCAGGCCGAGGTGATCGCCGACGCGATCCGAGCGCTGCCCGCCAGCGTGGGTCGGGAGGGTCGGGAGAAGGCCGAGCTGCACCTGCTGGAGCAGGCTGCGGAGTTCAACCCCCAGCAGCTCAAGCGCCTGGGCAAGCACCTGATCGACGTGATCGACCCCGACGCTGCCGAGGCCCGCCTCGCCAAGCAGCTCGAGGCCGAGGAACGCCGTGCGGCTCGGGACTGCTTCCTGCAGGTCTTCGCCGACGAGAAGGGCGTGACCCGGTTCCGGGGTGCGATCCCGACCCTGGCCGGTGACCAGCTGCTGACCGCGCTGAACGCGTTCGCCTCCCCGCGGCGCCCCGACCCGTACGCCCGCGAAGACTCGACGGGGAAGAAGGTCGCGAACGCCGAGCTGCTGGGGCAGGCGTTCGTGGAGCTGATCGGCCGCTACCCGACCGAGCGGCTGCCGCAGTCCGGCGGGGTCAACGCCACCATCCTGGTCACGATGAGCATCGAGACCCTGCTCGGCGGCCTCGAGTCGGCTGACCTGTTGACCGGCCACCAGCTCTCCCCGGCCGAAGCCCGCCGCCTCGCCTGTGAGGCCGGCCTCGTCCCGGTCGTGCTCGGCGGAGACTCCCAACCCCTCGACTACGGCCGCAGCAAGCGGTTCCACACGCCGGGCCAGCGCCGGCTGGTCTTCGCCCGCGACAAGACCTGTCGCGCCGAGGGCTGCGAGATCCCCGCGAACTGGTGTCACGTCCATCACGAGGATCCCTGGCTCCACGGCGGTCCGACCAGCGTCGAGAAGGGCCTCACGCTCTGCTCGCGGCACCACACCGCCGCCCACGAGCCCCGCCACCAGACCACCCGGGCCCCCGACGGCCGACTCCGCTTCACCCGCCTCCGGACCTGACGGCGTCGAGGGCGGCATCGCCCCCCGCAGAACCGTCCGCTCATGCTCGACCGGCCCTCCAGATGTGCCCTCTCATGCCGAGTTCCGGTGGTTGAGGAGCGAGCTTGCGAGCGTCTCGAAACCACGACGCACCCTCATGCCGACGACAGGGCGTGGGGCCAGCTCGACGTGCAAGTCAGCGGTGCATGCGATTATTTAGGCCTGAGAGCTGGGGCTTGCACGTTCAACTGGCCCGCAGTTGAACCGCACCCATGCCGCTGTCGGGGCGGAGCCCGGCCATGCCGCTGTCGGTGCGGAGCGTCCGACCATGCCGCTGTGTGGGGGGTTAGCGAAGCGCTCCAGCGTCTAGCCTGCGGCGCGTTCGTCCCTGCTTCGCATTGCGTGAACTTGTGCAGAGAACGCAAGGACGCATGCCGCAAAGATTGCCCAGAAGAGGGGCTCGCCGCTCGCCACGGCCAAGGACCCGAACTGCAACATCAGGCAGACCCACAGCAGGGTGCCGACGATTCGCAGTGCGGTCATGGCGCGAATGCTAACAGCGTCGTCGGAGCGCAGCGTCCGACTCTGCCGCTGTCGGATCGGAGCATCCGACCATGCCGCTGTCGGATCGGAGCATCCGACCATGCCGCTGTCGGATCGGAGCATCCGACCATGCCGCTGTCGGATCGGAGCATCCGACCATGCCGCTGAGTGGTCATTCCGATGAGCGGATGCCCTACGCGGGTCAGGAGGCGCTGGCGTTGCCGCGACCGCTGTCGATGTTGAGCAGGCAGAGGGCTGCCGTTCTCGCAGTCGATGTGGTTCTGACACTCAGCGCGCTCGACATCCTCACAGGTTGCGTGACCGAGCCTCCCTAGTCTTCGACTACCGAGATCAACGTGTCGGCAGCCCCGGTGAGGTCCAAGCGTTCGCGCACCGGTGCTGCGCCCAGGCGCAGGTCAGCGTCTTGCGCAGGCTCGCACATGGTGGTGATGACCGATGCAACTCCGGGTGCCCCGCTATCTCTCGAGCCAACACCCTCGCCCGGTCCAGCATCCGGTTGCACTGCTTGGCTGGCCGTGCGGCTGCGGTGGCAGCGGCCCACTCTGCCTGGGCTGCGAGCCATTCGTCGATCAGGTCGGCCATGGGCGGAGCCTTGCATTGTTGGCGTTCAAGAACGCAGTTACGTACCGCGACCATGACTTCCTGTGCCGCCAGCGATGCTGATCAGGTCGGCGCAATGATCTTGCGCATGGTGCGCCCGGTCTTGGGTGCGTCACCGGGTGCCGGCCCTCACCGGCTCGCCGGACCGTGAAACGGCGCCCGCCTGAACGTTCGCCCTAGGCTGAGCGCATGGCGACGTACTTCGACGTGCACCCGGTCGACCCGCAGCCGCGCAGCATCGCCCAGGCGGTGCAGATCCTGCGTGACGACGGCGTGATCGCCTATCCGACCGACTCCTGCTACGCCCTGGGTTGTCGGATCGACAACCAGGACGGGCTGGAGCGGATCCGGCGGATCCGGGGGTTCGACGAGCGGCATCACATGACCCTGGTGTGCGCGGACTTCGCCCAGCTCGGTCAGCTGGTCAAGCTCGACAACGCCGCCTTCCGAGCGGTCAAGGCGGCCACCCCGGGCCCGTACACGTTCATCCTCCCGGCCACCAAGGACGTTCCGCGGCGGCTCTACCACCCCAAGAAGCGCACGGTCGGCATCCGGATCCCCGACCACCCCGTGGTCCGCGCGCTGCTGACCGAGCTGGGGGAGCCGGTGTTGTCCAGCACCCTGATCCTGCGTGACCAGGAGCGGCCGATGACCGACGGGTGGATGATCAAGGAGGAGCTGGACCACCAGCTCGACGCGGTGATCGACGCCGGGCCGTGCGGGGAGGACCCCTCCACGGTCGTCGACTGGACCGAGGGCTACCCCGAAGTGATCCGGGTCGGCGTGGGCTCGCCCGACCGGTTCACCAGCTGATCCAGGACCGAGGCTACGGCACCGGCTTCTCGGCCACGATGCGCCAGTTCAGGTCCGCGATCTTGGCGCGCTCGGCCTGGGTCCAGGCTTCCCCGCCGGTCTGCAGCAGCTCCAGCGACTCCTCCACCCAGGGTGGGAGAATCCGGGCCCGTTCCAAGGCTCGGATGAGTCGGCGGGCGTGCAGGATCAGGTCGCGTTTCTGCTGCGCGAGCGGCCACGCCTCGCTTCGCGACGGAGCCGAGACCAGCACCTGGAAGCCGGCGCGCTCGAGCGCCGCGCACACGTCGGCGGGGTACATCGAGTGGGTGGCGGCCAGAGTCGGCAGGAAGAGCCGGTGCAGGGCGACGTGCTCGGGGTTCTCCCAGTCGAAGTGCGGCGTCAGCAGATACTCCGAGCAGGCGTAGCGGGCGCCGGGGCGCAGGACCCGGAACATCTCGCCGGCGTGGGCGTCGAGCTCCTCCTTCTTGAAGAAGGGCCACACCGCCTGGACGGAGAAGCAGCCGTCGAAGCTCTCCGACGCGTAGTCGAGCGGCTCGTGGTGATTGCCGACCGTGAAGTGGAGCCGATCCGACATCCCACACCGCTCGGCCCAGGCGATCGCGTTCTCGACCTGGTCGGGGTCGATGTTGTAGCCCGAGACCTGTCCCCCGGTCAGGCACGCCAGGTGGTGGGAGATCCGGCCCCGCCCGCACCCCATGTCGAGCAGGTGGGAACGGGCCGGGTCGATCAGGGCGAGATCCTCGAGCAGCGCGCGCTCGGTGAGGACCTGGTTGTCGTAGAGGCCCTTGGTCTCGTCGAGCATCGGCGGGATGTAGAGCTTCTCGAGGTCGAAGACCGAGAGCAGGTTGTTGAGGACCTTGTAGTAGTCCGCGACCGCGCGGGTCTCGTCAGCGGTCTCGGTCTCCTCCCCGGCCTGCATCCGCTGGAAGAACCGGTAGGCATCGATGCACGCCTGCTTGTTCTCCGCGGGCAAGGTGGCGAGTCGATGCAGCCCGGTGAGTGCAGTCCGTGCGCGGTACAGGTTCACCGACAAGCTGCTCAGGCGCGGCAGGCGCCGCTCAGAGCGGGGTGTTGCGCGTGATGAAGCGGTAGATCGACGTGTTGTTGACCTCGCTGTAGACGCCGGGGAAGCCCGGGGTGGCGCAGCCGAGGCCGTAGCTGACGATGCCGATCTGGACCCGCCGGCCGCTGGGAAGTCGCCCGAAGAGGGGCCCGCCGGAGTCGCCTTGGCACGCGTCGCCGCCGAGCTCCTCGGCGCAGATCTCGGTCTTGGGGGAGAAGCCGACGAGGTCGTTGGTCTGGCAGTTGGCGTCGGCGACGGTGCGCAGCGCCACCGTCTTCATGCGCGAGGGAATGACGGGGGCGCCGAAGACCTCCGTGCCCCAGCCGGAGACCCGCACGCGAGCGCCGTCACGCTCGAGCCGGTTGTTGTCGCGGGGGACCAGGCGCATCCTGGGGACCCTCATGTCGGCCTTGGTCCGGATCAGCGCTGCATCGAAGGTGGCGGTGTCGCTCCACCGAGGGTGGACCAGGATCCGGTCGACGCGCAGGGTCTGGCCCTTACCGGTGTCCTCCAGGTCGGTGCGGCCGACCGCCACCTGGATGTTGCGCGGACGCTCACCCTCCATGCAGTGCGCGGCGGTCAGCACCCAGCGACGCGCGATCACCGAGCCGCCGCAGAAGTGGCCGTCGCTGCCGCTGGAGCCGGCGGTCTGGATCGAGGCCACGAACCGGAACTCGCCGTCCTTGGCCGATCGTCCGCCGACGATGGCCGAGGCGGGCTGGACGGTGAAGGTGGCCGCGATCAGCGCGGACACGATGGCGACGGCAGCAAGTCGGAGCGAGCGGCGCATGCGGTTCCCCATGGGTGAGTGCGGAGCGGTGGTCGAGCCTTACCCAGTGCTCAACGATCCAGCCCATCGCGAGTCACGCGGCTCCGGGCTGACTCAGGTGCGGGTGAGGACGCAGTCGGCGAGGACGGGGGCACCGTCGCGCTGCTCGTGCTCGGAGACGATGGTGGCGCTGACCAGGATCTGCTCGTCCTCGGCCCAGCCGCGCACCCGGATGGTCTCGCCGGGGAAGACGACGCCTGCGAAGCGACCGCCGAACGACCGCACGGCCGAGGCGTCGGACCCGAGCAGCCCCTGCACCACCTCGCGCAGCACGATCCCGTAGGAGCACAAGCCGTGCAGGATCGGGGCGGGGAAACCTGCTCGCTCGGCGAAGGCAGGGTCGACGTGCAGCGGATTGCGGTCGCCGCAGAGCCGGTAGAGCATCGCCTGCTGCGGCGTCACGGCGTACGTCGAGCTCATGTCGGGGTCGCGGTCGGGGAGCTCGAGCTTGCCGGAAGGACCACGCTCACCTCCGAAGCCGCCCTCGCCCTTGGCGAAGATGCTGGAACGGGTGGTGAAGAGCGGCTCGCCCGAGTCGTCGACGGCCGCGCCCTCCTGCACGACCACGGCGGCCGAGCCCTTGTCCCAGATCTCGGCGACCGTGGTGCGCAGCGTGCCGGACCCACTGGTCGGGATCGGGCGGTGCAGCTCGATCGACTGGCTGCCGTGCACGACCTTGGCGAGGTCGATCTCGATGCCGGGGAAGCTGACCCGCGGCGGCTCGGTGTCGTGGAAGGTCGGGACCACGACACCGAACGACGGCAGCACCTGCAGGTCGTCGCCGTCGTAGGTGTAGGCGAGCGTCTTGGCGTCGAGGTTGTCACCCGCGCGCGCGCCGAACCCGACGCCCAGGTGGTAGAGCAGCACGTCGGACTCGGTCCAGGAGAAGCTGCGCTCGGGCAGCTGCGAGCCGAGCGCCGTGTCGAGGTCGATGGGCACGTCAGTCCTTCCGTTCCGGGGTCTCGACAGGCTCGACCGCCGCCGGGGTGGGCTCGGCCGGCGCGTCCGCCAGGTTGAGTGCGGCGATGTAGCCGAAGGTCATGGCCGGACCGATGGTGCCGCCGGGCCCGGGGTAGGTGTGGCCCATGATCGACGCCGAGGTGTTGCCCGCGGCGTAGAGACCGGGGATCACCGAGCCGTCGGGCCGCAGCACCCGGGCCTGCTCGTCGGTGACGAGACCGCCCTTGGTGCCGAGGTCGCCGGGCACGATCTTCACCGCGTAGAACGGCGCCTGGTCGATCGCGTGCAGCGACGGGTTGGGCTCGACGGTCGGGTCCGAGTAGTACTTGTCGTAGGCGCTCTCGCCCCGGTGGAAGTCCTCGTCGACGCCGCTCGTGGCGAAGCCGTTGAACCGGTCGATCGTCTCCCGCAGCGCCTCGCTCGGGAGGTCGATCTGCTCCGCCAGCCCCTCCAGGCTGCCGCTCTTGACCACCACCCCGCTCTTGAGCCAGTGGCCGGGGAACGGCTGCCGCGGGCCGAGGCCGGCGAAGAGGTACCGGTTGCGGTAGCGCTGGTCGATGACCATCCAGCAGGGCACGTGCTGGACACCGGTCGCCTCTCCGGCGTAGATCTCGTGCACCGCCTCGACGTAGGGCAGGGCCTCGTTCATGAAGCGCTTGCCGGCGCCGTTGACGATGATCGAGCCGGGCAGGTTGCGTTCGGCCAGGCAGAACCAGGGGCCGCGGGGGAGCGGGATCGTCGGCCCCCACCAGGCGTCGTCGAGCAGCGCCGTGGCCGCCCCCACGGCGATGCCGGCGTTGATGCCGCCACCGGTGTTGGACGGCGCCCCGGTCGACCACTCGGTGGTGACCGGCGCGGGCTGGTGCTTCTGACGCATCTCGAGGTTGAACTCGAAACCGCCGCTGCCGAGGATCACCCCGCGCCGCGCGCGGACCTCGCGCCTCCGGCCGCCGCGGAGCAGAGTCGCGCCGACGACACGGTCGCCCTCGACCACGAGGTCGGTCAGCTCGGTCGCGTACCAGAGCGGCACGTCGGCATCCATCAGCGCCTTGCGCAGACCGATGACCAGGGCGTTGCCCATGCCGTAGAGCCGGCGCCCCAGCACGATCGCGAGGATCCGGCGAAGGAACACCTTGAGCATCGTCCAGGGTCCACGCACGGTGCGGAAGCCGAGGCTGATCCAGCGGAAGTTGGCCTGGGTGACCACCAGGTTGGCCGGGGCCTTGCTGTACGGCGGGTGCAGCCGGTCCAGCTCGTCGCCGATGATCTTGCCGTCGATGGGGTCGGGCTCCACGCTGCGGCCGCCGACCCGCCCGCCGGGCTGCTCGGGGTGGTAGTCGGCGTACTGCGGCACCCAGGAGAACCGCACCGGCGTCTGGTCGCGGACGAAGGCCATCATCTCGGGGCCGCGGTCGATGTAGGTGTCGCGCCGCGGCTTGGGGACCTCGTCCCCGACGATCGAGTCGAGGTACTGCTTGGCGCGCTCTGGGGTGTCATCGACACCGGCGGCCTCGAGCGCGTAGTTGCCCGGCACCCAGACCCCGCCGCCGGACCGTGCGGTGTTGCCGCCGAAGTAGTCGCTCTTCTCCACCAGGAGGGTGTCCAGGCCGCGCCTCTTCGCCGCGAGTGCGGCGGTCATCCCGGCGCCCCCCGCACCGACCACGAGCACGTCGACCTCGGTGATCTGGGCGTCATCAGTCACGAGCAAAACTGTAACAGGTTTCAGTTTTGCTGGAGTCCGGCGTGCACGTGCCGGTAGTGTCGGAAAACGAGAACGTGTTCTAGTATTGATCGTGCGGTCGGCACGATGACAGGAGACAGCCCAATGAATGCAGCGACGCAGCAAGTCCTCGACGGGGTCCGTGACCTGCTTCCCTCGTTCCGTTCGCGGGCCGACGAGGCCGAGCGGCTCCGTGTCGTCCCCGACGCCAACGTCAAGGAGCTGGCCGAGACCGGCTTCTTCCGGCTCCTCCAGCCCCAGCGGTACGGCGGGATGGAGGCCGATCCGAGCATCTTCTACACCGCGGTGAAGGAGA
Organism: uncultured Actinomycetota bacterium; assembly: GCA_963728505.1. Taxonomy (GTDB): domain Bacteria; phylum Actinomycetota; class Actinomycetes; order Propionibacteriales; family Nocardioidaceae; genus Marmoricola_A. The sequence continues at coordinate 190,037 of CAVSKH010000009.1, read as the reverse complement.
TCGCCGGCGCCTGTGGCTCGACCGGTTGGGTCTCCAGTGTCGTCGGAGTGCACCCGTGGCAGGTCGCACTCTTCGCCGACGAGGCGCAGCAGGCGGTCTGGGGTGAGGATCCCGACACCCGGCTGTCCTCGTCGTACGCTCCGACCGGCAAGGCGACCCAGGTCGACGGGGGCTTCCAGCTCAGCGGGCGTTGGTCCTTCTCCTCCGGCTGCGACCACTGCCAGTGGGTGCTGCTCGGCGGCCTGGTGTTCAACGCCGAGGGCAACGTCATCGACTTCCGCACCTTCATGGTGCCGCGCCGCGACTACGCGATCGAGGACGTCTGGAACGTCGTCGGCCTGCGCGGGACGGGCTCCAACGACGTCGTCGTGGACGACGTGTTCGTGCCCGAGGCGTTCACGCTGTCGATGTCCGACACCGGCCGCTGCTTCGGGCCCGGCCAGGAGGTCAACACCGCCAACCTCTACAAGCTGCCCTTCCACTCGGTCTTCACGATGACCATCTCCACGCCGATCATCGGCATGGCCTACGGCGCCTACGACGAGCACGTGGAGATGCAGCAGAAGCGGGTCCGCGCGGCGTACCTGGCGGAGAAGACCTCCAACGACCCCTACGCCACGGTGCGCATCTCCCGCGCTGCGAACGAGATCGACTCGGCATGGGTGCTCCAGATGCACAACCTCAGCGAGCTGATGGCGTGCGTCGAGCGTGGCGAGAAGATCCCGTTGCGGCTGCGGCTCAAGGTGCGCCGTGACCAGGTGATCGCCAGCGAGCGCGGCATCCGCGCCATCGACACGATGTTCGAGGCCTCCGGTGGTCGGGCCCTTGCCGAGGGCGCCTACCTGCAGCGCGCCTGGCGTGACGCTCACGCGGGCCGGGTGCATGCCGCCAACGACCCGGAGCGGGCGCTGGCGATGTTCGGCTCGCTGGAGTTCGGCCACAAGATCGACCCGGGGATGTACTGAGGTGGCCGAGCAGGCGGCGGGGACCCTGACGCGCGACGGCACCCGGCACAAGGCCGAGGTCCGCGGGATCACGATCAGCTACCACGAGGCGGGATCGACCGACTCGACCTCCGAGGCGGTCGGCGGCGGTCTGCCGCTGGTGATGCTGCACGGTGGGGGGCCGGGGGCCTCGGCGTGGAGCAACTTCGGGCTCGCGCTGCCCGGCTTCGCCGAGGACTTCCGCACACTGCTGGTCGACCAGCCGGGCTTCGGGGGCTCCGACAAGCCGGCGGTCGAGGGCAACTACTACCGCTTCGCCGCACAGCACGTGATCGAGCTGCTCGACCAGCTCGGCATCGAGCGCTGCCACCTGCTCGGCAACAGTCTCGGCGGCGGCACCGCGATGCGGCTGGCGCTGATGGCGCCGGACCGGGTCGGCCGGCTGGTGCTGATGGGCCCGGGCGGGCTGTCGCTCAACCTCTTCCACGCCGACCCGACCGAGGGCGTCCAGCGGCTGATGGACTTCGCGGCCGACCCCTCGCGGGAGGCGCTGCGTGCCTTCATCTCCACCATGGTCGTCGACCAGAGCCTGGTCACCGACGAGCTGGTCGAGGAGCGCTACGCCGATGCCACCGCGCCGGGGGCGCGCGAGGCGATGGCCTCGATGGGGATGAGCTTCTGGGACCCCGAGACCGCCGAGGACGGCATGCTGTGGCGCGAGGCCCACCGGCTGCGCCAGCACACGCTGCTGACCTGGGGCCGAGAGGACCGCGTCAACCCGCTGGACGGCGCGATGGTGGCGCTGAAGCTGATCCCGAGAGCCCGGCTGCACGTCTTCCCCCGGTGTGGCCACTGGGCGCAGATCGAGGCCGCCGAGGAGTTCCGCGATGTCGCCACCACGTTCCTCGCCCGCCACCGTGAGAGGAGCCGAGGATGAGCATCGACATCAAGTCCCTGGGTTACGTACGTGTCGAGAGCACCGACCTCGACCAGTGGCGGCTGTTCGCCGGCAAGGTGCTCGGTCTGGCGCAGGGGCGGGGTCCCGGTGAGGACAACCTCTACTACCGGATCGACGAGATGTCGGCACGTGTCGTGGTCGAGCCGGGCGAGCAGGACCTGCTCAAGGCGATGGGCTGGGAGGTCGCGGACCACCGTGCCCTCAGCAATGCCGTCGACCACCTCAAGCACCATGGCGTGGAGGTGGAGTCCGCGAGCGGCGAGGAGCTCGCGGAGCGGCGGGTGGAGGGCATGGTGCGCTTCCACGACCCCTTCGACAACGTCTTCGAGCTCTTCCACGGCGCGACCTACGAGCGCAGACCTGTGGTCACGCCGTACGCCCAGACGTTCGTCACCGGCGAGCAGGGCATGGGCCACATCGTGGTCCCCGTGACCGACGACGAGGAGGCGCTGCGGTTCTACACAGACGTGCTCGGCTTCCGGCTGCGCGACTCGATGCGGATGCCGGGAGAGTTCGTGGGCAAGGAGCCGGGATCGACAGCCTGGCTGCGCTTCCTGGGCTGCAACCCCCGCCACCACAGCCTGGCGTTCCTCCCGATGCCCAACCCGAGCAAGTGCGTGCACATCATGCTCGAGGTGAGCAGGCTCGACGACGTGGGTCGTGCGCTGGAACGGGTCCGCAAGCACAAGGTTTCGCTCAGTGCGACACTGGGACGACACATGAACGACCAGATGGTCTCGTTCTACGTGAAGTCACCAGGAGGGTTCGACGTTGAGTACGGCTGCGAAGGGTTGATGGTCGATGACCGCACCTGGGTGGCACGTGAGTCGACCGCCGTCAGCTACTGGGGCCACGACTTCAGCGGAGGCTGAGGGGTGGCGCCAGTGAGCAGCTCGGAGGAGCCCGGCCTGCGCCCTCCGGAAGGGATGAACCCGGAGGCGGCGCGGGAGTGGCCCTCGGCGGGTCTGATCGACCAGTTCCTCGGCGACATGGACTTCCAGTTCCGGCTCGGCGAGGAGACACCGCTCCCTGACGAGCCGGAGGCGGCCAAGGCCGCCCGCAGGTTCCGGGACGTCCTGGGCCACTTCGCGACCGGCGTCACCGTGGTGACCTCGACCAGCGGCGGGGACCCGGTCGGCATGACCTGCCAGTCGTTCTGCTCGGTCTCCCTGTCGCCACCTCTGGTGCTCTTCTGCCCGGCGAAGACCTCCCGCGCCTGGCCGTTGATGCGCCAAGCCGGCTTCTTCTGCGTCAACCTGCTCGCCTCCGACCAGGACGCCCTCTCCACGGCGATGGCGACCAAGGGCGACCGCAAGTTCGACGACGTCGGCTGGTCACCCTCCAAGACCGGGGCACCTCTCCTGGACGGTGTGATCGGCTACGTGGACTGCAACGTCGAGCGGGTGCACGAGGCGGGCGACCACTACGTCGTCATCGGACGGGTGCAGGAGCTGGGCTTCGGCGATGCCTCCGGGCTCCCCGAGGAGGGGCGAGCGCCGCTGACCTTCTTCCGGGGTGGCTACGGCACGCACAGCGAGAGCTGAGTCCCCAACCCCGGTGCCGCCATTTCTCAACCGGTGCGAACCACTCTTGGCGTCGGGGCTCAGTCCGGGCCGGCGTACCAGCCTGTCGGGGCGAGCTCGGTTCCCATGCGCGGGACGTACTGGTCGAAGTAGATCCTGGCAATCAGCTCTCGACGGCTACGGACCCCCGCCTTCTCGAAGACGGACTTCAAGTGGTCCTGAACCGTGTAGCGCGAGAGGTGCATCGAGGCAGCGATGTCCTTGGTGTCGAGCCCCTGCAGCACCAGCTGGGTGACGTCACGCTCGCGCTGGGTCAGATCGAACGCGGCCACCACCAGCGGCACGATCTCCGGCGGGCGCGCCTCGTCGATGGTGACGACCACATCGCCGGTGGATCCGCTGCGTGGGGACATCGGTGCCGCGTTGAGCACCATCCACATGCCGCTGCGCGACCGGACCCGGCACCGGGGCGGTCGGGTGACCTCGCCCGCGGCATAGCGTCGGGCGGCGCCGACCAACCCGGCCAGGATGCCGGACGGTGAGGTGTCCGTGTCGCTGACGAGGAACTCCTCCACCCACACGTCGGCACCGGCGCTGAACTGCTGCACCCGGTCGTCGGCGTCCACGATGATCACTGCCGGGGCTACCGCGGAGCTGGTCCCGTCGTGCGGGAGCCGGGTGAGCATCCCGGTCCGCATGCCGATGCACAGCGGCGCCGAGAGCTGAGCCATCAGGGTGACGTCACTGTCGCTGAAGGAGGGGCTGTCAGGTCCGCGGAAGAGCGCGATCGCACCCCACACCTGGCCACGATCGCGGACGACCACGCGCAGCTCGTCGGCGTAGCCGTAGACGGGGCCCATGAAGTCGTTGAGACGTGCCGATCCAGGATCCTGCGCGCGGGTGGCCGCCGCCGGCACCGCCCGGCGGGCGAGCTCGGAGAAGGACGTCGCCTCCTGCGTGCCGTACTCGAGCAGGCCCCACTCGTGGTCGTTGGCGTCCCGGCCGTGGAGGTCGCCGTACTTGAGGGTGCTGGTGATCAGCAACGTGCTCGGATCGACAGTCGCCACGCACGCGCTCAGGTGGGCGACGGCACGACCGATGGAGTCGAGCGCCTCCCCGACGAACGTGGGCAGATCAAGCCCGGCTCGGCTCACTTCGTCGACGTCGGCGGCGACTCGGCGCGCCATCAGGTCCAAGGACACCTGACCAGTGTGGACCCTTGAGCCGGCCATGCCCATCCCACAAATGTGGGGTGCCGAACTGCCTCACTCATCGGGATGGTCCGGCGGCACCGGCGAGAGCAGGCTCAGAGCCGACATCGACATCCTCTCCCAGGAGATCCCATGACACTCACGACGGCTCACACCTCCACGGCCCTGGAGCTGCAGGCTCGCTGCGGCGAACACGTCCACCTGCCGGGAAGCTCGCAGTACGAGCAGCACCGCATGCCCTGGAACGTCGCGGTGGACCAGCGGCCGGTCGCCGTGTGCGTTCCCGAGACCGTCGCGCACGTCTCACAGGTGGTCCGCGCCGCCGCCGAGCTCGGGCTCGCGGTCGCACCACAAGCCACCGGGCACGGTGCCGGCCCGCTGGCATCGCACGACGTGGGAGGCACCGTGCTGCTGCGCACCCATCTGCTCGCCGGTGTCCACGTCGACCCGGTGGCCCGGATCGCCCGCGTCGAAGCCGGTGCTCAGTGGGCCCACGTCATGGAGAAGTGCCTGCCGCACGGGTTGGTCGCGCTGCACGGCTCGGCGCCCGACGTGGGCGTGGTCGGTTACACGCTGGGCGGCGGGCTCGGCTGGTACGCCCGCAAGCACGGTCTCGCCGCACACTCGCTGCGAGCTGTCGAGCTGGTCACCGTCACCGGTGAGGTGGTCCGCGCCGATGACCGTCAGAACCAGGAGCTGCTGTGGGCCTGCCGTGGCGGGGGCGGCAACGTCGGCATCGTCACCACCGTCGAGATCGAGCTGCTCGACGTGGGGACGCCGTACGCCGGAATGCTGCTGTGGGAGCTCGAGCGCGCTCCCGAGGTGCTGCAGACCTGGGCCGAGTGGTGCCGGACCGCGCCCGAGGAGGTCACCACGTCCTTCCGAGTGATGCGTTTCCCGCCCCTTCCGGAGCTCCCCCCGTTCCTCAGCGGGCGGTCGGTGGTCGTGATCGACGGCGCAGCGCTGCTGCCCGAGGAGCAGGCGGTGGAGCTGTTCGCACCTCTGCGCGCTCTGGCGCCCGAGCTGGACACCCTTGCGGCCGGGTCACCCGACGCGGTGGTGACCATGCACATGGACCCGCCCGCGCCGACGCCGGCTGTCGGAGCGGGCGCGGTCCTCGCCGAGCTCACCGAGGACACGGTGCGCGCCTTCCTCGCCGCAGTCGGACCGGGGGTCGAGACATCGCTCTTCCTGGCCGAGCTGCGACACATCGGCGCAGCGCTCTCGCGACCCGCCGATGCAGCCCTCTCGCACGTGCCCGGGAGTCACATCGCCATGTTCATCTCCGTGGTGGCGACGCCGCAGGCTCGGGCCGAGGGTGAGCAGGTGACCGCCGCGGCCGCTGGCTCGCTCGAGCCGTGGGCGACGGGCGGGTCGTTCCTCAACCTCGCGGAACGGGCGGTCGACCCGAGTCGGGCGTTCACGCCGGAGGCCTGGCAGCGACTGTGCGACGTGCGGCGCCGCTACGACCCCGCGGGGACCGTCCTTGCCAACCACCCGGTGCCGGTGCAACGCGGTTAGGCACCCTGGTCCCCCGGAGGGGGCGTGGCTCGCGGAGTCGTGACCCCTCCGGACCGGACGGCGGGTGATCGTGCATCGGGTCCAGCCGACACCGCCCGCAGGTGGACGCTACGGTGGCGCGATGGCCGACGATCTCGGGCTTCCGCCGGTGACATTGGACAACGTCCTGCTCGGGGCCGGCGTGCTCGTCGTCGGTCTGGTCTTCTCGTTGTTGGCGCGACTGGTCACCCGGCTGGTGCTGCGGTGGCGTGGCGGCGGCCCGAGCTCGCAGCGGGTCCTGGGCATCGTGGCGCAGTGGATCGTCGTGGTGCTGGCGTTCGTGGCCGCGTTGACGGTGACCTTCCCCAGTGTCGAACCCGTCAACGCACTGGGCGGCATCGGGATCGTGTCGATCGCCGCAGGCATCGCTTTCCAGACGGTGCTGGGCAACATGTTCGCCGGCATCGTGATCCTGGCCAGGGACGCCTTTCGAGTCGGTGACCAGATCAGCGTGGGCGACGTGTCGGGCACGGTGACCAATATCCACCTCAGCAACACTGCGGTCCGCACCTTCGACGGTCGCAAGGTCCTGGTGCCGAACTCGGTTCTGCACGGTGAGCCGGTCACGGTCCAGACCGGGTACGAGACGGTGCGCACGACGGTCACGGTCACGATCGACGACCAGGCGGACTTCGAGCGGGCGCGCCGAGTGGCCGAAGAGGCCATGGCGGCCGCGCCCTCGGTCCTGGATGCCCCGGAGCCACAGGCACTGCTGACGAGGATCGGCGTGGCGACCATCGACCTCGAGCTGCGGTTCTGGTCGGGTGCCCGCCAGATGGAGACCCGGGTGGCGCAGCACGAGGTTATCGTCGCCGTGCTGCGGGAACTCCGGGCTGCCGGCGTCCCGACGGGTTCCGACGTCGTCGTGGTCGAGGCCGGGCCCGGCCTGCGCGCCGCCTTGACGGACCCAGCACGCCGGTCCGGAGCCGGGGGCGCAGCGCAGTGACCGGTCCTACCCTGTCCAAGATCCCCACCTGGTGACGGGTGTGGCGCCCGAGCTGGAGCAGCGCTACTTCCCCGACGCAACCATCGGCTTCAGCGGCGACTCCGACGGAGCCAGGTCGGTGCTCAACGAGGCCCACCTGATCCTGCGCGTCATCTCCATCCGGCCCGCCCCGTCGGCGTGGTTGTACGACGAGGACGGGGTGCTGCGGATGACCTGTCCCTGAGACCTTCGGCCACCACCTCGACCTCGTGGTGGATGAGCTGATGTTCTACGGACGCTCAGATCCCCGATGCCGTGGCCTCGATGCTGGCCGAGCTGCGCCGCCACGCCCGGCAGGAGCACCACGCCACCATCGAAGGCGCCCAGCACCGTCTTCTGGGTCAGAGCAGCCGACACTGCCCGCCAGTGGGTCAGAAGGCGCCGTGGCGGCCCTCGCCGGAGCGGAACCGTTCCAGGCCCTCGACCACGTCCTCGAGCGAGTCGAGGCCGAGCTGCAGCTCGCGGGCCATCGCCTGGGTCTCGCAGACACCCTGGGACTCCAGCGCCGAGCGCCGGTCGTTGCGCAGGCAGCGCTGCGGGAAGGCGGCGATCTCGTGGGCCAGACGCTCGGCGTGCAGCCGGGCGGTGCCGGAGTGGACGACCCGGTTGACCAGTCCCATCGACAGCGCCTCCTCGGCGCCGACGCCCCGACCGGTGAGGATCAGGTCCATCGCGTGGCTGGCGCCGATCAGAGCGGGGAGCCGCACGGTGCCCCCGTCGACCAGAGGCACTCCCCAGCGGCGGCAGTAGACGCCGAGCGTCGCGTCGCGGGCAGCGACCCGCAGGTCGCACCAGATCGCCAGCTCCAGGCCGCCGGCGACGGCGTACCCCTCCACAGCGGCGATGACCGGCTTGGAGAGGCGCATCCGGGTCGGGCCCATCGGACCGTCGCCGTCGGGGGAGACGTCGTTGCTCTCGGGACCGCCGACTGCCTTGAGATCGGCGCCGGCGCAGAAGTTCTCGCCCTCCCCGGCGAGCACGGCGACGGCTGCGTGGTCGTCCGCGTCGAAGCCGCGGAAGGCGTCCGCCAACGCATGGGCGGTCGGCCCGTCGACGGCGTTGCGCGCCTCGGGACGGTCGATCACCACCGTGGTGACCGGGCCGTCGCGCTCGACGCGCACGCTCATCGCCGGCTCCTCATGATGCCTCGGCCTCCAGCTCCTGGATCGCCTCGTGCATGGTCAGGATCCGCTGGGCGTTCTCGACGTGGAGGTTCTCGATCATCCGGCCGTTGTAGGTCACGACGCCGGAGCCCTTGCCGTCCTCCCAGGCCTGCAGGATGCCGCGAGCGTCCTCGACCGCCTGGTGCGAGGGGGCGAAGGCCTCGTTGGCGCCCTCGACCTGACCCGGGTGGATCAGCGTCTTGCCGTCGAAGCCCATCTCGCGGCCCTGCCGGCACTCGGCCAGGAACCCGTCGTTGTCCTTCACGTCGTTGTAGACGCCGTCGACGATCGCCTTGCCGGTGGCGCGAGCGGCGAGCAGGGCGATGCCGAGACCCGTGAGCAGGGGCTGCCGGCCGGGGACGTGCTCGGCGTACAGCTCCTTGGCGAGGTCGTTGGTGCCCATGATGAACACGGTGAGCCGCTCGGAGGCGGCGCCGATCTCCTCCGCGTGCAGCATGGCGTACGGCGTCTCGATCATCGCCCAGAGCTTGGTGTGGTCAGGGGCGCCATGCTTCGACATGGTCTCGATCAGCGCGAGGACGGCGTCCGCGGAGTCGACCTTGGGGACGACGATCGCGTCCGGGCCGGCCTGGCAGGCAGCCCGCATGTCGTCGGCGTGCCACTGGGTGTCCATGCCGTTGACGCGGATAGTGACCTCGCGGCGTCCGTACTCGCCGGAGGCCGCCGCCGCGCAGGCGTTGTCCCGGGCACCCGGCTTGGCGTCGGGGGCGACGGCATCCTCGAGGTCGAGGATCAAGCCGTCGACGGGCAGGGTCTTGGCCTTCTCCAGTGCGCGCTCGTTGGACGAGGGCATGTAGAGCACCGATCGGCGCGGACGGAAGGTGGTGGTGTCAGTCATCGTCGCCTCATGTGTGTGGTCGGTCGTCGCGAACGGGCGCAGCGGGCCGCCGACTTGGACGCCACCTCTAGGCTGCAGCCACGAGGGGAGTATCTCCTACGAGAATGCGTCGTCATCACGGTGTCCCATGGCACCCGGCGCATTCGGTCCCCGACCCGGGCAGTGCCCGGTACCAGGGCCCGAGAGAGACCTCGTCGCCACAGGCGTCATGCCTGTCCGACGAGAGGACCCTCTCATGACGATCCCCCCGCACTCGACACCCCCGCACGGGACCGAGCCCGACACCGACCCGCCGCTCTCGGCCGACCGAGTCCTGGTGCTGCAGAGCATGCGCGCCTACCCCAGCGTCACCCTGCTGGCCAACAGCGAGCCCGGTCCCCGCATGGACCGCGACGCGCTGCGGACGCTGCGCGCTCAGGCCGACCGGGCCGTTCGACGCGTCGAGGCCGAAGGCATCGCCACCGAGCGGATCGAGGACTCCCTGAACCGCATGCTCGACCGTGCCGCGGGGATCCCTGCCCAGCGTGCGCTGGCCCTGTTCGCGAGTGAGTCCCACGACGACCTGCTCACCCTCCCGGTGCGGCTCGAGGAGCGTGTGGTGGTGGACCCGACCTTCGCCACCCGCGACCTCGTCCGGGCCCTGCACCGGACCCCGCGCCACGTCGTCCTGCTGTTGTCGGCCAAGGAGGCGCGGCTGTTCGAGGTGCAGGGTCAGTCAGCGACGCCGGTCCTCGGGTCGAAGTTCCCCTTCGAGGCCGCCGAGCCGGTCCCCAGACGTCGCGACGACAACCGGTTCCTGCGGCGCGTGGACGAGGCGCTCGGTGCCTACCTGCGGCTGCACCCCGCACCGGTCGTGGTCGCGGCCGCCGAACCGACGGCGTCCGCCTTCACCCGGACCTCACGCCACCTCTCACGCCTGGCCGGCACCGTCACCGGAAACCATGTGCGCCGCGGGTCCCACGAGATCGCCCAGCTCACCCGTCCCGTGCTCGAGGACTACCTGGCCGGCCGCGAGGCCGAGGCGCTCATGCTGCTGGAGCGACGGCTCGGGCAAGGCCGAGCTGCGCTGGGGATCCAGGCCGTGTGGCTGGCAGCACGCTGGGAGCGCGTGGAGATGCTCGCGGTGGACCCGACGTACTTCTTCCCGGCACGGCTCTCCGACGACGGCGACGAGCTTCGGCCGGCCGACGACGTGGAGGCCCCCGACGTCATCGACGACGTGGTCGACGAGGTCATCGAGCTGGTGCTGGACCGGCGCGGCTGGGTCGCCCTGGTCGAGCCAGGCAGCCTGCCGGACGACGCGCGGATCGCGATGACCCTGCTCGACATGTGACCCGGTGGGTCAGCCGACCTCGATGGCCTCGTACTGCTGCTTCAGCTCGGGGTCGATGGCAGCGAGCTCATCGGCGAGGGCCACCATCACCTTGCACTGCTTGACCGAGGCGTCGTCCTCCATCTTGCCGTCGAGCATCACCGCGCCGGTGCCGTCGCCCATCGCGGCGATGACGCGCTTGGCGTGACGGACGTCCTCGACGCTGGGGGAGAAGACCTTGTTGGCGATCGCGATCTGCTTGGGGTGCAGCGACCAGGCGCCCACACACCCGAGCAGGAACGCGTTGCGGAACTGGTCCTCACAGGCGACCGTGTCGGCGATGTCGCCGAAGGGGCCGTAGTAGGGGAAGATGCCGTGCATCACGCAGGCGTCGACCATGCGGGCGATCGTGTAGTGCCACAGGTCCTGCTGGTACGAGGGTCGCGCGCCATGCACGTCTGCAACGCCGTCGTCACCTCGTGGGGGATCCTCCCGAACGACGTAACCGGGGTGGCCGCCACCGACGCGGGTGGTCTTCATGCGGCGGTCGGCGGCGAGGTCGGCCGGACCGAGCGAGAGGCCCTGCATCCGCGGGCTCGCGCCGCAGATCTCCTCGATGTTGGCCACACCGCGGGCCGTCTCGAGGATCGCGTGCACCAGGATCGGGCGCTCGATGCCGCCCTTGGCCTCCAGCTGGGCCAGGATGCGGTCGACGTACTGGATGTCCTCGGCGCCCTGCACCTTCGGGACCATGATCACGTCGAGCTTGTCGCCGATCGCCGGGACCAGCGTGGTGAGGTCGTCGAGCGCCCAGGGGGAGTCCAGGGAGTTGATCCGGGTCCAGAACTGGGTCGGCGCGAACTCGGTCTTCTGACCGATCTCGACCAGGCCGTCGCGGGAGACCTCCTTGTTCTCCGCCTTGACCGCGTCCTCGAGGTTGCCGAGCAGCACGTCGACCTTGCCGACCATGTCGGGGACCTTGGCGGCCATCTTGGGATTGCCGGGGTCGAAGAAGTGGATCGCTCGGCTGGGGCGGGCCGGGATCTGGCGGACCGGGTCGGGAGCGCCGACGGCGAGCGGGGCGAAGAAGTCCTTGGCAGAGCGCATGCGCCGGACGCTAGCAGCGGGCTCGCCGCTCGGGGTATGACGCATTCCTCACCGGCCGCGGTGAGCGGCGTACGGGAGTGCGGGGCCGCTGTCCAACTTCCGCGGTGCTGTGGACCGTTGGTAGCCGTCGTACGCCATGTTGAGCGACCGTAACCCCGATTTACATCGGGGAGGGGGTGTCAGCGGGGGCGGGAGAGGGAGAGCAGCAGGTGGGGGAGCAGGTCGGACATCAGGGACTGGACGGTGAGGCTGCCGGCGCCGGTCTGGGCCGAGCCGAGGCCGTGCAGGTACAGCGCCATGAGTGCCTCGCTGATCTGGGCCAGGTCCGTCACCGGCTCGCGGCCGAGCAGGTCGATGATCCGACGGAAGAGCTCCTGCATCCGGCCCTCGAACTCCGCCACGTGCCCGCGGAAGAGTGCTCGCGCCTCGTCGTTGCGCACCGCGAGGAGGGTGAACTCCTGGTGCAGCCGGAACCACTGCTCGCCGTAGGGCTCCAGCGCCGCGAAGACCGTCTCGATCGAGGAGAGGTCGAAGTCCTGGGGCGCCTCGTCGAGGACCCGTCCGACCTCCTGGAGCATCGCGTCGCTCAGCTGGGAGTAGGCGTCGTGGAACAGCTCCTGGACCGAGGAGAAGTTCGAGTAGAAGGCCCCCCGGGTGAAGCCGGCCGCGCCCACCAGGTCGTCGACGGTCACGGCACCGAAGGGCTTCGCGGCGAACACCTCACCGGCCGCCTCGACCAGTCGAGCCCTGGTGTTGATCCGGCTGCGGCGCGCGCGCACGGTTGCCGGTGACCTCTCGGGTGCCGTGGCGGCCATCGGGGTTCCTTCCGTGCTCACAGTGCCTGAGGTGTGGCGTGGCCTGAGGTGTGGCGTGGCCTGAGGTGGGCGTGCCTGGGGTGGCCGTGGGCGTGAGGGAGATCGCACCACCCCTCGATACACTTTCGTATTCAATACAGTAACATATTGAAAATGTCGTCGTATCTGTTCCGACTCGGGCGCCGCATCGCCGGCAGTGCCGGCAAGGTCGTCGTGGCCTGGCTGGTGGTGCTCGGGGTGGCCGGCGGGTTGGCAGCCGCCTTCGGCGGCCAGCTCAGCGACGAGATCACCATCCCCGGCACCGAGTCGCAGCAGGGTCTCGACGTGCTCGAGACCCGCTTCCCCGAGGTGAGCGGGACGATCGGTCAGGTCGTCTACTCCACGCCCGAGGGTGGCGACATCACCGACCACCGAACCGCGATCGAGCAGCGCCTGGAGCTGATGCGCGAGATCGACCAGGTGCGCTTCGCGGTCAGCCCGTTCACCGAGGACGCCCGCGACCTGTCACTTTCCGAGGACGGGGAGCACGCCCTGGTGCAGGTGCAGCTCACGATCCCGCTCGAGAAGGTCACCCCGGAGCTCCAGGGAGAGATCGCCGAGGCCGCCGGCGACCCGGAGGGTCTCGAGGTCGACCTCGGCGGTCAGATGTACACCACCACCTCCACCCCCGTCTCCCCGACCGAGGCGATCGGTCTCGCCGTCGCGCTGGTGGTCCTCGTGCTGACCCTGGGCTCCCTGCTGGCGGCCGGCGTCCCGCTGCTGACCGCGATGCTGGGCGTCGGCGTCACCATGTCGGCGCTGGTGGTCGTCGCCCGGTTCGTACCGATCAACACCTCCACCCCCTCGCTGGCGATGATGATCGGCCTGGCGGTCGGCATCGACTACGCGCTGTTCCTCGCCGCCCGTCACCGCGACCAGCTCGGCGAGGGCATGGAGGTCGATGAGTCCGTGGCACGCAGCGTCGCCACGGCCGGAAGCGCGGTGATCTTCGCCGGCGTCACCGTGGTGATCGCACTCTGCGGCCTGGTGGTCGCACGGATCCCGTTCCTGTCACTGATGGGTGTCGCCGCCGCCGCAGGCGTGGCGGTGGCGGTGGCCGTGGCCCTGACCCTGGTCCCCGCGCTCCTGGCCCTGGCCGGCGAACGGCTGCGCCCCCAGGGGCAGCGAGCCCGCGAGGACGCCGGGTCCCGTGGCCGCCGTACGACGGGACAGCGATGGGTCCGCCTGGTCACCCGTCGCCCGGCGATGACCCTCGCGGTCGGTGTCATCGGACTGCTCATGCTCGCCTTCCCCGGCAAGGACCTGGCGCTGGGCCTGCCCGACACCGGCTCAGCGCCGGAGGGCGCGCCGGAGCGGATCACCTACGACCTGATCGCGGAGGAGTACGGACCCGGTTTCAACAGCCCGCTGCTGGTCACCGCCGACATCGTCCGCACCCGCGAGCCGGTCAAGGTGATGAAGCAGATCGGTCGCGACATCGGCCGCGTGGACGGCGTGGCGGCCATCGCGCTCACCACCCCCAACCGCAAGGCGGACCTCGGCATCGTCCAGGTCGTGCCCGAGCACGGCCAGACCGACCCGCGCACCGCCCAGCTCGTCCGTGACATTCGCGATCGCGCCGACGAGGTCGAGCAGCGCTACGACGTCGACGACATCCTCGTCACCGGACAGACCGCGGCGACGATCGACGTCTCGGACCGCCTGTGGGGGGCGTTGCTGCCCTTCGGCCTCGTTGTCGTGGGCCTCTCCCTGCTCCTGCTGATGATCGTCTTCCGCTCCGTGGCAGTGCCGCTGAAAGCCACCGTCGGCTACCTGTTCTCCGTGGGTGCCTCGTTCGGCGCGGTGGTCCTGGTCTTCCAGGAGGGCTGGTTCGCCGACGTCGTCAACGTCGAGAAGCTGGGCCCGGTGCCGTCGTTCCTGCCGATCATGCTCATGGGCGTGCTGTTCGGGCTCGCGATGGACTACGAGGTGTTCCTCGTCGCCCGGATGCGGGAGGACTACGTCCACGAGGGGGACGCCCGAGGGGCGATCGAGCGAGGCTTCGTCTCCAGCGCCCAGGTGGTCACCGCCGCCGCGGTGATCATGATCGCCGTCTTCGCCTCCTTCGTCCCCCACGGCGACGCGGCGGTCAAGCCGATCGCCTTCGGCCTCGCCGTCGGGGTCCTCGTCGACGCCTTCGTGGTCCGGATGACGTTGGTGCCGGCAGTGCTCGCGCTCCTGGGCGACCGGGCATGGCGCCTGCCCACGTGGCTCGACCGATGGCTCCCCTCGCTGGACGTGGAAGGAGAGGGGCTCTCCGACCACCTGGAGCACGAGGCCTGGACCGAGGAGCACGGGCCGGTGGCCGTGCGCGCCGAAGGCATCTCGGTGCACGACCCGACGACCGGTTCGCCCGTGCTGACCGGCACCGACCTCGTGCTGCGCCCGGGAGAGGTCGTCGTCGCCGCGGGGGACACGGCGTCCGGTCGGGCCCTGGTCGCCGCCCTGTCCGGCCGGATGCGGCTGGACGCGGGCCGACTGGTCGTCCTGGGGCGATTCCTGCCCACCGAGGCTGCCGCCGTGCGTGCCCGCGTCGGCATCGACCAGGCACCTCGCGCCCGACGTGCCCGGCTCGCCCTGCTCGACCTCACCGGGCACGAGACCGATCGCGCCGACGTGACCGAGGGTCTACAACGGCTGGCAGGCGACGGCGCGGCCGTGGTCGTCGCGGCAGAGCCCGATCTCGCTGAGGCCCTGGCCTCCGGCCTGGGTGGGGCCCACCTGATCCACCTGAACCGAACCCCCGAGCGCGAGGAGGCCCTCCAGTGAGGTCGTTCCTGACCGCCGTCACCACCCATCGGCTGCTGATCGGCGTGGTCGCTCTGCCGATGTTCATCGGCTCGCTGATCGTCTGGTCGCTCGCCGACCGTGCCGAACAGGTCGAGCAGGTGCCTGCCGCCGTGGTGAACCTCGACAAGCCCGTGATCAAGAAGGGCCAGAAGCCGATCGCCGGGGGCCGGTTGCTGTCGGCCGGGCTGACCCAGCCCCAGAAGGAGAAGCAGCGCACCCTGGGCTGGCAGATCACCTCGCAGCGCGATGCCCGACGCGGACTGGAGGAGGGTGACTACTACGCCGTCCTGACCATCCCCAAGAACTTCTCCCGCCAGCTCGACCAGTCGCTGCGCGGCAAGGACCCCGAGCAGGCGGAGATCGTCGTGCGCAGCAACGACAAGAGCTCCGCCCTGGTGGCGCAGGTCAGCGACCAGGTCGCCCAGGTCGCCGCGGACAAGCTCGGCGAAGAAGTCACCACGCACTACCTCGACACGCTCTATGAGCAGACCGGCAAGCTCGGCACCAAGCTGGGCGATGCCGCCCATGGTGCCTCCCGGCTCTCGACGGGCACCTCCGAGCTCGCCGGAGGCGCCGCCGAGCTCTCCGACGGGCTCGAGGAGCTCTCTGCCGGGGCCGACAAGCTCGACAACGGTGGACGCAGGCTCGCTCGGGGCGCCGAGAAGCTGGCTGCCGGCCAGGCCGAGCTGGCCCGTGGGGCCGACAAGCTCGCCGGCGGGCTGGGGAAGCTGTCCCGCAAGACCGACCCGCTGCCGCGCCAGACCGACCGGCTGGCCGACGGCGCGGCCGAGCTGCGAGACGGAGTCGTGCCCTACACCAAGCTGCTGCGCGGCTGGGCGGACCAGTGCGCGGACCCGATCGTGGCCGCGAGAGCGACCCGGCTCTGTCTGGCGACCGAACGGGCGGTGGGAGTCGACGACCGCAACGCCAAGCAGCTCGCGCAGGGCTCCCGCAAGCTGGCCGGCGGCACCCGGCAGCTCGCGAACCGCATGCCGGAGCTGGAGTCCGGCATCGACCGGCTCGCGCGCGGCGGGCGCAAGGTCGCCGGCGGTGCCCAGAAGCTCACCGGCGGCGCCCGCACGCTGGGCTCCGGCGCGGACCGGCTCGCCGACGGCAGCGCGAAGCTCGCCGACGGCGCCGACGAGGCGGCTGCCGGGGCCTCCGAGCTGGCATCCGGAGGCGACAAGCTCGACGAGGGGTCCCAGCAGCTCGCTGGTGGCCTCGAGCGCGGGGCCGAGGCGATCCCGGCCTACGACGACAAGAAGAGCAGCCGGCTCGCCGACGTCATCGCCGCCCCGGTCTCGGCACAGACCGAGCGGTTCGGGGAGTCGCCGGACGGAGCCAGCCAGCTGGCGCCGGCGGCGATCGCCGTCGCGCTGTGGCTCGGTGCCTTCGTGACCTACTTGCTTCGCCCCGCACTGCCGGCCTGGTTGCTGGCGCGTCCGCGCCGAGCCGGCGCCGTGGCTTTCTCCGGGCTGCGCCCCGGGTTGGTCATCGGCGCCGTCCAGGTGGTGCTGCTCGACGCCGCTCTGCTCCTGCTCGGGGTCGACCTGCGGTCGCCGGTGACGGCGGTCCTGCTGATGGCGGGCGCGATGGTCTCCTTCATGGCGATCAACCAGGCGCTCGTGGCCGCACTGGGCCGTCGGCGAGGCTGGATCTGGGCGATCGGTTTCGCCGCGCTCCAGATCGCGGCGCTGGGCGGGGTCATCCCGGTTGACACCGCGCCCGCGGCGCTGCGTTTCCTCAACGTCGTGCTCCCGATCCCGCAGGCAGCCGACGGGCTCGCCTCCACCGTCCTGGACGGGCCCGGCTCGGTCGTGGCAGCTGTGTTCACGCTGCTGCTGTGGGGCGCCGCGTCGTTCGGCGTCACGACGCTGGCCGCCCGGCGCGCGCAGCAGGTCGACGTCGGCGATCTGATCGACGACGAGCAGCGCGAGCCGGTCTGAGCTCGGACGGCGTCAGATGTGCCCGTAGGCGAGCATCGCGTCGGCCACCTTGGTGAACCCGCCGATGTTGGCCCCGGCGACATAGTCGACCCCGTCCGTCCCGGCCCCGTGCTCCACGCACGTCCTGTGGATGCTGGTCATGATGGTCTGCAGGCGTTGGTCGACTTCCTCGCGTGACCAGAAGTAGCGTTGGGAGTTCTGGCTCTGCTCCAGACCGGAGACCGCGACGCCGCCGGCGTTGGCGGCCTTGCCCGGCGCGAAGAGCACGTTGGCGGACTGAAGGGCGTGAATCGCGTCGATCTCGCACGGCATGTTTGCTCCCTCGGCAAGCGCGATGAGCCCGTTGCCTATCAGCTGCCGAGCATCGTCGGCGTTCAGCTCGTTCTGCGTGGCGCAGGGGATGGCGAGCTCGGCCGCGACGCTCCACGGTGTGGCGCCCGCGCGGAACTCGCAACCGAACTCCTCGGCGTACTCACTGATCCGGCCCCGCCGCTTCTCCTTGAGATTCTTGAGCCACTCGAGCCGCTCGCCGGTGATGCCGTCCGGGTCGTGGATGAACCCGCCGGAGTCCGACGCAGTGACCGGGACGGCGCCGAGCTGGTTGAGCTTCTCGATGGCATAGAGCGCGACGTTGCCCGACCCAGACACGACCGCGCGCTTGCCCTCGATGCCGTGACCGGCCTCGGTGAGCATGTCCCGCGTGAAGTAGACCGCGCCGTACCCGGTGGCCTCGGTCCGCACCAGGCTGCCGCCGAAGGCCAGCCCCTTGCCGGTGATCGTGCCGGTGAAGCGGTTCTCCAGTCGCTTGTACTGGCCGAAGAGGTAGCTGATCTCCCGCGCCCCGACCCCGACGTCGCCGGCGGGGATGTCGACGTCCTCGCCGATGTGGCGGTGCAGCTCGGTCATCAGGGACTGGCAGAAGCGCATCACCTCACGGTCGGACTTGCCCTTCGGGTTGAAGTTCGCTCCGCCCTTGGCGCCGCCCATCGGGAGGGTGGTCAAGCTGTTCTTGAACGTCTGCTCGAACCCGAGGAACTTCAACACTGACAGCGTGAGAGTGGGGGTGAACCGAAGGCCGCCCTTGTAGGGCCCGATCGAGTTGTTGAACTGCACCCGCCAGGCTCGGTTGACCCGGACGTTGCCCTCGTCGTCCTCCCAGGTGACCCGGAAGATCACGACCCGATCAGGCTCGGTCATTCGCTCGAGGATCTGGGCGTCGCGGTACTCGGGGTGGCGGTCGATGTAGGGGATCAGGGTCTCGGCCACCTCCTGGACCGCCTGGTGGAACTCCGGCTCGCCCGGGTTGCGCTTGCGGAGGCCTGCCATGAAGTGGTCGATCTCGTCCCGGTGCTCGGTCGTGATGCGTGCAGCCATGGGTGCGGTCCTCCCTGTCGTGGCCCGGCCTCCGTTGGGGGTCCGGAAGTTCGCAGCCTCGCCGCGTGGTCTCGACGCGTTCCTGGTGATCATGCCGCGGTCCGGGCCGCGCGTGAAGGACTGCGGCGATCGGACCAGCCTGTTCACCGGCTGCAGGCGCACCCGTCGGTGGATTGAGGCTTAGTTCTCCGTGGCGCGGGCGATCGCGGTCAGGGAGTGCAGGCGCTTGAAGACCAGGTGGGCGTCGTGCTCCCAGGTGATCGCGATCCCGCCGTGCAGCTGGATCGTCTCCGAGGCGACGTGCAGGCCGGCGTCGCCGACGTAGCGGCGCACGATGCCGGCTCGCTGCGCCAGGGTCCGTGCGCCGGCCTCGCCGGGCGCCGTGACGTACGCCGCGGCCGCTGAGGTGGCTGCCCAGCTGGCCGAGCGCGAGGCCTCCACCAGCACCAGCATGTCTGCCATCCGGTGCTTGAGTGCCTGGAAGGAGCCGATCGGTCGACCGAACTGGTGACGCTCCTTGGAGTAGGCCACGGTCATGTCCAACCCGCGCTGCATCGCTCCGACCTGCAGCGCGGAGATCAGCGCGGCCGCGACGTCGAGCAGCTCCGCAGACACCGCCGCTCCGTCACCTGGCCCGAGGCGCAGGGTCGGGTCCAACGTCGCCACCGGGGCCGGCGGGTCCAGCATCACCGAGCCCAGGGAGAAGGGCCGCACCTCGCCCTCGGCGAGAGCTGACAGGTCGTCGGCGTGCGCCGCGGCGTCGTCCAGCAGCAGACGCGCGGTCTCGAGGGCGGTGGCGAGCAGCGGCGTCGGCGCGAGGTTGGCCCCGACCTCCTCCAGCACCACTGCGGTCTCGACCAGCGACGCGCCCACACCCCCCTGCTCCTCCGGCACGGCGAGCGCGGCGACCCCGACCTGCTCGCACAGCAGCTGCCACAGCCTCTCGTCGTAGCCGGCCTCGGAGCCCATGGCAGCCCGGACCGCACCGCTGTCGGCGCGCTTGGCCAGCAGGTCGTGGACCGTGGCGGCCAGGAGGTCCTGCTCCTCGGTGCGCGCGAAGTGCATCAGCCGACTCCGAGCAGGTGCTGCGCCAGGCGGTCGCGGTGGTGCTCCGCGTCGCCCCACGCGCCGAGCAGCGCTCGCACCCGGGTGATCCACAGCCCGAGGTCGAACTCGGCGGTGTAGCCGATCGCGCCGTGGACCTGCAGCCCCACCCGGGCCGAGAGCGTGGCCGCATCCCCGGTCGCCACCTTGGCGGCGGAGGCGGGTAGCTCACCCAGCGCGGCGGCGTACAGCAGCGGGCGGGCGAAGTCGAGCGCGATCCGCACATCGGCCAGGTGGTGCTTGATCGCCTGGTAGGAGCCGATCGCTCTGCCGAACTGGGTGCGCTGCTTGGCGTAGTCGACCGTGTCGGCCAGGATCCGCTCGCCGGCGCCGAGCAGCTGCGCTGAGCAGGCCAGGGCGGCGCGGTCGAAGGCCGCGGGATCGACGTCGACCTCGGGCGAGGTGTCCAGGCGGAAGAGCCGCCGGGTCGGGTCCACCGAGCGCACCAGAGCTCCGGGGGCCACCGTCTCGGTCCCCAGGTAGACGGCAGAGGCGACATCGGCGTCCAGGGCGTACGGCGTCAGTGGCGGCAGCGCGACCGTCGCCATCTCGCCCGCGGCCAGGCGGCCGAGCGCCTCCCCCTGGAGCACCCCGGGGAGGTAGGCGCTGGACTCGATCCAGGGGCCGACCGCGAGGTGGTGGCCCAGCGCCTCGTGGGCGACCGCCAGGTCGACGTCGGTGCCGCCGAGCCCGCCGCCCTCCTCCGGCACCACCAGAGCGCAGACGCCCTGGTCGGCCAGGCGCCGCCACAGCCTGCTGCCCGGCTCGGGGTCGCCGGCGGCCCATGACCGGGCGACTGCCACGGTGTCCGCACGACGAAGCATCTCGGTCAGGGAGTCGGCGAAGCCGCGTTGCTCCTCGGTCAGCGAGAACCTCATCCGCGAGCCTCCCGCGGCAGGCCGAGGATCCGCTCGGCGATGATGTTGCGCTGGATCTCGTTGGTGCCGGCGTAGATCGGACCGGACAGCGAGAAGAGGTAGCCGTCGCTCCAGGCGTCGCGGACCTCGCCCTCCGCGCCCTGCAGGTCGAGCGCGGTCTGGTGCATGGCGACGTCGAGATCGGACCAGAACACCTTGTTGACCGATGCCGAGAAGCCGACGTCACCGCCGTCGAGCATCCGGGTGACGGTGCCCCAGGTGTAGAACCGGTAGGCCTCGGTGCCGAGCCACGCGTCGACCACCCGGTCCCGGAAGCTGGTTGGGGTCTCGGCTGTACGCCACTGCTCGAGCAGCCGTGCGGCGGTGGCGCGAAACCGGCCCGGGGAGCGAAGCGACAGTCCGCGCTCGCTGTTGGTGGTGCTCATGGCGACCGCCCAGCCCTGGCCGGGCTCGCCCAGCACGTCGCTGTCCGGGACGAAGACGTCGTCCAGGAACAGCTCGGCGAAACCTGGCTCACCGTCGAGCTGCGCGATGGGGCGCACGGTGAGCCCCACGGCGTCGAGCGGGAACACGAAGTAGGTCAGCCCGCGGTGCCGCGTGCTCTCCGGGTCGCTGCGGAACAGGCCGAACCCCATCTGGGCGTAGGCCGCGCGCGAGGACCAGGTCTTCTGCCCGTTCAGCACCCAGCCGCCCCGCTCGTCGTCGCGGGTGGCGGTCGAGCGCAGCGACGCCAGGTCGGAGCCCGCCTCAGGCTCGGACCACGCCTGTGCCCAGATCACTTCACCGGTCGCCATCGTGGGCAGCCAACGCTGCTGCTGCTCCGGGGTGCCGTACTCGAAGATCGTGGGGGAGAGCAGGAAGATGCCGTTCTGACTGACCCGCCCCGGCGCACCGGCGCGGTAGTACTCCTCCTCGAAGAGCACCCACTCCACCAGGCCCGCGTCGCGCCCCCCGTACATCTGGGGCCAGGAGACCACCGACCAGCGGGCCTCGCCGAGCTCGCGCTCCCAGTCCTGGTGCGCGTGGAAGCCGGCTTCGGTGTCCATCGATGGCAGTGGCTCGGAGGGCACGTGCTCCGCCAGCCAGGTG
Organism: uncultured Actinomycetota bacterium; assembly: GCA_963728505.1. GTDB lineage: Bacteria > Actinomycetota > Actinomycetes > Propionibacteriales > Nocardioidaceae > Marmoricola_A. Next base: position 168,380 of record CAVSKH010000009.1, on the reverse strand, counting down.
CGGGCCTCGTCGCGGAAGGCGACCTCGGCCTCGGACAGCTCAAGATCCACTGCCGGCCTCTTCTTCCGGATCGGGGCGCAGGTCGGTCTTGAGCACCTTGCCGGACAGGTTGCGCGGCAGCACGTCGAGGAACTCGACCTGGCGTGGCACCTTGAAGTTGGCCAGTCGCTCCTTGGCGAAGGAGACCACGTCGTCCTGGGTGAGCTCGGGATCGCGGCGCACGACGAATGCTCTGCCGATCTCACCCATCCGATGGTCCGGCACCCCGACGACCGCGGCCTCGACGATGCCGGGGTGACGGCCCAGTGCCTGCTCGACCTCAGCGGGATAGACGTTGAAGCCGCCGGAGATGTACATGTCCTTGAGCCGGTCGGTGATCGAGAGGTTGCCCTGATCGTCGATCCGGGCGACGTCTCCGGTGTGGAGCCAACCGTCTGGGTCGATCGCGGCGGCGGTGGCCTCCGCGTCGTCGAGATATCCGAGCATCACGAAGTCCCCGCGGATCAGCAGCTCGTCCTGGTCGCCGGTGGTGATCTCCATGCCGGGGATCGCGCGGCCGCAGGTGGTGGCGACGGTCTCGGCGTCGTCGTCCTCGCGACACATCGTGACCACGACCGCCTCGGTCATGCCGAAGGCGGTGACCACCTGGTCGATGTCCAGGTCGTCACGCATCTTCTCGATCAGTGTCACCGGCACCACGGCTGCGCCGGTGACCGCCAGGCGCAGTGAAGTCAGGTCGTGGTCGACGCGACCAGGAGCATCCAACAAGGACTGGTAGATCGTGGGAGCGCCGGGAAGCACGGTGATCTTCTCCTGCTCGACCAGGCGCATGGTCTGGTCGACGTCGAAGGTCGGCGACGGGTACAGCGCAGCACCTGTTGTCAGGCCGACCATGATTCCGGCTTTGTAGCCGAATGAGTGGAAGAAGGGGTTGACCACCAGGTAGCGGTCCTCGTGGGTCACGCCGCCGAGCTCACCCCACGCTCTGGCGACGCCGACGGTCTGGCGGTGGGCACTCATCGCGCCTTTGCTGCGGCCGGTGGTGCCGCTGGTGAAGAGGATGTCGGCGACGTGATCGGGGGAGACGGCCTCCGCGCGTGCGTCGGCGTCCTGCTCGCCGAAAGGCCCGGGGTCGAGGTCGTCGGCCATGGGCACGATCCGGCACTCGTCGTCGACCCCGGCTGTCCTGAGATCCGCGATCTGGGTGCGGCCGAGGAAGCCGTCCTCGACCATGGCGATCTTCGCTCGGGTGCGTGCGACCAGGTCCGCGACCTCGTGGCCGGTGTAGCGGGAGTTGGCCGGCACCAGCACGCCGCCGGCATAGGTCACTGCCAAGGCACGGACCACCCAGTCGACGCTGTTGGGCCCCCAGACCACGACCCGGTCGCCGCTGCCCAGCCCCGCTGCGAGGTACCCCCGAGCCGTCAGGCGAACGGACGTGAGGAGCTGGGTGAAGGTGAGCACGCGGTCGTCGGCGACGAGGGCGGGGCGGTCGGGCCAGGCCTCGGCCGCCGCTCGCAGCGTGGCGGGGACGGTGCGGGATTCTTCCGGTCGCCGATGGGCCTGTGGGTCCGGCACGCTCGTCCTCCTCACACTGTCCTCCCAAGCAAGTGCTTGGTAGGGTAGCAAACGTGGACCTGACCGACAGCCCCGCCGACGAGGCGTTCCGCGAGGAGGTGCGCAGCTTCCTCGAGGAGTCGCTCGGCGGCGACTTCGCCGAGGTCCGGGGCAAGGGCGGCCCCGGCCGCGAGCACGAGGCCTACGAGGCTCGGTTGGCCTGGGACCGGCACCTCGCGGCCAACGGGTGGACCTGCATCGGCTGGCCTGTCGAGCACGGGGGGCGTGCGCTGCCGCTGTTCCAGCAGGTGATCTTCCACGAGGAGTACGCCGCCGCCGGGGCGCCCGGCCGGGTCAACCACCTCGGCGAGGAGCTGCTGGGGCCGACCCTCATCGCGTTCGGGACCCCTGAGCAGCAACACCGCTTCCTGCCCGCGATCGTGGCGGTCGAGGAGCTCTGGTGCCAGGGCTACTCCGAGCCCGACGCGGGGTCCGACCTGGCCAACGTCAAGACTCGCGCTCGACTGGTCTCCGACACGTGGGTGATCGACGGCCAGAAGGTGTGGACCTCGCTCGCCCACCAGTCCGACTGGTGCTTCGTGGTGGCGCGGACCGACCCGGGGTCGACGCGTCACCGCGGCCTGTCCTACCTGCTCGTCCCCATGGACCAGGACGGCGTCGAGGTGCGGCCGATCAACCAGCTCACCGACACCTCGGAGTTCAACGAGGTCTTCTTCGACGGTGCTCGCACCGCCGCCGACATGGTCGTCGGTGAGCCGGGTGACGGCTGGAAGGTCGCGATGGGGACGCTCGGCCTCGAGCGAGGGGTCTCCACGATCGGGCAGCAGACGATGTTCCGCCGCGAGCTCGCGGCCCTGATGTCGCTGGCGAAGCAGAACGGCACCTGGGACGACCCGCTGCTCCGGGACCGCCTCGAAGCCGCCGAGACCGAGCTCGAGGTGATCCGGCTCAACGCCCTGCGCACCCTGTCGGAGGAGCAGGCGCCGCAGCAGGCGAGCATCTCCAAGCTGTTGTGGGCGCGGTGGCACCGCGACCTCGGCGAGCTCGCGATGGCCGTGCGCGGTGTCGACTCGGTGTTCGCCGACGGCGGCCTGGACGAGTGGCAGCGGCTGTTCCTCTTCACCCGCTCCGACACCATCTACGGCGGCTCCGACGAGATCCAGCGCAACATCCTGGCCGAGCGGGTGCTCGGCCTTCCCCGCGAACCCGCCTGGGAGGCCCGATGACCTCGCCGCGACCCGAGCATCCGGCGCCCGACTACGTCCCGGCCCATGGGCTGATGGAGGGCAAGACGGTGGTGGTGACGGCTGCTGCCGGGGCCGGCATCGGCGCGGCCGTCGTGCGCCGGATGCTGGAGGAAGGTGCGCGCGGCGTGGTCGTCTCCGACACCCACGAGCGCCGGTTGTCGGAGGCACAAGAAGCGTTGGGCGCAGAGTTCGGTGCCGACCGCGTGGTCGCCCAGCTGTGCGACGTGACGGTGGAGGAGCAGGTGACCGAGCTGCTGGACGCCGCCGAGCGCTTCGGGGGCGTCGACATCATGATCAACAACGCCGGTCTCGGCGGCACGGCCAGCGTCCTGGAGATGACCGACGACGAGTGGAGCCGGGTCCTCGACATCACCCTCACCGGGACGTTCCGCTGCGTGCGCGCGGCCGCGACCCGCATGGTGTCGGAGGGCAAGTCGGGTGTGATCGTGAACAACGCCTCGGTGATCGGCTGGCGTGCCCAGGAGGGGCAGGCGCACTATGCGGCTGCCAAGGCAGGCGTGATGGCGCTGACCCGGTGTGCTGCCCTCGACGTGGCACCGCACGGGATCCGGATCAACGCTGTTGCCCCGAGCCTGGCGATGCACCCGTTCCTTGCCAAGGTGACGTCGGACGAGCTGCTCACGGAGCTGAAGCAGAGAGAGGCGTTCGGCCGTGCGGCCGAGCCGTGGGAGGTGGCCAACGTGATGGTGTTCCTGGCCAGCGACTACTCGACCTACCTGACCGGGGAGGTCGTCTCGGTCAGCAGCCAGCACCCATGATGGCCTCGACGAGCTCGACCGGCGTGGGAGGCTCGACCACCGGCCCCACCGCGTCCCGACGTTCGGAGCTGTTGCGGATCGCCGGGAGGTTGTTCGCCCAGCGGGGCTTCAAGAACACCACGGTGCGCGACATCGCCGATGCCGCCGGCATCCTGTCGGGCTCGCTCTACCACCACTTCGACTCCAAGGAGTCGATCGTCGACGAGCTCCTCTCCTCCTTCCAGACCGAGCTGTTCACCTCCTACGACCAGATCCTGGCGGCGCGCGACGACGTGCGCGACAAGATCGACGCGATCGTGCGGGCGTCCTTCGACGCGATCGACCAGCACCACGACGAGGTCGCGATCTTTCAGAACGATGCAGTCTTCCTGCTGGAGTTCGAGCGGTTCGCCTATCTCGGCGAGCACAACCGCCGCTTCCGGGAGATGTGGGTGGATCTGCTCGACGAAGGGATCGGTTCGGGTGCCTTGCGCCCCGACCTCGACGCCGAGCTGGTCTTCCGATTCATACGTGACACCGTCTGGGTGGCCGTGCGGTGGTACCGCCCGGGTGGCTCGATGACGGCTCAGGACGTCGCAGACCAGTACCTCGCGATCCTGCTCGACGGCATCGCGCACGAACCATCGGAGGAGAGCTGATGCCCGAGGCCTACATCGTCGACGCCGTGCGGAGCCCGGTGGGGCGCCGTGGCGGCGGCCTGTCGCACGTCCACCCCGCCGATCTGGGCGCGCACGTCCTGGCCGCGCTCATGGACCGTTCGGGCGTCGACCCCGGGGCGGTCGACGACGTGGTCATGGGTTGCTGCGACACCATCGGCGGTCAGGCCGGTGACGTGGCGCGCTCTGCCTGGTTGGTGGCCGGACTGCCCGACCAGGTCCCCGGCGTCACGATCGACCGGCAGTGCGGGTCGTCCCAGCAGGCGGTTCACTTCGCCGCGCAGGGGGTGATGTCCGGCACCCAGGACCTGGTCGTCGCCGGTGGCCTGCAGCAGATGTCGTCGATCCCGATCTCCTCGGCGATGCTCGCCGGGCAGCAGTACGGCTACTCCACGCCCTTTGCGGAGTCACCGGGTTGGCACAAGCGCTACGGCGCTCAGGAGGTCAGCCAGTTCCGAGGGGCGGAGAAGATCGCCGAGCACTGGGACGTCTCACGTGACGACATGGAGGCGTTCGCCTACGAGTCACACCAGCGGGCGATCAGAGCGATCGACGAAGGTCGGTTCGAGCGGGAGATCGAGCCGCTGGGCGAGGTGACGACCGACGAGGGTCCCCGGCGTGACACCACGCGGGAGAAGATGGCGGGCCTCGAGCCGCTCGTCGAAGGTGGTCGCCTGACGGCTGCGGTCTCCTCGCAGATCAGCGACGCGGCGAGCGCGATGCTCATCGCCTCGGAGCGTGGAGTCGCCGAGCACGGCCTCACTCCTCGTGCTCGCATCCACCACCTGTCGGTGCGCGGCGACGACCCGGTGTGGATGCTGACCGGTCCGATCCGTGCGACCCGGCACGCGTTGGCGCGGAGCGGCATGTCGATCGACGACATCGACCTCTTCGAGTGCAACGAGGCGTTCGCCCCGGTCGTCCTCGCGTGGTCCAAGGAGACCGGCGCCGCGCTGGAGCGCACCAACGTCAACGGGGGAGCCATCGCGCTGGGCCACCCGATCGGCGCCACGGGCACCCGGTTGATGACCACGCTGCTGCACGAGCTGGAGCGCACCGGTGGTCGCTACGGGCTGCAGACGATGTGCGAGGGCGGCGGCCAGGCCAACGTCACGATCATCGAACGCCTCGGCTGACCCCCGCCACACCAGCGGTGGCCGGCGGCGACGGCGTACATAATCATTCGCGCAGCCCGGACCCCGGTGGCACAGTGAAACGGTGGACTTCCGCCGGGCCGACCTCGACGACGAGGTCGAGATGACCGCCGTTGCCGACCTGTCCGAGGTGGCACGGCAGGCCGATGCGCCGTTCCAGCACCCGAGGAGCGTGCGGATGGTCACTGCTGAGGACCGGTACGGCTGGGACCTGGAGCCCGACGTCGCCTACGTCGGCCACGACGACGGCGCGCTCGTGGCGCGGGGCACGATGCACACCTCGGAGTGGGACAACAAGGACCTGGCCTGGTTCGGCGTGACCGTGCATCCTGACCATCGCCGCCGAGGTCACGGCACCCAGATGCTCCGCTGCCTCGAGCTCGAGGCGGTGACGGCCGGCCGGTCCCTCTACGCAGGCGACGCGTGGGACGGGTCGCCCGGTATCGACTTCCTCGTCGAGCACGGCTACGACAAGAAGTCACGGGCCATCCTGAGACGCCAGATCCTGAGCGAGATCTCCAGCGAGACCGTCGAGCGGCTGTACGCCGAGGCGATGGGCCGCGCCGGTGAATACGAGCTGCTGCGCCTGGATGGCGCCCTGCCCGATGAGCTGTTGGTGCCCTTCTGCCGGATGGCCGAGTCGATCAACGACGCCCCGCTCGACGACCTGGAGCTCGAGGACGACAACGTCGACCCGCGACGGATGCGCGACCACGAGCATGCGATGTCGATGCGTGGGCTCGACTCGTACCGAGTGGTGGCACGACACCGCCGGACCGGCGAGCTCGCCGGCCACACCAGTGTGCTCGTCGAGCGCTGGTCGCCGACCGTAGGCCATCAGGAGGACACGACGGTCACCCCGGCGCACCGGGGTCATCGGCTGGGCCTGGCCCTGAAGACGGACATGCTCCGCTGGCTGGCCGAGCGGGAGCCGCAGCTGCGGACGATCGACACCTGGAACACCGAGACCAACCACCCGATGATCGCCATCAACGAGGAGCTGGGCTACCGCATGATCGCTCGTGAGCTGGAGTTCCAGAAGCGGGTGTGAGACCAGGCGCGAGCGCCGGTTACCCGAGGATCTGGCCCACTGTGGGTAGCGTGCCTACGTGAACGACTTCGTGGATCGCCTCGACGCCCACCAGCGTCGGCATCCCGTCCTGGGATTTCCGCTCGGGGTGATCTACAAGTTCTTCGACGACCAAGGTGCCTACCTGGCGGCGATCATCACCTACTACGCCGTTGTCGCGATCTTCCCGCTGCTGCTCATCGCATCCTCGGTGCTGGGCTTCCTGCTCCAGGGAAACCGCGAGGTCGAGGAGGCAGTGCTGGACAGCGCACTGCGCACGTTCCCCATCGTCGGCACCCAGCTCGGGAGACCCGAGGGTCTCCAGGGCAGCTTCGGCGCAGTCGTGATCGGTACCCTGGCGGCGACGTACGGCGTCCTGGGCCTGGCCGCAGCAGCGCAGCACACGCTGAACGTGGCGTGGGCGGTGCCCCGCAACAGCCGGTTCAACCCGTTCGTCGGGCGGTTCCGCGGGTTCGTGCTCTTCATGCTGGCCGGCATGGTCGTGATCCTGACCGCCGTGGTCACCATCGGTCTCTCCAACCTGGGCTCGGTGCAGGCAGGTATCGAGACTTGGGTCGAGCGCGCCGGCAAGCTCACCTCGGTGATCCTGACCGCCCTGGTGCTGGCCCTGATGATGCGCTACACCACCGCCCGACGGCCGTCGTTCCGCACGTGCCTTCCGGGGGCTGTCGTCATCGCCGGACTCTGGCAGCTCCTGCAGGTCGCCGGTGCGGCCTACGTGAATGGCGTCATCAAGACGACCAACGAGATGAACGGCACCTTCGCGCTCGTGCTCGGGCTGGTCGCCTTGCTCTTCCTGGCGGCCGTGTCCTTCGTGATCGGTGTCGAGCTCAGTGTGGTCCTCCGCGAGCGGCTGTTCCCACGGGCGTTGCTCACGCCGTTCACCGACCGGGTCAGTCTGACCGAGGCGGATCTGCGCGCCTACGACGGTTACGCCAAGGCGATGCGCCACAAGGGGTTCCAGCGGATCCAGGTGATATTCGAGAAGAGCAAGGGCCCGGACACGCTGATCCGCAAGCTCAATCTGGAGGAGGAGGAAGGCAGACCCTTCCACCCGGCGCCGGGTGAGGAGCCGCGCTACGAGTAGCGAGGCTCCTCCGCGTCGGGCTCACACCCCGGCGAGCTCCTCGCGGCGCTCGGCGCGGCTGCGGGCGACGGCCACCGAGCCGCCGGCCGCGACGCGTCGGCCGAGGATGGCGAAGGCGAACATCACCGGCAGGGCCGCACTGCCCATCGAGGTGACCTGGAGGACCAGCAACGCAGATGGGATGAGCAGGGTGAGCAGCACCGCGGGGAGCAGCGGCCGGAAGCCGCGCGCGAGCAGCGTGAGGCCGAGCACCGTGGCCATCAGCATCATGAGCAGGAAGGCCGGGAAGGTGAGCACCCAGCCGACCATGAAGAGGGTGCCCTCGATGCCGTCGCCGTTGTAGTCCCCGGTCCACTGCGTCCAGTAGTCGAAGAACACCCCGGTCGTGGCGAGCGCGAAGTCCGCGATCGCGATCCGCCAGACCCACTTCTCGAAGCCGAGGGGGCGACGGCGCCGGTAGGTCACCAGCGCCATCAGGGTGAAGGCGGCGAAGACCGGGAACCAGATCTTGCCGTAGTGCACGTAGACCACGTCCGGGTCGGCCCAGCCCAGGAGCGGCTGGAGCAGGTCCGCGGCGGGGACCGCCCAGGCCCGGGTCCACTCCAGCTCCAGGTCCTCGCGGCCGTCCGCGGTGGCGAACCGGGCCAGGGCGTGCAGCTGACCGACGACCAGCCCCACCCACGCCATCACCCAGGCAAAGCGCCCGATCTGCTGCTCATGTGACTCGATCCGGTCCCACATGAGGTCCTCCTCGCACCGTGGGACCTGCCGTGGCCCCTTCAGCACGAGCCTGCGCCGACCGGGGGGTCGGGTCGTCGGCCCCCGGGTCGAACCCGCCGTACACCTTGGGGTTGACTCGGAAACCGCCGAAGTCGTCCACGTACGCGCTCACGCGGCGGGTCCGTTCTGCGACGTGGTGGAGTCCACCCCACGGTTGACGTCACCGACGTCGGCTTCGACGTACGCTCCCTGCGTGGAGCACGACCGCGTCCGCCGAGTCTTCGGTGCCGAGCTTGCTCGGGACGCGGTGCTGCCGGCGCTGCTGCTGGTGGTCGGAGCGATGGAGCTCGCGTCGTTCCGCGAGCCGGGCTGGCTGCCCGCGATCGGTCTGGAGGCAGTGGCCTCCCTGATCCTGGTCTGGCGAAAGTCGCACGTCGCGATTCCGGTGCTCGCGGTACTTCCGCCGCTGGTCATCCCGATTTTCGGCCCGGCGATGAACGACGTCGCGGCACCGATCCTCTACGTCGTCACCGTGATGTTCTCCCTCGGGCGTTGGTTCCCCCGGGCGTCGGGGGTGGCCGCTGCGGTGGCCACCGTCACCGTGATCCTGGGCGTGCTCACGGTCGATGAGCAGGGCGCGGACCCCACGGACGTGGTGTTCGTGCTGTCCTTGGCGCTCCCGCCGTTCGGGTTCGGCCAGGTGGTGCGGCACATGGCGGAGCAGCGCGAACGGATCGAGGCACAGCAGGGCGAGCTGGCCCGGCAAGCGGTGATCGAGGAGCGTGGCCGCATCGCCCGCGAGCTGCACGACGTCATCGCCCACTCGGTCAGCGCCATGGTCGTGCAGTCGGCCGCGGCGCAGGACCTGGTCCGCGCCGACCCCGACCGGGCCGAGCAGCTGCTGGGCAACGTGGCCGCTGCCGGCCGCGACGCCCTGCGCGAGACCGGTCGGCTGCTGCACGTCGTGCGCGACGACTCCGACGAGCTCGGACTGACCCCGGCGCCTGGTCTGGCGGACGTCCCGGCACTGGTCGACTCCTTCGAACGACGAGGCCTCGCGGTCAAGGCCGATCTCTCCGCGACCACCTGCGAGGTCCCCGCGGGTGTGGACGTCTCGGCCTACCGGGTGGTGCAGGAGTCGCTGACCAATGCCTACAAGCACGGTGACCTGACGCGCGGCCCGGTGCGTCTGGAGATCAGCGCGGACCGGGACGGCCTGCGGATCGCCTGCTCCAACCCCCGGGTGGCACGACTGAACGGGGCAACTGACCTCGGGTCCGGTCTGGGGCTGGCCGGCATGGCGGAGCGAGTGGGCCTGCTGCGCGGGACCGTGAGCCACGGTCCCGTCGGTGACCGGTTCGAGGTCAGGGCTCACCTACCGCTCGGGCGGGATCCCCTGTGACCTCCGTGGTGGTGGTCGACGACCAGGAGCTGGTCCGCTCGGGCCTGGAGCTTGTGCTCCAGGCCCGTGGCTGCGAGGTGGTGGGCACTGCCGGGGACGGCCGCGAAGGCGTCGCCCTGGTCCGTCGCACGGACCCGGACGTCGTGCTCATGGACATCCGGATGCCCGTGATGGACGGGCTGGCCGCGACCCGGGAGCTGGTCGGGGCGGGCTGCCGGAGCAAGGTGCTGGTGCTGACGACGTACGACCTCGACGCCTATGTCTACGAGGCGCTGTCGGCCGGGGCCGCGGGATTCCTGCTCAAGGCGACGCACCCGGACCGACTGGTCGAGGGTGTCCGCACGGTCGCGTCGGGGGAAGCGCTGCTGGCGCCGTCGGTCACGCGCACGCTGATCGAGGAGTACCTGCGGCGGCCCCCGGCGCCTCCCACCGAGAGCCCGTTGACGCAGCTGACCGAACGGGAGCGCGAGGTGCTGGTGCTGATGGCGCGTGGGCTGGGCAACGACGAGATCGCGATGGAGCTGGTCGTGGCCACGGCGACGGTGAAGACCCACGTGAACCGGATCCTGGCCAAGCTGGGCAGTGCGACGCGGGTGCAGGCGGTGGTCCTCGCCTACGAGCACGGGCTGGTGCAGCCGGGCAGCCGTAGCGACAGGTGAGCAGGGGTCGGTCGGGAGTCGGTCGGCGACTCGGTGACCGGACCCGTGCGCATCGCCGAGAGGGAGTGCTGCACCGGGTTGGAGGCCCTCGTGAGGAGGCCGCCACCGCGGTGTGATTCAGGTCTCGGACCTTGGTCTCTGCCCCGTAACCCGATGATCGTGGAGCATGGAAGTGAGCCCCTTGGGGCCACTCTCGGTGCCTGATCTCGACGCACCCGCCTCCCGGGGAGTCGGAGGTCGTCATGAAGCGCGTCGAGAACACACGAGCCCGGTGGGCGGTCGCAGCAGCCGCGACGCTGGCGATGGCGACGGCCGGCACACTGCCGGTGGTGGAGGCACAGGCCGCGGTCGGCTGGGGCCCGATCGTGACGATCTCAGGGCCCGACACCTACTCCGGCGCGCGGGTGGCCGTCGACCGCAAAGGCAACGCCACCGCGGTGTGGAGAGCCGATGGGGGCGGGGTGTGGGCCGCTCGTCGCGTGGTCGGCAAGGGCTGGCGCGCCCCGGTCCGCATCGGCAGGGGGAACGCTCCCGACGTCGGCGTCGACGGCGCAGGGGTCGTGACCGCCCTGTGGCAGGGCTTCGGCCCCGGCTATGCGATCTGGTCCGCCCGGCGCGCGCCCACCGGCTGGAAGGCTCCGGTGCGTGTCTCCGAACCCGCCCCGCGCCTGGACCGTGACTGCAACGCGATGAACTACCGACCCGACCTCGCGGTCGGAGCAGGTGGCACGGTCGCTGCCTCGTGGGAGTGGGGCAGCTGGGACTGCGGACCACTGCGGCTCCAGGTCGCGATCCGGCGGCCCGGCACGTCGTGGCGCACCCCGAGGACACTGGCCACGTGGGGCGCGGACTCGCAGGTCGGTGTGGACCGGGCGGGCAACGTGACCATGGCTTACTCCAAGGACGACATCCTGGCAGTGCGCAAGCCGGTCGGGCGGCCGTGGACCGCACCCAGGCGACTGGGGCCGAACAGCGAGGTCGAGCTGGCGGTCAACCCGGCGGGTGCCGCGGTGGCACTGATCGGTTACCCCGAGCTCGAGGCGGTGCGGCGTCCGGCGCGTGGACCCTGGGGTGCCCCGGTGACGCTGGCCGCGGACGCTTCCGACCGTGTGGTGGCGCTGGACGGCGCGGGCACCGCGACAGTCGGCTACACGACCGGGGAGTTCAACCTGAACAACCGGGTGCTGGCGAGGCGGCAGCCTGCCGGCGAGGCGTGGCGGCCGGCGGCGGAGGTCGCAGCAGCGGGAGGCATGGTGTCGGGCCTCACGATCGGCAACGACGCCGCGGGTCGCGTGGCCCTCGCGTGGCAGCGTGGTGGTGTGAAGTCGGCCTTCCGTCCCCTCGGAGGGCCGTGGGCGGGCCCGACTCTGGTCGCGGCCGGCACGTGGACGAATCCTGATCTGGGCCTGGCCGGTGACGGCGACACGGTTGTCGTGTGGGTCAGCAACGCGTCTCGGACGCAGGCTCGCATCCGCAACGCCGGCTGAGCGCGCCCTGGCACGGGGAGCTGGTCGTGGCCAGGGGTGACGGTGAAGACCCACGTCACGGTCGTCGAGGTCAGGCGGTGGCTTGCAGCGTCTTGGTGGCCGACCGGGCGCCCGCCCCGCCGGCAGGTCGGTCGGAGGAATCCGCGACCAGGGCCGGCAGGTCGAACCAGACCAGGGTGCCGCCGGTCGGCGACTCGGTGACCCCGATCCGTCCTCTGTGAGCCTCGACGATCTTGCGGCAGGTCGACAGGCCGATCCCCGAACCGGGCTCGCTCTCGTTGCTGCGCGCGAACAGGTCGAAGACCCGCTCGCGGTCGGTCTCCCGGATCCCGGGGCCGTTGTCGAGGACCTCGATCCGCCAGCCGGCGTCGGTACGGCGACCGCGCACCCACACCGCCGGGTGCTCGACGTCTGAGGTGAACTTCAGCGCGTTTCCGACCAGGTTCTGGAGCAGGACGCGCATCTGCACCTCGTCGGCCTCCAGGGTGGGCAGGCCGCTCATCGTGATCGTGTAGCCCGCCGTCATGTCGTGGAGGTCCTCGAGGACGGTCTCGACCACCACGCGCAGGTCGACGGGGGACCGTGCGGGCGACGCACCACTGCGCGCGTACTGCAACAGGTTGTCGATCAGGACCGTCATCCGGTCGGCGCAGCGTCCAGCGTTGCTGAGAAGCCCGGTGAGCTGCGTCTGGTGCGGGCCGGGGGCCCGCGTGGTCACGTCCTGCGCCATCCTGAGCGACGTCGAGATGGCGCCAAGAGGGTTCTGCAGGTCGTGGCTCACCTGGCCGGCGAAGTCATCGAGACGCTCGTTGGAGGTGGCGAGGCGGTCGTTGGCCTGGGTGAGCTGGACGGAGATCAGCTCCAGCTCGAGCACATCGACCACCTGCTCGGCCAGGGTGCCCAGAGCCTTGAACTGGCCCTCGGTGAGCCGGCGGGGTTGACCGTCGAAGACGCAGATGGTGCCGAAGACCACGCCGTTCGGGGTGCGTAGCTGGTGGGAGGCGTAGAACCGGATCGTCGCGCGCTCCCCGGTGACGTAGGCGTTGTCCCGGAAGCGTGCGTCGAGCCGAGCGTCGGGCACCAGCACGGGCTGCGCCTGGGACATCGAGACCGAGCACATCGTGTCGTGGCTGGAGCAGACCTGTCGCTCGATGCCGACGGTCGCGACCCGGTGCTGGTCGGTCGTGCCGATGAGGTTGATCGCGGCCATCGGTACGTCACACACCAGCGCGGCGAGGTCGGCGAGCGCCTGCAGCTGCCGGCGGGGGCCGAGGTCGTGGACGCGGTAGCGCCGCAGCACCTCGTCGCGCTGGGCGTCGGTCGTGGTGGATGTCGCTGACCCCGTCATCAAGACAGGGTTGCATCCGGAAACCAAACCGACACAAAATCCCCAGAAACCCCTCACAAGGGACTAGTGGATTCCTGGTGAGTCTGGGCACTCCGGGTGGCCCGGACGGTGGCGATGAACGATCCGAAGCAGCAGGCGCTGCCGCATCAGGAGGTCAGCGCGTCGCTCTCGATGTGGCGAGATCGGATGAGGGTGTAGACGCCGAACACCGCGATCCCACCGCCGACCGCGACGAGGGCGACCTTGCCATAGTTCTCGCCCAGGAGCCTGAACAGCGCGGAGTCGAGGCCGCCGGACTTCTTCGGGTCGTGCGTCAGGGCTGCCCAGCACAACAGGGCCCCGACGACTCCCAAGGCGATGCCCTTGGCGACGTAGCCCACCTGGCCGATGAGCCGGATCGGGATTCTCCGGTCCTTGTCCTTGGCCTCGTCGTCGAGCTGCTCGAGGAACTTCGACATCAGGCCGAACACGATCTGGCCGACGCCGACCCCGATGACGATCAGCCCGATCAGAGTCAGGATGACTGCTCCCGCCGGTGCGGACATCAGCTTCGCGCTCATCGAGTCCGGGTTGCTGCTGGAGCCATCTTGTCCCTGCAGCGCCAGCTTGCCTGATGAGGCGCAGAGGTAGCCGTAGACCGTGGCGCGGGTCAACGCCCCGAAGCGCATCAGGTGGCGGCGCCACCCGCTCTCGCGGCGGTAGCCGACTGCCGCCGTGATCAGCTGCCAGGCGACGAGCAGCGCCAGGCCGGCCGCGACCACGGCGAGCAGCCACCTCCCCGCTTCGTCCTTGGCGAGCTGGCGCAGCGCCCCGGTGCCGGTTGACGATCCCTTGGCGTCGGTGAAGACCAGTCGGATCGCGACGTAGGTGAAGAGGATGTGAACCAGGCCGTAGACCGTGAGGCCCGCTCGCGCAGCGACCTCCAGGACGGTGCTGTTGTGTATGTCCTCACTGTCTGAGGAGTCCGCGCTGCGCACGGAGCTCGATGAGCCCTGAGTCATCCGCGATCCCCCTCCCGGCCGCCGTGGTCCATCCGGACTCTACCCACGCAGCTCCAGCGCTATCTCCACGTCGTGCGCGCCTCGTGCAGCGGTGGGGTGCCCGGGCCGAACCAGGTCGTGAGTGCCTCGGTGAGTCCTGCGGGGGTGCCGTCACCGACCCACGCGACGTGGCCGTCGGGACGGATCAGCACGGCGGTCGGTGCGGTGACCGCGCCGACGACCGGCAGCTCCCACTCGCCGTCGTACGACGCCTTCACCACCCGCACCCGATCCGCCCAGGGGGCCAGATCGAAGCCCTCGGGCCCCCCGAGGTCGAGCAGCACCGGTCGGGCGTCGTGCAGCAGCGAGTAGACCCGCACCGGCCCGGCGGGTGTGACGAGGTCGAGGTCAGGCATTCGCCGTCCGAGCAGTGCGTGTCCCTCGCCGCAGTCATAGGCGACGTCGAGCCCGGAGAGCAGACCGGCGACCAGGCGGCGCGGCTCGTCGTAGGCGAGCAGGTCGGTGGTCAGGTCACGCAGCGCCAGGATCCGCGGGTCGGAGGTCTGGATCACCGACTGCACCATGGTCTGTCGGAGGGTTCGTGCAGTGGGCCGGTGCCGCTCGGAGTGGTAGGTGTCCAGCAGGGCGTCGGGGGAGTCGCCGGTGACCACCTGGGCGAGCTTCCAGCCGAGGTTGACCGCGTCCTGGATGCCGAGGCCGATGCCCTGTCCGCCGGCAGGGGAGTGGACGTGGGCGGCGTCGCCGGCCAGCAGGACGTTGCCCTGACGGTACGCCGCTGCCTGTCTCGTGGCGTTGCTGAACCGAGAGATCCACGTCGGGTCGTGCGCGCCGAAGTCGGTGCCGTAGACGGCGGTCAGGTTGGCGCTGAGGTCGGCCAGGGTGGGTTCCGTGGCCGGGCCGAGGTCGGGCTCGGCCGAGACCACCCTGGTCGGCTGGCCGTCGCCCATCGGGTGCAGCGCGTGGACACCCGCAGAGTCCAGGTGCATGCCCGGCGGTGTCTCCTCGGTGACCTCGACCTCGGCGATCAGGTGGCTCTGGGTGGCCGGGTGTCCTGGGAAGTCGATGCCCGCTGCCCTGCGGACGACGCTGCGACCGCCGTCTGCACCCACGAGGTATCGCGTGCCGATGGTCTCCCCGTCGGCGAGGTGGACCTCGACGCCGGTGTCGCCCTGGGTGACGCCGGTGACCTCCGCGCCGCGGCGGATCGGGATGCCGAGCTCCTCGACGCGCCCGAGCAGGATCCGTTCGATGTGGTTCTGCCACAGACCGAGCGAGTGCGGGTAGCGCGTGGGGAAGTCGCTGAGATCGAGCACCGTGCCGCCGAACCCCACGGCTTGCGCCACCTGGCCCTCGGCCAGGAACCGGTCGACGATGCCGCGCTGGTCGAGGATCTCCAGAGTGCGGGAGTGGAAGCCTCCGGCCCGGGAACCCACCAGCTCCGCTGTCCTGCGCCGTTCGAGGATCGTGGCCTCCACGCCGGCCAACCTCAGCTCGACAGCCAGCATCATGCCCGTCGGCCCGCTCCCGACGATGACGACCTCGCTCATGTCCACCCCTGTCTCTCACGCTGCGGCGAGAAGTCTGGGGCACCACGGGGGTCTTGCGGCAAGCCCACCTGAGCGCTATACCTTGGTAGTGGCAGGGAGTTCCGCTCCCTGCCACAGCCATGTCCGGGCCACACCCAGACCTGGACGGACGTCGGGGGTCAGGTGCCACCCAGGCCGGCGTCGCGAGCCTTGACGATGGCGGCCGAGCGGTCGGAGACCTGCAGCTTGGTGAACACGTTCGAGACGTGGTTCCGGACCGTCTTGAGACTGATCATCAGCTCGTGGGCGATGCTCGCGTTGCCCTTGCCTGCGGCGACCAGCGCGAGCACGTCGCGTTCGCGCTCGGTGAGCGCCGGGAAGGCAGCGGCCGGCGACCCTGAGCCGCTCGCGAAGTGAGCGATCACGCGGTTGGCTATCTCGGGCCCGAAGATCGCCTCCCCGGCCGCGGCGGCACGTATCGCACGCACGATCTCGTCTTGCTCGGCGCCCTTCAGCAGGTAACCCCGGGCGCCGGCGCGCATGGCCGCGAACACCGAGTCGTCGTCCTCGAACATGGTCAGCACGACAACTGCCGGCACCGGGGCGCTCCGGTTGAGCCGCCGGGTGGCTTCGATGCCGTCCAGGTCCGGCATCCGCAGGTCCATCAGGACGACGTCGGGGGAGACCTGCTCCGCGAGCTCGACGGCCCGCAGACCCGTCTCAGCCTCACCGACGATCTCGACATCCTCGAGGTCGGCAAGCATGAGCCCGAGCCCCCGCCGGTAGGCGGGGTGGTCGTCGGCGACGAGAATCCGGATCATGCGCCGGCCCCTGTCTCGGCGGGCGCCCGGGCTGTGTGGTCGAACGGCAGCACGGCGCGCACGACGAGGCCGCCTCCGGGGCGGCTCGAGATCGTGCAGCTGCCGCCGAGCTCGGCCGCGCGCTCACGCATGGAGGTCCAGCCGACGCCACCCCCGGTCGAGCGGCCGGTGCCGCGGCCGTTGTCGGTCACGGTCAGCTCGAACAGGCCGTTGACGGTGATGCCGACGCGGCACCGGGTCGCCGCTGAGTGACGCACCACGTTGGTCAGTGCCTCGGCCGTGATCCGGAAGGCCGCGACCTCGACCGCCGCAGGCAGCGGAGGCATGACGTCCGGCCCGATCACCTCCACGGCAAGCGCACCGGACAGCGCGGCCGCGCGCTGCCGGATCGCGCCGAGCAGACCGATCTCGTCGATGGCGGGTGGGCGGAGATCGTCGACCAGGCGCCGTACCTCGGCGATCGTGTCCCGCACCTCTGCGCGGGTCTCAGCCAGCAGCTCATTGCGTTCGGCCTCCCCGGCCCGGGACTGCGCCGCGTTCAGCTTGAGCACGATCGCTGCCAGTGAAGGGCCGACGCCGTCGTGCAGGTCGCGCCGCAACCGGCGACGCTCCTCCTCGCGCCCGGCGACGATCTGCGACCGGGAGTCGCGCAGCTGAGCAGCCTGCTGCTCGGACCGGACGAGCACCGCGGCGTAGCGCGCCAGGTCGCGGAGCAGTGAGACGTCGGCCGGTGCCAGGTGCCGTCCGGGTGGCAGCTCGACCGCCAGGTCGCCGAGCTGCTCACCCCGGTGCACCAAGGGGGTGCGGACCACGCGCTCCGAGTCTGCGCTCTCGCCGGTGTCGACCCAGACGTGGTCGACCCGCAGCGCCTCGGCCACGACGGTGGTGATGGACGCGGCGAGAGTCTCGGCATCCGCGGTCTCAGCAGCGTCGGCGCGGTCCGCCAGCAGGCGTAGTGCCTTGTCGGGCTGGGAGCGATAGCCGTAGACCCATCGCTCGACGCGGTGGCGCAGCCAGGAGTGTGCCGGGTGGAAGGTGACGGCCACGAGGGTGACTGCGAGCAGGCCGCCGACGGTGCTGGTGCCGCTCAGCTGCTCGGCGGTGAGCAGCAGCAGTGCATAGAGCGCGGCCACGGCGCCCAGCAGGACGGCATAGGTCAACGTCCGACTCAGGACGACCTGGATGTCGAAGAGTCGGTACCGCAGGATGGCGGCGGTGATTGTCGCCGGCAGGGCGACGCTGACGCCGGTCAACGCAGCGGTGGTGAGCCAGTCGTGGTCGCCGAGCACGAAGTGGTTGGCCCAGATGACGAGCAGCCCGACGGGCACCGCGAGCGCGCCCCAGACCAGCCACAGCAGCTGAAGCCTCGTCTCGCCGGTCGAGCGCTTCAGCCGATGTCGCACGGCGAAGACCGAACCGAAGAACAGCACCTCGACCAGGACGAGCCCGACCACGCCGAGCACGTCGGAGACCGGTGGTGGCAGCCAGGTCAGCGGTGGCTCCTGTCCGCTGTGGGTCTCCCGGAACTCACTCGCGTCCCCGGCCGACCCCAGGACGAAGAGAACAGTGCCGGCGAGCCCGGCTCGGAGCCACCACTGCCAGAAGCGCGACGCCGGGCGGCCGTCGGGGAGCAGGTAGGCGATCAGGACGAGCCACAGGAACAGCAGGACCCACGATCCCTGGGTGAGCTGGTCGGTGACCAGTGAGGCTCGG
The DNA here is from genome assembly GCA_963728505.1 of uncultured Actinomycetota bacterium. GTDB lineage: Bacteria > Actinomycetota > Actinomycetes > Propionibacteriales > Nocardioidaceae > Marmoricola_A. The sequence continues at coordinate 150,112 of CAVSKH010000009.1, read as the reverse complement.
CCTCCGTCGCCGACAGTGGAACCGCCGAGGAGCAGTCCGATCGATACCCCGTGGGCCATCAGCAGCCAGCCGATGCGCCGGGGCGTGCCGAGCCACACCACCAGCAGGCCCAGTGCGATGGGAACTGCGGCCGCGAGCCCGACTGCGGCGTAGAACATGAGTTCAGTGTCGCGCTCCGGAGCCCCTGCGTCATCAGTCCCGGGAAGAGTTCCCGGTCCGACCGGGACATCCGCATCGTGCGCCTGGGTCCAGCGGCGGGCGACGGTTCGAGGTGTCGGCGATGGCCGCTGACGAACCGGAGAGAGGGAGCGAGCCATGTCGCTCAGCAGATTCGAGAGGTACCTGCCGTGGAGTGGCGCCGTCGCCGGCGCGTGCTGGATCGGCCAGGACTTCCTGCGCAAGGTGGACGTTCGAGACCGACCTGGGGAGGCGACCACCCAGGTGATCCACGACAACCTCGCGCTCAACTACGGGGCTGTGGCCTGTCTGGTCGTGATGGGGATCGCCCTGCTGTTCTTCGCCACGGCGACCCGGAATCTGCTCCGCTCGGGCGAACCCGGGGAAGCGACGTACTCGAGCATCGCCTATGGCGGCTGGGTGGTGGTCGTGGCAGGCATCTCGCAGATGGTGATGTGGAACTGGGGCCTGATCAACGGCGCCGCCGACGCCGAGGACGACGCCGCCCTGCAGGTGCTGAGCTACGTGGGGTACTTCGGGTGGGCCGGGATGGGCATCGGGCTCGCGGCCGCCTTCCTCGCCACTGGTCTGGGGGGCCTTCACAGCGCCAGGCTGCCCCGGTGGTTCGCGATCCTCACCATTGTCTTCGGTGTGCTGGGCGCCCTCGGCAACGCAGGCATCCCTCCCGGCGGCTTGGTGACCTACGTGCTGCTCCCGTTCTGGTTGATCACCGCGTCGATCATCTTGTCGAAGCGGCTCTCGGCCGAGGGGGAGCACCCCGTGGGTAGCGGTGCTGAGGAGAGCGTGCGTCTGTCCTGAGGACGACGGAGGCCGACACTGTGTGGTTCGGAGTCACCACCTGACATCCGAACCGCACAGTGCTCGTCGGTCAGCGCCGGTCGAGCAGGACCGTCCCCAGATCCCCGGGACCGGTCGTGCAGGACTCATCCGTTGTCGGCACGACGGTCTTGTCGCAGGCCAGCCAGCCACTCTCGTAACGCCGGGGCAGACTGACGAAACGCAGGGCGAACTCCTCGTCGGGAACCTCCAGGCCGAAGGAGCCGTCGCGCGACGTGAGCGTGACTCCGATCAGGGTGGAGTAGTCCTCCTGGTAGGCAAGGACGAGCACGAAGCGGACGGGCTTGCCGCTCGTGGAGTCGACGACCGTGCCGGTGACGGCCCCGCCCCCTTCGTCCAGTGCAACCGGGACGGCGCTGGCCGTCGCCGAGGCCGCGCCTGCCAGAACGAGGGCGATGCTGGCCAGGATGATGCTCAGCTTCTTCATGGGGGCTCTCTCCTCGGAGTCCCCTCGACAATAGGCATTGCCAGGCTGGGGATGGAATGCCCCGCGTGGGTGGCTGGTGCCGGAATTCGGGCCATTTCGACCGGCGGATTCAGGCGTGGTCGGATGCGAGACGGCGGTGCTTGCGTCGTCGACGGCGCAGGGTCGCGGGCAGGGTGAGCAGCAGCGCGAGGAGTACGCCGACGACGCCGCCGAGACCGTTGGCGATCAGGTCCCTGTCGTCGGAGACCCGGCCCGGGATGCCGAGCTGAGCGGTCTCGATGCCCGCGGTCATCACGAAGCTGACGATGATCGCCACCCACCAGCCGCCGGCGCCGAAGAGCAGCAGCAGGAACATCCCGACCGGCACGAACAGCGCGATGTTGGCCAGGAACTCCAGCCGTGTGTAGTCCAGCCACTCGACGTAGCCGCGCTGGTGCAGCTCATCGAGAACCCGCTGGACCAGCTCGATCTGGTCGGAGCCGATGGGCTGCGGGGTCAGCGTCAGCCAGGCGACGAAAAGCAGGTAAGCGCCGGTGAGCAGGCTCAGGAACGGGTGGCGGTGCAGCACCACCCCAGTGTGCCGGGACCAGGGTCGCTCATCACCCTCGGGCAAGCGCAGGCCGGCCGGCCCTGCCGTCAGAAGGAATACGGCGCAGGGTTGGGGGTATTCAGGTGACATGACCTCAGAACGCACCGCGCTCGCGCCTCAGATCCGCGACAACACCGAGACCGGTCGCTACGAGATCCTGGTGGACGGCGACGTCGCCGGCTTCGTCGACTACCACCGCTCGGTCGATCGGGTGATGATTCCCCGGACGGTGACCCTGCCTGCCCATCGGGGGCAAGGCTTGGCCGCGGTCCTCGTTCAGCACGTGATGGACGAGGCGCGACGTGAGGGTCGCAGCGTGACCACCAGCTGCTGGTACGTCCGCGACTGGCTCGCCGCCCACCCGGAGTACCGCGACCTCCAGGGGTGAGAACCGGGTCGTAGCAGCGAGGTCCTCGGATCCGTGGGCTGCTGACAGGATGGGCCCGGCGGCAAGCGAACCGATCTGATCCAGCAGGGGAGACACGTGACTGCTTCACCGAGTGCACAGTCGCCGCGCGTTGCGGTGCTCATCGACTGCGACAACGTCAGCTGGCAGCGGGGTCCCGCCATCATCGCGGAGGCAGCCACGCACGGGGTGCTCGGCGTCAAGCGCGGCTACGGGGACTGGGGGAGCAACCTCCTGTCGGGTTGGCGCAAGCACTTGACCGCGCTTGCCATCCAGCCCATCCAGCAGATCGCCTACGTCAAGGGAAAGGGCGCCACAGACACCGCCCTGATCATCGATGCGATGGACCTCTTGTACTCGGGGCAGGTCGACACCTTCTGTCTCGTCGCCTCGGACAGCGACTACACCCGCTTGGCGATCCGGCTGCGCGAGGCCGGCAAGCGAGTCGTCGGGATCGGACAGAAGAAGACGCCCTCCGCGTTCTCCAACGCGTGCGACCGCTTCACCTTCCTGGAGCTGCTGCCGGTGGCTGACGAGTCGGAGGAGCCCGATCCGACAAGCGTCCATGGCACCGAGGGTGAAGAGTCGGTTGAGGCGAACGCGGCGGACCAGGAGGCTCCGACAGCCGCTGATGAGCTTCCGAGCCTGCGGGAAGTGCTGCGCTCGGCGGTGTCCAGCCGCTCGGAGGACGACGGTTGGGCACTTCTGTCCAACGTCGGGTGGCACCTGGTCGCCAACCACCCCACGTTCGACGCCCGGAACTACGGATACGCCCGTCTGGGGCAGCTCGTGCGCGACCAGGACTACCTGGAGATCAGGGAAGCACCCGGCGGTGACAACCGGGGGCTCCAGGTCAGGTTGCGCGACGACGCTGCAGCCTGACGCCTCCCAGCCGTTTCCCTAGGCTGGCCCGGTGGACCTCGATCAGTACCTCACCGCGGACGCCAGCACCCTCGCCCACCTCGTAGCAGGCCAGGAGGTCACTCCCGCCGAGCTCCTCGCTCTCGCCCGGCTGCGAGCCGACCAGGTCAACCCGAAGCTGAACGCGATCGTCACGCCACTCGACGACCTCGCCGATGCGCGGGCAGGGGCCTCGCTCGAGGGACCGCTGGCCGGGGTGCCGTTCCTGGTCAAGGACCTCGACCAGGAGGTCGCCGGCTTCGCCACCACCAAGGGCTCCCGCTCGCTCGAGCGCGACGTGGCCACCGAGCACGCCGTGGTGACGCAGCGCTTCCTCGACGCCGGACTGGTCATCTTCGGCAAGACGAACACACCGGAGCTCGGCGCCAAGGCGATCACCGAGGACCCCCACCTCGGCGTCGCACGCAACCCGTGGAACCTGGGCCACACCCCGGGCGGCTCCTCCGGCGGGTCCGGGGCCGCGGTGGCGGCCGGCATCGTCCCGGCGGCTGGGGCCAACGATGGCGGCGGGTCGGTGCGCATCCCCGCCGCGTGCAACGGACTGGTCGGGCTCAAGCTCAGCCGCGGGTTCACGCCGTACGGCCCGCAGACCAGCGAGCCGATGTTCGGCCTGGCCACCCAGGGGGTGGTCTCGCGCACGGTGCGCGACAGCGCCGCGCTGCTCGACGCGATCGCAGGAGCCCCCGAGCGCTACGCGGCGTACGTCGCCGGACGGCCCGACTCCTTCGTGGAGAATCTCGACGAGCGACCGCAGAGTCTGCGGATCGGCTACTCCTGGTCGTCGGCCATCAACCCCGCCCCCGATCCGGAGGCGGTCGCGGCGGTCGACGCAGCCGTGGCGCTGCTCTCGGAGCTGGGCCACGAGGTCGAAGAGGTCGCGCCGCCCCACGACGACGCGGCGCTGGCGCGCGACTTCCTGACCATCTGGTTCGCCCGGCTCCACGGCCAGGTCACCGACACCAAACGGCGCCACGGTGTCTCCGACAGCTCCTTCGAGGCCGACACCCTGGCCATGTCCGAGATCGGCCGTGCCGCGGGCGTCGCCCCGCTGTTCCACGCCCTGGGCAGGATCAACGACTACATTCACGCTCTCGAGGACTTCCACCAGCGCTACGACCTGCTCCTCACCCCGACCCTGGCCACACCGCCGATCGAAGTCGGGTCGATCGAGACTCCCAAACCGCTCCAGGCGGCGGCGCGCGTGCTGGCCAAGGTGCGCGCCGGTAGGGCGCTGCACGCCACCGGGGTCCTCGAGCAGATGATCACCGAGAACCTCGGCTGGGTGCCGTACACCCAGCTGGCCAACCTCACCGGCCGCCCCGCGATCTCGGTGCCACTGCACTGGACGTCCGCGGGCTTGCCGCTCGGGATCCAGCTGGTCGGCCCTCTCGCTTCCGACGCCCTGCTGCTGCGGCTCGCTGCCCAGCTCGAGGAGGCGCAGCCCTGGTTCCACCGGTACTCCGAGCTCGACCCCGCCCTGGGCTGACTCGCCGGCACCGCCCGGCACCAGTCCGGCGTCCTCCCCCAAGCCATCGCAGCACGCCACCGCAGAGCAGGCTTCCGCGACCTCCGTAGCCTTGAACGTCTCGGCGGTGCGACGGCATCCGGCCCGACGACGCCATCATCAGTGGGACTGTCGCGACGACCCGCCGTGCGTGGTGACGACCCGGGTCGTGTCGTGACCTGCCGGGCCAGAGCGCAGCTCGTCCTCCGTCGGAGGACCCATCCTCGCTGCGACGGCACCGAGCCCGACAACGAGGAGCGAGGCGGAGACGGCCAGCAGCGGACGACCGGGGGCGGCCAACAGCCCCACCAGCCCGACCAGCACGAGCACACCGGCCCACCGGGGCACGTCCCGGAGCCGGAGCATCGCTACTCCCGCCACCAGCAAACCGAGGAAAAGGCCCACGATGTGCACCGTCTCGAACACGAGCAGGACAGGTGAGCCCTCCACTCCTTCGACGAGCTCGACCTGAAGGTCGAGGGGGATGTCGCTGGTGGCCAGCTCACGGAGATAGAGCCCGGCGGCGTCGACCGGCAGCACAGCCAGTCCACCGAGGGCCACGGCCGCTGCGCCGAGCCGACCCACCCGCGCCCGTCGTCCGAACAGGTGCATCAGAGCCAGACCAGCGGGCATCCACGCCAGGCCCGAGAGGAAGAACAGGGTCTGACCCATCGACCATGCGCCGGGTTTCTCGGCGATCAGACGCAACAGATCGTGGGTGTTGTCGGCCTGGGGTGTGATGTCGGTCAGGAGGGCGGCGCCCATCAGTGCGGGTGCCAACACCAGCGAGAGGGCGGTCAGCTTGCGGGTCAGGGGGGTGGGCATCGGGTTGCTCCTTGTGACGGGACGGTCGGTCACCTCGAGCGTGATGGAACCGACCGCCCACGTCGTCGTACCTGCCGGCGATGTCGCGCCCGTGCGGACGACTGGTGTCCTCCGTCAGGAGGAGGTCGGACATCCTCCCGGTTGAGGACGCCACCCGGGCTGAAGCGATCTAGCCTGTGCTTGTGCAGCGGCTTGGTACGCCTTCGTCCCCGGCGATGTCACGCCCCGCTGGTCGTGACATCGCACTGGCCGCGGCGTTGCTGGTGCTCGGGCTGGTCGAGGCGAGCTGGGCGATCGGCGTGGAGCGGCCGTTCGCGCTGGCTCTCGTCCTGCCGTTGACGGTCCCGCTTGCCTGGCGCAGGCTCCACCCCTCGGTTGTCGCCCTCGTCGTCACCGCTGCGCTGGTCGCGCAGGTTCCGTGGGCGATGCTTCGCCTCTTCGACCAGACCTTCACCGGGTTCGTGTGCGTGCTGCTGGCGTCGTACGCCCTGGGGCGACACGGTCGCGAACCCTGGGCGCTTCTGGTTCTCGCCGGGTGCACCCTCGCGCTCGCGATCGCGCTCGGCTGGTATGACCACAGCATCGGATCGTTCGTCCTGGGCGTGGTGTTCGTGCTGTCTCCGTCCGCAACCGGCCGGGCAGTCGCTGCACGGTCCGAGCTGAGCGAGGTACTGGACCGTCAAGCCGAGATGCTCCGCGACAACGCCGAGGTCGCAGCACGGATCCAGGTTGCCGAGGTCCGCGGGCGTATCGCCGGAGAGGTACAGGACTTGGTGAGCCACCGGGTGCACGAGATGGTCGACCGCTCTCACGCCGCCAGCCGGCTAGCGCACGGCGACAGAGCCGGGGCGACGAGACTGGTGGCCACGGTGGAGGTCGACGGTCGCGCAGCGCTCGACGCCATGCGCTCGATGCTGAGTGTCCTGCGGAGCCCGGACCTGATCGGGACCACCCTCGACCCCAGCGGGGAGTCGACGGGTGAAGTCGGCCCGGGCCGACGCCTGTCGCTGCGGCGGGTCGAGCTGCTGCTGGCTGCGGCGTTCGGCGCACTCGTCATCGGGGAAGCTCTCGCCGCGCCCGATGCGCTGCCGCTGGTCTCGCTGACGTTGTCGGGTCCCCTGCTCACCTTCGTGATCGGCGCCAGGACGCGCGGGCGTACGGCGTTGCTGGGGCTCGCCCTGGTGCTCGCGGCCGTCTCCGTGGTCAGCTTCCAGGTCGGCGAGGGCAGCTGGGGGGACTACCTCTTCCCATGGGTGCTGGTCACCCTGGCCTGGCTGGCCGGGCGGCTCGTGCGGGAGCAGAACGACCTCGTGGAGCGGGCAACCTCCCGGGCGACCTCCCTGGAACGTGGCGCGCAGGTCCGTGCCGCGGCCGCGGCGACCGATGAGCGGTTGCGACTGGCTCGCGAACTCCATGACGTACTCGCTCACACGCTGATGGTGATGGTGGTCCAGGCCGGGGCGGCTCGACGAAGCCTCGAGAGCGGTCGGGTGGGCGCCGCCGCGGAGGCCTTGACGGTCATCGAGGAGACGGGTCGTGAAGCCACGAGTGAGTTGCGTCGACTTCTGACCCTGGTGAATCCGGACGGCGGCCCGCTCACGTCGGAACCCGACGGCACCCCGGCGCTGAGCGACCTGCCATCGCTGGTGGACCGGGCGCGCGCCGCTGGCCTGGCCGCCGAGCTGGTCGTCGAGGGCAAGCCGGTGCCCGTACCCGGCGGAGTCGCCCTCGCGGTGTACCGGGTCGCCCAGGAGGCGGTGACCAACGTGATCCGGCACGCCGATGCGCAGCATGTCCACCTCCGGCTCCGCTACGCGCCAGGTCTGATCCAGCTGGTGGTGCACGACGACGGCCGGGCGGTCCCTGCCACCCACGGCGGTGCGTCCGGCAACGGCATCACCGGGATGCGCGAGCGTACGGGCATCTACGGCGGAGAACTGCTCGCCGAACCGTCGCCGGGCAACGGCTTCGTGGTGAGCGCGACCATCCCGTTCGCCGAGATGCTCCAGGAGCAGCCAGCATGACGACGGACCACCTGCGCATCCTGCTCGCCGACGACCAGGCACTGGTCCGCACCGGGTTCCGGCTGATCCTGGAGGCCGAGGATGACCTCGACGTGGTCGGTGAGGCGGGGGACGGCACCGCGGCGGTCCGGCTGACAGAGGACCTCCACCCGGACGTCGTGCTGCTCGACGTACAGATGCCCGAGCTCGACGGGCTCGCAGCCGCCCGGCGGATCCTGGCGCCGGGGCATTCCTATCATCCGAAGGTGCTGATGCTGACGACGTTCGACCTGGACGAGTACGTCTACGAGGCGATGCGGCTCGGCGCCAGCGGTTTCCTGCTCAAGGACACCCCCGCGGAACAGCTGACTGCGGGCATCCGGGCCGTGGCCCGGGGTGAGGCGCTCCTCGCACCTGTGATCACCCGGCGGTTGATCGCCGAGTTCACCCGGCGGCGGCCCCCGGGTCAGGGAGGACGTCGGGAGGTCGTGGAGCGACTCACGTCGCGGGAGCTCGAGGTCTACGAGCTCCTGGCCCGGGGCTTGTCGAACCACGAGATCGCGACCGAGCTCCACCTCGGCGAGACCACGGTCAAGACCCATGTCGCGCGAATCCTCGCCAAGCTCGGCGTCCGGGACCGGGTGCAGGCGGTCGTCCTGGCGCACGAGGCCGGGGTGGCTCGGTCCGGCGGTGAGCCCTAGACGGTCGACGTTGTCGTTGAGAGCGCGATCGTCAGGGCATCAGCGACCCATCCGGTGAACGTCTGCTCGGCACAGAACTGCATCGGTCTGGGCAGGAAGACGGAGGGCTATTGCGTTCGCCGCGTGTGAGCCTCGGCGACGACGCGGTCGATGAGCTGCTCACACGTCGGCAGGTCGTCCAGCAGCCCGACGACCTGCCCGCAGGCGAGCACCCCGGCGTCCGTGTCGCCGTCGACGAGGCCGGCCTTGAGCATCTGCGGAGTGTTGGCGGCGAGCATCATCTGCGACCAGGTCCGCTCACTGCCCTGCTTCATCGAGCGGCCGTCGGCGAGGATCTGGCGCCAGGTCATGCCGGAGTCGCGCTTGAACTCCAGCGTCCGCTTCGCGGTCGGCACCAGCCGCTTCACCCGGCTGTCGCCCTCCAGGGTGTCGACCAGCTCGGTGCGCAGCATCCGGTGCGGCATCCCGTCGACCTTGTCGGTGACCACGGTGCCGTCGAGGCCGTAGGAGAGGTAGAGCTGTTTCACCTCGTCCGGCACGGCGGAGTCCGCGGTGAGCAGAAAGCGCGTGCCCATGCCGATCCCGGCCGCGCCGTAGGCCAGCGCCGCCGCCAGCCCGCGGCCGTCGAAAAAGCCGCCGGCTGCCACAACCGGGATGTCGACCGCGTCCAGGACCGAGGGCAGGAGCAGCGTCGTCGGCACCGAGCCGGTGTGGCCCCCGCCCTCGCCGCCCTGGATCATCACCATGTCCGCGCCCCAGCTCGCGACCTTCTCCGCATGCCGCGCCATCCCGACGCTCGGCATCACCACGATGCCGTGGTCCTTCAGCCTCGCGATCAGCTGCTGCTTGGGGGCGAGCGCGAACGACGCCACCTTCACCCCGTGCTTGATCAGGAGGTCCACCCGGTCCGGCGCGTCCCCCGCGTCCGCGCGCAGGTTCACCCCGAACGGCTGCTCGGTGCGCCCCTTCACCTCGAGGATCGCCCGCTCCAGCTCCTCGAGCGTCATGGTCGCGCTGGCGAGGATCCCGAGACCGCCCGCGTTCGCCGTCGCCGAGACCAGCCGCGGCCCCGCGACCCAGCCCATGCCGGTCTGCACGACCGGGTGGCGTACGCCGGTGAGCTCGGTCAGTGGGGTCGTGATCAGCTGCTCGATCACTGCGCGTCCTCTCTGGTCTCGGGCTCGGGGACCTCGCGGTAGCGAAGGCCCTTCGGGTCGAGCATCTCCCGGATCAGGACCAGCTCGTCCATCGACGGCGCCCTGGTCTCCACGACGTCGCCGGTTTCGAGCTCGCAGCCACTCGCCTCGCGCACCTCGTCGACCGTCACCCCCGGGTGTACCGACAGCAACCGCAGCGTGCCGCCCTTGCCGCCCACGTCGAGCACGCCCAGGTTGGTCACCACCCGGTGGATGTCGTTGAAGCGCTCCGCTGCCGAACCCGCTTGCTTCGCCCGGGCCGGCCCGACCCCGGAGACCATGTCGACCCGCTCGACGAAGACGCGGGCGGAGTGACGAGGCACCCAGTACGACGTCCGGTTGTTCACCGTGTTGCCCGGTGCGCCGCGGGCGCCGAGCAGCATCCGCTTCGGTTGGTCATACTCACCGATACAAGAAATGTTCTGGTTGCCGTGACGGTCGATCTGGGTCGCGCCCATCATCACGTGACGCTTGCCGTAGGCGACGACGTCGAAGACCCGGCGGAACGGGATCCACCCCTCCACGACGTCGGCCTTCGCACCCAGCGGGGGCACCCCGCCGAGCCACAGCGCCTCGCCGTCGGAGAGCACCAGGTCCGGGTTCGACGTCAGCTTGCACAACCGCGCGCCCAGTGTGGGCAGCATCCCCATCGGGCTGCCGAAGATCTCACCGTCGTCCTTGAACGCGTCCGCGATCGCCGCCGCGCACACCTCGGCCCTGGTCACGTCGCTCACTGGTCGACCTCCTCGTGCCAGGCGCCGACCGCTTCCTGGTACGCCGCCTCGTCGCCGGCCAGGAACCTCTCCTCGAACGCCGCCCATGCCTCCGGGTCGGCCGCCGACTTCGCGTAGTGGCGCATGAACTTCTCGTCGCGCTCGTAGTCGGGCGTGCAGGTGGTGAAGTGGGCACCGTTCGGCGTCTCGACGACGCCGTCGACCATCATCCGGCTCAGCAGCAGCCGCTGGTACGGCGCGTCGACCGTCAGTCCGGCGGTGTCGGTGACCTGCTCGACGCTCACGTACGCCCGCTCGGCCGCCATGCAGAAGAGGTCGTCGAAGTAGGGGTCAGGCCCGAGGTAGGTCGCATTGCCGTGCATGTCGGCACGGTTGAGGTGCACCAGCGCGACGTCCAGGTCGAGCGCAGGCACCGCGACCAGATCCTCACCGTCGTCGTACGGCGAGGTGACCGTCCGGATCTCGGGGGAGTGCGTCAGCACGTCGGAGCCGAGCCCCGCCCGCATGGGCAGGAACGGCAGCCGCTGCGCCGCGGCCCGCAGCCCGGTCTGGAACATCCCCTCGTCGAGCTCGGTGATCTCCGGGATCGTGCCCTCCTGCCGCGCCCGGGTGAACAACGGTTCCAGCGGCACGGTGTCCAGGGAGACGAAGGCGAACACCAGCCGCTTCACCTTGCCGGCGTTGCACAGCAGTCCGACGTCCGCGCCGCCCCAGGAGACCAGTGTCAGGTCCTTGAGGCCGGAGCGCAGGATTGCGCGGACCAGCGCCATCGGCTTGCGCCGCGGCCCCCACCCGCCGATGCCGATCCTCATGCCGTCGCTCAGCTCGCCGACGACCTCGTCGATGCTCATCCGCTTGTCCCGCGGCTGGTTCATAGCTCCCTCTCAGTGGGGGGTCGGTTTCCCATGGGATGCAGGAAAACTGCCACTCCCCGTGCTCAATCGCGCGAGGGGAGTGCCGGTTGGGCTGCATACCTTGGGAAACCGCGCGGCCCCGCTCATGCACGCCCGGCCTGGTCGCTGCCTGCGCTCTGCCGATCGACGAACGCGTCGCGGAGGTCGTCGGAGACCCCGGCGAGGTTGAGCTCCATGGTGAAGCCCTGCTCGAACCGGTAGCTCTTGTTGACGTCGACCGGGTCGATGCCGTTGAGCGCCTCCTTGGCGGCCCGGATCACCCGGGGGTCGTTGGCCGCGATCTCGCCGGCGACCTTCAGCGCTGCTTCGTCCAGCTCGTCGCGCGGCACCACCTCCAGCACGCTGCCGAACTGCACCAGCGCGACCGCCGGGATGGTGCGGGCGGTGTAGTACAGCGTGCGCATCATGTGCTGCGGCACCAGCCGCGCCATGTGGGTCGCCGCACCCAGTGCCCCCTGCTTGACCTCCGGCACCCCGAAGTAGGCGTCGTCGCTGGCGACGATCACGTCGGCGTTGCCCACCAGGCCCACGCCACCGCCGAGGCAGAACCCGTGCACCGCGGCCACCACCGGCACCGCGCACTCGTAGACCGCCTTGAACGCCGCGAAGCACCCCTTGTTGGCGCCGATCAAAGCGTCGAAGCCGGAGGTGTTCTGCATCTCCTTGATGTCGACGCCGGCGTTGTATCCCTTGCCCTCCGCGCGCAGCACCACGGCGTGGGTGCCGGTGTCGGCTCCGGCCTCGTCGAGCGCGGCGGCGACGTCGTACCACCCCTGGACGGGGAGGGCGTTGACCGGAGGGAAGTCCATCGTGACCACGCGGACGTGGTCGTCTCGCAGCACCGACTCGACGCCCATGCGGCCTCCTTCTCAACCAAGCACTTGCTTGGTAGCCTAGCACTTGCTTGGTCCGGGTTCGGAGCACAGGAGGTGGTCGAGTGAGCAGCGCACTGGCGATCGACCTCACCGGCCGGGTCGTCCTCGTGACCGGAGGCGCCCGCGGTGTCGGGCTCGGCGTCACCGAGGCCTTCCTGGCCGCCGGCGCCACGGTCGTCACCTGCTCCCGCAGCGGCATCGCCGACGCCGACCTGCCGCGCACCGCCACCGCCTCCGTGGCCGAGCACCACCCCTGCGACGTCCGGGACGCCGACGCCGTCGCGCAGCTCCTCGACGCGATCCTCACCGACCACGGCTCGCTCGACGTGCTCGTCAACAACGCCGGGGGAGCGCCGTACGCCGAGGCTGCCGAGGCCTCACCTCGCTTCCACGCCAAGATCGCCGAGCTCAACCTGCTCGCCCCGCTCCTGCTCATGCAGGGCGCCAACCGGGTGATGCAGGGCCAGGATCGCGGCGGGTCCATCGTCAACGTCTCGTCGGTCAGCGCCAACCGCCCCAGCCCCGGGACCGCCGCCTACGGTGCGGCCAAGGCCGGCATCGACAGCCTCACCCGCAGCCTGGCCGTCGAGTGGGCACCCAAGGTGCGGATCACCTCCATCAACGTCGGGATGGTCCGCACCGAGCAGACCGAGCTGCACTACGGCGGAGAGCTCGGCGTGCGCCGGGTCGAGTCCACCGTGCCGCTTCGGCGGCTGGCGGAGCCGCGCGACGTGGGCAACGTCGCCGCCTTCCTTGCCTCGCCGCTGGCCGACTACGTCTCCGGGACCTCGATCGACGTCCACGGCGGCGGCGAGTCGCCGGCCTTCCTCGCCGCGGCCCGGGGCGACTCGTGACCGGGTCACCTCGGCAGGCAGCATGCCCAGCTCAACTCGGCACCTCGGCCCCCAGCGGAAAGAGAGACCATGACCCGACTCTGTGACGGACGGATCGCCATCGTCACCGGCGCCGGCCGCGGCCTCGGCCGCGAGCACGCGCTCGAGCTGGCCCGCCAGGGGGCCAAGGTCGTCGTCAACGACCTCGGCACCTCCGGTGCCGGCGAGGGCATCGACGAGGGCCCAGCCGCCGAGGTGGTCGAGGAGATCAAGGCCATGGGCGGCGAGGCGGTCGCCAACGGCGCGGACGTGGCCGACTTCGGCCAGGCCGAGGCGATGATCCGGCAGGCGGTCGAGGCCTTCGGCGGTCTGGACGTGCTGGTCAACAACGCCGGGTTCCTGCGCGACCGGATGTTGGTCAACGCGGCCGAGGAGGAGTGGGACGCCGTCATCCGGGTCCATCTCAAGGGCCACTTCGCCACCCTGCGCCACGCCGCGTCCTACTGGCGCGACGAGTCCAAGGCCGGGCGCCGGCGCCAGGCTCGGATCATCAATACCAGCTCCGGCGCCGGGTTGCAGGGCTCCATCGGACAGGGCACCTACTCCGCCGCCAAGGCCGGGATCGCGGGTCTCACCCTGGTGGCAGCCGCCGAGCTGGGGCGCTACGGCGTCACGGTCAACGCGCTCGCCCCGGCGGCCCGCACCCGGATGACCGAGGCGGCCTTCGCCGAGACCATGGCCAAGCCCGAGGACGGCTTCGACGCCATGGACCCGAGCAACGTCTCACCGCTGGTCGCGTGGCTGGCCAGCGAGGAGTCCGGCGACGTGACCGGGCGCGTGATCGAGTCCGAGGGCGGCAAGCTGTGTCTCGAGCACGGCTGGCGCCACGGCGAGGCCATCGACATCGGCCGCCGCTGGGAGGCCGCGGACGTCGGCCCCGCGATCCGCGACCTCATCGGCAAGGGCCCCGACCCCGAGCCCGTCTACGGCAGCTGACGCCGCCCAGGCGCAGCGGCGGTTGTCCGCCCCTCGAAATGAGGACCGCTGCGGACGGTTGGCACCTCTCCCGGCGTGGCACGCTTCATCTCGTGCGCGGGGGACGAACGGAGAGTTGATGCCTGACCAGGTGACCTACTGCCGAATCTGCGAAGCACAGTGTGGCCTGATCGCCACCGTGGAGGACGGACGGCTGCTCAAGCTCCGCCCCGACAAGGAGCACCCGCTCTCACAAGGCTTCTCCTGCCCCAAGGGCATCGCGATGACCGACGTGCAGAACGACCCCGACCGGGTGCTCCACCCGTTGCGCCGCACGACTGACGGCGGCTTCGAGCAGGTGTCGTGGGACGAGGCGCTCGACGACATCGCAAGCCGGCTGCAAGGCGTCCTCGCCGAGCACGGCTCCGACAGCGTGGGGTGGTACTTCGGCAACCCCGCGGCCTTCTCCTACTCCCACGTGCTGTGGGTGCAGGGCTTCACCTTCGCGCTCGGCCTGCGGCACGTCTACAGTGCCGGCTCGCAGGACGTGAACAACCGCTTCGCCGCCAGCCACCTGCTGTACGGCGCCGCCACGTCGGTGCCCGTCCCCGACCTGGACCGCACCGACTTCCTGCTGATGATCGGCGCCAACCCGGTGGTCTCCCACGGCTCCCTGATCTCCGCCCCGCGGATGAAGGAGCAGCTCAAGGCGATCACCGGCCGGGGCGGCCGTGTCGTCGTGGTCGATCCCCGGCGCACCGAGACCGCGAAGCTCTTCGAACACCTCGCCGTCCGCCCCGACGCCGACGCCTGGCTGCTGCTGTCGATGCTGCACGTGATCTTCGACCAGGGCCTGGAGGACAAGCAGGCGATCCGGGCCCAGTCCAGGGGTGCGGAGATGCTGCGCTGCGCCGCCAGCTCCTACGCCCCCGAGGAGACCGCGTCGGTCACCGGCGTGGACGCCGAGACCGTTCGTGCCCTGGCCCGCGACTTCGCCGCCGCCGACACCGCAGCGGTCTACGGCCGCACCGGCTCCTGCCTCGGGCGCCACGGCACGCTGGTCGCCTTCCTCACCGACGCGCTCAACCTGGTCACGGGCAACCTCGACCGGCCCGGCGGTGCCGTCTTCGGCGACCCGGTTCTGCCCGCGGAGGAGCTCGGTCGCCGCGCAGGCATCGTGTCCTACGGTCGGCGCCACTCCCGCATCGGCGGCTTCCCGGACGTGCTCTCCACCTTTCCCGCGGCGTTGATGGCCAAGGAGATGACCACGGCCGGGAGGGGTCAGCTGCGGGCACTCTTCGTCTCCGCGGGCAACCCGGTGCTCTCCGTGCCCAACGGGCGGGAGCTGGAAGCGGCGCTGCCCGGGCTCGACCTCCACGTGTCCCTGGACATCTATGTCAACGAGACGAACAAGCACGCCGACTACATCCTGCCCACGACCACGTGGCTGGAGCGCGACGACGCCCCTGTGGCGTTCATGCAGTTCTTCACCAAGCCGTTCATCCAGTACGCCGAGCCCGTGCTCCCTGCCTACGGCGAGGCGCGCCAGGAGTGGGAGATCATCGAGGCGCTCGCCGACCGGCTGGGCATCTCCACCTTCACGCCCACCCGGCTGCTGTCGCCGGGCCCCGTGCCCGACGCGGTCGGCCGGTTCGCCGGTCGTCTGGCCGCCGGCGCAAGACGCCGGCTGCCGCAGCTCACCCCGCAGCTGCTGATCGATGTGGCGCTGCGTATCGGCAGCCGCAACCGGCTGAGCCTGGGCAAGCTCAAGGCTCACCCACATGGCATCGTGCTGGCCGACGAGCTGCCGACCGGCAGGTTGCCTCACGTGGTCAAGCACCGCGGCGGCAAGGTGCGGCTGAACGCCGCCGAGATCAGCACCGAGATCGCCTCGCTGCCCCAGGACCCGGTCGACGACACCTTCCCGCTGCGCTTGATCGGGCTGCGGGAGCTGCGTTCGCACAACTCGTGGATGCACAACGCGCCCACCCTGATGAAGGGCAAGCGCGAGCACGGCATGCGGATCCATCCCAAGGATGCGGCGGACGCCGGCATCGATGACGGCCAGGTGTGCCTGCTGACCTCACGTCACGGCGAGATCGAGGTGCCGGCGATGGTGAGCGAGGAGATGTCGCAGGGCACCGTCGCGGTGCCCCACGGCTGGGGCCATGACGCCGGCTGGCAACGCGCGAACCAGGCGGGTGGCTCCAACGTCAACCAGCTCGCCTCGACCGACCCGCAGGATCTCGAGCGGCTGGCCGGCATGGCCTTCCTCAACGGGATCGCGGTCGGGGTCCGCCCGGCGCCGGTCCTGCAGGACTGAGTGACTGACGTTGCCGGGCCGACACCGACGGGGAGTGTGGGTCTGGCAGCGCATCCCTGCCGAGGATCTCGTGGCGCACGCCGTGGCTCGTCAGGTGGACGACCTCTTCCTGGCGGTCCCGCTCGACCTCGACGCCCGTCACCGCCGGTGGCTGCTCGACGTCGCGAGGGCAGCGCAGGGGTGGGGGCTCGGCCTGCACGCGTTGGGCGGTGACCCGGCGTGGTGTGACGACCCGACGACGGCTGCGCGGTGGCAGCGCAACGCGCTGGAGGTGGGGATCTTCGCGCACACCCACATCGACGTGGAGTTCTGGACACACCCGCGCTGGGAGTCGGACCCGAGAGGACTCGCCGACAGCTACCTCGACCTGGTCGAGGTGATGAGCGAGGAAGCATCGCTGGAGTGCGATCTCCCCTGGTGGCTTCACCAGCATCAGGACGGCACCGGTGAGCGACTGGACGCCGCGGTGATGAGACGGGCGGCGGGCGTGACCGTGCTGACCTACCGCAGGAGTGTGCGCGGCGAGGGCGGGCTGCTCGACGTCGCCGGGGCCGCCTTGAAGGCCGGGACCACGGTGGGCACTCCGGTGCGACTCGCCGTGGACACCAGCCGCCCCGAGCCGGGTCAGGAGCACACAACCTTCTACGGGGGGACCGCGAGGGATGTCGACAGGGCGCTGGCGGAGGTGGACCGGCACCTGCGGGAGTCTGCGTCGTACGCCGGGATCGCAGTCCACGACCTCGCCGGCTGGCGAGCGCTCCGGGCCTGACGCAGCAGCCGGTCAGGGAGCGCTGACCTCGATCAGGGCGGCGTTGCCCCGACCGTCCACCTTGAGGGTGGCGACCGCGTCACCGCCGGCCACCTGACGCTCCATGGCCTTGGCCTCGTCCTGGGGCAGGAACAGGCTCTCGATACCGCACGTGATCTGCCAGCTGCGGTCCGAGCAGCTCAGGTAGGTGCCCTCCGACGGGCGCCGGCGGCTCCAGTCGTCGGCGACCCAGACGCCGCCCTCCTCGCGGAGGCTGATGTAGACCGGGCCCGACTCGCCGTCCTCCATGGAACCCTGGCCACCGTCGAACGCCCTCGAGGTGCCCTGGCGCAGGTCGGGGTAGCTCAACCTGACGTAAGCCCCGCGGAACGGGTCGATCGGGTCCACCGGCCGCACTCGCACCCGGATCTCCTCGCCCGTCGTCCGCGCGGAGACCTGCGGCCACACCGCGAGCACCACCAGGGTGGTCTGAAGCAGCAGCAACAAGGGCAGCATCACGAGCAGGCGCCCGCGGGTCACCGCGGTCATCGCGCACCTCCTTCGGTGGCCGGGGTCTCGGCCATGTCGCCGAGCGACTCGGTGAGCTGTCTTCGGGCGCGGTCGGCCAGCCAGCCGGTGCCGGCCAGGATCAGTCCCATCGCCAGGAACAGCCACGCGCCCTGGATGATCTGGGCGAACACCGCGAAGCTCTGGAACGTCGTGAACAGCACCAGCGCTGCCACCGCGATCACGGTCAGGTGGCTTCGGTCACGCAGGACCCCGATGGCTGCGATCCCGGCGCTCACCGCCAGGTATCCGAGCACCGAGACACCGGCGTGGAGCCAGTCGAGCAGCCCGACCTGGTCGACGTCCGACCCGGCGTCCCAGGCCAGCAGCAGCACCGCGAGAGCGGTCACTCCGATGGCGCCGAGCGGTTCGAGGGCGACCCAACGCCGTCCTGCCAGGCCCCAGGTCAGGACCGAGGCGGCCACGGTCAGCGCGATCGCTGCTCCGACCAGGACTCCGAGCGTCGGGGTGAGGACGAAGTCGTCCAGGCCGAGGAATGGCATCGCTGCGGCGAACAGGGCGCCGAGCAGGGCGACGGCTCCGGCCGTGCGCCACGGCCAGGCGAGGTCGGAGGAGCCCTCGGGATCGCCGGAGGCGTACCGGTCGTGCATCGCGGCGATGGCGACCGCGCCCACGCCTGCCGCCGCAACCGCGAGCACGATGCCGAGGGCGGAGGCGTCGTCCCACGCGGCCTGCCACACCACCCAGACCAGCCCAGCCGTGACGCCGAGGACGATCGGTGCCGCAGCCCGCACGAAGTATCCGTGGATGAGCGCGCCGAGCGCCCAGAGTCCGACCAGCCGCGGCTCGTAGGCCGGCACCTGGAGGCTCTGGGCCGCCTGGAAGATCACGCCCCCGAAGAGCAGGGCAGCCAGGAGCCGCCCCGCGTGCACCACCGGTGACGGGATCGGACCGCCGTGTGCCCGGCGCAGGGCAAGCAGCTCGGCGCCGACGGTCACGCCGGCCCAGATCGCAGCCACGGCCAGGAAGCGGGCGAGCGGTGGCAGCTGGTCAAGGTTGGCAGCCACCAGCCAGATCAGGCCGAAGCCGACGAAGACCGCTCCGAGCGCCAGGAGCAGCCGGGCCAGGCTGACCCGGCGCGCAGCGTGGTAGCGGCCGAGGACCCGGGCGGCTTGCTCCTGGCTGATCAGCCCGTCGCGCTGCCAGTCGGCGACCTCGGTCTTCAGCCACTCCAGCTGGGCCGGCGGCGCGGGTCTGGTGAGAGTGCTCATGTCTTGATGATCCTGCGCGCTGGGCGCCTGGAGCATGAGCACGGATACTCAATCGAGCGTGTCGCCTACTCACCTCGTGGGCTTCCCGCCCCTGGCACCAGTCAGCGACGTCGACCCGTGCCGCGCGTCGACAGGTGCTCGCGTCTCAGCGTCAGATGCGCTCGATGATGGTGCCGCTGGCCATGGCGCCACCGGCGCACATGGTGACCAGCGCCGAACCCGCGTCGCGGCGCTCCAGCTCGTGCAGCGCCGTGGTGAGGAGCCGCGTGCCGGTGGAGCCCACCGGGTGTCCGAGGGCTATCGCGCCGCCGTTGACGTTGACCAGGTCCATGTCGGGCTGGTGCACCGAGGCCCACGACAGCACGACCGAGGCGAAGGCCTCGTTGACCTCGAAGAGGTCGTGGTCGCCGATCGCGCGGCCGGTGCGTCCGAGCAGCCGCTCGGTGGCCTGCACGGGCCCGTCGAGGTGGTAGTAGGGGTCGGAGCCCACCAGGCACTGGCTCACGATCCGCGCCCGGGGCGTCAGTCCCAGGTCGCGGGCCTTGTCCTCGTCCATGAGGAGCACGGCGGACGCCCCGTCGGAGATCTGCGACGACGTGCCGGCCGTGTGCAACCCCTCCTCACCCAGCACGGGCTCGAGACCGGCGAGCCCGTCGGCGGTGGTGTCGCGCAGCCCCTGATCGGTGTCGACCAGCCGGTTGTCGCCGGTCGGGCCCTCGGGTCCGATGACCGGCGCCTCGACCGGGGTGATCTCACGCTTGAAGCGACCTTCGTCGACCGCGACCCGGGCCTTCTGCTGGGATGACAGACCGAAGCCGTCGAGCTGCTCGCGGGTGATTCCGCGATCGCGTGCGATCCGGTCCGCTCCGAGGAACTGGTTGGGCATGTCCACCTCCCAGCCGGGCGCGTGGATCGAGCCGGTTCCCTCGGGGATGTTGGCACCCAACGGCACCCGCGACATCATCTCGACGCCGCAGGCGATGCCGACGTCGATCGCCCCGGCGTGGATCAGGCCGGCGACGAGGTGGGTCGACTGCTGCGCGGAGGAGCACTGGGCGTCGATGGTCGTGCCGGCGGTGTGCTGCGGGAGCCCTGCCAGCAGCCAGGCGCGTCGTACCAGTGCGCTGGACTGTTCCCCCGCCTGGGTCACGCAGCCACCGATGACCTGTTCGACCTCCCCGGCCCCTGCGACACCGAGTCCTGAGCGCTCCAGCAGAGCCAGGTACGTCGCCGCCAGGGTCTGTTGTGCGTGCAGCCCAGCGAGGTGTCCCCGGCGCTTGCCGATGGGGGTGCGGACGGCCGAGACGATGACAGGAGAGCCCATGGGAACCAGACTAGAACACGTTCTTGTTTGCGGCCAGGATCACGCCGACCAAATTGGGCCAACGACCTTCCACAATGGTCCGGCGTGTGCGACAGTGAGCAGTAGAACGTGTTCCATTTCTGGACGCGGACCGTGCGACCGCAGCGGAGCCTGGAGGCCCAGTGACCACACCGACCCTGCCGGCAGGATTCGACCCCACCGACCCGGACGTCAACTGGGAGGGGCTTCCGTACGAGCAGTTCGCCGAGCTGCGCACCACCGCGCCGGTGTTCTGGATCGAGCAGACCCCCGAGGCCTACGCCGGCATGGAGAACTCCCCGGGTTACTGGGCGGTGACCAAGCACGCCGAGGTCGCGGCGGTCTCGCGCGACAGCAAGCGCTTCTCCAACTACGAGAACGGCGTGATCATCCGGTTCTCCCCGACCATGACCCGCGACGAGGTCGAGGCGCAGCTGGTGATGCTGGTCAACCAGGACGCCCCCAACCACACCCGGCTGCGCCAGGTCGTCAGCCGCGGCTTCACCCCTCGCGCGATCAGCGCGCTCAAGGACACCCTGCTCGAGCGCACCCACCGGATCATCGACGAGGTCCTGGAGCGGGGGAAGGGCGACTTCGTCGAGGACATCGCCGCTGAGCTGCCCCTGCAGGCGATCGCCGACATGCTGGGCGTGCCGCAGGAAGACCGGCGCAAGCTCTACGACTGGTCCAACACGATGATGAGCTACGACGACCCCGACTTCGAGGGTGACCCCGCCGAGGCCGCGGTCGAGATCCTTGGCTACTTCATGGCGATCGCGGAGGACCGCAAGGTCAACCCGCGCGACGACATCGTCACCAAGCTGATCACCGCCGACGTCGACGGTCACGCGCTGACCACCGACGAGTTCGGCTACTTCGTGATCCTGCTGACCGTCGCGGGCAACGAGACCACCCGCAACGCGATCACCCACGGCATGCAGGCCTTCTTCGACAACCCCGAGCAGTGGGAGCTGTACAAGAAGGAGCGTCCGGTGAGCGCGGTCGACGAGATCATCAGGTGGGCGACGCCGGTGACGGTCTTCCAGCGCACCGCCCTGGAGGACGTCGAGGTCGGCGGGCAGCTGGTCAAGAAGGGGGAGCGGGTCGGCCTGTTCTACTCCTCGGCGAACTTCGACTCCGACGTGTTCGACAAGCCCGAGGAGTTCGACGTCATGCGGGACCCGAACCCGCACGTCGCCTTCGGGGGTCACGGGGCCCACTACTGCATCGGTGCCAACCTGGCCCGCATGGAGGTCGAGCTGGTCTTCAACGAGATCGCCGACCGGATGCCCGACATCTCGCAGGCCGGTGACCCGCGGCGGCTGCGCCACGGCTGGATCAACGGCATCAAGGAGCTCCAGGTCAACTACCGTTGAGGCGGACCTCGCGCGCCGTGCGCGAGTCTCACCCCAGGGACTGACCGAGCTGGAGGGCCGATGCGGCCGGCGAGCGTGGAGGACGTGCACGCCACCGCGCGCGCCATGCCCCACGTGAGCGTCGCTGGCGAGGACGGCCCGAACCCCGTCTACCAGGTCGGGGGCAAGTCCTTCGTCTTCTTCCGCACTCCGCGCTCCGACGCGGTCGATCCGCAGACCGGTGAGCGCTACGACGACCTGATCGTGATCTGGGTGCCCACCGAGCACGACAAGCACGCCTTGGTCTCCGACCCGGGCACGCCCTTCTTCACCACCGGCCACTTCGACGGGCATGCCTCGGTGCTGGTGCAGGAGAGCCGGCTGGGGGAGGTCGACCAGAAGATCATCGTGGAGCTGGTGCAGGAGGCATGGTTGTCGCAGACATCGCGCACCCGCGCCAATCGTTGGCTCGTCTCCCAGGGCCTGTCACCGATCGACTGACGCAGTGCCCGCGATCGGACCGACAGCCGCTCGCGGTCGGATCGCAGTCATCACACGCACGAGCTGCCGCTCCCCGCACGGGGAAGCGGCAGCCCGGTCGTCGCGGGTCGGCTCAACGAGCGAGCCGGGCGCGCTGGAGGAGGCGGGTGGCGACCACGAAGTTGGGCGCGTAGCAGGCCAGCGCCACGAGCAGCCCGACGGTGCCGCCGATGACGCCGAAGGCGATGATCGGCAGCAGCGACAGCGGCACGAGCCACCAGGACAGCACCCCGGCGCGCGCGAGGCCTGCGAACAGCACCGGGTAGCCGAGCAGCGCGAAGAGCTTCGCTGAGATCATCCAGATTCCGATCGACGGAGCTGCATTGACCTGCTCGAAGACGGTCACGGCCTGGTCGGTACTGAGGTTCTCGTGCATCGAGACCAGCACCCAGTCGCTGTAGAGCACGCCGGACAGCTGGATCGAGCCGAAGGCAGCACCCAGACCTCCGACCAGCGTCAGGCCGAGGCCACGGCGGCCGCGGACCAGACCGACGGCCGCCAGCGCCGCGAAGGCGAAGGCGATCCAGCCGTAGTGGAACAGGTTGGCCGACACCCCGGAGATGAAGGGATCGGCTCCCAGCGACTCGATGTAGCCCGCGGCGCTGTTGTCGCGTTGGGGCGGGGAGGTCGCCGCCCCGCCGAGCATCAGCAAGGGTGCGGCGGCCATGGACAGCGCGCCCAGCACCTGCCGCACCCGGCGCGACGGGTCGGCGTCGGTGTCGACGTGCTGGACGGGTGCCTGGGTGGTGGGGGTCGTGGTGGTGATGGACATGTCGTGCTCCCTCGTGGTGTGGCTCGGCTCCCGAGCCCGGTTGACCTGACCTGGTTCACGCTAGGAAGCAGCCAGGGGTCGGCGGATCGGCTCGGGAGTCCGACCCCGCGGACTTCCCGGAGTAGGGCGAGGCTTCGGGGTCCTCCTGCGGTAGGACCCCGAATCGCATCGCTGGAGGACGACGCGACCGTGCTCCAGTCGTAGATTGAGCGCGTGCTCGGACGTCGATCGCTCTCCACCACGTTGGTCCACCTCGTGGCCGCCGTGATCATGGCCGGAGCCGCGCTGTTCGAGGCCGCCGTGGGTGGCCCGAGTCTCTCGTTGGGTGCGCTCAGCGTCACGGTGTCGCTGCTGACCGGTGTCTCGTTGCTGGTGGCACGGTTCACCCCCATCGGTGCCGTTGCGCTGCTGACGCTGACTATCGGGCTACCGCCGGTGCTCGTCGAGGACCTGCCCCCGATCGGGGGCGCCCAGCTGATCGCGGCCATGCTGCTGGTGGGGTACGCCGGCTACCGGCTCTCGCGTCGTGTCGCCCTGGCCTGCTACGCCGTGCTCGCGGTCGTGCCCGCGGTGACGATCGTCGTCGCCGGTGAGCCGTACTGGGAGTTCTTGTTCTTCGCGCTGATCCTGGCGCCCGGACTGGTGGTGGGGCGGCTCCTGGCCCGCGAGCAGCGCCGCTCGACCGAGCTGGAGGCGCTCACCGAGGAGCTGCGGCAGGAGCGGGAGAGGCAGGCGGAGGTGGCGGTCGCGGAGGAGCGGGTCCGGATCTCGCGCGAGCTGCACGACGCGGTTGCCCACACCGTCAGCGTGATGACGCTCCAGGTGGGCGTCGTGCGGCGACGGCAGGAGCCGGACAGCGTCGAGGAGCAGACCCTGCGCAATGCCGAGCAGCTGGGCCGCCAGGCGGTCGACGAGCTGCGCCGCATCGTCGGTCTGGTGAGGGAGGGCGAGGCCGCGGCGCTGGCTCCGTTGCCGTCCCTGGACCAGGTCGAGGACCTCGTGGCTCAGGTGCGCAGCACCGGGACGCGGGTGAGCTTGCGCGCCAGCGGTGACCCGGGCCAGGTGCCGTCCGCGGTGCAGGCATCGGCGTACCGCATTGTGCAGGAGGCTCTGACCAACGCGCTCAAGCACGCACCCGGTGCGGCGGTCGAGGTGGCGGTCGTCATCGACACGCACATCGTGTCGGTCGAGGTGGTCAACGACCGCGCCGTCCGCCCTGGCGCCGGCAGCGGCGGAGGCCACGGTCTCGCCGGGCTCCGGGAGCGGGCGCACCTGCTCGGCGGCGAGCTGACGACAGAGACCTCGCCGACCGGCGGACACCGGCTGCACGCCAGCCTGCCGCTGCGGGCCCTCGACGACCGGCATCCGCCGCCTCTCGCGGAGAGTGCCACGTGAGCGGCCAGGCAGTGCGTGTGGTGCTCGTCGACGACGAGGCGATGGTGCGCGCGGGGCTGCGCCTGCTGATCGAGGGTGAGGCCGACCTCGAGGTGGTGGGCGAGGCCGTCGACGGCGAGGACGCTGTGCGGGTGGTCGAGCAGCACCGGCCCGACGTCGTCCTGATGGACGTGCGGATGCCCCGGCTCAACGGGCTGGAGGCGGCGCGGCGGATACGAGACCTCCCCGGGCCGCCCCGGGTGTTGATGCTGACGACCTTCGACGAGGACGAGGTCGTCGACCAGGCGATGCGGCACGGCGTCACCGGCTTCCTGCTCAAGAGCTCACCGCCGGAGGACATGCTGGGTGCGCTGCGCCGCGCGGCAGTGGGACAGGGCGTCATCGACCCCTCGGTCGTGCCGGGCCTGATCTCCCGGTTCGGGTCCGCCCCGGCACCCAGGCCGCGAGCCTCGGAGCTCGCCCAGCTGACCCCCCGGGAGACCGAGGTGCTCACCCTGGTCGGGAGGGGATACTCCAACGCCGAGATCGCCGCCGAGCTCTACCTCGGGGAGACCACGGTGAAGACCCACTTGGGCCGGGTGCTCGACAAGCTCGAGCTGCGCGACCGGTCGCGTGCCATCGCCTACGCCTACGAGAGTGGGCTCATCGCCCCGGGCGAGTGAGCCTCAGCGGGCAGGGTCAGCAGGGTCAGCGGGGTCATCGCGCCTGAGCTGCTCGATCCGGTCGAGCACGAGGTCGAGCACGAACGTAAAGGCGTCGTCACCGGGTGGTGTCTCGAGGTGGTAGTGCAGGTGCGCAGCGAGGTCGGGCCAGCGCTCGGCGTCGAGCCGGTGACTGAAGTCGGCGACCATCGCCGAGTCCTCCTGGCCGGGGTGACGCATCGAGACGGCTTGCATAGCGTGCCCCACGACATGGTTCTGCAGGGCGTGGAAGGCCAGGTCGAGCAGCTGCGGCGGGAGGCCCGAGCGTCGTAGCAGGGCAAGCATCTGGTCGATCTGGTCGAGCCTGACCGGGCCGGGGGAGGCGTTGGAGATCCACAGCATGGTGGCCCACCCGCGCCGCAGCAGCACCTGGTGCATCACGAGGCAGTGCCGTGTGACCACGGCTCGCCAGGTCGTCGGATCCACCTCGGCCGGCCCGGCCTCCTGGAGCATCTCGGCGGCGACGACGTCGAGCATGCCGCGCAGCAGGTCCTCCTTGTTCGCCACGTGGCGGTAGAGCGACATCGCCTCCACGCCGAGCTCCTCGCCCAGCCGACGCATCGAGACACGCTCCAGACCCTCGTGCTGCGCGATCTCCACCGCGGCCCGCGTCACGCGCTCGCGGCTCAAGGGTGTGCGGACCGCACCGCGCTCGTTGCCGGTCGTCGCGATGGTCCACCTCCCGTGCCCCGTGCTCGTTCGCCGTTGACAGTATCGATCACACCGTGGTCTGCTTACGCCGTAAGCGTACAGCGTAAGCAACAAACAGCCACCAGGGAGTACCCATGAAGGTGATCTCGCACCAGCGATACGGCCGCCCTCGCGAGGTGCTGGCCCTCACCGAGGCCGAGGCACCCTCGCCACGACCCGACGAGGTGCGGATCAGGGTCGAGGCCGTCGGGATCAACGCGGCCGACTGGCACGCGGTCACCGGTGAGCCGCTGGTGGCTCGCGCGTCCTTCGGCCTGCGGCGCCCCAGCATGCCGGTGCCGGGCCGCGACGTGGTCGGCGTCGTCGAAGCAGTCGGTGACCAGGTGGACCGGCTGGCCGTCGGCCAGCGGGTCCTGGGGTCTCATGGCCGCGGCGGCGGCCTGGCCGAGCTGACCTGCTTCCCGCAGGCCGGCGTCGTGCCGCTTCCGGACTCCGCCGACGCGATCGCAGCAGCGGCCCTGCCACTGGCCGCAGGCACCGCCCTGCAGTGCCTCGAGGCCGGCGGTGTGCGGGAGGGAGCGGAGGTGCTGATCACGGGCGCCACCGGAGGAGTCGGCTCCTTCGCCGTGCAGCTGGCCCGCCACGCCGGCGCCCGAGTCACGGCGTCGTGCCGGGAGAGCAACGCCGACCTCGCTCGTCGGCTGGGCGCCGACCGGGTGCTCGACTACGAGCGAGGCGACCCGGTGCGACAGTGCGCCGCGGGCTCCCTCGACCTGGTCGTCGACGTGGCGGGCAACCCGTCACTGCGAGCGTGCCGCCGAGGGCTGCGCAACGACGGGGTGATGATCTCGGCCAGCGGCGACGGCCGTCGCGCCTTCGGGCCGCTGCCGCGCATGCTCGCCGCCGCGACGCTCGTGCGGGGCGGGGGACGCCGCTGGGCCTTCGTCACCGCGACCCTGCCCACCGACCGGCTCGAGCGGCTGGTCTCGCTGCTCGTCGACGGGGTCGTCGATCCGGTCGTCGAGCGGACCTACGACCTCACCGACGCTGCCGAGGCCATGCACCACGTGTGGCTGGGCCACACCCGAGGCAAGGTCGTGGTCACGCTGTGAGACCGGCTCAGTCTCCCCGGTCCCGGATCACCCGCGCCACGTAGAGCACCGCCGCCACCGCGGCGACCAGGGCGAGCAGCAGCGCGAGGTTGGCGGCGTAGTCGCGCATCAGGATCGACTCGGCCGCCGGCTGGGTGCCCTCGCGGTTGATCAGCGGGAGGGCGATCACCGTGACCATCGCTGCGACGATCAGACCCCCCTGCAGGTAGCGGCGGGCGCGTGGTGCCACCCTGGTCAGGGTCACGCCCACCCCTGCTGTCAGCGGCGCGACCACGCCGTCGTGGAGGGCCAGCGCGACGACCAGCCAGATGCCCAGGACGACCAGGTCGCCGGGGTCGAGGTCGGTGAGCAGCCGGAAGATCCCGAAGGTCATGAGCAGGCCCCCGGCAAGACCCAACGCGATGCGCGAGCTGCTCATCTCAGGTCACCTCCACCCGCGTGAGCCACTTGGTGTTGAGCACGCCCGGCCGGTTCGGGGCGATCAGCCGCAGCGGGTAGCCGTGATCGAGGTTGAGCCGCTCACCGTTGAGGTGGGTCGCCAGCAGCGCCTCGGAGACCTGCGGTCCGAACAGCGTGCTGGACCCGTAGGCACCGCTCGGCTGCAGCGAGACGACCCGCACGTGGGAGTCCTCGTCGCCGCCGGCTCGACGTACGACGTCGATCAGCGGGATCCCCCGCCAGTCGGCCGATGCGCTCCAGCCCTCGACGCAGGTGATCGGCAGCCGCTGCTCACTGCCGGAGAGTCGCACGACCTCGTCCAAGGACCAGGAGAAGGACTCCGGGCCGACCACCTCGAGCAGCCAGCCGGGGGCTTGCGCGAGCTGCACCACGCCCGCGGCCGAGGCGGTCTTGTTCACCGGCAGGCCCTGGGGCCCCGTGGTGGGTTCTCGTGTGGCCAGCAGGCCGATCCGCGACAGCGGCGTCAGGGTCTGGCCGACGGTGGTGAGGACGATCAGCCCGATGCCGGAGCCGGCCGCGACGAAGAGCCCCCTGCGGTCCAGGGCCGGCATGTCGGGGGGAGGCACCACACCGGCGTTGCTGTGGGCCTTCGGGTTCTCGTCCCACGGGATCTCGGTCAGCACGTCGGCCTCGGTGAGCCTGGCCTGCAACCCGTACTTGATGTCGGGCAGCTTGACGGCGATGTGCAGCAGCACCGACCCGATCAGCACGTAGCCGAGGTAGCGGTGTGTCGAAGGGAACGACCACGGCCAGGGGTACCAGTTGAGCGTGTTGAGGAAGCCGGTGGTGAGCTGGACCAGCGCCGTGGCGACCAGGACGAAGATCGACAACCGCTCCAGGGCGTGCTTCACCGACCTGATCGGCGGCCACCGGAACAGGTTCGGGTAGACCGACCACAGCTTGACCAGCAGCAGGGGGATGCAGGCGACGCCCGTGGTGACGTGCAGGCCCTGGGTCAGGCGGTAGCCCCACACCGGGCTCGCCGGCACGGGAAGCCAGGACCACGGCTGGTACTGGTAATGGCTGAGCATGCCGGTGACGAAGCAGATCGCGAAGCCGATCCCGAGCAGTCGACCCACGCGAGCGGTCACTGCTGTCGAGCGCAGCGGACTGCTGAAGTGGGGCCACCTTCTCGGCCGGTCCATCCCCCCAGCCTGCCAGGCGGACCCTGGAGGTGGAGGAGCCCGAGCTGGTGCCCGGTCAGCAGCCGACGTCGGTGATGTCGCCGTTGCGACGCGTGCCGCGCTCGGTGGCCAGGGAGTAGGCCGAGCAGTAGTAGAAGCTCAGCAGCCGGTTGCGTCGCAGCGTCACCGGGGCCCACTGGCCCTGTCCCTGGGGCTCCAGGTAGCGGAACCGGTTGCCCAGCAGCGAGCCGGTGTTGTCACGGTGCTTGAGGTAGCGGTCCAACCAGCGCTGCACGTAGACGCTCGACAGCGCCTGGCCGTAGCGGCTGGCGGGCAGCACCAGCGGGATGTCGGTCCACTCCAGGTGGGTGGACGCCCGCGGCACGACGAGCATCGTGTCGACCCCTGCCTTGGCCCAGGCGTCGTACCCGGTGCGCCGTTCGCGCCGCGGATCCGGCCCGTCGGGGTTGGGCTGCGGGGCCAGCGAGGAGCCGCCGCTCATCAGGTACGGCGCCACGGTGAAGCCGTACTCCGCCTGCAGCGCCAGCGCGGGGACCTTCGGGACGTTGCCGGCTCCATCGATCGGTCCCTCCGAGCCGGAGCCGGCGAGCTTGTCCAGCGCCACCGCGGTCATCACCCGCTTGTCATCGCCCTGCACCTGGGAGATCGCGGCCGCTCCGAGCGAGTGACCGATGATCGCGATCCGCTTGTGCCGTCCCGCGGTGTCGGTTCGCCGGTCGCGGGAGCGGTCGAACAGCCGCCAGTAGGGGTTGTGCGCGGTGACCTCGGACTCCTCCGCGCCGTGTCGGGGGTAGGGCCGCTTCGGGGTGGAGGTGAAGAAGCTGAGGGCGTCGCGGGTGCCGACGACGAAGTTCGACAGCTGCTGGGCAGGGACCCCGGGGCAGCCGTAGGTCTCACCGGGCTGCGGCTCGGCGAAGGGGTTGCAGAAGGGCAGCGCGTTCGGGGCGTCCTCGCCCTCGTGGGGGAAGGTCTCGCTGCTGCCCTGCCCCTGCACGTCGTAGGTGAGGACGACGTAGCCGCGCTCGGCCAGGTCCTGCGCGAGCCACTCGTACATGCCCTCCGAGCCCTGCACGGAGCCGGTGGTGATCACCACTCCGGGGTACGGCGCTCGGAGCCGCTTGCCGCTGTACGGATCGCGCGCCTTCGGTGCGGGACGGTAGACGTGGCCGCGCAGCAGGGCGCCGTACCGGTTGGTGAACGCGACCTCGCGCACCCGCCCGCGGGTCTCGTCCCAGCCGTCGCGCAGCGGGTTGCCGACGTTCCAGCCGGGGAAGACGTTGCCGGGCGTCAAGGCCGGGCGGTTGGGGGCGGCCACCTGCGTGAGCAGCTGGTCGACTGCGGTCTCGGTGGCGTCGAGCACCAGGGCCGGGAGGTAGTTCGGGTTGCGAAGCTGGCCGTTCGGTCCGTGGATCCGGCCGTAGGCGTCGGCGATGTTCTGCGCGTCGCGAGCGACGTACTCCGGGCTGTGCGTCTCCGGCTCGTCCGCCGTGGCGGCCGCGGTCAGCCCGCCGGTGACGGCGAGCGAGACGGCCGCGACGAGTGCGATGACTGGTGTGCGTAGGCGCATGGGTGACCCTCCTGCACGGCACAACGCGCCCGGCACCCCGGAGTTACGCGGGGTTGGGTCTCAGCCGCGCCAGGGGGCTGGTCGACCGTTCAGCCACCACGCCAGCTTCGAGGTCAGGAGGGGCAGCACCACGTAGGTCATGAGCGGCGTCATCGCCAGCGTCGAGGCCAGCACCCGGGGGACCACGGCGAGGCCGGGCGCGATCAGGCCCGCGAGCACCGTGACGGCCAGGCTGAGCGGGAAGAAGGCGAACCAGATCATGACCGCCTGCTTCCAGCGCGGCGGGGGAGGTGGCGTCGGAGTCTCCACCGCGCCTTCGGGCGGCGTGCCGAACCATCCCTCGATCCCGGTACGCCGTTCCTTGCGGGTGTCCTCGATCATGGGCTCCCCGCTGGCCAGCCACCGGCGCCGTTCCTCCGAGGCCTCCCACGCGGCCAGTGACTCCGGGCCGTCGAAACGGTAGAGCATGGTCCACTCGTCGGAGTCGATCGCCGGCTTCACCCAGCCGCTGCCCAGGAAGCCGGGGAACCGCTCGGCCAGCGAGGTCCCGGCGTTGACCCAGGCCATCACCAGCGCCGCGTGCTGGGTGTGGGCGCGACGGGTCACCGCGACCGTCACCGGGAGATGGTCAGTGGGCGCGGCGTCGGGGGTCTCGGGAAGGTCGGACACAGCAGTACTCACACTGCCAGCGTCCCACTGCCGTGGCCCGGCCAATCGTGTGATCGCTCACGGGTGCGTCGGCGCGGTGGTTTCCCAAGGTATGCAGAGAAACTCGCACTCCCCTCGATGCGTACGTCGTGGGGAGTGACAGTTCGCCTACATACCTTGGGAAACTGGCGGCACCCGGCCCAGCACGAACAGCGGGTCGGATCAGTCGCGGGCGGTGAAGACGATCGGGTCGCCCTCGGTGATGGCGACGGTGTGCTCCATGTGGGCACCGCGGGAGCCGTCGGCGGAACGCAAGGTCCAGCCGTCGGGGTCGGTGTAGATCCGGTCGGTGGTCTCCAGCAGCCACGGCTCGATCGCGATCACCAGTCCCGGGCGCAGCTTGAAACCCCGTCCCGGCTTGCCGTCGTTGGGCACGTGGGGGTCGCCGTGCATGGTGCGGCCCACCCCGTGGCCACCGAACTGGGTGTTGACCGAGTAGCCACCCGCTCTCGCGACGCCGCTGATCGCCGCCCCGATGTCACCGAGCTTCTTTCCGGGGCGCGCCACGGCGATCGCTGCCTCCAGGGCCCGGGTGGTCGTGTCGATCAGCTCGAGGTCCTGCGGCCGGGGGGTCCCGACGACCAGGCTGATCGCGGAGTCGCTCACCCATCCGTCGACCGAGACCGCGAAGTCCAGCGACAGCAGGTCGCCGTCCTGCAGCGCGTAGTCGTGTGGCAGCCCGTGCAGCACGGCGTCGTTGACCGAGGTGCACACGACCTTGCCGAAGGGTGAGGCGCCGAACGACGGGTGGTAGTCGATGTAGCAGGACTCCGCTCCCCGCGCCCGGATCATGTCGTGGGCCAGCGCGTCGAGGTCGAGCAGGTTCACCCCGACGTCGGCGGCGCCGGACAGGGCGGTCAAGACCTCGGCGACGAAGCGCCCAGCGGGCCGCATCTGCTCGATCTCGGCAGGGGTGCGCAACTCGATCATGGTCAGGTCAGCCTAGTCACGTCTCCTACGACGTCGGCTTCTCGGCACCCACCAGCCACATCGAGAAGAACTGCGAACCACCACCGTAGGCATGCCCCAGGGCCTTGCGCGCGCCATCGACCTGGTGCTCCCCGGCGGCGCCACGGACCTGGAGCGCCGCCTCGGCGAACCGGATCATCCCCGATGCCCCGATCGGGTTGGACGAGAGCACCCCACCGGACATGTTCACCGGGAGATCGCCGTCCAGCGCGGTGACGCCGGACTGGGTCATCTTCCAGCCCTCACCCTCCTCGGCGAAGCCGAGGTTCTCCAGCCACATCGGCTCGAACCACGAGAACGGCACGTAGATCTCTGCGCAGTCGACCTCTCGGAAGGGGTCGGTGATGCCGGCCTGGCGCCACAGCGTGGCCGCGGCCTCGCGGCCGGCCTGAGGGTTCACCTGGTCGCGCTCGGCGGCCGTGGTCGGCTCGGTGCGCATCACGGTGCCGTGGATCCACGCGGGGTTGGGACTCGCCGCGGCGCCTTCCTCGTCCACGATCACGACGGCGCAGGCCCCGTCCGAGGACGGGCAGGTCTCGTCGTAGCGGATCGGGTCCCACAGCATCTGTGAGGCGAGCACCGACTCGACGGTGACGTCGGGGTTGCGCAGGTGGGCGTACTCGTTCTTGTTCGCGTTCTGCCGGTCCTTGGCTGCCACGATCGCGCCGACCTCGGTCGGTGCTCCGGAGCGACGGATGTAGGAGCGCACGTGGGGCGCGAAGTAGCCGCCGGCCCCGGCGTGCACCGGCATGATGAACGGGACGGGCACGGACAGCGCCCACATCGCGTTGGACTCCGACTGCTTCTCGAAAGCCACCGCCAAGACCTTGCGGTGCTGCCCCGACTGCACCAGCGACGCCGCCACGTTGGCGGTCGACCCGCCGACCGAGCCGGCGGTGTGCACGCGGATCAGCGGCTTGCCGGCCGCCCCCAGCGACTCCGCCAGGAAGAGCTCCGGCATCATCACACCCTCGAACAGGTCAGGCGCCTTGCCGACCACGACGGCGTCGATCTCGTCCAAGGTCATCGCCGCGTCCACGAGGGCGCGATCCACGGCCTCGCGCAACAGCCCCGGCATCGAGACGTCCTCGCGCTTGGCGCGGTAGTGGGTCTGACCGACGCCGATCACGGCGGCGAGCTGCTTGCCCATCAGTTGTCTCCTCCGGCGGTCGAGCTTGTCGAGACCCGGTCGAGCACACAGGCCAGGTTCTGTTGCATCGCCGGTCCCGACGTGGCGGTGGCCACGGCCTTGCCGGCCTCGCCGGACCAGATCCGCGAGGCCGACTCGCCGATCCGGATCAGGCCGCCGGTGAACATCGGGTTGCCCGCCAACGGCCCGCCCGAGGGGTTGATCGAGACGTCGCCGCCCAGCCCGAGGGCCTCGATGCTCATCAGCTCCTGGTGGCTGAAGGGGGCGTGCAGCTCGGCCACGTCCACACCGTCCAGGTCGAGCGCGGCCCCCGCACCCCGGAGCGACGCCACCGTGGACAGGTCACGCAGCGAGAGGTTCTGGGCGTCGACCCGGTGCGCGATGTCGCGGATCCACGCCACCTGCTCGTGGCCTCGGCGTTCGGAGACCTCGCGGGCCTTGCCCTCGGCGGCGATCACGACCGCGGCCACGCCGTCGGTGACCGGCGCGCAGTCGTGGCGCCGCAGCGGGTCGGCGAACATCGGCTCCGCCAGCAGCTTGTCGACGCTGACCTCGCCGGAGAGCTGGGCCCAGGGGTTGTCGGCCGCGGCCTTGCGGCTGCGTGCCACGACCTGCGCCATGTCCTCCTCGGACCAGGCGCCCGACTCCAGGCCCACCCGCGCCTGCAGCGCCGCCAGCGAGACGGTGTCGGGCCACAGCGGTGTCAACACGTAGGGATCGAGCTGGAGCGTCAGCACTCGGCGCAGGACGCCGGCCGACGACTTGCCGAACCCGTAGACCAGCGCCGTGTCGACCTCACCGGTCTGGATCTTCACCCACGCCTCGTACATCGCCCATGCGGCGTCCATCTCCACGTGCGACTCGTTGACGGGAGGCAAGGTGCCGATCGCGTCCACCGCCGACACGAACGAGAATGCCCTGCCTGCGAGATAGTCCGACGACCCCGAGCAGAAGAACCCGATGTCGTCCTTGGTCCAGCCGGTCTGCTCCCACAGGTCGCCGAACGTCGGCACCAGGAGCTCGACCATGCTCGGTGAGCCCTCGAAGTGCGCCATCTGGCGCTGGGAGAACCCGACAACAGCTACGTCTCTCATCTTCTGTCCCCTCACAGGTGAGCTCTGAAGGACTCGAAGTCCGCGTCGGGCTCGCCGGTCGGCTCGAAGTGGGTGATGTTCTCGACCGTGGTGCCCCACTCCTCGCGTGGCTTCCACACCGCCTTGACCCGCATCCCCATCCGGACCTCATCGGCGGCGACCCCTTGGATCAGGTGCAGGAAGCCGATGTCGGCGCCCTCGAGCAGGACGTACGCCGAGACGTAGGGCGGTTCGATCTTCTGCCCCAAGAACGGCACGTTGACCACGCAGAACGTGGTCACGATGCCGTGGTCGGGCAGCTCGACCTCCTCCTTGGTCGGGACGCCGTCCACAGGGCAGGCGCCGCGAGGGGGCACGTAGACCTTGCCGCAGGTCGGGCAGCGCTGCCCCAGGATCCGGCCCTCTGCCAGGCCGCGGAAGAAGGCCGACTCCTCAGGTGAGGCCTCGTAGGTGTAGTCCAGCTCGACGGGCACCACGATCCCGGTGACCGCCTCGGATGATGGATCGCCTGAGGAGGCCTCGTCGGCTCCGCCCGCCGCCGCCCCCTCCGACGACGCTCGAGCGCTGGTCGAGCTTGTCGAGACCTCGAAGTGGGCGATGTCGGTGATCGAGCCCTCTCGCTCCTGCCTCCAGACGATCTGAACCCTCATCCCGGTCGACATCGCGCCGGGCCCCGGGGCGTCCACGGCGTGGAGCATCGGGGTGTCGGCGCCGTCGAGCTTGACGAGGGCCCAGGCGAAGGGCCGGTCGAAGGGTTGGGCGGCCACGGGCTCGGTGACCCAGGTCCAGGTCTCGACGACACCCTGGGTGCCGACCTCGACCAGGTCGGAGTCCGCGCTGATCGCGGCGTGGGTGACCGGGTCGAACTCCACGGGAGGCACCACCACCCGACCGTCCGCGATGCGCGCGCCGAGCACGCGGCCGGCGCGCAGGCCGGTCATGAACGCCCCCAGCACCCCACCGAGCGAGCGGGTGTAGGGAAAGGCGACTTGCAGGGGAGCGGAGAGGACCCTGGACATGACAGAAATGAAACACGTTCTAGTTTCGCAGCGCAACTCCCACCCCGGCGGGCCGCGGCCTGCGGCGGCCGCGACCCGGCCCGGGACGCGCGGGCCTCAGCTCTTCCGGGCGCTGAGCAGCAGGTACTCCCAGTCGGCGACGAACGTGCCGTCCCTGGCGAGGTTGGCGTCGTGGGCAAGGCTTATCAGGTCGGCCCGGAAGGCTGCCCGGCCGTGCTCGTCGAGCTTCTGCGAGGCCTTGAGCGTCGGCCCATAGTTCTCGAGGAAGAAGTCGACGAAGTGCGCAGGGTTCGCGAAGCGCTGCCGCACGGCACTGGTCCACGTGCGTACGTCGTGCACCTGGTCGCCGAGCAGCGACCGGACGACCGCGGGGTCGCCCCAGCGGGTCGGAGGCTGTGATCCCGGTGGCGGGGAGACGTGGGCGCCCACAGCCTTGAGCATCCGTCCGACGAAGCCCGCCGGGGTCCAGCTGGCCAGCCCGACGCGACCGCCGGACCGCGTCACTCGCACCATCTCGTGGGCCGCCCGCTCGTGGTCAGCGGTGAACATCGTCCCGATCGCCGAGAGGCTGTAGTCGAAGGAGCCGTCCTCGAACGGGAGCGCCTCGGCATCCCCGACGCGGAAGTCGACGTCGAGCCCCTCGGCCTCGGCGCGACGGCGGGCGGTCGCCACCAGCGCCGGCACGTAGTCGATGCCGGTGGCGTGGCAGAAGGAGCGGGCGCTGCCCAGCGCGACGTGCCCCGTTCCGGTGGCGACGTCCAGCACGCTCGATCCCGGGGACAGCTCCATCGCCGCCACGAGGTCGTCGGCGACGGGGACGGTGACCCACGCGATGCGGCCGTAGTCGCCGCTGGACCAGGCTGTGTGCTGGATCTGCTTGAGCGCGCCGACATCGGGGGCGAGGGTGGTGGTGCTCGGGGTCATGCTGACTCCTCGGGGACGGGCGGGCTGATCCGGCCAGGTGCTTCCATGGTTCGACGAGATGGCGCTCGTCGGTCAGTGCGGTTTCTGTAGTGAGCCACTACAAGATCTGGAGTCCTCGACGGTCGTAGAGTTCGCCCAGGAGGGCGTTGCGATGACTCAGTACGGTCAGTTCTGTCCGGTGGCGAAGGCGATGGAGCTGCTCGACGAGCGCTGGACGATGCTCGTCGTGCGGGAGCTCATCGCCGGCAGCCAGACGTTCGGGGACCTGCAACGTGGGGTGCCCAAGATGTCTCCCACGCTGCTGTCCACCCGTCTCAAGACGCTGAGCCGGGCCGGCATCGTCGAGCGACGCGAGCAGGGCAAGCGGGTGTACTACTCGCTGACTCCGGCCGGCCTCGAGCTCCGTGCGGTCGTCGAGGCCGTCGGCCAGTGGGGCGTCCGGTGGATGCCCGAGCTGGGCGAGGAGGATCTCGACCCCCACCTGCTGATGTGGGACCTGCAGCGCAACGTCGACGTCGACGCCCTGCCTCCGGGGCGGACGGTCGTCCAGTTCCGGTTCCGCGACGTTCCACGCGGCACCCGGGACTGGTGGCTGGTGCTCAGTCGTGATGCGATCGACCTCTGCGACGTTGACCCGGGCCACCCGGTCAGCGGTCGCGTCGACGCGGCGCTCCCGTCGTTCGTCAGGCTGTGGCTCGGCGACGTCAGCTGGGCGCAGGCGCTGCGCTCGGGAGACCTGGTCATCGACGCGCCCAGCAGCGTCCGGCGCGGCCTGCCTCGGTGGCTGACGCTCTCCGACTTCGCGGTGGTGCCACGTCGGCTCACCGCGTCAAGCCGTGAGCAGGCGCTGGCCGGGCCCTGAGCGGGCCCAGGGCGGGGCGCTCCACTCCCCCGTGCCCGACTGGTAGGCGCGCTGGATCAGCTGTCCTTCCTGGAGCGAGACGGACATGACGTCGACTCGGACGGCTTCTGCGAGGCATGGAGGGTGGGGCCGTGGTTGGCGACGAAGAAGTCGGCGAAGTGCTCGGGCTCAGGAACCGCACCCTCACCGCGCTCAGCAGGCGCGGACGTCCTCGACGCTCGACCCGAGCAGGCCGGTCACGGTGCCGGCATCGCCCACGGGTCGGGGGCTGCGCGCCGGGGGGAGTGGGCTGACGTGGGACCCCACGACCTTCAGCGCGCGACCTCGAACCCGGTCGGCGTCCAGTCGGCCATGCCGATGTCAGTCGGTGAGTCGTCCGACGTTGCCGGCAAGGTCGGCATAGAGCGCCTCAGCCCGGTCGAGCAGCGAAGCCGAGAAGCACTCGTCCGGTCCGGCGTCCTGGCCGGCGCGGAACTCGCCGGTGAAGTCCACTCCGGTGGCGTCCAGGTCGAGGTGTGCGCAGAGCCGCTCCATGGTCGTCTGCGGGTCGCTCCTCAAGTCGTCCTGCAGCACGACGTGGGAGCGCTTCCGCGACGCCCTGATCTCCTCGAAGGCCGCAATCCAGTACGCCAGCCAGTAGTCCGGGTCGCGCGGCCCCAGCCCCTCGGGCGCGAACCCCGGAAAGGCGATCGGCTGGTGCAGGTCACCGAACTCGAGATGTCCGATGTCGCGCATGTAGCGCCGGGTGAAGGGGTCCTCCTCGTGGAGGCGAAGGAAGTTCTCGTGCTGACGCAGGAGCGAGGCGGCGTGAGCCGAGGGGCGACGCAACGCGATCACCAGGGAGCAGTCGGGGAACATCTGGGTCAGCATCGGCAGCCGTGCCACGTTGGCGTTGTTCTTCGAGACGTAGCGGCAGGGTGTGTTCTTCGCCAGGTCGCCGCAGCGCAGGAGAGTCACTCGTGCGTGGTGTCGCTCGAACACCCTGGTGCGCTTCGGGTCGATGTCGCCGGTGCGCCAGAGGTCGATCCGGTCCGCTCGGTACTTCTCGGGCCAGTAGGCCCGCCACAGCACCTCGTCGAAGGCCTCGGGGCTGTCGAGCCCGATCTCCAGGCCGTCGCCGTGCGCGCGGGGGCGTCGAGCGACCTGGGTGCTGCGGTCACCGCCCAGACGTGCCCACAGCACAGGGGCGGTCACGAAGGGCATGTCGCGATACTCGTGCGCGGCGACGGCGGGCACCTTGTGCAACGCGTTGAGCAGGGCGGTGGTGCCTCCGCGAGCGAGCGAGACGATGAAGACCGGCGGCATCGCCTGGACCTTGGCCACAGACCTGGAGAAGAGCCAGGCGTCCAACCGGCCGGCGCCGC
The DNA here is from genome assembly GCA_963728505.1 of uncultured Actinomycetota bacterium. Classification (GTDB taxonomy): domain Bacteria; phylum Actinomycetota; class Actinomycetes; order Propionibacteriales; family Nocardioidaceae; genus Marmoricola_A. The sequence continues at coordinate 112,175 of CAVSKH010000009.1, read as the reverse complement.
GCACGACCGCGGAGCTGGCGAAGAACAGCTGGTGCACCAGCTGGTCCGCCTCGCTGTGCGCATGGTCGCCGCGAGCCTCGGTGACGGCATCCGTTCGCCGGCCTCGTCGCCGTCGTCGCAGGGTCGCGGACGCCACGACCGCGACCGCGGTCAGGGCCAGGATGAAGCCGAGGTTCAGAACCATCGCGACCGACCGCTCGGTCGAGGTCAGACCCGCTCGGTCGGCGACGATGACCACCGCTGCCGCCGCACCGAGAGCGATCAGCACGCGCACGAGCAGCTGGACGGCGCTGCTGATGAGGGCGAATCCTGCCCGGCGCAGGGCCCGCTCCTTCTCCAGGTCGTCCAGCTCAGGGTCGAACATGCCGGTGACGCCTGTGAGCGCGGCGCCGGTGAGAGCGCGTACGACGGGCATCGGCCTCGACCCGACCGCCGCGGCCGTGAAGGCCAGCACGGCGGTCGTGGCGATGGCGATGGCGATCATGTCAGTCCGAGACTTCGTTCCTCGACGTTGCCCGCTCACCGCGTGCCGAGCGCACTGCTCGCTTGATCGGGTACCACAGGAAGCCCGCGATGAGCAGAACGATCCCGAGACCGACCGCGATGACCAGGATGATCGCGCCCAGACCGACACCGGGGCCGATGTAGGCGCTGGTGCTGTCGGCCACGAGCAGGACCAGGGCGATGAGCACGGTCCGTCTGATCAGTTCTGGCATGCTGCCTCCTTCTCCTCGAAGAACTCCTTGTCCAGAGTCTGCGGCAGGACCGACGCGTTGATCGTCCGGCCGTTCTCAGTCTCCGACATGCGGTTCTCCCACCACCAGGCGAGTCGACCGTCGGGTGTGAACTCAAGAACTCGTCCTTCGCCGCTCACCGTCACCAGGACGTTTCCGTTCGGCAGGATCTGCTGAGCCCCCATGATCTCGGTGTAGAACGGCTCTTGGGGCTCTTCGCCGCTCAGCGCGGTGCGCGCGGCCCCGGTCTTGGCGTCGACCTCGACGATCCGGCTGTGCGGCGTACTGCCGTCCTCGAGGGGTTCCAGCGGACGATTGTCGAAGACGGAGATCACGTCGTCGGGCATGAACTGCGGGTGGTGCTGGCGCACGAAGGGCCCGATCGACATGAACTTGGACTTCATTGTCTGGCCGTCGACAACCATCACGGTGTTGACGTTCCTGAGCGAGATCAAGAGGTCTCCGGGGTCGAACATGTCGGACGGCAGGTTCCTAGGGAACGCCTGGATGCTGTTCAGGTGCAGGGTGTCTCCACTGAACTCAGGCGCGAAAGAGTCCTGGCTGTGCATGTAGATCAATCCCTCGAGGTCATTGTCCTGAAGCACCTGTGTCACGGGAATGCTTTGCAGCACCTCGCCGTCGACGGTGATGTTCTGCAGCAGCCATGATCGGTACGGCGCGCGGTGGTTCGGGATCCCGACCTCCTCTCCCTCTGGGATCGGATCCTCGGCCGGCACCCACAAGGTGCCGTCCGGTGCGAGGTCGACCGAGTGATGTCCCAGGTTGTCGAGCCTCCACAGCACCTCACCGCACACGTCCATGCGGAAGGTGCTCTGGTTCTCGAAGTTCGCCACGATCGAGCCGTCGGGAAGCATCTCGAGGCCGTGCAGGGAGCGGTCACCCGTCGGCCGCTCGGGAAAGGTGCCCTCTCCCTCGGGCCAGACCTCCTGGAACCTCGGGCGCCACTCGTGCACGACCGCCCCGTCACGGTCGATCACCCGGACGGACGTCTGCTGGGGGCCCAGGTCCCCCGAGACGAGGACCAGGCCCGGCTCGAGCCGATCGGGAAGCAACGACTCGACCTGTTCCTCGCGCACGGGCTCGACCTGTGAGAAGCGTTCCGCCTCCGGCGAGATCAGCTCACCGACCGTGTCCACGATCTTCTGGATCTGGGGGAGCGGAGGGTAGCCCCGGTCTCCGACCAGCATCCCGCCGCCGAAGATCGTGGCGAAGACCAGGAACCCTGCGGAGATCCGGAAGACCTGTCGGGCACGGCGATCCTGCTCCACAGCTCTCCTCAGGCTCAGGGAACGTTCAACAGGACTGTACGGTCACGCGCTACGCGCGAGGGGTTCTGAGCGGCATCGCGGGGGACCAGCGCGAGGAGTCGTGCAAAGGTGTGGCCATGAAACTTGGTCTGCAACTGGGCTACTGGGGCGCGCAGCCGCCCGCCAACCACGCCGAGCTGGTCGCGGCGGCCGAGGCCGCGGGATTCGACGCGATCTTCACCGCAGAGGCGTGGGGGTCCGACGCGTTCACGCCGCTGGCCTGGTGGGGACGCGAGACCGAGCGCGTCAAGCTCGGCACCTCGATCGTGCAGATGTCGGGGCGCTCGCCGGCGTCGATCGCGATGCACGTGCTGACTCTGGACCACCTCTCCCAAGGGCGCGTGATCCTGGGGATGGGCGTGAGCGGCCCGCAGGTCGTGGAGGGTTGGTACGGCCAGCCCTTCAGCAAGCCCCTGGCCCGCACCCGCGAGGTCGTCGAGATCATCCGCAAGGTGCTGGCGCGCGAGGGCCCGGTGACCAACGACGGACCGCACTACCCGTTGCCCTACACCGGTGCGGGGTCGACGGGCCTGGGCAAGCCGCTGAAGCCGATCGTCCACCCGCTGCGCGCTGACGTGCCGATCTGGCTGGGTGCCGAGGGCCCGAAGAACGTCGCGCAGACCGCGGAGATCGCCGACGGGTGGATCCCGATCTTCTACACCCCGTCGAGCGCAGAGATGTACCAGCCGTGGCTGGACGAGGGCTTCGCCCGTCCGGGCGCGCGGCACACCCGCGAGACCTTCGAGATCGCGGCGACCTGCCACCTGGAGATCACCGACGACCCGCAGCCGGTGATCGACTTCCTCAAGCCCGTGGTCGCGCTCTACATGGGCGGGATGGGCGCCAAGGAGCAGAACTTCCACAAGAACGTCTTCGACCGGATGGGCTACTCCGACCTCACCGACGAGGTGCAGCGGCTCTACCTCTCCGACCAGAAGGACGAGGCCGCCGCACTCATCCCCGACGAGCTCGTGCACGCGCTGCACATCATCGGCGACGAGGAGCACGTGAAGTCCACGATCAAGGCGTGGGAGTCCTCGGGAGTCACCACGCTGCTGCTGTCCTGCCGCTCGCCGGAGGAGATCCAGCGGGTTGCACGAGTCGTCCTCGGCTGAGCCTCACTCCGGGATGGGTGGGCCCACCACCTCCAGGCCGTAGCGCGGGCCGACCTCGTTCCACCGCGCGATCTCCTCGGCCATGGGGAGCCCGTCCTCGCCCGGAAGGCGACGCTCGGGTGCGGGGATGCCCACCTCGTCGTACAGGTGCAGCAAGCGCCCCGGTTCGGTCAGGGCGAGGTAGCGGACCTTGCCGCGGGTGCGGAAGGCGTGGGGGAGTCCCTGCGGCAGGTAGATGAAGCAACCCTCGTAGAGCTCGAAGGTCTCCTCGCCGGCGCGGTAGCTCATCTCTCCCTCCAGCAGGTAGAACGCCTCGGCCTCGTCGCGGTGTCGGTGCAGGGGAGTGGCGATGCCGGGTGGCTGAGTCACCACCGCGATGCCCAGTCGGTCCGCAGACTGCTCGGCCTCGAGCAGGTGCTCGAAGAGCGAGCCCATCGCCCAGGTCGCCCGACCTGTGCCCGGCTCCCGCACGACAACCCCGGCCGGTTCAGCCATGACGCCCTCCAGATTTGATCCGAATGACATTCGGACGAATACTGACTACGGTAGGTCGGGTGCCCGGCGAGCGCAAGACCCGCACCTACGACGCCTCCGCGCGTCGAGCGGCGGCGGAGCAGACCCGCTCACGCTTGCTGACCTCGGCCCGGGACCTGTTCGTTGCACAGGGCTACGCCCAGACGTCGGTGACCGAGATCGCCACGCAGGCGGGAGTCTCGGTCGACACGGTCTACGCCTCCGTCGGGCGCAAGCCCACGTTGCTGCTCACTGTCGTCGACATGCTGCTGGCGGGGTCGGCGGTGCCGCAGGACGCCGAGAACCGCGCCTACGTCAAGGAGGTACGAGCCGCCTCGTCGGCGGGCAGCAAGATCCACACCTACGCCGCCGCGCTCGCGCGACTGATGCCCACGGTCGCCCCGCTGCTGCTGGCGCTGCGCGACGCGGCGCTGACCGACGAGGAGTGCCGAGCGGCGTGGGAGCGCGTAACCCAGCGGCGTGCCGACAACATGCTGCTCTTCGCCGCGGACCTGCGGGCCACCGGTGAGCTGCGCGACGACCTGAGCGACCGGCAGGTGGCTGACATCGTGTGGTCGACGAACAGCCCGGAGTGGTTCTCGCTGATGTCGTCGCGTGGTTACGACCCCGACGACTACGCGGAGACGCTGACCGACCTCTGGTCCCGCACCTTGCTCGCGCCTGGCCGGTGACGGTGGACTTCCGGGGCCGACTTGCCCCTGCGAACGGGGAGCTCGATGCTCACCTGACCCCGTGGCTGGGTGATTGCCCCAGGTGCGTTGCCTCAAATCTGTAACACGTTCTAGTCTGGCGCAATGGGCAACGACAACCTGCTGACCGGCACCCACAACGGCCACCTGATGGTCGCGGCGCTGAAGCGGCACGCCGACAAGCCGGTGATGTTCCTGGGCGACGTGACACTCACCGGCCGCCAGACCTCGGAGCGGATCAGCCAGTACGTCCAGGCGTTCGAGTCGCTGGGCGCCGGCCGGGACGCCCCGTCGGCATTGCTGGCGCTGAACCGGCCCGAGGTGCTCTTCATCCTGGGGGCCGGCCAGACCCAGGGATACCGTCGTACGTCGCTGCACCCGCTCGGCTCGCTCGACGACCACGCCTACGTGCTCACCGACGCCGAGATCACCACGCTCATCATCGACCCGATCTTCTCCGAGCGCGCGCTCGGTCTGCTGGAGAAGGTGCCCGGGCTCAAGCAGGTGCTGACGATCGGGCCCGTGCCCGAGGAGCTGGCCCACGTCGGGACGGACCTCGCCGAGGTGGCTGCCGGGTTCGACCCCCAGCCGCTCGAGGCTGCGCTGCTGCCGCCCGATCACATCGTCTCGATCGCCTACACCGGAGGCACCACGGGCAAGCCGAAGGGCGTGATCGGCACCGCCCGCACGATGACGACGATGACCCAGGTGCAGATGGCGGAGTGGGAGTGGCCGGAGTCGCCGCGCTTCCTGATGTGCACGCCGCTCTCGCACGCGGGGGCGGCGTTCTTCGTGCCGACCGTGCTCAAGGGCGGGTCGCTCTACGTGCTGCCGCGCTTCGACCCAGCCGAGGTGCTGCGCACGATCGAGGAGCAGAAGATCACCGCCACGATGCTGGTGCCCTCGATGCTCTACGCGCTGATGGACCACCCCGACTCCCGCACCCGCGACCTGTCCTCGCTGGAGACGGTCTACTACGGCGCGGCGGCGATCAACCCGGTGCGGCTGGCCGAGGCGGTGGAGCGGTTCGGTCCGATCTTCGCCCAGTACTACGGCCAGTCCGAGGCGCCGATGGTGATCACCTACCTCGCGCGGGGCGACCACGACCCGGCCAACCGCGAGCGGCTGGCCTCGTGCGGACGGCCGTCCGCCTTCGTGCGCAGCGCGCTGATCGGGGAGGACGGCGACCCGGTGCCGCAGGGCGAGCCGGGAGAGATCTGCGTGGCAGGGCCACTGCTTGCCGGTGGCTACTGGAACCTCCCCGACGAAACCGCCGAGACCTTCCGAGACGGGTGGCTGCACACCGGTGACGTCGCGCGGGAGGACGACGAGGGCTTCTGGTACATCATCGACCGCACCAAGGACATGATCGTCACCGGCGGCTTCAACGTCTTTCCCCGCGAGGTGGAGGACGTCGTCGCGACGCACCCCGCCGTCGCGCAGGTCGGCGTCATCGGCATTCCCGATGACCGCTGGGGCGAGGCGGTCGCTGCGGTCGTCGTCGCACGCGAGGGGCAGGCCGACGACGAGACCGGACGTGAGCAGGTGAGCGCCGAGATCATGGCGCTGGTCAAGGAGCGCAAGGGGTCCGTGCAGGCACCCAAGCAGGTGCACTTCGTCGACGCACTGCCGCTGACGGGACTCGGCAAGCCTGACAAGAAGGCGCTGCGCCAGCAGTTCTGGGAGGGCCGCGACCGCTCCGTCTAGCGCCCTCGCAGGTGTCGACACGCACAATCTGAGTACGCACGCTCATGACACCCACACCGTCGGGTGACGATGGACCATTGGCACTGACTCGGACTTCCAGTCCTTCTCCCCGGAGCACTACGGGATCATCGCCGGCTTCCTCATCGTGTGTGTCGTCATGGCACTGCTCGGAAGGCGCCACGCCGGCACGCAGGCCGAGGTTCGCTTCTGCCGCGCCTTCGCGGTGATCATCCTCTGCTTCACGGTGCCGATGCAGATCCTGCAGTTCCTCCCCGGTGACTACCGGTTGGGCACGTCGCTGCCGCTCCAGCTGTGCGATCTCGCCTGGATCGCTGCAGTGCTCGCGCTCTGGACCCGGCACTGGGCCCCCACTGCGCTGGTCTACTACTGGGGGACTCACGCTGACGGTCCAGGGGATCCTCACCCCGCCGTTGGAGCAGGGCTTCCCGTCGGCGCGGTACCTGATGTTCTGGGGGATGCACTTCGGCACCGTCTGGGCCGCGGTCGCCCCTGCAGTTCCACCCGTCGATCAGGACGCCGCCTTCAGCGCCTGCTCCAGGTCGGCCAGCAGGTCGTCCACGTGCTCGATCCCCGCCGACAGCCGGACCATGTCCTCGGGGACGCCGGCGGCCTCGAGCTCCTCGGGGGTGAGCTGGGAGTGGGTCGTGGTCGCGTTGTGGATCGCCAGCGACTTGGCGTCTCCGATGTTGGCGAGGTGGCTGAAGAGCTGCAGCGACTCGATGAAGCGACGGCCACCGTCGCGACCCGACTTGAGCCCGAAGCTCACCAGTCCGCCGTACCCCCGGTGACCGTTGAGGGTGCGATCGGCAACCTCTCGGTAGGGGCTGGAGTCCAGGCCCGGGTAGCTCACCCAGGACACCGCCTCATGCTGCTCGAGGAACTGTGCGATGCGCAGGGCGTTCTCGCTGTGCCGCTCCATCCGCAGGTGGAGCGTCTCCAGGCCCTGGAGGAACAGCCAGGAGTTCAGCGGTGCGATGGCGGCGCCGGTGTTGCGCAGCAGGACCGTGCGGGCGCGGATGATGAAGGCCAGGTTGCCGACGGCCTCGGTCCACACCACTCCGTGGTAGGCCCCGTCGGGACCGGTGAGCCCGGGGAACCGTTCGGCGTGAGCGGCCCAGTCGAAGTTGCCCGAGTCGACGATGACCCCGCCGATGCTGGTGCCGTGGCCGCCGATGTACTTCGTCGCGGAGTGCACGACGACGTCGGCGCCGAGGTCGAACGGGCGCGACAGGAAAGGCGTCGGGGCAGTGTTGTCCACGATGAGGGGCAGCCCCTGCGCGTGAGCGGCTTCGGCCCACGCCGCGATGTCGACGACGTTGATCCGGGGATTGCCGATGGTCTCGGCGAAGACCAGCCTGGTGCGCTCGTCGACGTGGGCCGCGAGGTCCTGGGGCTGGTCCGGGTCCACGAAACGGACCTCGATGCCGAACTGGGGGAGGGTGTGGGCGAACAGCGCGTAGGTGCCGCCGTACAGCGTGCTGAGCGCGACGATGTTGTCGCCGGTCCCGGCCAGGTTGAGGACGGCGTAGGTGGTGGCGCTCGAGCCAGACGCGGTGGCGAGGGCGCCCACGCCGCCCTCCAGCTGCGTCATGCGCTCCTCGAAGACCGACTGGGTCGGGTTCATGATGCGGGTGTAGATGTTGCCGGGCTCCGCGAGCGCGAAGAGGTTCGCCGCGTGCTCGGTGTCGTTGAAGACGTAGGACGTGGTCTGGTAGATCGGCACCGCACGGGCGTTGGTGGCCGGGTCGGCCTCCTCCTGCCCCGCGTGGACCGCCAGCGTCTCGGGTCGGAAGGTCATCGTTGCACTCCTGGTTGCTGGGTTCCTGATGGCGACAGTAGGCCGGGCGCTGGGCGCGGGCTACCCGTCTTGACATGCGGGCCGCAGGGCGACGACACGTCAAGCGCTAACCCTCGCACTCCCCGGTCGTTGCTCGCTTGTGAGCACGTGGTCGCGTGTCGTGCAACCTTTCGGGGCGCTCGCGCGTGCTTCATGGGAAGGCAACCGACCGAGCAAGGGGTTCGACCATGAAGGGCACTCTCCGCGCTGTCGTCGTGCTGGGCGTGGCGTCAGCTGTGGTCGGCCTCGGAGCCTGGCAGCTGCCTGGGAGCGATGGTGAGCGCTCGGCTCCCGGCGCGAGCGGCTTCCGCCCGGCCACGGCCGAGCTGCCGTCGAAGGTCCGACGTCCGGTGACCCAGGCGACGGAGCCCCAGGTGAGGATCAAGAAGATCCCCGTGCTCAAGCCCGGGCCTACGCTGTACGGACCTGGTGACGAGGGTTCCCAGGTCCGCGAGATCCAGGCGCGGCTGCGTCAGATCGCCTGGTTCTACGGCGACGTCTCCGACACCTACGGCGACCAGACCCGCACGGCGGTCGCCGGCTTCCAGGGCAAGCGTGGCTTCCCGGTCACTGGCGAGGTCGACCGGCGCACTCTCGACCGGCTGGTCGAGATGAGCAATGAGCCGACCTCCGACGAGCTGAAGAACGTCGAGCCCGACCCCGCCGACGGGCAGCCGCTGGACAGCCGGTGCACCATCGGGCGGGCGATCTGCGTCGACAAGTCCAGCAACAGCATCAGGTGGGTCGTCGACGGCAAGACCAGGCTGACGCTCGACGCGCGGTTCGGCGGCAATGGCTACACCACGCGCGAGGGCCTGTTCTCCGTCACCCGCAAGAGCCGCGACCACGTCTCCAGCCTGTACGACACCTCGATGCCGTTCGCGATGTTCTTCAGCGGCGGGCAGGCGGTGCACTACTCGCCGGATTTCGCAGCCAACGGCTACTACGGCGCCTCGCACGGCTGCGTCAACATCCGCGACTACGACGAGATCGCCTGGCTCTACGACCAGGTGCAGCTCGGCGACAAGGTCGTCGTCTACTGGAGCTGAGGCCCGGTCGGTCCCGGAGCGTGGAGGGTTTCCGGCTGAATCAGCCGGAAACCCTCCACAGCCTCCGGGTCGACCTCACCCAACGACAGGACGGCGCCGTTGCACGTGGACAGCTGGTCGCAGCCGGGCTGAGCGACAACGACATCGAGGTCCTGATCCGTCGGCGAGTGCTCGCCGGCGCCGCAAGAGGGGTGTACGTGGTTTGCGGAAGCGTGCCGCCCTGGAGCCGGCGGGTGTGGGTCGCGACCCTGCGCTACGCACCCGCGGCCGCCACCGGCAGGACCTGCCTGGCGCTGGCCGGCCTCGTACCGCCACCAGAAACGGCCGAGGTCGTCGTGGCTGCCGGTCGCCGGATCGGTGGCGAGGCAGGCATTCGCGTGCGGCGATCCCGCGCCTTCGATGACGTGGCGATGCTCGGCAGGCATCCACCGCAGGTGCGTCTGGAGCACGCGGTCCTCGAGGTGGCTGCCACGCTCGAGGACGAAACCAGCCTGGTGGCGCTGATCACCGACGCGGTCAGGTCACGCCGGACGACGCCCGCGCGGCTGGCCGCTGAGCTCGCTGCTCGGCCTCGCTTCCCTGCACGAGGCCTGGTGGCCAGCCTGCTGGAGGACGCAGGAGCAGGCGTCCAGTCGGTGCTCGAGCAGCGATACCGCCGTGAGGTCGAGATCGCCCATGGGTTGCCGCAGGGTCGGCGCCAGGTGCGCGACGACGTCGCAGGGAGGACGATCTATCGCGACGTCGACTACCTGGGAGGTCTGCTGGTCGTCGAACTGGACGGTCGACTCGGCCACGAGGCGAGCCGGGACCGGTGGGCCGACGCCGAACGAGACCTGGTCACGCTGGCACGAGGCGGGCGGACCCTCCGGGTCACCTTTGGCCAGGTCCTGGAGCCCTGCCGTCTCGCTGCCCTGGTCGCCGACGCACTGGTGAGCCTGGGATGGCGCGGAACGCCGGTGCCATGCAGTCAGGACTGCTCGTTCGAACTCGGATCGTGGAGAGTTTCCGGCTGATTCAGCCAGAAACCCTCCACGATCTCTCCCGCCCGGTGGGGTCTTCTGCTGTGAGGCCCCCACGCATAGGTTGGCTGCGGCGCAGCGTCAACGAGCGTCAACGAGTCCCGTCCCGCAGGAGGAGCACGTGCAGAAGGTCAGAGGAGTCGTCGCCCGTGAGAAGGGTGCGCCGGTCACCGTGGAGACGGTGCTGGTGCCCGATCCGGGACCGGGCGAGGCAGTGGTGACGATCCAGACCTGCGGGGTCTGCCACACCGACCTGCACTATCGCGACGGCGGGATCAACGACGAGTTCCCCTTCCTGCTCGGCCACGAGGCGGCGGGGATCGTCGAGGCCGTGGGGGAGGGGGTCACCAACGTGGCCCCGGGTGACTTCGTGATCCTGAACTGGCGGGCGGTCTGTGGCGACTGCCGGGCCTGTCGGCGCGGCGAACCGTGGTACTGCTTCGCCACGTTCAACGCCGACCAGAAGATGACGCTGGAGGACGGGACCGAGCTCTCGCCGGCACTGGGCATCGGGGCGTTCATCGAGAAGACCCTGGTCCACTCCGGCCAGTGCACCAAGGTCGACCCGGGTGCATCGCCTGCGGCGGTCGGGCTGCTCGGGTGCGGTGTCATGGCCGGGCTCGGCGCCGCGATCAACACCGGCAACGTCCAGCGCGGCCAGACCGTGGCCGTCATCGGCTGTGGCGGCGTCGGGGCTGCCGCCGTGGCGGGCTCGGCGCTCGCCGGCGCGAGCAAGGTCATCGCCGTCGACATCGACGAACGCAAGCTCGAGTGGGCGCGCGGACTCGGCGCGACGCACACCGTGAACGGGTCCCAGGCAGACGTGGTCGAGGCGATCCAGGAGCTCACCGGAGGATTCGGCGCCGACGTGGTGATCGAAGCGGTGGGCCGCCCGGAAACCTGGAAGCAGGCGTTCTACGCCCGCGACCTCGCCGGCACCGTCGTCCTGGTCGGTGTGCCCACACCTGACATGCGGATTCCCGACATCCCGCTGATCGACGTGTTCGGTCGTGGCGGCGCGCTCAAGTCGTCCTGGTACGGCGACTGCCTGCCCGACCGCGACTTCCCGATGCTGGTCGACCTCTACCAGCAGGGACGGCTGGATCTGGACGCGTTCGTGTCCGAGCGGATCGGGTTGGACGACATCGAGCCGGCCTTCGAGAAGATGCATCGCGGTGACGTGCTCAGGTCAGTGGTCGTGCTCGACGGAGGTGCGTCGTGACGCTGCCCCCCGGTGTCCGGTTGTGGCACGAGGTGACCTCAGGGACCTTCTCGCTCGACGGGGAGACCTTCGACGTCGACAACAACGTGTGGATCGTCGGCGACGACAACGAGTGTGTGCTCATCGATGCCCCGCACGACGTGGAGAAGATCATGGCCGCCGTGGGGGACCGGGAGCTCAAGGCGATCCTCTGCACGCACGCCCACGACGACCACGTCCGGGTGGCGCCGGAGATCCGGACGCTGACGAAGGCGCCGATCCACCTGCACCCGGACGATGCGCCGCTGTGGGAGCTCACCCACCCGGAAGTCAGCTGGGATCATAACTTGTCTGACGGACAAGAGATTGAGGTGGCCGGCACGACGCTGCGAGTGCTCCACACGCCTGGGCATGCTCCAGGTGCCGTCTGCTTCCACGCTCCCGCACTGGACGCCGTGTTCACCGGTGACACGCTGTTCAACGGTGGGCCCGGAGCGACCGGACGGTCGTACAGCGACGAGGACCTCATCAAGGAGTCGATCCGTGAGCGGCTCTTCGCCCTACCCGGACACACCGTCGTGCACACCGGGCACGGTGAGGACACCACGATCGCCGACGAGCGCGCCCGGTTGGGCTGACGGATGGCCTGATGGACGAGGTCGTCGCCGATCGAGTGCTTCGCGCTGTCGAGCTGGTGCCGAGAGGCCGCGTGGTGTCGTACGGCGACCTCGCCGAGCTCGTGGGTGGGACGCCACGCCAGGTCGGCGCAGTGATGCGGCTTCGCGGCGGCAACGTGACCTGGTGGCGCGTGGTCAACGCTTCCGGTGACCTTCCGCAGCACCTGCGTGACGAGGCCAGGGCGTTGTGGGCGGACGAAGGCATCACCTGGAAGGCCAACGGCCTCGGGTGCCGGATCGAACGGCATCGGTGCGACCTCGCGGTGCTGGCCGACGACTACGACCGTGCCGTGGCCGATCTCGATGGGGCCTGACGTGGACTGGTGGGAGCTCGGGTTGATCGCCGCAGCCTCGGTGCATCTGGGGTTCCAGGCGACCGTGACCCTCCTGGTCTACCCCGCGCTTGTCGAGAGCGGGCGCCGGGGCGACGCCGACTGGTCGCAGGTGCACCAGGCTCACTCTCGGCGGATCACACCACTCGTGGTCGTCGTGTACGGCGCACTGCTCATCCCTGTGGCCGCGGCGGCCTGGCGTCTGGTCGTCGACGGCTTTGATGGCGGTCTGGCGCTGGCGGTGACTGGTGCGGGGGTGGCGTTCGCAGCCACCGCCTTCGTGGCCGCCCCTGCCCACGCAAAGCTGGCACAGGGTTGGTTCCCCGAGGTCGCCCAGCGCCTGGTGAGGGCCGACCTGGTGCGGCTGGTGGGTGCAGTGACCTGCGCGACCGGGGCAGCGGTCGCGATCGGCTGACTTCGGCCCGGAACCTTGCCGAGTGCCCGCACCGGACGGCGAAGTCGTCACACGCTTCGTCACACGAGGCCCTCCTAACGTGCCGCTATCGAGCTGAGGAGGACACCATGACCATCACTGCCCACCACCCCGCCGCCCGGGAGACCGAGATCAGCCGGTTCGGACACCGCGCCGCCGGGGACATCGTCTTCGCCTGTGATGCTCACGTCGTCAGGCGTGCCGCGCAGTCCTTGCTCGAGGCGATGACCGAGGCCGGGCTCGACAACCCCCGATGGGGGTCAGCGGGCCCGTGTGTCAGCGCCGCTGCCCATCGGCTGCGCACGGCGTTCGGCGTCGTTGCCCGCGGCACGTGCGCCTCGACACCGCCGGTGGTCCGTGAGGCCGATTTCGCCGCGGCGGCGCGGCTTCTGCTCCGTGACACGGACCTGGTCGATCAGGGGGCTGCCCAGGAGTTCGTGGCCCTGGCTCGAGATGCCGTCCTGGCGCTGAGCTGAGTCCCAGGCTGATACTCGGCACTGGAGGAACTGTGACCACCGAGATCCGCCTGTTGGGTGTCCCGTGTGCATACCGGGACGGTGATCGGCTGTCCGTGCGCGGCCACAAGCCGTGGTTGCTGCTGGCGCTGCTTCTCCTGCACGACCGTCCGATGAGCAGGGAAGCCCTGCAACGGCTGCTGTTCCTCGACGCTGCCGATCCCGCGGGTGCCCTGCGCTGGAACCTGTCCCAGCTGCGTCGCCTTGGCGTTGAGGTGGTCGGCGACCCGGTCAACGCGACCTTGTCGGAGGGGCTCGGGGTGGACGCCCTGATGCTGCGAGGTCGTGCCGACCGCGCCGTTGAGCTGCCGGGTCTGGGTGAGGAGCTCCTGTCCGGCGTTCGTACCGAGGAGGACGGCGACCTCTCTCGCTGGCTGGAGGAGGAACGGCGCCATCTGGCCCGACTGGCACAGGACGTGCGGCAGGAAGCGGCCTTGACCTTGCTGGGGCGCGGTGAGAACGAGCGGGCGTTGGACTATGCGCGACAGGTCGCCGCCACGGCCCCGCTCGACGAGAATGCTTCCGCCCTGTTGGTCCGCTGCCTTCGCGCGTGTGGCCGTCTGGGTGAGGCCAAGACCGCGGCGCAGGAGGCTGCGGACCGGCTGCGCCGCGAGCTCGGAGTGGAGCCGACGGCCGCCCTGTGGTCAGCGGTCGCGGCCCCGATGGGCGGTGACCGTCGCGTCAGCGGGCCGGGGGCAGTGGTGGCGCAGATCGAGGCCGGAGAGTCGGCGGTGAGTGCGGGGGCCATCGACACGGGCCTGCAGGCCCTGCAGGGTGCGGTCCTGGCGGCTCGGGCCCTGAGCGACTCGCCGCTCCTGGCCAAGGCGCTGGTCTCCTTGGGGTCGGCCCTGATCCATGGCGTCCGTGGCGTGGACCAGGAGGGACTGGCGATGCTGCACGAGGCGGACCCGTTGACGGTCGCATCCGGTGACGCTGAGCTCGCAGTGGTCGTACGCCGCGAGATCGGTTACGTGAACTTCCTGCGCGGCAGCTATGACCGAGCCGGTCACTGGTTCGACCGAGCCCGCACAGCAGCCGGTGGGCGCGGTGCCGTGGGCTGGATCGACGCGTACGACGGAGCAGCGGCGGCAGATACCGGGGACGAGGCCAAGGCAGAGCGCTTGCTGCGCAGCGCCACCGAGAGCGCCCGGGAGGAGCAGGACCTGAGGCTGCTGGCCATGGGCCTGACGATGCAGGGGCGCGTGCTGTTGCTGGCCGGCGCCCTGGAGGATGCAGCCGGTGTCTTGGGTGAGGCCGTCCGGACTGCGCGGAGCCTGAAGTGGACGGCGTTCCTGAGCTTCCCGGAGTCGCTGCTCGCCGAGACGCACCGGCGCGCCGGGGATCTCGCCTCGGGCATCGACCTGGCCGAGCACGCCTACGTGCTGAGCGAGCAGGTCGGCGATCCCTGTTGGGAGGGCTTGGCTCTGCGGGCGCTGGGGCTGCTCAGCATCGACTCCGGTGACCTGGCCGGGGGAGTGGCCACTCTGGAAGAGTCGCCGGCGCGGTGCCGCCAGGTGCCGGACACCTATCGCTGGGTCGAGATGTGGGGCTACGCCGCCCTGGTGGACGTCGGGCAACGTCATGACCTCGACTCCACAGACAGGTGGCGCGAGCTCCTGCGCAGTCAGGCCGGCGCGATGGGGATGCGGCCGCTGCTCGGTGTGGCCAACTGAGCAGAGCCACGTTCGTGGGCCCGGTCTCCCGACGTTCAGCGCTGGTTCAGCCATGGGCTCCTAGCCTCGGGACGAGGACGCGGCGAAGGGAGCGCGACGATGCGCAGGATGAGGAAGGCGACGGCGATCGCGATGACTGTTGGCCTGGTGGGAGCCGGTGCAGGGTGTGGCAGCAGCGATGGCGGGCAGGAAGCGGCAGACACGAGCACGTCGCCGTCGGTGACGGCACTGCCTCAGGGCGGCGAGGAGGTCGAGCTCGACCCGGCCGACTTCAGCACCGAGATCGACAACCGCTACTGGCCGATGGTGCCGGGCACGAGGTGGAGCTATCGGGAGACCGACGAGGAGGGCGAGAAGCTGGACGTGGTCGTCACTGTCACCAGCGTCACCAAGGAGGTCGCCAACGGTGTCACCGCACGTGTGGTGCGCGACACCGCCACCCAGGGCAACGCGGTGGTCGAGGACACCTTCGACTGGTACGCCCAGGACTCCGACGGCAACGTCTGGTACCTCGGGGAGGACACCGCGGAGTTCGAGGACGGTGAGATCGCCACTCGGGAAGGCTCCTTCGAGGCCGGCAGGGACGGGGCGATGGCGGGGGTGATCATGCCCTCCGACCCCGCTCCGGGGGTCGCCTACCGGCAGGAGTACTACGAGGGCGAGGCCGAGGACAACGGCGCGATCCTGAGCCTGGAGGAAATGGCCGACGTGCCCGCAGGCCACTACGAGGACATGCTGCTGACGAAGGACACGATCACCATCGAGCCTGACGTGCTCGAGTACAAGCTCTACGCACCCGGTCTCGGGCCGGTGCTGACGCTCGGTGTCTCCGGCGGCGGAGGTCGTGAGGAGCTGCTCGAGACCACCCGGGTGTCGGACAAGGTGGCCGAGGCAGCGGGTTCGGTCCACCTCGGCGATCCCTACGAGTAGGGCCAGCCCTCGAGCAGATACACCGAGGGTCGCCCCGCTCGAGCGGGGCGACCCTCGGTCGTGACCGGGGCTGTCAGCGCTGGGCGCTGTGGCCCTTCATCTCACTCTTGTCGGCCTTGAGCTTCTGACCCTTCTTGTTGACGGTCTTGGTGCTGCGGGAGAGCACGTAGACCGCGTGGGCGACGGCGTCGCTCATCTCGTCGAGCGCCGGCTCATCGACGTTGTCGATCGTGTCGCAGGCGAGGTGGTAGCACGGGTCGTACGGCTCGCCGGCGGTGCCGCCGTAGACATCTGCCTGCTCCTGCGTCTTGATGTCCTCGGCTCCGGTGAACAGGCCACCGGCGGCGATGCCTGCGTCCAGGAACGGTCCGTAGTCGCTGCGGCCGTCGAACGCCGTCGGCTCGCTGGCCAACCCTTGGCTGTCGAAGTAGCTGGTGAACAGCTGTTCCAGCTGGGCAGAGCCGTCGGGACCGTCCTGGCCCTCGCCGAGCGAGTTGTCACCGTCGTAGACGAACCTCACGAAGTTCGGTGAGCCGATCATGTCGAAGTTCAGGTACATCGCGATCTGGTTCAGCGACTGCTTGTCGTTGGCCGCCAGGTCCTCGACGTAGTGGGTCGAGCCCACCAGTCCGGCCTCCTCAGCGCCCCACCAGGCGAAGCGAACCCGGTTGACCGGGTCACCCTGGGCGGCCAGCTGCTCGGCGACCTCGAGGATCGTGGCGGAGCCGGAGCCGTTGTCGTTGATCCCGGGGCCCGCAGGGACGCTGTCGAGGTGCGCGCCGACCATGACGGTGTTGCTCTTCTTGCCACCCGGGGTGTCGGCGATGACGTTCTTCGACGTGCTCGGAGTGTTCGTCGTCTCCGTGAACACGCTCGCCCGGGTGTCCTCGGGGTCGCCGAGGTCGACGCCGGTCGCGTAGTCCAGTCCGACGACAGGGAAGTCCTCGCCTCCCTCGATCGGCCCGCCGAGCGTGCCGAAGAGGACGCCGTCGTTGCCCTCGGTGCCGCGGTTGAAGATCAGTGCGGCCGCGGCGCCGGCGTCCAGGGCGTTCTGCGCCTTCTCGGCGAAGGTGCAGGTGCCGCGCTGAATCAGCGCGATGGCGCCCTCGGGGAAGTCGGCGAAGTCCTCGGTCTCGCAACCGCTGGTCGAGGTCTCGCTGGCGCTGAAGTCGGTGTCGACTGCGACCACATCGGCGTCGGTCACATCACCGGAGCCGGAGTACTCCATGACCGAGTACCCCTCGCCATCGGCGTAGTCCTGCGTGTCGGGGAAGGTCTGTGAAAGCTGGGTCGGTGACTCCTCGGCGAACGCGATGAAGTCGAATTCCTGCACGGTGGGGTCGTATCCCGCCGCCTCGAGCTTCTCCACGACGTAGTCGACGGACGCGTCGAAGCCGTCGGTGCCGGAGGCGCGGGTGTCGTTGTTGGCGTCGGCGATCCCTTGGAACGCCTCGAGGTGCTCCATGATGCCGTCGGTGGTCACGGCGTCTCGGAAGTGGGACGAAGCCTCGGACGGGTCTTGGGCGGGGGCGGCCACGGCGGTGGGAACCGTGGTGGCCAGGAGGATCGAGGACGAAGCCAGCGCGACGGCTGCGATCGTCCTGGGGGCAGGTCGATACATGTTCTCTCCTGTGTCGGTCCGGCGCCGATGGATCACATCTCGCCGGGGTCCGGGGGCGGACCAAAAGACCCTAAGCGGACATGACCTAAGTCACAATAGGGGCGCCGGCGCGCCGCCCGGGACCTCTTTGTCGCGGAGTCGCTCGAGTCCGTCGAGCAGCAGGTCGAGGGTGAACTCGAACTCGACCTGGCTGTCGCACCAGCCGAGCATGTCGCCGTCGTTGTCGTGGACCTCGGAGGTGACCATCGCGGTGATGTGAGGCAGGACCTCGGCCATCTGTGCAAGCTCTGCCTGCGCGGTCTCGGGGTCGATCTCCTCGCCTCCGGCGGCATCGGGGCTGAACAGCTCCTGGACGAATCCCAGCGGCATGCTGCCGAAGGCATGCATCGCCCGGTGGGCCAGGTGGTAGCTGAAGCCGGCCTCCACCATGGTCGCGAGGATCGCTTCGTACTGGGCGTAGACCACCGGCGGGATGGTGGTCCGCGAGCCGATCAGCCCGGGCGCCCACGGATGGCGCAGCATCACCTGGCGCGCGGCCAGGAACCGGCGCCGCAGTGTGGCGCGCCAGTCGTCGAGGTCGCCGGAGGCCTGTGCCACCTGGACGGCGGCATCGACCTCGGCACCCACCCGCTCCACCACCGCGTCGAGTAGACCGCTCTTGCCGGGCAGGTGGTGGTAGAGCGACATCGCCTCGACGCCCAGGTCGCCCGCGAGCCGCCGCATCGTCACCGCCGCCACGCCCTCCCGGTCGGCCAGGGCGATCGCCGCGTCCAGCACGCGTTCGCGACTCAGCGGACGTCGAGTCCGGGTGCCCATCTGGACCAGCTCCCTCCGTGGTTGCCCGTACCTTACAACGTATGGTTACCTTACGACGTAAGTTAGCCCCCGGAGGGAGAACCGATGAACACCACCACCACGCCAGGCGCAGGACGCAGCGTGCCGACCCAGACCCGGCGTCGTACCTCGGAGGAGGAGCGATCGCTGGTCCGCACCGCCCGGACCACCGGCTGGTTCTACCTCGGGCTGGCCGTCACCGGGATCCTCGGATTCCTGCTCATCCGACCCCAGCTCTACGTCGACGACCCGGCGACCACGCTGGCCAACCTGGTCGAGCGAGAGGGCCTGGCCGGGATGGGCGTGGCCCTCGAGATGGGCATCGTCGTCACCCAGTCGCTGGCGGCGCTGTGGTTCTACCGGCTCTTCCGCAGCGTCGATGCCTTCGCGGCCGGCGCGATCGCCGTCTTCGGCATGGTCAACGCCGTGGCGATCATGGCCAGCTCGGCCGCCCTCGGCACCGCCGTACAGCTCGCCAACGACCCGGTCGGTGACGCGGAGGGCAACGTGCACCTGCTCTACCTCCTCAGCGAGAACCTCTGGGCGGTCGGCGCCGTCTTCTTCGGCCTGTGGCTGATCCCCATGGGCGTGTGCGTCCTGCGCTCCGGCTGGATGCCGCGCGCGCTCGGCTGGATCCTGGTCGGTGGGGGAGTGGGCTACGTGCTGAGCGCGTTCGTCGGCTACGTGCTTCCCGAGTCAGGCGTCGTCGCGGACGTGCTGACCGTGCCCGCGAGCATCGGTGAGTTCTGGATGGTCGGCTACCTGTTGGCTCGCGGCATCCGTCGCACCGCCGTCGGTTCCTGAGCTCGACTCGGCGCGGTCTTCCGCGGTCGCTCGGGACTTCTCGACTGCCGCGGTGCTACGGACCGTTGGTGGGCGTCGTACGGCATGTTGAGCGACGGTAACCCCGATTTACATGAGGGGGCGGGGGCTACCGTCGGGTGGGGGACGAGCGGAAGAGGTGAGTGACCGTGCGGCTGGTGCTGAATGTTCTCTGGATCGTGCTG
Organism: uncultured Actinomycetota bacterium; assembly: GCA_963728505.1. GTDB lineage: Bacteria > Actinomycetota > Actinomycetes > Propionibacteriales > Nocardioidaceae > Marmoricola_A. The sequence goes on along the minus strand of CAVSKH010000009.1, from coordinate 92,919 downwards.
GCGGGGTTCTGGATGTTCCTGAGCTACCTGCTGGCCGGTCTGCTGCTCTGCATCACGATCATCGGCATCCCCTTCGGCATCGCCGCCTTCCGGATCGGGTTCTACGCGCTCTGGCCGTTCGGGCGGCGGGTCGTGGCGAAGTCCAGCGCCGGCGTCGGGTCGATGCTCGGCAACGTGCTGTGGCTGATCCTCGCCGGTTGGTGGCTGGCGCTCGGCCATGTGGTCACCGGTATCGCGCTGTGCATCACGATCATCGGCATCCCCCTCGGGTTGGCGAACTTCAAGCTGATCCCGGTCTCGCTGTTTCCTCTCGGCAAGGAGGTCGTCGCGGTCGCCGGCGACGACCCCTTCCTGTCCGAGCGGCAGCCGGTCAGCTCCGGGTGATCAATCAACTAACCTTCGACAAACCCTTGATATAACTTCGACAACCAGGCATCATGTGACGAGGGGCGCCACCCCGTCGGCAACGGTCCGCCGCATGGAAAGCGCCCAGAAGACCAGGAGGTCTCTCTCATGACGTTCGTCATTCTGCTGTCGGTTGTCTCTCTCGTCGTCGCTGCGGTCGGCTGTGCGCTGATCTGGGGTTACGACATGAAGCGTGCAGAGGAGATCGAGCGCGGCTTCCCGCCGCCGGCGCCCCGGCCTGAGCTCTCCTCCGAGGCGCGTCAGCGGCTCGAGGCCGGCGCCCGCGACTGACCACGGGCGGCGCCCCGCGCCGGACCAGCCATCGCCTTGTCGCAGCCGGGGAGACTGGCCCCATGGCTGAGCCGAGATCAGGTCGCGGTCGACTCGCAGCAGCACTGCTGGCAGCCGTTCTGGTGCTGAGCGCGTGCAGCTCCGGGGGAGAGTCGTCGCCCACAGCGCAGTCGCCGGGCTCCAGCAGTCGCGGTCCCTCCGCAGCGGCTCCAGGCTCCGAGCCGGAGCAGAAGCTGAGCTCCGAACCGAAGCCCAAGCCCGTCGACCCGATCTCGCTGGCCGCACTCACCCGGGCCGACCTCACCGGCGGAGGCCTCCGCATCGGCGCCGTCCGTGAGCGCACCGCCGGCTACACCTCCCACGACGTGAGCTTCCGCTCGACGGTCGCTGGCCGGGGGACCGGGCCGCTGCGGATCACCGGCGTGCTCAACGTCCCCGATGGCCGCGGACCCTTCCCGGCCGTGGTGCTGGCCCATGGCTACATCGACCCCGCCGACTACGTGCGTGGTCAGGGCATGACCCGCGAGCGGGGCTACCTGTCCGCGCGCGGGTTCGTGACGCTCCACGTGGACTACCGCAACCACGCGGGGTCGGCCGACGACTCACGCGTGGACTCGGCAGCGCGGCTGGGCTACACCACGGACGTGATCGCGGCAGCGCAGGCACTGCGCCGTTCCGACGACGTGCCGGTGAACCAGAGGATCTCGCTGTTCGGTCGGTCGATGGGTGGGGGAGTGACGCTCAAGGCACTCACCGTCGAACCCGGCCTGTTCCACGCCGGGGTGGCGTGGGCGTCGGTCTCCAGCCTGGAGGCGGAGAACTACGAGCGGTTCATCGCCGATGACGTCGAGGACGCCGAGGAACGTGCCCGGATGAGGCAACGCCACGGCCTGCCGCAGGACGACCCTGCCTTCTGGCGTGGAGTCTCGCCGCGACCGAGGTTCGACCGGATCACCGAACCCGTCCTGATGGTCCACGGCCGGTTCGACGACACCTGTCCGCCTCGGTGGGCCAGGCAGACCCAACGCGCGCTGCAGGCTGCGGACGTCGACTCCATCCTTCAGTGGTACGACGACGGCCACGCCTTCGGGCCGGCGTTCAACGCCGCGATGGACCGCACGGTGCGTTTCCTGCGCACCTAGCTCCAGTCGCCGCTCCGGCCGCGCTTGACGTCACCCCGGCGCTTCTTGGCGTCCAGGCGCCGCTCGACCGAGCCCCGGGTCGGGCGGGTGCGGCGCCGGTTGCGGGGAGGAGGTGCCGCGGCCGCGCGCACCAGGTCCGCCATTCGCTCCCGCGCCGCCCGTCTGTTGGCGAGCTGGGTGCGGTGCTCGGCTGCGGAGACCGTGAGGACGCCCTCGACCAGCTGCGCGTCGAGCCGTTCCAGCAGGCGGGTGCGGATCGTCGGGGTCAGCACCGCGGAGGCACCGATGTCCCAGCTGAGCTGCACCCGGCTGTCGGTGGTGTTCACGCCCTGCCCGCCCGGACCGGAGGAGCGGGAGAAGCGCTCGTTCAGCTCCGCAGCCGGGATCACCAGCGAGCGGGAGACGGACAGGTGGGCCACCGCGCCATGATGCCTCGTGGCGAGTGCTGGGCTCAGCGACTTCGGAGCAGAAGCGTCGCGGGTCGCGACGTACCGTCGCAGGGGTGAACGGTCGGCGCCTCGGGTCCTGCGTCACCGGGGCGTTCGCCTCGGTGGCCCTGGTGGCGTGCTCGGACGTGGGGACCTCCAGATCGGTGCCACCCGCCGGCGCGTCGAGGGAGACGGCATCGACCCCAGCGGCGGCTGACCCCACCCGCCCCCCGAGGCAGCGCACGGAGTCGCAGACGAAGACCGAGGACCCCCCAGAACCGCGTCGCTCACACCTGAGCATCCCCGGGATCGGGCTCCGGTCGTTTCCCGTCGTGCGCTACCAGGGCCGCCCGGACGACGCCGACGGCACGCTCATCCAGAACCGCGGGCCGATGGCCTCACCGCGCGGTCCCCGCGGCGGGGTCGGCCCGGGAGACGTCGGCAACTTCATCGTGACCGGCCACCGGACCTCGCACACCGAGCCCTTCGCCGAGCTGCCCAGTCTGGGGGCCGGGGACCGGGTGCAGGTCCGGAGCGGGAAGCGGGTGTTCCTCTACCGGATCACGCGGACGCGGTGGACCTCCTTCCGCGAGCCCGAGTCACGCGCGGCGCAGGAGGCTGCCGTGCCGGGGCGGCCGGAGGCGCAGGCGGTGCGCCCGATGATCACGCTGTCGACCTGCGCGACCCCCGAGGACCATGCGGCCGGCAACTACTGGTCGGACCGCTTCGGCAACCCCGAGCACCGCATCGACAAGATCGGCGTCCTGGTGGGCGAGTCCCCAGTCTGACTGCGCGTGACCGGTCTCCTGACCGGAACTGCACGCCGTACGGGCCATGGGTGAGTGGATGATCGGTCTTGTGCCCGATCCTCCGCGTCGCGGACTCCGGTGGTTCACTCACCCCATGGATGCACCTTGGCGCGGCGAGCCCGACGAGAGCGTGGACGACGAGATCTCCCAACCCACGCTGACCTACCAGCGCACCGGCCGGATCGCGCGGATCACTTTCGACCGCCCGGAGGCGGGCAACGCGATCACCGGCGACACCCCCACCGACATCGCGACCGCCGTGGAGCGAGCCGACACCGACCCCCGGGTGCGAGTGATCCTGTTGTCAGGGCGGGGCAAGGGGTTCTGCGGTGGCTACGACCTGTCGCTGTGGGCCGAGCAGCGGATCCCCAACCACGACCCCGGCGAGGTCTGGGACCCGATGGTCGACTACGCACTGATGAGCCGGTTCACCAAGGGCTACGCCTCACTGCTGCACGCCGACAAACCCACCGTGGCCAAGGTGCACGGCTTCTGCGTCGCCGGGGGCACCGACATCGCCCTGCACTGCGACCAGATCGTGATCGCGGACGACGCCAAGATCGGCTACCCACCGACCCGGGTGTGGGGGGTGCCCTCGGCCGGCCTGTGGGCGCACCGGCTCGGTGACCAGCGCGCCAAGCGGCTCCTGCTCACCGGTGACTGCCTGTCGGGCCGGGAAGCCGCGGAGTGGGGGCTGGCGGTCGAGTCCGCTCCCGCGGACCTGCTGGACGAGCGTGCCGAGAACCTCGTCTCCCGGATCGCCGCCATGCCGCTGAACCAGCTGATGATGGTCAAGCTGGCGCTCAACTCGGCACTGTTCGCCCAAGGCGTCGGCACCTCGCAGCTGATCAGCACCGTCTTCGACGGCATCTCGCGGCACACCCGCGAGGGCTACGACTTCGCCCAGCGTGCGGAGCAGGTCGGCTTCCGGCAGGCAGTCGCCGAGCGCGACGGGCCGCCGTACGACGACGCGGGGCCCTCCACCAACAAGGGCTGAGCCACGGAGGCCCCCGGCCGGCTCATCTGGGTCGACCTCAGTCGTCAGGTGCCTGCGATCCACCCGCGAGGCTCCGGGAACAGCCGGCTACTTGTCCTTGCCCTTCTTTGCCCCCTTCTTGCCCTTGCCGGTGTCCTTCGTGTCCTTGCCCGGGGGCTGCTTCGGCTTCGGTTCCTTCGGCTTCGGTTCCGTCTGCTTGGGCGCCTTGGGCGCCTTCGGCTTCTCGGGCTCGGGGGTCACCTCGGGCTCGGGGGCCACTTCGGGCTCCTCGGTCGGCGGAGGGGGCGGCGGCGCCTCCGGCTGGTCGGGGAGCTGGGAGAGCAGCTCCTGCGCCGCGGCCACGATCGCGTCCGCCTGGTCCGCGCCGAGGTCACCCTCCTCGTTGGCAACCTCGGCCACCTCGATCAGGGAGGTGAGGCTGTCCTCGGCCGCTTCGTAGTCCTCGGCCGCGAGGTCGTCGTCCACCCGCTGCAAGCTCCGGTTCAGCTCAGGCACGTCGTCCGCCGGCACATCGGCGCCGCAGCCGACGAGCAGCGCACTGGCAGCGACCAAGGCACATCGGCCGACCCACCTCACGGGCTGTCACCTTCGACGGCGTCGTGCAGGTCGCGCAACGCGGGCTTCAGGTCATCGGGCACCGACGCGGGGACATCGGCTCGCTCCGGCGCTTCCGGGCCACCCGTCATCACGATCAGCGCCCCGATCGCCACGACGGCCACACAGGCCAGCGTCAGCAGCAGGTACGGCGTCGGCACGCTGCTCAACCGTCGCCTGGATCGGACGGCTGCCAGGGTCATGGTGCCCGGGGTGTCGCTCGACGGCGGGGTTGTCGCGGCCATCACCGTGGTTCGTTCATGGCTCTCGGTCGGCTCAGCTGCGGTCCCCCCGCCCAGCTCGTCCAGACGCTGCCGCACCTCGTCAGCGGACGGTCGCTCCGCGGCTCGCACCGCCGTCATGGCGCCCAGCAGCGTGCGCCACTGGTCGGGCAGGTCTCGTGGGATCGGCGGCGCCGTGGTCAGCCTTGACGGACCGGTCTCGGTGATCGAGCCGCCGTACACCTGGCTCCCGGTGAGAGCCTCGACCAGCACCAGGCCGAGGGAGTAGACGTCTGTCGCTGTCGTCGACGACGCACCCTTGAGCTGCTCAGGGCTGAGGTACGCCGCGGTGCCGACGGTCATGCCGGTCGCGGTGTGCCGGGTGGCGTCGTCGAGCAGCCGCGCGATCCCGAAGTCGGTGAGGCGCGGGCGGCCGTCACTGTCGATCAGCACGTTGCTCGGCTTCACGTCGCGGTGCACCACGCCGGCGGCGTGCGCGTGGGCCAGGGTGGCGGCGAGCTGTGCGCCGATCTGGGCGACCCGTCGGGGTGCAAGCCCTCGTTCAGGCAGCTCCTCGGACAGTGTCTTCCCGTCCACCAGGTGCATGACGAGGAACGGCCGCTCCTGAGCGACACCTGCGTCGAGCACGGTGGTGAGGCCGGGGTGGTCCAGGCGGGCCAGGATGCGCGCCTCGCGCACGAAGCGCTCCTTGTCACCGGGCTCGGGGGTCGCGGCTCGCAGCACCTTGACCGCCACCTCGCGGTGCAGGGTGCGGTCGAGTGCCCGGTGGACGTCTGCCATCCCGCCGCTCCCGACCACGCCCCGCAGCTCATAGCGATCGTTGAGGACGGCGCCCTTCTCGATCCTCACGGCACGACCGTACCGAGGTAGCGGGCGTGCTCGTCGATGACCGGTCTTGTGCGCGGAAGTGCACGCAACGACTCGCTGCAGAGGTCAGCGGCCGCTGGAACTCGGGCTTGCGGCGTTCCATGAAGGCCTTCGGGCCCTCCTTGGCGTCCTCGGAGGCGAAGACCGCCAGGCCCACCTTCGCGTCCTCCGCCCAGCACTCGTCCTCGTGCTTGCCCTCGCTGTCGCGGATCGTCCTCAGCACCGCCTGCACGGCAAGCGGACCGTTGGCGCAGATCAGGTCGGCGATCTCGCGTGCCTTGTCCAGCGCGGTGCCGTCGGGCACCAGGTGACCGATCAGTCCCAGCTCCTTCGCCTCCGGAGCAGTGATGTGGCGCCCGGTGAGCAGCAGGTCGGCCGCGACGGTGTAGGGGATCTGCCGGGGGAGTCGTACGGCGGACCCCCCGAGCGGGTAGAGCGCCCACTTGACCTCACTCACCCCGAACTTCGCACTCTCCCCGGCGACCCGGATGTCGGTGGCCTGCAGGATCTCGGTGCCTCCGGCGATCGCGGGTCCCTCGACCGCTGCGATCAGTGGCTTGGTCAGGCGGAACCCCTTGAGCAGCGACTTGAGCCGAGCGGGATCGAAGGAGCCGTCCTCGAACCGGTCGCTGGGGTTGTTCTGCGTCATCGCGGACAGGTCGGCACCGGCGCAGAACGCACCTGCGGCGCCGGTCAGGATGCACACCCGGATGTCGTCGTCGGAGTTCACCCGGTCCCAGGCCTGCTCCATGATCGCGAGCATGTCGCCGGAGAGCGCGTTCTTCTTCTCCGGGCGGTTCATGGTCACGATCAGCGTGTGGCCCTCCTGCTCGACGAGGGCGTGCGGCTCTGACATCTCTGCTCCTTGGTTCGACAGCTCGACCACCGTGGTGCGACGAGGCTGAACAGGTCCGACCAGCCTAGTCAGAAACGAGAACGTGTTCTAGTCTTGCGAGCATGGCTTTGAACATCGCCGACCTCTTCGAGCACGCCGTCGACGTCGTTCCGGACCGCCCTGTGATCCAGGTGGGGGAGCGCAAGGTCACCTACGCCGAGCTGGAGGCCGATGCCAACCGGTTGGCCCACTACCTGGCCTCCCGCGGCATCGGTGCGGGTGACCACGTGGGCATCTACGCCAAGAACAGCATCGAGCACGTCATCGCCCTGCTCGCGATCTTCAAGGTGCGCGCGGTCGCCATCAACGTCAACTACCGCTACGTCGAGGGCGAGCTCAACTACCTCTTCGACAACTCCGACGTGGTGGCTCTGATCCACGAGCGGCCCTACGCCCCGTTGGTGGCCAGGACCGCGCCGAACCACGACAAGCTCACCACGATCGTCGCGATGCCGGACCCGACGGAGCTCGACAGTGCTGCCGACCTCACCTCCTACGACGGAGTCTCGTGGGACGAGGCGCTGGCGGGGCAGAGTGCTGAGCGCGACTTCGAGGAGCGCAGCCCCGACGACCTCTACATCGTCTACACCGGCGGCACCACGGGCTTCCCCAAGGGCGTGATGTGGCGCCACGAGGACTTCTGGCGCGTCCTGGGCGGTGGCATCGACTTCATGACCGGGGAGCGGCTCGAGGAGTACGACCAGGCCGAGAAGGCCCAGGCCAACGACCCGATGATCATGTTCCCGCTGAGCCCACTGATGCACGGTGGCGCCCAGGCAGCTCTGCTGATGCACCTGTTCGCAGGTCAGCTGACGGTGCTCGAGCCGAAGTTCGATCCCGCCGGCACCTGGCGTGCGGTCGAGCGCACCAAGGCCCAGGGGATCTTCATGACCGGAGACGCCATGGCGCGGCCCTTGATCGAGGAGTACGACGCCGGCGACTACGACGCCTCCAGCCTCTTCGTCGTGGCCAGCAGCGCCGCCATCTTCAGCCGCCCGATCAAGGAGCGCTGGATGAAGGCCTTCCCGAACGCGGTCTTCACCGACTCCGTGGGCAGCTCCGAGACCGGCTTCTCCGGCACCGGGATGCAGGACAGCGAGAACATCCGAGGTGAGGGCCCCGTGGTCAGCCTGGGCGCCGAGACCGTGGTGCTCGACGAGAACAACAAGGTGGTGGACCCGGAGGCGGTCGGCACGGTCGGTCGCCTCGCCCGCTCCGGCAGCATCCCGGTGGGCTACTACAAGGACCCCGAGAAGTCGGCGCGCACCTTCGTCGAGATCGACGGAGCCCGCTACTCGATCCCCGGTGACTTCGCGCGGATCGAGGCGGACGGCAAGGTCACGTTGCTCGGCCGGGGATCCAACTGCATCAACACCGGCGGCGAGAAGGTCTTCCCCGAGGAGGTGGAGAACGCCCTCAAGGGCCACCCCGAGGTCTACGACTGCCTGGTCGTCGGCGTCACCGACGACACCTACGGTCAGCACGTGTCCGCGGTGATCCAGGGTCGTGACGGCGCCGAGCCGTCGTTGCAGAGTCTGCGCGACTACCTGCGCGACCACCTGTCGGGTTTCAAGCTTCCGCGCACGGTGACCTACGTCGAGCAGATCCCGCGCAGCGCCACCGGCAAGGCCAACTACCCCAAGGCCCGCTCCATCGCCGTCGAGGCGCACGACCTGGCAGCCGCGGGCGCGACCACAGGAAGCGGGATCTGACCGTGCGTACCGACCTCTGCGAGCAGCTCGGGATCGACTACCCGATCTTCGCCTTCACCCCCAGTGAGCACGTCGCTGCGGCGGTCTCTCGCGCCGGCGGGCTGGGGGTGCTGGGCTGCGTGCGCTTCAACGACGCCGACGAGCTCGACCAGACGCTGGACTGGCTGGACGACAACACCGACGGCAAGCCGTACGGCGTGGATGTCGTGATGCCGATGAACATCCCGACCGAGGGCACCTCGGTCGACCTCGGCGCGATGATCCCGCAAGGTCACAAGGACTTCGTCGACGAGACGCTGCGCAAGCTCGGTGTCCCGCCGCTGCCGGAGGGAGAGGGGCGCGAGGGTGTCCTCGGGTGGTTGCACTCGATGGCCCGCAGCCACGTCGACGTCGCGCTCAAGCACCGACCGGTCCTGATCGCCAACGCTCTTGGCTCGCCCCCGGTGGACGTGATCGATCAGTGCCACGAGGCAGGGCTGAAGGTCGCAGCGCTGGCTGGTGCCGCCAAGCACGCGATGACCCACGTGCACAACGGGGTCGACATCATCGTCGCCCAGGGCTACGAGGCCGGTGGCCACACCGGTGAGATCGCCAGCATGGTGCTGACCCCGGAGATCGTCGACGCCGTCGGTGAGGTGCCGGTGCTCGGTGCCGGCGGCATCGGCTCGGGGCGCCAGATCGCGGCCTCGCTCGCGCTCGGTGCCCAAGGGGTGTGGACCGGCTCGATCTGGCTCGGTACGCAGGAGTACCAGAACCTGCAGTCCAGCACCGGGTGGACCACGGCCTTCACCCGCGCGACGTCCGCCGACACGGTCCGCACCCGGATCTACACCGGCAAGCCGGCTCGGCTGCTCAAGACCAGGTGGACGCAGGCCTGGGCCGAGGAGGACGCCCCCGATCCGCTGCCGATGCCGCTGCAGAACCTTCTGGTCAGCGACGCCCACAACCGGATCAATGCCTCCGGTGACCCGGACGTGATCTCGATGCCGGTGGGTCAGATCGTCGGGCGGATGAACGACGTACGACCGGTCGCCGACGTCATGACCGACCTCGTCTCGGAGTTCGAGGAGGCCGTGGCGCGGCTGGACAAGATCCGCTCCTAGGCGTACCCGGCCGGCTCGCCCCCGGGCTCCTTCACCAGGTGAGCCGGGCCCACACGGTCTTTCCGGTGCGCTCCTCGCGCACCCCCCAGTCGTCGCAGAACGCCTCGACCAGGTGGAGCCCGCGCCCGCCGATGGCTTCCGGCGGGGCTTCCTTGATCGACGGGTGGCGGTGCCCACTGTCGTAGACCTGGATCAGGAGCTCCTCGTCCCGGGCCCTGAGCTTGATCCCGATGCGGTCCGTCTCCTGGCGCACCGCGTTGGTCACGAGCTCTGAGATCGCCAGGAGGGCAGCCTCGTGGGCGTCCGCCGGCACCCTGGAGTGCGTCAGCCACTCCCGGGACCATGCTCGGGTCTGAGGCACCGCGGCGCTCTGGGCAGGCAACCACCGTTCGACCGTGTCCGAGGACCTGTCGTGTGCCCGCATGGCCGCACGCTATCTGTCGCCCGGCCCCTTGGTGACGTCCACGACGGACGCATCCAGCGCCTCGACCAGCTCGGCGGCATCCACGGTGAGCGCGACGCCGTGAGCCCCACCGCCCAGCGAGACCACCCCCGTGACTCGTTGGTCGGCGATGACCGGGAGCGCCGTGCGGCTGCCGAAGGGGGTGATCGTGCCGCGCACGAAGCCGGTGACCTCCCGAGCGGTCTCGGCGTCCGGCATCGAGATCCTGGAGACCTCCAGGGTCGAGCGCAGCTTGGGCCAGTCGATCTCGCGGTCCCCGGGGACCAGCACGAAGCGGTGGTCACCCTCGGTGACTCGCACGACCATGGTCTTGACGACCTGTGCGGGGGCGACGCCGCGGGCCGCAGCCGCCTCCTCGAGGGAACGCACCGGCCCGTGGCGCACGACCTCGAAGCTCAGCCCGGCCGCCTCGGCGGCCCGGATCGCGTGGTGGGAGCGGTCGGCTGGATCGGCCATGAGGCCATCCAACACCCCGGTCCGGGCAGTCGGCTCAGGCGGCCTGCGGCACCGGCTCGACGTGCCCGTCGGGTGCGAGGTAGAGGCCGTCGTCGAACAAGATGATGCCGTTGCACAGCCGGGTCCAGCCCTGCTCGGAGTGGTCGGCGGAGATGTGGGCGGTGCAGCACTCGGCGGCTGTCGCCTCCGGGCACCGGGGTGAGTGAGTGCACATCGTCGTGACCTCCTGTGGCTGCTCTCAGTGATGAGACGTAGATCACGACGGTGCATGACGCCGGTCGCACGACATTTCTGGGTACCACCGGTCGATCCAGGACCCTCCAGCGAGGCCGTCCGACCCGCACGGGGTCGCGGACCGCCACGCCGGTCGGCTGGTCAGACCGGCTCGACGGCGAGCGCCTTGCCGACGGTGCGTGCCTGCACGGTCGCGGCGCCGAGCTCGAACTCCGCCCGCTTCGCCGCGGTGAAGAATCGGTGCGCCTCTCCGTCGAGGTCGATCCCGACCCCGCCGTGGACGTGGACCGTGGTGTGGGCGAGCGTGTGACCGGTGTCCGCGGCCCAGAGCTTCGCCGTCGCCACCTGGACGTCGGCGGGCAGCCCCTCCGCAAGCCGCCAGGCGGCGTCGGTGGTGGTCAGTCGCAGCCCCTGCACCTCGATGTAGGCGTCGGCCAGTCGCTGCGAGACGGCCTGGAAGGTGCCGATCGGCCGACCGAACTGCTCCCGTGTCTTGGCGTACGTCGAGGTGAGGCGCAGCGCCCCCTCGCACACCCCGAGCTGCCAGGCGCAGGACGCCACCGTGGCCAGCTGGGCCAGGCGTCTGGTGGCGCCCTCGGCCAGCACCCGGTCCTCGCCGAGCCGCACGCCGGACAGCTCCAGCCGACCGGCGACGTCACCGTCGCTGAGCCGCTGGGGCGTCACGCCGACCCCGCGATCGTCGGGATGCACCAGGAAGACCCTGACGCCCTGGTCGGTCGAGGCCGGCACCAGGAAGAGCCCCGCCACCGGTGCCGCGGGCACGGTCGTCTTGGTGCCGTCCAACGTCCACCCCTCGACCTCGCTGCGGGCGGTGGTCGACGGGTGCTCGGGCAAGGCGTCGAGGTCCTCGGCCAGCGCGACGCTCAGCACGGCCGCACCGCTGGCGGCGTCGGGGAGCCACGTCTGGCGCTGGGTGTGGTCGCCGTGCTCGGCGATGGCCACCGCGGCGGCCAGGTGGGTGGCCAGGGGGACCGGGGCGACCACGCGTCCGCCCTCGGTCAACAACGTGCACATCTCCAGCACGCCCAGGCCGGCGCCGCCGTGCTCCTCGGGAAGCGGGAGCCCCAGCAGCCCGAGGCTCCCGAGCTCGGCCCAGAGCTCCCGGTCGAACCGGTCGCCACCGGACTCGACCTGCTGTTGGCGTGGGGTGGTGCACCGGTCGGTCAGCACCTGCCGGGCGAGCTGCTCGGCATCGATCTGGCCGGGGGTGGGGGTGAAGTCCATCACAGTTCCTTGTCGGTGGTTGCGGTGCGAGGTCCGAGACGAAGTCGAGGAGGTTGAGGTGCGAGGAGCGCCAGCGACGAGCCTCGAAACCTCGCACGTCGGGCTGGGAGTCCTGTGGTTGCGTCGCTGCGGGAGGTCACGAGGTTTCGAGGCCCCTCGCCTAGCGGCTCGGGGCACCTCAACCACCGCGTCTGGCGGGTGGCAGTCCGAGGCCGACCATGCCGATGATGTCGCGCTGGATCTCGTTGGTGCCGCCGCCGAAGGTCATCACCAGCGAGGTCCGGTGGAAGCGTTCGAGCCGCCCGGCGATGACCGCCGCGGGGGAGTCGGGCTTGACCCCGGCGTTGGGTCCGACGATCTCCATCAGTGAGCGGTAGACCTCGGTCGCCAGCTCCGAGCCGTAGACCTTGGTCGCCGAGGCGTCGGCGGGGTCGAGGTCCTCGCTGGAGGAGGCGATCTTCCAGTTCATCAGGGCGAGCATCTCCACCCGGGCGTGCGCCCGGCCGAGCAGCACCTGCACCCACTCGGCATCGATCACCCGGGCACCCTGCGGGGTCTTGGTCTGCTGTGCCCATTCGCGCACCAGCTTCATCGAGTGCTGCAGCGGCGCTGCTGAGGTCAGCGCGACGCGCTCGTGGTTGAGCTGGTTGGTCATCAACGGCCAGCCGCCGTTGAGCTCGCCGACCAGGTTGCCCACCGGCACCCGCACGTCCTCGAAGTACGTCGCCGACGTGGAGACCCCCGCCACCGTGTGCACCGGGGTGTAGGAGAACCCGGGGGCGTCGGCGGGCACCAGGATCATCGACAGCCCCTTGTGCCGGGGCAGGTCGGGATCGGTGCGGCAGGCGAGCCAGATCCAGTCGGCGTACTGGATCAGGCTGGTCCACATCTTCTGGCCGTTGATCACCCACTCGTCCCCCTCCCGGCGCGCCCGGGTGCGCAGCGAGGCCAGGTCGGTGCCGGAGCCCGGCTCGGAGTAGCCGATGGAGAAGTGCAGCTCCCCCTGGAGGATCTTGGGCAGCAGCTCGCGCTTCTGCTCGTCGGTGCCGAAGCGCATGATCGTCGGCCCGACGGTGTTGAGCGTGAGGTAGGGGATCGGCACGCCGGCCACCGCGGCGGCGTCGGAGAAGATCAGCTGATCGACCATCGAGCGTGCCAGGCCGCCGTACTCCTCGGGCCAGCCGATGCCCAGCCATCCGTCGCGACCGATCTGGCGGATCACCGACTTGTAGGCCTCGGTGTCACCGAACTCGCCGGAGCTGGCCGACAGCGCTGCCGTGAGCTCGGGAGTGACGAGCTGGGCGAAGTACTCCTCCAGCTCGTGCTTGAGCGACTCCTGCGAAGGCGTCAGGGCGAGGTGCATGCAGGCTCCTAAAGGCGGTCCTGGGGGTCGGTGTGACAGGTGCCGCTGGTCACAGGACACTGGTCAAAGACACGGCCAAAACTGTAACGTGTTTCAGTATTGGGCGGAAGATCGCGCATCCTGGCGTAGTGGAGGAGTCCATGACCGGCACCAAGCTCGACCCTCGCATCATCGACACGGGCGCACCGCCGGAGCGGTTCGCGCGCGGCTGGCACTGCCTGGGTCTGGCCGAGCCGTTCCGCGACGGCAAGCCGCACTCGATCGAGGCGTTCGGCACCAAGCTCGTTGTCTGGGCCGACAGCGAGGGCACGTTGAGCGTCCTCGACGGCTACTGCCGCCACATGGGCGGTGACCTGACCCAGGGCACGGTCAAGGGCGACCAGATCGCGTGTCCCTTCCACGACTGGCGCTGGGGTGGCGACGGCCGCTGCAAGGAGATCCCCTATGCCAAGCGGATCCCGCTGCGCGCGCGCACCCGCACCTGGCACGCCCTGGAGCGCAACCGGCAGCTCTTCGTCTGGCACGACGTCGAGGGCAACGGCCCGATCCCCGAGCAGGACATCCCAGAGATCCCCGAGCTCGAGACCGGCGAGTGGACCGACTGGACCTGGAACGTGCTCGACGTGCCCAACGCGCACTGCCGCGAGATCGTCGACAACGTCGTGGACATGGCGCACTTCTTCTACATCCACTACGCGTTCCCGAGGTACTTCAAGAACGTCTTCGAGGGCCACGTCGCCACGCAGTACATGACGTCGAGTGGGCGGCCCGACATGGCCGGCGCCGGCTACGGCGACCAGGACCTGCTGCTGGAGTCCGAGGCCAGCTACTTCGGGCCGTCGTACATGATCAACCCGCTGAAGACCACCTACAAGGGCTACGAGATCAAGGTGATCCTGATCAACTGCCACTACCCGGTGGACTCCAACAGCTTCAAGCTGCAGTACGGCCTGTTGGTGCAGAAGCCCGAGGGGCTGGACGACGAGAGCTCGACGAAGATCGCCAAGAAGTACAGCGACATGTTCGGCGAGGGCTTCATGCAGGACGTCCACATCTGGCTGAACAAGTCCCCGATCCAGAACCCCTTGCTGTGCGAGGAGGACGGTCCGGTCTACCAGCTGCGCCGGTGGTACGAGCAGTTCTACGTCGACGTGGCCGAGGTCAAGCCGGAGATGACCGAGCGGTTCGAGTTCGAGGTCGACACCTCACACGCCAACGAGAACTGGCAGAAAGAGGTGGAGGAGAACCTGCGCCGTCGCCAGGAGGAGGACGCCCGGTACGGCGGACACGGGGTCTCGACAGGCTCGACCGGCGGGGACGACGAGGTGGACGACGAGGCGGAGGCTGCCGAGGTGGGGGCTCCCACCATGCCCGGGGGCGTGTGATGGTCTCGTTCGCCCCGCTCGATCCGGAGACCTACTCCGACCGGCGGCGCTACCTCGAAGGACACCTGTCCCAGGTGGCCTGCCTGGACTGCTTGGCAACGGTGCGGGTGCGCAAGTTCAGTGAGTTCCAGACCTCCATCCAGTGGAGCGCGGAGGCGGTCGCCGCCTGTCCAGAGTTCAGTCGGGCTCGGGCCGAGGACCGGGTCGGACTTCCGCTCACGTGCAGTCGCCTGCAGGCGAGCATCGCCCGGGCCGTCGACGACGGCCAGGTCGAGGTCGGGGGCGGGGTCGACTGACATGACCGACACTGCGACGCAGACGTCGGCGCCGGCCGGAGCGGGCACCGGGTCTGCGCAGCCGGAGGTGCTCAAGCTCGAGGTCGTCGAGGTGATCGAGGAGACCGGCGAGGCCTGCTCGGTCGCGCTGCGGGCGCCCGGGCCGGTGCACTACACCTCCGGGCAGTTCCTCACCGTCGCCGTCCCCTCGACCCAGACCGGCACGGTGGCGCGCTGCTACTCGCTGTCGAGCGCGCCGCACGAGACCGACCTGCTCAAGGTCACGGTCAAGCGCACCACGGAGGGTTATGCCTCCAACTGGTTGTGCGACAACCTCCAGGCGGGCGACGTCCTCACCGCCCTACCGCCGAGCGGCATCTTCACGCCCAAGGACTTCGACCACGACTTCCTGCTGTTCGCAGGGGGCAGTGGCATCACCCCGGTGATCTCGATCGCGAAGTCGGCGCTGGGGACGGGCAGTGGGCAGGTGGTGCTGGTCTACGCCAACCGCGACCCCGACTCGGTGATCTTCGCCGAGGAGCTTCGCTCGTTGGCCGAGGAGCACCCCGACCGGTTCGTGGTCATCCACTGGCTCGAGGTGCTCCAGGGGCTGCCGACTCCGGACCACATGCGAGCGATCGCCGCTCACTACACCTCCTACGACGCCTTCGTCTGCGGGCCGGGGCCCTTCATGAAGGGCGTGGTAGGTGCCTTGAAGCAGCTGGACTTCCCGCGCGACCGGCGCCACCAGGAGAAGTTCGTGTCGCTGGGAGGCAACCCGTTCGGCGAGGCGGCGGAGGACATCACCGACGAGATCGCTGCTGCCGAGGGGCTGATGGGCCCCGACGCCGACACGGTCGACGCCGGCGAGACCTCCGCCGAGGTGAAGCGCGACTCGCCCGCGTCCGTCAGCGGTGACCTGGACGGCGAGCAGTTCAGCTTCGACGGTTGGGAGCCCGACAAGCCGCTGCTCGACTTCCTGCTCGACCAGGGGGTCTCGGCGCCGTACTCGTGCCGTGAGGGCAACTGCTCGGCGTGCGCCTGCATCGTGCTGGAGGGCGAGGTGTCGATGCGCACCAACGACGTGCTCGACGACGAGGATCTCGCCGACGGCATCCGCCTGGCCTGCCAGAGCCTGCCCGTCAGCGACCGGGTGAAGGTCACCTACTCCGGCTGAGGCACTCCCGGTGGTCCGGCGGGGTCGCGGGTCGGACTACGAGCTCTTGGCGGCGGGCTGCTTGGCGGTCTTCTTCGCCGTCGTCTTCTTGGCGGTCGTCTTCTTGGCGGTCTTCTTCTTGGGCTTCTGCACGCCCAGCGCACTCTCGAGCTCCTCGAGCGACTCGCCCATGTAGACCGCGATCTTCTGCAGACTGGGCAGCGTCTCGCGGCAGCCGGTGAACCCGACGCAGAACGTCGCGTCGTTGCTGACGGCGGTGATGTTCAGTGCCATGCCGTGGAACAGCAGGCTGACCGGGTAGTACTCGTGCATCAGCGACCCCTCGACGTACCTGGCCTCGGCCAGGCCGGGCACGTTGGAGATCACCACGTTGCTGGAGGGACGGCCGTGGCCACCGATCCCTGCCATGGCCTGGCCGAGGAAGGGCCCCATCAGCGCCGTCGTGTAGAGGTCCATGGCCGCCGGCCCCGCGGTCGGCATGCGCTGCTTGCCGAGCCGTGTGGACTCGTGGATCGACCTGATCCGCTCGACCGGGTCCTCGATGTCGGTGCCGAGCTTGGCGTAGAGGAAGCTGATCGCGTTGCCCAGGCCCGGTGTCTCGGCGCGCACCGAGACCGGCACGTTGGTCGTGAGCGAGTCCTTCGGGAGTTCGCCGAGCTCCTCGAGGTAGCGCCGCAGCGCCCCGCCGCACAGGGCGAGGTACAGATCGTTCAGGCTGCCGTCGGCGGCCTTGGCGACCTTGCGCAGCCGGTCCATGTCGTAGGCCTGCGTGGCGAATCGGCGCGGCTTGCTGATCCGTTCGTTGAGGATCGACTTCGGCGCCCGCCAGGGGACGGCACGCAGGTCCTCGCGGCTGCCGGCGGCAGTCTCCAGGTAGGTCCTGCTCAACGACGCCGTCACCGAACCGACCGACCGGATGCCTCCCGTGATCCGCTCGCGAGCGCTCTGTGCGGCCCCCTCCTGCTTGCGGTCCTTCTGCGGCAACCCGGACTGGTCCTCCCCGGCGAGGCCGACGGCCCACGGAGGACGCAGCCCGCGAGCGTCCGGGTCTGCGGTGAACATCCGCTTGGCCAGGCGGATGCCACCCACTCCGTCGATCTGTGAGTGGTGGACCTTGATGTAGATGCTCCAGCTGCGCTCGGCGACGCCCTCGATGACGTGGCACTCCCACAGCGGGTAGCGCCGATCCATGTTCATCGAGTGCAGCCGTGAGACCAGGACGCCGAGCTCACGCTGCCCGCCCGGCGACGGCACGGCCGAGTGCCGCAGGTGGTAGTCGAGGTCGATCTCCTCGTCGGGCAGGATCTCCCAGCGGGGGAGCAGCCCGCCCTTCAGCTTGTAGTTGAAGGGCTCCTCGAAGGTGTTGAAGGTCCGCCAGTGGTTGACGAGCTTCTCCAGGTACGTCGCGTCTGCGTCGTCCGGCATCGTGAAGTTCGCCAGCACCCCGACCTGCATCGGGGTGCGGAAGGTCTCGGCGAAGAGCCAGCCTGCGTCGTTGATCTTCAGAATCTTGTCGGGCACCCCGTCAATCTAGAGCCGCGACGTCGTCACGTCACCCCGAGTCCGTCTGCTGTCCTCCTCATCGCGGCTCGCGAGGGGGTGGGTGCGCCAGTGCCGAGGCCGCGCTGATCGAGGCCGTAACCTCTGGCGCGTGCAGCAGTGGCCGAGTCAGCAGGTGTCTGCGGTCCCCGCGTGGGTGGCAGCAGGCCTGGTGCCCGTGATGTTCGTCGCCGGCGCGCTGCTGACCTCCGTGATCGAAGGCGCGGTCGCGGGGGACGCCCTGGGCCAGCGGCGTTCGTTCGTCGCCGACCTGGTGGCCATGGTGGTGATGTCCGTGCTCGTGCTGGTCCCGGCAGCGCGGGCGTGGCGCCTGGGTCATCGCGCAGTGCTGTCCGGCAACCGCGCCGGCCGGTGGCCGCGCCTGGTCGGCGCCGCCCTGGCCGCCCTGGCGATCGGTGTCATCATCGCCTCGATCCTGAACAACTCTGCCCAGGGCCTCTACGCCCCCTGACGAGATGTCCACGCGTGGCGGGAGCGTGAGGCTCAGTCGTCCGTCTCCCACACGAAGCGCCACCCCGCAGCACGGGCCTTGCGTGGGTGCAGCCACGGCCACCACGGGGACGTGAGCGAGATCCGCGCGCACTCCTCCACGACGGCTTCATCGCGCGTGATGCCGCGCGCGGCGGCCTCTTCCCGGACGATGGCCTCGGCGTCCTCCTGGCTGAGGCGGCGTCGCCTGGCCTGGATACGACGGGCCGCCGCAGCCTCTGCGGCCAGGTGGGCCTGCGCAGCGGTGCGCACCTTCTCCGGCCAGTCCCGAGGGAAGGGCTCGGGCTTCGGGCGCCTGCGGCCGATCACCAGGGTCCGCCCCGTTGCCGAGGGCAGAGCGACCAGCCGCTCACGACCTCTCTGCCGCTCACCAGCCGCGCTCGCGCCACTGGTCCAGCTGAGGCCGCTCGGCGCCCAGGGTGCTGTCGTCGCCGTGGCCGGGGTAGAACCAGGTCTCGTCGGGGAGGCGGTCGAAGAGCTTGGCCCGCACGTCGGCGTAGAGCCGCTCGAAGCTGTCCTTGTCGCCGAAGGTGTTGCCCACCCCGCCGGGGAAGAGGCAGTCCCCGGTGAAGAGGTGCGGTGTCCCCGAGGGGTCGTCGTAGAGCAGGGCGATGGAGCCCGGTGTGTGGCCGACCAGGTGGATCGCCTCCAGCTCGCAGCTGCCGACCCGGACCGTGTCGCCGTCCTCGACCAGGACATCGGTGGCGACAGGGATCCCCTCGGCGTCGTGCTTCCCGGCGTACGTCGTGGCGTCGGTCGCCTCGACCACGTCACTCAGGCCGCCCCAGTGGTCGCCGTGCCGGTGCGTCGTCACCACGCCGGCCAGACCGTCGCTGCCGACCAGCTCGAGGATCCGGTCCGGCTCGGCCGCCGCGTCGATCAGCATCTGGTCGTCGGTGCTACGGCAGCGCAACAGGTAGGTGTTGTTGCCGAAGTCGCCGACCTCGAGCTTGGTGATGATCAGGTCGGCGAGCTCTCTGACGTCCGGCTCACCGCTCTCGGAGACCTTGCCCGTGTAGTTCATGCGCTACGCCCACTTCCCGAGTTCCGGCAGCTGAGCCCCCGAGCATGTCACCCCCTCGCCGTCACCTCGACCCAGGAGCCACCACAACAGGTCGGCGGTGCGTCCTGAGACCTCCGGACCGTCCGAGCCCGTGGTCCACGACTCGCTGTCGCTCGGGCTCACCGTCAGTGCCACACCGTCGCGTTCCAGCTCCTTGCGCCGACGCCCCATGAGGTACTCGACCAGGAGAGGTGAGAAGTCGGCCGCCGTGAAGCCGCAACCCATGTCGGCGTGGTGCACCTCGACCTCCATCAGCCGCAGCAGCCCGACCCTGCGCGCCGGGAAGGTGGGACCTTCGCCCTCGTCCACACGCTTGCCCAGTGCGTCGAGATGGTCAGCGTGCAGCTCGTTGGCCGCCTGGTCCCACCGGCGGGAGGCCGCTGACAGGTCCTCCAGCAGCTCGGCAGCAGATCGATCGGCACCCACCTCGAGCGCGGCATCACGCTCCTCGGCTGAGACGTACATCGCTCGGACCTCGCCGATCTGGGCGCCGTGCAGCACGTTGCGAAGCGAGTCCGCGTTGCGGGCGACGTGGGTGATCAGGTGCGCGCGGGTCCAGCCGGGCAGCAGTGAGGGCTCGTGGACGTCGTCGTCGGACAGCGTGCTGACGGTCTCGATCAGCGCCGCCGTGGCCTGCACGGTCTCGTCGAGGCCGGGGAGATCGGTGGAGCGGTTGTCGGTCATGGCTCCATCCCACTCCCACCGCCTACTGGGTACAAGAGGCTCTGGGCCCGCCACGTAGGCTCGCCGTGGCCGCTACGCGCCGCGCCCGGGCCAGGTGAGCGGTTAGACTGCGAACACACGTTCGAAAGTGTTGCGACCCACCTGACCGAGCTCGACCCGACAGGAACCCCGGTGGCCGACCAGCTGATCATCCGCGGAGCGCGGGAGCACAACCTCAAGGACGTCTCCCTCGACCTGCCCCGCGACTCGCTCATCGTTTTCACCGGCCTGTCCGGTTCCGGCAAGTCCAGCCTGGCCTTCGACACGATCTTCGCCGAGGGGCAACGGCGCTACGTCGAGTCGCTCTCGGCCTACGCCCGCCAGTTCCTGGGCCAGATGGACAAGCCCGACGTCGACTTCATCGAGGGCCTCAGCCCGGCGGTCTCCATCGACCAGAAGTCCACCTCGAAGAACCCTCGTTCCACCGTCGGCACGATCACCGAGGTCTACGACTACCTGCGGCTGCTCTACGCCCGCGCCGGGCGGCCCCACTGCCCGCAGTGCGGCGAGCCGATCTCGCGACAGACCCCGCAGCAGATCGTCGACCGGGTGATGCAGCTGGAGGAGGGCACCCGGTTCCAGGTGCTGGCTCCCGTGATCCGCGGCCGCAAAGGGGAGTACGTCGACCTCTTCCGTCAGCTGCAGACCCAGGGTTTCAGCCGGGCGCGCGTCGACGGCGAGACCTACCCGCTCACCGAGCCGCCGACGCTCGACAAGCAGCGCAAGCACACGATCGAGGTCGTCATCGACCGGATCGCGGTCAAGGAGTCGGCCAAGCGGCGTCTCACCGACTCTGTGGAGACGGCACTCAACCTCGCCGGAGGCCTGGTGCTCTTCGACTACGTCGATCGACCGGAGGACGACCCCCACCGCGAGCAGCGCTTCTCCGAGCGGATGGCCTGCCCCAACGAGCACCCGTTGGAGACCGACGAGCTCGAGCCGCGCTCGTTCTCCTTCAATTCCCCCTTCGGCGCCTGCGCGGAGTGCCACGGCCTCGGCACCCGGATGGAGGTCGACCCCGAGCTGGTGATCGCCGACCCGGGCGCAACCCTTGCCGAGGGGGTGATCACCCCCTGGACGGGCGCCCACCTCGCCGACTACTTCCAGGGACTGCTGGCTGCTCTGGGTGACGAGCTCGGCTTCGACCTCGACACCCCCTGGCACGACCTGACCGCGCCGGTCAAGAAGGCGATCCTCGACGGTCACGGCCGCAAGGTGACCGTGCGTCGGCGCAACCGCTTCGGCCGCGAGCGGACCTACGTCACCGGCTACGAAGGTGTCCGCCCCTACATCGAGCGCCGCCACCGTGAGGCGGAGTCCGACACCTCACGTGAGCGCTACGAGGGCTACATGCGCGAGGTGCCGTGCCCCGAGTGCGGGGGCTCGCGCCTGAAGCCGGTGCCGCTGGCGGTGACAGTCGGCGGCTTGAGCATCGCCGAGGTGTGCCGACTGCCGATCAACGAGACCGCCGACTTCCTGCGCAGCGTGGAGCTCAGCGCGCGGGAGCGCCAGATCGCCGAGCGCGTGCTCAAGGAGATCCAGGAGCGGCTGCGGTTCCTGCTCGACGTCGGCCTGGACTACCTCTCCCTCAACCGTCCCGCCGGCTCGCTGTCGGGCGGCGAGGCGCAGCGGATCCGGCTCGCGACGCAGATCGGCGCCGGCCTGGTCGGCGTGCTCTACGTGCTCGACGAGCCGTCGATCGGGCTGCACCAGCGTGACAACCGTCGGCTGATCGAGACCCTGCTGCGGCTGCGCGACCTGGGCAACACCTTGATCGTGGTCGAGCACGACGAGGACACGATCAAGGTCGCCGACTGGGTGGTCGACATCGGCCCCGGGGCCGGGGAGCACGGCGGCCAGGTGGTGGTCTCCGGGTCGGTGCAGGACCTGCTGGACCACCACGACTCGATGACCGGGCAGTACCTCTCGCGTCGCCGGGAGATCCCGCTCCCCGACGTACGCCGTCCCCGCACGCCCGGCCAGCAGCTCAAGGTGGTGGGCGCCCGAGAGCACAACCTGCAGGGCATCGACGTCTCGTTCCCCCTGGGTCTGTTCGTCGCGGTGACCGGAGTCAGCGGTTCGGGCAAGTCGACCCTGGTCAACGACATCCTCTACACCGCGCTGGCCAAGAAGATCTTCAACGCCCGCACGGTGCCCGGCCGGCACCGACGGATCGAGGGTGTCGACCTGGTCGACAAGGTGATCCACGTCGACCAGTCACCGATCGGCCGGACGCCGCGGTCCAACCCGGCGACGTACACCGGGGTGTTCGACCACGTGCGCAAGCTCTTCGCGGCCACACCGGAGGCGAAGATGCGCGGCTACCAGCCGGGGCGGTTCTCCTTCAACGTCAAGGGCGGTCGGTGTGAGGCGTGCTCGGGTGACGGCACGATCAAGATCGAGATGAACTTCCTCCCCGACGTCTACGTCCCCTGCGAGGTCTGCCACGGCGCGCGCTACAACCGCGAGACGCTCGAGGTGCACTACAAGGGCAAGACCATCGCCGAGGTCCTCGACATGCCGATCGAGGAGGCGGTCGACTTCTTCGCCGCGGTCCCGGCGATCAACCGTCACATGCGCACGCTGGTCGACGTGGGTCTGGGTTACGTGCGTCTGGGCCAGCCGGCGCCGACGCTGTCCGGGGGCGAGGCGCAACGGGTCAAGCTCTCCACCGAGCTGCAGAAGCGCTCGACCGGCCGCACCGTCTACGTCCTCGACGAGCCCACGACGGGTCTGCACTTCGAGGACATCCGCAAGCTCCTCGTGGTCCTGGGCCGGCTCGTCGACCAGGGCAACTCCGTGATGGTGATCGAGCACAACCTCGATGTCATCAAGACCGCTGACTGGATCGTCGACATGGGGCCCGAGGGCGGCAGCCGGGGGGGACTGGTGGTGGCCGAGGGGACACCGGAGGACGTGGCCGGCAACCCGGAGAGCCACACCGGCACCTTCTTGCGCCCGCTGCTCGCGGCCTCGAAACCCGTGAAGCGGGCCCGCCGTAAGCCCGCCGCGAAGCGCTGAGGTCGCCCCGGTCCGCTGCGGGTCGACCTCGGGTCGCTATCAGGCCCCAGCTCGACCCACAGCGCAGGTGCTCGTGCAGGGCCGCGCCTGCCCGTGCCAGCCACGTGTGGCCATCACGGCAGCCAGCCTCGCTGCGGTCTCGCAGGCCTCCTGGTGCACGTGTGACCACCCGAGCCGGATGGTGATCAGGCCACCGGCCGCTGCCTCCAGATCACGCGAAAGGTCGGCGGCGCGGGCCTTAGCGGTGGAGTGCCACTGCCAGCCGTCCAGCTCGATCACGATGCCGAGGTCGTCCAGCAGCACGTCCCTGACGACGGTCCGCGCGCCGCTGGTGGCGCAGGCCTGCCTGCGGCCACCGGGAAGCCCGTGCGGCCCCACCACGCGAAACAGGAAGTCACGCTCCAGCACCGAATGGGTGCCCCCGGCAACGTCCTTGAGGATCCGGCGCAGATCGCGGCCACGCGGCGTGCGTTTGCGCTCCTCCAACGCCGCAAGCAGTCGCGGAGCTGTGGTCTCGCCGCGCTGACAGACCCCTGCCAGGAGTGCCACGGCGCCCGCCAGGTCACGGCTGCGCCCAGCAACATCGAGTGCGGCCTGCTCGATGCGCAGCACGGGAGGTGTCCGATGCCAGTGGACCCGATCCGTGAGATTTCTGACTCGGTGAAGTCTTACCGACGGGAGCGGGCTGCCACTGCGCGGATGCTCGATCGCGACGTGGATGACGTCGCCCGGTTCGCCGGACCGCCGCGGCCACTGCAGTGCGCTGACGTCACACAACGCCGAACGGTGGTGAAAGCGGACAGCTGCCACTGCCCGAGTCACCCACGCCAGGGGACCGGTGCGGTCGACGTGCACACCGCGGTGGACCGGCACGAGCTCACGTCGTCTGATCATCCGGCGCAGCTCGCTCTCGGTGACGCCGACTGCTAGCACCTGGGCGCGGGTCACTGCTCCTTCCTGAGCGTCGATGAGTGTCCGTAACCTGTCCATGGCAGTACGGTCCCGAGCGGGTCGGGTCCGAGCCACACTGACGCTGCACGCTGTGGACCCAGCGGCGGTGGTCCGGTCGACCCACGAGACCCGGTCCGCTGCGGGTCGACCTCGGGTCGCTATCCGGCCCCAGCTCGACCCACAGCGCAGGTTCTCGACTCCGGAGGTCCCTGTACCTTTGCCCGCATGAGTGAACCGCGGCATCTCGGACGACGCACACTCCTCGGCTGCGCCGCCTTGTGCGGCGTCTCAGGACCGATCCTCAGCGCCTGCTCCTCCGGCAACACCACCGAGGGGGCGGCGTCCGACGACTCCTCACCGTCCACCACCCCTGCCACCAAGGCCGGCTCCGCCCTGGCGACTGCGGCGGACGTCCCTGTGGGTGGCGGGATGGTTCTCACCGACCTCGAGGTCGTGGTGACCCAACCAGCCAAGGGTGAGTTCAAGGCCTTCTCCGCGGTGTGCACCCACCAGGGCTGTGTGGTCGAGAAGGTCGAGGACGGTGAGATCAGCTGCCCCTGCCACGGCAGCCGCTTCGACGTCGAGGACGGGGACGTCACCTCGGGGCCGGCGACGGAGCCGCTGCCCGAGATCAAGGTCGAGGTCAGGGACGGTCAGGTCGTCCGCGTCTGAGCCGATCGCCGGCTGTGACGTCGGTGCTGTCGCTCCGGCTTCGTAAGGTGGACACGTGGCAGACCCGACGACGTACCGACCTGCTCCCGGGTCGATCCCTACCTCACCCGGGGTCTATCGCTTCAAGGACTCCCGCGGCCGGGTGATCTACGTCGGGAAGGCGAAGAACCTCCGCTCCCGGCTCACCTCCTACTTCCAGGACCTTGCCGGACTGCATCCGCGCACGGCCACGATGGTGACCACGGCCGCGGGCGTCGAGTGGACGGTCGTCTCCACCGAGGTGGAGGCGCTTCAGCTGGAGTACTCCTGGATCAAGGAGTACGACCCGCGGTTCAACGTCAAGTACCGGGACGACAAGTCCTATCCCTGGCTGGCGGTCACGCTCTCGGAGGAGTTCCCGCGGGTGATGGTCGGACGCGGGGCCAAGAAGAAGGGCACCCGCTACTTCGGGCCCTACTCCCACGCCTGGGCGATCCGCGACACGGTCGACCAGATGCTGCGGGTCTTCCCGATGCGCTCCTGCTCCAACGGCGTCTTCAAGCGCTCCCAACAGGTGGGCCGGCCGTGCCTGCTCGGCTACATCGACAAGTGCGCCGCGCCGTGCGTCGGCAACGTCACGCCCGAGGAGCACCGGCAGATCGTCGACGACTTCTGTGACTTCATGGGCGGGCGAACCGCCGAGTTCGTCAAACGCCTGGAGAAGGACATGCAGGTCGCGGCGGCCGACCTGGAGTACGAGCGCGCCGCTCGGCTGCGCGACGACCTGGGCGCGCTGCACCGAGTCCTGGAGAAGCAGGCCGTCGTGCTCGGCGACGGCACCGACGTCGACGTCATCGCGCTCGAGGTGGACCCGCTCGAGGTCGCGGTGCAGATCTTCCACGTGCGCGGCGGACGCGTGCGGGGCCAGCGCGGCTGGGTCGCGGAGCGCACCGAGGACGCCGACCTCGGCGGGCTGGTCGAGGCGTTCCTGCTCCAGCTGTACGCCGAGGAGCGGGGTGAGGCGGTGCCGCGCGAGATCCTGGTGCCGGCGTTGCCCGATCCCGGTGACACCGCGGCGTTGGAGGAGCTGCTGACCGAGCTGCGGGGAAGCAGGGTGAGGCTCCGGGTGCCACAGCGCGGAGACAAGAAGGCGCTGATGGAGACCGTGGGCCGCAACGCCAAGCAGGTGATGGCGTTGCACAAGACCAGACGTGCCTCCGACCTGACCACCCGCAACCAGGCGCTGGAGGACATCCAGGTGGCCTTGGAGCTGCCCGAGGCGCCGCTGCGCATCGAGTGCTTCGACATCTCCAACCTCCAGGGCACCGAGGTGGTCGGCTCGATGGTCGTCTTCGAGGACGGGTTGGCGCGCAAGTCGGAGTACCGACGATTCATCGTGAGATCTGTCGGCGGCCAGAGTGGCGCCAACGACGTGGCCGCGATGCACGAGGTGGTCACCCGCCGGTTCCGGCGACTGCTGGACGAGCGTGAGCAGGCGGCCCCGGACGTCGAGAGCCAGGCAGGGCCGTTGCTGGTCGATCCCGACACCGGGCGGGCGCGTTCGTTCTCCTACGTGCCCGGTCTGGTGGTGGTCGACGGGGGAGCGCCGCAGGTCGGCGCGGCGCGGCGAGCCATGGACGAGCTGGGCCTCCACGACATACCGGTGTGCGGGCTGGCCAAGCGGCTGGAGGAGATCTGGCTGGCGGACCAGGAGGATCCGGTGATCCTTCCCCGCACCAGTGACGCGTTGTTCCTGCTCCAGCGGCTGCGCGACGAGGCGCACCGGTTCGCGATCACCCACCACCGCTCCCGGCGGTCACGCAGCATGGTCGAGAGCCTGCTGGACGACGTGCCGGGGCTGGGCGAGGTGCGCCGCAAGTCACTGCTGCGCCGGTTCGGCTCGTTGCGCAAGATCCGGGCTGCCTCGGTGGCCGAGATCGCCGAGGTGCCGGGCATCGGACAACGCACGGCCGAGGCGATCGCGGCCGCGCTGGCGCCGGACTCTCCCCGATCAGGCCCCGGATCTGTCACCATCAACACCGCAACCGGAGAGATCACCGACGCCGGCCCCGAGACCGGAGGTGCGCCCGATGAGTGAGCCGATGAGCGAGTCCGAGGGTGAAGGCAGCATCGACCTGCCAGGTGAGCCGGTTCCTGAGACGAGCGGGACACAGGGCGAGCTGGTGGTGGTCACCGGCATGACCGGGGCCGGCCGGAGCACAGCGGCCAAGGAGCTGGAGGACCTGGGCTTCTTCGTCGTCGACAACCTGCCGCCCGCGTTGGTCCCCGACGTCGTGAAGATGGTCGACGAGGCGCATGGTCCGCAGCGTTCGATCGCGGTCGTCGTCGACGTCAGGTCGGGTGACTTCTTCGAGTCGCTGCGTGAGGTGCTCGCGAAGGACACGCTGCCTCGCCGATCGACGCTGCTCTACCTCGAGGCCGTCGACGACGTCCTGGTGCGTCGCCAGGAGGCTGCGCGCCGCCCCCATCCGCTCCAGGGTGACGGACGGCTGCTCGACGGGCTCACCCGCGAGCGAGAGGTGATGGCGAGCCTGCGCGGCGATGCCGACCACGTGATCGACACCAGTGGCCTCAACGTCCACCAGCTGACCCGTCGCATCGCCGAGCTGTTCGGCACCGTGCAGACCACGTCGCTCAAGGTCAACGTGGTCAGCTTCGGCTTCAAGTACGGCATCCCGGTCGATGCCGACTACATGGCCGACATGCGATTCCTGCCCAACCCGTTCTGGGTTCCCGAGCTGCGTCAGCACACGGGGCAGGACGAGCCGGTCGCGGAGTACGTGAAGTCCCGGGACGGGGCCGCGACGTTCCTCGACCAGTTCGTCCCCCTGCTGATCGGGGTGGGGGAGGGCTACCTGCGCGAGGGCAAACGGTTCATGACCGTGGCGATCGGCTGCACCGGCGGCAAGCACCGCAGCGTGGCCATGTCGGAAGAGGTGGCCGGTCGGCTCCGTGCCGGCGGGGTCGACGCCCGTACGCGTCATCGCGACCTGGGGCGAGAGTGATCTGGCGGGGCCGTCACGCTGCCCGCAGCTCGCAGCGGCCGCTGAAGGCGGTCGCCCTGGGGGGCGGTCACGGGCTCGCCGCGTCGCTCGCCGCCCTGCGCCACGTCGCCGGCGACGTCACGGCCGTGGTCACCGTGGCCGACAACGGGGGGTCGTCGGGCCGGCTCCGCGAGGAGTTCGACTGCCTGCCCCCGGGTGACCTCCGGATGGCACTGGCTGCGCTCTGTGACGACGACGACTGGGGCTCGACGTGGGCGCGAGTGCTCCAGCACCGCTTCGCCAGCGACGGACAGCTCGACCAGCACGCCCTCGGCAACCTGCTGATCGTCGCGCTCTGGGAGCTGCTGGGTGACCACGTCGACGGACTCGAGCTGGTGGGTCGCCTGCTGCAGGCCCAGGGCCAGGTGCTGCCGATGTCGCTGGTGCCCCTCGACATCGTCGCCCAGGTGGAGCCTCGGCCCGGCGCGGACCGGGTGTCCGTGCGGGGGCAGGTGGAGGTGGCCTCGGTCCGGGGCCGGGTGCTCGAGGTGGCCCTCGAACCCAGGGATCCTCCCGCCTGCCCGCAGGCGCTGGCGGCGATCCACGCCGCTGACTGGGTGGTGCTGGGGCCAGGTTCGTGGTTCACCAGCGTGCTGACCCACCTCCTGGTCCCCGAGCTGGGGGCGGCCCTCGCCGAGACCGAGGCACGCCGCCTGCTGGTGCTCAACCTCGAGCCGCAGACCGGCGAGACCGAGGGGTTCACAGCCCTCGAGCACCTCGAGGTGATCACCCAGCACGCCCCTGACCTGCGGTTCGACCGAGTCCTGGTCGACTCGCGCGTCGCGGCCGACGCCGAGGCCCTCGGCGAGGTCGCGGCCTCGATGGGCGCCGAGCTGGTCGTCGAGGACGTCGCCCGCGACGACGGAACGCCTCGTCACGATGAGATGAAGCTGCGACGCGCCTATGCGAAGGCGATGCGGACCACATAGGCTGCCGCGGGCAGAGGTTCTGCGGACAGGACCTCGCAATCGCTTCGGAGGGGTTCGGTGTCAGTGGCAGGATCGGCTGGATGGCAATGACGGAGCAGGTGAAGGCGGAGCTCATCGGCACGGATGTCACCAAACCGTGCTGCCGCAAGGCAGAGGTCTCCTCGATGCTCCGCTTCGCCGGTGGACTGCACATCGTGAGCGGCCAGATCGTGATCGAGGCCGAGCTCGACACCAGCGGCGCGGCGCGACGACTGCGCAAGGACATCGCGGAGATCTACGGCCACGGTTCCGACCTGGTGGTCGTCACGGGGCGGGGCATCAAGAAGGGCAGCCGCTACGTCGTGCGCGTCACCAAGGACGGTGAGGCGCTGGCCCGGCAGACCGGACTGATCGACAACCGGGGCCGGCCGGTGCGCGGGCTCCCGCCCCAGGTGGTGTCCGGCGGCAGCTGCGACGCGGTGGCGGCATGGCGCGGCGCCTTCCTCGCCCACGGCTCGTTGACCGAGCCGGGCCGCTCCTCGGCGCTCGAGGTGACCTGCCCCGGTCCCGAGGCCGCGCTGGCGCTGGTCGGCGCCGCTCGCCGCCTCGGCATCTCGGCCAAGTCCCGTGAGGTCCGCGGCGTCGACCGGGTCGTGATCCGCGACGGTGACGCGATCGGCGCGCTGCTGACCAAGCTGGGCGCCCACGAGTCCCTGATGGCCTGGGAGGAGCGTCGGATGCGGCGCGAGGTCCGCGCGACCGCCAACCGACTGGCCAACTTCGACGACGCCAACCTGCGCCGCTCCGCACGGGCCGCGGTGGCCGCCGGAGCGCGGGTCGACCGCGCCCTGGAGATCCTCGGCGAGGAGGTGCCGGACCACCTGCGGGTCGCAGGCAACCTACGGCTGGAGCACAAGCAGGCCTCGCTGGAGGAGCTCGGTCAGCTGCACGAGCCGGCTCTGACCAAGGACGCCATCGCGGGCCGGATCCGTCGGCTGTTGGCGATGGCCGACAAGCGAGCACAAGACCTGGGCCAGCCCGACACCGAGGCGAGCCTGACCCCGGAGATGCTGGCCGAGGACTGAGCCCGGGTCCGGGACGGACCCCACCGGGGAACGGCCCACGGAGCCGGGACGGCGTTCGCGTCTCACGGTGTCAGCGATAGGGTCGAGACGACTCACATTCGCCAGAAGGAGACCGCCTTGACCGTCCGCGTAGGTATCAACGGATTCGGCCGGATCGGCCGCAACTTCTTCCGTGCCGTCCAGGCATCCGGTGCTGACATCGAGATCGTCGCCGCCAACGACCTCGGCGACCTCAAGACGATGGCCCACCTGCTGAAGTACGACTCCGTCCTGGGTCGTCTCGATGGTGAGGTGACGGTCTCGGACAACGGCATCTCGGTGGACGGACATGAGATCCGGATCCTCGCCGAGCGCGACCCTGCCTCGTTGCCGTGGGGCGATCTCGGCGTCGACGTGGTGGTGGAGTCGACCGGCTTCTTCACCGACGCCACCAAGGCCAAGGCCCACATCGACGGTGGCGCCAAGAAGGTCATCATCTCCGCGCCGGCCTCCAACGAGGACATCACGATCGTGATGGGTGTCAACCACGACGACTACGACCCGGCCGCCCACCACGTGATCTCCAACGCCTCGTGCACGACCAACTGCCTGGCGCCGATGGCGAAGGCCATCGACGACGAGTTCGGCATCGTCAAGGGCCTGATGACCACGATCCACGCCTACACCGCCGACCAGAACCTCCAGGACGGCCCGCACAAGGACCTGCGCCGCGCTCGTGCCGCCGCGCTCAACATGGTGCCCACCTCGACCGGCGCCGCGAAGGCGATCGGCCTGGTGCTGCCCGGGCTCAAGGGCAAGCTCGACGGCTA
Source organism: uncultured Actinomycetota bacterium (assembly GCA_963728505.1). Lineage (GTDB taxonomy): Bacteria > Actinomycetota > Actinomycetes > Propionibacteriales > Nocardioidaceae > Marmoricola_A. The sequence goes on along the minus strand of CAVSKH010000009.1, from coordinate 62,511 downwards.
CGCGATGCGGGTGCCGATCCCGACGGGCTCCGCCACCGACCTGACCGTCGAGGTCTCGCGCGAGGTCAGCGTGGACGAGGTGAACGCCGCGGTCGAGAAGGCTGCCGACGGCAGGTTCCTGCGCTACAGCGAGGACCCGATCGTCTCCTCGGACATCGTCACCGACCCGGCCTCCTGCATCTACGACTCCCCGCTGACCAAGGTGTTCGGCAACCAGGTCAAGGTGCTCGGTTGGTACGACAACGAGTGGGGCTACTCCAACCGCCTGGCGGACCTGGCCCTGCACGTCGGCGCCGACCTCTGATCCGCCGGCCGGCGCTGCTGCTGTGACGACGATCGACTCCCTGGGTGAGCTGCGCGGCACACGAGTGCTCGTCCGCTCGGACCTCAACGTCCCCCTCGACGGGGACCGGATCACCGACGACGGCAGGATCCGGGCCAGTCTGCCGACGCTGCGCCGGCTGACCGAGGCCGGTGCGCGGGTGGTGGTGGTGGCTCACCTCGGCCGACCCAAGGGCCGGCCCGACCCGGCCTACTCGCTGCGACCGGTCGCGGCCCGTCTCGGCGAGCTGCTCGGCAGCGAGGTGGGGTTCGCCGCCGACACCGTCGGTGAGCAGGCCCGTGCCACCGTGGCTGCCCTCGAGGACGGACAGGTGGCGGTGCTGGAGAACGTGCGCTTCAACCCGGGGGAGACCAGCAAGGACGACGCCGAGCGACGGGCGTTCGCCCGGGAGCTGGCGGACCTGGCCGATGCCTTCGTCTCCGACGGCTTCGGGGTGGTCCACCGCAAGCAGGCGAGCGTCTACGAGGTCGCCCAGCTGCTGCCCCACGCGATGGGCGGCCTGGTCCAGACCGAGGTCGAGGTGCTGCGCCGGCTCACCGAGTCACCGGAGCGGCCGTACGCGGTGGTGCTCGGCGGTTCGAAGGTCTCGGACAAGCTGGGGGTGATCGACAGTCTGCTCGGCAAGGCCGACCAGCTGCTGATCGGCGGCGGGATGGTCTTCACCTTCCTCGCGGCGAAGGGTTACGAGGTCGGCACCAGCCTGTTGGAGCCGGACCAGATCGAGACCTGCCAGGAGTACCTCGAGCGGGCCAAGCGCGACCGGGTCGACCTCATCCTGCCCACCGACATCGTGGTGGCACCGGAGTTCGCGGCCGACGCTGCACCCAGCGTGGTGCCGGCTGATGCGATGCCTGCTGACCAGATGGGCCTCGACATCGGACCGGACTCGGCGCAGGCCTTCGCCGAGGCACTGTCCGCGGCACGCACGGTCTTCTGGAACGGCCCGATGGGTGTCTTCGAGTTCGAGCCGTTCGCGGACGGCACCCGCGCCGTCGCGCAGGCTCTGGTCACGGTCGGCGGCACGGGCGGCCTGTCCGTCGTCGGCGGCGGGGACTCCGCGGCTGCGGTGCGCGGGCTCGGCTTCGACGAGTCGGCGTTCGGCCACATCTCCACAGGCGGGGGCGCCAGCCTGGAGTACCTCGAGGGCAAGACCCTTCCCGGCATCGACGTCCTCAGCTGAGACCTGACCACACCCGAAGGGACCCCCATGGCATCGCGCACGCCTTTGATGGCCGGCAACTGGAAGATGAACCTCAACCACCAGGAGGCGGTCGCGCTGGTCCAGAAGCTGGCCTGGACCCTGGCCGACAAGAAGCACGACTTCTCCGCAACCGAGGTCGTGGTCTGCCCCCCGTTCACCGACATCCGCAGCGTGCAGACGCTCGTCGACGGTGACAAGCTGGCGCTCGGGTACGGCGCGCAGGACGTGTCGACCGCGGACTCCGGCGCGTTCACCGGTGAGATCTCTGCCACGATGCTGGCCAAGCTCGGCTGCTCCTACGTGATCGTGGGCCACTCGGAGCGTCGCCAGCAGCACGCCGAGTCCGACGAGCTGGTCAACGGGAAGGCGAAGAAGGCGTTGGCAGCTGGCATGACCCCGATCGTCTGCGTCGGCGAGGGGCTCGAGGTGCGCCAGGAGGGCCGCCAGGTGGAGCACACCCTCGATCAGCTCGAGGGCTCGCTGGCCGGTATCGACGCCGAGCAGGTCGCCGCGCTGGTGGTCGCCTACGAGCCGGTGTGGGCGATCGGCACCGGAGAGGTGGCCACCCCCGACGACGCCCAGGAGGTGTGCGCCGCGATCCGGGCTCGCATCGGCGAACGATGGGGTGAGTCGGCCGGTGCCGGAGTGCGCGTCCTGTACGGCGGCTCGGTGAAGGCGGGCAACATCGCCGGGATCATGGCTCAGCGCGACGTCGACGGTGCGCTGGTGGGCGGCGCCAGTCTCGACGTGGACGAGTTCAGCGGGATCTGCCGGTTCCGCGACATGCCGGCATTGTGAGCGCGACCAGCGCCAGACAGCTCGACTTGGACATCTGCCCAACACGTGGTCCGGGGGCCGTCCCGGGCGCCAGGTCGGTGGGTTAGGCTCGCCCTGTGATCACCGCGCTGACCGTGCTGCTCGTCATCACGAGTCTCCTCATGATCCTGCTGATCCTGCTCCACAAGGGCAGGGGCGGCGGGCTGTCCGACATGTTCGGCGGCGGTGTGTCCAGCAGCCTGGGCGGGTCCTCGATCGCGGAGCGGAACCTCGACCGGATCACCATCGGTGCCGGTATGACGTGGTTCGTGTGCGTGATCGGTCTCGGGTTGCTCATGAAGTTCAAATACGGGAGCTGATCAGACCCTGTCGTCGGGTCAGCGCACTGGGGCACCAACTAAACGACGGGTCACCCGGATGGGACCGAGTGACCCTGCGAGTTCAGGAGGCAACTCGTGGCACTAGGTGGAAACGCGATCCGGGGGAGCCGGGTCGGTGCTGGGCCGATGGGAGAGGCCGAGCGTGGTGAGTCCGCAGCTCGACAGCAGGTGAAGTTCTACTGCGCGCACAACCACCACTTCGAGGTGGCGTTCGCGGCCGAGGCGGTCATTCCGGAGACCTGGGACTGCCCACGCTGTGGGCTACCGGCCAACATGGACGCGGAGAACCCGCCGCCGCCGCCGAAGATCGAGCCGTACAAGACTCACCTGGCCTACGTGAAGGAGCGTCGCTCCGACGCCGAGGCCGCGCTGATCCTCGAGGAGGCCCTGTCCACGCTCCGCGACCGCCGCAAGCGTGGCGAGGTCGTCTTCTGAGCCTGAATCCACCGATCTCCGCCTGCTGCGCAGCACCATCCGGGGACGCTGGCTGCGTTGGCGCCGCTCACCAGGCGCGCGGCATGCCATCGCGACGCCGCCTGGCCATCGCACCCGTCTGGTGCCGCTCGCGACGGCGGCCATCGGTGGACCCGGGCCGAGCCTGGGAGCGTGTCACAACCTCGAAGCCGCGGCCTCGTCCAGGTACCAGCGGGTGTCGTCGGTCCCGCGAACCCGCGCCGCCGGCAGCTCGGACGGGTCGCGCAGCACCGAGGCGCGGACCGCCTCGGCCTTCTCCTCGCCGGTGGCGACGAACCACACCCGTCGAGCGCGGTTGAGCAGGTCGTAGCCCATGGAGATCCGCTCCGGCGGAGGCTTGGGCGCGTCGTCCACCCCGATCACCGAGTCGGCGGGCGGGGGCTGGTCGGGGAAGAGTGAGGCCACGTGACCGTCCTCGCCGATGCCCAGCATCACCAGGTCGAAAGCAGGTCCCTCGTGGGTCTCGTCGGCCAGCAGGTGGCGGACCTCGAGACCGTACTGGGCAGCCGCTCGGTGGACGTCGTCAGCGTCCCGCGTGGACGGCATCCGATGCACCCCCGCGGGGAGCACCGGGACGTGGGACAGCAGGTCCTCGAACGCTTGGGCGTCGTTGCGCTCCTCGGACTCTGCCTCGACGAACCGCTCGTCACCCCACAGGACGACGACCCTGGCCCACTCCAGCCCGTGGCTGCGTGGGGCGAGCTCGCGGTGCAGCTCACGCGAGACGGACCCGCCGGTGAGCACGATCCGGGGGCTCTTGCCGGCGTGCAGCTGCTGGGCCAGCAGCTCGCTCACGTCGTCGGCCATCCGGGCGGCCGCATCGGCGCGGGTCAGGTGCACCCGCACTCCTGGCGCGTTCCATCCCTGCTCGCTCATCAGGAATCCTCTCCTCGACTTCTCGCGCGGTCATGGTGCAACGCGGACACGGTGGCGGCGTACACCTCGTCGGCGTCGAGGCGACGCAGCTCCTCGGCCAGCAGCTCCGGCAGCTTCCGACGCCGCAACGCGACGGTGCGGTCGGGTTGTCCCGGCACGCTCATGGTGGCCGCGGCCGCATCGCCGTTCTTGCGCACGATCGAGATCTCCCCGGCGCTCGTGGCTAGGGTGACCCCGGCGATGCCGGTGATGTCGGCCCGCCTGCGGACCACCTGGGCGCCCAGCCTGTCTCCCAGCCATGCACCGAGCAGGTCGGCACTGGGGCTGACCCCCTGCGCGGAGATGCGCACCTTGTCGACCTTGCCCGGCGCCTGGTCGAGGGCCGCGGCGAGCAGTGCCCGCCAGGGCGTGATCCGGGTCCAGGCCAGGTCGGTGTTGCCGTCGGCGTAGTGGGCGCACTGGGTGAGCATCGCCTTCGAGCGGTTGCGGGGGACCTCGGCGGCATCGGTGATCCGCCGTGTCGCCAGCTGTCCGACCGGGTCGCCCGCCGGGTCGTCGGGGGCGTCGGAGGGCCACCACGCCACGACGGGAGAGTCGGGCAGCAGCAGGGGGAGCAGCACCGACTCCGCGTGCCCTGCCACGGGCCCGGACAGCCGGATCACGGCGGTCTCGCCGGCGGCTCCGGTGACGCCGGTGCGGATCTCGGCATCGATCCTCGATCGGCCACGGCGGTCCCCGAGCACCACGGCGAGCAGCCGGCTGGGGTGCTCGCGCGCTGCCGCGATCGCTGCCGCGAGCGCGTCCTCGCAGTCCTCGTCGGGCGTGACCACGAGGAATGTCAGAACCATCCCCATCGCGGGCGATCCTGCGGCACGACGGGCGCGGACCAGACCTGCGGCTATCTCCGACGACGAGGTGTTGTAGAGCACGATGTCACTCATGGCCGCCTCCAGACCCGGCCCTCGCGAGCCAGCAGCTTGTCGGCCGACTCGGGGCCCCACCCGCCGCTCGGGTAGGGGTCAGGCTTGCCTCGTCGCGCCCAGTACTCCTCGATCGGGTCGAGGATTCGCCAGGACTGCTCGACCTCCTCGTGACGCGGGAAGAGCGGCGGCTCGCCGAGGAGGACGTCGAGGATCAGCCGCTCGTAGGCCTCGGGGGAGGCTTCGGTGAAGGATCCGCCGTAGGCGAAGTCCATGTTGACGTCGCGGATCTCCATCGCCGTGCCGGGCACCTTCGAGCCGAAGCGCAGAGTCACGCCCTCGTCGGGCTGGACCCGCACCACCAGCGCGTTGGCAGCCAGATCCTCGGTGGCGTGGGCACCGAACGGCAGGTGTGGTGCGCGCTTGAAGGTCAGTGCCACCTCCGTCACCCGGCGGCCGAGCCGCTTGCCGGTGCGTAGGTAGAACGGCACCCCGGCCCAGCGCCGGTTGTCGACCTCCAGGCGCACTGCTGCGTAGGTCTCCGTGGTGGAGCTGGTCGGGATGTCGGGCTCGTCGAGGTAGCCCGGCACCTCGATGCCGCCCGCCCACCCCGCGGCGTACTGACCGCGAGCGGTGCCGAGATCCATCCGGCGAGGCAGCGTCACCGCCTCCAGGGCCTTGATCTTCTCCAGCCGCAGGCTGCGAGCGTCGAAGGAGGTCGGCTCCTCCATCGCGGTCAGGGCCATCAGCTGGAGCAGGTGGTTCTGGATCACGTCCCGTGCGGCACCGATGCCGTCGTAGTAGCCTGCCCGGCCGCCGATGCCACCGTCCTCGGCCATCGTGATCTGGACGTGGTCGACGTAGTTGGCGTTCCAGATCGGCTCGAACATGGTGTTGGCGAACCGCATCGCCAAGATGTTCTGGACCGTCTCCTTGCCGAGGTAGTGGTCGATGCGGAAGACCGACTCGGCCGGGAAGACGCGGGCGATGACCTCGTTGAGCTCTCGGGCGCTCCTCAGGTCGTGCCCGAAGGGCTTCTCGACCACGACCCGGCGCCACGCGCCGTCCTGCTGCTCGGTCAGACCGTGCTTCTCCAGCTGCCCGATCACGTCGCCGAAGAACCGTGGCGGAATCGAGAGGTAGAAGGCGTGGTTGCCGCCCGTGCCGCGCTGCTCGTCGAGCTCGACCACGGTCTGCTTCAACCGTGCGAAAGCCTTGTCGTCGTCGAACTCGCCCGGCACGAACCGGCAGCCCTCCGCCAGCTGACGCCAGGTCTCCTCACGGTACTCGGTCCGGGAGTGCTCCCGGACCGCGTCGCGCACGACCTGCTCGAAGTCCTCGTCGGCCCAGTCGCGCCGGGCGAATCCGACCAGGGAGAAGCCCGGCGGCAGCAGACCGCGGTTGGCCAGGTCATAGATCGCGGGCATCAGCTTCTTGCGCGCGAGGTCTCCGGTGACACCGAAGATCACCATCCCGCACGGGCCTGCGATCTTCGGGAGCCGGCGGTCCTGCGAGTCCCTGAGCGGGTTGGCAGTCCCGACGGCGACGCCGTTCACGCTCAACGACCGGGCTGCTCGAGCAGGGCGTGCAACGCCTCGACGCCGGCGTCGACGTCGTCGAGGTGCAGCCGCAGCACCGGGCGGGCCTTGGCCGCCAGCACTGCGGCGTCACCGGCGGCCTGAGCAGCCAGCAGCGTGGCGAAACCGAAGTCACGTCCGGGGATCGCCAGGTCCCGGGACGCCGTGGCGGTGATCTGCAGGAAGACGCCCACCTGCGGGCCTCCCTTGTGCAGCTGCCCCGTGGAGTGCAGGAACCGTGGCCCCCAGCCGAAGGTCACCGGCCGCATCGCGCGCGCCGCGAGGTGGTCGCGCACCGATGCCAGGTCGGCATGGGCCCCTCGGTCCAGGTACGCCATCACCGCGAGGTAGCCCCGCTCTGCGTCGAGCTGCTCGAGCAGGACGGCAACCGCGGCCTCGACCGACTCGGGGTCGCCGAGCCACGTGCTGTCGCCGGGTGCGTACGCCGCGAGTGGGCCCTCGGAGAGCAACGCCTCTCCCTCCTCGGGCGGAGCGTCGAGGAATCCTCGAGCCGCCTGCTTGGCGCTCTCGACGTCGGGCTGGTCGAACGGGTTGATGCCGAGCAGGCGTCCGGCGACGGCGGTGGCCACCTCCCACAGCAGCAGCTGTGCGCCCAGTGAGCCCGAGACCGTCACCCGACTGGTCTCGGTGGCGCGGTCCTCCTGGTCGTTGTCGCCGACCAGGGTGGCGACCGTGACGTCGTCCCAGCCCGCTGTCACCTCGGGGGAGTCGACGTCGTCGACCACGACGGGCACGAGCCCGGTGCCGTGCTTGCCGGTGCTCTCTGCGATCAGCTGCTCGGCCCACGCGGCGAAGCCGGGCAGGCCGGAGCCGCTGTCGAGCAGCACCAGCTTGTCGCGCAGCGGGTCGGTTCCGGCGATCGCGGCTCCGAGCCGCAGCCCCGGGTTGGCATCGTCGTCCTCGGCCAGCAGGTCGCTGACGATCTCGGCCTCGTCGAGCAGACGCTCCACGTCGGCGCCCGCCAGACCGCTGGGCACCAGCCCGAAGGCAGTCAGCGCGGAGAACCGTCCGCCCACCTCGGGGTCGGCGGTGACCACGCGGTGGCCGGCGGCACGCGCAGACTCCTCCAGCGGGCTCCCGGGGTCGGTGACCACCACGATGCGGTCGGCCGGGTCGATCCCGGCCTCCTCGAAGGCAGCCACGAAGGCACGCCGCTGGGAGTCGGTCTCCACCGTGGAGCCCGACTTGGAGGAGACCACGACCACGGTGCTCGCCAACCGGTGGGAGAGGGCTGCGCGAACCTGCTCCGGCTCGCTGGAGTCCAGGACCGTGAGGTCCCGCTCCTCCGCGGCGCAGATCACCTCAGGCGCCAGTGACGAGCCGCCCATGCCGCAGAGCACGACGCGGTCGATGCCGGCTCCGACGAGCTCGTCGCGCATCGCCGCGATCTGGCCCACCAGCGGCCGCGAGCTGCGGGCGAGGTCCACCCAGGCCAGGCGCTTGACTGCCTCCAGCTCAGCGTCGGGCCCCCACAACGTGGCGTCGCGCGCGAAGAGACCGCCGGCGAAGCCTTCGGTGACCAGCTGTGGCACCAGTCGCCCCACAGCCTCGGCCGCCGGCCCGTGGGCGACGACGTCGAGGCTTGCGCTCATTCGGCGTCCCCGCGAAAGCGTGAGCGGGGGGAGCGCAAAGAAGCGAGCTCGCCGTTGCGTGGGGTGTTCATGCCTGCTCGCCCCGACTGGCCGCCATCTGCTTGTCGACCGTCGCCGCCAGCTCGTGCCAGGAGTCGACGAACTTGTCGACCCCCTCCCGCTCGAGCGTGTCGATCACGTCGTCGTAGTCGATGCCCACGTCGCCGAGAGCCGCCCACACCTGCCGTGCCTCGTCGTAGGACGAGCGCACCTGGTCGCCCTCGACCTCACCGTGCTCGGCGAAGGCCTCCATCGTCTTCTCGGGCATGGTGTTGACCGTGCCCTCGGTCACCAGGTCGGTGACGTAGAGGGTGTCCGGGTAGTCGGGGTTCTTCACCCCGGTCGAGGCCCAGAGTGGCCGTTGCGGGCGGGCACCGTGCTCCGCCAGGCCGGCGAACCGCTCGGAGGCGAAGACCTTCTCGTACTTCTCGAAGGCCAGCCGGGCGTTGGCCAGCGCCGCCTTGCCACGCAGTTCCAGGGCCTCCGGCGTGCCGATGTCCTCGAGCCGACGGTCGACCTCGGAGTCGACCCGGGAGACGAAGAACGAGGCCACCGAGTGCAGCGTGGAGAGGTCGACGCCGCTGCGCCGGGCGTGCTCCAGCCCCGAGAGGTAGGCCTCCATCACCTGCTCGTAGCGCTCCAGGCCGAAGATCAGCGTGACGTTGACGCTGATGCCCTCTCCCAGAGCCGCGGTGATCGCGCTCATGCCCTCGGTGGTCGCGGGGATCTTCACCAGCAGGTTGTCGCGCTCGACCTTGCGCCACAGCTGCGTGGCCTGCTCCAGCGTCGCCTCGGTGTCGAACGCGAGCGTGGGGGCCACCTCGATGGACACCCGGCCGTCGACGCCCTCGGTCGCCTCGTGCACCTCGGCGAGCACGTCGCAGGCCTCGCGCACGTCATCGGTGGTCACCTCGGCGATCACGTCCTCGACACCGGCCCCGGCCCGGGTCAGCGCGGCGATCTGGTCGTCGTAGCTCTCCCCCTGGGCCACGGCCGAGGCGAAGATCGTGGGGTTGGTGGTGACTCCCACGACGTGGTGCGTCGCCATCAGGTCAGCGAGGTTGCCCGACGAGAGGCGCTCTCGCGACAGGTCGTCCAGCCAGATGGACACCCCCGCGGCGCTCAATGCGGCCAACCGCTCCGAACCGGTTCCCGAGTGGTCGGTCATGACGTCCTCCTGTGTGGGTGGTCGTGCTGGGGTCTGTCTACTTCTGGCCGGCGGCGGCCGAGATGCTCTCCTGCGCAGCGGAGACCACGGCGTCGGCGGTGATGGCGAACTCTGTGTAGAGCGTGGCGTAGTCGGCGCTCGCGCCGAAGTGCTCCAGGGACACCGACCGGCCGGCGTCCCCGACCACCTCGCGCCAGCCCTGGGCGACCGCTGCCTCGACGCTGACCCGGGCCCGGACCTGCGGCGGCAGCACCGCGTCGCGGTAACCCTGGTCCTGCTGCTCGAACCACTCGCGGCAGGGCATCGAGACCACGCGGGCCTGCACCCCCTGATCGGCCAGCAGCCGACGTGCCTCGACCGCCAGCTGGACCTCCGAACCGGTGCCGACGAGCAGCACGTCGGGGGTGGCCTCGGTGTCGAGCAGCGTGTAGGCGCCGCGCGCGACTCCCTGCGCGTCGCCCCACTCCTGTCCGGACTCGTCGGTGCCCCGCGGGAAGGTGGGCACGTTCTGCCTGGTCAGGCAGAGACCCGTCGGGCCGTCGGGGTTCTCGAGGATGGTGCGCCAGGCAGCCACGGTCTCGTTGGCGTCCGCCGGGCGCACCACGTCCAGCTTCGGGATCGCGCGCAGCGCAGCCAGGTGCTCCACGGGCTGGTGCGTCGGTCCGTCCTCACCCAGCCCGATGGAGTCGTGGGTCCACACGTAGGTGACCGGCACGTCCATGATCGCTGCCAGCCGCACCGCGGGACGCATGTAGTCCGAGAACACCAGGAAGGTGCCGCCGTAGACCCGGGTGCCGCCGTGCAGCGCGATGCCGTTCATGATCGCGCCCATGGCGTGCTCGCGGATGCCGAAGTGCAGCACCCGGCCGTAGCGGTCGCCCTGGAACTCCTTGGTCGAGCGCTCCGAGGGGATGAACGACGGCTCACCCTTCGGGGTGGTGTTGTTGGAGTCGGCAAGGTCGGCGGATCCACCCCACAGCTCGGGCAGCACCGGCGCGATCGAGGCCAGCACCTCACCCGAGGCCTTGCGCGTGGCCACGCCCGACTCGTCGGCATCGAAGCTCGGGAGGGCGTCGGTCCAGCCCTCGGGGAGCTCCCGGCTGCGCAGGCGCTGCAGCAGGGCTGCGCCCCCGGGGTTGGACCGCTCCCACTCGGCGTACCGCTCGGCCCAGGCGTCGCCGGCGACGCGGCCGCGCTCCTGCAGGGCACGGGTGTGGGCGATCACGTCGTCGTCGACCTGGAAGGTCTGCTCGGGATCGAACCCCAGGACCTGCTTGGTGGCTGCGACCTCGTCGGGGCCCAGGGCTGACCCGTGAGCCTTGCCGGTGTTCTGGGCGTTGGGCGCGGGCCAGGCGATGATCGTGCGCAGCCGGATCAGGCTGGGTCGCCCGGTCTCCGCCTTGGCGGCCTCGATGGCATCCCAGAGCTGCGGCACGTCCTCGGCGTAGCCGTCGCCGCCGTGGGTCCAGTCGACGTCCTGCACGTGCCAGCCGTAGGCGGCGTACCTGGCCGCGACGTCCTCGCTGAACGAGATGTCGGTGTCGTCCTCGATGGAGATCTTGTTGTCGTCGTAGATCAGGATCAGGTTGCCCAGCTGCTGGTGCCCGGCCAGTGACGAGGCCTCCGCGCTGACGCCCTCCTGCATGTCGCCGTCACTGGCCACGACGTAGACGTGATGGTCGAACACGCTCTCGCCGTCCGCCGGATCGGGGTCGAGCAGCCCGCGCTCGCGTCGTGCCGCCATCGCCATCCCGACCGCGTTGGCGACGCCTTGGCCGAGGGGGCCGGTGGTGGTCTCCACCGCCGCGGTGTGGTGGACCTCGGGGTGGCCGGGGGTCTTGCTCCCGAACGTGCGCAGCTCCTTGAGGTCCTCCAGCTCGAGGCCGAAGCCGCCGAGGTAGAGCTGGATGTACAGCGTCAGGCTCGAGTGACCGCACGAGAGCACGAACCGGTCACGAGCCACCCAGCCGAGGTCGGCAGGGTTGTGCCGCATCGCCTTCTGGAACAGCAGGTAGGCCGCCGGAGCCAGGCTCATCGCCGTGCCCGGGTGACCGTTGCCGACCTTCTGCACCGCGTCCATCGCCAGTACCCGCACGGTGTCCACCGCTCGACTGTCGAGATCGGTCCAGTCCAGGGTGCTGCTCACGCCGGGTCCTCTCGGGTTGGGGTATACCGCGAGCCTAGCCGCGGGGTACCTGGACAGACACCCCCGCCCAGGTGAGGCCCGCGGGTCCGAGCGCCGCTCAGGAGGCACTAGACTGCACACGCCCGAACCGTGCCCTGCCGGGCCGGTCCCCACAGCCTCGAGGACGAAGTGACAGCGGTCGATCCCCGACTCGGAGCGCGGTCCGATGCCGCCTCCACGCGGTTGCAGTCCGCGCTGCACGTCGACGCCGACCGCCCCGGCCTCGCCGCAGCCCGTCGCCGCGACGTGGTGGCGGCCTACGTCGGGCTCACGAAGCCGCGCATCATCGAGCTGCTGCTCCTGACCACGGTGCCGGTGATGTTCCTCGCTCAGCAGGGGGTGCCGGATCTCTGGCTGGTCGTGGCCACCGTGGTGGGCGGCACCCTGTCGGCCGGCAGCGCGAACGCGCTCAACTGCGTCTACGACCGCGACATCGACGAGCGGATGCGCCGCACCCGTCGCCGGGCGCTACCGCGCCACGTGGTGACGCCGCGGGCCGCGCTGGTCTTCGGGCTGGCGCTGGGCGTGGTCTCGACCGTCCTCCTGGGGCTGCTGGTCAACTGGCTCTCCGCCGGGCTGGCGCTGGCGGCCAACGTGTTCTACGTCGTCGGTTACACGATGATCCTCAAGCGACGCACCAGCCAGAACATCGTCTGGGGCGGCGCCGCGGGTTGCTTCCCGGCGCTGATCGGCTGGACCGCCGTGACCGGCTCACTGGCGTGGCCGCCGGTGGTGCTGTTCCTGGTGGTGTTCTTCTGGACGCCACCGCACTTCTGGGCGCTGGGGCTGCGCTACCGCGAGGACTACGCCGCCGCCGAGGTGCCGATGCTGCCGTCGGTGGCACCGGCCCGCACGGTGGGGGACCAGATCGCGGTGTACGCCGTGGTGACCGTGCTCACCTCGCTGGCGCTGTGGCCCATCGCCGGCACCGGGTGGCTCTACCCGGCGGCCGCAGTGGTCCTGGGGGTCGTCTTCGTCGTCGAGTCGTTCCTGCTTCGCGCCCGGACGCGGCGCACCGACAGCGTGGTGGAGATGCGCCCGATGCGGCTCTTCCACTGGTCGAACATGTACCTCTCGCTGCTCTTCCTCGCGGTCGCGCTCGACCCCCTGATCACCTGAGCGCTCCAGCTTGATCGGGGAAGTCTGCGGGCACCTGGTGGGCGCTACCTTCCCCGACGAGGGGCGAGCGGGTGCGGATCGAGAGCAGGAGCCAGGTGAGCGCCGCTGAGACCAGGGCTGCGCCGAGCAGGTGGACCGCCACCACGGCGACCGGCAGACCGCTGAAGTACTGCACGAACCCGACGACTCCCTGCCCGAGCTCGACCAGCAGCAGCACCTGGACGGCGTAACGCGCCGAGGCAGGCGCCGGCAGGGCCCGCATCACCAGCCAGGCGGCCACGGTCAGACCGAGCAGCAGCATCACAGCATCGACGTGCAGCTGCGAGACCGCGCGGGGGTCGAGCCCGTTGCGAGGGGACTGCAGGTCCCCGGCATGGGGGCCCGAGCCGGTCACGATGGTGCCGAGGTAGAGGACCACCCAGCCCACGAGGAAGATCAGCCACACCAGCCACGCCAGCGGATCAGGCACCGCGAGACGCGCCGGCTCGTCCGGCTCACGCACCCGCCGCACCAGGGCCACCGCGACCCCGATCATCGCCATCGAGAGCAGCAGGTGGCCCGCCACGACCCATGGGTTCAGGTCCACCAGGACGGTGATGCCGCCGAGCACGGCCTGCGCCGGCACCCCCACCGCGAGGACGAGTGCCAGCCGAGTCACACCGGGACGGCCGACGCGCCAGGCGGCGACGAACGTGGCGATCGCGACCGCGGCGATCAAGAACGTCACCAGCCGGTTGCCGAACTCGATCGCTCCGTGCACGCCCAGCGCGCCGTGCGGCACGAACGACTCCTCGGTGCAGCGCGGCCACTCGGGACAGCCGAGCCCGCTGCCGGTGAGGCGTACGACGCCGCCGGACACCACGATCAGGACGTTGACCCCCAGCGAGGCCCAGGTCAGCGCGGGCAGCCAGCGGTGCGCCCACCCGTCGCCGGCTCCGGCCGGGTGCCCGAGTGCGGGCACCTCGGTCTCCGGGTCGCTCACTCCCATCGGAACGTCCTGGCGGTCAGCGCCGCGCCGACCACGGCCCACAGCATGAGGACCAGTGTCGGCGCCAGTGGGAAGGTACCCACGAGCAGCGCCTCGCGCAGGCCACCACCCAGCGCACCGGAGGGCAGCCAGCGCAGCAAAGGCTCCGCCCCGCCGTAGACGGAGGCGGGCAGGACCACCGCGCCGCCGGCGGCGAGCAGGAGATAGACCAGGTTGGCCACCGCCAGGGTTGCCTCGGCCCGGAGCACCCCGGCTACGAACAGTCCAAGCGCGGCGAAGGCGGCGGTGCCCACCGCGGCGACCACCAATGCACCGGTGACCCCGCGCGGGGTCAGCTCGGGGCTCCACCCCATCAGCAGTGCCGCTCCACCGAGCACCACCGCCTGGAGCAGCAGCAGCGCGAGCAGCGCGCCCACCTTGCCCAGCAACAGACCGTGGCGTGGCAGCGGCGAGGCCCCCAGCCGCTTGAGGACGCCGTACCTGCGCTCGAAGCCGGTGCTGATCGCCAACGACGTGAACGCGGTCGACATGATGGCCAGCCCCAGCACGCCGGGCGCCAAGGTGTCGATCGGGGTGTGCGAGAGCGAGAGGTTCTGGCGCTCGATCGCGGTGACGCCGGCGAACAGCACCAGCAAGGGGATCACCAGAGCCAGCAACAGCTGCTCGCCGTTGCGGACCATCAACCGGGCCTCCATCAGCGCCTGGGCCCGCACCTGGCGCGCCAGGGGTGCCGCCCCGGGGGCAGCGGTGAACGTGCCGTCCATCAGTCGAACTCCCGTCCGGTCAGCCGCAGGAAGACGTCCTCCAGCGTGTGTCGGCCGAAGGTCATCGCGTCCAGCTCCACGTCGTGGCGCTCGCACCACTGGGTCACCACGACCAGCGACTTGGTCTCCAGCTCACCGGCCACCAGCAGCGTCCGGGGATCGACCCAGTGCACCTCGCCGAGCGAGCCCAGGTCGGCGGCCAGCGAGTCGGGCAGGTGGTGGGGGAGGACGTCGGCGGCGGTGAGCCGGAGCGTGCGCTGCCCAGAGACCCGGGTGAGCTCGTCGGGGGTGCCGGAGGCGATCACGCGACCGCGCTCGATGATGTGCACGCAGTCGGCGAGCCGCTCGGCCTCCTCGAGGTAGTGCGTGGTCAGCACGGTGGTGACGCCGTCCGCGCGTACCTCGCGCAGCAGGTCCCAGGTGTCGCGACGGGCCTGCGGATCCATCCCCGCCGTGGGCTCGTCGACGAAGAGCAGCTCCGGGCGTCCGACCAGCGCCATGGCCAGGGACAGCCGTTGCTTCTGCCCGCCGGACAGTCGCCGGTACGGCGTGCGGCCGCACTCGCCGAGACCCAGCCGCTCGACGAGCATCGGCACCGGCAGCGGGCGGGCGTGCAGTGCGGCGATGTGGCGCAACATCTCCTCTGCCCGGACCCCGGTCCAGGCGCCACCCTGCTGGAGCATCACCCCGATGCGGGGAAGCAGTCGGCGGCGGTCGCGGATCGGGTCGAGCCCCAGCACCCGCACCTCGCCGCCGTGGGGGCGGCGGAAGCCCTCGCAGGTCTCCAAGGTGGTGGTCTTGCCCGCGCCGTTGGGGCCCAGCACCGCGGTGATCGTGCCGCGTTCGACCGTCAGGTCGAGCTCGTCGACCGCCAGGGTGCGGCCGTAGCGCATCACCAGTCCGCTCACCTGCACCGCAGGCGCATCGGGGGAGAGGGCTGTCGCAGGCATCGCGCAAAGTCTAGAGCGGGCCCGCCGGCGGGCCGAGTCGGGCGCGGCGGGGCCGGCCCGCCGGCTCCACTCACGCTTCCGGGGTGACGTGGGTCACAAGCGTGACGGAGGTTAGGGGGGCCTTATTTGAAGGTGCGGGGCGAATAACGCAACAATGGTGTGGTGGAAATCGACGTACACGCTCCCGCCCACCAGGGGGAGAGCCAGGAGCGCGCCGACGCCCCGACCCGGCAGCGGGTTGCGCGGACGATCCTGGAGCAGGGACCGACGACGGCTGCGGCGCTCGCCGAGCAGCTGTCACTGACCCCTGCCGCCGTACGCCGTCACCTCGACCACATGCTCGTCGAGGGCACGATCGAGACCCGTGAGCCCAGCGCACACGGGGCCCGGGGTCGCGGCCGCCCGGCGAGGCTGTTCGCGCTCACCGAGACCGGTCGCGACCAGTTCGAGCAGCAGTACGACGACCTCGCCGCGCAGGCCCTGCGCTTCCTCGCCCAGACCGGAGGCGAGCAGGCGGTCACCGACTTCGCCCGGCAGCGTCTGGCATGGGTCGAGGACGCCGTCGACGCCCGGCGTTCGGCCGACCCCGGCCTCAGCGCCTCCCAGGCGTTGGCCGAGGTGCTGCGGGAGGCCGGTTTCGCGGCCACCGTGCACGACGGCCCGGTCGGTGAGCAGCTGTGCCAGCAGCACTGCCCGGTGGCTCACGTGGCCCACGAGTTCCCGCAGCTGTGCGAGGTGGAGACCGAGGTCTTCGCGCGGGTCCTGGGCAGTCACGTGCAGCGCCTGGCCACCATCGCCCACGGCGACGGTGTGTGCACCACGTGCATCCCCGACGTCACCCGCACCCGGCAAACCAGCCAGCAGGACACCAACCCAGCAACCTCGATCCCGATCACGGAGAGGCGGTCACGATGACCACGCACCCCGAGGCAATCACCCCCGCAGTGCCCAATGCCGTCGAGGAGGCCAACCCCGAGCTCAAGGGCCTGGGCAAGTACGAGTACGGCTGGTCGGACTCCGACCTCGCCGGCTCCACGGCACAGCGCGGCCTCAACGAGGACGTCGTGCGCGGCATCTCCGGGTTGAAGAACGAGCCGGAGTGGATGCTCAAGCTGCGCCTGAAGGGGCTGCGCCTGTTCGGCCGCAAGCCGATGCCCACCTGGGGTGCCGACCTCAGCGACATCGACTTCGACAACATCAAGTACTTCGTGCGCTCCACGGAGAAGCAGGCCACCACCTGGGAGGACCTGCCCGAGGACATCAAGAACACCTACGACAAGCTCGGCATCCCCGAGGCGGAGAAGCAGCGCCTCGTTGCCGGTGTGGCCGCTCAGTACGAGTCCGAGGTGGTCTACCACCAGATCCGCGAGGACCTCGAGGAGCAGGGCGTGCTGTTCCTCGACACCGACACCGCTCTGCGCGAGCACGAGGACCTCTTCAAGGAGTACTTCGGCACGGTCATCCCGGTCGGTGACAACAAGTTCGCCGCGCTCAACACCTCGGTGTGGTCCGGTGGCTCGTTCATCTACGTGCCGCCGGGCGTGCACGTCGACATCCCGCTGCAGGCCTACTTCCGGATCAACACCGAGAACATGGGCCAGTTCGAGCGGACGCTGATCATCGTCGACGAGGGCGCCTACGTGCACTACGTCGAGGGCTGCACGGCTCCGATCTACCAGTCCGACTCGCTGCACTCGGCGGTCGTCGAGATCGTGGTGAAGAAGGGCGCGCGCTGCCGCTACACCACCATCCAGAACTGGTCGAACAACGTCTACAACCTCGTCACCAAGCGTGCGACCTGCGAGGCCGGCGCGACCATGGAGTGGGTCGACGGCAACATCGGATCCAAGATCACGATGAAGTACCCCGCCGTCTACCTCATGGGCGAGCACGCCAAGGGCGAGACGCTCTCGGTCGCCTTCGCCGGCGAGGGCCAGCACCAGGACGCGGGCGCCAAGATGGTGCACGCCGCTCCCCACACCTCCAGCTCGATCCTGAGCAAGTCGGTGGCGCGTGGGGGTGGCCGCACCTCCTACCGCGGTCTGGTGCAGATCAACGAGGGCGCACACGGCTCCAGGTCCAACGTGCTGTGCGACGCGCTGCTGGTCGACCAGATCAGCCGCTCCGACACCTACCCCTACGTCGACGTCCGCGAGGACGACGTCTCCATGGGCCACGAGGCGAGCGTCTCGAAGGTCTCCGAGGACCAGCTCTTCTACCTGATGAGCCGTGGCATGGAGCAGGACGAGGCGATGGCCATGATCGTGCGCGGCTTCGTCGAGCCGATCGCCAAGGAGCTCCCGATGGAGTACGCCCTGGAGCTCAACCGACTGATCGAGCTGCAGATGGAGGGCGCTGTCGGCTGACGCCGCACCGCCGGAACCACGCCGACGATCCTGACCCCCACGTGAAGAGAGAGTTCAGAAGTTGACTGTGACCGATGCTGCCCGCGAGACCGTCGCGGCCGCGCTGGAGCAGACCCCAGCAGAGCGGGTGGAGTCCCACCTCAACCCGCCCGCGTCGTACGACCTCGCCAAGCACCCGGTGCCCACCGGGCGCGAGGAGGTCTGGCGGTTCACCCCGCTGCAGCGGCTGCGCGGTCTGCTCGAGGAGACTCCCTCCGAGGACCAGCTGACCTGGGACAGCGAGCTGCCCCAGGGTGTGACCCTGTCGTCGATCACCACCGAGCAGGCCCGCGACCTGGGCGAGCTGGCTCCCAACGACCGGCCCAGCGCTCTGGCCGTGGAGCAGGCGGGGGGCGCGCTCCTGCTGGACGTGCCTGCGGAGACCGAGCTCAACGAGGAGCAGCCGATCGTGCTGCGGCTGCACGGGGAGTCCCTCGACCAGCTGGTGTGGGGCCACCTGGTGCTCCGCGTCGGCGCGCACGCCAAGGCCACGATCGTGCTCGCGCACACGGGCTCGGCCCGCTACAGCGCCACCACCTCGATCCTGGTCGGTGACGGCGCCCAGGTCACGGTGCTGAGCGTGCAGGACTGGGAGGACGACGCGGTGCACCTGGGCCGCGACGCCATCAAGGTCGGCCGCGACGCCTCGGTCAAGCACGTCGCGATCAGCTTCGGCGGCGACCTGGTCCGGATGCACGCCAACGTCGAGTACGACGGCCCCGGCGGCGAGGCCGAGCTGCTCGGCCTCTACTTCGCCGACGCCGGCCAGCACATCGAGCACCGGCTCTTCGTGGACCACAACGCGCCCAAGACGACCAGCAACGCGGTCTACAAGGGTGCGCTGCAGGGCGCGGGCGCCCACGCCGTCTGGATCGGCAACGTCCTGATCCGCAAGGTCGCCGAGGGCATCGACACCTACGAGGAGAACCGCAACCTGGTGCTCACCGACGGTTGCCAGGCCGACTCGGTGCCCAACCTGGAGATCGAGACCGGGGAGATCGAGGGCGCCGGCCACGCCTCGGCCACCGGCCGCTTCGACGACGAGCAGCTGTTCTACCTGCAGTCGCGGGGCGTGCCCGAGGACGAGGCGCAGCGACTGGTCGTGCACGGCTTCTTCAACGACATCATCGGCAAGATCGGGATCCCCGCCTTCCAGGACAAGCTGATGGCGACGGTGGAGGCCGAGCTCGCCAAGAACGTCCTGCGGCGTCCCGCAGTGGAGGTGTGATGGCTTTCCATCGCGCCTGTGCGCTCGCCGACCTCACCGACAGTGAGCCGCTCGCGGTGACCGTCGAGGACACCGAGATCGCCGTGGTCAAGGACCACGACGAGGTCTTCGCGGTCCGTGACCAGTGCTCCCACGCGGCCATCCCGCTGTCGGAGGGTGAGGTCGAGGGCTGCCTGATCGAGTGCTGGCTGCACGGGTCGACGTTCGACCTGCGCACCGGCAAACCCACCACCCTGCCGGCCTTCGAGCCGGTTCCCGTCTACCCGGTGCGCGTCGAGGGCGGCGACGTCCTGGTCGACGTGGCCAACCCCCTGAACGCGTAGTCAAGAACAGGAAGTCAGAGATACATGAGCACTCTGGAGATCAAGGACCTGCACGTCAGCGTCCACACCGAGGACGGCCCGAAGGAGATCCTGAAGGGCGTCACGCTGACCATCGGCTCGGGTCAGACCCACGCGATCATGGGTCCGAACGGATCGGGCAAGTCGACGCTTGCCTACAGCATCGCCGGCCACCCGAAGTACACCGTGACCAGCGGCACCGTGACCCTGGACGGCGAGGACGTGCTGCAGATGTCCGTGGACGAGCGGGCGCGTGCCGGGCTGTTCCTGGCGATGCAGTACCCGATCGAGGTGCCGGGCGTCTCGGTCGCCAACTTCCTGCGCACCGCGCGCACCGCGATCTCCGGCGAGGCGCCGAAGCTGCGCACCTGGATCAAGGACGTCAACGGCGCCATGGAGCGGATGCAGATGGACACCGCCTTCGCCCAGCGCAACGTCAACGAGGGCTTCTCCGGTGGTGAGAAGAAGCGCCACGAGATCGTCCAGCTGGAGCTGCTCGACCCCAGGATCGCGGTGCTGGACGAGACCGACTCCGGACTCGACATCGACGCGCTCAAGGTCGTCTCCGAGGGCGTCAACCGGTTCATGGAGAACGACGACAAGGGTGTCCTCCTGATCACCCACTACACCCGGATCCTGCGCTACATCACCCCCGACTTCGTCCACGTCTTCGTGGACGGCCGGGTCGCCGAGGAGGGCGGACCGGAGCTGGCGGAGAAGCTCGAGGCCGAGGGCTACGCGTCGTACCAGACCGCCAAGGCGGCGGGCTGAGGCCATGACCGGCACACGCCACGACCTCCCCGGGCTCCTGCCGGGGCTGGACCTGATCCGCAAGGACTTTCCGATCCTGCAGCGGACGTTCGAGCACGGCCAGCCGTTGGTCTACCTCGACAGTGCCAACACCTCGCAGAAGCCGCAGGTCGTGATCGACACCATGGTCGACCACCTGGAGCGCCACAACGCCAACGTGGCCCGAGCCGTGCACCAGCTCGGCGCGGAGGCCACCGAGGCGTTCGAGGCGGCGCGGGACAAGGTCGCCGGCTTCATCGGCGCTCCGTCGCGCGACGAGGTGATCTTCACCAAGAACGCCTCCGAGGCGCTCAACCTCGTGGCCAACACCCTCGCCTGGGCCGAGGGTGACCTGAAGGTCGGGCCAGGCGACGAGATCGTGATCTCCGAGATGGAGCACCACTCCAACATCGTGCCGTGGCAGCTCCTCTGCGAGCGCACGGGCGCCACGTTGCGCTGGTTCGGCCTGACCGACGACGGACTGCTGGACCTCTCCACGATCGAGGAGCTGATCAACGAGCGGACCAAGCTGGTCTCGGTGACCTGGGTGTCCAACATGCTGGGCACCGTCAACCCGGTGGAGCAGATCGCGCGCAAGGCGCACGCCGTCGGTGCCCTGATGGTGCTCGACGCCTCCCAGGCAGTGCCCCAGATGCCGGTCGACCTGGCCTCGATGGAGGAGTCGAGTCGCCCGGACCTGTTGGCATTCACCGGCCACAAGACAGTCGGTCCGACGGGCATCGGTGTGCTCTGGGGTCGGCAGTCGGTCCTGGAGCAGCTGCCGCCGTTCCTCGGCGGTGGCGAGATGATCCGCACAGTCACCATGGAGCGCTCGACCTACGCCGACATCCCGGCGAAGTTCGAGGCGGGCACGCCGCCGATCGTCGAGGCGGTCGGCCTGGGGGCGGCGGTCGACTATCTCGGCCACATCGGCATGGCGGCGGTGCGGACCCACGAGGAGGCCATCACCGGCTACCTCCTCGACGGGCTGGCGTCGGTCCCCGGCGTCAGTGTGCTCGGGCCCACCGACCCCCGGCTGCGCGGCGGTGCGGTGAGCTTCGAGCTCGCCGAGGTGCACCCCCACGACGTCGCGCAGGTGCTCGACAGCCGGGGGGTCGCCGTGCGCGCCGGACATCATTGCGCCAAGCCCGCGCACGCGCGGTTCGGGGTGCAGGCCAGCGCTCGCGCCTCGACGTACCTGTACACGACACCGGAGGAGATCGACGCCCTCGTGGCAGCGCTCGACTACACCAAGACGTACTTCGGGGTGGGGCCAGCGTGAGCTACCTCGACCAGATGTACCAGGAGATCATCCTGGACCACTCCAAGCACCCTCAGCACTTCGGTCTGCGGGAGCCCTTCGAGGCCGAGGTGCACCACGTGAACCCCACCTGTGGCGACGAGGTCACGCTGCGCGTGCATCTCGAGGGCGAGGGGCTGCAGGCTCGGGTCGTCGACGTCTCCTACGACGGCGACGGGTGCTCGATCAGCAAGGCCTCGACCAGCGTCATGACCGATCTGGTGATCGGGCGCACGGTCGCCGAGGCGATGACGGTCCACGAGGAGTTCTTGCGGATGATGCATGGACGCGGGACCGTCGAACCAGACGAGGACGTGCTCGAGGACGCCGTCGCCTTCGCCGGCACCGCGAAGCTGTCGATGCGCGTCAAGTGCGCCCTCCTCGGATGGATGGCGTGGAAGGACGCGACGGCACGAGTCATCGGCGCCGTGGAGTCCCCGGAGAGCAGCGACACCAAGGAGGAGCAGCGATGACCGAGTCCGGCACCGGCCCGGCGATGACCGCCCAGGACGACCCTTCGACAACCTCGGGGCACCGCCACAGCGACCTGCCCGAGGTGACCCCTGGAGCGGGCGCGGCGGCGGCAGGCACTCTGACCGCCGACGACGTGGAAGAGGCGATGAAGGACGTCGTCGACCCCGAGCTCGGGATCAACGTGGTCGACCTCGGTCTGCTCTACGACGTCCACATCGACGGCAACGAGGTGGTGCTCGACATGACGCTCACCTCCGCTGCCTGTCCGCTCACCGACGTGATCATGGACCAGACCCAGCAGGCGCTGTCGGAGATCGCCTCCGACGTCGCGATCAACTGGGTGTGGATGCCGCCGTGGGGCCCTGACAAGATCACCGACGACGGCCGCGAGATGCTGCGGGCCCTCGGATTCAACGTCTGAGGGCTGATGCCGCCCTTGCATCGCGGTTCCCAGGCACCAGGTGACTGAGGGCCGAGACTCGAGCGGGCAACCGGGGCGGCTGCTGCTGCCGGCTGAGCGGGTCGAGCGCTGGTTCGCGAACTTCGCCGAGCGCCACGGCGAGGTCGCCTTGAGCGTGGCCGACGCGGCGCTGCACGGCCTAGCCGCCGACGGTTCCACCGCGGTCGCACGGCTGCCGTTCGGCATGACGTTCGACGGCCCGGCAGATCCCGCCGCGCTGGCCGAGTCAGCGGCTCCGCCGAAGCGCTGGGGGGTGCTGCTGGTGCGCAAGGGCGGCTTCGCGGTGGCCCGGCTCCAGGGCCCCGACCTGGTCGCCCACAAGGTCGGGCAGCGCCATGTGCAGAGCCGCACGAAGGCAGGCGGGCAGTCCCAGCAGCGCTTCGCGCGCCGACGCGACAACCAGGCCCACGTGGCGTACCAGGCCGCGACCGACCACGCGCTGCGGATCTTCGACCAGGGCGTGGACGTGCTCGTGACGGGCGGTGACCGGACGGCCGTCGAGCAGTGCCTGGCCGACCCGAGGCTGGCCCGACTCGTGGGCGGTGTCGACGCCCGCTGGCTGCCCACGCCGGACCCCAAGCGCGCGGTCCTGGACCAGGCGGTCGCCGACGCGCAGTCGGTCGCGATCGCAGTCGTGAACGCCTAGCCCGGATCCGCTCAGGCTCTCGCCGCTACTTGTCCGGGTAGAGCTGGTCGGCCTCGAAGGTGTCGCAGTCCGCCAGCGTGCCCTGGGTGAACCCGCGGTCGAACCAGAACTGCCGGGCCTCGGCGGACCCGTGGGTCCAGGTCTCGGGGTTGGTGCTGCCGGTGGTGCCTTCCTGGATCCGGTCGTCGCCGACCGCGGCGGCCGCATCCAGCGCCTCGGCGATGTCCTGCTCGTCCAGCTCGATGATCAGGAACTGCCCGTCGGGCCCGGGGGTGCTCGTGGCGTTCTTCGTCCACATCCCGGCCAGGCAGTCGGCCATCAGCTCGACCCGCACGCCATCGCTCTCGGGGCCCTGCTGAGTGCGGGCCCGGGCCAGGTAACCGAGCAGGTTCTCGACGTGGTGACCGTACTCATGGGCCAGGACGTAGGCCTCGGCGAAGTCCCCGCCCTCGGCCCCGAGCTGCCCCTCGAGCATCTCCTCGAAGAACGAGGTGTCCAGGTAGACCTTGCGGTCGGTCGTCACCGGGCAGTAGAAGGGGCCGACCTGCGAGCTGGCCGGGCCGCAGCCGGTGTCGACCTGGTCGTTGAAGATCACGGTGTCCGCCGGTGTGTACTCCCGGCCGGTCTGCTGCGGCATGGCCCGTTCCCAGTAGGACTGGATCGAGTTGACCACGGCCAGCCGCGCACAGTCAGGGTTGTCGTTGGCGTCCTCACCGGTGCGGCACTCGGTGAGCTCGGAGGTGCTCACGGGCTGGTCCTCGGAGCGAGCCTCCGCGCCGCTGCCGCCCGTCCCGTCGCTGAGCAGCTGCACGACGACGAAGATGAGCACCAGCGCGATCACACCGCCCAGACCCCCTCGACCCGCGGTGCTGGACGGGATCGGCAGACCACGCCCACCCCCGAAACCCCCTCCGCTCCCGAGGCGGCCTCCGCCGCCACCGCCACGTCCGCGGCGGACCTGCACCTGGCCACGGTTGAGCCGTGCCTTGGGGTTGAAGCGCATCCCGGTTCCTCCGAGTCGGTCAGGCGGCAGGCGTCGTGTCACGCTAGCCGACGGGCCCCGTAGAGTGGCCCTTTCGCGGGCGGCGACGACCACCGCGGCGGCCACGTCCTGGCTTGCGTACCCATCCCCGGCTCTCCGGAAAGCTCTCATGATCACCGTGCAGGACCTCGAGGTGCGCGCCGGCGCGCGCCTGCTGATGGAGCACGTCTCCTTCCGGGTGGCGGCGGGGGACAGGGTCGGCCTGGTGGGGCGCAACGGTGCAGGCAAGACGACGCTGACCCGGATCCTCGCGGGGGAAGGGTTGCCTGCCTCGGGCTCGGCGACCCGGACCGGAGAGATCGGCTACCTCCCGCAGGACCCACGCACCAGTGACCCCGACGTGATCGCGCTGGAGCGGATCCTGTCTGCGCGCGGCCTCGACGAGGCCGTGCGGAAGCTGCGCGAGTCCGAGCAGGGCATGGCCTCCGAGGACCCCGAGGTGCAGGAGCGGGCGATGCGCAAGTACGAGCGCGCCGACGCCGTGCTGCACGCCGGTGGTGGGTATGGCGCCGAGGCCGAGGCCCGCCGGATCGCTGCCAGCCTGAACATCGAGGACCGGGTGCTCGAGCAGCCGCTGGGCACGCTGTCCGGCGGCCAACGGCGCCGTGTCGAGCTGGCACGGATCCTCTTCTCCGGTGCCGAGACGCTCCTCCTCGACGAGCCCACCAACCACCTGGACGCGGACTCGATCCTGTGGCTGCGCGAGTTCCTGCGCACCCACAAGGGCGGCCTGGTGATCATCAGCCACGACGTGGCCCTGCTGGAGGCGTGCGTCAACAAGGTGCTGCATCTCGACGCCAACCGGGCAGAGGTCGACGTCTACGCGATGGGGTGGTCGGCGTACCTCCAGCAGCGCGAGCAGGACGAGCGCCGACGCCGGCGCGAACGTGCCAACGCCGAGCGCAAGGCCTCCAGCCTGATGGACCAGGCGAACCGGATGCGGGCCAAGGCGACCAAGGCCCAGGCCGCGCAGTCCATGATGAAGCGGGCCGAGCGGCTGATGGCCGGGGTGGAGGAGGAGCGCCGCTCCGACAAGGTCGCCCGGATCGCCTTCCCCAAGCCCGCTCCGTGTGGCAAGACCCCCTTGACCGCGGCAGAGCTGTCGAAGTCCTACGGCTCGCTGGAGGTCTTCACCGACGTCGACCTGGCGATCGACAAGGGAACCCGGGTCGTCATCCTGGGGCTCAACGGCGCGGGCAAGACCACCCTGCTGCGCATCCTCGGCGGGCTCGACAAGCCCGACACCGGTCAGGTCGACCCGGGGCACGGGCTCAAGCTCGGCTACTACGCCCAGGAGCACGAGACCCTCGACGTCTCGCGCACCGTGCTGGAGAACCTGCGCACCGCCGCGCCGCAGCTGGGCGACAGCGAGGCCCGCAGCGTGCTCGGGTCGTTCCTGTTCAGCGGTGACGACGCCATGAAGTCGGCAGGCGTGCTCTCCGGAGGAGAGAAGACCCGGCTGGCGCTGGCGATCCTGGTCGTCTCCAGCGCCAACGTGCTGCTGCTCGACGAGCCGACCAACAACCTGGACCCGGCCTCGCGGGAGGAGGTGCTCGCCGCGATCCGGTCCTACGAGGGCGCGATCGTGCTGGTCACCCACGACGAAGGTGCGGTCGCAGCGCTCGAGCCAGACCGGGTCCTGATCCTGCCCGACGGTGTCGAGGACCTGTGGAACGA
Source organism: uncultured Actinomycetota bacterium (assembly GCA_963728505.1). GTDB lineage: Bacteria > Actinomycetota > Actinomycetes > Propionibacteriales > Nocardioidaceae > Marmoricola_A. The sequence goes on along the minus strand of CAVSKH010000009.1, from coordinate 36,775 downwards.
GGACTACGCCGACCTGATCGCCCTCGCCTGACCCACCACACACCGCGTCGGTCGAGCCCCAGAGCGTCGGTCGAGCTTGTCCTGACCCATCACGTACTCCTGACGTAGCTGATGGCGCCGGCGGGTCGGTACTGGTGGTCGTAGTCGGGGTCGTGAATGCGTTGGTGGCGGTAGCCGCACAGCGGCACCAGGTCTCGGCCATCTGGTCCAGGATTCTTAGGATCGCCCCGGCCAGGGTGGGCACGGTGGCGATGCAGGCAGAAGGTCATGCCGCCGGGGGGAGCCGCACACGACGTAGTCGTCACCCTGCGGGCTGCACCTTGGGTGCAGAACCGTTCGGCAGCCTCGGAGGACTCCACCGCGGTCTTCAGGAAGGCGGTGAGCCAGCGGACCTCGCCGCTCACGTGGGGCCCGAGCCTCTAGGTTGGTCCCCATGACCATCGACCCGGCCCTGCTCGATCGCGGAGGCATCCGGCTGGACCTCTCCGGGTCAGTCGCCACGGTCACTCTCGACAGGCCCGACCGCCGCAACGCGCAGACGCCTTCGATGTGGCAGGCGCTGCACCAGGTCGGGGAGGAGCTCGGCGACGAGGTCGCGGTCGTGGTGCTGCGAGGCGCCGGGCAGTCCTTCTCCGCAGGGCTGGACCGACGACTCATCGATGGCACCGGGATCGAGGACGAGGGGGACATCCCGTCGCTCCTGGGCCTGCCCGACGAGGAGGTGCTGGCCTGGATCGACAACTGCCAGCGTGGCTTCGTGTGGCTGCGAGACCCGCGATGGATCTCGATCGCGGCTGTCCAGGGCCACGCGTACGGCGCGGGCTTCCAGCTGGCGCTGTCGTGCGACTACCGCATCGGCACTGCGCAGACCCAGCTCTGCCTGAAGGAGACCGCGCTCGGGCTCGTCCCCGACCTGACGGGAACAAAGCCCCTGCTGGAAGTGGTTGGGTACTCACGCGCACTCGACATCGCCGCGACCGCGCGGGTGGTGGACGGCGTCGAGGCGCACGCGATGGGTCTGCTCAACGAGATCTGCGAGCCCGACCAGCTCGACTCCGCGGTGGACGCGGCGGTGGAGCGGTTCACGGCGCCGACGCACGCGGCGGTGAGCGGGGTCAAGCAGCTGATGCTCGCGGCCCCCGAGCAGGACCTGGAGGCCCAGCGTGAGGCCGAGCGGCGGGCGCAGCTCGGCCGGTTGCGGGACATGGCCCGCAGGCTCGGCTGATCTGCGCCAGCAGTCCGCGCACGTGAGGCCCTCGGGGCCGGAGAGGAGCAGCTCGTGGCGATGGGGCACGGGATGGGGCCGGTGTGGCGCCACATGCGCACCGACCGCAGTGCCACGCAGACCCGGCTGAAGGGGGAGACCTTCCGGCGGGTGCTCGGCTTCGCAGGTCCGCAGCGGAGGCTGATCGGCGGCTTCATGCTGCTGACGGTCTTCGACGCCTGCCTGGTGGTGGTCAGCCCACTGCTGGTGCGGCGGATCGTCGACGACGGGATCACCGCCGGGAACACCTCGCTGGTCGTCTGGCTGGCTGCGGCCATGGCCGGCGTCGCGGTCCTCGAGGCCGTCCTCACCGTGATCTCCGGCGTCATCTCCGCCCGGATCGGCGAAGGTCTGATCATGGACCTGCGCGCGTCGGTGTTCGCCCACGTGCAGCGGCTGGGGCTGGCGTTCTTCACCCGCACCCAGACGGGTGCGCTGGTCAGTCGGCTCAACAACGACGTGATCGGCGCGCAACGTGCCTTCACCTCCACTCTGCAGAGCACCGTCAGCAACTCGATCGCCGTGGTCGTGGTCGGGGTCGCGATGCTGGCGTTGAGCTGGCGGGTGACGCTTCTGGTGCTGCTCCTGTTCCCGGTCCTGGTCGGGGTCTCGCGCTGGGTCGGTGTCCGGCTGAGCGGGCTGACCCACGACCAGATGGACGGCAACGCCGACCTCGGCAACGCGATGACCGAGCGGTTCAACGTCGGTGGCGCGATGCTGCTCAAGCTCTTCGGCCGCCGCGACGAGGAAGACGCCGCGTTCTCGGCCAAGGCCGACGTGGTGCGCGACCTCGGGGTGAGGATCGCCCGCATCACCCGGCTCTTCGCCGCCACTCTGATGCTGATCCCGGCACTCGCGACCGCGCTGGCGTACGGCGTCGGTGGCTATCTGGTGATTCAAGGCGAGCTCACGATCGGGACGTTGCTGGCCCTGGCCACGCTCCTGCTGCGGCTGCTCGGGCCGCTCCAGGGTCTGTCCAACGTGCGGGTCGACGTGATGACCGCCCTGGTGAGCTTCGAGCGGGTCTTCGAGGTGCTCGACCTGCCGACCACCGTGCCGGAGAAGCCCGATGCCGTGGCGCTGCCGGCCGACGCGGCGGACGTCACCTTCGAGGACGTGCGGTTCCGCTACCCGCGCGCCGACGAGGTCTCCCTGCAGAGTCTCGAGGCGGTCGCGCGGCGCGAGTCGCACGACTCCGGCGAGGTCCTCAAGGGCCTCTCGTTCGCGGCGCGCCGGGGCGAGATGGTCGCTCTGGTGGGACCTTCGGGGGCCGGCAAGACCACGATCACCCACCTCGTGGCGAGGCTCTACGACACCACCGGTGGGCGGGTCTGCGTGGGCGGGCAGGACGTGCGGGACGTGACGTTGCAGTCGCTCGAGGACGTCGTCGGCTACGTCACCCAGGACGCCTACATGTTCCACGAGACGATCCTGACCAACCTGGAGTACGCCCGGCCGGGTGCCACGGAGACCGAGATCTGGCAGGCGCTGGAGGCGGCCCAGATCGCTTCGCTGGTGCGCTCCCTGCCCGATGGCCTGGACACGGTCGTGGGCGACCGTGGCTACCGGCTCTCCGGGGGCGAGCGACAGCGGCTGGCGATCGCTCGCCTGCTGCTCAAGGCACCGCCGATCGTCGTGCTCGACGAGGCCACGGCCCACCTGGACTCCGAGTCGGAGGCCGCGGTGCAGCGGGCGCTGGACACCGCGCTCGAGGGTCGCACGGCGCTGGTGATCGCCCACCGGCTGTCGACCATCCGTCACGCAGACCGGATCCTGGTGATCGATCAGGGCCGGGTGGCGCAGCAGGGTAGCCACGAGGAGCTGCTCGCCCAGGGCGGCCTGTACGGCCACCTCTACCGCACCCAGTTCCGCGACGACGCCGTCCCTACGGGCCACGAGGCGTAGGCAGTTTCCCAAGGTATGTCGCTAGACATTCACTCCCCACTGGATGTTCCGCGCGGGGCGTGACAGTTTGCCGACATCCCTTGGGAAACCAACGACGGAGGCGAGATGGAGCTCGGACTGCAGGGCAAGGCGTACGTCGTCACCGGTGGCACACGCGGCCTGGGACTGGCCACGGCGCAGGCACTGGTGGCCGAGGGCGCGCGGGTGGTGGTCTCCGGCAGGGACGAGGAAGCGGTGACCCGGGCCGCGGAGCAGCTCGGCGAAGCCGCCGTGCCGGAGGTGGCGGATCTCGCCGACCCGCAGGCGCCGGAACGGCTGATCGCACGCGCCCAGGACTCGTTCGGCCGGTTCGACGGAGCGCTGATCTCCGTGGGCGGGCCGGCGGGCGGGACGATCACCGATGCCACGGACGACCAGTGGCGCTCGGCCTTCGAGTCGGTCTTCCTCGGCGCGGTGCGCGCCGCCCGGATGACAGCGGACGCGTTGCACGAGGGCGGGTCCCTGGCCCTGGTGCTGTCCACCTCGGTGAAGGAGCCGCTCAAGGGCCTGGCGATCTCCAACGGGTTGCGGCCCGGCCTGGGCATGGTCGTCAAGGACCTGGCCCGCGCCTACGGGCCGCGAGGCGTGCGCGTCAACGGGCTGATGCCGTCGCGGATCGAGACCGACCGCGTGCGGTGGCTCGACCAGCAGCAGGACGACCCCGAGGCGGCGCGCGCAGCGAACGAGGAGGCGATCGCACTGGGGAGGTACGGACGGCCCGAGGAGTTCGCCACGGTCGCCGCCTTCGTGCTGTCGCCGGCAGCCAGCTACGTCACGGGTGCGGTGCTTCCGGTCGACGGGGGCCTGCTTCGCTCGCTGTAGGGCCCGGTCCGCGCCGACGGCGGTCAGGGCGGCGTTCGTCCCACATCAGATAGCCGAACCCGAAGACCGCGAGCCCTCCGAAGAACCACCACTGGAGCCCGTAGAAGAAGTGGGGGCCGCCCCCGAGGTCCGGCAGCTCCGCCGGCGTCAGCGGGGTCCCGGCCGTCGGCGTCTCGGTCTCGGCGTCCACGAAGCCGGTCAGCAGCGGCCGGTCGATCACATCCTCCACTGCGCGGCTGGAGAGCTCGCGGGTCGAGCCGTCCGAGACCGCAGTGTTGTCGCCGGTGGAGTCGGCCCGCGCCCACCCCACGACGGTGACGGTTCCGGCGGGGGGAGCCGGGGTGTCCTGCGGCCCGACTCCGGGATCGGTCGTCGGCATCCAGCCGCGGTCCACCAGGACGGCGCGACCGTCGGGCAGGACAAGAGGCGTCACCACGTCCACGCCGCCTTGACCGTCGCGGGTCTGGTAGCGCCACACCAGGGTCCCCGACGGGTCGTAGCTGCCCTTGGCCTGCACCCGGCGCCACTCCTGGGGCTCCTCCAGCGGCTGCTCGCCCAGCACCTGGCCGACAGGGGCCGGGGCGGCGTCGAGGTTGGCCTCGATCCACTGGTTGCGCTGCTCCCGCTCGTGCTGCCGGTCGAACTGCCACTCACCCAGTCGCCAGGCGCCCGCAGCGAGCAGCGCGACGACCGCGGCGAACAACAGCCAACGACGGGTCAGGAACGTCCTCACCCCACGAATCTAGGTGATCGTCCCCGGCCGGCACCCGGAGGCGCCCACCGCGGGTTGGGGCGACCTCACCCCACCGCCGTAGACTCGCGGCATGACGGAGGCCACGCCGCAGGCGCTGAACGACAGACATGGTCGCGTCGCGACCGACCTGCGGGTGTCTCTGACCGACCGTTGCAACCTGCGCTGCACCTACTGCATGCCCGCGGAGGGCCTGGACTGGCTGGCCGATGAGCGGGTCCTCACCGACGACGAGGTGGTGCGCCTGGTCAGGATCGCGGTGACCCGGCTCGGCGTGGAGGAGGTGCGGTTCACCGGCGGGGAGCCGTTGGTTCGCCGCGGGGTCGTCGACATCGTGCAGCGCTGCGCGGAGCTCGATCCGCGCCCCGAGCTGTCCCTGACCACCAACGCCCTGGGGCTGCGACGCCAGGCCGCGGCGCTGAAGCAGGCGGGTCTCGACCGGGTCAACGTGAGCCTCGACACCGTGCGGCCCGACACCTTCGCCCGGATGACGCTGCGCGAGCGGCTGCCCGACGTGATCGCCGGCCTCGCTGCCGCACAGGAGGCCGGCCTGGTGCCGGTGAAGGTCAACGCGGTCCTGATGCGTGGGGTGAACGACCACGAGGCGCCCGAGCTGCTCGCCTGGTGCATCGAGCGGGGCTACGAGCTTCGGTTCATCGAGCAGATGCCGCTGGACGCCCAGCACGGGTGGCGCCGCGACGACATGGTGACCGCGGCGGAGATCCTCGAGCGGCTGGTCAGCCGGTTCGACCTCTCCGAGGCCGAGGAGCCGCGCGGCTCGGCACCCGCCGAGAAGTTCCTGGTCAACGGCGGCCCGGCCACCGTCGGCGTCATCGCCTCGGTGACCCGACCCTTCTGCGGTGACTGCGACCGGGTCCGCCTGACGGCCGACGGTCAGGTGCGCAACTGCCTGTTCGCCCGTGAGGAGTCCGACCTGCGCACGGCACTGCGCGACGGAGCCGACGACGAGACGATCGCTCAGCGATGGCGAGCAGCGATGATGCGCAAGCTCCCCGGCCACGGGATCGACGACCCGACGTTCCTCCAGCCCTCGCGCCCGATGTCGGCCATCGGCGGCTGAGTCGCTCAGTCCGCCGGATCCGTACTGAGCCCGGATCCGGGCTCAGTCGCCCAGGCCCTGGTGGCGGGGCGGGCGCTCCAGCTCGGGTTGCTCGGGGGTGTAGACCTCCATGCCCCCGGGGTCGGGCGAGGCGCCCGCGTTGGCGACGACCACCGCGACGTACGGCAGGAAGACCGCGCCGGCGACGAAGAACCACACCGCGGGGGTGTCGCGGAACAGGATCGCGAGGATGAAGCATGCCGTGCGGACACCCATCGAGAAGAGATAGCGACGCTGCCGCCCCGAGATGTCCTCGCTGTGGGACTTCCCCGCAGAGGTGATCCTCACCGCTTCATCGGACTTGCGTCGCACGTACCCACGCTAGCCCGACCGGACAAGCCGCGGGGAGCCCGCTGGACCCGGGTCTCAGGTCCGAAGGACCCTGCGAGACCTGGGCCCCTCTGATCTAGGCTCAGGACGTCACCGCGACCCAGGAGGCCCCATGTCCAGCCGCACCTACCGCGTCACCGAGATCGTCGGCACTTCTCCCGACAGCATCGATGAGGCGATCAAGAACGGCATCGGCCGTGCATCCCAGTCCCTGCGCCACATCGACTGGTTCGAGGTCACCGAGGTGCGAGGCCACGTCGCTGACGGCAACGTCGAGCACTTCCAGGTGGGGCTGAAGGTCGGCTTCCGGCTGGAGGACGACGGTCCCGTCGTCTGACCTCGGACCCGAGCACCGAGCCGGGTCTCCCGGAGACGGCGTGGGAATCCTCCACGGCAAGCGGGTCCTGGTCACCGGAGTCACCACGGAGTCCTCGATCGGGTTCGCGGTCGCCCGCGAGGCACAGCGCGAGGGCGCCACGGTCGTGGTGAGCAACGCCGGTCGTGCCCTGCGGATCACCCGACGGATCGTCGACCGGCTGCCCACCCAGCCCGCGGTGATCGAGCTCGACGTGACCGATCCCGAGCACCTGGACTCCCTGGCGCGGCGGCTGGGCGAGCTGCCCGGGGGCAGCGGCTCGACCTTCGACGGGGTGGTCCACTCCATCGCCTACGCCGCCCCGGAGACGCTGCTCGGCGGCGACCTGTCGAGGGGGGAGTGGGACGAGGTGTCGACGGCACTGCACGTCTCGGCGTACTCCCTGCCTGCCCTGGTGCGAGCGACACGTCCGTTGCTCTCCCCACGGGCAGGCGTGGTGGGCCTGACCCTCGACGCCTCGGTCGCCTGGCCGACGTACGACTGGATGGGCGTGGCGAAGGCCGCGTTGGAGGCCAGCGCCCGCTATCTGGCCCGGGATCTCGGACCGCACGGGGTGCGGGTCAACCTGGTCTCGGCGGGCCCGCTGCGAACCTTGGCATCCGGGGCGGTGCCAGGTTTCGAGGAGATGGCCGAGCAGTGGACCGCGAGAGCGCCCCTGGGATGGGACCCGGGAGACGCCACCGCGCCCGCCCGGGCGGTCGTGGCGCTGATCTCAGATCTGTTCCCGGCGACGACGGGGGAGATCGTCCACGTGGACGGTGGCTTCCACGCCATCGGGATGTGAGAGATGCCCCTGTTGGGCTATTTATAACGAAATGAAGCGTGAAACACTGATACGGACGACACACTGACAGCGTGGGGAGACAGCTGGTGGTGATGCGTCATGCGTCTGCACGGACGTATGGCGACTCCGACCATGCCCGGGTGCTGACACGGCGCGGCCTCGCCGAGGCTGCGGAGGTCGCGGGCCTGTTGTGCGAGGCAGGGGTGAGCCCGGACCTGGCGTTGGTCTCCTCCGCGACGCGGGCCCAGCAGACGTGGGCGGCGGTCTCGGCGCGGTGCGGGGACTGCGAGGTCGAGGTCAGTGACGGGCTCTACTCGGCCTCCTCCGACGCGGTGCTCGACGCTGTGCGCGTGGTTCCGGAGTCCACCGGGACGGTGTTGTACCTCGGTCACAACCCGACCGCGTCCCACCTGGCCGCCGTGCTCGCGGGCGAGCAGGTCTCGACCGAGGCTCTCTCCCACATCGTCGGCGGCATGCCGCCTGCCACTGCGGCGGTGTTCGGGGTCGAGCCGGAGTGGGCAGACATCGCACCGGGGGTCGCTCGACTGCTTCACGTGCTACGCCCGTCGCAGGCGTGAGCGAGGTCAGGCCAACGGGGGGCTCGGGGTCACGATGCCCGCAGCCGCGTCGGCAGCCTCCACTTCCTCGCGGGTGATCCCCAGCAGGTAGATCACCGCGTCCAGGAACGGCACGTTGACCGTGGTGTCGGCGGCCTGCTGCACCACCGGCTTGGCGTTGAACGCGATGCCGAGCCCGGCCGCTGCCAGCATGTCCAGGTCGTTGGCGCCGTCACCGATGGCGATCGTCGCCGACGGCTCGATCCCCACCTCCTGGGCGAATCGGCGCAAGGCATCGGCCTTGCCCTGCCGGTCCACGACCGGGCCGGTGATCCGGCCCGTGAGGCGTCCGTCCGCGACCTCGAGCTGGTTGGCGGCGGAGAAGTCGATCTCGAGGGCCTCGGCGATCCGGTCGGTGATCTGCGAGAAGCCGCCCGAGACGATCGCGAAGCGGTAGCCGAGTCGCTTCAGGGTGCGGACGAGGGTGCGCGCACCGGGGGTGAAGACCAGGTCGTCGTAGACCTGGTCCAGTGCCGAGGCGTCCAGGCCCTCCAGTAGTGCGACGCGTCGGGTCAGCGACTCCGAGAAGTCCAGGTCGCCGCTCATCGCGGCATCGGTGACGGCGGCGACCTCATCCAAGCAGCCCGCACGCTCGGCGAGCAGCTCGATCACCTCGCCCTGGATGAGGGTGGAGTCGACGTCCATGACGATGAGGCGCAGACCGTGACGCAGGAGCGTCGCCGGCTGCACCGCGATGTCGACCTCGTGGCGAACCGCCTCCTCGGCGAGCATGACCCGGAGACGCTCCTGGTCGACGCTGGAGACGTGCAGGTCGATCGCGGTGACGGGATAGCGGGCCATCCGCTCGATGCGGTCGATGTTGCCGCCGATGTCGGCGATCCGTCCCGCGACCGCGGACACCGCAGACGCGCGCAGCGGACTGCCCAGCACGGTGACGAAGCTGCGTCCGGGCCCGCGACGTGAGTTGTCCCCGTGACCCTTCTCGAGGGTGATCTCCATCCCGAGTCCCTGGGCTTCCTCGGCCAACGCGTGCCTGAGCTGCTTGGACCGGGCCGGGACGGTGACCAGGACTCCGAGGACGAGCCGTCCCCGCATCACGATCTGCTCGATGTCGACCACCTCGACGGCGTACTCCGCGAGGGTGGCGAAGAGCCCGGCCGTCACCCCCGGGCGGTCGTCGCCGGTGAGGGTGATCAGGAGGGTGGACGACGAGGAGGACCCGGGTCGGGCTGCGGTCACCACAGCAGGCTAGCGAGGTCGCTGGTGCCGGTCGGGCCGGGGCCGTCGTGGTGCTGAGGGGCCCTCACCACGCCGGGCTCCCGAGCGCCGCCACCGCGGCACGTCGCGCTGTGGCGGAGAGCTCGTCGAGGACCCGTCGGCGTTGCTCGACCTCGGCCGCAGTGCGGGCGCCGCCGGCATCGGCGAGCGCGAGGTCGCAGATCCGCAGGCAGCGCATCGCCAGCTCCAGCACGCGAGCGGAGCGTTGACCCACGGTCGGGGGCCATCCGGCGTCCGGCGGCTTGCGCAACGCCATCAGCTCGTCGGCGATGTCAGGACTCCAGCGGGCGACGTCGAGCTCGGCCAACGCGGTCGCGGCCGCCGAGAGGCCGGCTCGCAGCCCGCGATCTGCCTCGCCCGGGTCGAGCACGGGTGCGTCGGTGCGGGCTTGCGCTGCGGTCCAGAGCACACTCGCCCCGCGCCGCACCGGCAGCAGGCCCCAGCCGGTGCCGGACAGCAGAACGGCGCCACCGTGCTCCAGCGCTGCCTGGTTGAACGGTGGGGGGCCGGCCAGGCCCACCGGGTCGCCTGGCACCGGGAGGCAGACCCGGGCCCCGAGGGCGCCCAGCCCGCGGAGCCGCCCCAGGCCGAGGATCAGCGGCTCGGTCTCCCCGACGCCGGGCAGTCCGGTCAGCAGGTGCACCTGCTCGGGCCCCACGATCGCGTCGTGGGCATCGTCCAGGCTGACCGCGCTGCTCAGCCAGGCGTCGGCCCACAGGGCGAACCCGATGCTCAGCGGCAGGTCGGGCCGGTGCCCCGCAGCGGTGGCTCGTACGGCGTCCATCGGCGGCAGGCTACGCGAGGCGGACACCGCGTCGGTCTCGCAGGTCGAGTACGTTGGGCCCGACCCGCCCGAAGCCGCCGCAGCCGGCCCCGACCTCGGAGGATCGATGGACCCAGTCATCGACTTCACGGCCGTGACGATCAGGCGAGGCGCAGCGACGCTGCTCGACCAGGTCGACTGGTTGGTCGAGGAGGACGAGCGCTGGGTGATCCTGGGGCCCAACGGGGCCGGCAAGACGACGCTGATGCAGGTCGCCTCCGCCCAGCTGCACCCCAGCGACGGGCAAGCCACGATCCTGGGCGAGACCCTCGGGGGCACCGACGTCTTCGAGCTGCGTCCTCGGATCGGTCTGGCCAGTGCCGCACTCGCCGAGCGGATCCCACGCCAGGAGCGGGTGACCGACGTCGTCATGTCTGCCGCGCACGGCGTGGTCGGACGCTGGCACGAGACCTACGACCAGTCCGACCGGGAACGCGCCGAGGCGCTGATGGCCGAGCTCGGCGTGGGCCGGCTCGGTCGGAGGACCTTCGGCACGCTGAGCGAGGGCGAGCGCAAGCGGGTGCAGATCGCCCGGGCTCTGATGACCGACCCCGAGCTGCTGATCCTCGACGAGCCGGCGGCCGGGCTCGACCTCGGGGGCCGCGAGGACCTCGTCTCCACCCTGTCGGTGCTGGCCATGGACGGCGTGGCACCCGCGATCGTGCTGGTCTCCCACCACGTGGAGGAGATCCCACCGGGCTTCACCCACGTGCTGCTGCTCCGCGAGGGCCGGGTGGTGGCGCAGGGTCCGCTGGAGCACGTGCTCACCGAGCAGACGTTGTCGACGACGTTCGGGCTCCCCCTGGTGCTGCAGCAGACCGCCGGGCGCTACGCAGCGCGGCGCAGGATGCGGCATCGCGTGCGACTCTGACCTGGCCGAGCGTCGAATCGTCGAATGGGTGGGGATGCCGGTCTAGGCTGGTGCCATGGACTGGCTGCAGGAGAACGCGTGGGCCGCGTGGCTGGCGCTGGCCCTGCTGCTCGGCTCCGCGGAGCTGCTGAGCCTGGAGCTCACCCTGCTGATGCTGGCCGTCGGAGCGCTCGCAGGTGCCGCCACCGCCGGGGTGGGGGCGCCGCTCGCGCTCCAGACCTTGGCCGCGGTGCTCGTCTCCGCCGGGCTGCTCTCCTTCGTGAGGCCGTCGGTGGTCAGGAGGCTGCACTCCGGTCCTGAGCTGCGCAGCGGTACGGCGGCGATCGTCGGCACCGAGGGCTTCGCGGTCAGGGAGGTCTCGCACAGCGATGGTCAGGTGAAGCTGGGCGGGGAGATCTGGACCGCGCGTCCCTATGACGACCACGCGGTGATCGGTGAAGGTTCCAGGGTGCAGGTCCTGGAGATCCGTGGGGCGACGGCCATGGTGGTCGAAGTGCCCCAACTCGAAAGGGGATAGGTCATGGGTTCAGTGCTGGCAGTGCTGTTGCTGCTGTTGCTGCTCTTCGCGGTGATCACGTTGGCCAAGTCGATCCGCATCGTGCCGCAGGCACGGGTCGGGGTGGTGGAGCGCTTCGGCAAGTACCGCGCCAGCCTCAGCGCCGGCCTGAACATCGTGGTGCCCTTCGTCGACCGGGTGCGCTACACGATCGACCTGCGCGAGCAGGTGGTCTCCTTCCCCCCACAGCCCGTGATCACCGAGGACAACCTCGTGGTCTCCATCGACACCGTCATCTACTTCCAGGTCACCGACGCGGTCTCGGCGACCTACGAGATCGCCAACTACATCCAGGCCGTCGAGCAGCTGACCATGACCACGCTGCGCAACATCGTCGGCGGCATGGACCTCGAGCAGACCCTGACCAGCCGCGAGGAGATCAACGGCGGGCTGCGCTCGGTGCTCGACGACGCCACCGGCAAGTGGGGGATCCGCGTCAACCGAGTCGAGATCAAGGGCATCGACCCCCCGCCCTCGATCAAGGACGCCATGGAGAAGCAGATGCGCGCCGACCGCGACAAGCGCGCCATCATCCTCGCCGCCGAAGGTCAGCGGCAGTCCTCGATCCTCACCGCCGAGGGCAACAAGCAGTCCGCGATCCTCAACGCCGAAGGTGATCGCGAGGCACAGATCCTGTCCGCAGAGGCCGACCGGCAGGCTCGCATCCTGCGGGCGCAGGGTGAAGGACAGGCCATCACGACCGTCTTCCAGGCGATCCACGACGGCCGCCCCGATCAGTCTCTGCTCTCCTACCAGTACCTCCAGATGCTGCCGAAGATCGCCGAGGGTGACGCCAACAAGGTCTGGATCGTGCCGTCCGAGATCGGCAGGGCGTTGGAGGGCCTGGGCAGCTCCATCGGGCAGATCCCGGGCATCCCGAAGGAGACCGAGGGCGTCAAGCACCGCGTCGACATGGGCGAGCACGTCGACCCCGATTCGCTGGACAGCGAACGAGCCGCCACCCACGCGGCGGTGCAGGACGCGATCGCCGAGGCCCAGCAGCCGCCGACACCCGGGAGCGGTCCCGCCAGGGCGTGAGCCCCTGGGAGCTGCTCGCCGTCGCCGTGGCCGGCGTCGGCGCCGGCTTCATCAACTCCGTCGCCGGCTCCGGGTCTCTGATCACCTTCCCGACCCTGCTGGCGCTCGGTGTGCCGCCGGTCACCGCCAACGTCTCGAACAACATCGGCTTGGTGCCCGGTGGCGTCGCCGGAGCGATCGCATGGCGACACGAGCTGCACGGCCAGACCCGACGGCTGCTGCGGTTGGCAGGCGCCTCGGTGATCGGTGCGGTGGTCGGTGCCGTCGCGCTGCTGGTGCTGCCGAGCGAGGTCTTCTCCGCCATCGTGCCCGGGCTGATCGCGGCCAGCCTGCTGCTGGTGGCGTTCCAGCCGCGGATCACGCGACGGTTCGCGCGCACCGACGCCCTGAGCGGGGGGCAGGCGTGGTGGCTGTGGCCGGCCCTGGCGCTGACCGGGGTCTACGGCGGCTACTTCGGGGCCGCTCAGGGGATCATGCTGGTCGCGATCCTGGGCGTCGGAGCCAGTGGCACCCTGCACCACCACAACGCGGTCAAGAACGTGCTGGGCACCCTGGTCAACGCGGTCGCAGCCCTCGTCTTCGTCGTGGCTGCCGACGTCGACTGGTCGATCGTGGCACTCATCGCGGTGGGTTCGGTCCTCGGCGCTCAGCTCGGGTCCGTCGTCGGCCGCCGGATGCCGGCCGGTGTGCTGCGCGCGTGCGTCGTCGTGGTCGCCTCGGTGGCCCTGCTGGTCTTCCTGCTGCGCTGAGCGTGCGGGTCACCGCGGGCCGTCGACGTAGGCGGTGAGCCAGCGGTCGAGCTCGTCGAAGACGGTCTCGCGCACCTGCGCGCTCGACAACGTGACGTCGTGCAACGCACCGTCGACCTGCACCAGGGTGACGTGTGAGGACAGCCGGGTCGCCTGACGCGCGATCTGCTCGACGTCCAGCACGATGTCGGTGCTGGTGACCGTCGGACCCCAGACCTGCGGCGAGGAGCTGCGTGCCGAGGTCATCACCAGCACGGGCAGGTCCAGCGAGAGGCCCCGGCGCACCGCAGCGTGACCACGACGGATGGCACGCAACCACCCGGCGTGCACCGGCCAGCTCGCCACCGGCTTCCACGCCTGGTCGAACGCCCACTCGCCCTCGTGCTCCTCGTGCAGGCTGCGGGTGTAGAGGCCGCTGACCGAGCGGGGGATCTCCAGCCGTGGGCGACGCGATCCGATCACGTCCATCGCGGTGGTGAAGACCGTGCGCATCCACCACGGCCCCTTGAGGTCCACCCACGGGGCGTTGAGGAAGAGAGCCTCGACAGCCGGGCGGGTTCGGTCGGCCCAGAGCGCCGAGACCAGGCCCCCGGTCGAGTGGGCGCTGATCACCACGTGCTCGTGGCCGTCGCGCTCGACGATGCGCCGCATCGCCTCATCGAGCTCTGCGTCGTACTCCGCCAGGTCGGTGACGTAGCTGGGGGTCTGATGGGGGAGCAGGGAGCGGCCGTACTTGCGCAGGTCCAGGGCGTAGAAGTCGTAGCCGCGCGCCACCCAGAAGTCGGCGGCGACCGTCTGGAAGAAGTAGTCGCAGAAACCGTGGACGTGCAGCACCGCACGTCGCCGGCCGTCGGTCTCCGCCGCACGGTGCACCAGCGTGGCGACCACCGGGCCCTCGGAGTCCGGGGGGAGGTCGATGGTCTCGGCGGTGTAGGGGGTGCCGAGGACGTCGGTCTCCGGGGCCGGGGAGTCGGTCACGTGTCCCATTCTCGCGTACGGGTGTGGCTCGCCTGTGCCCGGCATGGCGTGGGGCGGTCGGCTCGGCACATCCGGTCCCGAGCCAGGTCCCCGCGCTGTCGCCGTGTCGTCCGGGGCCATGCAGGGTGCCCGACATCGCGACGCGACGCCACGCCTCTCTCACGCGCGGGGCCCCGGCTCGCTCCCGGGCGAGCCGACCCGCCCGGTCAGGTTTGTCGGCGCGCTCTTGGACCCGAGGCATGACGCCAGGAGCCCTGGGTCGGGCGGTGGTGTGGGGGTGGGCAGGTCAGAACTGGTAGGTGCCGTGGAGGATGGCGCGCGCGGCGGTCTTGAAGGCGAGGTTGAACGAGACCACAGCCGGGGTCGCGTCGGAGTCGACGCCCAGTCGGGGCTCCTTCACCGCGTGGACCACGAAGTAGTAGCGGTGGACCTGGTCGCCCTCCGGGGGAGCGGCGCCCATGAACGCCTTGCCGCCACCGTCGTTTCGGCACATGAAGGCATTCCCGGGGAGGCCAGCACCACCGTCGGCGCCCGCGTCGACGTCCAAGGACGTGACGTCCCCAGGGATGTCGCAGACCACCCAGTGCCAGAAGCCCGAGGGGGTGGGGGCGTCGGGGTCGAAGCAGGTCACCACGAAGCTCTGGGTCTCCTCGGGGAAGCCCGACCAGCTGAGCTGGGGTGAGGTGTCACCGGCCGCGTTGACCTGGTCGTCCTTCAACGGCTCACCGTCGGTGACGTCCTCGCTGGTGACCTCGAACGACGGCACCTCGGGCAGCAGCTCGTAGGGATCAGGGTGCACGGGGCGTTCCAGCGACATGTCATCTCCTCCTAGCAGGGGTGCGAACCTTTTCGACCCTAGTCCGCGGTGTGGTCGCCCGGCCAGGGCCGCCGTCGGACCTTCGACAATGGCGATCATGAACGAGGCCCCGGTCCCCTATCCCGTCGCGGTGATGCTGCGCGGACGCAGGGTGCTCGTGGTCGGGGGTGGCCACGTCGCGCAGCGACGGGTGCCGGGGCTGATCGCGGCGGGAGCCGACGTCCTGCTCGTCTCGCCACAGGTCACCCCGGCCCTCGAGGGCCTGGCTCTGGGTGGCGAGATCACCTGGGAGCGGCGGGGCTTCGAGCCGGGTGACGTCGAGGGGGCGTGGTACATCGTCGCGGCGACGGACCAACCAGATGTCAACGAGTCGGTCAGCGTCGCCGCGGAAGCACAACGGATCTTCTGCGTCCGCTCGGACGACGCCACCAAGGCGACCGCCTGGACGCCTGCCACCGGCCGGCACGAGGGGCTGACCCTGGCCGTGGTGGCCAACCGCGAGCCACGCCGGTCCGCCGGGATGCGCGACCGGATCCTCGCCGGTCTGCGCGACGGCCTCCTGCCCGATCCCGGCGCCGGCCACCGTGGTCCGCCGGGCGTCACCCTGGTCGGGGGCGGTCCCGGCCACCCCGACCTGATGACGGTCGCTGCTCGCAAGGCGATGGCACAAGCCGACGTCGTGGTGGCCGACCGGCTGGCGCCCCGCGAGCTCCTCGACGAGCTGGCGGCCGATGTCGAGCTGGTCGATGTCGCCAAGCTGCCCCGAGGGCGCGCGGCCAGCCAGGAGGCGATCAACGCGGTGATCGTCGAACGAGCGCAGTCGGGCAAGCACGTGGTCCGGCTCAAGGGAGGCGACGGTTTCGTCTTCGGCCGGGGCTACGAGGAGGTCCTGGCCTGCGCAGAGGCGGGGGTGCCCTGCACCGTCGTCCCGGGAGTGAGCAGCGCGCTGTCGGTGCCGGCCCTGGCCGGCATCCCGGTCACGCACCGCGGGGTCACCCACGACTTCACCGTCGTCTCCGGGCACCTTGCCCCCGGCCACCCCGACTCCCTGGTGCAGTGGGAGGCGCTGGGGCGCTCGGGCGGCACCGTGATCCTGCTCATGGCGGTGGACAACCTGTCGCGGATCGCGCTGGCTCTCCAGGACAACGGGCGGTCGGCGACGACGCCGGTCGCGATCGTCTGCGACGGCTCCATGCCCACCGAGCGCACCGTCCTGACCACGCTCGGTGAGGCGGAGGCCGCGGTCACCGAGCACGGTGTGCGCCCTCCCGCGGTCGTCGTGGTCGGTGACGTCGTCGCCGTGGCCAACCCCGCGGCGTACGGCGGCGCACTGGTCTGAGATGGTCCCCGCGTGGCGCACCTGATCGACATCGACGACCCCGCGGATCCGAGGCTGACCGACTACCGAGACCTGCGCGACGTCCAGCTGCGGCAGTCGGTGGAGGCCGCCGAGGGCTTGTTCATCGCCGAGGGCGAGAAGGTCGTGCGGCGCAGCGTGGAGTCGGGCTACGAGCCCCGGTCGTTCCTGATGGCACAGCGTTGGCTGGCCGGGCTCGCCGACGTCCTCGAGACCCACGATGCGCCCTGCTACGTCGTCTCGGAGGCTCTCGCCGAGCAGGTCACCGGCTTCCACGTGCACCGGGGCGCGCTGGCCTCGATGGTTCGTCGCCCGCTGCCGACACTGGATGACGTGCTCGCCGCGGCGCGCACCGTGGTGGTGCTCGAGGACGTCGTGGACCACACCAACGTGGGAGCGGTCTTCCGCAGTGCGGCCGCTCTGGGGGTCGACGCGGTGCTGCTCTCCCCGCGCTGCGCCGACCCGCTCTACCGGCGCTCGGTCAAGGTCGCGATGGGCGCGGTGCTCTCGATGCCGTGGACCCGCCTGGGGGAGTGGTACGACGCCCTGCCGGACCTCTCGCGCCGGGGCTTCACGACGGTGGCGCTCACGCCCGCCGCGGACGCAGTGTCCATCGAGTCCGCGGTGCAGGGGGTCGATCGGCTGGCGCTGGTCGTCGGCACCGAGGGACACGGCCTGTCGCCACGATGGCTGGCCTCGGCAGAGGCGCGCGCGGTGATCCCGATGGCGCCCGGGATCGACTCGCTGAACCTGGCTGCCGCGACCACGGTCGCCTGCTACGTCGCCCGCGCTCGGTGACTCAGTTGCCGTGGCTTGCCGGTCAGTCGACCTCGGGCCAGCCGAGCGGGTAGTCGTCGACCGCGTCGTCGTGCTGCTTGGTGAGCTTCTTCTTCGCCCGCTTGTTGAGCCGGTCACCGAACACGACGCCGCGGCAGTGGTCGGTCTCGTGCTGCAGGCACCGAGCCAGGAGTCCGTCTCCGGCGTAGCGCACCGGCTCGCCGTCGACCCCCTGGCCCTCGACCTCGGCGAAGTCGGGTCGCGGGCAGGACACGAACGCACCCGGGTAGGAAAGGCACCCCTCGTCACCGTCGTCGAGCCGCCTGTCGGCCCCCTCCGCCACGCGCGCCACCGGGTTGCACACCACACCCTGGTGCCACTCGCCGTCCTCGTCGGGGCAGTCGAAGACGAACACCGACAGGTCGACCCCGACCTGGCACGCCGCGAGCCCGACACCGTCGGCGGCATACATCGTGGCGACCATGTCGGCGACCAGGTCGCGCAGCGACTGGTCGAAGCTCGCCACCGGCTTCTGCACCCGGTGCATGACCTCCGCACCCCAACGCGTGATCGCTCGCGCGGTGCCGCCCGAGGGCAGGGGGGAGTCATCGGGTTGGGTGCGGGGCATGGGCACATCGTAGGGACGTGGGCGCGAGGCGCCCCGGCGGGTCTCTGACCTGGAGTGCCGTCCCGCCGACCGCCTCGACGCGCTGTCGACGTGTCGCCCGGTGGCTTCGGCCAGGGGTCGTCAAGCGTCGAGGCGCCACGCCTCGTTGACGTTGCGCCGCGTCGCCCGGAGGAACGGCCCTCCGGGGAGGGACACCCATCGGTACGCGCCGGCTCACGTGACAGGGGTCACGAACGGGGGTGTCTGGTCGAAACTGTAACTCGCAGTTACAGTTTTGGGCATGTCACTGAACAACGCCCAGGACTCCCGCCGCACCCGCGGGCTCGCCTCGACGGAGAAGGCCGATCCGATCGGGTTCGCGGTCGCGTTCCTGAACCGGCTCGCGCAGAGCCCCGCGCTGGACCGGTTCAACCTGCGCAAGCCGACCCAGAAGGTCGTGTACTCAGCCACCCGGTCGGGCTTCCAGACGATGGGGGCGGTGAGCCGCCAGTTCGCCCGGCGAGGTGGCAAGGGCAAGGGCTCGAGGGTCCCGGCAGCGAAGCCCTCGGGCGTTTTCGACCTGACCCCGGGGGAGGACGAGCAGATGCTCGTCGACGTGGTCACCGAGTTCGCAGCCGAGGTCGTGCGACCCGCTGCCGCTGCGGCCGACGAGGCCTGCGAGGCGCCCCAGGAGCTGCTCTCGGCGGCCAACGAGATCGGGCTGCCGATCCTCGGGGTGGCCGAGGACCAGGGAGGCATCGCGACCGAGCGCTCCGCCGTCGCCGGCACCCTGGTGGCCGAAGCGCTGGCCAAGGGCGACATGGGGCTGGCGGTGTCGGTGCTGGCGCCGGCAGCGGTCAGCACGGCGTTGTCCCTGTGGGGCTCGGAGGAGCAGCAGGCCACCTACCTGCCGGCGTTCACCGAGTCCGAGGACGACGTCCCGGCCGCTGCTCTGGCGCTCGGCGAGCCGAGCGTCCTGTTCGACCCGCGCCAGCCCGCGACGACCGCCACCCGCGAGGGCGATGGGTTCGTGCTGACCGGGGTCAAGTCCGGCGTTCCTCGCGGTCACGATGCCGAGCTCTTCGTCGTGGGTGCTTCGCTGGACGGCGAGCCCCAGCTGTTCCTGGTCGAGTCCTCGACCGACGGCCTCACCGTGGAGAACGACCCCTCGATGGGTGTGCGGGCCGCCGGCGTCTCCAGGCTGGTGCTCGACGGCGTGAGCGTGGGCTCGATCTCCCCGCTCGGTGACGCCGAGAGCTATCTCGAGGCGCTCCGGCTGGCTCGGCTCGGCTGGTGCGCCCTCGCGGTCGGGACCGCCCAGGCGGTGCTGGACTACGTCACGCCGTACGTGAACGAGCGGGAGGCGTTCGGTGAGCCGATCAGCCACCGCCAGTCGGTCGCCTTCATGGTGGCCAACATCGCGATCGAGCTCCAAGGCATGCGCCTGGCGACGTACCGGGCTGCGGGCCGCGCCGCACAGGGCCGGGACTTCTCCCGCGAAGTGGCCCTGGCACACAAGCTGTGCAGCGACCACGGGATGCGGATCGGCCTGGACGGCGTGCAGCTGCTCGGCGGCCACGGCTACGTCAAGGAGCACCCGGTCGAGCGGTGGTACCGCGACCTGCGGGCCGTGGCGGTCATGGAAGGAGGGGTCCTGGTCTGAGCGCGGTGCGCCGGTGCACGTGACCGGCCAGGCAGCCCCCGATCCCGCCCTCAGACGGAAGGAACCACAGTCATGATCAATCTCGAGGTCCCCAAGAAGCACAAGCCGCTCATCGGCCAGACGCACCAGGTGGCGATGAACCTGCTGCGCCCCAACTCCCGCAAGTACGACACCCGCGAGCACGAGTACCCGGTCGAGCTCGACATGCTCGCCGCGATGATCGACGGCCTGTCGGCGTCCGGCGCCGGTGAGGGCGCGGGGGCAGCCGGTGTCCGTCGCGACGAGAAGCCGCAGGACAAGAAGGAAAGTGGTGTCAAGAACGGCGCCAACATGGCCTCGATGCTCACGATCCTGGAGATGTGCTGGGGCGACGTCGGGCTGCTGCTGTCGATGCCTCGCCAGGGGCTGGGCAACTCAGCCATCGCCTCGGTCGCTGACGAGGAGCAGGCCGAGCGGTTCAAGGGCGTCTGGGCCGGCATGGCGATCACCGAGCCGGACGCCGGTTCGGACTCCGCCAGCATCCAGACCACCGCGGTGCTCGACGGTGACGAGTACGTCATCAACGGTGAGAAGATCTACGTCACCGCGGGCGAGCGGGCCGACGCGATCGTGGTGTGGGCGACGCTCGACAAGAGCCTGGGGCGCGCGGCGATCAAGTCCTTCGTGGTGCAGAAGGGCACGCCGGGGATGACCGTGGAGCGGCTCGAGAGCAAGCTCGGCATCCGCGCCTCGGACACCGCAGCGATCCGCTTCGTCGACTGCCGGGTTCCCAAGGAAAACCTGCTGGGCTCACCCGAGGTGGACACCAAGCAGGGCTTCGCCGGTGCCATGGCGACCTTCGACAACACCCGGCCGCTGGTTGCGGGCATGGCGCTCGGGTGTGCCCGGGCCGCCCTGGACCTCACCCGTGACCTGCTGGCGCAGCAGGGCGTCGAGGTCGACTACGACGCCCCGGCTCTGGGCCAGCACGCGGCGGCCGCCACGCTGTTGCAGCTGGAGGCCGACTGGGAGGCGGCGTACCTGTTGACGCTCCAGGCGGCCTGGTTGGCCGACAACCGCCAGGCGAACTCGCTGGAGGCATCGATGGCCAAGGCGAAGGCCGGGCGCATGGGCAGCGACGTGACGTTGCGCTGCGTGGAGCTCACCGGCACCCTCGGCTACAGCGAGCACGACCTGTTGGAGAAGTGGGCGCGTGACTCCAAGATCCTCGACATCTTCGAGGGCACCCAGCAGATCCAGCAGCTGATCGTGGCCCGCCGTGTCCTCGGCCTCACCTCCGCCCAGCTCCGCTGACCCCATGTAAATCGGGGTTACGGTCCGTTAACGCAGGTTGCAATCTATGTTGAGCGACCGTAACCCCGATTTACATAAGTGATGTCCGTCGGGTGTGTGGTCGGTGTTCACGTCGCGGCAACCGTCTGGCCAGAGCTGGGCGTCATCGTCGCCCGCATGAGGATGCAGCTGACGGCACTGTTCGCGATGGCCGCCTACTTCGTGTACACGACCACCTTCGCCGGCATCATCGCCGGCCTCATCGACCTGAACTGATTCCGGCGGTCTCCGGCTGGTTCCCCTGACCGTCCCCGGGAAGGATGGTGCCAGGAACCGGGAGGAGAGCCGATGAGCCAGTTCGACGGGACGGGATTCCTCGGGGTCCTGCCCTGGACCCTGCTCACCGTGGTGCTGACCATGGCCGTGACGTACGCCGTCGCCCGCAAGGTCGGCAAGCACGCCGTGGTGGACATCACCTGGGGGCTCGGCTTCGCTCTGATCGGGCTGGTCGCCTACCCGCTGCGCAGCGGCGACGACGACCGCGCCCTGCTGGTGCTGGTGCTGGTCACCCTCTGGGCGCTGCGGCTGGCGACGCATCTCTGGTTCCGCTCGATCGGTGAGGGTGAGGACCGTCGCTACGCCGCGCTGCTGGCGCGCAGTGACCACCCGACCCGAGACGCGCTCCTGTGGATCTACCTGACGCAGGCGGCGGTGATGTGGGTGGTCTCGCTGCCGATCCAGGTGGTGATGTACGTCGAGGGGCCGACGGGTTGGCTGGTCTGGGTGGGTGTCGCGGTCTTCGTCGTGGGTCTCGCGTTCGAGTCGCTGGGCGACTGGCAGCTCCAGCGCTTCCGGGACACCCCCGGCGCGGGGGACCAGGTGCTGGACACCGGCCTGTGGCGCTACACCCGCCACCCCAACTACTTCGGTGACGCCGTGGTCTGGTGGGGTCTGTTCCTGGTCTGCGCGGACGGCGGGCCCGGCTGGTTCGCGATCGCGTCCCCGCTGTTGATGACCTGGCTGCTGGTCAGGCGTACCGGGAAGCCGCTGCTGGAGAAGGACATCGCCGAGCGTCGCCCTGCCTACGCCGACTACGTGCGCCGGACCAGCGGCTTCGTGCCGCGACCGCCGAGCAAGACCGTCTCGTGAGAGCCGCCTAGAGTTGGCAACGTGCGATTCCTCGACCCCGCCGGCCCCCCGCCGTACGACCTGACCTACGACGACGTCTTCATCGAGCCACGTCGCTCGGCGATCACCTCGAGGTACGACGTCGACCTCGGTGTGCGAGACGGCACCGGACTCACGATCCCCGTGGTGGCCGCCAACATGACGGCGGTCTCGGGACGACGCATGGCCGAGACGCTCGCCCGACGGGGCGGTATGGCCGTCATTCCGCAGGACATCCCGGTCTCGGTGGTGACCGACGTGGTCCGCTGGATCAAGAGTCGGCACCCTGTCTACGACACCGCGATCACGCTCGAGCCGCACCACACCGTGGCCGAGGCGATGGCCCTGATCCCGAAGCGGGCGCACCGGACGGCCTTCGTCGTGGTCGACGGCAAGCCTGTGGGTGTCGTCAGCGAGGACGACTGCCACGGCGTCGATCGCTTCACCCAGGTCGAGACCGTCATGAGCGACGAGGTCGTCACGCTGTCCGAGGGGCTCGATCCGCGTGAGGCGTTCGAGGAGATGACCGCGGCCCGGCGACGCATGGCGCCGGTCGTGGACGCGACGGGCCGGCTGCTCGGCGTGGTGTCGCGCACCTCGGCGCTGCGGGCCACGATCTACCGACCCTCCCTCGACGACGGTGGTCGGCTACGGGTCGCGGCGGCCCTGGGCATCGGCCCCGACGTCGCAGCCAAGGCTCGCGCCCTGCTCGACATCGGCGTCGACGCCCTGGTGCTCGACACCGCGCACGGACACCAGGAGCGGATGCTCGAGGTGCTGAAGGTGGTGCGGGACCTGGACCCCCAGGTGCCCCTGGTGGCAGGGAACGTCGTCTCGGCCGATGGCACCCGCGACCTGATCGCCGCCGGCGCCGACATCGTCAAGGTCGGTGTCGGGCCCGGAGCGATGTGCACCACGCGGATGATGACCGGGGTCGGCCGACCGCAGTTCTCCGCCGTGCTGGAGTGCGCTCGGACGGCGTCCGAGCTGGGCGGCCACGTCTGGGCCGATGGGGGAGTGCGGCACCCCCGCGACGTCGCGCTGGCGCTGGCGGCGGGGGCGAGCGCGGTCATGGTCGGCTCGTGGTTCGCCGGCACGCACGAGTCGCCGGGGGACCTGATGGTCGACCCGCAGGGGCGGCGCTACAAGGAGTCCTACGGCATGGCCTCGGCGCGCGCGGTCGCCAGCCGCACCACGGGGGAGTCCGCCTTCGACCGGGCGCGCAAGGGGTTGTACGAGGAGGGAATCTCCTCCAGTCGGATGCACCTGGACCCGGCACGTCCCGGGGTGGAGGACCTCGTGGACCAGATCTGTGCCGGTGTCCGGTCGGCCTGCACCTACGCGGGTGCTGCCGACCTGGAGCAGTTCACCGACCGCGTCGTCATGGGTGTCCAGTCGGCCTCGGGCTTTCACGAGGGGCGGCCGCTGCCCAGCGGCTGGTGACCGCGGGGCGAGACCTGCGGGTCAGACCGGTGAGGCGTTGGGGTCGCCCTGCTCGTCGTGGACCCGCTTGGCCTTGTCGAGCATCTCCATCAGCTCGCTCTCGTCGCGGATCACCTCGCGGTACTTCTCGTCCATCATCTTCATGGTGGACACCTGGCGCGAGAGCTTGGCGTAGGTCCGCTCGCGCAGGTCGGGGTCCGTCTCGTAGTCGAGATCGAGGTAACGGGTTGCGTAGCGGCGGGCGTTGGAGATCGCGGTCTGTGCCTTGCCCTTGGGGCTGAGCAGCGAGGCCACGATGGTGAGGACCAGAACCCCCACGATCACCGACAGCGAGAGACCGGTGCCGATCTCCACGACGTCGACCGGCTCGCCGCCGTTGACGAAGGGCAGGTTGTTCTCGTGCAGGGCGTGCAGGAACAGCTTCACCCCGATCCAGCCCAGGATGATCGCCAGGCCGTAGCTGAGGTAGATCAGGCGGTCGAGCAGTCCGTCCAGCAGGAAGTAGAGCTGTCGCAGCCCGAGCAGCGAGAACGCCGTGGCGGTGAAGACGATGAAGGTGTTCTGGGTCAGACCGAAGATCGCCGGGATCGAGTCGAGGGCGAACAGGATGTCGGTGCCCCCGATGGCCACCATGACCAGCAGCATCGGCGTCAGCTGGCGTTTCCCGTCGATGATGGTGGTGAGCTTGTCACCGTCGTACTCGTCGGTGGTGCGGATGAACTTCCGGGCGACGCGGATCACGAAGTTGTCGGCGGTGTGGCTGTCCTCCGACTCCGGGCGCACCATGTTGCCGGCCGTGAGCAGCAGGATCAGCCCGAAGATGTAGAACACCCAGGCGAACCGGTTGATCAGTCCGGCACCGACCGCGATCAGCGCGGTGCGCGCGATCAACGCGAAGACGATGCCGAACAGCAGCACCTTCTGCTGGTCGGCCGCGGGCACCTTGAAGCTGCTCATGATGATCAGGAACACGAACAGGTTGTCGACGCTCAGTGCCTTCTCGGTGATGTAGCCGGCGAAGTACTCCGTGCCCATCTGGCTGCCGCCGGCGAACCACACCACCGCGCCGAAGAGCAAGGCAACAGCGACGAAGATCGACGACCACACGGCGGCTTCCTTGATGCTGGGTGTGTGGGCCACCCGCACGTGGAAGACGAAGTCGAAGAGCAGCAGCGCGGCGATGAAGACCAGCGTCGCGATCCAAGCCCAGACCGGGACCATGAACACCCTTTCGATCGGGCCGACGATGTCAGGATCCTAGACGAGTCACTCCAAGATCTTGCACGCTGCACGATCCGTGGAATCACTCGTCCGACCGGGATTCACCAGGCGTAGGCCTCCGGCGCCGGCCCGGGGCCGGGGAAGATCTCGTCGATCCGCTGCAGCGCGGCCTCGTCGAGGTGGACCTCCAGCGCACCGAGCGTGCTGTCCAGCTGGTCCAGGGTGCGAGGCCCGATGATCGGGGCAGTGACCCCGTCCTGGTGCAGCAGCCACGCCAGCGCTGCCAGCGCCGGCTGCTGACCGATGTCGGCGCACAAGTCCTCCCAGGCCTGGATGGCGTCGCGGTGGGTCTCCAGCGCCTCCTTGGCCCGGCCCTCGAGGCGACGCTTGCCCGCTTCGGTCTTCTGGATCACCCCACCCAGCAGGCCACCGTTGAGGGGCGACCAGGGGATCAGGCCGACGCCGTAGTCGCGGCAGGCGGGGAGCACCTCCAGCTCGACGTCACGGACCAGGAGGTTGTAGAGCGACTGCTCACTGACCAGACCGTTGCGCCCCAACCGTCGGGCGGTCTCGTTGGCCTGGGCGATGTGCCAGCCGGCGTGGTTGGAGGAACCGAAGTAGAGCACCTTGCCCTGGGTCCGGAGCACGTCGAACGCCTCCCAGATCTCCTCCCACGGCGTGGATCGGTCGACGTGGTGCATCTGGTAGAGATCGATGTGATCTGTCTGGAGGCGTCGCAGCGATCCCTCGACCGCGTGCCGGATGTTGCGTGCGGAGAGGAACGTGTCGTTGGGCCAGTCGCTCATCGAGCCGTAGAGCTTGGTCGCGATCACCGTCTTCTCACGGCGGTCACCACCCTGGGCGAACCACCGACCGATGATCTGCTCGGTGATGCCCTCTCCCTTGGCCCATCCGTAGACGTTGGCGGTGTCGAAGAAGTTGATCCCCGCGTCCAGGGCGCGGTCCATGATCGTGTGGGAGTCCTCCTCGGAGGTCTCCGGTCCGAAGTTCATGGTGCCGAGGCAGAGCTTGCTGACCGAGAGGCCGCTGCGTCCGAGGTGGGTGTAGTCCATGGCCCCATCCTGTCGGAGCTCGCAAGCCCGCACCCAGGGGTTAGGCCCCACCCGCGTCGAAGGGTGGCTCGTAGTGGGCCTGGTAGACCATCATCTCGCCCGCCGCCGGCACCTCGATCGAGGCCGCCCGGCCCCACCCCTGGTCCTCGGGTTCGCGCAGGACCCGCACACCACGAGCACGCAGGTCGGAGATGGTGGCGTCGAGGTCGTCACACATG
The DNA here is from genome assembly GCA_963728505.1 of uncultured Actinomycetota bacterium. Taxonomy (GTDB): domain Bacteria; phylum Actinomycetota; class Actinomycetes; order Propionibacteriales; family Nocardioidaceae; genus Marmoricola_A. The sequence continues at coordinate 10,898 of CAVSKH010000009.1, read as the reverse complement.
AGCGACACCGTGTGATGCGGGACGTCGGCCCAGGTCTCGCCACCCTCGCCACGTGACGGGTGCACTCCGAGCTCAGAGGGTGGGGTGCGGAAGATGAGCCAGCCGTCACCGGCGTCGACGTGGGGCCACTCGAGCACGTGACGGAAGAAGTCTCTGGTCACCTCCGCGTCCTCGGAGTAGACGATCGAGTGGTAGCCAGTGATCACTCGGCGATGGTGCCACCTGTCCTGCTCGCCGGAAAGTGAGCGGGCAGGTGAGGCATCCCATGAGCGTGCAGCGATGGGCACCGGCGCGGCGGCTCCGGGTGTCGCCGAGGCCCCCGGGTGATCGCGGTGAGCGCGGAGCCGGCAGGCATCGTCACACCTCCACCTCACGGTCAGGACGACGCTCCTCGGCCGGCCAGCCGAGACCGGTCGGGGCCGGCGCGTCGGGGGTGCTCGGCGTGGGCGCGACACCACCGGGGTCCGCCGGGCCCTGGTCCAGCCGGAAGGGCGGGTAGGTGTCGGTCATCAGGGCGACGTACGCGGTCACCCGGTAGACCCACCGGTTCAGGCCGACCAGCAGGTCGAACAGTGGCGCCGGGTAGCGGCCGGTGAACAGCAGCAGCAGTCCGGCAGCCAACGTCAGCGCGCCGATCAGACCGCCGACGGCGAACTGGAAGCCGTCCGCGTCACCGAACTGCCACGTGCCCGCGAGCACGCCCAGGACGATCAGGTGCGGCAGCGCCAGCAGCCACGACTTGACCAGCACCAGCCCGCGCGAGAGCCGCTCGGGGTAGGCGATGTCGAGGTCGGCCGGGTAGTCGGTGTGGTCGAGGGTGAACGGCGGGTAGCGGTCGGTGCCGATCGCAGCCGTCGCGTAGAACTGCACCCGCCAGGTCCACCGCAGGATGCCGACGTTGAGGTGGAACAGGCCACGCGGGTAGCGGCCCGTGACCAGGATCGCGAAGAACGCCACCACGGTGAGCACCACGAACACCAGCCACAGCAGCGCGAGCACGACGAAGTGCGGGATCGCCAGGAACCACTTGACCAGCCAGAGCCCACGGTTCAGCTGCGGGTCCTTCGCGCCGATCAGGGTCACGGGGGTGTCGGGCCGGACGGCTTCCGGAGGCTGACCGGGCGCGGCCTGGCGGGGGACCCGCGCTCCCGGCGGCAGGGCGCCGTACACGACGAGCAGGGCGCCGCCGAGGATCAGTGCCCCGCCCAGCACGCCGAGGCCCCACGCCAGGGGTGTCAGCCAGCCGAGGCGTCCGCCCGCGGACATGTCGACCACGACCCCGGGGGAGCCGTCGACGTTCATGACCACGGTGGTGTAGGTGCCGGGCTCGAGGTCCCAGGTCAGCGTCTGGGTGCCGGGGCCGCTGCTCTGCGCGGTCCAGAACCCCTGGTCCGTGGGAGCCGCGCTCAGGTCACCACCGGTGCCACGCCGGGTCAGCGAGTAGTCGAACGGGTCGGTGCGCAGGTCGCTGATCTCGTCGTACGACGCGCTGCCCAGGTAGCCCGCGACGTCGGCGCTCGGTGCGATCCCGATGAAGACCGCCGATGCGTCCGCGGACCGGGCGCTCAGCCGCACGGTGGCGAGGTCACCGGCCCACCAGTCGTCGGGACCGGCCTCGCCGAGGTTCACGACCTCGCTGGAGAGCGCCACCCTCTCCGTGGTCAGCTGCTCGGTCGGGGTGGTGAAGAACCCGTGGTCGTCGCGCTGGGTGGTCATCGCCCAGCCGAGGCCGAGGCCCCCGAGCAGCAGCGGGAGGCCCACGAGCGCGAGCAGGATGCCGATGACGAGGGGGATCGGGCGGCTCCTGCGTGGAGCGGTGCGGCTTGGTTCAGGTGGTGGGGTGTAGGTGGTCATGGTTGTGTCCTTTCTGGTGGCATGTCGACGTCATGGCCGCCGGAGCTCGCTCGCCCGGACCAGACGACGAGACGGCGATATCCCGAACGCACAGATGAGTTCCGGATACCGCCGCCCGTGTGTCCGACTACTTGACCTCGGAGCGGCGCAGGGCGAGCAGCCCGACGACGAGGGGAACGACGATCCAGATCATCGTGGTCGAGCCGAGCATCGCCCACTCCTCACCGCTGTCCATGGTGCCCTCGAGGAGCGCCACCTGCGTCTCGTTCCAGTCGATCCAGGACTGCAGGTCCTCGAACCACGAGCGCACCTGGGCCAGGAGGACGAGGACGCCCGGCAGGACCAGCGAGACGACGAAGTAGCCCACGATCGCGGCCGCGGAGCTGCGCAGCACGACACCGAGGGTGAAGCCGATGGCCATGCCGATGAGGTTGAAGAGCACCAGCTGGGCCGCCATGGACATCGAGATGTCCCACACGGTGTCGACGCCGGCGATGGCGGAGCCGGCCACGTTGCCGAGGGCGCCCACAGCGAAGGCGATGCCCACGGAGCCGAGGCCCACCAGGAGGGTGGCGATCGCCTTTGCGCCGATCACGCGTCCGCGGCTCGGCACGAGCGCGAAGGTCGTGAGCCCACTGCGCTGGCTCCACTCACTGGTGACGGCCAGGATCGCGATCATCGGCAGGATCACCGACATCGGGAACCCGCTCGCCCTCACGAAGCTCCAGTAGGTGACGTCGCTGTCGGGTGCGAAGACGAGGACCGACCCGGCCGAGATGACCGACAGGAGAACGATGCTGACGAGCATCCAGAATCCCGAGCGGGTGGTGAACATCTTGCGCAGCTCGACCCTGACGAGCCGAGTGGTCGGGATGGGACGGGCGGTCCGGCGGGCCGGCGCAGCCTCTGTGGTGGTGGCTGGCGGGACGATCGTGGCGGTCATGCCGCAACTCCTTCGCGTTGGGTGTCGGCAGTGAGCGACAGGAACAGGTCTTCGAGCCCGGCGCCCTCGGCGGACCGGAGCTCGGTGAGGGCGATGCCGGCCGTGAGGGCTGCGGCGCCGACCCGGGCGGGGTCGGCGTCGGTGCGGACCGAGCCGTCCCCGGCAAGCGTGCTGGGGATCCCGGCCTGCTCGAGTGCGTGGGCGAGGTCGCGCGGTGACGTCGAGCGGGCGAGCGTCCCCGCGGCCGCGAGGAGCTCTTCCTTGCTGCCGGACGCGACGATCTTGCCGTTCCCGATCACGACCAGGTCGTCGGCGATGACCTCGATCTCCTGCAGCAGGTGCGAGGACAGCAGCACAGTGCCGCCCTGGCCGGCGAAGCCCGTCAGCAGGTCGCGCATCCACCGGATCCCCGCGGGGTCGAGCCCGTTGGCGGGCTCGTCGAGGATCAGCACCCTCGGGTCTCCGAGGAGTGCGGTGGCGATGCCGAGCCGCTGGCGCATGCCGAGGGAGTAGTTGCGCACGCGGCGCTTGGCCTCGGTGGGGGTCAGGCTGACCAGCTCGAGCATCTCGTCGACCCGGGTGCGGGGCAGGCCCATGGTGTCGGAGGCGATCGTGAGGATCTCGCGTCCGGTGCGGCCGGCGTGCTGGGCGGAGGCGTCGAGGAGGACCCCGACCTCGAGGCCGGGGTTGGGGAGGTCGGCGAACCGGACGCCGTCGATGGTGGCCGAGCCGGACGTCGGGGCGGTCAGACCCACCATGACGCGCATCGTGGTGGACTTGCCGGCTCCGTTCGGACCGAGGAAACCGGTCACGCGGCCGGGCTGGGCGGTGAAGGAGACGTTGTCGACGGCGGTGAAGCCGGCGTACCTCCGGGTCAGTGACTCAACGGTGATCATGTGACAACCCTCGCCCGCTCGAGGTCGCCAGGTATCGGCCGTGAGGCTCCGAGCCGGTCGTGCCTTCGGCCGGGGGCCGGGTCAGACTTTCGGCCGGTCCCCTGGGGGCGCTGCATCCCTACGCTGAGGGGGTGAGCAATCCACTGCGGTCCCTTCTGGAGGAACCCCGACCTTCGGCCCCGCCGGCTCGGGTGTGGCGGGACTGGGCGCTGCTGGCGGTCGTGACGGTCGCCGGGGTGCTGGAGGGTGTCCTGCGGGAGGGCCTGCCGCTACCGGTGCTGTCGGTGGTGTTGGCGGTGGGGCTCGCGCCGCTGCTGCTGTGGCGGCGTACCCACCCGTTCGCGGTGGTCGCCACTGCCTTCGGCGTGGTCGCTGTCGTCGACATCGGGCTGATCGCGGCCGACGCACCGCCGCTCGAGATGACCACGATGGTCTACGTCCTCGTATTCGCCTACGCCCTCTTCCGGTGGGGTTCCGGGCGAGAGGCGGTGGCGGGCCTGGCCGTCATCCTGGTCCCCGCGACCCTGGCAATCGTCGTCAGCTGGACCGGGTTCGCCGAGGCCATCCCCGGGGTCGCTGTACTGGTGACCGCCTTCGCCCTGGGCTGGGCCGTGCGTTCCCAGCACGGCGCCCGGGAACGGGGGCTGGAACAGGTGAAGTCGGAGGAGCGGGTCCTGTTGGCGCGCGAGCTGCACGACACGGTGGCCCATCACGTCTCTGCCATCGCCGTCCAGGCCCAGGCCGGGCGCGCCCTTGCTGCGACCAGCCCGTCGTCGCCGCTCGAGGCGCTGGAGGTGATCGAGGTGGAGGCCTCGCGCACGCTGGCCGAGATGCGGGCGATGGTCCGCGTGCTGCGCAACGAGGCGCCGGCCGACTACGCCCCGCAGCCCGGTGTGGCCGACCTCGAGCGGCTGTCCGGGGCCTCGCCGACCGGTCCTCGGGTGGAGGTGACGGTCTCGGGTGACCTGGCCGCACTCCCGCGGGCGATCGACGTCGCCGTGTTCCGGATCGCCCAGGAGTCGGTCACGAACGCGCTGCGGCATGCCCGGAACGCGACCCTGGTCGACGTGCGCGTCGCAGGGGATCAGTCAACCGTCAGCCTCGCCGTCCGCGACGACGGTGACACCGGTCCGGGGGACCCCGACCCGGACGCAGGCTTCGGTCTCGCAGGCATGGTCGAACGCGCGCTGCTCCTGGGCGGCACGTGCCGGGCGGGCCCGTGCCCTGGAGGTGGCTGGGCCGTCGTCGCGACGCTCCCACGGCGGGTGCCGACATGAGTATCCGGGTCCTGGTCGCCGACGACCAGGACCTCGTGCGGACCGGGCTGCGGCTGATCCTCGGCACCTTGGACGGCATCGAGGTCGCGGGGGAGGCGCGCGACGGGCAGGAAGCGGTGCGGCTGGCCCGCGAGCTCCGTCCCGACGTGTGCCTGATGGACATCCGGATGCCCGTCCTCGACGGCGTCGAGGCGACCCGGCAGCTGGCCGGGCCGGGCGTCGAGGACCCGGTCGCGGTCGTCGTGATCACCACCTTCGACCTCGACGAGTACGTGCACGGTGCGCTGTCGGCCGGCGCCACCGGCTTCCTGCTGAAGGACGCCGGACCCGAGCTGCTCGGCGAGGCGATCCGTGCGGCCACCCGAGGTGACTCGCTCATCTCGCCCGGCATCACCCGCCGGCTGCTGTCGACGTTCGCGGGCACGGGTCGGGCAGCACCTCCCGCCCAGCCCCTCGACCCGCTCACCGAACGCGAGGAGCAGGTGCTGCTCACCATCGCGCGGGGTCACACCAACGCAGAGATCGCCGCCGAGTTGCACATCAGCCTCAGCACGGTGAAGACCCACATCGGCAGCCTCATGGCCAAGCTCGGCGCCCGTAACCGGGTGGAGGTCGCGATGTGGGGGTACGAGACCGGCCGGGTCCGGGAGTAGAGGCCGGCCAGCTCCGCCGGCAGGAAGGCCGGCAAAGCGTCCTATGCCGCGAGTGGTGCGGTCAGTGCCAAGGGGCAAGGGTTGAGGCGATCTCGTCGATGGATAGCTCTTTCCGCGCCACGGACATCACCAGTTCGTAGGCAGGATCATCGGGCGCGTCGAGGTCGACGCCGTTGAGGCCGTAGAAGATGACGACCGCGAGCCAGCCCAGCCGCTTGTTGCCGTCGACCAACGCATGGTTGCCGACGATGGAGTCGAGCAGAGCCGCTGCCTTGCGGTCCGATTCTGGGTAGGCCTCTTCTCCGTAAAGCACCGCACCAGGGCGATGAGCCGAAGAGTCGAGGAGGCCCACGTCGCGCACTGGTCCGACGTCGAGGTCTCTCACGAGACTGAGCAAATCCTCGACGGTGAGCAGGACCGTCAACGGCCGAGTCGTTCCAGCACCCTTGCGTATCGCTCACGCGCGCGGGCCGACAGCTCGGCCACCTCGGCCACATGGGCATGGCGAACTGCCGCATCACGGATCGCACGAAGTGTTGCCTCGTGCCGGCTCACCCCCTCTGCTTCCGCCAGGGCGGCGAGGAGCTGCTCATCCTCAGGAGTCAGTCGCAGGGTCATAGCCATGGCGCCATGATACCGCACTGGTATCACACGCACATGCCGCGCGAGCCTGCGCCCGCGGCCATTCGCACATGAGGTCACCGTGACGAATCTGATGCGCGGGGAATTGTGCGAGGCTGCGCTGTGGCGGGCCAAGGACCACCAACAGCCGTTCGGTCTCTCGACGACTTGCTGCCCTCGCGGGAAGCCCTCGTTGCTATGGGCCTGCCGGTGAGGGACGACTACGACCCGGCGGCCCACCGTCGCTTTGATGTGTACGACGACGGCCCCTGACGAGTGCTGAACCGGCTGCGATGCACCGTATCCGCTCACTGCCGCGGAGCGGACGGACTGTCGCCTGGTCCAGCGGAGAGCCGATGGCCCGCTCATGACCAGAGGTGGCGCAGGAAGAAGCGACCAGCGTCCTCCGCCGCGTGTGGCGGGATTCCCGTGTGCCCACCCATGTTCGCCTGGAGTGTCTTCTCCTTGGAGCCGAGAGCATCGAAGAGGTCTAGAGCCGCCTGCCGGTCGTTACCGCGGTCGTCCCACTGAAGCAGGACGTGTACCGGGATAGTGACCTGGCGTGCTTCCTCAACGATGACGCCGGGCACGAAACTGCCAGCGAACAACCCGGCCGCCACGAGGCGGGGCTCGACCCGAGCCAACCGGACACCGATAGCTGTGACCCCTCCCGAGATCCCCACGGGACCACCGATCTCAGCCAGTTCCAGAACGTTGTCAAGGACTGCGCGCGACTCGGGAACTGCTTGCTCGACCAGCGGAAGGAGCAGTCGATCGATGACGTCGTCGCTTGGCCGCTCGCCGGCCGCCAGTGCCGCACGAAGGGCGCCGCGCGCCTCGTCGACGACCGCCAGCGGAGGTCGCTGCCCACTCCCGGGTAGCTCGATGCTCACAGTGGCGAACCCGAGTTCTGCTGAGTGTCGTGCTCGTGCTTCGAGTCGGGACTGCATTGCGCATAGGTCACCTGGGTGCCCCATGAGGAGCAAGGGCATGGGCGTGTCCCGCTTAACGTCTGTGGGGGTCCACAAGACGCCCGGGATCTCGTCCAGCGTGAACTTGCGCTCGAGGATGTCTCCGTCGAGCAACCGCTCGGAAGTGAAGTGCATGGTCGTGCCTTTCGGGAGTGCTCAAAAGCAGCGCTCCCGGACGACCTACCGCCCGGCCGCAACCTCGAAGGGGAGCGCCCATGTCGATGCGTTCACGGGTACCACCTCCTCACGACTAGGTCCGGCATCCGCAAGGTACCAACCAGTCGTCTCCGCGTCACGCAGCCTGATCGTCAACACCCTTCGTGCCGTTCACGAGAAACTCGTTGACGTCCGACCGCTGTGAGGGCACTCGAGCAGTCAGCTGCCAGGTTGCGTTCTGCCGAGTCGCCGCGCGGGCGTATAGCCCTCCGTGGCCAGCCAGGCTCGCGCGCGTCCGCGGCGTCTCTCGTCGGAGTAGGCGTACCACCTGTCTTGGACCTCGGGCCAGCGCGCCAGTTGGTTCCTGAACCGGCGGAAGACGCCCCGACCGTCCAAGGCTCGGGCCAGTCCTGCTGCGATCTCGAGGTCCTCGAGGCCAGCGATGAAGCGCTCCATATCGCGGTAGCCATCCCGTGAACCTTCGGTGGAGACCCACAACCAGCGCTCGTCCTCCTCCTCCTCCTCCTCCTCCTCCCGGTTCCCATCCCGTACTCGAAGACCGACCCAGGCCACACCTCGCCGGTGTACAGATCGATCCGACCACCGCCGGAGGCCGGGTCCCCCTCGAGCACGTCGGCGAGCTCGTCGAGGTCTACTGGCAAGGGCCGCAACATGGGTGCCGGCCCGTCGCCAAGGCGGGCCACGAGCGCAGTGGCCAGCTCCGCATCCCCGTGCCAGTCCCGCTCGCGCAGCTCGGTCACGCAGTCCAGAGCCAGCTCGCGCGCACCCGTCACTTCCTGGGCCAGTGCTGCGAGGAGCCCGTCGCCGATCAACTGGATCGCATGCTCCGGCAATCGGCCTGCTTTCAGCAGCGAGACGAGCGCCTCACCGTTCGCAGTGAACACGGCCGCACGCAGCTCGCGTCTGCGCTCGCGGTTGTCCATGGAGATATTCTCCCCACCACCTGCCCGTGCGTCTTGCCTGTCCGCGGCATGAATGGGTGACCGCAGAGCGGAGGCCAACGGCAGGCTCGAAAGTTTCAGGACAGGAGGTCCAGGTACCTCCTGCGAGCCGGCATGGCGTGGATGACCAACTCGTCGCCGTCCTCGAGGACCAGAACTACCGTCTCCAGCAGCCGTGCAGTGGTATCGAAGGGCCCAGGCGCAGCTCCCGCTCAGGCGGGCCGTCGTCAAGGGGCTCAATCCACAGCGACCACTCCGCCGCCTGGATCGCATCCTCGGGTGAGACGCCGTGCTTCAGCGCGCTCGGGTGGACCTTCACGCAGCGAAGTGGGCAAGCGCGGCCCGGATCGCCTCAGACCTGCTCAGGTTGCTCTTGGCAGCCGCTGAGTCCAGGGCCTCGAGCTCTTCGACGGTCAGCCGCACCGCCACGACCTGCATCGGTTCAGCGCCACGACCAGGACGCCCGCGGCCACGACGCTTCAGCTCCTCAACGTCGTATCCCGCTTCGGCCTCGTCGGCCCACTTCTGAATCTGCTCCTCGCTCACCACGCGCATATCGGATAACGAAAAGACGAGCAGTCCCAGCGGCGAGAAGCAGACGATCCGACCGCTCCCCGCTCCCCGCTGCCCAAAACCTCGAGGAGAATCGCGCGTCAGCAAACGCTATGCCGTACTGACAGCGGCATGGCCGGGCTCCGCCCCGACAGCGGCATGGGTGCGGTTCAACTGCGGGCCAGTTGAACGTGCAAGCCCCAGCTCTCAGGCCTAAATAATCGGATGCACCGCTGACTTGCACGTCGAGCTGGCCCCACGCCCTGTCGTCGGCATGAGGGTGCGTCGTGGTTTCGAGACGCTCGCAAGCTCGCTCCTCAACCACCGGAACTCGGCACTTCCGAGCTGACGGCGGCAGAAGCGTGCGTCTCCGAGCACACGCTGCGCGGCTCCGGGCACACCCAGCGCCCTTCAACGTGCAGCGCGTCGAGCCTTGCGGCGTCGGTGGCGTCGCACCACGCCCAGGCCGAACCACACAACTGCGCCGAACAGCGCCACCACGATCGTGTACAACCAAAGCGGCCACGTGAAGTCGAGAAAGAGGAAGTGGAACCGGACCTCCTGGGTGTTCTGGATCACGAAGATGGCCAACACCGCGAGGCCGGATAACGACGCTATCGCTCCCCCACCAAGTCGACTTGGTCCCGGCGCAAGCTCACCTTGCTGACTCATGACGACCACCTCTCGTGAGCAAACAATATCGTCAACGCTGGGCCACTGGAGCATCGTGGGGAGGCAGACATTTTCGGCGGATCGGCGACGGTGGGGCGACCGGCGACAGCGCGCTCCTCGGCACGTGCGTGCGGATCGCGGCGATGTGCGTGCACCGACTGTGCTGAACGATCGGGCGGATCCCTTGAGGGACCTGGTGATCAACGCCTGAACCAGCGTGTCGGTTGGGCTCATTGTGTCCGCGGCACGACCTCGCCGCGGGCCAGGGCGAAGGGGAGCCGGTCAAAGATGATCCGCAAGCCGGTGATGCGTCCGTCGTGAACGTGGTGGAACTCGGCAGCGGGTGCGCTGGCAACAGCAGGATTCGCGGTGTCGTAGATGACCACCGCGCCGTCCTCGTCGCCGTAGGCCGCGAGAAGCTCTGAGGAGGTGAGCATGTCAGCAAAAGGCGCCATGAAGCCGCGCAGGGCGGCCGCACCGGCCAATCGTCCCGGAGGGGCGTCGCACACGACGTCCTCCGCTACGTACTTCATTGCCGCGTCCATGTCATGCGACGTCCAGGCCCGGTGGTAGGCGAGGGCAATCTGTTTCGGTGTTGACGGAGTGCTCATCATGGTTCCTCTCGTTCGTTGACGGTGCGGGGTAGACACCGTGGAGCCGCGGATCGGAACGGTCGCCCGTCCGTCGCGCTCTGGGGTCGTGAACCAGGCTCGGCCGGTGGCTTGTCGACCACCCCGAAGAACACCCTCAGGTCATAGGCCGCGGCCAGCACCGTGTTCGGTCGACACCGCCCCTCGAGGAACTCCAGGTAGTCGTCGACCAGCGGCAACCCGAGCCGGACCACGTCGCTTCATCGACGAGCCCCGCGATGACCTCCTCGAAGGTGCGAGCCAGTTGCGTCACCCCGTAACCGACTTCTTGATCCACGTGCACGACGCTCGGCTCACCATCGGGTCCGCACGCTCGGTAGTCCAGGGCGGTCATGTCGTGACCAGCAGATGGGGTGTCGGCGAAGTACACGCCAAGGCGCGGGTAGCCCCACTCACGCAGCGACAACCGCTGCCCGACCGACCCGCACAAACTTGATCGAGCTGTACGTCCTATGGCGAAGATGCCGGTCACCGCGACATGGTCGGCTGCCCACGTGGTCGGAGTCGGGGTGGCGTGAGCATTCCGCTTCAGCAGGCCCCCGTTGTGCGTCCGAGCCTGGCTGACGTACGCGGCGGGAAGGCTATAGCCGAGTTCCGCTTCGATCGAATGGAGCGTCTCATCCGACAGCGTCGACTCGCCGTACTCCGAAGCACCCGTCTCATCTGCCCATAGATCGGCGTAGGAGTCGAA
>CAVSKH010000008.1:0-249743 GCA_963728505.1 uncultured Actinomycetota bacterium | reverse complement strand
CAGGGCTGGTTCTTGATCCAGATGGCTGGGCTCGCCGTCGGGAAGGTGCCATCGAGTTCAGCGCGCACCAATCGCTCGCAGAATTGCTGAGCACTGTGGCGGGTGGCGTAGCGAATTGCCAGTAGGCCTTCGATGGCTGGATGTCCCCCCGGCGAGCCGCGACATACCAGTGGAGGAGGAATAGGGTCGTTAGGCGCTGTTGGCCGTCGAGTGGCCTGAGAGCGCCATCACGGTCGACCTCGCCATAGACGAAGTCGAGGTCGATCGCCTTGCCCCCCGTGAGCGCGTCGTGGAGCGCGTCCAGGAAGCGCTCACGGATCTCGTCCGTAATCGGATCGATCCGCCCTTGTGCGTAATCGCGCTGGATCAGGGGCACCTCGATGCGCGTGACCGTGGGAGTCTTCGGGTCGTGCTCACCGAACAGTTCGACGTACGACGTGAGGCTGGTCTGGAGGCTGTCACTCATCGCTAGCCCCAGCCGCCGGTACGTCCATGAATGGTTTCAGCTTGGCAGCCATGTCGGCCAAGTAGGCTGTCCGGTCCTTCGATCCCCACAATGTCAGTTGCTTTGCGTCGGACTCGCCGTAGTACTTCAGGAACACCCGGCGCGTTGACGGAGGGATAAAATGACCATCCTTATCCAACTGCAACAGCTTTCTGCGCTTGACCTCGAACACCGAATTGGTGAGCCGGATGTTGTGGTCGAGCCTCAGCAGCGCCAAGTTCGAGATGGAGTGCTTCTCGACCTCAGGTGTATCGACCAACTCTGCTTCGAGGTCTCTAGTGGCTTGCGATAGGGCTTCGTAGTCGTCGCCCTCAATGGTCTTCTTGAGGAGGACAGCGTCGATCTGCTTCAGCAAATCGTCACGCCGGCCATCAGCGTTAGGGAACTGCATCAGTGCTTGCTTGTGCTCGTCCAGCCATTCCCGCCGATCGGATTCCTTCGTGAGCGCCTGGATGTGTTGCGCATCTATGTGCTCCAGTGACCAGCGCTTTGAGGCGTATTCAGCGAAGGAGAACCGCTCGGAGTTGGAGGTCGTGCCTGCCACCGTTTGGGCATTCATGAGGAGCAGCACCCTGGTGCAAAGCTCGGGGTCGGCGTAGGTGACGTCACCCAGCCGATCGGGCGTCAATGCCGTCCCGCTGCTTGAGATTGACGTCCTAATCTTTGCGTTGACCCGGCCGTTGAAGTCGTCCTTCTTCATGGTCCTCGCTTCGGTCAGCAAGGGGCCAATGGACTCGCCGATCGCCGTGAGGTAGCCGATGTTGTGGAAGAGGCCTTCCCGGTCTTCGTACCAGCCGACAACGAGGGAGTGGAGGTCAACAATCTCGTTCCACACGGCCCGCCAGTCGTCCTCGATCTCCTTCTGCAGTTCCAGGAAGATCTCGAAAGGCTTCCGTTGCTCGTTGGGCTTGCGGCCGGTGCGTTGATCCGACATGGCATGAAGGAGCAGGTCGATGCGAGTCGGGATGGCCTCGCATTTGCCCGAGGCAAAAGCCCAGACCTCGGGTGCGCTGAGGTCGCGCTCGAACGCGTCCCACTGGGCGGCAATCTCGATGGCTCTGTCGCGGTCTCCCGCGTTGCCGCGGGCTCTCGACAGCAACAGCGCCTTCACGAGTTCAGCATCAGTGAGAGGGATCTTGCCAGCGTTGAGCCGGGTGAACAGCACTGTGGCGTCGGCGTCCGGGGCGGAGTACCAGATGACCTTCACACGGCTCTTCAGGAAGTCGTGGAAAAGCTCGCCCTCTTCGTGGCTCAGGCCCTTGAAGTAGTCACGGATCGTGAAGGCGGCGTCGTGCAGATGACAGAAGTCGATGTTGCTCTCGGGCCGAGTGGGATTCGCCTCCTTGAGGTCGTCCCAAACATCCGCGCTGACGTAGTTCCAAGTCGCAGTGCGGGTTTCATAGACCAGTTGGAAGGCTGGCGCGGGAGTTCCGAAGCGGTCGTGAAGGTGCCGAAGCAGGAGATACAGGGTGGTCACACGCTGCTGGCCGTCCACGAGTTCCCAGTCAGTGCCCTGAGGAACGACAACGATCGGCTGCAGTAAGTAGTCCTGGTCTGCTGGCCCATCAATCGCTCGCCGAAGATCAACAAGGAGTTGCCGAACCTCATCGGCACCCCAACGGTAGCCGCGCTGGTATGCCTTCACGATGAAGGTTTCCGGCGGAAGGTCTCCGATGGCTAGAGCCTCCAAGGCCCGCTTCAGGTCAGCCACTGAAGCTCCCCTTTTGCCCGTCCACGGGGCGTCCATCAGTGCCAGGCGTTGTCCGCGACCGAGTGGTGCGCGATGGGTGGAGCCGCCGCCGGACGACTGCGGGGCTTCCCGGTCCCGAGTCACATGAGTCGTCATGCCGAGCAGTCTGCACCCAGCCTCCGATTAAGGGTGCTGCAATTGAGCCGCCTTCTACGCCTCTCATGTTGAGGCATACGGAAAGGTGCTGCAGGTCTCGACCGAGACATCCGTACGCGCACGCATCCTGTTCTTGGCGCCGGCGAGGTCGTGATGCCGGTATTGCCGACAGCTTTCGCCGGGTCCGGCTCGTGTCGTGACTCGCTCGGGGGTCGCAGGGTATTCATGTAACGGATGACTAAGGAGGGCACCATGAAGACGCTTCAACCAGGTCAGCAGATCGACAACTTGGTCAACGGGATCACGTATTCGATTGAGGCGCACCTGGCCACCGGTGGTTTTGGCGCCGCCTACCGAGCGCGCAAGCTGGGCGGGAAGAGAGGCGAGCCCGCGTCCGTGTGTTTGAAGCTCACCGATGATGCTCGCAGCTGGCACGGCGAGTCGTACTTTGCGGCACTCCTGAGCGACTTTGCACACGCAGTGACGATGTACGACGCGTTCCCGACAGAAATCCGCGTGGGCAGGGCGAAGAAGTTGGTGTTCGCGATCGAGATGGAGCTCATCGACTCAGGCACCGTGGCTCGAGCCGCTGATGAGGGCCGGCTCGGCTGGACCGAGCAACGCGTGGCGAAGAAGATGCGCGGTCTTCTCCAACCCCTGCAGGCCTTGCACAACATGCAGGTCTCCCACCGCGACATCACTCCGAACAACGTCTTCATCGGCAACCGTGCGCAGTTGAAGCTCGGCGACCTCGGCATCGCCAAGGCGGGGCTCAAGGCGCAAGGCGCCAGGCTTGAATCGTCCGCGCCGATGTACTTTCTTCCCGCGCGACGTCGGGGTGTGGTGGCGTCCGGCCGACGACATGTACCAGGTTGGGCTACTGATGATGACCCTGTTGACCGGCGAAGACATCGGGAACGACTTCAAGGTCACCGATGCCAATCAGGTGACGTCGAAGACCTTTGGCCTGCGCGAGCCACTGAAAGAGTGTTTGCGCGTTCGCGCTAGGCGGCTGCAGAACGCCAGTGAGCTGCTGGCGAGGCTGCCCTGATCCAGTTGCCATCTAAGGGGAGGAGGTGGTCTCCCGCTCGGTTGGTGAATGCTCAGATGCGCCGGTCTCGCGCATTGGCACAGAAGACGTCACACACGGCCCACGTAGTGTCCACGCATGGGTTGATCAGGCCCAGCACGCAGTGCACCTCGATCTGGCTCTGCTCATCTCCTAGGTCTGCCCGTTCCAGCCGGCGAGGACTGCCGCCGTCTCGCCTTTCAGCAGAACGGCCGAGGAAATGCCGCCCCCCAAGTGGCGCAAACATGGCGTTACGGTGGTCGACCCGCGGAAGCGGGAGCACCCCCGCCTGACGCGTACTAAGGTCGGGTCTGGATCTGGAGGCGGAACCTCCGCGGAGGAGGTAGAGGCGGTCGATCTGCGCAGGCCGGAACGTGGGCCTCCATCGCGGACGCCAGTGCACACCTGCAGAGCATGACACTCTCCGTCAGAACCCCCGACGAGCTCATCGCGGCCATCCCCCACCTGCTCGGCTTCAAGCCCCAAGAGTCCATCGTCTTCGTGCCGATGAACTCCGACCTCCGTGCCGGTGACGTGCACCACCATCCCGTTCCGATCGTCGGTGACGTCGGCAGGGCGCAGGGCCAGAACCTCTCCCGTTCGCATGGCGGTGCCGAGCAACACCTCGATGATGTCGCGGACTTGGCCGTCGCTCTTGGGACCAGGAAGGCCAGGGTCGGTGCGCCAGTTGGCAGCGGCGGCACGGATGAGCGCGATCTGCGGCAGAGAGAGCGCCTGCGGCGAGCCCTTGGGCCTCCGAAGTGGCGAGGTCCCCTCGACAGGATTGCGGCTGATCGCGTCGTGGCGAAGCGCGAACGCAAACAGCAGGTTGAGCAGAGTCCTCGACTGCCTGGCCCGCGAAAGCGAGTAGGACGCCTGGGACTTGAGAAACCACTCGACACGACCGGTCGTGATCTCCCCGAGCATGTAATGCTGGAAAGTTGGGCGGACATGGAGGCGGAGCTGGTCGCGGTAGGTTTGCCGCGTCCCCTCGGCGACATCGCGCAGCTCCAAGTCAGCGAGCCAGAGGTCAGTCAGCTCGCCGAAGGTGCTGGAGACCCCGAGGGATCCCCCGTTCCCGTAGCTGGGGCGGCCGCGCAGCTTCTCTTTGAGCCGCAACCTCGCGGCCGCCGCTGACGAAGCCGATGCAGTGACGCGACGTAGCCGGCCGTCGGCATCCCGGAAGCGGGTCTCGGCGGTGACGTGCTTGCCGCGCCGATGGACGTTGACCGATCCGTACGTGCCGATCGGGGTCCTGGGTCGGCCCGCCATCACAGCCGCCCCGAAGGGTGCTTGCGCTCGTCAGCGTGCTCCATCCGCGCCAGCCAGGCCTCGACCTCGCTGATCCGGAAGCGGAGCTCGCGGCCGACCCCGAAACCCTCGCGGACCCCGGCCCTGGCTACGTAGGTCGTAGATCGTCTGGGCACTCACCTGCAGGTGGGCACACAACTCGGACAGGGAGAGGACCTGCTCGATCAGCCTGAGCTGAGGGCGGGTCGTGGAGTTCTCAGTATCGGTCCTGGGATCCATGAAAAGCAGGTGCGCCAGCCGTACCGTGAGGACCCGAGGTGCCCCGAGAACGCCCGATGCACGGCCCGTACCGAGGGCATATGTGTCGAATAAATGGAGAGTTGCCACTCCGTCCTCCTGGTTAAGGACGGCGGGCACGGACCCTGACCTGCAGGTTTGGTGGAGCTGAGGGTGCCTGGGTTCACGACATAGGTCCCAGGTGACAGGTCCCTCATGAGTCGCGACATGCGTCCCATTGCCTCGACAGGCTCCGGTCATGTCGAAAGCCCGGGTCGCCGTCTTGAAGATCACCACCGGCCAACTGACTGTGACCGCTGCAGCAGCTGAGTACGGCTACAGCCGCCGACACCTCCACCGTCTCCTCGCCCGCTACCTGGCCGGCGGCCTCGATGCCGTCGAACCCCGCTCCCGACGACCACACTCGAATTCCGCGGCCACACCCGATGCCATCCGCGAACGCATCGTCGACCTACGGCTGCAGCTGACCAAGAACGGCCTCGACAACGGCCCGCTCACCATCGCCTGGCACCTCGAACAAGAAGGGCACCGAGCGCCCTCGACCTCCACGATCCGACGCATCCTGCACCAAGCCGGCCTCATCGACCCTGAGCCACGGAAGCGACCACGTTCCTCCTACCGCCGCTTCGCCGCAGCCCAGCCCAACGAGTGCTGGCAGTCCGACTTCACCCACTGGCGCCTGGCCGAGGGCACCGACGTCGAGATCCTCAACTGGCTCGATGACCACTCCCGCTACCTGCTCGGCTGCACCGCCCACACCCCCGTGACCGGCGACATCGTCACCACCAGCTTCCTCACCGTCGCCGAGGAGCACGGCTTCCCCGCCTCGACCCTGACCGACAATGGACGCGTCTACACCGCCCGCTTCGGCGGCGGGAAGAACGCCTTCGAATACCTGCTCGCCCTGCTCGGCATCACCCAGAAGAACGGCCACCCCGGCCACCCCCAGACCCAGGGCAAGGTCGAACGCTTCCACCAAACCCTCAAGAAGTGGCTCACCCAGCAACCCCCAGCCGCCACGCTCGCTGAGCTCCAGGCACAGCTCGACGAATTCCGCCACACCTACAACCACCAACGACCCCACCGCGAGCTCGACCGACGCACCCCGGCAACCGCCTACACAGCACTGCCCAAAGCCGAACCCACCGGGGAACGCCGCCCCGGCCCCTACCGACTGCGCTACGACCGCCTCGACACCCTCGGCAAGATGAGCCTCCGCAGAGCCGGCCGCATGCACCACCTCGGCGTCGGCTACGCCCACGCCCGCAAACGCGTCCTCGCCATCGCCGACCAGACCACCGTGACCGTCATCGAGCTCGAAACCGCCGAGATCCTCTCCACCCACCAGATCGAACCCACCAAGACCTACTGGCGCAATACACAAAAACCCCCAGGCCGATGGCCCGGGGGTCTTCAACAGTGACCGATGTCGCGACTCAGAAGAGACCTATGTCGCGACTCATCACATGGTGGAGCTGAGGGGATTCGAACCCCTGACCTTCTCATTGCGAACGAGACGCGCTACCAACTGCGCCACAGCCCCGGGGCGCCTGTGCCCAGGCGCGCGGTGCCGAGGTTATCAGGAGCCGACGGCGCGTTGCTCGGGCGGCTCTTGCTGGTGCGGGGCGGTGGCTGCCTCGGCGACCAGGGCGCTGGCGACGGCGTCGTGACCGGAGCTGGAGACTCCGGCGCTGGCCAGGTCGATGGTGCGCACCGATCGGGTGGCGCGCGGCTTGTCGACGTAGGTGGGAAGAGTCATCGGCAGTGGGTCCCACAGGTGAGCGGCGGCCGCGCGCAGCGCCGAGACGTCGAGCGAGCTGGTGTCCTCCTGGTCGGAGACGACGGCGACACCCTGGTCGTTGCGAGCCACCACAGCGAGCTCGGGCTGCACGTGTGCGTCAGCGCTCCCCTGCTCGTCGACGTCCTCCTCGGCCGCGTCGGGTCGGCGGACCTCCGCGAGCAGCGAGTCCCAGGCAGCGTGCTCGCGCTGCACCAGGACCCGGGCGAGAGCGAGGAACGCGATCACCAGGCCACCGGGGATGACAGGGGCCCAGACCGCGGTCAGGCCTGCGACCGACGTGGCGCCGACCGCCGCGGTGGCCAGCAGCAGCACCGCCAGGACGCGGCGACGACGACCCGCAGCCGCGCGGGCCGCGCGGCGCTGCTTCTCACGCGCGGCACCCAGGTCGACGGTCGTGAGGGGCTGGGCGACGGGGGCGGGCCGACGCGAGAGCACCCGCGCCGACTCGGAGGTGGCGTCGACCGACCGCGTCCGTGCGACGTCGTCATGGTTGTGCAGTGCCTTGGGGATGAGCACGAGCGCCCAGACGAGCGCCAAAGCCACGAAAATCAAGCCGGAGAGATCCACGGGCACAACGTTAGGAGTGGCGCGAGCAACTGACCGGCACCGTGGTCGGTGTGTCGCAGAGCAACTCGTGTGACTGGTGTGATTAGGACGCCCGAGAGTCGTCAGTCAGACAAGAAACGTCGAAGCAGCCCGTGCGGCACCTCTTCGCGCGTGATCGCGAACAACCGATGATCCCGCCATGCGCCGGAGATGTGCAGGTAGCGCGGTGAGAACCCGATGCTCGGGATGCCCAGCTTCTCGACCACCCGCAACGAGGCAGTGTTCTCAGGACGAATCGCGATCTCCAGCCGGTGCAGCCCCACGGTCTCGAAGCAGTAGTCGATGACCATCGCGACCGCCACCGGCATGTGTCCCCGCCCAGCCTGCTCCTCGTCGATCCAGTAGCCGAGCTGTCCGAACATCGCCGATCCCTTGACGATGTTGTTGACCGTCACCTGGCCTGCGAACCGGCCGTCGACCGTCACCGCGAACGGCAGGCTGCGACCATCCCGCACCTGTCGATGCAGCTCACGCATCATGCTGCGGTACGACGGATGGCCGGGCGGTGACTCCGGGGGGAGGGTGGCCTCCCACTCCTGCAGCCACCAACGGTTCCGGGACCGCTGCTCGGTCCAGGCACGACGGTCCGAGCCCAGCAACGGCCTGACACCGAGGCTGCCGTGGGACAGCCGCAGCTGGTGCCAACCCGGCGGCGCGGTCATGGCGCGCTCGAGCCGCTGGGGCCGCCGTCCGAGGCAGGCCCCCCGTGGTCGCTGCCCACGATCTGCTCCAGGGCATGACGCAGCAGGGGCAGCACCACCTCGAGCCCGTCCTTCACCCCGCCCCGCGACCCGGGAAGGTTGACGACCAGGGCATCCCCGCTCACGCCGGCGACCCCTCGCGACAGTGCGGCGGTGGGCACGCCCTTGCCGACCCCGTGCGCCCGGATCGCCTCGGCGACGCCCGGCACCTCGCGCTCGAGAAGCGGCCGGGTGACGTCAGGGGTGCGATCGGTCGGGGTCAACCCGGTGCCCCCCGTGGTGATGACCGCCCGGGCCCCCGCCGCGATCGCGGCGCGGATCGCGTCTGCGACCGCTTCGCCGTCGGGCACGACATCGGGATCGCCGACCTCGAAACCTGCGTCCCGGAGCCCGGCGACGATCAGTGGCCCCGTCGTGTCCTCGTAGACCCCCGCAGCGGCACGGTTGGATGCCACCACCACGGCAGCAGGCAGCGGCTCCTCGGTCACGACCCGCGCTCCGGGCGCGACCAGCCACCGCTCCTGCCGCCGGCCTTGGACTCGACCCGGACGTCGGTGATCACGGCGGACTTGTCGACCGCCTTCACCATGTCGACCACCGTCAGCGCGGCGACCGACACTGCGGTGAGCGCCTCCATCTCCACACCGGTGCGGTCCGAGGTGCGCACCGTGGCTCGAATCGCGACCGCGGCGTCCTCGAGGTGGAGGTCGACCACCACCCCGCTGATCGCGAGCGGGTGGCACAGCGGCACCAGGTCAGGAGTGCGCTTGGCGGCCATGATCCCCGCGACCCTGGCGACCCCGAGCGCATCCCCCTTGGGCACACCGTCACCTCCCAACAGGTCGAGGACCTCGGCGCTCACCAGGACCCGGCCCGTGGCCACGGCCTCGCGGGAGGTGACCTCCTTGCCGGAGACGTCGACCATCCGGGCCTGGCCGTGCTCATCGACATGGGTCAGCTGGGGCTCGGGCGACTCGTCTTTCGTCATGGTGATCAGAAGTCCTGGTCCAACGGGATCACGTCGATCCGGTCGCCGATCGCGACCTCCTGGACGTCGGCCGGCACGGCGATCAACGCGTTGGCGACCGAGAGGTCCCCGAGCAGGTGCGACCCGTGCCCACCCACGGGCGTCACGACGTCACGTGTCCCACCCTGGCCGTGATGGATCCGGCCGCGCACGAACTGCTCCTTGCCAGCGGCCGAACGGATCTGGCCGTCGACCTCCATCCGCCACCGGGGCCTGCTGTACGGCGCCCGGCCCATCAGCCGGCGGATCGCCGGCAGCACGAACAGCTGGTAGGAGACATACGACGAGACCGGGTTGCCCGGCAGCGTGAAGATCGGGATCTGGTCCTCCCCCACGAAGCCGAAGCCCTGCGGCTTGCCCGGCTGCATCGCCACCTCACCGAACCACACCGTGCCGGTGTGCGACAGCACCTCCTTCACCACGTCGTACTCCCCCTTGCTGACACCACCACTGGTGACCACCAGGTCGGCCCGCACCAGCTGGTCCGAGAGCGCGTCGGCGAACTCCGCGGGGTCGTCGGAGACGATGCCGACCCGGTAGGCGATCGCGCCCGCCTGCCGCACTGCAGCGGCGAGCATGAACGAGTTGGAGTCGTAGATCGTGTCGTGGGAGAGCTTGCTTCCCGGATCGCGCAGCTCGGCGCCGGTCGACATGATCACCACGCGCGGCCGGGGTCGGGAGCTGACGCGAGCCATGCCGACGCTGGCCAGGAGTCCCACCTGCCGCGGTCCCAACAGGTCGCCGCTCTCCAGCAGCACCTCCCCCGACGAGATGTCCTCGCCCCGACGGCGGATGTGCTGGCCCTCGCGAGGTGCCCGCCTCACCCGAACCGACGCGCCGCCCCCGTCGGTCCACTCCACCGGCACGACCGCGGTCGCTCCCGACGGCACCGGCGCGCCGGTCATGATCTTGACCGCGGTCCCCGACGACATGCCCAGGATCTTGCTCTGCCCGGCCGCCGACTCACCCACCACCGGCAGCTGCACCGGGGAGTCGTCCGAGGCGCCGCCCAGGTCCCCGTGGTCCACGGCGTAGCCGTCCATGCCCGAGTTGTCGAAGGACGGCACGTCCATCGTCGAGCTGATCTGCTGGCACACCGGCAGGCCCAGTGACTCCAGCAGCGGCTGGTCGTACGCCGGGAGCGGCTCCACGTGCTCGAGCACGCGGTTCAGGTGCTCGGTGACCGAGGACTGCTCGGCTCCGTCATCGGGTGTGAAGCCCATGGGTCAGTCCTGTCCGATCGTGGTGTGCTCCAGGCGCCCGGGGGCCCCGTCGGCGGACAGCTCGGCCTCACCGACGACCCGCACGCCCTCGCCGAAGGTCCAGGCTCCCTCGACGGTGAGGCTGCGCGCGTCGGCCAGGCTCGGGGGCACCTCGACCAGACGGTCGAAGTCGCCGACCAGCTTGTAGTCAGCGGACAGGTCGACGAAGGGGATCTCCTCGCGCACCTGCAGCAGCCGCGAGTCCTCGTCGAGCTCGTAGCAGTCGCTGCGCAGCACCAGGAGGTCGTTGGTTGTCTTCACCGGCACGAACCGGTCGCGACCCACCTCGATCGTGCGGGAGCCCTCGAAGACCTCGATCGCGGCTCCCATCGCGGTCTCCACCTGGATCACCTCGGGGCTCTCGGGGTCGCTCGGGTCGACCGTCTTGAGGTTCTTGATCAGCGCAAGGCCCAGGATGCCCTTCCGGTCCTCCAGCACGGCGGTCATGGCCTCGATGTCGAACCACAGGTTGTTGGTGGACATGTAGCGGTGCCGTCCGAGGTCGGCGAGCGCCTCCTTGTCCTCCTCCAGGGTCTGCGCGGTCTCCCGCAGCACGATGCGGCCGTCGCTCTTGCGTCGCGCGAAGTGACCGCCCTTGCGATCACTCGGGGTCCGCCGCACCGCCTCGATCGCGAACGGTGCTTCCGAGGATGCGAACCACCCGGCGACGCGGGGATCGGGCACCGCGCCGAGGTTGTCGGAGTTGGAGACGAAGACCCGCTTGTAGCCGGCCTCGCGCATCTGCTGCAGCAGACCCCCGCCGAGCAGCGCGGTGTAGAGGTCACCGTGACCCGGCGGGCACCACTCCAACGACGGGTCCGCCTCCCACGTCACCGGCGTCAGGTCGTCGGCGCGCAGCTTGGGCTCCTTGTTCTGCAGGAAGTCGAGCGGCAGCTCGGCGTCTGCCAGCCCGGCGTAGGGCGCCAGGGCTTTGAGCGTGTCCTCGCGGGTGCGGAAGCTGTCCATGAAGAGCAACGGCAACCGGACGCCGTAACGCTCGCGCAACGCCAGCACCTGGCGCGCGATCACGTCGAGGAAGGTGAGCCCCCCTTGGTCGGCTGGGCGGACCGGCAGCAACGACTTGGCGCGGTCGAGACCCATCGAGGTGCCGAGCCCGCCGTTGAGCTTCACCACCACGGTGCCTGCCAGCGCCTGGGAAGCGACGGCGTCGGGGACCTCGACGTCGGCCAGTGCCTCCATGTCGAGCGGGTCGATGCTCGACTCCGGCACCATGCCGGTCTCGCCGGCCTCCACCATGCGGAAGTAGTGGCTGAACACCTCGATGGCCACCGGGTCGACTCCCGCGGCGGCCATCTTCTCCCGTGCCTGTTCCAGGCCCTCGTCGCTCATGGGAGGCATCGTAGGCGGTGTGCAACGCTGGGGCGGTGAGCGGAGAGGCCTCTCGCCCGAGTGACGACCCGAGCGCGCTCCAGGCGCGGAAGACAGCGCTGCGCGACCAGCTGCTCGCCGCCCGCTCACGTCGCTCGCTGCAACAGGTGCAGGCCGTCGCACGCGACATCGCCGACCAGCTGCTGGCCTCGGTCCCGGTGCGCCGCGCCGCCACCGTCGCGGCGTACGTCTCGATCGGGACCGAACCGGGCACCGGGCTGCTGCTCGAGCAGCTCCGCGCCGCGGGCAAGCGGGTGCTCCTGCCGGTCCTGCTGCCCGACGGCGACCTGGACTGGGCGGTCCACGACGGACGGCTCGCCGCTGCGCCCCGCGGTCTGCTGGAGCCGACCAGCCCTCGCCTGGGTCCCGGGGCGCTGGCGACCGCGGACGTGGTGCTGACGCCGGGGCTGGCGGTCTCGGCCGCGGGCGTCCGACTGGGACGAGGCGGCGGCAGCTACGACCGGGCGCTGGCCCGGGTGCCGCTCGAGACCTTCACCTGCACCCTGCTCCACGACGAGGAGTGGCCCGTGGAGGTGCCGCAGGCCGCGCATGACCGTTCGGTGGCCGCCGTGGCCCAGCCCGGTGGCGTCAGCCTCACGAGCTGGGCTGGAGGACCAGGGTCTGCTCGGTAGCCTCCTCGACCGCGTCGGCGTCGAACGGCCACGGACGGCCGGCTCCCTGCGCCCAGGCGTCGGTCTGGTCGGTGTAGTGCCCGCCGTAGGGGTGGCCACTGGCTCCGCCGGGCAGCACCCAGGTCGAGGCATCCAGGTCGTCCCAGGAGACCAGCATCCGCAGTGCGGATGATCGGGTCACCTCGTAGCCGTCGGTCGCGTCGTAGTCACCTCCGACCACCGCGTCCGTGCCCCCGGGGACCTCCCACTCGCCCCGGTTGAGCAATCGGTCGATGATGGCGTTGTCGGACTGCCCGAAGGTCGAGTTCGTCAGGGTCAAGGTGTGCTGGTGGCCCCAGGTCCAGCGGGCCGCCGTGCGCGACTGGAGCCTGGTCAGCTCGTCGCGCCCCTCGCGCATGGCACGCAGGAGCATGTCGTCACGGGTCTCTCGCACGTCGTCGGTGAACACGTCGTCCCACCACAAGGAGTTGGGCCGGTCGAGCAGCCGGTCCATGATCACCCACCAGCGCTCCGTACCCGAGATCGTGACGCTGGGAGGGATCTGGTCGGCGAAGGTGACCAGCAGCAGGTTGCGCCACACGGCGTTGAAGTACGCCGCCGCGGCGCTGTCGACGGGCTGGTCGTAGTCCCAGTCCTTCAACAGCAGCTGGGCGTTGCGGTAGTAGGCCCCACCCCCGACGTCCTGCTCGAGCAGGATCGGAACCAGGCGGGCAGCGAATCCGTGCCTGCTGTCCTGCTGGATGCGGGTGAGGTCGTCGACCGAGAGGTCGGACTGCTCACCGAGCAGCTGCTGCAGCCGACGGGCCGGGTAGGCGGGGAACCCGGTGGTGCCGGCGATCGCCACCCCGCCTGGCGGGTCCAGGGCCGACGCCATGGCCTCGGCCGGGACGGTCTCGGGCCCCCAGTCCTGCCTCGGGTCCCACCCGGACGCGGGATAACCATCGGTGCGTTCCTGGATCCGTAGCGGCACCGTGCCGGCTGCCTGGAGCCCGATGTGCCCTTCCTGGTCGGCGTAGACGAACTGTCGGTGCGGGGCGAAGTCGGCCAGAGCCTTGCGGAACTGGTCCCAGTCGGTGGCCAGGTTCACCTCCAGCATCGCCTCGAGGCTGCGACTCGGCTGCAACGCGGTCCAGGACAGCGACACGGCGTAGTCGCCTTGCGGGACGCCACTGACCGACCCCAGCACGTCATCCAGTCGACGGTCATAACCCCCGTCAGGGGCGTTGGCCCCGACGGAGGAGTAGCCACGGTCGACGTCGGAGACGACCGGGCCGTGCACCGTCGTGCGGGGCTCGTAGACGAAGGGCTCCTCCCCGAGGATGGAGATCACCTCTTGCCGGCTGCCGAACTCGACCCAGCGCTGACGCCGCAGGTACGTGCTGCCGTCGACCGCCTCGAGGTAGAGGTCGGCCACGTCGGCCGGGGACGGGGCAGCGGCCCAGGAGATGTCGGCGTTGTGACCCTGCACCACCCCCGGGGCACCGGGCATCGCGAACCCACTGACGTCGAACGGACAGCTCTCGGAGACCTGCGTGCAGTGAAGGCCCACCTGGTACCACTGCCCGGGCAGCGTGAGGCGGTCGTGCGGATCGGCCAGCAGGACGGGCTCTCCGGACTCGGTGCGGTCCCCGGAGACGACCCAGGCGTTGCCGACGGGGTGCTCGGGCACCGGGTAGAGCTGGGCGACCTCGCGGACGCTGAGCTCGGTCGCCGTCGTCACCCGGTCGACCTCGTCCTGCACGTCGGACAGGTCCCAGGACGCCACGTGGAACCACATCAACGAGTCGACGGGCGTCCATCGGTCGGGCTCGTGGTCCACCCCACGCAGCCGCAGCAGGTCGTACTCCAAGGACAGCTGCTGGGGTTCGCGGTCCTGGACGTAGGCGTTGACCCCGCTGCTGAACGCCTTGAGCCAGGTCACCGCCCGGGGCGTCAGGAGTCGCAGCTCACGCTGCGCCACCCGTTCCCAGTCCAGGGTGCGGGCGAGCTTGTCGCGCTCCAACGTCTCCTCGCCGAACAGCTCGGAGAGCCGCCCCTCCGCGGCGAGCCGGCGAAGGTCCATCTGGGCGAAGCGGTCCTGAGCCTGCACGTAGCCCTGTCCGAAGAAGAGGTCGGTGGGGTCGTCGGCGTAGACCTGAGGGATCCCGGCATCGTCACGCCGGATCGTGACCTCGTTGTGGAGCCCGCCGACCGCCACGGTGCCGTCGGTCTCCGGCAAGGCGTCACGCACCGCTCTGAAGACGGCCACACCCGAGGCGACCAGCGCGATCACCAGCGCGATGCCGGTGTAGACCATCCAGCGCAGCCAGACCGGCCGCGACGTCGGCGCGACAGCGACCGTCTCCGGCGACGGGACGTCCTCCTCAGGCGGCACCGGCACTCGAGGTCGTCGGGGATCCGCCGGATGGGGTCGTGGTCGTGGAGGAGCTGTTCGCCTTCTCCCCCGAGGTGCTCGCCGGCCTTTCCCCCGGGGTGCTCGTCGACTTCTCCTTGGTGGCCGGGGTGCCGCTCTTGTCACCGGACCCGTCGCCCTTGTCGGCGGACTGGCGCGAGTCGGTGCGGTAGAAGCCGGAGCCCTTGAAGACCACCCCGACGGCGTTGAAGACCTTGCGAAGCCGGCCCTCGCACTGCGGACACGCGGTGAGCGCGTCGTCGCTGAAGGCCTGCACCTGCTCGAACGAGTGGCCGCAGTCGGCCTCGGTGCAGGCGTACTGGTAGGTCGGCATGGGCTCCTCCCCCTGTCAGGTGCTGGCACTCTCAGTATTCGAGTGCCAATGCTCCCAGAGTACCGGGCGTCACGGTACCGGGGCCTCGATTCCGGACCACTTCTCGTCCCCCTGTGGACGGAGCCAGCGAACGAGCGGCCCCGCAGCCTACGGTCCCGGCCCATGGCTGCTCACACTCCTTGGACCACGACCAGCGCCCTGGCGAGACTGCGCCGCCGGTTGCATCGCCGGTGGGTGCTGCACCGACGGTGGCTCGCGGCGGTGACGCTCGGACTGGCCGTCCTGGTGGCGCTGCGCGCGGTGTCCCCGCCGCCACCTGCGCAGCACATCGCCGTGGTCGCCGCCCACGACCTGGCGGGTGGGCACGACCTGGGCCCGGACGACCTCGCGGTACGTCAGGTGCCGAGCGGACTGCTCCCCTCAGGCTCGAGCGACAACGTCGGAGCGCTCGTCGGTCACACGTTGGCCGCTCCGGTGCGGGCCGGAGAGGTGCTGACGGACCGGCGGGTGCTCGGCGAGGGACTGCTCGCCGCCCACCCCGGCTCCGTCGCGGTCCCGGCCCGGCTCGCCGATCCCGCCTCCCGCGGCCTGCTGAGCGTGGGCGACACCGTCGATCTGGTGGCCGCTTCCCCGCACGGCAGGTCGGCGGCGGTCGTGGCCAGCGCCGTGCCCGTGCTGGCACTCCCCTCCGGCGGGGGTGCCGGCGGCGGAGGGGAGCCTCGCGGCCTGGTCATCGTCGCGGTGAGCTCCGACGACGCGTTGCGGGTCGCCCAGGCCTCGGCCGCGGGTGTGGTCGGGGTCGTCCTGCTGGGTTAGGTTGTGAGACGACAAGCCACCCCTACGGCCCTCTCGCTACCCCGTCATCCCAGGAGAAGCACCATGGCAGGTTTCAGAGCGTTCTTGTTGCGAGGAAACCTCGTCGAGCTTGCGGTTGCATTCGTCATGGGCGTTGCCTTCGCAAGCGTCGTGACCGCATTCACCGACCTGCTGCTGGCTACCATCGCCAAGGTCTTCGGCGGCAACCCCGATGTCAGCGGCTGGACGCCGGGCGGCCTTCCCGTCGGCGTCTTCCTCACCGCGCTGATCGCCTTCGTGATCCTGGCGCTGGTCGTCTACTTCTTCGTGGTCACGCCGTACCAGAAGGCCAAAGAGCGGTTCTTCCCCGCCGAGGTCGTCGAGGAGGGGGTCACCGAGGAGGTCGCGCTGCTCACCCAGATCCGCGACGCTCTGGTGACCCGCGAGGGCAGTGTGCCCCCGAGCGCCTGATCCCTCAGCCGCCGTGATGCGGGGGGACGTTTGCCCGTAGCCACTCGTCGTCCCGGTCAGGCTCCGTAGGGTCGCTGTCGTCCCGACGGTCCGTCGCCTCCGGAAGCACCTCGCCGAAGATCCGGGCCCTGCGCCGCGCCCGCTCCGACTTCTCGCCCACGGCAGGGTCGGGATCGGGCTCCTCACCAGGAGAACGAGAGCTCACCGCAGGACCCCCTCGTAGACGGCCACGGTCCGGCGGGCGACGGCGTCCCACCCGAACCGCTCGACCGCGCGGACACGGCCTGCACGCCCCATGCGGCTCGCCAGCTCGGGATCCGTGGCCACCTCGTCCAGGGCCTGGGCCAGCCGACGCTCGAAGTCGTCGGGATCGGCGGGGTCGAGGTCGACCAGTCGACCGGTCTCACCGTCGACGACCACCTCGGGGATCCCCCCGACCCGGCTGGCGACCACCGCGGTCTCACACGCCATCGCCTCGAGGTTGACGATGCCCAATGGCTCGTAGACCGAGGGGCAGGCGAACACCGCCGCGTGGGTCAGCACCTGACGCACCTCCTCGCGGGGCAGCATCCGCGAGACGACCACGATGCCGTTGCGTGAGGCCCGCAGCGCGGCGATGGCCGCGTCGGTCTCATCGGCCAGCTCCGGGGTGTCCGCGGCGCCTGCCAGCAGCACCAGCTGGACGGACGGGTCCAGGTGCAACCCCGCGCGCAGCAGGTGCGGCACCCCCTTCTGCCGCGTGATCCGGCCGACGAAGGCCACGTAGGGCCGGGAGGTGTCGATCGCCAACCGCTCGAGCACGTCGGTGTCGGTGTCCGGCCGGTAGAACTCGGCGTCGATGCCGTTGTGCACCACGTGCACCCGCCCGGGCTCCACCGCGGGGTAGACGTCGAGGACGTCGGCACGCATCTGGTGACTGACCGCGATCACCGCGTCCGCAGCCTCGTACGCCGTCCGCTCGGCCCAGCAGGAGACCCGGTAGCCACCCCCGAGCTGTTCTGCCTTCCACGGCCGGTGGGGCTCCAGGGAGTGTGCGGTGACCACGAGGGGCACGTCGTGCAGCAGCTTCGCGAGGTGACCGGCCAGCGCGGCGTACCAGGTGTGGGCGTGCAGCAGGTCCGCCGAGCCGACCGGCGGGCCCACGGAGGCGGCCATCGCCAGGTCGGCGGAGAGGACCGACAGCATCGACGCCACTGCGGGGTCGGCTCCGATCGCGCTCAACCGTGGGTCGTGCTCGCTGTGAGCCGTCGCGCCCTCACGCTGGTCCCCCATGCAGTGGACGTCCACCTCGATCAGTCGCCGCAGCTCGCGGACCAGGAAGTCGACGTGCACTCCGGCGCCGCCGTACACCTGCGGCGGGAACTCGCGGGTGAGGATCGCGGCGCGCATGCGCGCAGTCTATGAGCCCAACCAGTGGGACCGGCTTCGCGGGAGATTGGATAGGTTGACCACATGCCGAGGGTGTTGAGCATCGTCCTGGCCGGCGGCGAAGGCAAACGGTTGATGCCACTGACACTCGACCGGGCCAAGCCGGCGGTCCCGTTCGGCGGTTCCTACCGTCTGATCGACTTCGCCCTCTCCAACCTGGTCAACGCCGGGCTGCGGAAGATCGCCGTGCTCACCCAGTACAAGTCGCACTCCCTGGACCGCCACATCTCGCTCACCTGGCGGCTGGCTCCGATGCTCGGGCACTACGTCGCCCCGGTGCCGGCGCAGCAGCGGCGGGGGCCCCGGTGGTACCAGGGCAGCGCGGACGCGATCTACCAGTCGATGAACCTGATCAACGACGAGCGTCCGGAATACATCGTGGTCTTCGGCGCCGACCACGTGTACCGGATGGACCCCTCGCAGATGGTGAGCGCGCACATCGAGTCCGGCGCGGGCCTGACCGTCGCCGGCATCCGGGTCCCCCGTGACGAGGCGTGGCAGTTCGGGGTCATCAAGACCGCCGAGGACGGCGTGACCATCGAGGAGTTCCTGGAGAAGCCGGCCGACCCGCCGGGCCTGGTCGACTCGCCCGAGGAGTCCTTCGCCTCCATGGGCAACTACGTGTTCACCACCGAGGTGCTGGTCGAGGCGCTGGAGCTGGACGCGCGCAACAAGTCCTCGCGCCACGACATGGGCGGCGACATCGTGCCGATGCTGGTCAGCCAGGGAGCCGCCGGCGTCTATGACTTCAAGCGCAACGAGGTGCCCGGAGCACTGCCGAGGGACCGCGACTACTGGCGCGACGTCGGGACGATCGACAGCTACCACGAGGCGCACCTCGACCTGGTCTCGGCGATGCCGGTGTTCAACCTCTACAACACCGACTGGCCGATCTTCACCCACCACTACGAGCTGCCTGGCGCCAAGTTCGTCTCCGGTGCCGCAGCCCGTGACTCCATCGTCTGTCCAGGCTCGATCGTCTCCGGCGCCTCGGTGGACAGCAGCGTGATCGGCACCCACGGCTATGTCTCGGAGCATGCCTCGGTGCAGCGCAGCGTCCTGCTGGACAACGTCGTCGTCGGCCACGGCGCAGTGGTGCGCAACGCGGTCATCGACAAGTTCGTCAACGTTCCCGACGGCTGCCTGATCGGGGTCGACCACGAGGAGGACCGTCGCCGCGGCTTCACCGTCTCCGAGGGTGGGGTCACGGTGATCGGCAAGGGCGTCACGATCCGCTGAGCGGGGCGTCTCGCTGCGACGCCTCGGGGGCCGGATGGGAGGATGCCCGCCATGCCTGCTGCTCACATCTGGATGCGCCACGAGTCGCGCTCGACCGAGCGCCGAACCCCGCTGGTGCCTGCCGACGTCGGTCGACTGCTGAGCTCCGGGATCGGCGTGAGCGTCGAACGCTCCGCGCAGCGGGTCTACGACATCGAGGAGTACGCCGAGGCCGGCGCCGAGATCACCGAGACCGGTTCGTGGGTGGAGGCACCGGAGGATGCCTTCATCCTCGGGATCAAGGAGCTGCCCCCCGAACCGGCCGAGCTGCGGCACCGCCACATCTACTTCGCCCACGCCTTCAAGCAGCAGTCCGACGCCCGCTGCACGCTGGCCCGGTTCCGTGACGGCGGGGGCCGTCTCTTCGACATCGAGTACCTCACCGACGAGCGCGGTGCACGCGTGGTCGCCTTCGGTTACTGGGCGGGGTACGTCGGCGCGGCCTTGGGTGCGCTGGAGCTTGCGGGGGCGCTGGAGGGGCCGCTCTCCCCCAGCAGCAAGGAGAACCTCGACCAGCGGCTGCGTGAGACCGAGCTGGCGGCGAACGTCTCCGCCGTGGTCACCGGCGCCCGCGGGCGTTCGGGGTCGGGCGCCTGCAACGCTCTGGTCACGGCCGGCCTCGAGCCCGTCCGGTGGGACCGCGCGGAGTCCAGGATCAAGGACCCCTCCGGGCTGCTGCGTCATCAGCTCCTGGTCAACTGCGTGGCCACCAAGGTCCCGACGACACCGTTCGTCAGCACCGCCGATCTGCCCCGGCCACGCAACCTGCGGCTGATCTCCGACGTCACCTGCGACGTCACGTCGGCGACCAACATGCTCCCGGTCAATCGCGAGGTGACCTCGTGGGACGAGCCGGTCCGGCGGGTCAGCGACGAGCGCGGCCACTGGGTGGACGTGATCGCCATCGACAACCTGCCCTCGCTGCTGCCGCGGGAGGCGAGCCGCACATTCTCCGCCGAGCTCACCCCACACCTGTTGGGACTGGCGGACAGCTCACCCGTCGGCCCCTGGGCAGCCGCCGCCGAGGCGTTCGAGAAGGCTGTCGCCGACCTGGACTGAGCGGAGTCCCAGCGGTCTCGACGAGTTCGACCAACGGGCGGGCGCGAGGTCGACACGAGCACCGTGGCGCAGCGTCAAGGAGGCGTGGCGTCCCGTCGCCTCGCGCACCACCTGCAGAGCCACCGGACGACACGGCGACAGCGCGCCGCGGTGAGCGGGGCGGGCTCGTGCCCGCCCCCACGGGCGGTCTCGACAAGTTCGACCAACGGGCGGGCGCGAGGTCGACACGGTCGCCGCGACGCAGCGTCAAGGAGGCGTGGCGTCCCGTCGCCTCGCGCACCACCTGCAGAGCCACCGGACGACACGGCGACAGCGCGCCGCGGTGAGCGGGGCGGGCTCGTGCCCGCCCCCACGGGCGGTCTCGACAAGTTCGACCAACGGGACAAGCTCGCCCAACGGGGCGGTCCCTAGCGCCCTTCGGCGATGGCGTCCTCGATCGACTCGACGAGCCTGTCGAGCTCGTCCTCGGTGACCACGATGGGAGGTGCCAGCCGGATCGTGCGGCCATGGGTGTCCTTGGCGAGCACCCCGCGCGCCATCAGCCGCTCACAGAGGATCCGCCCGCTCGGGCCGTCCTCGCTGACGTCGAGTCCCGCCCACAGGCCCCGGGTGCGCACCGCGTCCAGGCCCTTGCCGACCAGCGGCTGGAGCCGGGCGTCGAGGTGCTTGCCCAGCCTCGCCGCCCGCTCCTGGAACTCGCCGGTCTCGAGCATCAGGCACACCTCGTGCCCGATCGCGCTGGCCAGTGGGTTGCCGCCGAAGGTGGAGCCGTGTGACCCCGGGGTGATCGTGCCGAGCACACCGCGGTCGGCTGCGATCGCCGAGACCGGCATGATCCCGCCACCCAGCGCCTTGCCCATCACGTAGATGTCCGGGACCACGTCCTCGTGGTCGCAGGCGAAGGTGCGGCCGGTGCGGGCCAGGCCGGACTGGATCTCGTCAGCCACGAGCAGGACGTCGCGCTCGTCGCACAGCTCGCGCAACCCCCGCAGGAAGCCCTCCGGCGGGAGGATCACCCCACCCTCACCCTGCACCGGCTCGACCAGCACGGCGACCGTGGTCTCGTCGACCGCGCGGCGTACGCCGTCGAGGTCGCCGTAGTCGACCGCGCGGAAGCCCGGGGTGTAGGGCCCGTAGTGGTCACGGGCCACGGCGTCGTCGGAGAAGCTCACGATGGTGGTGGTGCGGCCGTGGAAGTTGCCCCGCATCACCACGATGGTCGCGTGGTCGTCGGGGACGGCCTTGACCTGGTAACCCCAGCGGCGGCTGACCTTCAACGCGGTCTCGACCGCCTCCGCCCCGCTGTTCATCGGCAGCATCATCTCTTTGCCGGTGAGCCGGCACATCGCCTCGGCGAAGGGACCGAGCTGGTCGTTGTAGAACGCGCGTGAGGTGAGGGTCAGGTTGCGCAGCTGCTGCTCGGCCCGCTGGACCAGGCGTGGGTGGCTGTGCCCGAAGTTCAGCGCGGAGTACCCGGCCAGGCAGTCCAGGTAGCGCTGTCCCTCGACGTCCTCGACCCAAGCGCCCTCACCACGGGCGATGACCACCGGCAGCGGGTGATAGTTGTGCGCCGCGTGCTCCTCGGTGAGCTCGATGTGGCGTTGAGTCTCAGGCAAGCGGTCGTCCATCCATCCACTGTAGGTCGCGCCCTGCCATGGGTCCCAGGAGGACCTCGGCGGCTCGCCGCGGACCTCGGTCCGGACCTTTGTGGTCGACATGGTCCGGCGCCGTGGAGACGGCGCGGCTCGACCCGTCCCGGCTCAGCCGCAGAGGCCGTACTTGGCGGCCTCCTCCTCGCGGCGCTGCTCCTGGGCGTCGGTGTCGGGGCTGCTCGTCGGGCTGGACGACGGCGCGCCGCCCGGCTGCTCGGCGCCGGGCTCGCCCTCGGAGGCCTTGGCTGCCTCCTTGGTGAACTTGGGCGGGAGTGGCTCGTCGTTGCGCAGCAGCCGCCACAGCTGCCGCGCCTCCGGTGCCGGCTGCAGCCGGTTGGGGTCGGGTTCGTAAGGCTCGAACGGCATCGAGAGGAAGACCACCTTCTCCAGGCCGATTCCCTTCACCTCGTTCGCCAGTCCCGCCATCGTGGTGAGCTTGCGCATGCCCGGGTCGGTGGTCAGCGACTTCGTCGCGGCGTCCAGGAACGAGATCAGGCGCGTGGGGTTGAACAACGTCCCCGCCGAGACCACCTTGTTGACCATCGAGGCCAAGAACGCCTGCTGGCGCTTCATCCGACCGATGTCGCCGGTGTCCTGGGTCCCGATCGAGTGACGCACTCGGACGTAGTCCAGGGCCTGGTTGCCCTGGACGTTGTAGGTGCCCGCCGGCAGGTAGATCCGACCGATCGGGTCGTCGACCTCCTTCGGCAGGCACACCGGGACCCCACCGAGCGCGTCGACCATGTTCTTGAAGCCCGCGAAGTCGACCACCATGAAGTGGCTGACTCGTAGGTCGCTCAACTTCTCGAACTGGGCGATCGTGCAGGCTTCACCACCCAGGGCGTAGGCCTCGTTCCACTGGGCCACGCTCTGCGGAGCCGACTCCTCCCCGGTGCTCTTATCGGTGCACGCGGGCCGCGAGACGATCAGGTCCCGCGGGATGCTCACGCCGTACGCTCGCGAGCGGTCGGCGGACAGGTGCAGCAGGATCGTGGTGTCGGAGAGACCGGGGGTGCTGCCGGCCACCGCCTTCTGGCCGGCGCGGGTGTCGGACCCGAGGATCATGATGTTGAGCGGGGACTTCGGTCCCTCGACGTCCACCTCGTCGGGCCGGTCGCCCAGCTGCGCGAAGGCCTGGGACACCGTCACGTTGCCCTGCAGGTGGCTGTAGATGATGTACACCGTCCCGGACAGCACAGTGAGGACCAGCGCGGTCGACACCGCGACGGCCTTCAGGACCGGGTGGCTGCCGGTCGCCAGGTGCCTGCCGTGGTAGCCCACAGGTGTCCGTCCAAGGGGGTCAGGCTGGGGGGTCCGGTCCCAGCTCGGTCGGGTCGGTCGAGATGACTCAGGTGAGCCTGCCGCGCCTTCCCGTGGTGCGCGGAGGAACTATATCCGTCACTGTTCCCCGACTCACGCGGTTGAGACCTACAACATGAGTCGGACATCCGCACCGGGGGGTCGACGACCGGCGGCGGCACCGCAGGCGTGGGCCGGTCAGTGGTCAGGACGGAAGCCGTGCTCGATACCCCAGAGGACGGCGCGGGACCGGGTGGTGACCCCGATCTTGCGATACGCCGCCCGGATGTAGCTCTTGACCGTGTTGGGTGACAACAGCGTCTGGTTGACGATCTCCTCGTTGCTGAGGCCCTGGGTGATCAGAGCGACCATCTCCGACTCCCGGGGCGTCAGCCCCTCCTCACGTCCCGGCCACTCTCCGGGCACCTGACCGACTCTGGCAACGGCGGCATCGACCACCACCTCACCGGACATGACCTTGCGCAGCGAGGCGGCCAGCTCACCAGCGGGTGCCAGCTTGCTGAGGTAGCCGTGGACGCCGCGCGCCAGGGCACGCTCGATCAGCGTCGGCTCGAGGGCCCAGGAGTAGACCACCACGTGCCGGGCCCGTCCCGACTCCACCAGGCGGGCCACCGCATCGCAGTCGCCCGGAGGCGAGGCGAAGGTGTCGACGAGCACGATGTCCACCTCCGTGTCGTCGACCTCCGCCCCGGCGCTGCTGTCCAGTCCGACGATGCGGATCTGCTCGTGGTAGCGCCGCAGCATCCCGGCCACGCCCTCCACGACGATGTCGTAGTCGTTGACCACGGCGAGGCGGATCCGCTGTTCCACGTCGGGTCCTCCTCCTGGGTCGCGGTGCAAGCCCGAGCGCGGGCCCTAGTCTGTGCAGGTGCCCAGCCGCGCCTCAGGCAAACACCCGGCAGAACGTCGTCGGCCCCGACGCGGGGCGCATCATTCCACCCCTAGCGGGGTAGCCACCCACACCCCGGCTGTCTAGCGTCGCTGGTTCGCCCGCCGGATCGAGCACCGAGGAAGGAAACCCACCTGCGTGCCCCCCAGTGATGCCTCCGGTCCCTTCGCCCCCGGACCTGACCAGTCCCCTGCCCCCGTCGTCATCTCGCCGGGGTCCACCCCGCACACCCTGCGCGAGATCGTGGTGGCTGCGCGCCGCTGTGGAGATGACCCGGAGCGGGCGCTCCGGCTCGGCGTGGACCTCGCGGCCGCGTTGCCCAGGCCGGGTCACGACACCTGCCACCGGTGGGAGGTGCTCGCGACCGTGGGCAGCGTCGACCTGACCGTGGCCCGCACCGTCGAGCCGCACGTGGATGCCGACGCGATCCTGCGCGAGCTCGACGCTGCACGCCCCGGCGAGCGCGAGCTGGTGCTCCGGGCCGTCACCGCCGACGCGCAGAGCACATGGGGGGTCTGGGCCGCGGAGCACCCGGACCACCGGGTCGAGGCGCGGTTCGAGGACGGCCGGTGGCTCCTGGACGGCGTGAAGCCGTGGTGCTCCCTCGCCGGGGAGCTCAGCCACGCCCTGGTCACCGCGCATCTGGTGGACGGTCGACGACGCCTGTTCGCCGTCGACCTGCGCACGCCGGGCGCCAAGCCGCTGCCGGCGCCCTGGGAGCCGATCGGGCTGCGCCGCGTGATCAGCGGACCGGTCAGCTTCACCGGCGCGTTCGGCGTACCCGTGGGCGAGGCGGGGTGGTACCTGCAGCGCCCGGGGTTCTCCTGGGGCGGGATCGGGGTCGCTGCCTGCTGGTACGGCGGCGCCGTTGCCGTCGCCCGGCGGCTGGCCGAGCACGGCGACCAGCGTCGTCTCGACCAGGTGGGGCAGCTGCACCTGGGCGCCACGGACCTGGCGCTGCACACCGCACGCACCGCGCTTGCTCACGCGGCGCAGCGGGTCGACCGCGGCGACGCCGAGGGCGAGGCCGG
Organism: uncultured Actinomycetota bacterium; assembly: GCA_963728505.1. GTDB lineage: Bacteria > Actinomycetota > Actinomycetes > Propionibacteriales > Nocardioidaceae > Marmoricola_A. The sequence continues at coordinate 224,708 of CAVSKH010000008.1, read as the reverse complement.
TCGCGTGCTGGCGCTGCGCACCCGTGCCCTGGTGCGCCAGGCGGCCGAGACCGTGCTGAGCCAGGCAGCGCACGCCATGGGCCCGGCGCCGTTGACCGAGGACTCCCACGTGCGGGTTGTCGGCGACCTGACGCTCTACCTGCGACAGGAGCACGGAGAGCGCGACACGGCCCAGCTGGGCCGCTGCGTGGACTCCACGCGCGGCTTCGCGAGCTGGGAAGCCGCTCCATGACCGCCGCAGCATCCGGCGACTGGAGTCACGAGGCGACCACGCCCGAGGCGCACTGGCGCCGCGAGAGGTGGGCGGATCTGCCGTCCCCCGCGTGGCTGCTCGAGGGGTACCAACAGCTGGTGGTGCTGGGGGCACACCCCGACGACGAGACCCTGGGCGCGGGGGGCCTGATGGCCGCGGCCGCCGAGGCGGGTCTCGAGGTCCAGGTGGTCGTGGCCACTGCCGGCGAGGCCTCGCACCCCGACTCCCCCGTGACTCCCGAGCAGCTCGCCCAGGTCCGGTTGCGGGAGCTGGCAGAGGCCGGCGCCTCCTTGGGGACGGTGCGGCCGCACTGTCTCGGCCTGCCCGACGGCGAGCTGGTGGACCACCACGACGACCTGGTGCGAGTCGTGCAGGAGCTGCTCGCGGTGGGCGAGCCGACGTTGCTGCTCGCCCCGTGGACCGGTGACCGGCACCCCGACCACGAGGCCGTCGGACGAGCCGCGGTCGAGGTGGCTCGACGGACCGGGACGACGGTGCTGCAGTACCCGGTCTGGTTGTGGCAGTGGGGCTCCTCGCACGACGTGCCGTGGGACCGCGCGGTGCGCTGGGACCTGTCATCGGCACAGCGGGATCGCAAGCGCGAGGCGCTGGCCTGCTACGGCAGCCAGGTCGACGCGAGCTTCGCCGGTCCCGAACCCGTGGTCACCGATGCGCTGCGTGAGGCGGCGGCGCGTGGCTTCGAGGTGTTCTGGTTGGACGACCCGGACCAGCGCGTCGAGGCCGAGATGGACGCGGTGCACCAACGCTCGGAGGACCCCTGGCAGGTGGGATCTCGGTGGTACGAGCGACGCAAGCGGGCGGTGACCTTGGCCGCCCTGCCGGCCGAGCGCTACTCGAGGGTCTTGGAGGTCGGCTGCTCGGTGGGCGGCCTCACCGCCGACCTGGCGCAGCGGGCCGAGCACGTCACAGCGGTCGACGTGAGCTCCTCGTCCCTGGAGGCGGCACGGGCGCAGCTGGTCGAGCTGATCGCTGGAGGCCGGGTGTCTCTCCAGCAGGTGCAGGTGCCCTGGCAGTGGCCCGAGGCGGGCTTCTACGACCTGATCGTCGTCTCGGAGGTCGGTTACTTCCTCAGCGCCGATGCGTGGGCGGGCCTGGTCGATCGGTGTCTGAGCTCGCTGACGCCGGGAGGCGTGCTCCTGGCGTGCCACTGGCGGGGTGAGACGGTCGGCTGGCCGCTGGACGGCGACCGGCTGCACGCGATGCTGACCTCCGACGACCGGCTGCGGGTGCTGGTCTCGCACAGCGAGGAAGACTTCTGGCTGCACGTCCTGACGCCCACCGAAGCGGGCAGCGCCGGGTGAACGCCGTCGCGAGCATGGGCGTCGTGGTGCCGGCGCGGGACGAGGAGGAGTCGTTGCCGGCGACGTTGGCGGCACTGGAGGCCGCTGCCACCGAGGCGTCGGTAGCCGGGTTGTCGGTTCGGGTCGTCGTGGTGCTGGATCGCTGTCACGACACCTCGGCGGACGTGGTGGCCCGCTGGCAGGACGTCGAGGCCGTGCGCTGCGAGGCCGGCGCGGTCGGTGCCGCGCGGGCCCTGGGATGCAACTGGCTGCTGGGCCGGGCCGCCGGGCCCCGGCCCGACTGGCTGGCGACGACCGACGCCGACACCGTGGTGCCGTCCGACTGGTTGGTGCGACAGGCAAGGCTCGCGGCCGGCGGTGCCGACCTGGTGGTCGGCACCGTCGAGCCCGACGACGCCCTCCCCCGGTCCCGGGCGTCGCAGTGGTGGCGGCGCCACCGACTGACCGAGCTGCACGGTCACGTGCACGGGGCCAACCTCGGTTTCCGCGCCGAGACCTATGCGGCGGTGGGCGGGTTCGCACCCCTCGTGACCGGCGAGGACCGCGACCTGGTGGCGCGGCTGCGCGCAGCGGGGGCCCGATGCGTGGCGACGGACGCGGCACGCGTCACCACGTCTTCCCGGCTCCAGGGCCGCGCACCCGACGGCTTCGCGGCGTACCTGCGGGCCCTCCCCGGCTGACCCTTAGGGTCGGTCGGGGAGGGCACAGACCCATGACCAGGAGGGGCGGCGTGCAGAGCGGATGCGAGCGACCGGAAGCATGACCGCCCCGCTGCAGGTGGTCGTCATGGGTGTCTCGGGCACCGGGAAGTCGACCGTCGCCACCGACCTTGCCCGAGCGACCGGCTGGGACTTCGTCGAGGGCGACGACCTGCACCCACGGGCCAACATCGCGAAGATGGAGGCCGGGCAACCGCTCACCGACGAGGACCGCGCCCCTTGGCTGGACGCGGTCAACTCACGAGCGCGGGAGCACGCCCGCGAGGCCGAGAGCTGTGTGCTCACCTGCTCCGCCCTGAAGCGCGCCTACCGCGACCGGCTGCGCGCCGGGGTCGACCAGATGTTCTTCCTGCACCTGGCCGGCAGCTACGAGCTGCTCGCGCCACGGATGCGGCACCGGACGAAGCACTTCATGCCGACCCTCCTTCTGCACTCACAGCTCGACACGCTCGAGGTGCTGGGTGAGGACGAGGACGGCGCCGTCGTCGACGTCGCGGGCACGATCGAGGAGGTCTCCGCCGCGGCGTACGACGCCGTCGTCCGTCGGCTGCGCGCCGGGAGTGCTCGCGCAGGGTGACCGGGAGGGTCGGAGCGCTCTGTGCAGGTCCGGTCAGGTGGCGTGCAGACTGCCGACGCCACGCTGGGTCCGACCGCTCGGGGACAGGGCGGACCGGCGGACCAGGACTCAGGAGGTTGCGGTGCTCGACCTGATCAACGGGGTGCCGGTGCATGCCCTGGTGGTGCATGCGGTCGTGGTGTTCCTTCCCCTGGGCGCCATCGGAGCGCTCGCCATCGCCCTGCGCCCCTCCTGGCGGCTTCGCTACGGCCCGCTCGTGGTGGCGGCATCCCTCGTGGCCGTGGTGCTCATCCCCGTCGCCACCGCCAGTGGCGAGGAGCTCGAGCAGCGCGTCGGCAGGCCCGGCTCCCACGCCGAGCTCGGTGAGCAGCTGATCTGGTTCGCCGTGCCGCTGCTGCTCCTCTCCTTCGGGATGGTGCTGATCGAGTGGCTGGCCACCCGCGGTGAGCGTCCGGGCGGGGCGTGGCTCACTCGCTCGGTCGCAGCGCTCGCGGTCATCGCGGCGCTCGCCGGCGCGGTACAGGTCTACCGAGTCGGCGACTCAGGAGCCCGCGCGGCCTGGGCCGAGCGGGTGGCCGGCTCGTCGACCTCCGAGTGACCCGGTGACACCATGGGAGCAGGAGGTCTCCGATGCTGACCATCGCCGTCTGCGAGGACCACGTCGCGATCCGCAGGGTGCTGGTCCGTGCGCTGCACCAGGCAGGTCACGAGGTGGTTCAGGCTCACGACGGCCGTGAGGCCCTCACCCAGTTCGCCCCCGAGCGCGACATCGACGTCATCGTCATGGACATCGGTCTCCCCGACTCGGACGGGCGCGACGTCGTGCAGGCGCTGAAGTCCTCGGGCCAGCACGCGCCGGTGCTCTTCCTCACCGCCCTCGGGGAGACCCACGAACGCCTCTCCGGCTTCGCCGCCGGCGCCGACGACTACGTGGCCAAACCGTTCGAGCTGCGCGAGCTCGTGATGCGCCTGGAGGCCCTGGGCCGCCGTGGCAGGAGCCACCGGACCGCTCCCCCCGGACTCACCCTCGACCCATCGGCACATGCCGCGCGCACTGACCAGGGCGAGGTGCTGCTCACCCCTACCGAGTACCGGATGCTCGCCGCCATCACCTCCCGTCCCGGTGAGGTCGTTCGCCGCCGCGCGGTCGTCGCTGCGGCCTGGCCCGACGGTGCCCAGGTCAGCGAGAACACCGTCGACAGCTTCATGCGCCGGATCCGCAGCAAGCTCGACTCCATCGGATCCCCGACGGTCATCGAGACCGTCCGCGGCGTGGGGTTCCGGGTGTCGTGACCACCCGCTCGAGGAGCACACGAGCTCGCCCCGACCCCGGCCGGGACACCGCGTCGGGGCCGTTGCGGCGCCAGCTGATCCTGCTCGCCGGACTGCTCAGCCTGCTCGTCGCCGGTGCGCTCGTCCTCGTCGTGCACACCGCAGTGGCCGGGTCCAACGAGTCCACCGTCGACCAGGTGCTGCGCGACCGCACCACCGAGGTCGTCCGCGCGACCGACAGGGCAACCGAGGGTGCCTCGCTGAGGGTGCCCGGTGCCGTCCTCGAGCCGGGCACCGCGGTCTACGACGCCCAGGGGCGTCGTATCTCCGGGCAGGTTCCTGGGCCACTGCGCGCCCAGTTCGCCGAGCTGTCGACCAGTGACCAGCCGACCACTCTGCGCGTCGGAGAGGACTACCAGGTCCTCTCCACTCCGTTCACCACGGCCGCCGGTCCTGCCGGGGTGTCGGTGAGCGCCGAGCGTCTCCAGCCCTACGAGGCCATCGAGCACACCGCGACCCTGGTCTCGGTGCTCGCCGGCGGCATCGTCGTCCTGCTCGCGCTGGCGCTCACCGCCTGGAGCAGCAGGCGGGCGCTGGCACCTGTCGCCCGGATGGCCCGCACCGCCGAGGAGTGGAGCGAGCACGACCTCGACCGGCGCTTCGACCTCGGTCCACCCACCAACGAGATCACCGAGCTCGGCCACACCCTCGACGGCCTGCTCGCCAAGGTCGCCGGCGTCATCCGCGACGAGCAGCGGCTCACCTCAGAGCTGGCCCACGAGCTCCGCTCCCCCCTCACCGCCGTCAAGGGCAACGTCGAGCTCCTGCTGATGCGGCGCGACCTCGACCGGGAGCTGCGCGAGGACCTCACCGAGGTGCAGTCGAGCTGCCAACAGATGACCGCGACCATCAGCGGCCTGCTCGCCCTGGCGCGGGCGCAGACCGACCCGACGCGCACCCAGTCGTGCAACCTGCGCAGCCTGATGCGGGAGGTGATGGGGCGCAGCGGCATCCTCAGCCCCGTCGTCGAGATCGAACCCGGTCTGCGCGTCGCCGCTCCCGAGGAGCTGGTTCGCCGTGCGGTCGCGCCCGTCGTCGAGAACGCCGTCCGACACTCCAGCGCGGTGACCGTCGAGGCCGAGCAGGTCTCCGGGGTGGTGCACCTGCGGGTGCACGACGAGGGCCCCGGGGTGCCCGCTGACAAGGCCGGCCACATCTTCGACCCTGGCTACACCAGCGGCCGCGGCAGCGGTCTGGGTCTGGCGCTCGCTCGCCGAGTCGCGCGCAGCATCGGCGGCGAGGTCACTCTCGACGCGACCGGTCCGGAGACCGCGGCTGCCGGCCCGCGCGGCGCCACCTTCCTCATCGCTCTGCCCGGCCGCTGAGCTGCCGAGCTCGTTCAGGTGCCTTGCAGGCGCTCACCGCCAACGTGTGGACGTGCACCACCGTGGGTCCCCACACGCTGCGCGTCCCCGGCGACTCCTCACCGGAGACGTGCTCCACGAGACCCCGTTGAAGCTTCTGGCCCTGGCCGCGCTGCTGCTCTGCGGCACGCGCGTGGCCCTGCTCACCCAACCTCTGAGCCCTGACGAGGCCGGGTTCCTCACGGTCGCGGGCCAGTGGGACGGCCCCGGGACCTCGCTCTACGGGCAGTACTGGGTCGACCGGCCACCCCTGCTGGTCACCCTCTACCGCATCGCCTGGGACCTCGGTGGAGCCGTCCCGCTCCGGCTGCTCGGCATCGTCGCGGCCGCCGGCTGTCTCGCCGCGGTCGCCTACGCCGTCCGCAGGCTCGCCGGTCGCGACGCCGCCGCCCTCGCGACCGTGACCGCAGCGGCCTTCCTCGCCAACCCGCTGATCGGGGCCCGCGAGGTCAACGGAGAGCTGCTGGCCGCCCCGTTCATCGCCGTGGGCCTGGCAGCGCTGCTGCGAGCGCTCGCCGACCCGAGGCCGTCACGGGTGGCGCTGGCCGGCGGGCTCGCCGGCCTCACTGGTGCCGCCGCGATGCTGATCAAGCAGAACATGGCCGACGTGTTCGTCATGCTCGCGGCGGTCACCCTGCTTCGCCTGGTCGCTGCTCAGCGCGGTCGCGACCCGGCGGGCCGACGAGCGGCCGGTGCGCTGGTGGGGGGAGCGCTCCTCGGCGCGACTGCCGCGGCCGGGCTGATCATCTCAGCGGCCGTCCTGCGCGGGACCTCCTTGTCCGGGGTCTGGTTCGCCATGTATCAGTTCCGGCTGGACGCCGCCCAGGTCATCGCCGCCGCCCCCACCTCCGAGTCAGTGGTGCGGGCGCAGGTGATGGTGCCGGCCACACTCGTCAGCGGGTTGGCTGCGGGCATCGTGCTGCTGCTGCTCACGCTGCGACGACCGGGCCCCGCGGCCGGGCATTCACTCGGTCTCGCCAACGCAAAGCTCGCGCTGCTCCTGGTGCTCGTCTTCGACGTCGCTTCGGTCGTGCTGGGCGGCAGCTTCTGGTCGCACTACCTGGTGCAGCTCGGCGTCCCGGTCTCCCTGGGCGTGGGGCTCGCCGCACCGGCGCGCCCCCGGGGGGCCCACGCCGTGGCCGGCCTCGCCGTCGTCTCGGCGATCCTGGCCACAACCGTCACGGCCACGTTCGCCACTCCCAGCACGGACGGCGACACCATCGGCTCGAGCATCGCCGCCGCGGCCGAGCCGGGCGACACCGTCGTCGCCCTCAGCGGTCACGCCAACGTCAACTACGCCTCCGGGCTCCCCTCGCCCTACCCCTACCTCTGGACCCTCCCACGACGCACCCTCGACCCCCGGTACGCCCAGCTCGCCACGCTGCTGCGCAGTGACCGGGCCCCGACCTGGCTGGTGAGCGACAGCGCGCACCTGGTCCGGACCGCCGATCTGGTCAAGCGCCGCTACCGACCCGTCATGCGCTGCCCCGGCGGCACCGTCTACCTGCGCCGCGACGTACCGCACCGTCCGACCGCTGCCTGCGCCCCCCAGCAGCCCTGAAAGGAGCAGCATGAAGCACCTCGTCATCGTGCCCACCTATCAGGAGGTGGCCAGCATCGCCGCCACCCTCCAGCAGGTCGCCCGTCACGCACCCGACTGCGACGTGCTCGTGGTCGACGACGCCAGCACGGACGGCACCCCCGCCGTTGTCCAGGCCGACCGCCGCTTCGGACGGGAGGTGCATCTGCTGCAGCGACCACGCAAGGACGGCCTGGGCAACGCCTACCGCGAGGGCTTCCGGTGGGCCCTCGAGCGCCGGTACGACGCCGTCGTCCAGATGGACGCCGACCTCTCCCACCCGGCAGAGACCCTGCCCGACCTGCTGAGCGCTCTCACCGAGGTCGACGTCGCCGTCGGCTCCCGCTACGTGGCCGGCGGTCGGGTCGACCGGTGGAGCCGGTCGCGCCGGATCCTCTCCCAGGGCGCCAACCTCTACGCCCGCTCGGTCCTCGGGCTCGCGACCCGTGACGCGACCGCCGGGTTCAAGGCGCTCCGCGCCTCGGCGATCCACGAGGTGGGGGCGCTGGAGACCACCTCCAACGGCTACTGCTTCCAGATCGAGACCATCTGGCGGGCCGAGCGAGCGGGGCTGCGGGTGCGCGAGCTTCCGATCACCTTCGAGGAGCGCCAGGAGGGAGAGTCGAAGATGTCGGCCGCGGTGGCGGGCGAGGCCATGGTCCGTGTGCTCCGCTGGCGTGCGGCCGAGGTCACCGCGCGCCTGCGTCCCGGGGCGTCGCGGCGAGCAGGGACGCGTGGTCACCGGCAGACCCACACCACTCCCGGCGGCCTGGTGATCGAGGCCCGCTTCCGATGACCCGCCGACTGCGCTCCCTGGCGCCGACCCGGACCTGGCTGCAGCCGGTGCTCTACTTCGCCGTCCTGCTGGTGATCCTGGCGGCTGCATCGGCGGGAGCGATCGAGACCCAGACGGTGCCGTCGTTCGGCCAGGGCCTGTGGTGGGCGACGAGCCTGATCACCACCGTCGGTTTCGTCGGCCACCCGCCCGTCACGGCGGCCGGTCGCCTTCTCTCGGCCTTCCTCATGGTGTTCGGCTTCTTCCTGCTGGCCATGATCAGCGCCGCGCTGGCCGCGCTGTTCGTGCGCGAGGAGGAGGGACCGGTCGAGGACCTGGAGCTCGCACGCTCCGTGGAGCTGCGGGACTCCCTGCGCGAGGTCGAGCAGCGGGTCGCCGCCATGGAGGCGATGCTGGCGCAGGCGCTTGCCGACCCGCCGTCCGACCGACGCTGAGCGCCGCGGGGGCGTCACGCGCGACAGGCTCTGCCGCAGCCGCGCAACGTGCCCCAGGTAGGAGTCGAACCTACGACCTTTCGCTTAGGAGGCGGCTGCTCTATCCACTGAGCTACTGGGGCCGCAGGACATCGTGCCACGACTGCCCGGGCCCGCTTCACTCGCTGCTGAGAGTCGTCTCCCCTGTGGTGGCCGTGGTGGTGGGCGTGGTCGGTGACGTCGGTGTCGGGCTCGGCTTGGGCGAGGGCTTGGGGCTCGGCTTGGGCGCCGGCTTCGGGGCGGGCTTGGGCGCCGGCTTCGGGGCGGGCTTGGGCGCCGGCTTCGGGGCGGGCTTGGTCGACTGCTTGGTCGACGACTTGGTGGCTGTCTTGCCGCTCCCAGCCGCCTTCGTGGACGTCTTCTTGTCGTCCTTCTTCTTTTTCTTCTTCTTCTTGTCCTTCGCGTCGGTCTTCTCCGCGGGCGGCGGGGGCGGCGAGGGGATGTTGAAGACGCCGGTCTCGTAGCCGACCATGAAGGCCTTGACCAGGGCGACGTAGTAGTCGGACTGGTTGTAGCTGTAGATCGCCGCGCTCAGCGTGCTGTCGTCCAGCAGGCTCCCGGACGACGGGCAGAGATAGTACGCCGACGCCAGGGCGGCGTCGTCGATGTCATTGGGGTTCTCGTCACCGTCACCGTCACCGTCACGGCCGGCCCCGGCCCAGGTGGTGGGGATGAACTGCATCGGGCCGACCGCGCGGTCCCAGACCGAGTCGCCGTCCCACTCGCCGTTGTCGCTGTCCGCGATGGCGGCCACCGGACCTGCGCCGTTCAGGGCCACGCCACGGATCGCCGGGCGAGGCAGACCGTCCTGACCGAGCACCGAGCCGCCGTAGCGACCGTGGTCGGACTCGACGCGGCCGATGCCCGCGAGCAGGGTCCACGGGATCTGGCAGCCAGGCATCGTCGAGGCCAGCTCGTCCGCGGCGCCGCGGTAGGCGCGCATCGCTGCCGCAGGCACGTCGTAGCTGTCGACGGCGCTGATCGCGGCCAGGTCGGCACCCTTGTCGCTGAGCCGGCCGCCGCCGAGCGCCTTGAGGGTGACCTGCGGAGCGGTGCGCTGGACCAGGGTGACTTGTCGTGTCATCCCCTGCACCGGGTCCTCCACCGAGGCTTCCCTGTGGGGCAAGGGCTTGACGCCCATCGCGCTCCCCATCGGCAGGGCGACGAGCCCCAGACTCACGACCGCAGCAACAACCCAGCGCACCCCGAGCACGCGACGTTCCGACACAAAGATCCCTCAACCAGTTGTATGAAAAATTGGGCCCCCTCCCAGGGGGCCAGTCCAGGCTACGGCGACTGCTCGCGAACCGTGAAGGAAATGCCGGACTTGGCCAACCGGGCAAGAAGATTCTCACCCATGGCCTGGGCCGTTGTCACTTGGCCGGAAGTCCCGGGGTTGTCATCGAATGCGAGGGAAAGTGCCGATTCGGCCAGCATCTTGGCGGTCTCGGTGTAGCCAGGATCACCGCCGCAGACCTGGGTCACCACCCGGCTGTCGCCGGCCTCACCCACGAAGTCGACGGTGAACCACGACCGCGCCCGCTTCTCCTCGCTCGGACCACTGCCCTGCGGAACCCGCTTCTTCAGCAGGTGACGCACCGGTGGCACCTGGATCGCGGCGCCGAGGACTCCCATGCCTGCGGCGGCCCCGACCGCGTTGGGCAGCCGCTTGAAGCCGATGTGGTGGGAGTAGGTGAAGTCCGGGCCGTAGTCGTCGAGGGCGCGGGCAGAACGCTTGATGATCGCTGGGTCGACCGTCGGCATCGGCAGCAGCCAGTAGCCGAGCACGGAGTCGCGGCGCGGTGCACCGGCGCCGTGGGCTCGGACCCGGCGACCACCGCGCGGCTCGGTCTGCTCGGCCTGCTTTCGCTGGGTGGCCGCCTGCTGCATCTGGCGCACCCTGGACATCTGTCCGAGGGCGGAGTGGAAGGTGCCCCCCGAGAACGCCGCGTTGGAACGCACCACGCCGCGCACCGTGATCGGGACGTCCCGGGGCAGCTGCTGCACGGTGAACAGCACTCCCAGGTCGTGCGGGATGGAGTCGAATCCGGCGCAGTGGATCAGTCGCGCACCGGTGCGGAGAGCCTCCTCGTGGTGGCGCAGGTACATCTGGTCCACGAACTCGGGCTCGCCGGTGAGGTCGAGGTAGTCCGTGCCGGCGGCGGCGCAGGCCGCGACCAGGGCCTCGCCGTACTCCAGGTAGGGGCCGACGGTGGTGACCACGACCCGCGCGCTTCCGGCGACCGCGCGCAAGGAGGCCTCGTCGGTGATGTCGGCCTGCAAGAGCTCGAGGTCCGCACACGCCGGGTTGACCACTGCGAGCCGCTCGCGGACTGCTCGTAGCTTGTCCTGGTTGCGGCCGGCCAGAGCCCAGCGGCAGTCGGTGGGCGCGTTCGCCGCGAGGTAGTCGGCGGTCAGTCCCCCGGTGAAGCCGGTGGCGCCGAACACCACGATGTCGAACCTTCGGTCGCTGTCCTGCTCCGGCACGAGAGCTCCTGATCTGGTCGGTCACTGGAACGACGCGGGAACCGACCGCGAGGCGGCTGCGTCAGAGGGTCAACGACCATCATGCAGGAGGAGTCATGGGCCGAACCGTCCGAGTGGGCATCGCCACAGCCGCCGTCCTGGGAGTCACCGGGGGGCTGACCTTGGTCGGCAACGGCCTGCTCGGGAGTCCACCCGATCCCGGCGAGCCCGATGGCCCCGGCCTCTTCGGTCCGGCGCCGGCGGCCGCGGCCGCCCTCACGCCGTTCGACGACTGCGCTCAGCTGATGGACTGGTACGTCGAGCGCACGTTGCCCAAGGTCGGCCCCTACGGCCTTGACGACGGCATCGGCTACGGGCTGCCGAACGCCGCGGGCAGCGTGGCTGCGGCCGAGTCCGACCTGGGCGACTCCGCGGGGGCACCGGCCCCGCCGGCTCGCAGCGACTCAGCTCTCGCTCAGGGCAACAGCGCAACCGGCACCAACGTCCAGGAAGCAGGGGTCGACGAGCCGGACATCGCCAAGACCGACGGCCAGACCCTGGTCCGGGTGCGGCAGGGCGAGCTGGAGATCATCGACGTCACCGGCAAGGAGCCGCGTGAGCTCTCCGAGCTCGACCTGCCCGACGACATGACCTCGCCGGAGATCCTCCTGGCCGGGGACCGCGTGCTGCTCACCCAGGGTGGCGGGTTGCGCGGTCCCCTGCCGGTCGAGCCGCTCCTCGAGCCCCGCACCCTCCCCGAGCCGGGAATCGAGCCCGACAGCATCGAGCCCGAGTCCGGCAGCGACGACATCGCGGCGCCGTTCCCGCTGCCGGACCCCGAGCAGTCCCGGCTGGTCAGTGTCAGCATCGCCGACCCCGAGGATCCGCAGATCGTCTCCGACCAGGTCTTCGGCGCCACCCTGATCACGGCCCGCCAGTACGACGGACCCGACGGCGCGACGGTGCGGATTGCCTTCGAGACCGGCACCCCGACCCTCGACTGGGTCTACCCCAACCGCAACCGCACCTCCGCCGAGGCCAAGGAAGCCAACAAGCAGGTCGTGCGGGACAGCACGATCGAGGACTGGCTTCCCACCGTCGGCTCCGCGGCTGCAGACTCCGGCCGGGAGGCGCTGGTCGCGTGCGAGGACGTCAGCCACCCCGACGAGGGCGACGAGATCAGCACCCTGACCGTGGTGACCCTGCCCGCCGAGGACCCCGATCAGAGCAGCAGCGTCGCGGTCACCGCGGGCGGGGACGCCCTCTACTCCTCCGACGAGCGGCTCTACCTCACCACCCCCGGCGACACGGGCCTCAGCACGCAGGTCCACGCCTTCGCGCTCGACGGACTCGACACGACGTACGTCGCCTCCGGTGAGGTGGAGGGCAGGCTCCAGGACCGGTGGTCGATGGACGAGCACGACGGGGTGCTGCGCGTGGCGCTGGCGCACGGCAAGGACTGGAGCCCCGAGGACAACGGCGTCACCACCCTGCGCGAGGACGGCGACGAGCTGGTCGAGCTCGGATCGGTGCGCGGACTCGGGCCGGAGGAGGAGATCAAGGCGGTGCGCTGGTTCGACGACCTGGCCGTCGTGGTCACCTTCCGACAGACCGACCCGCTCTACACCGTGGACCTGCGCGACCCCTCCTCGCCGTCGGCGCTGGGTGAGCTGAAGATCCCCGGCTTCTCCCGGTACCTGCACCCGATCGGCGACGACCGGCTGCTCGGCATCGGCCAGGACGCGGACCTGCAGGGTCAGGAGCGCGGCGCCCAGGCCGCCGTCTTCGACATCGCCGACCTGACCGACCCCGCGCGGCTCGACACGCTCTCACTGGGAGCCATGGCGCGCGCCGCCGCCGAGAACGACCCACGCGCCTTCACCTGGCTCCCCGAGCGGTCCACCGGGTTGGCCGCGATCACAGATCAGTACACGGGTGTCTCGCAGCTCGTGGCGATCCAGGTGGACTCGGACGGCGACCTGGACGAGACCGCGTCCTGGCCGCTGTCCGCCTGGGACACCGCGAGTGCGCGCACCCTCCCGCTCGACGACGGCCGGGTGGCGCTGGTCAGCGACGACGTGGAGATCATCAGCGTCCGGTGAGCCCGGGCAGTGGCGGGCACGACGTACCGTGGCCGTCATGTGCCGCAACATCCGACCGCTCCACAACTTCGAGCCGCCGGCCACGGGGCAGGAGGTCGAGGCGGCTGCGTTGCAGTACGTCCGCAAGGTCTCCGGCAGCGCCCGGCCCAGCCAGGCCAACGTCGCCGCCTTCGACGAGGCGGTGGCCGAGGTCGCGGCAGCGACGAACCGGTTGCTGGAGCGGATGGTCACCCATGCCCCGCCGAAGGACCGCGAGACCGAGGCCGCCAAGGCCCGCGCCCGATCAGCCGCCCGCTACGCCTGAGCCGGGACTCTGCCCGGATCAGCGCGCCACGACGAAGACGTGGTCGGCCAGCTCCTCGCCGATCTCGGCCAGCTCCCCGCCTGAGCCGATCAGCACCCCGGTCGGCGAGCGGCGTACGGCGATCTCCTGGCCGGGCAGCGCACCGACCCGGCGCAGCGCCGCCATCACGGTGGCGTCCTTCTGCATCTCCTCGCTGATCCGCGCGATCCGCACCCGCGTGTCCGCGCCGACCGAGGCCACCTCGGTCAGCACCTCGACGCCGTCGCGGAACTCGACGGCGGCGGTCTCGCCCAGCTCCTCCAGCCCCGGGATCGGGTTGCCGTACGGCGACTCGGTGGGATGGTCGAGCAGCTCCAGGAGCCGTTTCTCCACCGCTTCGGACATCACGTGCTCCCAGCGGCAGGCCTCGGCGTGCACCAGCTCCCAGTCGAGGCCGATCACGTCGGTCAGCAGTCGCTCGGCCAGCCGGTGCTTGCGCATCACCCGGGTCGCCAGGCGCCGTCCCCCGTCGGTGAGCTCGAGGTGTCGGTCCCCCTGGACGGTGAGGAGCCCGTCGCGCTCCATGCGCGCCACCGTCTGACTCACCGTCGGCCCGCTCTGGTGGAGCCGCTCGGCGATCCGTGCCCGCAACGGCACGATCCCCTCCTCCTCCAGCTCGTAGACCGTGCGGAGGTACATCTCCGTGGTGTCGATCAGGTCGCTCACGCTGGCATCCTCTCACCGCTGGGTTCGCTTGACCGCGGGTGCGGCTTGCCGCACTGGGCACAGTGGAGCCATGACGACGGCCGTGCTGTGGTTCCGCCGAGACCTCCGTCTGCACGACAACCCTGCGCTGCGCGCATCGCTCCAGGCCGATGAGGTCGCCCCGGTGTTCGTGGTCGACCCTCGGCTGTGGGACACCGCCGGACCGGTGCGCAAGGCCTACCTGGCTGCCTCGCTGCGCGCGTTGGACGAGTCCATGGGTGGCGCGTTGGTGGTCCGGCGCGGTGAGCCGGTCGAGGAGCTGCGTCGACTGAGCAGCTACCTGGGAGCCGACACCGTGCACGTGGCGGCCGACTTCGGCCCCTACGGACGCGAGCGCGACCGAGAGGTGAAGTACTGGCTCGGCGAGCAGCACGTCGAGCTGGTGCGCACCGGGTCGCCGTACGCCGTGGACCCGGGGACGGTGCGCACCGGCTCGGGGACGCCCTACCAGGTCTTCACCCCCTTCTCGAGGGCCTGGCGCGAGCAGGCCTGGGGCGACCCGGTGCCCGCTCCGCGCGACCCGTCGTGGGTCTCGCTCACGGGGGACGGCATACCCAGCGCGGCGCTTCCGGAGGGCGTGGAGCTGGTGCCCGCCGGCGAGCAGGCGGCCCGCCGGGCGTGGGCGAGCTTTCTCGAGCACCGGCTCGAGGGCTATGCCGACTCCCGCGACATCCCTGGTGGGGAGAGCACCAGCCGGATGTCGACGTACCTGCGATGGGGCGAGATCCATCCCCGCACCCTGCTGGGCGACCTCGCCCCGCGGCGCTCCGAGGCCGCAGCCGCCTACCGCTCCGAGCTGGCCTGGCGGGAGTTCTACGCCGACGTGCTGTGGCACCGGCCCGACAGCGCCCGCGAGGACTACCGCGCCCAGCTCTCGGGCATGACCTACGACGACCCCGGCGAGGAGTTCGAGGCCTGGAAGCAGGGCCGCACCGGCTTCCCGATCGTCGACGCGGGGATGCGCCAGCTCAACGCCACCGGCTTCATGCACAACCGGGTCCGGATGATCGTGGCGAGCTTCCTGGTCAAGGACCTGCACGTGTGGTGGCGCCACGGGGCGTCCTACTTCATGCAGCGCCTGGCCGACGGCGACCTCGCCTCCAACCAGCACGGCTGGCAGTGGGTCGCGGGCACCGGGACGGACGCGGCGCCGTACTTCCGGGTCTTCAACCCGGTCACGCAGGGCAAGAAGTTCGACCCCGACGGTTCCTACATCCGGCAGTGGGTCCCCGAGCTGGCCGAGCTCCCGACGTCCCGGATCCACCAGCCGGAGGGGGTCTCCGGCTACCCCACGCCGATCGTGGACCACCAGGCCGAGCGCGCCGAGGCCCTGGCCCGGTACGAACGGGCCCGCGGTTGAGGCTGTTCGGCCCGTGTGGTCACAGACTGCAGAGAAGTCGAACCCAGAACTGCAGTCCGTGACCACACTCCGAGGCAAGATACGTACCGGCGTCAGTCGGGGTGGAGCCGGCGACCGGTGAGCTGCTCCCATGCCAGTTTCAGGTACAGCGATCGCTGTCCCGCTGCCCACGGCTCGGGGTCGGAGGCCCCGCGCAGGGCGCGAACCTCGCTGGGGTCCTCCACGCGCCGGCACGTGCCGACCGCGAGGACGGTCCACCCCGCCCGCAGCGCCTCGTCCAGGTCGTCGACCGAGAAGGCGACCTGGGCGTCGACGGCGTTCGCGGCCACCTCGCCGTACGGGAGTGTCCGGATGATCAGAGCACCGTCGCCCACGGCGTAGTTGACGGGGTAGATCCGCAGGCCCCCGGGAGTGCCGAGCGCCAGGCGTCCCACCTGGTGGCCCCGCAGAAGGTCGAGGCACTCCACCTCGGCGAGCTCTTCCAGGTGACCCATGACTGCTCCTTCCGTCGGCTGGTGCACACGTCTCACCTCCAGGATCCCACCGAACCGGCCTGATGCCGACCCCGACACAATGACGCCCATGGTCGGACTGCCGAACCCCCTGGACCCGGTGCGTCGCGTCAACGACGAGGCCCACTTCATCGCTGCTTGCGTGCAGCGCGGCCTGATCCGCCCCCAGCCCCCGGGACGGCTGCTGCGCATGGGCATCGGGATCCTGGCCCACGGGAGCCTGGCCGGGCTGCTGCACGCTGCCGCGCTGCGGCACCAGCCCCGGATCGCCATGGTCGACGAGCGCGGGTCGGTCACCTACGGGGAGGTCGACGCCCACGCCAACGCGATCGCCAACGGCTGGATCGAGCGCGGCCTGCAGGCCGGCGACGGTGTCGCCATCCTCTGCCGCAACCATCGGTGGTTCCTCGAGGCTTTGTTCGCCGCGGCGAAGTGCGGCGCCAAGATCATCCTGCTCAACACCGACTTCGCAG
The DNA here is from genome assembly GCA_963728505.1 of uncultured Actinomycetota bacterium. Classification (GTDB taxonomy): domain Bacteria; phylum Actinomycetota; class Actinomycetes; order Propionibacteriales; family Nocardioidaceae; genus Marmoricola_A. Next base: position 208,332 of record CAVSKH010000008.1, on the reverse strand, counting down.
CCCCTCAGCTGCGTGAGGTCGCCGATCGTGAGGGCACCGATCTGTTGGTCCACGACGACGAGTACGACGACCTGCTCGAGGGTGTGGACGTGCGTCTGGGCCGCTGGCGCGGCTGGGTCGACGGCGATCCGGGCGAGGACTCGCTGACCTGGCTCGCCGAGAACTCCTCCGACCGGCTGCCGGGCCGCCCGAAGCAGGAGGCTCGCCTGACCATCCTGACCAGCGGCACCACGGGCACGCCGAAGGGCGCCTCACGGGCCACGCCCAAGAGCCTGAGCGCCGTGGGCGCCATCCTCGAGCGGGTGCCGTACAAGACCGGGCAGACCATGGAGCTCTGCGCTCCCATGTTCCACTCGCTCGGCTTCGCGATGATGATGTTCGGCGTCGGCATGGGGCACAGCATGGTGGTGCACCGCCGGTTCAAGGCCGAGGATGTCCTGCGCAGCATCCAGGAGCACCGGGCCGACAACCTGGTCGTGGTCCCGGTGATGCTGGCGCGGATGATGGAGTCCGAGATCGTGGACGACGTCGACCTGTCCAGCCTGTCGGTGGTCTTCGTCGGCGGCTCGCAGCTGGGCTCGACGTTGTGCACCAAGGCGGCGAAGCGGATGGGCCCGGTGCTCTACAACATGTACGGCTCCACCGAGGTCGCCTACGCCACCATCGCGTCTCCGGAGGACCTCAGGCGGGAGCCCTCGACGGTCGGGCGGGTCTTGCGCGGCTCGGTCGTCCGCATCGTCGACCAGGACGGCGCCCAGGTGCCCACGGGTGAGACCGGACGGATCTTCGTCGGCAACGGGATCCAGTTCGAGGGCTACACCGGCGGGGGCAGCAAGGACATGCTCGACGGGCTGATGGCGGCCGGGGACGTCGGTCACTTCGACCACGACGGCCTGCTCTTCATCGACGGCCGGGACGACGACATGATCGTCTCCGGCGGGGAGAACGTCTTCCCCCGAGAGGTGGAGGAGCTGCTGGAGCAGCACGACAGCGTGCAGGAGTGTGCCGTCGTCGGGATCGAGGACGACCGGTACGGCCAGCGGCTCAAGGCGGTGATCGTCCTCGAGGACGGCGCCGACTGGGACGAGGAGGGCGTGCAGGCCTACGTGCGCGACAACCTCGCCCGCTACAAGGTCCCCCGCGACGTGGAGTTCATCGACGAGCTCCCCCGCAACCCGACCGGCAAGGTCCTCAAGCGCCACCTCACCTAGCCACCCCTGCCCAAACCTCTTGTAAATCGGGGTTACGGTCGCTCAACATGGCGCACAACGGCCAACAAGGGTCGACGGCACCGCCCACCATGACGCCGGCCGTGTGCTCTCAGCCGGAGGGCCCGGACACCAGGAGAGCAGCGGCCAGGGCAATCACCGCGAGCGCCAGGCTGAGGATCCCGCTGGCCTCCAGCCAGGACGAACCACCGGTCAGCTCGGCTACGCCACTCACCCCGAACCGCAGGCCGCTCAGGGCGACCACCCCAGCGATCACCGGGCGTGAGGAGCCGGCGATGACGGGGACCGCCGTCGCCACGCACGCCACGACCAGGAAGACCCCACGACCGGACGAGTGCTCGCCCGCGGGCACGAGGAAGGTGGCCCCCGTGACGGCCCAGCAGACGCCCAGCAACAGTGCCCCGAGAGCGCCCGGGGCGTCACCCTGTGCCAGAGCCACCAGCCCCGCCAGGACCTGAAGGGGCGCCGTCGCCAGGACGGCGACCAGCGCCGCGACGGCCAGTGCCGGAACGGGCACCCACCGCAGGTCCACCACGCCGAAGGTGCCACTGGCCAAGGCCACACCGAGGAACGACAACGGGAGGGGCGACACCTCGCGCCACGAGCGTCGCTTCGGGCCCGCGATGTGAGCATCGCTCACGATCGGGTAAGACTTGAATTGCGGCACATTCGCAATAGTTGCATGTCCGCAACTAGATTGACCACGACGTGATTGGTCACAGGAGGTCACATGTCTCCCCACAAGAACACCAAGGTCGCCGTCGTCACCGGTGGGACGGCCGGGATCGGTCGCGCAACTGTCCGCGAGCTCGCCGACGCCGGGTATGACGTCGCCGTGCTGGCGCGCGGGCGCGCCGGTCTGGACGCCACCGTCAAGGACGTGGATAACACGGGGCGGCGAGGACTCGGCGTCACCACCGACGTCGCGGACTCCGCGGCCGTGGAGAGAGCCGCTGAGCAGGTGGAGGCCGAGCTCGGGCCGATCGACGTGTGGGTCAACAACGCCTTCGTCGGGGCGCTCGCCTTCTTCTGGGACACCTCCGAGGACGAGTACCGCCAGATGACGGACGTCACCTACTTCGGCCAGGTCAACGGCACCCGTGCAGCGTTGCGTCGGATGCGTCCGCGGGACCGTGGTTCGATCGTGAACGTGTCCTCGGCCATGGCCTACCGCTCGATCCCGCTGCAGAGCGCCTACTGCGGCGCCAAGCACGCCACCAAGGGGTTCACCGAGTCGGTTCTCACCGAGCTGCGGGCGACCGGCAGCAAGGTGCAGATCGGCCTGGTGACGTTGCCCGGCGTCAACACCACGCAGTTCGCGTGGAACCTGAACAAGATGGAGGGCCACCCCCAGCCGGTGCCGCCGATCGTGCAGCCGGAGGTGTGCGCGCGCATGATCCGGTACGCCGCGGAGCACCCGCGGCGCAACAGCTGGGTGGGGATTGCCACTGCCTACACCGTCCTGGGCAACCGGCTGGCTCCCCGCTTCGCCGACTGGTACCTCGCGAAGACCGCTGTCAACGGCCAGCAGACCGAGGACGGCGGCCCTCGATGGGGATCGAACCTCTTCGAGCCGCGGGACGCGGACGATGACCGAGGCGCCCGGGGCGCGTTCTCCTCGATGGCCTCCGATCGCGACCCCGTCTCGTTCCTGGGCCGACACCGCAAGGCCGTCGGGGCGGCGACCGCTGCCGCGGCACTGACCGGGGCAACCGTCCTCCGCGGGCGGGGCTGAGCCGCACGTGCAGACACGCAACATCGAGGCGGTCCGCGGCCTGTACGGCGTGTCGCTCCTGCTCGCTCCCCGGTGGACGATGTCCCGGCTCCACCTGGTCACGGTGGACAGGAGCAGCGTTGTCGTCGGCCGCGTGCTCGGCGCTCGACAGCTGAGCCAAGCCATCCTCTCCGGCGCCTCGCCCAGCCCCGAGGTGCTCGCCGCCGGGGTCTGGGTCGACCTCGCCCATGCCGCCACCGCAGTCGGTCTGGCGACCGTGGACAGGTCGCGGCTGGGCGCGGGCGTCACCAACGCCGCCGCATCGCTGATGTGGGCGGGGTGGGGGTGGCGCGACCTTCACCACGGCCCCGTACCCGATGCGACCCACCAGCGCACCCGGGATCGACTCGCGACCGCAGTCCTGTCCGTTGTGCCAGGAGGCCGCGTGCTCGGCGAGACCGCTCGCGCCCGACGTCAGCGCGTCAGGACATCGCGCCCGGCTTGAGGCTCAGGCGAGCCACCGGAACGGGTGATGGTGACCGTCCACCTCGATCGAGTCGTGCGAGGCCGACTCCGTCGCCCGCAGGAGTGCGTTCAGCCCTTGCACCAGCGCTCGACGATCCGCCGCTCCGATGCGCTCGAGCAGCTCGGCGAAGAGCAGGCGCCGATGGTCCATGAGCCGGGTCACCAGCGCCGCGCCCTTGCGCGAGAGCCGCAGGGAGACCGCCCGGCGGTCCGTGGCGTCCTCGCGTCTGGTGAGCAACCCGGCGCTCACCAGCTGGTCACAGGTGCGGCTGGCGTTCGAGGGGTTGACGTCGAGCCCCTCGGCGATCGCGGTCAGGTTCAGCGGACCACGGCTTTCGAGCATGACCAGGACGCGCAGCTGCGGGGGGGTCACGACGGTCTTGCTCCCGACCAGCGAGTGCGCGACCACCGCTGTCACGATCTTGGAGGTCGCGACCAGAGCCTCGACCTCCTCGCTGTCGGTCGCGGGGTCCCTCGAAGTTGCCACGCCAGATTCTAGAACGGCGTAGGCCGGAACACACAGCGAACTACTTGCATGAGCGCAACTATTCCTGGGTAGGGAAATTGTGGGTAGTCGACTGGCCGCTCGTCGGAGAGGAGAGGGGATCTTGTGAGCGCCACGGCACAGCGCCTGCCTGACGATGCGCGCGCGTCAGGCAGGCTCGAGTCATCGCTGCGAGCGCAGGTGGACGGGGAGGTCCACTTCGACGCCGGGCATCGTGCTGCCTACTCGACGGACTCCTCGAACTTCAGGCAGCTGCCCATCGGGGTCGTCGTCCCTCGGACGGTCGAGGACGGGGCACGGGCCGTCGAGGTCTGCCGCGCCCACGACGTCCCTGTGCTCTCCCGGGGCGGGGGCACCAGTCTCGCCGGCCAAGGCACCAACACCGCCGTCGTCATCGACTGGACGAAGTACTGCGACGCCCTGGTGTCGGTCGACACGGAACGCCGCACCTGCATCGTCGAACCGGGCATCGTGCTCGACGACCTCAACGCGCGTCTGGCTCAGCACGGGCTCCGGTTCGGACCCGAACCGTCGACGCACCCGAACTGCACGCTGGGCGGCATGATCGGCAACAACTCCTGCGGTGCCACCGCTCAGCGCACCGGCAAGGTGGTGGACAACGTCGCCCGGCTCGAGGTGCTGCTGCACGACGGCACGCGGTTCTGGTGCGGGGAGACCGACGACGAGTCCTACCGTGAGATCGAGCGTCGCGGCAACCGGGTGGCTGCGGTCTACCGGTCGTTGCGTCGCATCCGCGACGAGTACGCCGATGACATCCGCGCAGCCTTCCCCGACATCCCACGCCGGGTCTCCGGGTACAACCTCGACTCGCTGCTGCCCGAGAACGGCTTCGACGTCGCCGGGGCCCTGGTCGGCAGCGAGTCGACGCTGGTCACGGTCCTGCGGGCCGAGCTGGAGCTGGTCCCGGTGCAGCCGGCGCGCACGCTGGTGGTTCTCGGCTATCCCGACATCGGCGCCGCTGCCGACGCCGTTCCCGGCATCCTGCCCCACCGACCCGTGGCCTTGGAGGGCGTGGACCGGAAGCTCCTGCACGACGAGCAGGTCAAGCAGATGAACGAAGCGGCGATGCACGAGCTGCCCGAGGGCAGCGGATTCCTGATGGTGCAGTTCGGCGGGGACACCCAGGACGAGACCGACGAGGCCGCTCACAGGATGCTCGACGACCTGGCCCAGGGCCCGCACGCGCCCCACGCCCGGTCCATCGACGACCCTGCTCTGGAGGACGAGCTGTGGCAGGTCCGTGAGTCAGGTCTGGGAGCAACCACTCACCTTCCCGGGGAGCCGGACACCTGGCCGGGATGGGAGGACTCGGCGGTCCATCCCGATCGGCTCGGACACTACCTGCGCGACTTGAGGTCGCTGTTCGAGGAGTTCGACTATGCCTCGCAGAACGGCCCGGCGCTCTACGGCCACTTCGGGCAGGGCTGCGTCCACACCCGCATCCCCTTCGACCTCCGCACCGCCGACGGGGTGGCGACCTACCGCCGCTTCATGGAGCGCGCGGCCGACCTGGCCGCGTCCTACGGCGGCTCCTTCTCCGGCGAGCACGGTGACGGACAGGCCAGGGCAGAGCTGCTGCCGCGGATGTTCGGCGACCGAGTGATGCGCGCCTTCGGTGAGCTGAAGGCGACCTTCGACAGCGCCAACCGGATGAACCCCGGCAAGATCGTGGCGCCCCGGGCGCTGGACCAGGACCTGCGGCTCGGCGGGTCGTGGCAGCCACGCGCCGACACCACCACCGATCTGTTCTTCGGCTACCCCGAGGACGGCGGCTCGTTCGCCCAGGCCGCCACGCGCTGCGTAGGTGTCGGCCTGTGCCGGCAGCACAACCACGACGGACACGACGTGATGTGCCCCTCCTACCAAGTCACCCGGGACGAGCGGCACTCGACGCGGGGTCGGGCACGGCTGCTGTTCGAGATGGTCAACGGCCACGGCGACTCGCCCGTCACCGAGGGGTGGCGCTCCGACGACGTGCTCGAGGCGCTGGACCTGTGCCTCGCCTGCAAGGGCTGCAAGAGCGACTGCCCGGCGGACGTCGACATGGCGACCTACAAGGCAGAGTTCCTCGCCCAGCACTACCGGCGTCGCCTCAGACCGCGCGCACACTACGCCCTGGGGTTCCTCCCGGTCGCAGCACGCGCGATCGGCGCCTCACGGGCCGGCCGGATGGTCAACGCACTCAGCCACGCTCCTGGACTGCGTCGCGCGCTTCCTGCCGCGGCCGGTCTCGAGCAGCGCGAGGTCCCGTTGTTCTCCGGCGAGACCCTCCAGCAGTGGTGGGCCGGGCGTCAGCGGCCCCGAACGGCTACGGCTGACTCGGGCCGCGGGCGGGTTCTGCTGTGGCCCGACACGTTCACCAACTACTTCCAGCCCGAGATCGGTCGTGCGGCCGTGGCTGTGCTCGAGGACGCCGGGTGGGAGGTCGTCCTGCCGACACAACCGATGTGCTGCGGCCTCACGTGGATCTCGACCGGTCAGCTGACGACCGCTCGCCGGATCCTGCGCCGTACTGTCGACGCGCTGGCCGACCACGTCCGCGACGGCGGCCTGGTCGTGGGACTGGAGCCGAGCTGCACCGCGGTCTTCCGCAGTGACGCGCCCGACCTCTTCCCCGAGGACCCGGACGTGGCGCGCCTGCGCGACCAGACCCGCACCCTCGCGGAGCTCCTCATGGACGAGACGCCGGAATGGCGCCCGCCACAGCTGGGCGACCGTTGGGGTCGTGCCATCGCCCAGGTCCACTGCCACCAGCACGCGATCATGGGGTGGGAGGCGGACCGCGAGCTGCTGGAGCAGGCGGGGGTGGACACCGAGCAGCTGGCGTCGGGCTGCTGCGGTCTCGCCGGCAACTTCGGCTTCACCAAGGGACACGGTGAGGTCAGCGAGGCTTGCGCCGAACAGGCGATGCTCCCTCGCATCCGCGAGGCAGACGGCGAGACGGTGGTCCTCGCGGACGGCTTCTCCTGCCGCACGCAGGCGCACGACCTCGACAGCGGCGGACGGGAGGGCGTGCACCTCGCCGAGCTGCTCGCCGGCGGACTGCGCACTCGGCCGGAGGAAGCCGACCCCCGACGACCGGAAGAGGTCCTGGCACCGCGGGTCACTCCGCCCTCACGCATCGCTGCCCTGACGGCGCTGGCCGTGAGCGGCGCCGCCGTGGCGCTCGCACTCAGCCCTGTCCTCAGGCGTGCCGCCCAGGCGCTGGCCACATGAACCGAACGAACGTCCGATGCAGAGGAGAACAGATATGAGTCAGCACGGCACAGTGGCCGACTACATGCTCACCCGGCTTCGAGCATGGGGGGTCGACAAGGTCTTCGGCTATGCCGGCGACGGCATCAACGGGTTGCTCGCAGCCTGGGGCCGAGCGGACAACCAGCCGGAGTTCATCCAGTCCCGTCACGAGGAGATGTCTGCCTTCCAGGCGACGGGCTACGCCAAGTTCAGCGGCAAGGTGGGGGTGTGCGCGGCCACCTCGGGTCCCGGAGCCATCCACCTGCTGAACGGGCTGTACGACGCGAAGCTCGACCACGTGCCGGTGGTTGCGATCGTGGGACAGACCGACACGACGGCCATGGGTGGTTCCTACCAGCAGGAAGTCGACCTGCTGAGCCTCTACAAGGACGTCGCCTCGGACTACGTGCAGATGGTCACCGCGCCCGAGCAGCTGCCGAACGTGCTGGACCGTGCGATGCGGGTCGCGATGAGCAGGAAGGCCCCCACGGCGATCATCATCCCGGCCGACGTCCAGGAGATGGACTACAGCCCTCCGGAGCACGCCTTCAAGATGGTGCCGTCCTCGCTCGGCATCTCGTTGCCGCACGTGCGTTCGGATGACGAGGCGGTCCGGCGGGCCGCTGAGGTGCTCAACGAAGGCTCCAAGGTCGCCGTGCTCATCGGACAGGGGGCCCGCGGGGCGGCCGACGAGGTGGTCGAGGTCGCGGACGCCCTCGGTGCCGGTGTCGCCAAGGCACTGTTGGGCAAGGACGTGCTCTCCGACGAGCTGCCGTTCGTGACCGGAGCGATCGGACTCCTGGGCACCCGGCCCAGCTACGAGATGATGCGCGACTGCGACACCCTCCTCATGGTCGGCAGCAGCTTCCCCTACACGCAGTTCCTGCCCGAGCTGGACCAGGCCCGTGCTGTCGAGATCGACATCGACGCAGGCTTCATCGGGATGCGCTACCCGACCGAGGTCAATCTGGTCGGTGACGCACGAGAGACGTTGCGAGCACTTCTCCCGCTGCTGCGACGCAAGGAGGACCGGAGCTGGCGCGAGAAGATCGAGAAGGACGTCGACACGTGGTGGCGCACGATGGAGGGCGAGGCGATGGTCGACGCCGACCCGGTCAACCCGATGCGCATCTTCTCCGAGCTCTCCCCACGGCTGCCTGACGATGCGATCCTCAGCGCCGACTCGGGGTCTGCGGCGAACTGGTACGCCCGGCACGTGCGGATGCGCGGCAACATGCGAGGCTCCCTCTCCGGCACGCTGGCGACCATGGGGCCCGGAGTGCCCTACGCCATCGGCGCGAAGTTCGCCCACCCCGACCGCCCGGCGATCGCGCTGGTGGGTGACGGTGCGATGCAGATGAACGGACTCGCCGAGCTGATCACGATCCGCCGCTACTGGCAGCAGTGGAGTGACCCTCGCCTGATCGTCGCGGTCCTGCACAACAACGACCTCAACCAGGTCACCTGGGAGATGCGGGCGATGGAGGGCGCGCCGCGCTTCGACACCTCCCAGGAGCTCCCCGACGTCGACTACGCCGCCTTCGCCGCCAGCCTGGGCTTCGAGGTGCGCACGGTGACCTCGCCCGACGAGGTCGGGCCCGCGTGGGACGTCGCCCTGGCGGCAGAGCGGCCGACGCTGCTCGACGTGCACTGCGACCCGGCCGTGCCCCCGATCCCCCCACACGCGACCTTCGAGCAGATGAAGGATGCGGCGATGGCTCTGGCCAAGGGTGACTCCGACCGGTGGAACGTGGTCAAGACGGGCCTGAAGACCAAGGCGCAGGAGTTCATCCCGCGTGGTCACTGACCATCACGCGGCGGTCGAGCGGCTGGAGGTCCACGCACTCACGGTGCCGACCGACCAGCCGGAGGCCGACGGGACGCTGGAGTGGGAGGCGACCACCATGGTGGTCGTCGAGGCGCACGCCGACGGCCGCACCGGGCTGGGGTGGACCTACGGTCCGACCGCGTGCCGGGAATTCGTTGACGATGTGCTCGCCGACGTCGTGGTCGGCCGCGAGGCCCTCGACGTGCCGGGGGCGTGGTGGGCCATGGCGCGGGCCTCACGCAACGCCACCCGAGCCGGGGTGGCCGGCTACGCGGTCTCCGCGGTCGACACGGCACTGTGGGACCTGAAGGCCCGGCTCCTGGACGTCTCCCTCGCCGGCCTCCTCGGTCGGGTCCACGACAGCGTCCCGGTCTACGGCAGCGGCGGGTTCACCAGCTACGACGACGAGCGCATGGTCGACCAGCTCAACGACTGGGTCGACCAGGGGCTGCCTGACGTGAAGATCAAGATCGGCGAGGACCGGGGGCGACGCACGGACCGGGACCTCGAGCGGATCGCCCTTGCGCGGGACACGATCGGCGCGGGCGTCGGGCTGTTCGTCGACGCGAACGGCGGCTATACCGCGAAGCAGTCGATCCGCGTGATGCACGACGCCGCGGCGTACGGCGTCACCTGGTGCGAGGAGCCGGTCAGCTCCGACGACCTGGAGGGGCTCCACCAGGTGCGCGAGGCCGTCGACTGTGACGTCACCGCCGGGGAGTACGGCACCGGCGCGACCTACTTCCGGCGCATGTGTCAGGCGCAGGCCGTCGACTGCCTGCAGGTCGACGCGACGCGCTGCGGCGGCTTCTCCGAGTGGCTGCGCTCCTGCGCCGTGGCCGACAGCTTCGGCCTGGAGGTCTCGGCCCACTGCGCACCGAACCTGCACGCGCAGATCGGGATCGCGACACCCAACCTGCGTCACATCGAGTGGTTCCACGACCACACCCGCATCGAGGAGCTGGTGCTCGAAGGCACGCTTCGACCACAGGACGGTCGCCTGCATCCTCGGCGCGACGGGCCCGGGAACGGCCTGCGGCTGAACCGGGACGCCGTTGCCGAGCTGAGCCGGCGCGGCCACGCATCAGAAAGGGAGAACGATGAGCACTGAACCCGAGCCGCACATCGCCCAACCGGGGAACCCTCGCGTCCGTCCGCGGGTGATGTGGGGCGGCACGCTGCTCACGCTCGCGGGCCTGGCCGTGGCCGGGAGCGGGGTGGCCTACCAGCGCGAGGTGCTCGGCTGGGTCGGTGTGGCCCTCACGGCGCTGGGAGCGGGAGTCGCGCTGCTCGGAGGCCTCCAGCACGACGCGAGCGTGGGTACACCTCTCGAGCAGGAGCTGCATGACGTGCGCGAGGGCGGTGAGCGACCCGGTGTCGCAACCGGGGCCAGGATCGAGGGCCACGGGGTGCAGGAGAGAGCGCGCCGGGCCACCGAGCAGGAGCGAGAGTTCACGGCGGCACCCGTCCCACGCCCGCCGCTGCGTCCGCTGGCCGCGTTCGGCCTGCTCGCCGTGGGCCTGTGGCTCCTGGCCGGACTGTGGCTGCTGCCCTACCCCTACACGGTGTCGGGGCAGGACGCTGCTCTGCGTGACATCGGCTTCAGCGCGGTGCTCAGCCTCTGCGGGCTGCGGCTGCGGCTCCGAACCCGCAGCGTGGCGACCTCGGCCTTGGCTCTGCTCGCAGGAGCGCTGCTCGCACTGTCCGGCTGGTTGCTGACGGAGGCGGCGGCGCCGAGCATCAACGAGATCGCATCCGGACTGCTCGCCATGGCGTTCGCCGCGGTGACCCTGCGACGCGACTGAGGCATGGTGCCTCGGCGCAGGACCCCGGCTGCGGGGCAGGTTCAGAGGCGACGCGCAGACTCCAGCAGCAGCGCGTGCACGAAACCCTGCGGCAGGTTCCCCCGCAGCTGACGCTGCATCACGTCGAACTCCTCGGCGAAGATCCCCGGGGGTCCACACGCCGTTCGTGCGCGCTCGAACCAGCGCAGTGCCTCAGTGTCGCGACCCTGCTGCCGCAGGGCGAGGGACATGTGGAAGCCGGAGACGAGGAATGCACCCTCGGCCTCGTGCAGCGGTCGCTGGTCGTGTCGATACCGGTAGAGGAAGAAGTCGTCCGCCAGGTCGGCCTCCACCGCATCGATCGTGGCGAGGGTCCGCGGGTCGTCGGGCGGCACCGCACCCCGCAGGCCGGGGAGCAGCAGGGAGGCGTCGACCCGGTCGTCGGTCGGGCTGCGCATCCAGTGCCCGCGCTCGTGCAGGCACGAGGCACTCGTGTCGGACACGATCGCGTCGGCCAGGGTGCTCCACTCCGCGGCCTGCGTGGCCGGCGCGTGCCGCGCGACGGACCGGAGGCCGGCGGCGCAGACCAACCGGGAGTGCGTCCAGTGGTCCTCGTGCAGCTCCCAGATCCCCGCCCCTGCACTGTGCCAACGCTGCCGGACCACGTCGACCGCGGTCTCGACTGCCCGCCAGTGCTCCAGGTCGAGCCGGTCGACATCCGAGGCGGCCGCGAACAGCAGCAGCGCCTCACCGAAGGCGTCGAGCTGGAACTGGTTCCGGACCCAGTTGCCCACCTTGGGCGAGCCACCGGGATAACCAGGCAGGTCCAGCCCGCGCTCCGGGGGCACCATCTCCCCGGTCACGGTGTACGCCGGTCGCAGATCCGGGCCGTGCTCGAGGAGGCGAGCGCTGACATAGGCCACGGCGTCATCGACCAGGGGTAGCGCGCCGTGGGCGGCGACCGCCTGGCCGGCGAAGCACTGGTCGCGGATCCAGGCGTAGCGGTAGTCATAGTTCTCTTGTGCACCGGCGCGTTCGGGCAGTGAGGTCGTGGCTGCCGCCACCATCCCTCCCCCGGGGACGGTGAGACCACGCATCACCGCGTAGGAATGACGGGTGTCGCGGGGCGCGAGGGTGCCGTCGAAGGACGGGACGGCGCTGCGCCAGGAATCCTCGGTCTCCTCCCACGCCGTGGCCGCCGAGAGGGCATCGCCTGACACCGATCCGGAGCTCAGCTCCAGCACCAGGTCGCGGCGCTCACCAGCCTCCAGGTCCAGGTGCATGATGAGCCGCCCGTCGCGGAGCCGAGCAGCCTCAGCGCCTGACCATCGCAGCCGGGCCGCGCCCAACCGCCCGGTCCACACCCCGTCTCGCTTGTGCACGTGGGTCATCGGCCGGTCGTCGAAACCTGCCACCGGCGTCAGCTCGACACGGACCCGCGCCCGCCCGCGCAAGCACCGGAGCTGACGCAGCAGGACCGCTCGGTCCGGCGCGCCGGGATAGGCCAGTGCGTCGCGACTCTCCACGACTCCGTGGGTCGTGACCCAACGGCTGCCCCAGATCAACGTCCCGGGCTCGTAGGATCCGCCCCACACGTAGTCGACACCGTCTGGTTCCACCACGTAGCGTCCGCTGCCACCGATGAGCCCGGAGAACACGGGCTCGTCCTGCCACTGCGGCAGGCACATCCACGACACATCTCCCTGGGGGCCGACGAGGGCCCCACGCCACCCGTCCCCCAAGAAGGCGTACTCACGAAGCACGTGCGAACGCGGCATGCGCACCCCTCCCTGCGGCCCCGCGGCCAGGTCGCCTCCTCATCCCCTACCCATCACCCTCCCGCGACATGTGCCCACCCCACCACATGTAAATCGGGGTTACGGTCCCTCAACATGGCCTACGACGGCCGCCAACGGTCCACAGCACCGCGGTAGTCGGGTGCGCGGCCGAGCCCTCAGGCAGTCGAGCTCTGCGCCACCGGTCGGTACGCCGCGATGAAGTCGCGCACCAGGTCGGCGGTCAGCGCCGGCACCTCCACCTGCGGACAGTGTCCGACCCCGCGCAGCGTGGTCACCTTGGCGTGCGGGATGCGCGAGGTGAAGTACGGCGCATGGTGCTTCGGCGGGATCACGATGTCCTTGTCGGCGAAGACCAGGTGGACCGGCACGTCGATGCTCTCGAGCCCGGCCGCGGGGATGCTGCGCGCGCACGCGGCGATCACGTGCAACGGCGCCGGCGCCCCGAGGGCGCAGCGGATGACGTGGCGGGCGTCGACCGGGTCGATCAGTCGAGGGTCGGCCGCGATCGCACGCAGCGCCGGCGCGTGGATCGGCAACCTCGACACAGCCGGCAGCGAGCTGGTCACGCGCATCCCGCGCCGCCCGACAGCCGCCACCAGGAAGGACGCGACCATAGCGGCGTCGCGCAGCCCGAGCGTGTCGTAACCGCCGGCAGGAGCGATGGCCGTGGCGGTCCGGGCTCGCCCACGACGGGCCAGCTCGAGAGTCGCCCAGCCGCCCAGGGAGTTGCCGACGATGTGAGCGGTCAGCATCCCGGCGCGGTCCATCTCGGCCTCGAGGTGGTCGACCATGGCGTCGAACGTGCCTCGCCACCCCAGCCGCGGCCCGCCGTAGTGACCCGGCATGCTCACCCGCAGCACGTCGTAGCCCTCGCCCAGGTGCTCGATCACCGGGCGCCAGCTGTGGTGCGACAGCATGAAGGGGTGGACCATCACCACGGGTTCGCCCTCACCACCGCGGTGGTACGCCGACGGCTTGTGCCGCAGCTTCCGCACCCGAGCCCCCGGGCTCACCGACGAGATCGACAACGCCATGGCGCCATCGTGGCCCAGATCACACCTGCGCGGCACCCGCCACACACCAATTCTGGTCACTTGACCCACTTCGGACCGAGCTGGGCCATCGCCGACCACCGCGATCCTGCGAATTTCCCGTTGTCCGGGGGTGCCGCGCCGCCTACCGTGGTGCCACACGGGAAAGGAGGTGGTCCGATTGAAGTCTTGGACACGTGAGGTGGCTGCGTACTAGCCGCTCCAGTCGCCAAGGAGGCAGCAGAGCTGCCTCACCGATGTGTGGCTGGTAAAACCACCGCAGTCACCCGGCCCGCAGGCGCTCCGATGAGTCCACCGGAGCATCGAGCCTGCGGGCCGTCTGCTGTCCCGGACACAGCGCGCGGGTTCGCTCAGGGCGCGAGCCGGGTGACCTGCCAGTCGCCCGCGCCGTCGCGGTCGTAGCGCAGCCGGTCGTGCAGCCGGCCGGTGCGTCCCTGCCAGAACTCGAACGAGGTCGGCGCGATCCGGTAGCCACCCCAGGCCTGTGGCCGCTCGACCTCGCGGTCGGCGTAGCGGTCGTCGACCTGCGCGAGCAGGCGGTCGAGCTCGGCGCGCGAGGCGATCGGCTGGGACTGCGGGGAGGCCGCAGCGCTGAGCTGTGAGGCACGGGGGCGGCTGGCGAAGTAGGCATCGCTCTCCTCGACAGGCACTCTCTCGACCGTGCCGCTCACGCGGACCTGCCGCTGCAGCGGGTGCCACGGGAACAGCACCGCGACCCTGGGCTCGCGGGCGATCGCACGCGCCTTCGCCGACTCGTATCCGGTGAAGAACACCAGTCCCTGGTGGTCGAGGCCTTTGCACAGGACCATGCGCGAGGACGGCGCCCCGTCGGGATCGACGGTCGAGAGCACCATCCCGGTCGGGTCGTAGAGCCGCGCGGCCACTGCGTCGTGCAGCCAGCGGCGCAGCATCTGCACCGGATCGGGGTGTGCGTCGCGCTCGTCGAGGCCGCTGCGGCTGTAGTCCTCACGCATCGCGGCCAGGGGCAAGTCCTCGGGCGCAGCCACGAGACCAATCTACGTCGCGAGCCGCGCAAGTGGGCGGCACTGGTGACGCTTCGGCCCGGGTGGGGCAGAATGCCAAGCGATCGCAGACCCCTCTGATCGACCCTGCAAGGAGATTTCATGACCGAGGTGCAGCACGGGCTCGAAGGCGTCGTCGCGTTCGAGACGGAGATCGCAGAGCCGGACAAGGAAGGGTCGGCGCTGCGGTACCGCGGTGTGGACATCGAGGACATCGTGGGGCGCGTGCCCTTCGAGAAGGTGTGGGGGCTGCTGATCGACGGCAGCTACGAGCCGGGACTCCCTCCGGCCGAGCCCTTCAACCTGCCGATCCACACCGGCGACGTGCGCGCCGACGTCCAGGCCGGTGTCGCGATGCTCGCGCCGATGCTGGGGATGAAGCAGACCTACGACATCGACGACGAGCAGGCGCGCACCGACCTGTCGCGGATCGCGGTCATGGTGCTCTCCTACGCCGCCCAGTCGGCCCGCGGCATCGGGCTGCCGGTCGTGCCGCAGGGCGAGGTCGACGAGGGCAACACCCTGGCCGAGAAGTTCCTGATCCGGTGGAAGGGTGAGGCCGACCCCAAGCACGTGCGGGCCATCGACGCCTACTGGAGCAGCGCCGCCGAGCACGGCATGAACGCCTCCACCTTCACCGCCCGGGTCATCACCTCCACCGGAGCCGACGTGGCGGCGGCCTTCTCCGGCGCGATCGGTGCGATGAGCGGTCCACTGCACGGAGGCGCCCCCTCGCGGGTGCTCGGGATGATCAAGGACGTCGAGGAGTCCGGCGACGCCGAGGGCTACGTCAAGGACCTGCTCGACAAGGGCGAGCGGCTGATGGGCTTCGGCCACCGGGTCTACCGCGCCGAGGACCCGCGTGCCCGCGTGCTGCGTCGCACCGCGAAGGAGCTGGGTGCGCCGCGCTACGAGGTCGCCGAGAAGCTGGAGCAGGCCGCGCTGGCCGAGCTCCGGGAGCGGCGTCCGGACCGTGTGCTCGAGACCAACGTGGAGTTCTGGGCCGCGATCGTGCTCGACTTCGCCGAGGTGCCGAGCAACCTGTTCACCTCGATGTTCACCTGCGCCCGCACCGGTGGCTGGTCGGCCCACATCCTGGAGCAGAAGCGCACCGGGCGCCTGATCCGTCCCTCCGCCGTCTACATCGGCCCGGGCGAGCGCAAGGCCGACGAGATCGAGGGCTGGAACGAGCAGTGGGGTGAGAAGTCCTCTGCCGACGAGCCGCTCAAGGGTGGCGCCGACGAGGACTGAGACCCCGCCCACGTGGCGTCGTGAGACCGCGTCTGCCGACCTGGTGAGCTCGGCTCATCGTTTCCCGACCCACATGCAGTCTGTGGGAGGTGAGAGAGCAGCAGGGTCGGGAAGGGCTTCGGCCGCAGCAGCACCGTCGGGAACCGCGCTGGCCACGGACCTCGAGGCGAGTCCTAGTTGCCCCCATGGTGCTGCTGGGATCGGCGGACGAGGCTGACATCTCCCGAGGCTGACCCGGGCACAGCCCACTCAGGTGACGAGCTGTGGTGCTCGGCGGATGGCGTCGCGGTCTCGGTGGCCTGCGTAGCGCGACCGCCGCCGGACGTGCCCAGCGCCAGCGGAGCCGAGATGTGGGAGAAGATGCTCACCGCCGCGGCGGCGACCAGTCCGATGCTTGCGATCACCAGACCCGCGTCGAGCACACGGGTCCACCCGCTCTCAGGACGCACTCCCACGACCAGCAGGACCGCTGAGGCCGCGACGACACCGACCGTGGAGAAGGCGCGGTGCGGATGGGGCCCCGGGTGCGGCACTCCCCCACGCACCAGGCTCCAGACGGCCGTGGTGCCGCAGCCCCACGCCAGCGCGACCAGGATCGCGCCGACGATGTCCGAGGGTCGGTGCCAGCTTGCGACCAACATCGCGCCGGCGGTGATCGTGATCAGCCCTGTTGCGAGCGCAGAGACCGCTGCACGCATCGAGGTGGGCGTCACGAGGAACGCGGCCAGCGACACCGAGACGATCACGGTGGCGTGCCCGCTGGGGAAGCTCGAGACCGTCAGGTAGCCCAGGTCGTCGCGCTCGACGGCGCGCTTGAGGAACTGGCTGGTGAGGTTCGCTCCGGCGACCATGACGACCGCGGCAGTGGCGGCCGCGTACTTGCGCCGAACGATCGCGACCCCCAGCAACACTGCGACAGCCAGAGCCACTGATCCGATCGACACGGTCCCGAGCCAGCCGACCAGTCGCCTGGTGGCGGTTGCATCTCCGACCACGACGTCCATGCCCGCCTGGTCGACCGCTTGTCCCAGGAATGTCTGCTGGCTGCGATGCGCGAGCCAGGCCAGGGTCACGCAGGAGAGGACCAGCGCAGCCAAGGACTCCGCCGTGACCTGCCACCGCGCCCATGAGGCGCGTGTCGCGTCCGCGGCGCGTGCCGCCCAAGCCGGCCGGTGCATCTCGCCAGTGTGTCACCGCGGTGCGACCGGATCCCGGGACAGCCTGGCTCGGGTGGGGGCGTCCAGGCCGGGGACGAGCCGCATCCGGCGCCTCAGGCTGTCGACTTCGCCGTGGCCGAAGAGGTCGTCTCCGGGAGTCTCCCGGATGAACCAGCTGAGGACGAGCCGGCCAGCGGTCGTCGGGGTCGGTCTCATCGTGTGGTTCGCCGAGGGGGGCATCGAGCTGATGCGCCATTGACTCGCAGATCACAGTGGGACTGTGACCGCCGAGATTGCCGAAACCGCTGCCGCGGAGCAGGATGAGGGTGTCCGGTCGGAGCGTGCAGTCTCCGGGGCCGGACGAGGGCCACCCACTGCGGGCCGCATCCGAATTCCGCGACCCGGCGGCGAGTCCGTGCCTCGCCCGCGCCATCGGCGCCAGTTCCGGCATCCCTCGACGGAGGAGCCGCCGTGTCCAACCTCAGCCACCAGTCGTCCCGTGACGACGCCGCGATACGCCGCTCAGAGCTCCCGCCCGGGGTGGGTCCGTGGGTCCCGGCCTGGTCCGTCCAGGTCGCGCACGACCACCTCCGACTCGTCATGACCGCCACAGGCGCAGGAAGGAGGCGAACGTCATGACTCAGCAGCCCCTACCTCCTACCAACCCCCCACCCCGTGGCCCCGGAAGGCCGGCCCCCACGAGCCGACCCGTGCCCCTGGTGATCGGTGTCGTGCTCGCGCTGATCGGTCTCCCGCTGCTGCTGGGCGGCCTGGGTCTCGGCTGGGCGCTCGGCACCCAGCGTGACGACGCCGGATTCTTCTCCACCCCCACCGAGCGGTTCACCACCTCGACCACCGCGCTGAGCAGCGCCGTGCTCGAGCTCGGCGAGGCCGGCCCCGACGACTGGTGGGCCGACAGTGACCTCGCCACGGTCCGGCTGAGTGCACGGTCCGCAGACGGTTCCCCGGTCTTCGTGGGCATCGCGCCCAGCTCCGAGGTGGAGCGCTATCTCGGCACTGCGTCGTACGACGAGATCGGCGACCTGCGCACTGACCCGTTCGACTACACCCTGACGCGTCGAGGCACCGGCAGCGACCTGAGCGGCGCGCCGGCCGAGCAGGGGTTCTGGACCGCACAGACAGCCGGCGCCGGCTCGCAGCAGCTGACCTGGGACCTCGAACCCGGCACCTACACCGCCGTGGTGATGAACGCCGACGGCTCCCCCGGGGTCGCTGTCGACCTGTCTGCAGGCGGGCGACTCGGCTTGCTCGTGCCCATCGCCTGGACCCTGGGCGTGATGGGGACCCTGCTGATCCTGGGCGGCGCGCTGCTCCTCGTGTACGGCGCCCGTCCGCCCGGGCCGCGCGTGCCCCGGCAGACCAGTCCGGTCGCCGCACCCGCCGGCCCTGGCCCCGGTCCCGCCCGGCCGGACACCCCGGTGGCCGTGACCGGGGTGCAGGACGCGAAGCTCAACCGCGGCCTCTGGCTGGTGAAGTGGTTCCTGGCGATCCCGCACTTCCTGGTGCTGGCCATCCTGTGGGTGGTCTTCGTCGTGCTCACTTTCGTGGCGTTCTTCGCGATCCTGTTCACCGGTCGCTACCCGCGCAGCCTGTTCGACCTCAACGTCGGCATCCTGCGGTGGACCTGGCGGGTGCAGTTCTACGCGACCGCGGCCATCGGCACCGACCGCTACCCGCCCTTCGCCCTCGACCACGCCGACTACCCGGCTGATCTCGACGTCGTCTACCCCGAGCGGCTCTCCCGCGGCCTGGTGCTGGTGAAGTCGTGGCTGCTGGCGATCCCGCACCTCATCGTGCTCGGCGTTCTCGCGGGCACCTGGCAGTTCGGCGACGCCGACGGCGTCCAGTTCGCCGTGGGCGGGCTGATCGGCGCGCTCACGCTGGCCGCCGGTCTCCTGCTGCTGTTCACCGGCCGCTACCCGGTGCCGCTGTTCGACTTCCTCGTCGGGCTGAACCGCTGGGTCTACCGCGTGATCGCCTACGTCGCGCTGATGACCGACACCTACCCACCGTTCCGGCTCGACCAGGGCCCGACGGAGCCTGGCGGGGTCTCTCCGACCCCGGGCACCCCGAGCGGACCGACCTCGACCGGGACCGGTTGGCCGACGTCCGAGGCGCAGCCGTCCGACCGTGAGGTGGAGGAGGTCTGACGATGCAGGCGCACGCTGTCTTGTCGGCCGCGTCGGCCGCGCCGTCGGTGCGGCAGGCGCGGCCGGCAGGCCACGCCGTTAGCTGGAACGTCGCCGGGTCGCGCTCGGCCTGGCCGTGGCGGCGTGCCGCCCGCTGCTGAGGAGTAGGACCGTGACCGGCCTCGACCTCTACTGGCTGCCCCTGGGGGCGGGTGGCCACTGCGTCCGCGTCAACGGCAAGGTCTACGAAGCCGTGGTGGCGCGGGCACAGCGCCGGGCGACCTGCGACCTCTACCACGCAGCACTGGTGGCCGACCTGCCCGAAGGCCGCACGACCGTCGAGGTGGGGCCGGTGTGGGACCAGGTCGCCGGCACTGCCGACCGCGGCGCGGTGTTCTCCGGGCCGGTGGGGTTGCGGGTGCTGGGTCGCTCGAAGTGGTTCCGCTACGAGGTCCGCTGCTGGCCGAGCGGGGTGATCCCTGACCTGGAGTACGCCGTGGACAGCCCGCGCCGGCTGAGCACCGACGAGGTCGTCGTACGTCGGGCGCTCGCCGCGGTGCCCGGCGTGCCTGCGTTGACCTGGGGGCGCGACGAGCTCGGCCTCGGCGACATGTGGAACTCCAACTCGGTCGTGGCCTGGGTCCTGGTGCGCGCGGGGATTGATCTCTCGGACATCCGGCCACCGGCGGGCGGACGGGCGCCCGGGTTCGACGCGGGCCTGGCCGCGGCGCTGCGCGCAGCGGGTTCGCGCCGGTGACCCGTCGCCTGGGAAGGGCGCCGCGTCGCACCAACCGGCAGGAGCGGTGTCGTGTCACGCTCCGGTGGTGGCTCCTCCTCATGCCGGGCGCGACATCGCGTTGGTGCGGCTCTCCGCTCGCACTCTGACGGATTTGCTCGCGGGTGACCTCGAGTCTGCCTCCCAGGAGGCGGGGACACCCCTGACGCCCTATCTGGTGGAAGAAGGCTGGCTCTGGCGCATCCGGCTCGAGCAGGTCGCAGCCACCCCCTCCCACCTCGACTGGATCGCCCGAGCGGCGCTCGACCCCGTGACCCGGGAAGTCGTGGGTCACGTCGGTTTTCACGGGCCGCCGGACGAGCTGGGCATCGTGGAGGTCGCCTATTCGGTGGACCCGCGGCACCGACGGCGCGGTTACGCCACCGCCATGCTGCGCGCTGCGTTGGAGTGGGCCGCCTCGGAACCCTCTGTCCGGACGGTCCGCGCCACGATCAGTCCTGACAACGAAGCGTCCCTGGCGACGCTGCGGCCCTTCGGGTTCGAGCACACCGGTGAGCAGTGGGACGACGAAGACGGGCTCGAGCTGATCTTCGAGCGTGAGGTGAGCCACCTGGCCGGGTGATCCCTGACCTGGAGAGCGCTCGTCACAGACCAGAACGCGAGAACGCCAGGCTTGCGCTCAGGTAGGGACTCACGTCCAACAGACCACGCACCTTCTCGTCGTAGCCGAAGGCGTCGGTGTCGTACGAGCCGCGGGTATCTGACAGCCGGCGGTCGGTCATCGAGCAACAGCCGAGACCGCCCCTCAGGGCCAGCCGTGAGACTGCCCACTGGCCCGGTCGGCACGCCCTAGCCACCACGCAGCCAGCCCGCCACCGATCGCGCCGAAGAGGTGCCCTTGCCACGAGATGCCCGGTTGTCCCGGCAGCACCCCCCACAGCACCCCGCCGTAGACCAGCAGCAGCAGAACTCCCAGCGCCAGCTGCCCCGGGTGGCCGGAGAAGACCCCCCGCAGCAGCAGGTAGCTCAGCCAGCCGAAGACCAGCACCGACGCCCCGATGTGGACGGTCCCGGCCCCGGCGGTGAGCCACACGCCGGCTCCCCCGACCAGCCACACCACGGCCGTCACCACGAGCCAGCGCCCCACCCCGCCCAGCAGGAGCAGAAACCCGAACACGAGCAGCGGCACCGTGTTGGCCAGCAGGTGCTCCCAGGGCCCGTGCAGCACCGGCGCGAACAGGATGCCGTCGATGCCGTCGGTCTCCCGCGGCTCGATGCCGCCGGCGCGCTGCAGCCGGCTCCCGGAGAGCTGGTCCAGCAGCTCGACGACGTACAGGCCGGCGACGAAGAGAAGGATCACCTGCAGAGCGGTCCCTGCGGTCGACCGCCGCCGCTCCGGTGTGGGTGCCTGCTGCCAGCTCACTCCCTCAACGGTAGTCAGGCCGTGCCAGCGGACCGCCCGGAAGCCGTGGGGACGATCGCTGTCACATTCGTGCGACTGGCGTCGTCAGTTAGACAACGGCGCGTTGGGACGCGTCCACAGGCACCACCGCCAGGTCCACAGGCCACCTCGAGGAGTACCCATGTCCTACGCAGTCGACTTCCACGACATCTCGACGACCGGCTTGGAGACGTCCCCTGTCGCGGGCGCTCTGGCTGGCCTGCGAGCCAACGAGGCCAGGTACTTCAAGAACAAGTACTCCCACGTCTTCACCGTTCAGCCGGCATCGGAGGCCGTCGAGGTCGTCGAGTGGGTCCACGGCATCCTCTCGATGGAGCGCGAGCTCGTCATCGAGTCCAGGCCGCTCGAGGCGACGGCCTTCGAGGTCGAAGGGATCCGGATGGCCTACGTGTTCTACGAGTCGGGCCTGTCGATCAACGTGATGTACACGATCGCCGACGGCGGCAAGCGCGCGGTGGGGTTCAAGCTCTCCGAGGGGATGGACGTGCCCGACGAGCTCGCGGGGCGTTTCAGGTTCGCTCGCCAGAAGTCGAGGCTCGCTGGCACGATCCGCGGCTCGTACTTTGTGATCAAGGGGACCCACTGAATCGCGCCGTCACCGGAGGTGGTCGCTCGACGATCCGCTCGCCCCTCCCCCTCCCCCTCCCCTCACCCGCCGCTTTCGCACCTCGCGCAACATCGCTGTACATGCGGGTCCTCCCGGCGAAGGATGGAGGGATGCCCGCACGACTCGCTGTCGGATTGACCCCCATGGAGACGCGACGCGAGGTCGTGCTGCACGTCGCGGACCGGGCCGAGGAGCTGGGGTACGAGGCGTTCTTCCTGGCTGAGGGCTGGGGTCACGACGCCGGAGTGCTGCTGACGGAGGTGGCGACCCGCACGAACCGGATCACCATAGGCACCGGCATCATCAATGTCTGGGGACGAACGCCGGCCAGCATCGCGATGCTGGCCACCAGCCTCGCCGCGGTGTCCGGTGACCGTTTCGTGCTCGGCCTCGGAGCGGGCAGCCCGCCCTTGGCGGAAGGCTTGCACGACGTGTCGTTCACAGCGCCCGTCGAGCGGCTCGGCGAGGTGACCCGCCAGGTGCGACGACTGCTGAACGGCGAGCGCCTCGAGCCGACCGCCGAGCGCGCGACCCGGCCGCTGAAGCTGGCCGTCCTCCCGCAGACCCCGATCCCCGTCAACCTCGCTGCACTCGGCCCGAGCGCCGTACAGCTGGCCGGTGAGCTCGCCGACGGGTGGTACCCGTTCCTGCTGCCGGTGTCCGGTCTGGACTCGGGGGTCCGGCTGCTGGAGCAGGGCATGGCGCGCGGCGCCCCCGGCCGCACGCTTCCGACCATCGCCCCCTGCATTCCCACGGCTGTCTCGGCCGATCCCGCGACGGCGCTCGAGGTGGCCTCCTGGTGGGTGTCGTTCTACCTCGCCAACATGGGGCCGCTCTACCGCAAGACCCTGCGCGCACTCGGGCACGGCCAGGCGGTCGACGACGTCCTCGCCGCCTCGACCGGGCGCGCCCTCGAGGTCCCCGAGTCGGCCCGGGGGTTGCTCGACGAGCTCACCCTGTGGGGCGACGCCCAGCACGCGCGTGCCGCGCTCGACCGCTGGTACGCCGCCGGCGCCCAGCTGCCGGCCCTCGCCCTTCCCCCGGGCCGCCCCGTGGAAGAGCTCGACCACATCCTCGAGTCGTTGCGCCCCTGAGCCTTGGGTGAAGGTCGAAGGGGTGGCGCGAGGACCGGGTCACGCTGACCCGACGGACCGAGCTCTGTGAAAGCCCGCGCGCGGGCGAACACCAACCGGATGCCAGTGGCTCAGCGCGTGGCTGGGGAGTGGACGGGTGGCGGGGCCCAGCGCGGCTCCAGCGCGTTCCAGGTCGGGAGCTCAGCAGCCAGGGCGGGGTCGCCCTCGACCGTGATTCCGCGGGTCCGGAGGGCACGCGCCCAGGGCAGTCGACCGCGGTGCCAGTCCAGGAAGCAGCGGGTCTGTGCCTCGACGTACACGGCGGGCTCACCTCCGGGATCGGTGGAACAGACCTGCGCCTCACGGTTCTCGACCAGCAGCCAGTAGCTCCGGTTCCCGGGCGGTTGGTCCACGAACCTGAAGGCGATGACCACGCGCTCGTCCGGCAACGCCTCACGGTTCAGCTGGGCCGTGCACCAGGCCCAGAGCGTGAAGCCCGGATCGGTCTGCTCCGGCCCGATCTCGGCCCAGCGTTCGCCCCAGGCGGCCATCGTCTCCAGCACGCCGGCCAGGTCGCGGCCGGCTGCGGTGAGCAGGTAGCGGCTCCCGGCCCCGGTCGGCTTCGGCTCACGGGTCACGATGCCTGCGTGCTCGAGCTCCTTGAGACGGGTCACCAGCATCGACCGTGACATCGACGGGACACCTTGGGAGATGGTGGAGAAGGTCTCCACCCCGAACAACAGGTTGCGGATCACGAGCGGGGTCCAACGCTCGGCGAGGATCTCGGAGGCCCGCGCGATCGGACAGTACTGCCCATAGCTCCGCACGCTGCCATTCTGCGCCCGATCAGCACCGGGGTGAAGTGCTGATTCAGGTCTTGAGGTCTGCTCGCGGCGCTACCGACGATGTCCCCATGACTGATGCGTCGACCGGACAGGTGGAAACCGGGGCGGCTGAGCTCTACGAGCGGTTCTTCGTGCCGGCCCTCTTCGGGCAGTGGCCGGCAAGGCTGGTGGCTCTGGCGCAGACCGGGCGTGGAGACAGGGTGCTCGACGTCGGTTGCGGCACCGGCACCCTCGCCCGCACCGCACGCCACGTCGTGGGCCCGGCCGGCTCGGTGACGGGGGTCGACCCCAACGACGCGATGCTTGCCGTCGCAGCGCACGCGGATCCTGACACCGTCTGGATGAAGGGCATGGCCGAGGACCTCCCGATCGCCACCGCCACGATGGACCGGGTCCTGTCTCAGTTCGCACTGATGTTCTTCACCGACCGGCACAGGGCGGTCGCGGAGCTCGCCCGGGTCACCCGCCCGGGAGGCACGGTCGTGGTCGCGACCTGGGAGGAGGTCTCGGCCAGCCCCGGTTATGCGGCCATGGTCGACCTGCTCCGCAGCGTGGCGGGCGACGAACCGGCGGACGCGCTCCTGGCGCCCTTCTCGGTCGGCACCGAGTCAGCCCTGCGCGACGTGATGGCGCAGACCTTCCCCGACGTCCACGTCCGACGGTGGGAAGGCACGGCACGATTCCCGTCGGTCCTGCGCTGGTTGGACACCGACATCGCGGCATGGACGCTGCGTCCACTCATCACCGATGAGGCCTACGCCGAGCTGCGCGAGCGGGCGCCCCGCGACCTCGCCAGGTTCACCGAGCCCGACGGCTCGGTGAGCTTCTCCGCACCGGCTGTCGTGGCCGACGTCCTCGTGCCCGGCTAGACCGTTGAGGTCGGGGCGCACCCCTGGGGACCACGAGGATCAGACATCGCTGGCTTGGCGGGAGCCGACGTACTCGATCAGGTCGTGCTCGTGGGAGCTCAGCCGGCCCATGACCTCGTCCTGCCCACAGGTCAGCAGCGTGAGCTCGACGCTCTCGCCGGAGGAGCTGATCAGCTGCCAGGTGCCTCCGGCGCCCTCCCACCTGAGCAAGTCCTCGAGATCTGCAGAAGCCACCGTCCCACGATGCCATGGGAGGTTCCGCCCGTCAGGGAGCAGCACAAGGTCGATCGCAGGTCACCTCGTCGCGGTCGTGAACGACTGGGTCGAGGACGGCTTGGCGCTCGCTGCCGTGGTGGCCACCACCAGCGCGGCTGCGCCGGGCCCCGTGGAACGGGCCGGGCAGCGCTTCAGCTACAGCGAGGAGAGACCGGGCACCACGTGCTCACCGAGAGCCATGACGAACGCCGCTGGATCGTTGCTCGGCGGCATCACGTGGACTTCGTCGATGCCGATGTCGGCGAAGGCCCTCATCTGCTCGACGAAGGCGGCGCCGTCCGCTGCGGGATCGCCGGGCGCCATGCACGTGATCGTCTTGCGCAGACGGTCGTAGGAGGTGCCTTCGTTCTGGCAGTGCTCGCGCAGGACCTGCAGCTTCTGGACCGTCCCGGAAGCATTCGCCGGGTCACCGAAGAGGTTGCAGGCGTCGGCGTACTTCGCCACGAACCGGAGCGTCTTCTTCTCACCGGTCCCGCCGATCATGATCGGAGGCGTGCGGATCGGTTGCGGCCGATTCAGTGTGCGGCCGAGCTGATAGTGCCTGCCGTCGTAGGGACCCTCGTCATCGCTCCACATCTGGCGCACGATCTGGAGAGTCTCCTCCAACCGTTCGAACCGCTCCTTCGTGGAAGGGAACGGGACCCCGAGTCCGACGGCCTCCTGCTCGTACCAAGCGGCGCCGAGCCCCAGGAGGGCACGGCCACCGGAGAGCACGTCGAGGGTGGTGATGATCTTGGCCAACAGACCAGGGTGCCGGTAGGTCGTCCCGGTGACCAACAGCTGCAGCTCGGCCGACGTCGTGTGCGCTGCCAGGAAGCCAAGGGTCGTGTAGCCCTCCAGCATGTTCAGGTCCGGCCCGCCGACCATCTCCATCTGCCAGTAGTGGTCCATGAGGGAGAGGTTGTCGATGCCGGCTTCGTCGACTGCTCTGCCGGTTGCCGCCAACATCGGGGCGATGGCCGCCGGTCCGCCTTCGAAGTCGTAGGTGACGAGGTGCACTCCGAGCTTCATGTCTCGAAACTACATCCGGGTGTCGGGCTCCGTCCCGATCCGGGCCGTCCGCAATCCGTGGCCGAGCCGGCCAACGTCGGTGGAGCCGGGTTCAGCCGCCGAGGGCGCTGAACGCCTGGAACACCATGTAGGCCGGCCAGAAGATGCCCTGGAAGATCGCGTAGGCGTGCTCCCAGAAGCCATCGGCCTGCTGCCAGAAGAACACCCAGGCGCCGAAGATGCCCAGTCCGTACAGGGCGCCGCCGGCCGCGCCGACGTTGCTGCCGCCGTCAGCCATCAGATCGCGCCCTTGTGCGCCGCGCGAGCTCGGGCGCCAGCAGGATCGTCAGCGGGATGAGCAGCCACAGCCGGCCCTCGAGGATGTTGTAGTCCGCGAGCAACACGCTCCAGGAGTTGCCGGTGACGTAGTGCCCGAAACCGAACTCGAACGCGATGGTCATCGCCACCCACGCGGCGCCGACCTGCCAGGCCGTCCGGCTGCTGGTCAGGGGCCACAACCGCTGCAGCAACCACGCGTAGCCCGCGATCAGCACGATGAGCGTCACCGTGGAGATCTGGTGGGCCGCCTGGTCGCCCACGGCCTCGCCGTAGAGGCCCACGCGCGCGACGCCGTTGGCGATCGCCAGGGCAGACAGTCCGAGCCAGGCACCGATCCAGCGGGGTCGTGCTGACCCGGGGCCGTGGGTGGTGGTGGGGACAGTTGTGCGGTGCAGGAGCGTCATCGAGACCCCCTCTCTGACCGGTTTCATCTCGACAACTCCATCTTGCACCTCAGGCGGGGCCGACCACAGTCCCGCGGGTCACAGTGCCGGCCGGGCGGCGCGCGGAGCAGCATCGGCAACAGGTCATCAGCTCTTCTTCGCCGGCATACACACCCTCGGCGGCCCCGCACCCGTGCGGCGCTACCTGCCCGACCTCATCCAGCTCATCTGGGACCGCAAGATCGACCCCGGCAAGGTCGTCGACCTGGAGCTGCCCCTCGACCGGGCCGCCGAGGGCTACGCCACCATGGACCAGCGCACCGCCACCACGTGTGCGCTGAGTTTCGGTCACCCGCTCGTGCTGGTTTCGTACCTGCGTGTCCATCTCATAGGCTGGGGAGCCCCGGCAGGCGCTCGGCGACGGAAGAGGCGTTGTCCCGCGGCCGTGATGAGCGTTCGCGCACCGTCGCGTCGCCGGTTCGCCGCAGCTGGGCGCCGTCAGGGAGGTCGGCCGCCGTGTCAGGACTGCCGCCGGTCGGTCAGGGCGTGGGGGCGGTGTCGACCCGCCTCCGGCGCAGGCTGCGATGACGAGGAGAGTTGCTGGTTGGCCAGGAGACGTGGCGATCGATCCGGAGCAAGCGAGCGTTCCCGGGCTCGCTCGCGGCGACGTCAGGACGATGACGGGCTGATCCCGGTGCTCGCGAAGGCAGTCCGGGAGGTCGAGGCCGCGATCGAGCGACGGCAGCTGACCGCAGGGCAGCGTGCCCGGCTCCAGGCCGTCGCGCTGCTCGTCCGTGAGGAGCGCGCTCGTATCCAGGATGACTCGTCGGTCCCCGAGACACGCGCGGATACCCGTCGCAAGCGTCTGGACGGGGTAGCGACGATCCTGGCGCAGGTCGTGGCGCGCGAGCCGTCGTTGTTCTCCGTGCTCGAGGGGGAGGTCGAAGACACCACTCGCCGGCTGATGCGCGAGATGCGGCTCGCCGCGGGAATCGCTCCCGCTCCGGACGACGACGTCGCCAGTCCTGAGGCGGTGACTCCGTCACCCAACGAGAGGAAGGCGTCGCCGCCGCCGTCTGTGCGTGCGGCTCAGCTGGCCAATCCGTTCATGGCCCCTGACTTCACTCGGGCGACCCCCAAGGTGCAGGGCCATCTGGCGGGCTGGGAGCTGATCGGGCCTGTTCTGAATGCGTTCGAGCATCCTGCTCCGGGCGCCTCGGCCTGCATGGCGCTTCCGGAGCCCCGGAGGGCGGCGACGCCCAGGGCCATGGAACTCATGCCTCATCAGGCGCGGCTGCTGGCGGCTGTGTCAGCGGGCCACCGGACGTTCCTCCTGGCCGACGAGCCCGGACTCGGCAAGACCGCGCAGGCACTGCTGGCCGCGCAGCTCGCGGGCGCTTACCCACTTCTGGCCGTCGTCCCCAACGTGGTGAAGACCAACTGGGCCCGTGAGGCGCAGCGGTGGACTCCTGGTCGGTCGGTGACCGTGATCCACGGCGACGGTGAGACGATCGACGGGTTCGCCGACATCGTGGTGGTCAACTACGAGGTGCTCGACCGACATGTCGACTGGATCGGGGACCA
This sequence comes from uncultured Actinomycetota bacterium, assembly GCA_963728505.1. GTDB lineage: Bacteria > Actinomycetota > Actinomycetes > Propionibacteriales > Nocardioidaceae > Marmoricola_A. The sequence continues at coordinate 179,894 of CAVSKH010000008.1, read as the reverse complement.
CGGGTTCCGCGGCATGGTCGTCGACGAGGCGCACTACATCAAGAACAAGAAGTCGCAGCGGTCCCAGCACGTCATCGAGGTCTCCGAACGGATCCGGAAGCGGGTCGCCCGCCCGTTGTTGATGGCACTGACCGGGACCCCGCTGATCAACGACATCGACGACTTCCGAGCGATCTGGCAGTTCCTCGGCTGGATCGAGGAACGCCGACCCGGGGACGCATTGACGGCGGCGCTCGAACAGACGGGGCTGACGCCCGCCGACCATGCGTTCTACCCGGCCGCACGGGCCGCGGTCGTCGACCTCGGCATCGTCCGTCGGCGCAAGGTCGATGTTGCCGCAGACATCCCAGCGCGTCGGACCGTCGACCTGCCCGTGGAGCTCGAGGGGGCCGCCGGCCGCTCGATCAGCCAGGCCGAGCAGCAGCTCGCCCAACGCCTGGTCGGTCGCTACCAGGCGGCGCTGGAGCACCGACGCGCCGGCGGGGTCACCGAGGGTATCGACCACGCGCTGGTACGCCTCGTGGCCGAACGCGAAGTGGCCGATGGTGGCGACGAAGAAGCCAAGGACAACGTCTTCACGATGGTGCGCAGGATCGGGCAGGCCAAGGCGGAGCTCGCCGCCGACTACGCCGCTCAGCTCGCGCGCAGTGCCGGCAAGGTCGTGTTCTTCGCCAAGCACCTCGACGTGATGGACACCGCCTCGGAGACCTTCGCCAAGCGCGACATCGGTCATACCTCGATCCGCGGCGACCAGACCTCGACGGCTCGCCAGAAGGCCATCGATGCGTTCGTCAACGATCCCGACGTCGCGATCATCGTCTGCTCGCTGACTGCTGCCGGCGTGGGGATCAACCTCCAGGTCGCCTCGAACGTCGTGCTCGCTGAACTCTCCTGGACCAACGCCGAGCAGACCCAGGCGATCGACCGGGTGCACCGCATCGGCCAGACCGAGCCAGTCACGGCCTGGCGGATCATTGCCGCGCAGACCATCGACGCGAAGATCGCCGAGCTGATCGACGCCAAGGCCGGGCTCGCCGACCGGGCGCTCGACGGATCGGACGAGGAGGCCGTCTCCTCGGCCGACATCCAGGTCGATGCGTTGGTGGCGTTGCTGACCAACGCCCTTGCCGAGCAGGCGACGCCTCCTGAGGCGACCTGACAGGGGCCCTGCTGCGCTCGGCATCGCGGCGGACTGACGGCGCCGCCTTGGTGGCGGAGGAGCGGAGTCCGTTCGCCGCGGGCGAGGCACCGGGCGCGTCGTCACGAAATCGGCGTGCACGGCGAATCTTGCGCATACAGTGACGCGGTCGCATCCATGTACCGAGGGGAACTCGCATGACTGACTCGCACACGCCATCGGAATCCTCGGACCTGTCGACCCAGTCGGCGCACACCCAAGGCACCCAATCTCCGGAAGTCCAGCCAGTGCGCTCCGCACCTGACGGCGAAACGCTGCAGGCGTACGGCGCCCCGACGGGATCGGCAGCAGTCGGCCAGGTGCGCAGCACCGGCACATGCATCCTGCTGACGATCGTCACCCTCGGGTTCTACACGTGGTACTGGTACTACAAGACCCACGAGGAGATGAAGCAGCACACAGGGCAAGGGGTCGGCGGCGGGATAGCACTGCTACTGGCAATCTTCATCGGCATCGCGATGCCGTTCATCAGCTCGAGCGAGGTGGGCAACCTCTATGCCCGGCGAGGACAGGCCAAGCCGGTCAGTGCCGTGACCGGACTGTGGTTCCTGCTTCTGGGGTGGTTCTTCCTCGTCGGCGCCATCGTGTGGTTCGTGAAGACCAATGGCGCACTCAACAGCTACTGGCGTTCGCTCGGCGCCCGCTGAGCAGAGCACAACACCCCACGTCGACCGGCTGGTCACGCGGGGCGTTCTCGGTCGAGTTGTTGCAGCCTCCAAGCCCGGACAAGCGTTGACGCGGGTAGTGCCGGTGTTCCGCAGCTGTGGTGCCGGGTGGGGCACGGAATGACGGGTTGACCTGCGGGAACGCGTGTTTGGCCGGTGATAGGTTGAGATCCGTGCCCCACCTGTTCGTCAACCGACCGAGAGCGCACGGTCTGGTCGGCCCGGACTCGGGTGGGCGCCACAACCTCACGTGGGAGACCGTCAACACCACGGTCTACCTCGTCGGTGGGGTGATGTTCATCTGGGGCAGCGTGCTGTTCTTCCCGGAGCCCGAGAGCGTGTCCGACCGCGGGGCCTGGGTCTTCTTCGTCGCATCCCTGATGTACATCGCGGTCACGGCCCATGACCTGCTCGAAGTGGTCCGCTACCGGGCCACGCTCCAGCGCCAGCTCACCATCTGGGACCGGTACGAGGCATGGGCCGCACTCAGCTACCTGGTGGGCAGCGTGCTGTTCGCCGCCGGGAGCGTCTTCTTCCTCAATGCAGTCGGGTGGTACACGGCCGGCTCGTGGACCTTCATCATCGGCGGCCTGCTGTTCGTCTTCGGGGCGGTGATCAACGTCCTCGAAGTCGTCCGGGCCCCGGACATGCGCACCCTCCAGCTCATGAACCTCACGGCCATCACCTTCGTGACGGGGTCGACGCTGTTCGTGGTCGCATCCATCCCGTACCTGTTCACCCTGCAGAGCACCGCCGACCAACGCACTGTCGATGCCTTCCTCGCAGGTCAGTACGTCATCGGCAGCGTCCTGTTCCTGCTCGGCGGTGTGTCCAACTACCGCCGCGCCCGCATCGTCGCCCTGCGCGAGGGCGGGGGGCAACCGGCGGCGCCGGCCGGCGACGGGGGGAACTGAGCCCCGATACAAGCGGCCTCATCCGCCTGCTCAATCCGGATCGGGCGCCCAGTTCGACTCCGGCTCGGCGGCTCGGCGGCGCCAAGGCAGGGAGCCTTCGAGTTCGATCTCGAGAGAGAAACTCAGAAATGTTCGTACCAGCACAATGACTCCCAGGGCGGCCGCACTTGCGAGAGTCGGATCGACGGTGATCGTCATGACGATGTCGGCAATGATGAGAAGCTCCAGGCCCAGAAGAATGGCGCGCCCTACGTTGCGGCGCGCGTCCTCATAGGCTTGGCGTCCACCGACTCGCCGGTACGAGAGAACCGCCGAAACAAACGCAGCCAGTGATCCCGCCACGAGGATCACCACCCCGCCCACTTCGAAGCCGCGCACGACCGCTTCCATCATGTCGTCGAAGCTCATTCCCAGCACCCCCCGAGCGTCTCACGCCGGGGTCGACTTCCCACGGCGAAAAAGGCGGTGCTGCGACGCAGGTGTCTTCACACTCTGCGAAACAGGTGCGGGCCACTCGCATCCGAGACCTGTCGATGCAGCCCAATGCCAGCGAGAGGTCCCGAAGATCCGCCGTGGCGAGCGGCAGATTCCAGCACCTCCTTCATCTGGTTGACGATATGCGCGAAGCGGCCGGGACCGGTCGCGTAGGTTGCTTGGCCATGGCGCGCTACTCAATCCGAGTGGCCACGGAGGGTGATCTCCGTGAAGGCAGCCTCGCTTCGCAACTGAGAGGCGTCCCCCTGGCTCGGCGACCCCTATTCGGAGGCCCGGGGAGTCGTCGGAGTCTGCGACGCGGTGTCAGACCGTAGCAACGCGAGCGGGAGCGTCGCCACGGCGATGGCGCCCGCGACCAGAAGGGCAGTTGCGAAGGACGTGAGCTCAGCGATGATCCCGACAGCCACCGAGCCCATCGCGGTTCCCGCGTCGAAGCCGACATTCCACACCGAGCTCGCGAGGTTGTGGTGCCGACGTGAGACGACCGCAAAGGAGATCAGAAGCGTGAGGTTCTGCAGCGCGCCGTAGCACAGGCCGATCAGGAGCATGGCAACCAAGAAGGCGACGACGCGGACGCGGTCGGAGTCCGCAACCGACCACGACATGAGCGCCATCCCCACCCCCGTGAGGGGAACCATCGGCACGAGGTAGCGCTGGGCGCCGTAACGATCCGCGAACACCCCGATCCGCCACCGGCTGAGTGCAGCCGACAGCCCCATCAGGAACAGGCCGCCTGCCGCTACGGAGGCGCTGTCGACCATCTGAGGCGTGAACGTGATCACCGCCCCACCCGCCAACGTGACCGCCAGCAACAGCAACATCGGCCGCAGCAGCCGTCGATAGGCGGCGGACTCCGGGTCGCGCGGGTCGGACGACGCGATCATGCCTGGATGCAAGTCCGGTGCGCTGAGGCGGAGTGCCGAGGCGAGACGCAGTGCCGCGGGGATGCCGGCCAGGGGCAGAGCGCTCAGGGTGAACACCACCCAGTAGCCGAGGCTCTCGGCGAGCCACGGTCCGGCAGGTAGGAGGACAAGGTTGGGCACCGCGACGGCGAGGCCGTAGGCCCCGATCGCCTCCCCGCGACGTCGCGTCGCCACAAGTCCAGCCACGGCGGCGCTCCCGGTAACCGTGAGGACACCGAACCCGACGCCCCGGACGGCCGATAGTGCGAGGACCACGCTGAGCCCGTCGCTGAACGACAGCAAGGCCCCAGGGACACCCAGGAGCACCAACCCCACGCTCAGCACCGGCCCCCATCCGAAGGTCCGCAATGCCCGCGGAACCAACAGCTGGGTGAGCACCGTGAACAGCAGAAGCACGCCATTCACGAGGCCGGAGCCGGCGGTGGTCGCCCCGCCTTCGACGACCCACAGGGGAGCGACCGTGAGCAGGAGCGCGTAACTGGAGAATCCCGCGCACGTCATCACCAGGAGCGGCGGCACCCCTGGCTGGCGCCAGATCAGCCCCCGCGCGGTCACCGACGGAAGCCTAACGGCGAGTACTCATGTGTCAGACGTGTGAGGAGCCACCACCACCTCGGTGCGCCGCATCGCGGGGGTGTGACGCACCTTTGCCACATTGTCCAGGGCTCCCCCCTGTTATGCCGCCCGCGCCACATGGGGATCGACCTGGGGTCAGCCCTTCTTCAGCTCCTCGGCAAGCATGACAATGATGCCGCTGGGGCCGCGCACGTAGGTGAGCTTGTACACGTCCCCATAGGTCGCCACGCCGCGCAGCGGGTGACAGCCGTGCCTCGCGGCGATTTCAAGAGCCTCGTCGATGTCGTCGACCGAGAAGGCCACGCGGTGCATGCCGATCTCGTGAGGGCGGGTGGGCTCCGTCTCGATCGCGTCGGGGTGGATGTACTCGAAGAGCTCGAGACGACCATGGCCGTCCGGCGTCTCGAGCATTGCAATCTTGGCGTGGTTGCCGTCGAGGCCGACGGCGGTGTCGGTCCACTCGCCGCTGACCGTGTCGCGGCCGAGCACGGTCAGACCGAGTTCGGTGAAGAAGGCGATCGACTCGTCGAGGTCGCGGACGGCGATGGCGACGTTCTCAAGCTTGATGGGCATGCCATGCACGCTATCGAGTCAGTTGACTGCGGTCCCGGGCTCGGCCGGACCAGGGACCGATTCGCAGAGCCCTGTCCCGCGAAGCGTGATCGTCCAGGCATTCCTTGACGGGTTCGACCTGTTCGTCGTCGCTGCGAACAGCGGACTGCCGCGACCTCCCGGCTGGTATTTCAGCCTCATGGCCCACCCGAGGGTGGTTGGTGAGCTCGAGGGACTAGCCCCCACTGCCGTACGGGCGGGTGATGATCTCCAGCCAGTGACCGTCCGGACCTTGCCAGTACAGGCCGCGGCCTCCGTCCTCGTGGTTGATCTCTCCCGGCCGCCGTTTGTGCGGGTCCGCCCACCACTGCCGTCCGTCTGCCTTGAGTCGATCCCAGATCGTGTCGAAGTCCTCCTCGCCGACCAAGAAGGCGTAGTGCTGGGCCTTGACTTGGCCGGTGTCTTCGGTGAAGTCGAGCGTGGCACCGTTGTCGAGCTGGAGTACGGCGAAGGGTCCGTAGGAGGACGGCTCGGGGAGTCCCAGAATGCGGGCCACTTCGCCGGCGGCTGCCCAGATGTCTTTCACGTGAACCAGAGTGTGGTTGAACTCGATGCTCATCAAGACTCCTCAGCCGTGCTCGATTCCCGACGCTACTGCCACAGCACTTCGGGATGAAGCCCCCTGCGGTGTCAGCGTGACCGGTAGCGAAGCGGCGAGACAACGCACCGCCTCAGTGATCTCACATGTGAGACTGTCCCGCGTGAGCTACGACCTGGCCTTCTGGGAGGGCACTAGGCCACGGACGGATGAGGAAGCCTCAGCGCATTTCGAGAAGATCTTCGACGCGCTGGACGAGGCGGATGACGACATCCCGGCAACTCCGACCGTCGAAGCACTGGTCCGCGACCTCGAATCTCGCTGGCCGATCGACCATCCGGACGCGCCATGGGCACTCTCTCCACTGGAAGGCGAAGGCAGCGCGCTCTACGTGAATCTTGTGTTGACCGTGCCGGATCGCGTTGTGGAGGAGTTGGCTGCGATCGCCGCTCGCCTTGGCGTTGTGTGCTTTGACCCGCAGCGAGAAGCACTCCTCTGATCCGCCACTGACGCAGCGACCTCCGGGCCGTCGCGGCGGTATGACGCGCGGTGGCCCGACAGCCGGCGGAGGCGACTGCGGTCGGCCCAGCTAGGGGCGGACCGCTACCCACAGCTCCTCGGCCGGCCACCTGTTTGCCCACTCCCGGGACACGATCTCGTAGAACGGGTGGTCGAAGCCGTCTTTCGGCGCGTAGATCTCGTGCATCGCCTCGATGATGAAACCGGCACTCCGTAGTTGCCGCACCCACTCACCGTGTGAGGGATGGAACTCGATGCCGCCGCCTGGCCATTGCACTCGGCGGGCCTCCCGCTGGCCGCGAAGCAGCCGATCTCCAGCAACCCCGCCACCGGCCGGGACACACAGCGTGGAGAGGTTGCTGTTCGTCAAGAAGACCAGGCGTCCGCCCGGCCGCAGGAGCCTGGCGGCCTCGGGCAACCAGCGTTCGGGGTCGCACCAGGCAGCCACACCGTGCTCGCTGACCACGAGGTCGAAGAGCCCACTGGCCAGCGGGATTTGCTCGGCGTCCGCGTGGACCAGGGGGAAGGTGGGGCCGAGCCGGGCTTGGAGGTGCCGCGCGGTTGCGAGCTGCTCACTGGAGAAATCCAGGGCGACCGGGCGGGCGCCTGCGCGCGCGAGCCAGGCCGCGAAGTACGCAGTTCCGCAGGCGAGCTCCAGGACGTCCATACCCTCGACGTCGCCGAGGACGCCGAGCTTGCGTTCGGGCACGGCGAAAAGGCCCCACACCACCTCCGGCATGCCCCACATGCGTTCGGCCGCACCGTTGGTGAAGCGCTCGTTCACGATCGCCCAGAGCTCCCGGTTCAAGGCGATCTCTGCGGCTCTGCCTTCGGACACATGGAGAGTCTCCCCGAAAGTGGGTGGTGACATCGAGTCCGTCACCGACTGTGCCGCTCTGAGGACGGCGCTCGCCCCACGAGCGCAGGCACATCAGCGACGAGCGCCGTTACCGCAGCCTCCAAGCCCCAGGGTCGCACTCCTCGAGCAGGTCATGCTCGACGAGCACGATCGCGGCGGTGTGACGCAGCTCGTCCTCGCCGGCGCGCGCCTTTCGAGCAACCGTCGCCGTTCGGCGCCTGCAGATCGTCAATGCGCCGGGCGCGGCGACATGCTGGGATGGGCTGGTGACGAGGCTCGTGACGTGGTCGCAGTACCGGGAGTCGATCGGGGACCGTTCAGATCTGTTCGCAGCGTTAGCCGACCTCTGTCCGGTCGAGCGAGCGCTGTACCCGGGCAGTTACGTCGACTTGTCCCCCTCGACGGCGTTCCCGTCCGTGACCTACGTTGACACCGACACCCGGGCGGCCGGGTTCTTCGACGAAACCGGTCTGGTGCACGCGGAGCTGGCGGGACGGACTCGCCACGGCGCCGGCATGGAGGTGCGGTTCCTCGCCGCGGACTACGACCAGCCGCTGGACGTGCCCGACGAAAGCATGGACCTGCTCATTTCGCTCTTCACCGGGCCGGTGTTGGAACAGACCCGCCGCTATCTGCGCCAGGGGGGCTGGCTGCTGGCCAACACCAGTCACGGCGACGCCAGCCTGGCCGCTCTCGACCCATCGCTGCGGCTCGTGGCCGTCGTGCACCACCGGGGCGCGCACTACCGCATCGTCACTGACCGGCTTGAGGAGTACCTGATCCCGAAACGATCGGAAACGGCCGATGCCGCCCGGATCCGCTCCTCTGGCCGCGGCATCGCCTACACCAAGACCGCCTTCGCCTATCTCTTCCAGGCATCTGGCCAGCGCAGATACCTGCAGCCGTGAACGGAAGGCAACGTCTGGCCAGGATGCCTCGACGAAAGCTGGCGGTGGGCCGGTAGGACACGGCCGCCGACAGGCGGCGGTAGGACGCACCGCACAGATCGCGTCATGTGCGTGCGCCTGCTCGCACCCTTGCCGCCTGGCGAGCACCTTGGCCGCCGCCCTCAGTGCTGAACGCGACGTACACTGGTAGAGCCGAGGAACCCGCAGGCGCCGAGTTCACGTCGTCATTTCACGGCGATGGACTCTCTCGCCCGGCTATCCGGCTGGCAGAACCGGCCTCCCTTGGCTTCCTCCCCCCGCATGTTGATCAAGGTCGCTCCCACGCCTGAGTTGGGCTCCGAGGCGCCTCACCGTCCCGGCCCCGTGGCCGTGATCCAGCGCGTCTTCCTCAGCTTGGTGATCGCGGTGGTCGTGCCCGCGGTGCTCTTCTACGGCTTCTTCGTGCTCGTCGGCGTGTGGACCGCGATCGTTGCTGCCCTCGTGTGGTCGTACGGCGCCATCGCGTGGCGAGCCGTGACTAAGCGGCGTACGTCGGGGCTGCTGATCCTCACGGCGCTCCTCTTGACGGGGCGGACCGCGCTGTCTGTCGTCGCGGACAGCCCGTGGCTGTACTTCCTCCAGCCGATCATCAGCGACGGGGTCGTTGCCGTGCTGTTCCTGCTCTCCCTCGCGAGCGCACGCCCAATGGTGGCGCGGCTCGCTGGCGACTTCTATCCGATGGACCACGAACTGGCGGCGCGCCCGCGAGTCCGACGTCTCTTCCGGAACCTGACGATCATGTGGGCGGTGCTCGGACTCGCGAAGGCGACCACGATGCTGTGGCTGCTGCAGTCACAGACGCTCGGGACGTTCGTGCTCGTCAAGAGCGTCTCCATGCTGGCGATCAACCTACTCGCCGCGTTCGTGACCATCGGGCTGGCGGCTATCGTCGCCCGCCAGGAGGGGCTGTTGGGTTCGACGCGCTCGGTCCATATTGCGGCGTGAGCCTGACGACCGTCGGCTCCCGCCGGCGTTGAGCCAAGGCGGTGACCTGCCGCCCGAATCGGGGCACGCTCGGGCGGCATGACGTACTCGGCGTGCGCGGATCAGGGCCAGATCCGGATGCCCGCGGCGCACGTTGAAGAGCGTCGAGGGTCCAGGCGCAGGAGGGCTGGCCGGCTCGTCGTCAGCGGTCATCGCCCTAGTTGGCGATGACCACGGCGATCGGCGGGAGCACGGCAGCGACGACCGACATGGCCACGGCCGCCGTCGTCGACCACAGCCTGACCAGGTTCCAGGCCAGCAAGATGAGCAGCAGGCACACGCCCATCAGGGCGAAGTACCACCGCTGACGTCGGCGCAGCCGCTCGCTCTGCGACCTGCGGACCCCGCTGGCCGTGACGCGCTGGTGTCGTCTCATCCTCTCCACCGTCCCACGCGGGCCGCACCGCACCGCACCGCCGAAGATGCGGCTCGAGATGGAGCGCGGACATCGGACGGTCCCTGTGTCCGGCTCGCGGCGGTGTGACGCACACGCCGGCAACCGCATCGATCGGAGCAGAGACGCGAACGCGCAACCCCGCGAGCTCAGGGCACGTCCGGAGAGGGCGGGGCCACTCCGACGTGCAACTCCCTAGCATCAGGCCTCAAAGACCGACTGGAGCCGCAGGGTTGCACGTCGAACTGGCCCTCGCGGCGCGGAGCCGTGCGACCGACGCTCGCAAGATCCGGTAGTCGGCAGTGCCCCACTCTGGGCGAAAGGCTGTAGGTCTGACCCCCGGGTCTCGGCTTCCACCAGCGGATGGCTCATCGGACGCCAGGTCGACGGGCGCGCCCCAGAGCGCCCACATCCGGGGTCGGAGATCTCGTGGTCAGAGCCGAGTGGCCGAGCCGGTGACGTCGATGCCGCCCTGCTCGGGGATGTCGACCAGCAGCAGGCTGGGGCGCCCCATGTCCTCACCCTGACGGATGGTGACGCGCCGCGAGGGCGGTACGAGGTCCAGCGCCCGCAGGTAGCCACCGAGCGCCGCCGCAGCCGCCCCGGTCGCCGGGTCCTCCACCACGCCACCTGGTGGGAACGGGTCACGGGCGTGGAAGAGGTCCGGGCGCTCGCGGTGGACGATCTGCACCGTTGTCCACTCATGCTCGGTCATGAGCGCTGCGAGTGCCGCGTAGTCGTAGTCGAGGCCTGCGAGCACCTGCCGGCTCCTGAGCGCCAGCACCGGGTGGTGGTTGCCCGCGAAACCGACGTACGGCGGCAGCGCGGCGTCCAACACCTCCGGCGACCAGCCGAGGGCATCCAGCGTCGCCGCCAGCACGCTTGAGGACATGGGCTCGATCGACGGCGCGACGCTGGTCAGCGTGGCCACCAGCCGACCAGCTTCGACGCGGGTGTGGACCGGCACCAGCCCCCGGCGGGTGACCAGGTCAAGGCGTCCGACGCCGTGACGCTCGGCGTGAGCGACCGCGGTGGCGATCGTGGCGTGACCGCAGAACGGCACCTCGGCGAGGGGGCTGAAGTAGCGCACCTGGGCCTCGCCGTCGACCTCCCTGCGGTCGAGCGAGGACTCTGCGGGGAACAGGAACGCCGTCTCGGAGAATCCGACCTCCGCAGCGACCCCCAGCATCTCGTCGTCGGTCATGCCGCGAGCGTCGAGGACCACACCGGCGGGGTTGCCGCCCACGTCGGCCGCATCGACAGCGGGAAACGCCGTATACCGCAGGACCTCGCTCATCGACAGCCTGTCCCGCTCGTCGCCGCCATCCGCTCACGACCCTGCACCCGGGTGATCGGCAGATCCTCCGGGCGGCATCGCCACCCCACCAGCGTCGGCATCATCGACGATCGAAGCACACTCGTCGACTCCGCGCGCCGCTTCCGGTCGGGGTACCCATGTCTGTTGGGCTCCGTCCCGCCAGGGCAAGAGAGCCGATCAGGCGGCTTGGAGGCAGGAGTCCCGCCCGCGAGACGACCCTGGCCAAGCGCGCCCAGCCAGGTCGACAATGCCCCATGGAGTCGATGGGAAGCCTGGAGACCACCATCGGGCGAGGACTGCTGCCCGGCTACAACGGCGGCCGCCACGCCGTCGACCTCCTGCTCGGGGTCGCCGTGTTCTTCTTCGGCGGGGGTGCAGGCGGCGCCCGCAAGCCACGATCGAAGCCGGTTCGCTGATGGCCGACGAGCCCGAGTCCGACGGGTGGGGGGCCGAGCACCTCGGGTCGGCACGTCCGGACATGTCCTGGGGACCCCTGTACAGGGCCGGCGGTGTCGCGGCGTTGCTCTATGTGGTGCTCGTGCTGATACCGATCGCGCTGATCTTCATCGCGCCGGTCCCACCCGACGAGGGACGAGCGCTGCTCGAGTACGTCGCGGCCCACAAGGTCGTCTACCTGACCCAGCTCGTGTGCTTCGTCGGGTTGAGCGTGCCCGCTCTGGTCGTGTTCACCGCTGTGGCTGTGGCACTGAAAGGTCTGAACAAGACCGTGGCGGCCATCGGTGGCCTGTTCGGGATCGTCTCGGAGGTCATCGCGTTGGCCACGGGCAGCAGCCCCCAGTCACTGCACGGCGGCCTGGTCGTGCTCAGCAACTCATACGTGGTGGCCGATACCGACGCCGAGCGGGCTCGCTTGGTGAGTGCCGCGGACGCACTGATCGCGACCACCAACGCGGTGGGCTGGGGTGGGGTCCTGGCCGCCGCAGCGATCCTGATCTTGTCCGTGATCATGCGCAGTGGGGTCTTCGGCAAGGCGGTCGGAAACCTCGGCGTGGCCACCGGAGCAGTTGGGATCGTCTCTGAGCTGCTGCAGCCCGTGCTCGGGTTCGCCTACCTTCTCTACGGGCTCCTTCTGCCGGCCTGGTTCGCTGTCGTGGGGTGGAAGCTGCTTCGCCTCGACCGTCGGAACGTCGAGCTGGAGGAGGCCTGACCTGGCGGACGGGTGAGTCCAGCGGGGCAGCTCCTGCGAGACCGTCGCCGGCGCACCAATGCCACTCCAGCGAGCGCGTTCCGGTTGCTGGGCGCACCAACGGGTGCTGGACCGGCGGAATCCCGACTGTGAGACTTTTTCGAAGACACTTGCGATTGTAGTCATCTACCGTTAGGCTTGCGCTATGCGCACCGCACCTTCCCTCGACACCGAGAGCACCCCGCTGACCGGTGAGGTGGCGCCTGGGTGTGAGGTGCTGACGGCGTTGCGCACCGCGCATGCGGCGTTGGACGGCGCGACGCGTCGTGACGAGCGGGGGCAGGTCACGGGGTGGGCTTCGTTGGAGGGGTTGTCGGCGCGTGAGCTGGCCGAGGTCGTCAAGCTGCAGGCCTCACTCGAGGCGCGGGTGGCCGGGATGCGGCTGCACACGGTCGCGGCCGCGGAGGCCTCCCAGGCCAAGCAGGCCACCGGCGCCACCGACACCGCCGCGTGGGCCGCCGCCGCGGGCAACCGGCCACGTGGCTGGGGCGCGCTGGGGCTGGCCCGGTCGCTGGAGGAGAGGTACCACCACACCAGCGCCGCGCTGTCCCAGGGCCAGATCGGGGAGGACCACGCCCGGATCATCGTGCGCGCCTGCGAAGGGGTCACCCAGACCCTCACGCGGCTGCGGCGCGAGCAGGCCCTGCTGATCGAGGAAGCCCGCCGCCGCGGGCTCGGCCCCGAACAGATCCAGACGCTCATCCCCGAGGTCCCCACGGTCACCGACGTCGAGCTCGCCGAGTGCGAACAACGGCTGGTCTCCCTGGCCCGGGAGCTGCCACCCCCACGCCTGCGCAAGTACGCCACCCACGTCCTGGCGCCCCTGCGCAAGCGCGTGACGGTGCTGCTGCCCGACCCCGCCGGCCTCGCCATCGACGCAGCCCTGCAGGGCGCCACCGGCGAGGTGGACCTGGACGACCTGTGCGCCGATGACCAGCTGAGCACCCGCGAGCACCGAGCCGAACGCGATGCGTTCCTCGACCTGCACGACAACGGCGACGGCACCTGGACCGGACGCCTCACCCTGCCCGACCTGCACGCCCACCTGCTCAAGAACTGGCTCGAGACCTACTCCAGCCCCCGCCGCACCCACACCCGCACCACCGGCGAGACCCTCACCGACGTCACCGTGCGCGACTCCGGGATGATCGGACCGGTCCAGCGCAGCTACCCCGAACGCATGGGCGACGCACTGTGTGAGCTGCTGGAGCACCTACCCACCGAGCTCACCGACCTCACCGACCAACAGCTGGCCAAGGCCCGGTTCGGCACCAACGGCCTCACCCTCGTGGTCCACGTCGACGAGCACACCCTGCGCACCGGCATCGGCACCGCCACCCTGGAGACCGGCGCACAGATCTCCGCCGGCCAAGCCCGACGCCTCGCCTGCGAAGCCGCCACCCTGCCCCTGGTCCTCAACGGCGACTCCGTGCCCCTGGACCTCGGCCGATCCCAACGACTCTTCACCCGACACCAGGCCCACGCACTCTCAGCGCGACACGACACCTGCGCCGCCCACGGCTGCCACCGACCCTTCGCCTGGTGCGAGCTGCACCACCTACAACCCTGGTCAGCCAACGGCCCCACCGACCTCGACAACGCAACCCCCCTCTGCGCCCACCACCACCGCCGCATCCACGACCCCCACTACCACTGGCAACTCACCCCCGACGGCACCATCACCTTCGAACACCGCTGGCCCTCACGACGCCGACACCACCTCGCCGCCTGACCCGCCGACCCCGAGGTCTCCCTTCGAGACAGTCGCTGCGCTCCCTCCTCAGGACAAGCGACCAGCCCGACCAACGGCGCACTGCGCTCGGCCACCGGGGCGTCTACGGCGGCTCAGGCCGCGGTCTCCGGAGCCGCGAACTGCGCCGCGTAGAGCGCCGCGTAGGCGCCGTCCAGGGTGATCAACGACTCGTGGTCCCCATGCTCCACGATCCGGCCGTCCTCCATCACCAGGATCAGGTCGGCATCGCGGATCGTGGAGAGCCGGTGAGCGATCACGAACGAGGTCCGGTCGGTGCGCAGCGCCGCCATCGCCTCCTGGAGCAGGAGCTCTGTGCGGGTGTCGACCGAGGACGTCGCCTCGTCAAGGATCAGCAGCGCGGGGTCTGCCAGGAATGCCCGTGCGATGGTGACCAGCTGCCGTTCGCCCGCGGAGAGGTTCGACCCGTTCTCGTCGACCACCGTGTCGTAACCCTCGGGCAGCGTGTGCACGAACCGATCGACGAAGGTGGCCCGCGCCGCGGCAAGGATCTGCTCCTCGTCGGCGTCGGGTCGGCCGTAGCCGATGTTGTCGCGGATCGTGCCCTCGAAGAGCCAGGTGTCCTGCAGCACCATGCCGATCTGGGATCGCAGGTCGGCTCGGCGCATGGCGGCGATGTCGACGCCGTCGAGGGTGATCCGGCCCCTCGCCACGTCGTAGAACCGCATCACCAGGTTGACCAGGGTGGTCTTGCCGGCGCCCGTGGGACCGACGATGGCGACCGTCTGGCCCGGCGAGACCGACAGCGACAGCTGCTCGATCAACGGCTGCCGCGGGTCGTAGGAGAACGAGACGTTGTCGAAGACCACCTCGCCGTGAGCCTGCGGCGCAGGTGGCACGGGTGCGGGGACGGCGGGCTCCTCCTCGGCGTCCAGCAGCTCGAAGACCCGCTCCGCCGAGGCGACCCCCGACTGGAGCAGGTTGACCATCGAGGCCAGCTGGGTCAGTGGCTGGGTGAACTGGCGCGAGTACTGGATGAATGCCTGGACCTCCCCCAGGCTCATCGACCCGCTCGCCACGCGCAGCCCGCCGAGCACGGCGACGATGACGTAGTTGAGGTTCCCGATGAACATCATCGTCGGCATGATCAGCCCCGAGACGAACTGCGCACCGAACGAGGACCGGAACAGCTCCTCGTTCTCCTCCGCGAACGTTCGCTCCACCGCCTCGCGCCGCCCGAAGACCTTGACCAGGTCGTGACCGGTGAAGGTCTCCTCGATGTGCGCGTTGAGCCGGCCGGTCCGGCGCCACTGCTGGATGAAGAGCCCCTGGGAGCGCCGCATGATCCGCGAGGTCACCAGCATCGACACCGGCACCGTGATCAGAGCCACCAGCGCCAGCGTCGGCGAGATCCACACCATCATCGAGAGCACCCCGACGACCGTCAGCAGCGCGACGAGCATCTGGCTCATCGTCTGCTGCAAGGACTGCGAGACGTTGTCGATGTCATTGGTGACCCGGGAGAGCAGCTCCCCACGCGACTGCTTGTCGAAGTAGCCGAGCGGCAGCGCGTTGATCTTGTCCTCCACGTCGGCGCGCATCCGGCGCACCGTCGACTGCACCACGTCGTTCAGCAGGTAGCCCTGTGCGACCCCGGCGACCGCGGAGGCGAGGTAGACCGCCACGGCCAGCATCAGCACGGCCGCCACGGCACGGAAGTCGACCCCCTGGCCGGGCACCAGATGGTCCATCGCCGCGACCATGTCGGCGAAGGTCCCGTCACCGCGGCGACGGATCGCCTCCGCGGCCTGCTCCTGGGTCGATCCGGCGGGGAGGTTGCGCCCGACCAGCCCGGCGAAGACCAGGTCGGTGGCCATGCCCAGGATCCGCGGGCCGACGACCGTCATCGCCACCGAGAGCACCGCCAGCAGCAGCACCAGACCGGCCTTGACCCGCTCCGGTCCCATCCGCGACAGCAGGCGGCGCGCGGAGGGGCCGAAGTCCATCGCCTTCTGGCCCACCATGGCGCCACCGAAAGGTCCCCGCCCGGGCCCCGGGCCCTGGACGACCCGCTCGGTCTCCTTCATCGCCCCGTCCGGACGCCGACCTGCGTCGTCCTGCTCGGGCCGGCCGTTCACCCCGCTCACGCTGCCTCCTCGGCACGGAGCTGGGAGCGGACGATCTCCTGGTAGGTGGTGCAGGTCTCGAGCAGCTCGTGGTGACGACCGCGCCCGACCACCTCGCCGTCCTCGAGGACCAGGATCTGGTCGGCGTCGAGGATGGTGGACACCCGTTGCGCAACCACCAGCACCGTGGCATCAGTGACGATCGGCTCCAAGGCCGCACGCAGGCGTGCGTCGGTGGCGACGTCCAAGGCGGAGAACGCGTCGTCGAAGAGGTAGATGGCGGGGCGCTTCACCACCGCCCGGGCGATCGCCAGGCGCTGGCGCTGGCCACCCGAGACGTTGCTCCCGCCCTGGGACACAGGGGCGTCGAGTCCTCCGGGCATGCGCCTGACGAAGTCGGCGGCCTGGGCGACCTCGAGCGCCTCCCACAGCTGCTCGTCGCCGGCGCCCGGCGCTCCATGCCGCAGGTTGTCGGCCACCGAGCCGGAGAAGAGGAACGCCTTCTGCGGCACCAACCCGATGCCGGCCCACAGGCTCTCCTCGTCGAGGTCGCGCACGTCCACGCCATCGATGCTGACCCGCCCCGCGGTCACGTCGTACAACCGGGGGACGAGGCCGACCAGCGTGGACTTGCCGGCGCCGGTGGAACCGATGACCGCAGTCGTGGTGCCCGGCAGCGCCGCCAGGGACAGCGCATGAAGCACGGGATCCTCCGCCCCGGGGTAGCTGAACTCGACGTCGTCGAACCGCAGCTCACCCCGCAACGCTCGGCTCACCGGCGTCACCGGCGGCAGGACCGAGGAGTCGGTGTCGAGCACCTCCACGATGCGGTCGGCACAGACAGCCGCGCGAGGCACCATCACCAGCATGAAGGTCGACATCATCACCGCCATCAGGATCTGCATCAGGTAGGCCAGGAAGGCGGTCAGGGAGCCCACCTGCATCGCGCCCTCGTCGACCCGGTGCCCCCCGAACCAGATCACGGCCGCGCCGGAGAGGTTCACGATGAGCATGACCGCAGGGAACATCGCCGCCATCCACCGGCCCACGCGCACCGCGACGTCGGTGAGCTCGTCGTTGGCGGTGTAGAACCGCGAGGTCTCGAGGGGCTCGCGGACGAAGGCCCGCACCACCCGGATGCCGGTGATCTGCTCGCGCAGGATGCGGTTGACCGCGTCGATGCGCTCCTGCATCTGGCGGAACCCGGGCACCATGCGGCTGACGATGAACCCGATCGTGACGAACAGGGTGGGCACGCTCACGGCCAGCAGCCATGACAGGCCCAGGTCCTCCCGCATCGCCATGAGCACTCCACCGACCATCATGATCGGTGCGGCGACCATCATCGTGGCCGCCATCAGCACCAGCATCTGCACCTGCTGGACGTCGTTGGTGTTGCGGGTGATGAGGCTCGGCGAGCCGAAGTGGTTGACCTCACGGGTGGAGAACGACTGCACCTGGTGGAACAGATCGCGTCGCACGTCACGTCCGAAAGCCATCGCCGTGCGAGCGCCGAGATAGACCGCGACCACACTGCACCCGATCTGCACCATCGAGACCGCGAGCATCACCACGCCGATGCGCACGATGTAGCCGGTGTCACCCTGAGCCACCCCGTTGTCGATGATGTCGGCGTTCAGGGAGGGCAGGAACAGCGAGGCCATGGTGCCCACGAACTGCAGAGCAACGATCACGGTGATCGTCGAGCGGTAGGGCGCCAGCCCGGAAGTCAGGAGTCGCCGGAGCATCAGGCCCGCCCCCGCACACCGTCCAGCAGCACGTCGGCCAGCTCGTCGGCGCTCAGGGGCTCCTCGTCGGTCGCCCCGGGGTGGTGGCTGCCCATCACCAGGCTGCGGAGCGCGCGAGCTGCCAGGTCGGGTGAGACAGTGAGCTCGGCCCGGTGCGGCTCGAAGACCAGCGCGGCGATCGCCTCCTGCAGCTCCTCACGCGCGCCCACCAGGAACTGCGGCGGGCCAGGGGGCCGACCACCCCGACCGTGCCCGTGATCGGACCTGTGCTTCGGGGCGCCCTCGGCCATGAAGGCGCTGCGCAGCGCCATCATCGCCAACATCACCTGACGCGACCGGTCGACCATGCGCTCCGCTGCGTGCACCACCTTGTCCCGCAGCTGCGGGTGCTGCTCCAGCTCCGCGGCCAGCCCCTCACGCCACCCTGGCGGCCGGGCAGCTGTTTCCGCGACGGCCCTGAACAGAGCCATCTTGTCCTCGAAGGCGCGGAACACCGTGCCCTCGGCGATGCCGGCGGCGTCGGCGATCTGCCGGGTGCTCACCTGGGGACCGTGCTCGCGCAGCAGCGGGAGCACGGCCGCGACGATGGCCTCGCGGCGTTCGTCGGGGGACATCGGGGTGGCACGTCGGCGGCGGGGGGTCACCTCGACAGCCTAAGTGAGTGAGTGCTCACTCACAAGTCGTGGGCTCTCGGTCTCGCCTCCAGCCGGCGTCCGTAGTAGCGCGACAGCTCGTGCTCCTTGTAGAAGCCGAACGGCGTGACGGGCACGTAGCCGGCCGACTCGTAGAGGTCGATCGCCTCGGGCTGTCGCATCCCGGTCTCCAGCACCAGCAGGTCGTGGCCCGCCTCGCGGGCCGAGTCCTCCAGCACGCGCAGGACCACCCGAGCCAGCCCGGTGCGCCGCGCCTCGGGCACGACGTACATCCGTTTCACCTCGGCCGCGCTGGTGGCGCCGAGATCGCTGACGTCGGAACGGCTGCGCCACCCGCCCATCGCCAGCGGTTCACCCACCCGCTCGGCGACGAAGAACCGTCCGCCCGGCGCCTCGAACATCGCCGCCTCGATGACCGTCTCGTCCGGGCCCCCGTAACGCTGCACGTACTCCTGCTGCACCCGCTCGACCAGAGTCCGCACCCGCTCGTCGTCGTAGGACACCGCGATGATGCTGAGCTGGCCGGGCATGGCGGGTGTCCCCTCAGGGCGATGCGGATGAGTGCGGATCGGGATGCCACAATAGGCCCGTGCTGCGGCCCGGCCGCGCAGATCCTCGCGGGGCCACTTCCCCTGCATCTGACAGCGTCGTCAGGCCCCTCACGACTCACACGAGAAGAGGACCAGTGAACGACGCGATCAACATTCCCGACTCCCTCAAGCCCGGCGACGGCCGCTTCGGCGCAGGCCCGTCCAAGGTGCGCACCAAGGCGCTGGACTCACTTGCGGCCACCGGTCCGCACCTGATGGGCACCAGCCACCGCCAGGCCCCGGTCAAGCAGACCGTCGGCCGGGTGCGCGACGGGCTCGCGGCGCTCTTCGACCTGCCCGAGGGGTACGAGGTGGTCCTCGGCAACGGCGGAGCCACCGCGTTCTGGGACATCGCCACCTTCAACCTGATCCGGGAGCGCAGCCAGCACCTCTCGTTCGGTGAGTTCTCCAGCAAGTTCGCCAAGGCGGCCCAGCAGGCGCCGTTCCTGGGCGACCCCACGGTGATCACCTCCGACCCCGGCAGCCGCCCCTCCCCCGAGGCCGAGGCCGGGATCGACGTCTACGCCTGGGCCCACAACGAGACCTCGACCGCGGTCATGGCTCCGGTGAAGCGGGTCGAGGGTGTTGATGACACAGGCGACGATGCTCCGTTGGTCCTGGTCGACGCGACCTCGGGGGCCGGCGGCCTGCCGGTGGACCTCACCCAGGTCGACGCCTACTACTTCGCGCCGCAGAAGTGCTTCGCCTCCGACGGTGGACTCTGGGCGGCGATCATGTCGCCCGCCGCCCTGGCCCGCGCCGAGCAGCTCGCGGCCGAACGATGGGTGCCGGCCTTCTTCGACCTGCCGACCGCGATCGACAACTCGCGCAAGAACCAGACCTACAACACCCCCGCGGTGGCCACGCTGTTCCTGATGGCCGAGCAGCTGGACTGGATGAACGCCCAGGGTGGCCTGGCCGGCATGGTCGAGCGCACCACCGCGAGCTCCGAGGCGCTCTACGGCTGGGCCGAGAAGACGGCGTACACCACGCCGTACGTCTCGGACCCCGATCACCGCTCGCTGGTGATCGGCACGATCGACTTCGAGGACTCGATCGACGCAGCCCAGGTGGCAGCCGTGCTGCGCGCCAACGGGATCGTGGACACCGAGCCCTACCGCAAGCTGGGCCGCAACCAGCTGCGGGTCGCGATGTATCCGGCGATCGACCCCGCGGACGTCGCGGCGCTCACCGCCTGCATCGAGCACGTCGTCGACAAGCTCTGAGCTCTCCGCGGCAAGACCGAGCGCCGCGCTAACGGCCGGGTAGCCGCAGGAGGCGGTGCACGCCGAGCACCAGCAGGAGCAACGCCCCCACCACGAGCGCTGTGAGGCGCAGGTCCTGACCGAGCAGCGCCTCGATGCCCGGGTCGCGGGGCACCTCCTGCTCCCCGGCGCTCTCGTCACGCGGCGGCGGTGCCGTCGTCGTGGCGGGCGCGGGGGCCAGCCGCTCGCGTAGTCGCTGCGGAAGGGGAACCTCGACCACGGGCTGGCGCTCCCCCTCCGAAGAGACCAGCAAGTCGCCGTTGGCGCGCACCGCGATCCCCTCCCCCTGCTTCAGGTCGGGGATGTCGATCTGGTCCAGCAGCCGCCAGGGCTGCTCGGTGACGTCGTAGACGAACGCCACGTCGTAGTCGCGCAGCACCACGTGACGCCCCTCGGGGAACCAGTCGCCGTCGGTGATCAGCCCACCCACGTCACCGACCGGCGACAGGACGTTGGGCCGCTCGGAGCTGAGCTGCTCGGGAGCCTGCCAGACCTGCCCGGAGAACAGGCCCTTGCTCACGACGTACAGCCGGCCGGAGGGCGAGACCAGGAGGGTCTCGGCGTCGCGGGCGCCGTCGTCGTAGACCAGGTCGTACGTCGTGGCCTCGACGGATCGGTCGCCGTCCGTGGGGCGCTCGATCCGGTGCACCGCGATGCCACCGCGGGACGAGCCGTTGTCCCCGATGTCGCCGACCCAGATCCTGCCGTCTGGCCCCTCGGTGATCGCCTCGACGTCGGTGACCTCCTCGGCGTAGGTCGTGCGTCCGACCGTGTCGCCGGTCTGTGGGTCGATGACATAGACCACGGCGTCGTCACCGGAGTCGTTGATCGTGAGCACGCGGTCGCCCAGGTCGACCAGGCCGCTGGACTCGGTGATCTGGTCGTCGAACCGGAACACCGTCCGCGCATCGTCCTGCGCAGCCCACGCCGGCCCGGTCGATGCCAGCGCGACGATCAGCAGGGCCACCGCCACACGCCCGGCTCGGCTCACGGTCGGCGCTCCAGGAGGTCGAGGAGCCGAGGCCGCACCGGCCACTGCTCCAGGAGCTGCTCCAGCTCCGCACGACCGGACTCCGGCGAGGCACCCGTGCGCACCGCCCGGATCAGCGTGTTCCGCGGGGTGTGCTCGCTGCCCACGAACTCCACGACATCCACCCGGTAGCCCCGCCCTCGCAGGACCGAGGCACGCAGCGCGTCGGTGAGGGTGTCGGCCAACCGCTCCCGCAGGATGCCGTCGCGCAGCAGCGCCCGGACCCCCGGCAGCGAGGCGTCGCGCAGCTGCATCGACACGTCGTGGTGGCAGCACGGCGCCGCGAGCACCACGGGCGCCCCCCAGTCCACCGCACGGGCCAGCGCGTCGTCGGTCGCGGTGTCACAGGCGTGCAGCGCGAGCACGACGTCGGGCTGGGCAGCGGGCTCGACGGTGTCGATGTCACCCTCACGGAACTCCATCTCCCACCCGAGGTCCCTCGCGATCCGCTCGTTGTGGCGACGGGCCTGCGCCTTCCGGTCCACACCCGTGCTGTGCACCGGGAGCCCGAGGGAGGTCAGGTGGTGGTGCGCGGCGAAGGTGAGCAGGCCGTTGCCGCAGCCCAGGTCGACCAGCCGCAGCGGCTCCTGCACCGTCGGTCGTCGAACGGCGCCGGAAGCCACGGCGTCGCTCCAGGTCGCCGCGAGAGCACGCACCAGCTCCTCGACCTGGTGGTACTTCCCCTGCTTGGTCGGCTTGACCCGCCCCTCGCCGTCCGTGACGCCCAGCAGGCGCAGGAAGGGAGCGTCCACGGGCACCGCGCGGGGTTTCTCACGGTCATGCGTCCGGTCCACGTCGACCTCTCGCTCGCGTGCCGCGCGATGCATCAGCAGCTTGCCCTTCTTGGTGACCCGCACCTGCAGCACCTCCGTGCTGCTCTCGACGTGCCAGCTGGCGAACGGCAGCGCCAGGAGCTCGTCCACCGCGGTGGCCGCGGCCGCATCGTCGTGGTTCGCGGTGAACGCCTGCGTCTCGTCGTACGAGGTGACCTGGAGCCGGCGCCCGTGCTTGAGGTCGACGTACCTCAGCTCGACCCGACGCCATCGGAGCTCCGCTCCGCGCCGCTGACCCGATGCGACGGCTCGCACGAGCGCTCCGGCGTCGAGCAGTGCTGCGCGGACTGCCGCGACCTCCTCGCCGCTAGCCACTGAGCACCCGGCTGACGACGACGATGCCGATCAGCAGCAGCAGGGTGCCCGTGATCACCAGGCGGCGGTAGCGGGGGTTCACCTGGTGGATTGTAGAGAGCGTCGCTGCCGTGCCACATCGCGAGGACCACCACGCTGACCAGCACGCCCGCCACGGTGCCGAGGCCGCCGCCGATCAGCGACCACCTCGCGCCCAGCACCTCGGCCAGCCAGCCGATCACGGGCGCCCCGAGCGGGGTCCCACCCAGGAATACCGTGAGGTACAGCGCCATGACCCGGCCCCGGAGGTGGTCGGGCACCGTGAGCTGTACATAGGTGTTGGCAGCGGTGATCGTGGTCATCGCGGTGATACCGATCAGCGGGGTCACCAGAGCGAACGACAAGTAGGACGGCATCAGCCCGAAGACCACCTCGACAGCCCCGAAGACCAGCGCCGCCCCCACCACCAGCCGCACGTTGGAGGTGCCGCGCCGCGCCGAGGCGAGCGCCCCGGTGATCGACCCGAGCGCCATCGTGGTGCCGAGCAGCCCGTACTCCTGCGCACCCTTGCCGAAGACCTCGGTCGCCATCAGCGCGGAGGTCATCTGGAAGTTCAGCCCGAAGGTGCCGGTGAAGGCCATCACTGCCATCACCACAAGCAGGTCGGGACGACCGCGCAGGTAGGCCACGCCGTCACGGACCCGCCCCCGCGGCAGGCCGAGCGTGACCGCGTCGGGCAGCGGCCGACGGCCGATCCGCGCGAGGGCCGCGAACACGGCGAGGTAGGACGCGGCGTTGAGCAGGATCACGATGCCGGTGCCGAAGACCCCCGACCCGAAGGCCGCGATGGTGAGCCCGGCGACGGCGGGGCCGATGATCCGGCCGGCGTTGAAGGAGGCGGAGTTGAGCCCGACCGCGTTGGGGACGTCCTCGGCGGTGACCAGCTCGCTGACGATGGCCTGGCGGCCGGGCGCGTCCACCGCCCAGGCCGTGCCGAACAGGAAGGCCAGCAGGTAGACGTGCCAGGTCTCGACGACGCCGGTGACAGCCAGGAGCCCGAGGACCGCTGCGGGCACGGCCATGCCGACCTGGGTGAGCATCAGCAGCGTGCGCTTGGGCACCCGGTCGGCGATCGCACCGGCGTACGCCGAGAACAGCAGGATCGGCAGGAACTGGAGTCCGGTGGTGATGCCGAGCGCGGTGGCGCTGCCACCGCTCACCTCGAGCACCAGCCAGTCCTGCGCCACGCGCTGCATCCAGGTGCCGATGTTGGACACGAAGGCGCCGCCTGCGAAGAGGCGGTAGTCGCGGTGGTTCAGGCTGCGGAAGGTGGGGCTCATGGCCCGCTCGTGCTGAGTCGCTCGAGCAGCGGGGCGGCCTCGGCCAGCACAGCGCGTTCCTGGGGCGTGAGCACGGTCAGGGCACGGGCCAACCAGGCCTCGCGGCGGCGACGCTCGGTGAGCAGCACCTGGGTGCCGCGCTCGGTGATGTCGACCAGGACCTGGCGACGGTCGTCGGGGTGGGGGCCTCGCTCGGCGAGCCCGTCCTCCTGCAGGGAGTCGACGATCCTGGTCATCGAGGGCGGTCGGACCCCCTCGAGCCGGGCCAGCGCGCCCAGCGTGGCGGGGCCCTCCCGGTGCAGGCGTCCGAGCACGGCGAGCATGCCGAGGCTGACCTCGGCGTACTCGGCGCGCTCGGTGCGCAGCCGGCGGTTCAGCCGGGCGATGGACACCCGCAGGGTGGCTGCCAGGGCGGTGGGAGTTGGTGTCGGCATGTCACCGAGCAGAACTCGTTAGCCAGGCTAACTATTCCCGGCCCGGTGAGGTCACTCCAGGCCGAGGATCCGGCGCAGCGGAGCGATCCCGAAGTAGACCACGAAGAGCCCGGCGACCACCCACATCAGAGTGTTGACCTGGCGGCCCTTGCCCAGGGCGACCTTGAGCAGCACGTGGGTGACGAACCCGGCGCCGATGCCGACGGTGATGTTGTAGGTGAAGGGCATCAGCACGATCGTGAGGAACGCCGGGATCGCGATCTCGACGTCGTTCCAGTCGATGTTGCGGACCTGCGTCATCATCAGGAACCCGACCAGCACCAGTGCGGGGGTCGCGGCCTCGTTGGGGATGACCTCGACCAGCGGGGTGAACACCGTGGCCAGCAGGAACATCGCTCCGGTGACCACCGACGCAAGGCCGGTGCGGGCACCCTCACCGACTCCGGACGCGGACTCGATGTAGGAGGTGTTGGACGACACCGAGGCCGCGCCGCCGGCGACGGCCGCGATCGAGTCGACGACCAGGATCGCCTCGGTCCGCGGCGGCATCCCGCGCTCGTCGAGCAGACCTGCTTCTGCCCCGATCGCGGTCATCGTGCCCATGGTGTCGAAGAAGTCGGCGAGCAGCAGGGTGAAGACCAGCAGCGCGATGCCGATCACCGCTGCGGCATCGTAGGAGCCGACCGCATCACCGAAGCCACCGATGTCGTCGAAGACCGACAGCGCCCACAGGTCCTTGAGGTCGCTGAACCCCGGCACGTTGGCGATGCCTCCCCAGCCGGGCAGGTCCGGGACGTTGAGGTTCCAGCCCTGGGGGTTGGACTCCTCGGGGCTGATGAACGTCGGCCCCACGTCGAAGAGCTTCTCCACGATCACCGCGAGCACCGTCGTGGCCAGGATCGAGATCAGGATCGCACCCTTGACCTGGCGTGCGTAGAGCACGATCACCAGCGCGAGGCCGAGCGCGAACACCAGCACCGGCCAGCCGTCCAGGACTCCCCCGATGCCCAGCTCGACCGGCACCGGCCCGGCCCCGGTGCGACGCACGAAGCCGGCGTCGACGAGCCCGATCAGCGCGATGAAGAGCCCGATCCCGACACTGATCGCGGTCTTCAGCGATGCGGGCACCGCCTTGAAGACGGCCGTACGGAATCCCGTGAGCACCAGCACCAGGATGATCACGCCCTCCAGCACCACGAAGGTCATCGCTTCGTTCCAGGTGTAGACCTTGGCGATCGAGAACGTCACGAAGGCGTTGAGCCCCAGACCCGTGGCCAGCGCCAGCGGGTAGCGGGCCACCACGCCCATCAGGATCGTCATCACGCCGGCCACGACCGCCGTGGCCAACGCCACCAGGGGGATGTCGGGGGTGTCGCCGCCACCGAGGTAGTTGCCCGCACCGTCGGTCTGGGTGCCGATGATCAGCGGGTTGAGCACGATGATGTAGGCCATCGTGAAGAACGTGACGACCCCACCGCGGATCTCTCGCCCCAGGGTGGAGCCCCGGCGGGTGATCTCGAAGAAGTCGTCCAGTCGGTCTCCGGACGAGCCGCGGCTCGCGGTCGCCGGGTCTGATGGTGCAGCAGGCTGGGTGTCCACGGTGACCCCTTGGTGTCGGCCGGTGAGGCGATCTGACCTGGATCCGCGCGCCGTTGAGCGGAGCTGGGAATCAACGGTGTTGAACCAGCGGTGTCGAACGATATGGCCTCGACCTCGTTGAGCCGTCGTCGGGGCAAGGGTTAGGTTCGCTCTCGTGAACGCCCCCGACCCCTCACCCCCGCCGAAGCGACCCGTGACCGTGCGGGGCGTGACCCTGCCGGAGACCGTCGAGGCTCCGATCGCCCCCTTGGACGTGACCGGCCTGCGCACGGTCACCACGGGGACGTCGTTGTTCGTCGCGGCGACCGTGGTGATGCTGCTCAACCTGGCCTGGTTGCGCGATCACGACCGGATGTGGTGGCTGTGGACCTGCCTGGTGGGGATCGGGCTCGGGATCTTCGGCTTCGTCTACTGCACCCGCCGGGCCAAGCACGTGACAGAGACCGGGGAGCGACCCAACCGTCACCGCACGCACACGCTCGACTGAGCCCGGTCCGGGCTCAGCGCAGCGCTCAGCGCTTGAGGCCCACCTCGGCAGGCGGAGCTGCGTCTATCTGGCGGCCTCCTTGCCGTATCCGGGGATCAGATGCGGGTCCAACGCCACGGTGGTCCACCCCTCGAGCCCTCGACGACCCGGCAGACTTTGCCTCCAGGCGGCGGGGCTCAGGAGCGCAGATAGCGCAGCAGCAACGTCCCGTCCTCACCGGCGACCACGCTCGCCAGCCGCAGCGCGACGTCGGCGTCAGCACCTTGCGCCATCCGCTTGCGGCCGCCCGCCACCACCCGGGGGACGACGGTCGCGGAGAGCTCGTCGACCAGACCTCGCGCCCACAGGTCGGCGGCCAGTGACGGGCCGCCCTCGCACAGGATCTCCTGGAACCCGCGATCGACGAGGACATCCTTGAGCCGAGCCAGGTCCGGTTCCTCGTCGCCGAGCTCGAGCACCCGGTCCCCCAGCAGCTCGCGGGCCGCGTCGAGGTGGACAGCGTGGGAGCCGGTGGCGAGGTGGAGCCTCGACAGGTCACCGGTCTGCAACGAGTCCGGCACACGACCCGAGCGGGAGACCACGACCATGGGTTTGGGGTTCGGCTCGTACCGCTCGGCGGCCGCGGTGCCCGCACCGACCACGATCACGTCGGCCAGGGCGCGGAGCGTCTGGAACACCCGTTGGTCGGCCTGGTTGCTGATGCTGCGGCTCAGCGCGTCCGGGCCCTGCGCCGCACCATCGGCGGTGACGACGAACATCAGGCGCAGCCACGGAAGGCTCGGCGCGGCGTACCGCTCGCGCAGTGCCTGGTCCGACAGGTCCGCCAGCTCCAGGAAGTCGGTCACCCGGCCATCGTGGCACGCCGACTCTCTAGAATCCCGACGTGATCTCCCTCGCCGACCTGGCCCAGCTGCACCAGCGGTACGCCGATGCGCTGGAGCTCCCGGTGAGCCCGGCCGAGATCCGCGGCCCCCACGGAACGGTCGCGGTCGGGGACGACGCGCGGACCTTGATGGGATGCGTCAACCTGTCCGCCGACTCCTGGTACCGCGAGAGCATCGCGGTCGACACCGAGTCCGCGATCCGGCTGGGTCGCACGCTCAGGGCGCAGGGGGCGCAGATCGTCGACATCGGCGCGGAGGCGAGCTGGGTCGGCGCTCGACGGGTCGATGCCCAGGAGCAGGCAGAGCAGCTGACCGACGTGGTGAGTGAGCTGTCCCGCGAGGTCGCGGTGTCGGTCGAGACCTACTACCCCGAGGTGGCCGCCCGCTGCCTCGCAGCCGGCGCCACGGTGCTGAATCTGACCGGCCGCCAGCACGAGGACCAGCTGCTCCGGCTGGTCGCCGAGCACGACGCGGCAGTGGTGATGTGCTTCGGCGAGCGGGATGACGTCCGCGACGAGCGGAGCACCACGCCGACCGAGGACGCACTACCGGATCTTGTCGACCACTTCGGCCCGCGGCTGGAGCACGCGCAGCGACTCGGGGCTGACCGGGTCGTGGTCGACCCCGGTCTCGGGTTCTACTACGCCAACCTGCCCGACCTGATGGACCGCGCCCGGCACCAGAGCCGGGTCCTGCTCCAGACCTTCCGGCTCCGGGAGCTCGGCGTCCCGGTCTGCCACGCCATGCCCGTCACCTTCGACATCTTCGGCGAGGAGTACCGCCGAGCCGAGGGCTTCTACGCCACGCTGGCCGCGCTGGGTGGCACTCACCTGCTGCGCGTGCACGAGGTGGGGCACGTGCGGGCAGTCCTCAAGGCGCTGGCCACCCTCAGGGTCGACTGAGCCTCAGGTCAGCTTCTCCAGGATCAGCTCGCGCACGCGACCCGCGTCGGCCTGGCCCCGCATCTGCTTCATCACCGCCCCGATCAGCGCACCGGCGGCGGCGACCTTGCCGGAGCGAACCTTGTCGGCGATGTCGGGGTTCGCCTCGATCGCGCGATCGACAGCGTCACCGAGCGCGGCTTCGTCCGAGACCACCGCGAGTCCGCGGGACTCCACCACCGCGTCGGGATCACCCTCGCCTGCCAGCACGCCCTCGATCACCTGGCGCGCCAGCTTGTCGTTGAGCTTGCCCTCGTCGACGAGCACCTGGACGCGCGCCACCTGCTGCGGCGTGATGCCGATCCCGGAGAGCTCGACGCCCTCCTCGTTCGCACGGCGAGCCAGGTCTCCCAACCACCACTTGCGTGCTGCCTGGGGCTCGGCACCGGCCGCCGCTGTCGCGGCGACCAGGTCGAGCGCCCCGGCACCCACGGTGTCGCGCATCTCCAGGTCGGAGAAGCCCCACTCCTCCTGCAGCCGCCTGCGCCGCGCGGCCGGCGGCTCGGGCAGCGTGGCCCGCAGCTGCTCGACCCAGTCGGGTGGCGGGGCCACCGGAGCCAGGTCGGGCTCGGGGAAGTAGCGGTAGTCCTCGGCGTCGGACTTCTCCCGGCCGGGCGAGGTGCTGCCCGTGTCCTCGTGGAAGTGCCGGGTCTCCTGCACCACACGCCCGCCCGCGTCGAGGATGCCGGCATGACGGCTGACCTCGTAGCGGGCGGCCCGCTCCACGGATCGGAAGGAGTTGACGTTCTTGGTCTCGCTACGCGTCCCGAAGGTCGTGCTGCCGGTCGGCTTGAGGGACAGGTTGACGTCACAGCGCAGCGACCCCTGGTCCATCCGGGCGTCGGAGACGTCCAGGGCGAGCACCAGGTCACGAAGCTGCTGGACGTAGGCCCGGGCGACCGCAGGCGCCCGGTCACCGGGGACCTCAATTGTCTTAGTAACAATTTCGATCAAGGGGATACCGGCACGGTTGTAGTCGAGCAGCGAGTAGTCGGCGCCGTGGATCCGGCCCGTGGCGCCGCCCATGTGGGTGGACTTGCCGGTGTCCTCCTCCATGTGGGCCCGCTCGATCTCGATCCGGTAGGTCTCGCCGTCGACCTCGACGTCCATCCAGCCGTCGTAGGCGATCGGCTCGTCGTACTGCGAGGTCTGGAAGTTCTTCGGCATGTCCGGGTAGAAGTAGTTCTTGCGCGCGAAACGGCACCACTGAGCGATCTCGCAGTTGAGCGCCAGCCCGATCCGGATCGCCGACTCCACCGCCTTCCCGTTGACCACGGGGAGCGCGCCGGGCAGCCCCAGGCACACCGGGCAGACATGGGTGTTGGGCTCACCGCCGAAGAGCGCGGGGCAGCCGCAGAACATCTTGGTGGCGGTGTTGAGCTCGACGTGGACCTCGAGGCCCATCACCGGCTCGTAGCGGGTCAATGCCTCCTCGAACGGGACCAGCACCGCTTGCTGATCGACCGAACCACGTTGATCGACCTTGTCGAGATCCCTCACTGTGCACCTCCCGGAGTCTCGACAGGCTTGAGTGCCGATGGTCGCAACGGAGCACCCCACTGCTCCAGCAGCAGGCGCTCCAAGGCGGCTGCCGCGTTGTAGAGCCGGTCGTCGGCCTGCAGCGGGGCCAGGAACTGCACGCCCACCGGGAGACCGTCCTCCGCGAGGCCCGCCGGGATCGAGATCCCCGGGACTCCGGCGAGGTTGGCCGGGATGGTGGCGACGTCCTGGAGGTACATGGCCAGCGGATCGTCGAGCTTCTCCCCCAGCCGGAAGGCCGTGGTCGGGGAGGTCGGCGAGACCAGGACGTCGGTGGACTCGAAGACAGCCTCGAAGTCACCGGCCACCAGGGCGCGCACCTTCTGCGCCGAGCCGTAGTAGGCGTCGTAGTAGCCGCTGGACAGGGCGTAGGTGCCCAGGATGATCCGCCGCTTCACCTCGTCACCGAAACCGGCGTCACGGCTCGCGGCCATGACCTGCTCCGCACTCGGGTGACTCACGTCGTCGGGCGAGACCCGTGCCCCGTAGCGCATGGCGTCGAACCGGGCCAGGTTGGAGGAGACCTCGCTGGGCATCACCAGGTAGTAGGCCGCCAGCGCGTGGGCGAAGCTCGGGCAGGAGACCTCCACGACGTCGGCGCCTGCCTTGACCAGGAGCTCGACCGCCTCGTCGAAGCGCTGCTGCACCCCGGCCTGGAAGCCGTCGCCGGACAGCTCGCGCACGACACCGACCCGAAGACCGGAGACATCACCGCGTCGAGCGGCCTCGACCACCGACGGCACCGCCGCGTCGAGCGAGGTGGAGTCCATGGGGTCGTGGCCACCGATGACCTCGTGCAGCAGCGCCGCGTCGAGAACCGTGCGACTGACCGGACCTGCCTGGTCCAGGCTGCTCGCCATCGCCACGATGCCGTAGCGCGAGACGCCGCCGTAGGTGGGCTTGACCCCCACGGTGCCGGTCAACGAGGCCGGCTGACGGATCGAGCCACCGGTGTCGGTGCCGACCGCCAGTGGAGCCAGACGCGCAGCGACGGCGGCCGCGGAGCCACCGCCCGAGCCGCCCGGCGTCCGGTCGGTGTCCCAGGGGTTGCGGGTCGGGCCGTAGGCCGAGTGCTCGGTCGAGGAGCCCATGGCGAACTCGTCGAGGTTGGTCTTGCCCACGATCGGCATCCCGGCCTGCCGCAGCCGCGTGACCACGGTCGCGTCGTACGGCGGCACCCAGCCCTGGAGCATCCGGGACCCGCAGGTGGTCGGCTGGCCCGCCGTGCACAGCAGGTCCTTGACCGCGATCGGCACCCCGGTCAGGGCGGAAGGGACATCTCCGGATGCGCGTCGCTCGTCGGCCGCGCGGGCCGCGGAGAGCGCGCCGTCTCCGTCGACGTGCAGGAAGGACTGCAGGGCACCGTCGAGGGACTCGATCCGCTCCAGGCACGCGCGGGTGGCGTCCACCGAGCTGGTCTCGCCACGCTCCAGGGCAGCAGCCAGGTCGGCCGCGCTGAGGTCGGTCAGGTCGTCCACGCTCACTCCTCACCCAGGATCTTGGGCACCAGGAACCGCTGCTCGTCACTGTCCGGTGCCATCGCCAGCGCATCCTGCGGCGACAGGCTGGGGCGCACGACGTCCTCCCTGAAGACGTTCGTCAGCGGCGTCGGGTGGCTCATCGCCGTCAGCTCGTCAGGGTCGCCGGCGCCCTGCAACGCCTGGGAGACGGTCGCCACTGCGTCGAGGATCTTCGGCAGCTCACCGGCAAGTCGGTCGAGCTCGTCCTCCTCGAGCCGGATCCGCGCCAGACCTGCGAGGTGGGCCACGTCATCGCGGCTGATCGTCGGGCCTGCGCCGGAGGTGTCGGGGGCAGTGGAGCGTCCAGGCATGCCAGCCATCCTAGGAGTCGAGCCTGCGTCTTCTCTTCCGCCCTCCGGGCACACTGGCTGAGTGCCTGATCATTCCCCCGACCGCTCTCCGGGCGGACTCGATCCCGAGTCCGAACGGTGGTGGGCCGAGCTCTCGCGGCTCGACGAGCCCGGCGCCCGGCCTGCGCGTCGACCGCCTCCTCGTGGTCGCTGGGGCAGCCGTCGGCGTCGGCGCCGCGGCCGCGCCCTCGGCGGTCCGGCGCGGGCCGGTCGTGGCTCGCGCACCTCACGCACCCTGGCGGTCTTCCTGGGGCTGCTGGTTGCAGCCGGCGGGGTGGTCTCCTTCGTCGAGCGCGGGTGGGAGCAGACCCGGATCGCCACGCTGGACGAGGGTGGTGGCGTCGACCAGGGCAAGGTGATCCAGGGCGCCGACGGGCAGTACGCCTTCATCCGGACCCACCGCAACACCGGGGAGCCGGTGACCTATCCCCCGTGCCGGGCCATCGACATCGAGATCAACACCGAGGGCGAGGTCTCCGGGGGCACCCGGATCGTCATGGACTCCCTGGCCCGCGTCAGCGAGCTGTCCGGCGTCGACCTGCGCTACACCGGCTCCAGCACCGAGCGTCCCAGCGCCCGCGACGCCCGGCTGCGTGGCGACGGCTACGAGGGGAACCCACCGGTTCTGGTGGCGTGGTCGGACCCGGAGGAGACACCGGCCCTGGGCGGCGACGTCGTCGGCATCGGCGGCAGCGTCTCGCTGCGCGGCGCCGGCCTCGCCGAGGAGGTCTACGTCACCGGCTCCATCGTGCTCGACGGGCCCGGACTCGCGGCCGTGCTCGACGACCACGGCGAGGAAGCGGTGCGAGCCGTCGTGCTGCACGAGCTGGGCCACCTGCTCGGGCTGGGCCATGTCGGCGATCCCGAGGAGCTGATGGCTCCTGCCAACACGGGTCAGAC
The DNA here is from genome assembly GCA_963728505.1 of uncultured Actinomycetota bacterium. GTDB lineage: Bacteria > Actinomycetota > Actinomycetes > Propionibacteriales > Nocardioidaceae > Marmoricola_A. The sequence continues at coordinate 147,501 of CAVSKH010000008.1, read as the reverse complement.
CGACTTCGGGGCGGGCGATCTCGAGGGGCTCGAGCAGCTCGGCTCCACCGACTGCTGAGACTCACTCCCTCCCCTGCGCCACCGCCGCAGCGGACTCGGGGCCCTGGTCGAGCAAGGTCCGGAACCCCGCCTCGTCGAGGATCGGGACCTGCAACGACACCGCCTTGTCGTGCTTCGATCCTGGTGACTCGCCGACGACCACGAAAGCGGTCTTCTTCGACACCGACGAGGCCGCCTTGCCACCGCGAGTCACGATCGCCTCCCGGGCGCTGTCGCGGCTGAACTCCTGCAGCGATCCGGTGACCACGATGGAGAGCCCCTCGAGGATCCGTGCCACCGACTCGTCGACCTCGTCCTGCATCCGCACCCCGCAAGCCCGCCACTTGTCCACGATCTCGCCGTGCCAGGTCTGCTCCGGATCGTCGAACCAGCGTCTGATCGACTCCGCGATCGTCATCGCGACCCCGTCGACGGCAGCAAGCTCCTCGGTACTCGCCTCCCGGACCCGCTCCAGCGACCCGAAGTGGGTCGCCAGGGCCCGGGCAGCCGTCGGACCGACGTGGCGGATCGACAGCGCCACCAGCACCCGCCACAACGGCCGCTCCTTGGCGGTGTGCAGGTTGTCCAGCATCCGGCGGCCGTTGGCGTTGAGCACCGGCGCATCGCCCTCCCCCTTCTTGGGGGCGCGGGTGAACAACGGCACCGATCGGAGCCGCTCCTCGTCGAGGGCGAACAGGTCGCCCTCGTCGTGCACCACCCCGGCCTCCAGCAGAGCGACCGCCGCCTCGTAGCCGAGCGCCTCGATGTCGAAGGCGCCGCGGCCCGCGACGTGGAAGATCCGCTCCCGCAGCTGCGCCGGGCAGCTGCGGTGGTTGGGGCAGCGGATGTCGGCGTCGCCCTCCTTCTCGTGCCGCAGCTCGGTGTCGCACTCGGGGCAGTGCGTCGGCATCACGAACTCGCGCTCCGAGCCGTCCCGAAGTGCGACCACGGGCCCGAGGATCTCCGGGATCACGTCGCCTGCCTTGCGCAGCACGACGGTGTCGCCGATCAGCACGCCTTTGCGCCTGACCTCCGAGGCGTTGTGCAGCGTGGCCATCTCCACCGTCGACCCCGCGACCAGGACCGGCGCCATCACGCCGTACGGCGTCACCCGGCCGGTGCGCCCCACGTTCACCCGGATGTCGAGCAGCGCGGTGTTGACCTCCTCCGGCGGGTACTTGTACGCGATCGCCCAGCGCGGTGAGCGGGAGGTCGAGCCGAGCCGACGCTGCAGCGCCACCTGGTCGACCTTGACCACGACGCCGTCGATCTCGTGCTCGACGTCGTGGCGGTGCTCGCCGAAGTGGTCGATGAACTCCTCGACCTCCCCGAGGCTCTCGAAGACCCGGGTGTGCGGGGAGACCGGCAGCCCCCATGCCGCCAGTGCGGCGTAGGCCTCGGACTGCCGCTGCGGGGCGAAGCCCTCACGATGGCCGATGCCGTGACACACCATCGCCAGCGCACGGGAGGCGGTGACCTTGGGGTCCTTCTGCCGCAGCGACCCGGCGGCCGAGTTGCGCGGGTTGGCGAACGGTGCCTTGCCGGCCTCGACCAGGGAGGCGTTGAGGGCCTCGAACGCCTCGACCGGCAGGAACACCTCGCCGCGGACCTCGACCGTGCCGGGCACGGGGTGCTCACCGTCGGCCCGGAGATGGTGGGGCACTCCGTCGATGGTGCGCACGTTGGGCGTGACGTCCTCCCCTGTGCGGCCATCGCCGCGGGTGAGCGCCCGGACCAGGCGCCCGTTCTCGTAGAGCAGGTTGATCGCCAGCCCGTCGACCTTCAGCTCGCAGAGGTAGGCGACGTCGTCGCCTACCTCCTCCCGGCGCAGCCGGGCGTCCCAGGAGCGCAGCTCCTCCACCGAGAAGGCATTGTCCAGACTGAGCATCCGCTCCAGGTGATTGACCGCCGTGAAGTCCGTGGCGATCGCCCCGCCCACGGTCTGCGTGGGCGAGTCAGGGGTGCGCAGGGACGGCTCCTGCTCCTCGATCTCCTCCAGGCGGCGCATCGCCCGGTCGAAGTCGGCATCAGCCATCGTCGGCTGATCCAGCACGTAGTAGCGCCAGCGGGCCTCCTCCAGCACCTCGCAGAGCTCCTGGTGCTCAGCGCGGAGCACGGGGTCGAGCGCGGTATCGGCGGAGTCGTCGGCGGGGGCCATACCGACATCTTGCCCAACCACCGACGGACCCGACCGGCGCCCTGGCACGATCTGTCCGTGAGCACTCTCGGGAAAAGCGGACCGGCACCCGCGCTGACGCGTCGCCCAGCACCTCGCAGTGCCCTGATGCCCGGCCGAGGCCTGGCGCTGATGCTTCATGGCGGCGCCGAGCACGACACCACACCCATCGGCTCACTGCACCGCCCGTGGCTCCGGACGCGCCTGATGATGAGCCAGATCCAGCCGGCGCTGCATCGCGCCGGCATCGACGTGTGGCTGCTGCGCTATCGCCACGTCGGCTGGAACGCGCCCCGCGGTGAGCAGCACTCACCGGTGCCCGACGTGCGCTGGGCGCTGGAGCAGGTTCGGGCGACCCACGACGTCGAGGTCCCCTCCGTGGTGCTGCTCGGGCACTCGATGGGCGCCAGGGCCGCGGTCGCCGTGGCGCAGGACCCGCTGGTGCGAGGGGTCGTCGCCCTTGCCCCCTGGTTCCCGCCCGGGGAGCCGGTGGAGCCGCTGGCCGGCAAGCGGCTCGTGGCCGCCCACGGGCACGGCGACCGGATCACGTCGTACGACGCCACCAGGGACTTCCTCTCCCGTGCCGCCCAGGTGGCTCGCGACGTCGAGCTGGTCGACATGGGCGAACGCGGCCACTACATGCTGCGCGGCGCGAGCGCCTGGAACGACACCGCACGCAAGCACACGCTCGCGATGCTGCTCGACTGAGCCCGGTGACGGTCTTCTCTCGCGAGCCACCGACCCCGCTGGGACGCCTGTGTCCAGGAGCTCCGTCAAGAACGCACCAAGAGTCCGTGACACGTCACCGACTCCCCGGAAGTGGCTGCCAGACTTGCGCTCGTGACTACCTCCGAGCGCGCCATGCCGCGGGTCCACCACCCCGCGCTGGCACTGGTCCTGATCTGCACCGTCCAGCTGATGGTGGTGCTCGACGCCACCATCGCCAACATCGCGCTCCCCTACGTCCAGCGGGACCTGGGTGTCAGCGAGCACGCGTTGACCTGGGTGATCACCGCCTATGCCTTGGCCTTCGGCGGCTTCCTGCTGCTCGGCGGCCGTTTCGGAGACCTCTTCGGACGGCGCCGGGCCTTCATGCTCGGCCTGACCGTCTTCGCCGTCGCGTCCTTGACCGGCGGCTTCGCGCAGAACGAGGCGATGTTGCTGGCCTCGCGTGGCGCCCAGGGTCTGGGCGCCGCCTTCGCCTCCCCCAACGCGCTGGCGCTGATCACCACCACCTTCGAGCCCGGCCCACGCCGCAGCCGCGCCTTCGCGTTCTACGCGATGATGTCCGGCCTCGGCGCGGCCGTGGGACTGCTGCTCGGCGGCTGGTTGACCGGCAGCGACCTGAGCGTGCTCGGGGTCCACGTGGCCGGTTGGCGGCTCACCTTCCTGATCAACGTCCCGATCGGCGCCGCGGCCGCCCTGGCGGCTCCACGACTGCTCGCCGAGGGTGAGACCCACCCCGGTCAGCTCGACGTCCCCGGCACCCTGACGGCCACCACCGGCCTGTTGTCCCTGGTCTACGGCATCAGTCGCGCCGGCGACCGCGACATCGGGTGGACCGACCCGGTCACGCTCGCCGCGCTCGGCCTGGGCGCTGTCCTGCTCCTGGTGTTCACCCTGCTCGAACGCAGCGCGGAGCACCCGATGCTGCCCGGGCGGATCCTTGCCGACCGAAGCCGCGCCTCCGCCTACGCGGTGATGTTCCTGGGGCCCGCGTCGATGTTCTCGATGTTCTTCTTCCTGACCCTGGTGCTCCAGAACGTGATGGGAGAGTCGCCCTTGATGACCGGCCTGATGTTCCTGCCGTTCAGCGCAGTGATGGTGCTCACCGCCGTCGCGGCCTCGCGGCTGGTGCAGCGGGTCGACCCGGGAATCCTGGCCGGCGTCGGCGCCACCATCGCCGGCTTCGCGGTGCTCGGGCTCAGCCGCCTCCCCTACGACGACCGGCCAGGCAGCCTGTCGACGGACATCTCCTACGCCCGCGACATCCTGCCGTTCGTGATCCTGGTCCCGCTCGGCATGGCGCTGATCTTCATCCCGAGCACCATGAGCGTGGTGCACCGGGTCAGTGCGCGCGACTCCGGGATCGCCTCCGGCATCCTCAACACGATGCAGCAGGTCGGCGGCGCGGTGGGTCTGGCCCTGCTCGGCACCATCGCGTTCGGCACCGCCGACGACAAGGCCGTGGAGCTGTGCGGTCAGGTCTCGGCCGGCGGCCAGCCCTGCGACCCCCAGGGTCCGGTGGGGCACGTGGCCTTCCTCGACGGCGCGACCACCGCGTTCATCGCCGGTGCCGCGATGATGTTCCTCGCGGCGCTGATCGCGTTCTTCGGCAACCGGATCAAGCACGAGGACCTGAGCAGCGTCGAGCCGGTCGAGTCGGCTCCGGCCTGAGCCCGGTGGTCCGGGCTGATCCTCACCCCAGCGCGGTGGCGGCCTGTGCGACCAGCACCAGGGAGTCGCGTGCCCAGCCGCGGTCGGCGCCGGCCAGGCCACAGGCAGGGGTGAGCCCGAGCTGCTCGCTCGGCTCGAGCCCGAGCATCTCCAGCACCCGCTCGACCCGGTCGGTGACGCTGCCGACCGGGGGCACGGGGCTGGGCCGCGTCGCGGGGACCACCCCCAGCAAGACCCTGCGCTCGGCCTCCAGCGCGACGCCCAGAGCGTCGTAGGCGGTGGCATCGAGCAGGTCCAGGTCGACGCTGAGCCCGGGAGCCCCCGACTGCTCGAGCAGCTCGAACGGCACCTCCCGGGCGCAGCAGTGCACCACCGGCTCGGCCTGCGCGTCCCTGACGGCCTGGACCACCGCCTCCAGAGCCGCGCCGGCCTCGGGCTTGTCGACCGAGCGGTGCCGGTGGAAGCCGGAGGCGGTCGGCACCCCGCCGGACAGCACGGCCGGGAGCGCCGGCTCGTCGATCTGGACGAGGAGCGGGCTGGCCCGCGGCAGCCGGCGTCGCACGTCGGCGACGTGGTCGGTGATGCCGGCCGCGAGCGCTTGCGCCAGGTCGCGCCGGGCACCCCGGTCGGCGAGCACCCGGTCGCCGCGGGGGCGTTCGACGGTGGCGGCGAGGGTCCAGGGTCCGGCCAGCTGCAGCTTGACCGGGCCGGCATGACCCTGGGCCTGCTCCTCCACGGAGTCCAGGTCCTGCGCGAGCAGGGACACCGCGCGACGATGATCGATCCCCGGAGTCCCGGACACCCCGAGCAGCCGCCATCCGGCGGGCTGGAGGTCCGCAGCGAGCTCGGTGAGGGCCAGGGTGCGACCCACCATCGAGGCGTGGGCACCACGTCCGGGCACTTCGGGCACGTAGGGCAGCGCGAGCTCACCCCAGACGAGCTCGACCGCTTCACCGAAGTCGGCCTGGGTGTCGCCGGGGTGCGATCCGATCCCGGTGGCGCTGGTGTGCCCGGTCATCGGCGGGCGACCCGGTCGGTCGAGGCGATGGTGCAGGAGCCGACGACGCGGGTGCCGTCGTAGATCACGGCCGACTGCCCGGGAGCGATCCCCGCTGCGGGCTCGTGCAGCTCGATCTCGACCGCCTCGTCACCGTGGCCGGCCAGCCGCACCGTGGCCCGGTGCTCCTCACCGTGCGCTCGCAGCTGCACGGTCCCCTCCAGTGACGCGGCGGGCGGTGTGCCGCACCAGCGGGGCCGGATGCCGCTGACGTGGTGCACGCTCAGGGCCTCGCGCGGCCCGACGGTGACGGTGCCGCTGACGGGCTCGATGTCGAGCACGTAGCGGGGCTGACCGTCGGCCGCGGGTGTCCCGATCCGTAGCCCCCGACGCTGGCCGATGGTGTAGGCATAGGCGCCCTCGTGTCGGCCGAGCTCATGGCCCTGCTGGTCGACGAAGACTCCTTCGGCCGGCCCGAGCCGGTCGCGCAGCCAGCCCGCGGTGTCGCCGTCGGCCACGAAGCAGATGTCGTGGCTGTCAGGCTTGGACGCCACGCGGAGCCCCAGCGCCTCGGCCTCGGCGCGCACCTGGCTCTTCGGGGTGTCCCCGAGCGGGAACAGCGAGTGCGCGAGCTGGCGCTGGGTGAGCACGCCGAGCACGTAGGACTGGTCCTTGGCGTCGTCGGCCGCCCGGTGCATCTCGATCGTGCCGTCGCCCGCGGTCTCCAGCCGGGCATAGTGCCCGGTCGCGACTGCGTCGTAGCCGAGGGCCAGTGCTCGGTCCAGCACGGCGGCGAACTTGATCTTCTCGTTGCACCGCAGGCAGGGGTTGGGCGTGCGGCCGGCGGCGTACTCCTCGTGGAAGTCCTGCACGACGTCGTCGTGGAAGCGTTCGCTGAGGTCCCAGACGTAGAACGGGATGCCGATGACGTCGGCGGCGCGTCGGGCGTCCATCGAGTCCTCGATGGTGCAGCACCCGCGGGCACCGGACCTGTGCGAGGCGGGGTTGCGACTCAGCGCGAGGTGGATCCCGGTGACTTCGTGTCCGGCCGCGACCGCACGCGCAGCGGCGACGGCGGAGTCGACGCCGCCGGACATGGCTGCGATCACTCTCATCGCACGCTCACAGCGACGCGGCCCGGGCTCGTTCGACGATGGGTCCGATGGCGGTGACGAACGCCTCCACGTCGTGCTCGGTGGAGGCACACCCGAGGCTGATCCGCAGCGAGCCGCGCGCCTCCTCCTCGCTGCGCCCCATGGCGAGCAGCACGTGGCTGGGCTGGGGCACGCCTGCTGAGCACGCAGAGCCGGTGGACACCTGGATCCCCTGGTGGTCGAGCAGCATCAACAGCGAGTCACCCTCGCTCCCGGGGAAGGTGAAGTGCACGTTGCCGGGCAGCCGGTCGTCGGGGTCGCCGTTGAGGGTGACGTCCGGCACCACCTCGGCCACCCGCTTGACCATCAGCCGGCGCAGCTCGGAGAGCCGACGCGCGTGCTCCTCCTGCTCGGCGACGGCGATCTCGGTGGCGACCGCGAAGGCGGCGATGGCCGGGACGTCGAGCGTGCCCGAGCGCACCTGCCGCTCCTGTCCGCCGCCGTGCAGCAAGGGCGTGAGGCCGAGCGCCTTGCTCGCGACCAGCGCGCCCACGCCGTACGGCCCGCCGAGCTTGTGAGCGGTCAGCGTCAACGCATCGACGCCGGAGGAGGCGAAGTCCACCGGCAGCGCTCCGACGGCCTGGACCGCGTCGGTGTGGACGGGGACCCCGTGGGCATGGGCGAGCTCGACGACCTGCTGGATCGGCTGGACGGTGCCGACCTCGTTGTTGGCCCACATCACGCTGACGAGCGTGACGTCGTCGCCTGCTGCCAGGCTCGCCCCGAAGGCGTCGAGATCGATCCGAGCATCCCGGTCGACGGGCACGTGCTCGACCCTGGCGCCTTCCTCCCCGAGCCACTCCAGCGGGTCCAGGACGGCATGGTGCTCGATCGCCGTGCTCAGGATGCGGGCCCGAGCCGGCTCCGCCTCGTGCCTGGCCCAGTGGATGCCCTTGACCGCGAGGTTGTCGGACTCGGTCCCGCCGGAGGTGAAGATCACCTCGCCGGGGCGCGCCCCGAGCGCGGCGGCCAGGCGTTCGCGTGACTCCTCCACCACCCGTCTGGCCGCGCGCCCCGCGCCGTGCAGGCTGTTGGCGTTGCCCGTGCTGAGGAGATGACGAGTCATCTCCTCGACTGCCGCCGCGCGCATCGGAGTGGTCGCGGCGTGGTCGAGGTACACCTGCCCCCTGGGGGCGCCGCTGTCGGCACCGGGCAGCACGGGATCGGACATCGACCCAAGCCTACGGCTCAGCGCGAAGTGACCGCTCCGCGGTCGAGCCTGTCGCTTGTCCTGAGGAGGGAGCGCAGCGACCGTCTCGAAGGGCTTGTCCTGAGGAGGGAGCGCAGCGACCGTCTCGAAGGGAGACCCCCGTCCGCAGGCCGAGGCTCACACGTAGGTCTTGATCGTCCCCTCCTCCACCCGCGAGCGGAAACCCTTGACCTCCGTGCGCACGATGCGCGCCAGGATGTAGAGGCCGATGATGTTCGGCACCGACATCGCGAAGATCATCGAGTCCGAGAAGCCGATGACCGGCTTCAGCGCGGCCATCGCGCCGATGAAGGTGAAGATGCAGAAGACCACCTTGAAGACCGTCTCCGCGGTGTAGCTGTCCCCGAAGAGGTAGCCGGTGGCCTTCATGCCGTAGTAGGACCAGCTGATCATCGTCGAGAACGCGAAGAACATCACCGCGATCGCCAGCACGTTCGGGAACCACGGGAGCACGGACTCGAAGGCACTCGAGGTCAGCGAGACCCCCTCGACCTTCTCCGGGTCCACGTCGGCGTACACGCCGGTGATCACGATGGTCAACGCGGTCATCGTGCAGATCACGATGGTGTCGATGAAGGGCTCCAGCAGGGCGACGTAACCCTCGGTGGCGGGCTCCTTGGTCTGCACCGCCGAGTGAGCGATGGAAGCCGACCCGATGCCTGCCTCGTTGGAGAACGCCGCGCGTTGGAAGCCGACCAGCAGAACCCCGACAGCCCCGCCGGTGATGCCCTCCGGGCTGAACGCGCCACTGACGATGTCACCGAACGCCGCCGGGATCTGGCTGAAGTTCCCGAAGATGACGATCAGACAGGCAGTGACGTAGAGGATCGCCATGAACGGCACGATCTTCTCGGTCACCCGAGCGATGCTCTTGATGCCGCCGATGATGACGACGCCGACGAGACCGGCGAAGATCAGCCCGATCAACCAGCGGAAGTCAGCCATGAAGCCGTCCTCACCCCCGGTGATGTTCACCAGCTGGATGGCGGCCTGGTTCGCCTGGAACATGTTGCCGCCACCGAGCGCACCGCCGATGCAGAAGATCGCGAACACCGTGGCCAGCACCTTGCCGAACGCGGGGTTGACCAGCTTGCCGACCCCGTCCCGCAGGTAGTAGGTCGGACCACCCGAGACGGTGCCGTCCTCGTGCTCGTGGCGGTACTTCACGCCCAGGGTGCACTCGACCATCTTGGTGCTCATGCCGAGGAAGCCGGCCAGGATCATCCAGAGGGTGGCCCCCGGGCCACCCAGCGAGATCGCCACCGCCACACCCGCGATGTTTCCCAGACCCACCGTGCCCGAGACCGCGGTGGCCAGGGCCTGGAAGTGGGAGACCTCTCCTGCATCGTCCGGCCCGGAGTACCTCCCACGAACGGTGTCGAACGAGATGCGCCAGCCGCGGAGGTTCTCGAAACCCATCCACACGGTGAAGAACGAGCCGGCGACGACGAGCCACAGCAGGATGAGCGGTATCGAGACGCCGCCGATCGTGACTGCGTAGAAGACCGTGCTGGTGACCCACTCGGAGACCTTCTCGAAGCCGTCGACCAGGGTGTTCTGCGGGACCGGTGCCATCACGGCACCACCGTCACCGGCATGGGTGAGGTCTGCGCGAGTCGTCCGACGACACTGCCGAACACCGCCTCGGTGAAGCCGCTGTCGCCGGTCCGGCCGACCACGATCTGGCTGGCGTCCGACTCCTTGGCCAAGGCGATGAGGGTCCGCGCAGGTTGCCCGTGGCGGATCTCGCTGCGCACCTGGTGCCCGGACTCCTGCGCCAGCGCGACCATGGGGTTGACCACAGCCGTTCGCGCCTGCTCGATCTCCTCAGCACGCTTGCGAGGTCGCTCCTCGTTGTCCGAGGGGGTGTTGAAGGTGAAGGGGGACCAGTGGATCACGTGCGCGATCACGATCTCCGTGTCCGTGCCCCGGGTCGCATCGACTGCGTACTCCACGGCTCGGGTCGAGGAGTCTCCGCTGTCCACTCCGACAAGGATGGTGCCCATGTGCGACCTCCTGGAGGTGTCGCGCCGGAGCCCTCTGCCGGGTCCCGGCTGCCCAGTTCATCCCCCTGCTTACCGGCTGTCACACCCAAAAGTTGTGAAACCTGACACATCAGTGCGGACAACGGCGAGGAAGCTCCGCGGTCACACGCAGAGACGACGGCGCCCCCAGGCCGGACGCGGGGGTCAGATCCTGGGGGCGCCGTGCGGAGCACGAGGCTACTGGTGCATCACTTGCGCTTGTTGACCTCTTCGGTCGTGGCGGGGAGCACCGAGTGGAGGTCTCCGACGACACCGAAGTCGACCATCTCGAAGATCGGGGCCTCCTCGTCCTTGTTGACCGCCACGATGGTCTTCGCGGTCTGCATCCCCGCGCGGTGCTGGATCGCACCGGAGATACCGGCGGCGAGATACAGCTGCGGCGAGACCACCTTGCCGGTCTGGCCGATCTGGTAGGAGTGCGGGTACCAGCCGGAGTCGACCGCGGCGCGTGAGGCGCCGACTGCGGCGCCCAGTGAGTCGGCGAGGTCCTCGACCGCCGAGAAGTCACCACCGGTGCCGCGACCGCCGGAGACGACGATCGGGGCGTCGGTGAGCTCCGGACGCCCGGAGGCCTTCTTCGGCTCGACGCCGACGATGCGAGCTCCCTTGGCGGCCTCGGAGATCTCCACAGTGACCTCCTCGACCTCGCCGGCGCCGTCGGAGGCCTCGGCCGGGGCGGAGTTGGGCTTGATGCAGATGATCGGTGTGCCCTTGGTGACCTTGGCCTGCACCGTGTAGTTGCCGGCGAAGACCGACTGGGTGGTGACCGGGCCCTCCGCGACGTCGACTGCGTCGGTGATCAGACCGGAGTCGGTCTTGATCGCGAGCCGGGCCCCGACCTCCTTGCCCTCCGCGGACGAGGCGATCAGCACCGCCGCCGGGGAGGTCTTCTCGGTCAGCTGCGCGAGCACCTCCGCCTTCGGCGCGACGATGTAGGGGTTCACGTGCGAGCCGTCGACGGCGTAGATCTTCGCGGCGCCGAACTTCTTCAGCGCCTCGGTCGCTTCGTCGGACAGCTTGCCGATGAAGACCGCCGAGGGCTCGCCGAGACGGCGCGCGATGGTCAGCATCTCGTTGGTGGTCTTGCGGACGGTGCCGCCGGCATGGTCGACCAGAACCAGAACTTCACTCATGACTCAAATCCTCGAATCCTGCTCAGATGAACTTCTTGGAGGCCAGGAACTCGGCCAGTGCCGTCGCTCCGCTGCCGTCCTCGTCGGGCACGATCTCACCCTGGCTGCGCGGCGGACGCTCCTCGGTCTCCTCGACCTGCGTCCACGCGGCGTCCAGTCCCACGGCGGAGCCGTCGACGCCGATGTCGCTGAGCGACCAGGTGTCCACCGGCTTCTTCTTCGCCGCCATGATGCCCTTGAACGACGGGTAGCGGGCCTCTCCGGTCTGGTCGGTGACCGACAGGACGGCGGGCAGCGTGCCCTCGACCATGACGGTGGCGGTGTCTCCGTCGCGGCGGACCTTCACGGTCTCGCCCTCGACCTCGATCTCGGAGCCGAAGGTGACTCCCGGCACGCCCAGACGCTCGGCCAACATCGCCGGGACGACACCCATCGAGCCGTCCGTGGAGGACATCCCGCAGATGACCAGGTCGTGGTCGAGCTTCTTGATCGTCTCGGCCAGCACCAAGGACGTCGCCGGGGCATCGGAGCCCGCGATCGCGTCGTCGACGACGTGCACGCCCTTGTCGGCGCCCATCTGGAGGGCCTTGCGCACCGCGTCGATCGCGCCCTCGGGTCCGATGGTCAGCGCGGTGACCTCGGTCTCGTCGCCGAGCTTCTCCTTGAGCTGGAGAGCCTGCTCGATGGCGTACTCGTCCAGCTCGGAGAGCAGACCGTCCACGGAGTCACGGTCAACGGTCTTGTCGGACTCGAAGTGACGGTCGCCGGTCGCGTCCGGCACGTGCTTCACACACACCACAATGTTCATGCCTGTATGCGGCCCGGGGCGGGCCCCTCCTCTGCAGTCGGGATGTGCTCGAAGGTTACCCGCCAGTCACCGCCATCGCACCAGGACAGGAGGTGCCATCAATCACAGCGGGTTTCAGCCGCTGGAACGCTCGGCTCGGGCCCCGGGCTCACTTCTTCGGGCGCAACAACCGGTCCGCGACCTTGCCGATCACCAGGTAGATGATCGCCGCGATCCCCCAGTTGACCATCACCGACTTGACCAGGGCGCTCTCCTGGGAGGCCTTGGACTTGCCGGCTTCGAACTGCTTGAACTCACCGAAGTCGATGGTGTCCGCGGCCTGGGTGATGAGGTTGACGATCGCGTTGTCGCGGTTGAAGTTCAACGCGATCAGCAGCGCCCCGACCGCGAGGGTCAGAGCACAGAGCACGGCTGCCACCCAGATCGCGGAGGCCGCCACGTTGCGCAGCCGGTTGCTCGATTCAACGGCCATGCCGCCCAACGACTTGCCGCGGCCAGAGGTCTCGGCGCGGCGCTTGCCCGGTTTCGACGTCGAGTTGCTCACTCCTGCTCCCTCCCCCGCTGGTTCGTCACGTGATGGTCCGGCACTCCCGTGGGCCACGATAGCGAAGTCACGCCGGTCGTGGCTGCGGGTTCAGGGAGGTCATCGACCAACGAAGTCAGCCTTCCCCGGTCCGTTCTCCGCAAAGCTCGTCATCCCGATCGCGCGGTCCTCGGTCGAGAAGAGCGCCGCGAACTGCTGCCGCTCGATCTCCAGACCGGTCTCCAGATCGACCTCGAGTCCCCGGTCGATGGACTCCTTGGCGGCTCGCAGCGCAAGGGCTGCCGCCCCGCTGAACTGCTTGGCCCAGGTCACTGCCTCGTCGTAGACCTGGTCGGCAGGGACCAGCTTGTCGGCGAGACCGATCGCCAGGGCCTCGTCGGCCTCGACGAAGCGGCCGGTGAAGATCAGGTCCTTGGCCTTGCTCGGGCCCACGAGTCGGGTCAGCCGCTGGGTACCGCCGGCGCCGGGGATGATGCCGAGCAGGATCTCCGGCTGACCGAACCTGGCGTCGTCCGCTGCGATCCGGACGTCCGCGCAGAGCGCCAGCTCGCACCCGCCACCGAGCGCGTACCCGGTGACCGCCGCCACCACAGGCTTGGGGATGCGAGCCACCGCGGTGAAGGACGACTGGAGCGGCCCTGACTCCTTGACCATGTCGGCGTAGGACATGTCGGCCATCTCCTTGATGTCGGCACCGGCCGCGAAGACCCGCTCCCCGCCGTAGACCACGACGGCGCGGACGTCGTCGCGGGTGCTCGCCTCGCGGGCCGCCTCGCGGAGCTCCTCCTGGACCTGCCGGCTCAGCGGGTTCATCTTCGGGCGGTCGATGCGGATCGTGCCCACACCGTCGCTCACCTCGAGCCGCACGAACTCGCCCACGGTGATCAGTCCTCTCGTGCCGGTGTCGGGGTCCGCCCGCGAGCCTAGTAGGGCCACCTCAGCGGTACCGGCCGAGGGCCCCGGTGGACTACGAGGCAAGGGCTACCGTGCGAGGAGTGGACACCGAGGCCGGTCACCGACCGCAGCGGGACGGACGGGAGGGCCCGTCGCGGGGACGCCGCGTTGCCCGGCGAGCGCTGCACGTCGTGCTGCTCGGGTTGGCCGGCCTGCTGGTCGTGATGATCGTGATGGCGATCATCCCGGCCGACCTGAAGGGGCTCAGCACCTCACAACCGGCCCCCACCAGCTCCTACGCCGAGGCCATGGCGCGCTTCGAGGGGCTCTCGCGCGCCGAGACCGACCGGGATGTCTACGAGCCATGTCACAGCGCCGTCTACGGCGAGCCCCACCGGGTCGCAGTGGCAGTGGTCCTCCTGCACGGGCTGACCAACTGCCCGCGCCAGTTCCGGGGCATGGCCGAGCAGCTGGCGGAGTCGGGGATGAACGTCGTGGTGCTGCGCGCCCCTCAGCACGGGATCGCCACCGCGGACGGCCGGGCCATCGGTGACGCGGCCAACGCGAGGGACCTCAGCGCCGATGACCTCACCCGGTGGGCCGACGCCTCGGTGGACATCGCCGAAGGGCTGGGCCGAGACGTCCGTGTGCTGGGCATGTCGATGGGAGGAGCCACGGCCGCCTGGCTTGCGCAGAACCGGACCGTCGACCGAGTCGTCATGGTCTCGCCCGCGCTGACCTTGCACGGACTCCCGGGCTTCCTGGACCGCGCCTTGCGGAACCTCGGCCCACGGCTGCCGCACTTCGCGGTGCCCGGTCCAGCCACCGTGCCTCATGAGTACCCGGGCACCACGGTCGGCGGGGCGGCCCAGATGTTCCTGCTGGCGGCCGCGGTTCGCCGTGATGCCGCCCGCGAACCACCGCAGACCCAGGACCTCGTGGTCGTGCTGAACCCCGATGACACCCAGATCGACAACACCGACGTCCTCGATCTCGCAGCAGACTGGCGTGGACAGGGAGCAGACGTCCGGCTCGTCATGCTGGACCTCGGTGTCACGCTGCCGCACGAGGTGGTGGACGCGGCGCACCCGGAGGCGCGCGTCGACCTGACCTGGCCGATCCTCATCGAGACGCTGACGTGACGTGACCTGCCCTCACCGCGGCGCTGCGGTCTCGTGCACCACACTGGTGCGGTGGCACCCAACGACTGGCGGTGGAGCACCCGCGACGAGACGGCTCCGGTGTGGCCAGGGCATCCGGACGCCCTGGGGTCGACCTGGGCGCCGGACGCGACCAACTTCGCGCTGCGGTCGCCGGAGTCGACCGCAGCCTGGGTGTGCCTGTTCGACGACGACGGCAACGAGTCCCGCCACCGGCTGACCGAGCACTCCCTGGGGGTCTGGCACGGCGCGATTCCCGGCATCGCGCCAGGGCAGCTCTACGGGTTCCGCGTCGACGGACCGTGGGAGCCCCAGCGGGGCCGTCGCTTCAATCCGCACAAGCTGCTGCTCGACCCCTATGCCCGCGCCCTCCACGGAGACGTGGTCGACCACGAGGCGCTGCTCTCCCACGACCCCTCGGACGCGCGTCGTCGCAACCAGACGGACTCGGCGCCGTACCTGCCCCGCTCGGTGGTGGTCCGCGACGACTTCGCCTGGGGCGACGACGCGCCGCCGTACCGGTCCTGGCAGGACACGGTGATCTACGAGCTGCACGTCAAGGGCTTCACCGCGCTGCACGACCGGGTGCCGGAGCGGCTGCGCGGGACCTACGCGGGGCTGGCCACGGACCCGGTCATCGACTACCTGCTCGACCTGGGCGTGACCGCGGTCGAGCTGCTGCCGATCCAGCAGAGCGCCACCGAACCTCCCGTGGCACGGCGCGGGATGACGAACTACTGGGGCTACAACACCCTGGGCTACTTCGCGCCGCACGCGGCCTACGCCTCGTCGGGCACGCGAGGGGAGCAGGTCGCGGAGTTCCGCGCAATGGTGCGGCGGTTCCACGAGGCAGGCCTCGAGGTGCTGCTGGACGTGGTCTACAACCACACCGCGGAAGGGCCGGCCGACGGTCCGACGTACTGCTTCCGCGGGCTGGACGACTTCGGCTTCTACAAGCGGGCGCGGGGCGTCGGCGACGACTACTGGGACGTGACCGGCTGCGGCAACACCGTGGACTCCTCGGACTCCGGTGCGCTTCGGCTGATCCTCGACTCGCTGCGCTACTGGGTCCGCGAGATGCACGTCGACGGCTTCCGGTTCGACCTCGCCTCGGCCCTGGCGCGCACCGGGCACAGCATCGACCTGCACGGCGCCTTCCTGTCGGCGGTGGGCCAGGACCCGCTGCTGCGCCGCAGCAAGCTGATCGCCGAGCCGTGGGACCTGAGCATGGACGGCTTCCTCGTCGGGCGGTTCCCGCCGCCGTGGGTGGAGTGGAACGACCACTACCGCGACACCCTGCGGGACTTCTGGCACCCACGGGGAGCGCCGCTTCGCGACCTGGCGTCCCGGATCGCCGGTTCCTCGGACCTCTACGCCGACGACGGCCGTTCGCCGTACGCCTCGGTGAACTTCGTGACCGCGCACGACGGCTTCACGCTGCGCGACCTCGTCTCCTACGAGCGCAAGCACAACCGCGACAACGGAGAGGGCGACCGCGACGGGGGCGACCACAACCACTCCAGCAACTACGGGGTCGAGGGTGAGACCGACGATCCCGTCATCGTGGCGACGCGCAAGCGCCAGGCGGCCAACCTGCTGCTCACGCTGTGCCTGTCCAGCGGCGTACCGATGCTGACCGCAGGCGACGAGCGCGGTCGCACCCAGGGCGGCAACAACAATCCCTACTGCCAGGACAACGAGATCTCCTGGGTCGACTGGCGCGACGATGACGCCTGGCTGGACCTCTACGAGCTGACCCGCAAGGCGCTGCACCTGCGCCGGACGCACCCCGCCCTGCGCCAACGTCACCACTTCCAGGGAACGCCCACGATTCCCGACGGCCCCAAGGACGTGGCCTGGCTGCACCCCGAAGGCCGCGAGATGGCCACCGCCGACTGGTACGACGCGGGTCTGCGCAGCGTGGGGATGTTCGTCACCGGTAACCCGCTGCGCGCACCCGGTCCGACCGGCGAGCAGCAGCGCGACGCCTCGTTCCTGCTGTGGCTGAACGCTCACCCGCACGAGTCGACGGTCCGGCTGATGGCGAACCCCTGGGTCGAGCGCGGCGAGATCGTGCTCTCCACCGACCCCGAGCTGTCCGAGAGCCTCGAGGTCAAGGCCGAGCATTCCCTGCGGCTCGGCCCACAGTCCCTGGTCCTCATCCGCCAGCTCTGACCCGACGCCGGTCGAGCCTGTCGCTTGTCCTAGGGAGGGACCGCAGTGACCGTCTCGAAGGGAGACCCATTCCTACGCCAGGGCGATGAGACCCAGCTCGGCGACGCTGGCCAGGTGCGCGTTGCGGGGGATCACGCGCAGCGTGTAGCCGAACGGGCCGGCCTGTGACAGCGTCACGGCGCCCGCATAGCGGTGACGACCCGCTTCGAAGGACTCGGCGAGCTCCAGGCTGAGCACCGAGACACCCGTCAGGTCGTCCTCCTGGCGCACCCGCCCGTACAGCAGCTGCACGTCGACGTCCTCGGGTGTGAGGTCACCCAGGGAGACATAGACGTGAGCGGTCAGCTCAGCGCCGACCTCCGGCACGTCACCGATCCCCGAGGAGTCCACGTGCTCGATCCGCACCGCGGACCAGCCGGATCGGACCCGCTGCTTCCACGAGGCCAGCTCCGAGGCCTCGACGAAGTCGTCGTTGAGCGACCGGGACGCCAGCGCGGCGGGCTGGTAGAGCGTGGTGACGTAGTCGTTGACCATCCGGTCGGCCAGCACCTTCGGCCCCAGGGACCGCAGGGTGTGGCGCACCATCTCGATCCAACGCTGGGGCACACCCTCCGCGTCGTGGTCGTAGAACCGGGGCGCGACCTCGTTCTCGATCAGGTCGTAGAGCGCGGTCGACTCCAGGTTGTCGCGGTGGTCGGGATCCTCGACACCGTCGGCCGAGGGGATCGCCCAGCCGTTGTCCCCGTCGAACCACTCGTCCCACCAGCCGTCGAGGATGGACAGGTTGAGTCCACCGTTGAGCGCCGACTTCATCCCCGAGGTGCCGCAGGCCTCGTAGGGACGCAGCGGGTTGTTCAGCCACACGTCGCAGCCGGGGTAGAGCGGCTGAGCCATCGCGATGTCGTAGTTGGGCAGGAAGACGATGCGGTGGCGGACCTCGGGGTCGTCGGCGAACCGGACGATCTCCGCGATCAGCCGCTTGCCTCCGTCGTCGGCCGGATGGGACTTGCCCGCGATGACCAGCTGCACCGGACGCTCCGGGTGCAGCAGCAGGCTCTTGAGCCGCTCCTGGTCACGCAGCATCAGCGTCAACCGCTTGTAGGACGGCACCCGACGGGCGAAGCCGATCGTGAGCACGTCCGGGTCGAGCGCGCCCTGGGTCCAGCTCAGCTCGGCCGGGGCGGCGCCGCGTTGGATCCACGAGTCGTGCAGCCGCCGGCGGGCGTCCTGGACCAGTCGTTCACGCAGCACCCGCTTGACCCGCCAGATGTCCTGGCCCGAGACCGTCTGGGCGACGCTGAAGACGGTCTCGGGAGTATCGGCGTCAGGGCCGGAATCGGGCTGCACACCACTCTCGCGCGCCAGCTCGAAGATCTCCCGAGCCACCCAGCTGGGGGCGTGCACGCCGTTGGTGATCGAGGTGATCGGCCGCTCGTCGGAGTCGAAGCTGGGCCACAGCCCGCCGAACATGTCGCGACTGACGTGCCCGTGGAGCTGGGAGACCCCGTTGGCGCGCTGCGAGAGGCGGAAGCCCATCACGGCCATGTTGAACATGCCGGGGTCACCACCCTCGTAGTCCTCCGCACCCAGGGCGAGGATCCGCTCGACCGGCACACCGGGCTGGGCGTTGTCGCCGCCGAAGTACTGCGCGACCAGGTCGCGCGGGAAGCGGTCTATGCCCGCAGGCACCGGAGTGTGCGTGGTGAACACGGTGCCGGCGCGGGAGAGCTCCAACGCCGACCCGTAGTCGACCCCCTGGTCCTCGGTGAGCTCTCGGATCCGCTCCAGCCCCAGGAAGCCGGCGTGACCCTCGTTGGTGTGGAACACCTCGGGAGCGGGCGCGTCGGTGAGCGCGCAGTACTTGCGGATCGCGCGCACGCCGCCGATCCCCAGCAGCATCTCCTGGCGGAGCCGGTGCTCGGTGTGCCCGCCGTACAAGCGGTCGGTGATGTCGCGCAGCACCCGGTCGGTGTTCTCCTCGACGTCGGTGTCGAGAAGCAGCAGCGGCACCCGCCCCACGTTGGCGACCCAGATCCGGGCGGTCGCGGTCCGCCCCTCCGGCATACCGACCGTGATCTTGGCAGTTGAGCCGTCGGCCTCGCGCAGCACCGAGATCGGCAGCTCGTCGGGGTCGAGCACCGGATAGCGCTCCTGCTGCCATCCGTCGCGGGAGAGCGACTGCTTGAAGTACCCGTGCCGGTAGAGCAGGCCGACACCGAGGATCGGGACGCCGAGGTCGCTGGCGGACTTCAGGTGGTCGCCGGCGAGGATGCCCAGGCCTCCGGAGTACTGCGGCAGGGCCGCAGTGATGCCGTACTCGGGAGAGAAGTAGGCGATCGACGTCGGACTCCCCTCGGGGAGCGTCTGGTACCAGCGCGGGCCCTCGAGGTAGCCGACGAGGTCCCGGTGGAGCTCATCGAGCCGGGCGAGGAAGGACTGGTCCCCGGCGAGCTCGTTGAGCCGCGCGGTCGCCACCGTGCCGAGCATCCGAACCGGGTCATGGTGGCTGCTGACCCACACGTCGGGGTCGATGCTCTCGAAGAGGTCCTGCGTCGGGGGGTGCCAGGACCACCTCAGGTTGCCGGCGATCTCGCCGAGCGCGCTCAGCGGCTCGGGAAGGACAGGGCGGACGGTGAACCGACGGATCGCTCGCACCTCGCAAACGCTAGCCCACGTCGTGGCCCTCGTGTCCGGCGAGGCCACACTACTGGGGAGTACTGTTCCCCGACCCCCATGCTCGCCGCCGGACAGGCCGGATCTGAGTCAAGTTCTTCCCAGAAATCGGATTCGTTTGCATGGTCACCCCCAGGGTGGGCAGGCTGGACGCCATGGTCGGAAGAATCCCGATTCTCGATGTCATGCCCCAGGTGGCCTGCGGCAGACACCCTGCCAAGGCAACGACCGGGGAACAGATCCCGATCAGCGCGACCGTGATCCGCGAGGGCCACGACGCCCTGGCCGCCGAGGCCGTGCTCATCGACCCCAGCGGTGCGCGACGGGCTCCGGTCAAGATGAGCACGATCCCCGACACCGTCGACCGCTACCAGTGCGCCGTGCGTCCGGACACCGAGGGAGCGTGGGGTTTCGAGATCCACGGTTGGGGAGACCCGTACGCCACCTGGCACCACAACGCCCAGGTGAAGATCGCCGCCGGCGTCGACGTCGACCTGATGTTCACCGAAGGGGTCCTGCTGCTCCGGCGCGCCATCGAGCACATCGGCGACACCGACCCCTCCGGCGTCGCACGCCTCGAGGAGGCGATCGCCGGCCTGGAGGACACCGACCTCCCGTACGCGGTGCGGCTGGGCGCGGGCACCTCCGACATCGTGGGTGAGGTGCTCCGGCGTCACCCGCTGCGCGACCTGGTGAGCGTCGAGGGCCCCTTCCCCCTCTACGTCGACCGACGGCTGGCGCTCTACGGGTCCTGGTACGAGATGTTCCCCCGCTCGGAGGGCGCCTACGTCGATGAGGACGGCCGCGAGGTCTCCGGCACCTTCGCCACGGCAGCCGAGCGTCTCGATGCCGTGGCCGACGCGGGATTCGACATCATCTATCTCCCGCCGATCCATCCGATCGGCAAGGTCAACCGCAAGGGACGCAACAACACGCTCGCGCCGACACCGGATGACGTGGGGTCGCCGTGGGCGATCGGCTCCCAGGAGGGCGGCCACGACGCCGTGCATCCTGACCTCGGCACGATCGAGGACTTCGACGTCTTCGTCGAGCGCGCCCGCTCGCTGGGCCTGGAGGTGGCACTCGACTTCGCGCTGCAGGCGGCACCCGACCACCCCTGGGCCAGCGCGCACCAGGAGTTCTTCACCACGCGGGCGGACGGAACGATCGCCTACGCGGAGAACCCGCCGAAGAAGTACCAGGACATCTACCCGATCAACTTCGACAACGACCCCGAGGGCATCTACGCCGAGGTGCTGCGGGTCCTGCGGCACTGGATGGACCACGGCGTGCGGGTCTTCCGGGTCGACAACCCCCACACCAAGCCGGTCGCGTTCTGGGAGCGGCTGCTGGGAGAGGTCCGTGAGACCGACCCGGACGTGATCTTCCTGTCAGAGGCCTTCACCAAGCCTGCGATGATGCACGCGCTGGGGATGGTCGGCTTCCACCAGAGCTACACCTACTTCACCTGGCGCACCACCAAGGAGGAGATCGAGAGCTACCTGCTCGAGGTCTCCCACGAGTCGTCGCACCTGATGCGGCCGAACTTCTTCGTGAACACCCCCGACATCCTGCACGCGTTCCTGCAGGAGGGTGGGCCGGCCGCGTTCAAGATCCGCGCCGTGCTCGCCTCGATGGGGTCGCCGTCGTGGGGCGTCTACGCCGGATTCGAGCTCTTCGAGCACGTCGCGGTCAGGCCCGGTTCGGAGGAGTACCTCGACTCGGAGAAGTACCAGCTCAAGCTGCGCGACTGGAAGTCCGCGGAGGCGCAGGGGCACACGCTCACGCCGTACCTCTCGATGCTGAACGACCTTCGCCGTCGCAGTCCGGCGCTGCAGGAGCTCCGCAACGTCGTGGTCCACCACGCCGACGACGACGCGATCGTGGTCTTCTCCAAGTCGACGGTCTCGACAGGCTCGACCGGCGAGCCGGAGCGCAACACCGTCCTGGTCGTCGTCAACGTCGACCCGCACAGCGTCCGCGAGACGACCGTGCACCTCGATCTGTCTGCTCTCGGGGTGGACTGGACCGACCGCTTCATCGTGCACGACGAGGTGACGGGCCAGGACTGGACGTGGGGTGAGCACAATTACGTGCGACTCGACCCGAGCCACGAACCCGCCCACATCCTGAGCGTGAGGAGCAACATCAACTGATGGCTCTCGACGAATCCCCCGACTGGTTCAAGTCCGCCGTCTTCTACGAGGTCCTGGTCCGCTCCTTCCGCGACAGTGATGGAGACGGTGTGGGCGACTTCCGGGGGCTGACCGAGAAGCTCGACTACCTGCAGTGGCTCGGGGTGGACTGCCTGTGGGTGCCGCCGTTCTTCACCTCACCGCTGCGCGACGGTGGCTACGACGTCGCCGACTACGTGGGCGTGCTGCCCGAGGTCGGCACGATGGAGGACTTCCAGGAGTTCCTGGACGCCGCTCACGAACGCGACATCCGCGTGATCATCGACTTCGTCATGAACCACACCAGTGATCAGCACCCCTGGTTCCAGGCCTCCCGCGAGGATCCCGACGGCCCCTACGGCGACTTCTACGTGTGGTCCGACCAGAACGACCTCTACGGCGAGGCCCGCGTCATCTTCGTCGACACCGAGTCGTCGAACTGGACCTGGGACCCGGTGCGCAAGCAGTACTTCTGGCACCGGTTCTACAGCCACCAGCCCGACCTCAACTTCGACAACCCGAAGGTGCACGAGGCCATGCTGGAGGCACTCAGCTTCTGGCTCGACCGAGGGATCGATGGCTTCCGGCTGGACGCGGTCCCCTACCTGTACGAGCGGCCCGGAACCAACGGCGAGAACCTCCCCGAGACCCACGAGTTCCTCCGCATGGTCCGCAGGTACGTCGACGACAACTACCCGGGACGGGTCCTGCTCGCCGAGGCCAACCAGTGGCCTGCTGATGTGGTCGACTACTTCGGCGACTTCGACTCGGGTGGGGACGAGTGCCACATGTGCTTCCACTTCCCGGTGATGCCGCGCATCTTCATGTCAGTTCGACGAGAAAGCCGCTACCCGATCTCCGAGATCATGGAGCAGACACCGGAGATCCCGAAGAGCTGTCAGTGGGGCATCTTCCTGCGCAACCACGACGAGCTGACGCTGGAGATGGTCACCGACGACGACCGCGACTACATGTGGGGAGAGTACGCCAAGGACCCCCGCATGAAGGCCAACATCGGTATCCGCCGCCGCTTGGCTCCGTTGTTGGACAACGACACCAACCAGATGGAGCTCTTCACCGCGATACTCCTGTCGTTGCCCGGGTCGCCGGTGCTCTACTACGGCGACGAGATCGGCATGGGCGACAACATCTGGCTGGGTGACCGCGACGGCGTGCGGACGCCGATGCAGTGGACCGGCGACCGCAACGCCAGCTTCTCCACCGCCACGCCGGGCAAGCTCACCCTCCCGGTCAACATGGACCCGGTCTTCGGCCACCAGCGCGTCAACGTGGAGGCAGAGATGGAGAACACCTCCTCCCTGCTGCACTGGACCCGACGGATGCTGCACGTGCGGAAGAACCATCTGGCCTTCGGTCTCGGCGGCTTCGCGGACCTCGGCGGCTCCAACCCCAGCGTGCTCACCTACGTGCGCGAGTACGACGGTGACACCGTGCTCTGCGTCAACAACCTGTCCCGCTTCCCCCAGCCGGTCGAGCTGGACCTGCGTCGATGGGAGGGAGTCGTCCCGGTCGAGCTGCTCGGTGGCACCCGGTTCCCCGAGATCGGCGAGCTGCCCTACCTGCTGACCCTCAGCGGCTACGGGTTCTACTGGTTCCGCCTGCCGGAGCCTCAACAGGTCGACGGGGGGCTCACCGCGTGACGGTCGACGGACCAGAGACCCCGGGCCCGGCGTACGACGACGCCCTGGACTCGTTGCACTCCTACATGGAGCACCGGCGCTGGTTCGCCGGCAAGGGCCGGGACTTCCGGATCACCGGCACCACCCGGCTGCCACTCACCGACCACGTGACCGTGGAGCTCGTTGCGGTGGCCTATGAGGACGAGCCGGCGGACCCAGGAGAACCAGCGGCCGTCGACCTGTACCAGGTGCCGGTCTCCTACTACGACGCGGAGCAGGAGCATCTGGAGCACGCTCACATCGGTTTCTGGGATGACCCCGATCTCGGCCCGGTGCACGCCTACGACGCCGCGCACGACCACGAGGCGATGTCGCTGTGGCTCGCCGGGTTCGTCGGCGAGGTGCCCGGAGCGCGGGAGGACACCCCCCTGACCTTCCACCGGATCGGCGAGCCGGAGCTCGATCCGGGCGCGCGCTCGGCGCTGATGTCGGCGGAACAGAGCAACACCTCGGTCGCGTTCGGCGAGAGCGGCCTGATGAAGCTCTTCCGTCGGGTGACACCGGGCGTCAACCCCGATGTGGAGATGCTCAACGCGCTCACGCTCTCCGGCAGCGAGCACGTCCCGGCGCTGTACGGCTACGTCGAGGTCGCCTCCAGCGAGATCGCCGACGCCGACGAGCCGCTGCAGCTGGGGATCCTCCAGCAGTTCCTGCGCACCGCGAGCGACGGCTGGGACCTCGCACTGGTCAGCCTGCGCAACCTCTACGCCGAACCGGACATGCCCGCCCACCTCGCCGGCGGCGACTTCGCCGGGGAGGCCCACCGCCTGGGGGTCGCCGTGGGCGCGATCCACGGCGACCTCGCCGATGCCTTCCCCACCGAGGAGTGGGGACCACAGGACATGGCGCGCCTGGCCGACGAGATGCTGCAACGGTTGCGCGAGGCCGGCCGGGCCGTGCCCGAGGTGGCAGAGCTGGAGCAACCCCTCGGGTCCCTGCTGGACGCGGTGCGTCACGCCACCCCGGTGCGGGTGCAACGGGTCCACGGTGACCTCCACCTCGGCCAGACGCTGCGCACGGTCAAAGGCTGGAAGGTCATCGACTTCGAGGGCGAGCCCGCCAAGACCCTTGCGCAGCGCCGACGCCTCGACAGCGTGTGGCGCGACGTGGCAGGGATGGTGCGATCGTTCGACTACGCCGCCGAGCTGACCCGGCGCGACCACCTCGGCGCCACCGGCGACGTCGACCACACCGACCGGGTGCACGCCCGCGAGTGGGCGCAGCGCAACGTGACCGCCTTCCTCGCCGGCTACGACGAGGCGACCGGTCACGACGAGGTCGACCACGACCTGCTCACCGCCTACGCCGTCGACAAAGCGGTCTACGAAGCCGTCTACGAGGCCCGCAACCGACCGACGTGGCTGCCCATCCCCCTGGCGGCTCTGCGCCGTCTGTCCAGCCGCACCTGATTCCACCGACCCCCGACGAAACGGAGCACCATGAGCCCGTCCAGCGCCGTCCCCGACGAGACCCTAGCGCTGCTCGTGGAGGGTGGTCATGGCAATCCGCACAGCGTCCTCGGCGTGCATCTGCACCCCTCCGGCGTCTGTGTGCGCACGCTGAAACCGCTGGCCGAGCGGGTGCGCGTGCTGGTGGGTGATCGGTCGACCGAGGCCGACCACGTCGGCCACGGTGTCTGGCAGGCCGACCTGCCCGGCAAGGAGGTCCCGGACTACCGGATCGAGGTGACCTACGGCGACGGGGTCCCTCACCTGGTCGACGACGCCTACCGTTACCTGCCGACGATCGGCGAGATGGACCTGCACCTGATCAACGAGGGCCGTCACGAGCAGCTGTGGGACGTCCTCGGCGCCCACGTGCGCCGCTATGACGGACCCTTCGGCTCGGTGTCCGGCACCTCGTTCGCGGTCTGGGCACCGAAGGCTCGCGGGGTGCGGGTGAAAGGCGACTTCAACTCCTGGGACGGCCGCGAACACCCGATGCGCCAGCTCGGAGTCTCCGGGGTCTGGGAGCTCTTCGTGCCCGATGTCGGCGACGGCACCCGCTACAAGTACGCCGTCCTCGGGGCCGACGGTGCGTGGCGCGACAAGGCCGACCCGATGGCGCAGCGCACCGAGCTGCCGCCGGCCACGAGCAGCGTGGTCCACGAGTCGACCTATGAGTGGCACGACAGTGCCTGGCTGGAGCAGCGGGGTCGAAGCGACGTCACCGCCGGCCCGATGTCGGCCTACGAGGTGCACCTCGGCTCCTGGCGCGAGGGAGTCGACTTCCGCGAGCTCACCACCGAGCTCGTCGACTACGTCCGTGACCACGGCTTCACCCACGTGGAGCTGATGCCGGTGATGGAGCACCCGTTCGGAGGTTCCTGGGGCTACCAGGTGACCTCGTACTTCGCACCGAGCGCACGGTTCGGAGACCCCGACGAGCTGCGTCACCTGATCGACGCGCTGCACCAGGCCGGGATCGGCGTGATCCTGGACTGGGTGCCCGCCCACTTCCCCAAGGACGAGTTCGCCCTGGCTCGCTTCGACGGCACCGCCCTCTACGAGCACGCCGACCCGCGGCTGGGCGAGCACCCCGAGTGGGGCACCTACATCTTCGACTTCGGACGCTCGGAGGTGCGCAACTTCCTGGTGGCCAGCGCGCTCTACTGGCTGGAGGAGTTCCATGCCGACGGTCTACGGGTGGACGCGGTGGCGAGCATGCTCTACCTCGACTACGCCCGCGAGGCCGACCAGTGGCTTCCCAACGTTCACGGTGGCCGGGAGAACCTCGAGGCCGTCGGGTTTCTTCAGGAGATGAACGCCACGTGTCACAAGCGGGTCCCCGGCACGCTCACCATCGCCGAGGAGTCGACCTCCTGGCCCGGGGTGACGCGCGAGACCCATCTCGGTGGCCTGGGCTTCTCCATGAAGTGGAACATGGGCTGGATGCACGACACCCTCGACTACGTCCGCCACGACCCGGTGCACCGCAGCTACCACCACGGACAGCTGACGTTCGGCCTGGTCTACGCCTTCTCCGAGCACTTCGTCCTGCCCATCAGCCACGACGAGGTCGTTCACGGCAAGGGCTCTCTCCTGCGCAAGATGCCGGGTGACCGGTGGCAGCAGCTGGCGAACCTCCGCGCCTACTTCGCCTTCATGTGGTCCCACCCCGGCAAGCAGCTGTTGTTCATGGGACAAGAGTTCGGGCAGGACCGCGAGTGGGCCGAGCAGCGCGGGCTCGACTGGTTCCACCTCGACGACCCCGGCCACGCCGGACTGCAGCGCCTGGTGGGCGACCTCAACCATGCCTACGTGGAGCACCCCGGGCTCTGGGCCCTCGACCACTCCCCCGACGGCTTCAGCTGGATCGACGCAAACGACGCGGCCGGCAACTGCTACTCCTACCTCCGCACGGACGCCGAGGGCTCGACGATCGCCTGCGTGGTGAACTTCGCCGGCACCCCGCACTCCGACTACACGATCGGGCTGCCCGAGACCGGCCGGTGGAGCGAGATCCTGAACACCGACGCCGAAATCTACGGCGGGTCCGGCGTCGGCAACCTGGGCGGGGTCACGGCCACCGCCACTGCCTCGCACGGGCGCCCGGCGTCGGCGACGATCACGGTCCCGCCGCTCGGCGCCGTGTGGCTGCGCCACGACGGTGCCGCGGAGCCCCGGAGCAGAACCCAATCGAAATGAGGGCGCGCGAGCGACGTCGGGAGTAGCGTCGGACCCGATGGCCAGGGTCTCCACCCCGGGGATACCCGATGGAGGTCGCCATGAACCGGCACAGACCGCTCGACTCGCCCAGCGGATCCGGTTCGTTCGGCCTGGCACGCCTGGGTTCCACGCTCCTCTGCGCAGCGCTCCTCCTCTCCTGCGCACCCAGCACGAACCAGACGGCGGCGGAGGAGGACACCGCACTGGTCGAGCCGTCGCAGGAGGACACACGCGCGACGGAGGACGCCGACGAGCCCACTGTGCGGCCGGTGTCGGTCGAGCTCCCCGGTCTGCCGATCGGCGGTGCCGACGCCACCTTCTCGGCCTCGGCCCCGGCGCAGTGCGTGCGGGTCAGCTGGACAGCCGCCACGCTCACCGACGGTGTGAGCGTGGAGATCCGGGGCTTCGGCGCCCCCGAGCAGTTCACGGTCTCCCCCACCGGCTGCCCACCGACACCCTGTCTCCAAGGTTTCCGGTTCACGAGGTCGAGCACCGGGTGTGACGTCGCTGTGCTCTGGAACGGCGCCCCGGTCGACGTCGATCCCTCGGAGCTGACGGTCACGGACGCGGAGCTCACCTGCGCCGACGACTCCCTGTGCGAGCAGGCGCTGGCGGTGATCGACGCGGCCGGACCGGCCACGATCGGGCTGTTCGTCGACCTCGACGAGGTGCCCGAGGAGGAGGCCTCCTCGGCCGGGACGGAGACCGGTTGATGGCCGAGGCCGGCCCCGGAGCCGCGAGCGAGCAGTCCGTGTGGGACCGGTGGTACCCGGTGGCCACGACGTTCGTCGCCCCGGCCACCTTCCTCACCGGGGTGCTCTTCTACTACGGCTACGTCTCGTCCCGCGCACAGTTCCGCTACTTCGGCGTGGACGTCGACACCATCGGGCTGAGCACCCGCGACTACGTGATGCGAAGCCCGCAGGCCCTCCTGGTGCCGCTGCTCCTCGTTCCCGTGATCGGTGCCGGACTACTGCTGGCGTCCCGGTTGCTCGACCGCCACCTGCCGCCCGCGACGGTACCTGCCGTGGGCTGGGGCGGGGCGGTCGTGGTGGCCGCCGGGGTCGCGTTGCTCGCGGCGTACCGGTGGCTGGGTGCGTGGCCCTACTACCCGATGGTGACGCCGCTGGTGCTCGCGGCGGGGCTCCTGGTGCTCCTCTGGTCATGGCACCGCGTGGGGGGTCACGGTCGCGCCGTCGCTCTCGGCCTGCTCGCGCTCGCCGTCTGTGTCTTCTGGGCGACCGCCACACTGGCGGAGTGGACCGGCGCCGGCGCCGCACGACGCACCGCGCGCAACCTGGATCAGCTGCCCTCGGTCGTCCTCGACACGCCGGAGCGGCTGTTCCTCGGGCTCGCGCCCGACGCGGGGGTGACGGAGTCGGCGTTGCCGGAGGGCGAGGAGCTCGAGTTCCGCTACCGCTACCGGGGGTTGCGGCTGCTGATCCAGGCAGGTGACCAGATGTTCCTGGTGCCGGAACGCTGGACGCCGAGCGGATCCACCGTCCTGGTGCCGATGGACGACGTCCGGGTGCGCTTCCGGTTCGTGAACGACCCGCCGTGAGGCCCCGTACTACCGCGGTGCCGTGGAGGCCGTGGACACGTCGCACGCCTCGAAGCCCTTGTGGAGCGACCTGACCCCGAGGTGCATGGAGCCAGCGGCCACGGCGGCGGGGGTTAGGGTCGGCACGTGAGCGAGGACGACCAGCACCTGGTCGCCGACGGGGTGGACCTGGAGTCGGTGGGCAACGCAGTGGCACGGATCAGCTGGTCCGCCGCGCTCCAGGAGCGCGGCATCGACCAGGCGAGCCATGCGGTGCGCGAGCAGATCCGGGTCGCCTTCGAGGAGCTCAAGCAGTCCCGGGTCGAGGCGCTGATCTCCCCCGACGACGAGCAGGCGGCACGGATCGCGACGTGGTCCGGCCTGCAGCGCGAGGGCGTGCGCCGTGGAGCGCTGCCCGGCGACACCGGCCGTGTGGACCGCGTGGTGTTCGCCCGGCTCGACACCGACGTGCCGGTCTCCCGCGGCAAGGGTTTCCGAGCCCTGCTGAACTCCTTCCTGCCCCGCAAGCGGGCGATCTCCCAGGTGCTGACCCGCGACACCGAGGGCCGGGTGCTGCTGTGCAACCTGACCTACAAGCAGGACTGGGACCTGCCGGGGGGTGTGGTCGAGGTCAACGAGTCGCCCCGGCTGGCTGCCTACCGGGAGGTCGAGGAGGAGCTCAGCCTTCAGCTCACACCCGGTCGCCTGCTGCTCACCGACTGGCTTCCACCGTGGAGCGGGTGGGACGACGCGGTGTGCCTGGTCTTCGACGGGGGCGAGCACGACCCCGGCCTGGCCGAGCAGATCGTGGTGCAGGCGCGCGAGATCCGGCAGGCGAGGTTCTGCACGACGACCGAGGTCCACCACCTGTGCGCGGACTTCACCGCACGCCGGATCGACTCCGCTCTCACCGTGCTCGAGGACGGTCGCGGACCGGTCTACACCGAGTCCGGACGGCCTGCCGGCTGATCCGTCGGGTCAGACGTCCGATCGTTGCAGCACCAGGGTGAACTCGGCACCGCCATCGACGCCCGGTGAGTAATCCACGTCGCCACCGTGGGCCTGGGCCAGGGCGCGCACGACGTAGAGCCCGAGCCCGGTGCCGCGGGCCCGTTCACTGTCCGCCCGGGTGTACTCGTCGAACATCGCCTCGCGGAACTCCTCGGGCACTCCCTCACCCGAGTCGCTGACCGTGATCACCGCCAGGGACCGGCCGTGCCGCACATCGCTGCGCACGTCGACGGTGACGGGCGGTTCGCCGTACTTCCTGGCGTTGCTCAGCAGGTTGGCCAGCATCTGGGCAAGGCGGGTGGGGTCGGCCATCGCCCTCACCCGGACATCGCCGGTGACCCACACCCCACCCTCGGGGAACACGTCCTCGATCGCCTCCTGGACCGACTGCGCCACGGGGGTGGGCATCAGGTCGACCTCCAGCGTCCCGCCCTCCGCTCGTGCTCCGGTGAGCAGATCATCGGTCAGTCGCTCCAGCACCTTGCTCTGCCGGCGCACGGCCGAGAGCAACGAGTCTCGCTGCGCCTCGGTCAGGTCCGGATTGTCGAAGGCGGTGGCGACGCCGGACAGGACGGTGACCGGGTTGCGGATCTCATGGGCCGCAGTGGCGATGGCGCGGCGCAGCAGCGCCGCGTCGTCGGCCTTCGCACCCGAACTCAGACCGATGACGATCTCCCGCTCATCGGTCCTCACCAGGGTGGTCAGGAGCCTGGCCTCGACACCGCGCACCGCGCCCTGGAGCCGGAGGGCGGTGTCACTCGCCCAGGCCGCCTCGGCGCGATCCAGCAGGCCGGTCAGCTCGGGGTGCCATCGCCTCAGCGACCTGCTGGAGACCTCGCCCCAATCGCCGACCAGGTCATTCGCCGCGGCGTTGCGGTACACGATGCGCCAGCCACCGTGAACGTCACCGTCACGGGTGGCCACCACCAGTCCGAACGGCGCTCGGTCCGCCGCGGTCACCGCGACCGCGTCGAGCCGGACCTCGTTCGACGCCGCGGGGCGGCCGGCATCGTCTGGGGACGGCCGCCTGCCCACGCTCCCCTCGACCGCGGGCGGCTGCTGCTGGCTGGGGACGAAATCGGCAGCCTCGAGCACGATGCGTCTCAGGGCGTCGGGGCTCGCGCCCTTCTGGATGTAGTGCTTCGCCCCCGCCTCGAGGGCCTTCCTGGTCATCGCGTCGGCGGCGAAGCCGGAGAGGACGAGGACCTGCGTCTGCGGGCTGCGGGCACGGATGTGCGGCAAAGCCGTCATCCCGTCCATGACCGGCATCGCCAGGTCGAGCAGCATCACGTCGGGACGCAGCTGCTCGGCGATCCGGATGCCGTCCTGGCCGTTCTCGCCCTCGGCGATCACCTCGATGTCGGTGTCCCCCTCGAGCGCCAGACGCACCAGCATCCGCAGGTCCGGTGTGTCGTCGACGATCGCGACCTTCACTGTGGTCACTCCCTCTCCCGATAGATGGTGACCGAGCCGTCAGGTGCGGACTCCTCTGCCTCGATCACCGCGGCGGCGCGACGGGTCATGCGGGTCTCGTCCGGCATCTCCCCGCCCAACAGGTCGGTGATCAGATGACTTGCCGACTTGATCGCCTTGTCCAGGGAAGCCTCTGCGCGCGACACCTGACCCAGGTCGAGCGACATCTTGGCCACCACCATGGTCTGGAGGATCGTGTCGTTGATCTCCAGAGCCTGCTCCTCACGCTTGCGCATGTCATCGAAGAGCTGGGCACCCTGCATCAAGGGGCCGTAGGTGCGGCGCAGGGTCCAGTAGTAGGCACCGACGACGGCGCCGATGACGTCCCAGATCGCCAGCCGCCAGCTCCACGCCTCACGCATCGCCATGCCCTGGTCCAGGTCGACGTCGAACGCTGGCATCGCCATGTGCACCGCATGCACGCCGTGGTGCACCGCGCAGGTCAAGAAGATGGCTGCGGTCGCCGTGCCCAGGGGGTTCTTGCGCACCTGGCCGCCCTTGATCAGCGGCAGCAGGATGGCGCCGAAGATCCCGAAGTAGGCAACCGAGATCACCGCGTTGGCGAGCATCCCGACCATCCACGCTTCCATGTCAGACCCCTTGCCTGTCGAGTAGGGCGTTCATCAGTGGCCCCCGAGCGGGAGCAGGCTCATGGTGAGCAGCGTCAGTCCGAGAGCGCCCAGCACCAACGGCGACCACGCGGCCGGATCCAGCGCCGGGCGAGGCAGACCTTGGGTCGTGCGCCGGGCGAGCCGCAGCGAGGCCACCACGCAGCCGATCTCCCACGCCGTCGCGGCGAGGTCCCAGGAGCCCACGGGCTCGGTCGTGCCGAGAACGCCGACGGTGCGGCTGGCAGCCCAGACCGAGACCACCCCCAGGTTCAGCAGCAGCACGCTGTGCAGCACCGTCCGAGTCGGACCCAGCAGCAGACGCGCCGCCTGGACGGCCTGCACGAGTCCGACGACCACGAAGAAGGCCACGTGCGTCAGTCCGTCGGCCGCGTGCAGTGGCGCCATCGCGAGGTGGACGCCGGCGGCCGCGGCACTGCACCCGGCCGCCAGCACGAGCAGGTCCCCGGTCCGGTGCTGCGGGTCGGGGTGGCTCTCGGGCTCAGGGTGCTCAGGGGCGGGCCAGGTCGAGGTGTTCGGCAGCCGTCCTGAGCTCGAGGCGTGCGCCAGCTCGCGGCGCAGCGCCAGCACGCGGGTGTCGTGGCGCGTGGGAGTGCTGGAGCCCTCGGGCTCACCGAGTCGCTGACGGCGCGCTGACCTCGCGCTGGTCGCCACCAGCGCAACGCAACCCAGGGCCCCTCCCCACCAGAGGAGCCCGTACAGGAGCATGAGGACCGACGCCCATCCGGCCTGGGTCTCCGCGCTCACTGGGCCAGTATCCGACCAGAACCTGTCCGGGATGCGGAGTTGGCGGTGCGGGCATCAAGGTGGGGACATACGTCCCCGATCGCCCTACCGACGCACTAGCCGGAGCCGCGTCCGCCGCCCTCAGAACAGCGCCGAGGCCAACGTGCGTCGGGCGGCGAGCACCCGGTCGTCCTCGTTGCCGACCACGGCGAAGAGCTCCAACAGGTGGAGCCGAACCTGGTCGCGCTCCTCCCCCGCCGTGCGACGCACCAGGTCGATCAACCGACGGAAGGCATCGTCCACGTGGCCGCCGAGCAGATCCATGTCGGCCACCAGCAGCTGCGCCTCGGTGTCGTCGGGCGCGGCCGCCGCGGCGCTTCGAGCTGCCTCGAGGTCCGCTCCGCTCGTGCGCCTCATCAGCAGCGCTCGGGCCTTGCCCACCGCTGCCTCCTCGTCGGCGGGGTTGGCGGCCAGCAGGGCGTCGTACTCCGCGACCGCCCGGTCGAGGTCGCCGGCCATCAGCGCTTCCTCTGCGGGGGTGTAGCGCGGGTCCTCGGTCGGCTCCTCCACCGGCGCGGCCGGTGCCGGACCGCTGGCGAAGGGCTGATGGGTGCCGGTCATGCCCTGCTGGGTGAGCTGGTCGACCAGCTGGCCCATCATCGTGCGCAGCTCGGCCAGCGGCGGGGCGTCCTGCAGCAGCGGTGCCAGCCGGCCCTGCAGCACCATCGCAGCGTAGGGGATGCTCTCGACCTGCATCGCCTGGGCGATGCCGGGCTGGGCATCGACGTCCACCCGACCGAGCGCCAGTCGGCCGCCGAGCTCCTCGATCACCGTCGCCAGGTCACCGGCCAGCTGCACGCTCGCGGGCATCCGGCTCGGTGAGTAGACCGCGAGCACCACCGGAGCGGTCATCGAGGCCTCGAGCAGCGACTGGAAGTTCTGCTCGTCGACCTCCACGACGTACGACGTCGCGACACCGGACTGGCCGGACGGGGGCGCACCCGCGGAGGGTCCGGCGGCGCCGGGCCGCGGCTGCTTGAGGGCCGAGAGGTCGACCGCACCTGGTCGTGAGAACGGCATGTTCATGGGACCCATCTTGCCGATCCGCCTGCGAGCCGGCGCAGCCGCCCCGGGGCCACGCCGTGGTCGCGTCAGTTTTCGCGCAGAAGAAGGCTCATTGGCGCGACACGCCGCGCCGAGAGGTCGATGAGGGGTCTTGTGCGCGGAGTTGGACGCCGGGACGAGCAATCGAGCGGCTCGCTAGCGCACGGCGGGGATCTCACCGGTGGCGTCCAAGTCGGTCTCGCCCGGCACGGGGACCCCGTCTGCGCCCAGCTTGTGCCGGGCCGGCCCCCCGCCCGCCTGGAAGACCAGCTGCTGGATCCGCCGGTTCACCTTGCTTGCGTCACCGATGAAGCGGATCGCGCGCAGCCCCTGGTCCTGCGCGGCGTTCTCGAAGACGAAGTGCCCGTAGCCGAAGACCTGTCCCAGGAGCGGCTGCTTCAAGGTGAAGTCGACGATCCGGGCCAGCGACATCGCCGCGGTGTGCTGGTTGAGCACGCCCTGGGTACGGAAGATCCGCATGTCGGTGACGACGAACCGGTCCAGGTGGGTGTGGGCATAGAGCCATGCCGCCCACGCCCCCATCAGCAGGCCGAGCAGCACCGGCTCGAAGCGTCCGGACCACACCGGGACGAGGAAGGTCATCACGAGGGCACCGGCAGCCCAGACCGCAGAGCGGACGTAGGCCATCAGGTGGTGCTCGAGCGCCAGGTCGACCTGCTCCCCCAGGACGTGCAGGAGCTGTTCCTCGATCCGTCGAGACGGCCGCAGCTCGAGCTTGAGCGACATCTGCCCTCCGCCGCAGGCCTTCAGCTGAGGAGTCGGCTGCTGAAGTCGATGACCGCGCTGAAGAGCATCGTGGCCATCGCCCAGGACCACGCTGCAGCGTCAGCAGTGATCTGCGCCAGGCTGCCGGGGTCCTGAACCATCCAGAAGCCCAGGAAAACCACCACCACGCCGATGACCAGGAACCTCATGGCTGCTCCGTCCGAGGGGGAAGTGCGACTGAGCCGAATCGTGGCGCGGCGCGCCGATGTTGCGAGTTCCACAACTACCACAGTGGGGCACGTGCATCACGTAGGCACGCACACGCCCCACGTGTCACAGCCCCCCGGGGATCACGGCCGCGGGGGGTCTCGGCGCAGCCGCCACAGCGACACACCCTCGCGGCGGAACGCCGCCACGACGGGCGGGGCCAGCCGCAGCGCCAGGGGCAGCCGCTCGAAGGTCGCGCTGAAGACCCGAGCGACGACGCGCATCCGGCGCTCCTCACGCTCGCTCCACGGCAGTCCCATGCGCTCCCGCAGCTGCGGCGGCAGGCTCCCCCGCACCATCCAGATCCCCGCGGCGTAGCCGCGGTCGGACAGTGCGTGCCACAGCGGGGTCGGCAACCACCGCACCGGCGAGGGACCCATGGCGCCCTTGCGCGGCCGGAAGGTTCCCTGGGCGAACCGGTTGTTCTCCAGCACCTCGGCGCACATGTGGTCCCAGTAGCGGCAGAACTCGGCGTAGTCCTTCGGGACGGGACGCATCGAGACGTCGTAGAGGGAGTACCACTGCACCGACTCCTGGTACAGCCGCTCCTTCTCCTGCTCGCTCAGCCCGGACCCGAAGTGCTCCATCGCCGCGACCTGGGCCTCGAAGAAGGTCGCGTGGGCCCAGTAGTAGGTCTCGGGCTCCAGCGCGTGGTAGCGCTCACCGCCGTCCAGCTCGCCCTTGATCGGGCGGTGGTAGTCGCGGACCTTGGCTGCGGTCAGCAACGGGTCGGGGTCGTAGATCACCCCGGCGATCTGGGGCACCGAGCGCCAGATCCGGTCGAACGGACCGGCGAAGTAGTCGGAGTGGTCACGCAGGCCCTTGTCGATCGCCGGGTGCATCGCCTGGAGAAGCCCGGCCCGCATCCCCACCAGGAGCAGCCGCCAGTCGCCCAGCACGTGCCAGGTGAGCGACTCCGGACCCAGCGGCACGCCCAGCTGGGGTCGATAGCCGGCGTCGGCGTTCTCGGTGCCGCTGTGCGCCGGGGCAGGAGGTCGCTCGAGCGCGGTCATGGGTCTGATTTCAACAGGCAACGTGCGTTGTCACAAGATCCGACCCCCGTGTCGCCCCCCACACCTGGGCGGCCCGGGCAAGCACCAGATCGGTGACCACGGGGTCGACGCGGTCAGGATGCAGCAGGGGCCGGGCGACCACGTCGGCACCGCAGCTGCGCACCCGCTCGAGGAAGGCGCCGGGCGCCAGGAGGTACGGCGCGACCAGCACTCGGCGCCCACCCGCCCGAGCGCGTGCCACCGCCTGGACCACCGAGGGCAGCGGCGAGTCCTCCGGTGCGGCGACGTACGACGGCCGCACCGTGCGGCGCGCGACGCACGACAGGTCCTCAGCCACGGCACGGACCGCGTCGGCGGCCTCGGGGCGGCTGGACCCCGCAGCCGCCAGCACCACCTCGTCGGTCGGTCGCAGACCGGCCGCGGCCATCCGCTGGTGCAGCACCGAGACCAGCGCCGTCGACGGGCCCAGGGGCGGCGTCACCCGTACCCGGCTGAAGCCGCGAGCGAGCTGACCGATGTCGACCTCGGTGTGGTGCCCGCGCGAGAGCAGCAGAGGCGCGACGACGTCTCCGGCGGCCAGGACGCTGCCGAGCGCCGGTCCGTGCACGTCGACGTAGGCGTCCACGACCGGCACAGCGGTGCGCCGGGCCACGTCCGCGACCAGCGCCGAGACCGCCGACCGCCCGGTGGGCGAGCGGGTCCCGTGAGCGCAGAGCACGAGCCTGCCCGAGGGCTCTCGGTCCGAGTCGCTGGGCTGCGTCATCGATGTTCCCCTGTCAGCAGGTAGCCGCGCTTGACCACGGTGCGCACGATTCTTCCGTCTCCGCCGCCGGCGCGCAGCGACTCACGGAGTCGAGCGACCGCGACCTCGACCCGGTGCGGGTCGTCGGACCCGTCCGGGAGGACCCGGAGCAGCTCCTCGCGCGAGACCACCCGCCCCGGGCACGTCGCCAGCCGCCGCAGGACCGCGAGCCCGCTCGGGGCCACCGGCAGCGGCCGGTGGTCCAGCGTGGCTCCGCCGGCACGCACCCGCAGCAGTCCCTGACAGGTGCGCAACGAGCCCCGGTCGAGCTCCTCGATCACCAGCCGCGCCAGGTCGCCCATCCGGGCCCGCGCGGGCTGCCGGGCGAGGCACCCGGCATAGGCCAAGGGTTCAGCTGTCACTGGTCCGACGGCGGCCAGGAGCAGATCACCGCGGATCGAGCGGTCGCGCACGACCTCCTCGACCCCCGCCGCCTTCAGCGCCGCGAGCCAGGCAGCAGCTCCGGGTGCGGAGGTGAAGAGCACCGCGTCGTAGTCGCCCTCGCCCAGAGCGGCCACCGAGCGGTTCACAGCGCCAGGGTCACCGGGCGGACCCCAGCGGTAGATCTGGAGGGACACCACCTCGGCACCCGCCTCGGTGAAGGCCCGAACCATCGCCTCGTCGAAGGTGCCGTGGTGCTGCACCGCGATCCGGGCACCGGCGACGCCGTCGGTGAGCAGGAGGTCGACGAGCTCACGGGTGGTGTCCGACTCGCTCACCCAGTCCGCGAGGAGTCCGGCACTGCGCAGCGCCGCGCGGGCCTTCGGGCCACGCGCGACCAGCCTGGTGGCGTGCAGCACCTCCACCAGTGGCTCCAGCACGGAGCCGGCCCTAGCGGCCTCCAGCCAGAGGCGGATGCCGGTCGCGCTGGTCACCACGACGACCTCGGGCGGATCGGCCAGCAGCTCCTCGGTCCGCGCCACCAGCGTCGACTCCTCGACCCCGGAGACCACGCTCAGCACTGGTGCGCGGTCGACCTCGGCCCCGCGAGATGTCAGGGCCGTCGAGAGCTCCTCGGACCGCCTCTGGGCGGTCACGAGCACCCGGGAGCCGGTGAGGACAGGGATCACGGTGTGCACCTCGACCCCAGCTCCGGGTCCTGGCGCTGCGACGACCGGGCAACGCACATGCGGCCCACCTTGGGCACAGGTCGTTTCCGGAGGGGGACTTTGTTGTTACAGGCGTGCTACGACTCACCCGGCGACCGACAGGACCGATGGCGCCGGGGGCCGATGGCGCCGGTCAGGAGCCGAGCAGCTGGTCTGCGGCCGAGTAGGGGTCGAGCCGTCCCGTCGCGACCTCGTCGGCGACCCGGTCGAGGTCACCGCTGGAGACCCCGCCCCAGCGGCGCCGCAGCGTGGTGAGCGCAAGGGCCTCCACCTCGGCCCGGGCGCGGGCTCGCCGTCGTGCCTGCAGCTGCTCCCCCTGGGTGTGTTCCACGTGGTCGGCCAGGGCGGCGGCAACCTTGTCGACCCCCTCGCCGGACTGCGCCGACATCAGCAGGACCGGTGGCCGCCAGGCTGCGGAGGCCCGCTCGGTCAGGGCCAGCATGGAGCGCAGGTCGCGCCGCACGCTCGCGGCCTCGGGGCGGTCGGCCTTGTTCACCACGTAGACGTCACCGATCTCGAGGATCCCGGCCTTGGCGGCCTGGATGCCGTCACCCATGCCGGGTGCCACCAGCACCAGCGTGGTGTCGGCGGTGCCGGCGATCTCGACCTCGCTCTGGCCCACGCCGACGGTCTCGACGAGCACGACGTCGAAGCCCGCCGCGTCCAGCACCCGCAGCGCCTGCGGGGTGGCCCAGGCGAGTCCACCGAGGTGACCGCGCGAAGCCATGGAACGGATGAAGACGTCCGGGTCGGTGGCGTGGTCGCCCATCCGCACCCGGTCACCCAGCAGCGCGCCACCCGAGAACGGTGACGACGGGTCGATGGCCAGCACCGCGACCCGTTTGCCCTGCGAGCGCAGCTCGCGCACCAAGGCGTTGGTCGAGGTCGACTTGCCCACGCCGGGAGCGCCGGTGATGCCGACGACGTGCGCCTCGCCGGTCAGGGGCGCGAGCGCCTCCATCACCTCACGCAGCTCGGGCGACTCGTCCTCGACCAGTGAGATCAACCGGGCCACTGCCCGGGTCCGGCCGGCGCGTGCCTGCTCGACCAGGTCGGAGACGGGCACGGCCGCCCTCGAGCGAGGACGGCCGGGTTCGCCGGCACTGCCGGTCGAGCCTGTCGAGGCCCCGTGGGTCACGCCTTCGGCACTCGCACGATCAGCGCGTCGCCCTGACCGCCGCCACCGCACAGTGCGGCCGCACCGACGCCGCCACCACGACGCTTGAGCTCCAGCGCCAGGTGCAGCACGATGCGCGCGCCGGACATGCCGACCGGGTGTCCCAGTGCGATCGCACCGCCGTTGACGTTGACCAGCTTGTCGTCGATTCCGAGCTCGCGCGCCGAGGCGATGCCGACCGCGGCGAAGGCCTCGTTGAACTCGACCAGGTCCAGGTCGGTGGGCGAGATGCCCTCCTTCTCGCACGCCTTGGCCGTCGCAGCGGCCGGCTGCAGCTGCAGCGTGGAGTCAGGTCCGGCGACCTGGCCGTGGGCGCCGATCTCGGCCAGCCACTCGATGCCGAGCTCCTCGGCCTTGGCCTTGCTCATCACGATCACGGCGCAGGCCCCGTCGGAGATCTGCGAGGAGGTCCCGGCAGTGATGGTGCCCTCCTTGGCGAACGCCGGGCGCAGCTTGCCGAGCGACTCCGCGGTGGTCTCGCCACGCACGCCCTCGTCGTTGCTGACCTCGATGTCGCCGCCTCGGCTCTTGATCGTGACCGGCACGACCTCCTCGTCGAAGAGACCGTTCTTCCACGCCTCCGCGGCCTTCTGGTGCGACTGCGCAGCGAACTCGTCCTGCTCCTCGCGGGTGAGCTTCTGAGCGGCGGCGTTGCACTCCTCGGTGAGCACCCCCATGGCCTGGCTGGTGGTCTGGTCGTAGAGCGCGTCGTAGGCCATCGAGTCGACCAAGGCGGTGTCGCCGTACTTGAAGCCCTCACGGGACTTGGGCAGCAGGTGCGGCGCGTTGGTCATGGACTCCATGCCGCCGGCCACGATGATCTCGTGCTCGCCGGCGCGGATCATCTGGTCGGCCATGGCGATCGCGTTGACCCCGGAGAGGCAGACCTTGTTGATCGTGATCGAGGGGACGCTCATCGGGATGCCCGCGGCCACCGCGGCCGTGCGCGCGGCGTTCTGACCGGCGCCGGCCTGGATGACCTGCCCCAGGACCACGTAGTCGACCTGGTCGCCGGAGACGCCGGCCTTCTCCAGGGCGCCCTTGATCGCGACCCCTCCGAGGTCGGCGGCGGACTGTGACTTCAGCCCCCCGAGCAGACGGCCGATCGGGGTGCGAGCCCCCGCGACGATGACGGATCCGGACCCTGCGTCGGACATGGCGCCTCCTGACAACTTCGTGGGCAGCCGGGCGGCTCGCACCGGCCACCTTCCGACGATACCCACGCTTGTCGGCCCTGCGGGAGGGCGGTCCCGCAGGCTCTCGGTGAGGAACCCGTCACATTCGGCCCGAATCGGCCCCCTGGCCTCGCTCCTTCGCCCACCTCGTACGACGATGGATGCCATGAACGCCCCTCTGGAGATCCCCGAGCACCTCTTCGTCGCCATCGACCATGTCGGCATCGCCGTCCCCGACCTCGACGAGGCGATGGCCTTCTACCGCGACACCTACGGCATGACGGTGTTGCACGAGGAGACCAACGAGGAGCAGGGCGTACGTGAGGCGATGGTGGGCGTCGGCGACTCCGGCTCCTGCATCCAGCTGCTGGCTCCGCTGAACGAGCAGAGCACGATCGCGAAGTTCCTCGACCGCAACGGTCCGGGGATCCAGCAGCTGGCCTACCGCGTCACCGACGTCGAGCAGGTCAGCGCGATCCTTCGCGAGCGCGGCGTCCGCACGCTGTACGACGCCCCGCGACGCGGCACCTCCGACAGCCGGATCAACTTCTTGCACCCCAAGGACGCCGGAGGCGTCCTGGTCGAGCTCGTCGAGCCCGCGGCCCGCGGAGCCGCTGGGCACTGACCGTGCGAGTCTTCGTCACCGGGGCGAACGGGTTCATCGGCCGCGCCCTGAGCGCTCGACTGCGCTCGGAGGGCGTCGACGTGCGCGGTGTGGACCTCTCGGCCGATCCTGCGCGCGGCGTCGTCACCGGCGACATCACCCGGCCCGGCCCCTGGACCTCTGGGCTCCTCGGCGTCGACTCGGTGGTCCACACCGCCGCGGCGGTCTCGAACGCGGTCACCTGGGACCATGCCTGGCGGGCGAACGTACTGGGCACGCACCGAGTGCTGGAAGCCGCCTCCCGGGCCGGCGCACACCGAGTCGTCGTGCTGTCGTCGGTCCGCGCCTTCGGGGACTCAGGGTTCCCCGACGGCGTGACCGAGGACCACCCCGTCCGCCCCGACGGCCACCCCTACGTCGACACCAAGATCGCGGCTGAGCAGGTCGCCCTCCAGGCGCATGTCGCGGGGCGGGTCCAGGTGGTCGTCGTCCGGCCCGGCGACGTCTACGGCCCCGGCTCGCGACCGTGGACGCTGCTGCCGTTGCAGCTGATCCGCAAGCGCGCGTTCGCGCTGCCCGCCGCAGGACGAGGCGTGTTCAGCCCGATCTACATCGACGACCTGGTCGAGGGCCTGCGGCTGACCGTGCGGCACCCGGACGCTTCCGGCGAGGTCGTCACCCTCAGCGGCGGGGTCGGCGTGAGCTGCGCTGCGTTCTTCGGCCACTACTACCGGATGCTCGGGATGCGGGGACCGCTGTGCCTGCCGACCCCGCTGGCCGTGGCAGCCGCCGGTGGGATGGACCTCGGCGCCCGGGCGGTGGGTCGGGCGACCGAGGTGAACCCCACGTCGATGCGCTATCTGGCACGTCGTGGCACGTACTCGATCGAGAAGGCACGTCGCGTCCTGGGCTTCGACCCACAGGTGGATCTGGTCGACGGCATGAATCGCACCGAACGGTGGCTGCGCGAGCAGGGTCTGCTGGACTAGTTTCAGGCACTGGAGGCGATGACGTGAGCCAGATGACGATGAACCGCGTGATCCATGCGGCTGTTCGGCGCGACCTGACGCGCACCGAGGAGGCACTGCGGGCCTTCCCGGACGGGGACGAGGGCCGCGCCACGGACCTCCACCGGGCCTGGAGCCACCTGGTCGAGCAGCTCACCCGCCACCACATGCAGGAGGACGAGCTGATCTGGCCGGCGCTGCGCGGTCTCGGGATCGACGAGGACCTGCTGGGGTCGATGGAGTCCGAGCACCAGGAGATGGCGCAGTCCTTGGCACAGGCGTCGGAGGCGATGGCGAGCTTCAGCCGCGCCGCGGACTCCGAGACCGCCACCCGCGCCGCCCACGCCGTGCGCGAGGCCGGCGTGGTCACCGAGCGTCACCTCACCCACGAGGAGAACGAGCTGGAGCCCCAGCTGCGCCCCCACCTCGAGACCGCTGAGTGGAAGGCGGTGGAGAAGCAGCTGCGAGCGGGATCACCGATCGAGGGCGGACGGTTCTTCGCCTGGCTGCTCGACGGATCGCCACACGCGGAGGAGCAGTACCTGCGCGCCCAGGTCCCCGCTCCGGTGATCCTGCTGCTCAGCCGGGTGTTCGGCCTGGGCTACCACCGCAGCATCGCCCCGGTCTGGCGCGCCTGAGCACTGCAGGGACGACTAGCTGCGGTCCGCGGCTCGGCCCGGCTCCGCCGGGGGAAGGTCGAGCACCTCCGGCGTCTCCTCCTGGATCAGGTCGCGCAGCCGCTTGATGTCGGCCTGCGCGGGTTGGCCCCAGCCGTCCTCGTAGCCGATCACCTCGGCCAGCGGCATGGACCTGCTGTTCCCGTAGAGGATGTCGATGTCGCCGGTGCCGATCAGCGATGGGTGCAGCAACCCGGCGGCGTTGGCGACCTTGTGCAGGTCACGGCGGAAGGCCCCGAGGTAGCGGGCCGCGCGCTCGGCCTTGAGGTCGGGATCCAGCGCGCGGGTCAACCACGGGTTCTGGGTCGCGACGCCGGTCGGGCAGGTGCCGGTGTGGCACTTCATGGTCTGCAGGCAGCCGACGGCGAGCATCGCCTCACGGGCGAGGTTGACCATGTCGGCCCCCATCGCGAAGGCGAGGAGGGCGTTCTCCGCCACTCCGGCCTTGCCGGAAGCGATCCACGTGATGCGCTCGGCGATCCCGCGGCGAGCGAAGGGGGCGTACGCCCTCGGCAGCCCGAGCCGCAGCGGCAAGGAGACGTGGTCGGCGAACACCAGCGGCGCCGCGCCGGTGCCACCCTCACCTCCGTCGATGGTGATGAAGTCGACCCCGCGTGAGCCGTCGGTCATCTGCTCGGCCAGCTGCTCGAAGAACTCCGGGTCCCCGACCGCGGACTTCATGCCCACGGGTAGCCCGGTCTCCTCGGCGACCATCTCCACCCAGTCGAGCATCGAGTCGACGTCGGTGAACGCGGTGTGGCGCGAGGGCGAGACGCAGTCCTCGTCCATCGGGATGTTGCGGATCTCGGCGATCTCCTTGGTGATCTTCGAGGCGGGCAGCAGACCCCCGAGCCCCGGTTTGGCACCTTGGCTCAGCTTGAGCTCGATCGCCTTCACCGGGTTCGACTCCACGACCCGGAGCAGCATGTCCAGGTCGAAGTTGCCTTCCTTGTCCCGGCACCCGAAGTATCCGGTCCCGATCTGCAGCACGAGGTCGCCGCCGTGCTGGTGGTGCGGGGAGAGCCCGCCCTCCCCGGTGTTGTGCAGGCAACCGGCGATCTTGGCTCCCTTGTTGAGCGCCTCGACAGCCGGCCCGGAGAGGCTCCCGTAGCTCATCGCGGAGAAGTTGACCGCCGAGTTGGGGCGGAAGGCGTGACGGCGTTGCCGGGACTCGCCCAGCACCTTCACGCTCGGCAACCACTCGTCGTCGGCGGTGTGCGCGTCCTTGCTCGAGGGTGCGTTGTGGGCGAAGGTGCGCTGCTTGATCACCGGGTAGCCGTCGACCTGGTCCAAGGCGTTGTCCGTGCCGAACCCGAAGTAGTTGTCGACGCCCTTGGAGGAGGCGTAGATGTACTTCCGCTGGTCCCGGTTGAACGGGCGCTCCTCGTCGTCGCCGGCGACGATGTACTGCCGCAGCTCCGGGCCGAGGGCCTCGAGCAGGTAGCGGGCGTGCCCGACGACGGGGAAGGCGCGCAGCAGGGAGTGCCGCTTCTGGGTCAGATCTCTGGCTGCGATGCCTGCCACCGCGACACCCGCGCCCATGAGCAATCGGCCGGTTCTCATCTTGTACTCCTTCCCGAGAGGAGCCCCCCGCACACCACCACACCGTCGGATGGGTCACAGCCGGGTTCCCCGGCCTGTCTACCGGCCGGTAGATTCCGGGTTCACCTCGGGTGCACTTTCGGGTGCACGTCGATGCAGCCTTCTCAAGCACAGGAGACCTCGTGAAGCACATCCTCGACGCGATCATGGCCGGCGACGCCTCCTCGGAGGACTTCGCCAACCTCGAGATCCCGGAGTCCTACCGCGCCGCCTTCGTGAAGAAGGACGAGGTGGACATGTTCGAGGGTCTGCCGACCAAGGAGAAGGACCCGCGCAAGACGCTGCACGTCGACGACGTCGAGCTGCCCGAGCTCGGCCCCGGCGAGGCCCTGGTGGCGGTGATGGCCAGCGCGATCAACTACAACACCGTGTGGACCTCGATCTTCGAGCCGGTCTCGACGTTCGGGTTCCTGGAGCGCTACGGCCGCATCTCCCCGCTGGCCAAGCGGCACGACCTGCCCTATCACGTCGTCGGCTCCGACCTCGCCGGTGTGGTCCTCAAGACCGGGCTCGGCGTCCACACCTGGAAGCCGGGCGACGAGGTGGTGGCGCACTGCCTCTCCGTCGAGCTGGAGCACCCCGACGGGCACAACGACACGATGCTCGACCCCGAGCAGCGGATCTGGGGCTTCGAGACCAACTTCGGCGGGCTGGCCGACATCGCCCTGGTGAAGTCCAACCAGCTGATGCCCAAGCCCGACCACCTCACCTGGGAGGAGGCCGCCTCCCCCGGCCTGGTCAACTCCACGGCGTACCGCCAGCTCGTCAGCGGCAACGGCGGCAACATGAAGCAGGGCGACAACGTCCTGGTCTGGGGTGCCTCCGGTGGTCTCGGCGGCT
Organism: uncultured Actinomycetota bacterium; assembly: GCA_963728505.1. Taxonomy (GTDB): domain Bacteria; phylum Actinomycetota; class Actinomycetes; order Propionibacteriales; family Nocardioidaceae; genus Marmoricola_A. Next base: position 103,072 of record CAVSKH010000008.1, on the reverse strand, counting down.
TCGCCACCCAGTACGCCCTCAACGGCGGCGCGACGCCGGTGTGCGTGGTCTCCAGCGACGACAAGGCCGAGATCTGCCGCAAGATGGGCGCCGAGCTGATCATCAACCGGAACGAGGAGGGCTACCAGTTCTGGAACGAGGAGGGCACGGCTCAGAACCCCAAGGAGTGGCGGCGCTTCGGCAAGAGGATCCGGGAGCTCACCGGCGGCGAGGACATCGACATCGTCTTCGAGCACCCCGGGAGGGAGACCTTCGGCGCCTCGGTGTTCGTCACCCGCAAGGGCGGCGTCATCACCACCTGCGCCTCGACCTCGGGCTACATGCACGAGTACGACAACCGCTACCTGTGGATGAACCTCAAGCGGATCATCAGCTCCCACTTCGCCAACTACCGAGAGTCCTGGGAGGCCAACCGCCTGATCGCCAAGGGCATGATCCACCCGACGCTCTCGCGGTCCTACCCCCTCGAGGAGGTCGGCCAGGCCGCCCTCGACGTGCACAAGAACGCCCACCAGGGCAAGGTCGGCGTGCTGTGCCTGGCTCCGGAGGAGGGGCTCGGCGTCCGCAACCCGCAGATGCGCGCCCAGCACGAGAGCGCGATCAACCGGTTCCGGGGGGTCTGACCCCCCGGGGGCATCGACGCCGACCCGGACGTGGGCGCACCATGTGGCAAAGCCTGAAAAGTCAGGCGACGACACACGCCGGTGCGCCCGCTGGTTTTGGGGGGAATCGGTGACACTAGGGCCAGCGCCCAGCAGAGGTCGGCAGCGGCCAGCAGAATTGAGGAACCCATGAGCGGACTTTCCATCTTCGACAACCAGGGAACGGTCCCGCAGGGCCAGGCGGCCGAGCAGGCCCGGCCCGCCGGTGGCAACGCGCCCTTCCCGGTGGCGCGCCGCGGCTATGACACCGCCGCCGTGGACAAACAGTTCCAGGCCCTCCAGGCGGACAAGAAGGCGCTGACGGCCAAGGTCGCCGACCTGGAGAAGCACACCGCGAAGGTCCAGGCCGAGCTCGACGGCCTGCGCGAGGACATCTCCCAGCAGGAGAACCCGACCTACGCCGGCCTCGGCGGCAAGGCCAGCGAGCTGCTGCGCCTGGCCGAGGAGCAGGCCGACGAGGTGATCACCGCAGCGCGCACCCGCGCCGACGACGTGCTGCGCCAGGCCCAGCACGAGGCCAGCGCCCTGAAGAACCACGCGTCCCGCGACGCCGAGGACATGCGGATGACCCAGCTGCAGCAGCTGGACGAGCAGCGCACCACCACGATGAGCGAGATCGAGCGCACCCGCGGCCAGGCCGAGCGTGAGGCCGGCGAGATGCTCCAGGCCGCCGAGCGCGACGCCGCCCAGCAACGACTGATGGCCGAGCAGCAGTCGCAGGCGCTGCTCACCTCCGCGCGTCGCGAGGCCGAGCAGTCGCTGGCGATCGCGGGACGCGAGGTGGCGGAGATGCAGCGCGAGCTGGCGGTGGAGAAGGAGCGACTCACTCGCGAGGCCGCGGAGAACCACTCCAGCGCCGTCGCCGAGACCGAGGCGCTGCTCAGGCAGGCCGAGGAGCGTGCCGACGCTGCCGAGGAGCGTGCCCGCGAGGCCATCGAGCGCGCCGCCGACGTCCGCCAGCACGCGGCAGAGGAAGCCGAGCGCACCCTGACCCGGGCGCGCCGCGAGGCCGAACAGGTCGTCACCGCCGCACAGACCCAGGCGCAGACCTTCATCGACTCAGGTCACGAGGAGGCGCAGCGGGAGCTGAGCAAGCTGCACCACGAGGTCGAGGTGCTGACCAACCGTCGCGACTCGATCGCAGCCCAGCTGGGCTCCTTGCGTGAGCTCATGGCCGGCTTCGCCGGCGAGACCGTCCAGGAGCCCGCCGACGAGGCCGAGTGAGCGCTCCCGGGGCTCCTCCTCGAGACAGTCGCCCCCCGTCCACAGGCGTCATGAGCGCCGTGGCCGGGGGGCGTTCCCGTCCTGGCCCACCCGCGGTGGCACTGCCGCCCCAGGTGGGTGTGGTTTGACCCGGCCGCGGGACGGTGACAGTTTCACCACCAAGATGTCGAGGAGGGCCAGTGAGCGACCAGGACACCGAGCAGGAGCAGGACCAGCGCGAGGATGCCTCGCAGGACGACGAGGGGAACGACTCGGGGGAGACCGACACCTCCGCCTCCGGGGTCCCGCTCGACGGGTACGAGAGCACCAACGCTCCCAAGGAACAGACCCAGGCGCTGATGGAGGCTGATTCTCCCGACGACGTCGACGACTCCTTGATCGAGGAGATCGAGGAGGAGCGCAAGCGGCGGCTGGCCCCGGAGAACCGCCCTGACAACGTCGAGGTCGACAACACCCAGCGCACCTTCAACGCGGAGAAGGGCACCTTCGAGGACGACGACGAGGGGGCGACGAACTCCGACGCGGGTGAGGGCCCCTCGGACGACGACGAGCCGACCGACATCGCTGACGAGCCCGAGGACGACTCCGACGACACGAAGTCCTCCAGCGGCAAGCATCGCGCCTGAGCGACCCGACAACGCAACGCAGGGCCCGGCGACCTGGTCGCCGGGCCCTGCTGCGTTGCGTGCTTGTCAGCCCTGAGGCCGCACCTCAGCTGTAGTCGTGGAAGCCACGCTTGGTCTTGCGGCCGAGCTCCCCCGCGGCGACCTTGTCGCGCAGGGCCTGGGCCGGCTCCAGGTGGGTGTCGCCGAACTCGCGCAGCAGCTCCTCCTGGATCGCCAGCGAGACATCGTTGCCGACGACGTCGAGCAGCGCGAAGGGGCCCATCGGGAAGGATGCCTGCTCCTTGATCGCGGCATCGATCTCGTCGATCGAGGCGCTGCCCGCCTCGAGCAGCTTCACCGCGTCGTTGAGGTAGGGGAAGAGCAGCGCGTTGACGATGAAGCCCGCCCGGTCCGCGCACGAGACCGCCACCTTGCCGACCTTGCCGCACAGCGCGCGGGTGGTCTGGTCGACCTCGGCCGCGGTCTGCTCGGTCGTGACCACCTCGACCAGCTTCATCACCGGAGCCGGGTTGAAGAAGTGCATGCCGATGACCCACTCCGGACGCGACGTGGCAGCCGCGCACTCGGCGATCGGCAGCGATGAGGTGGTCGTGGCCAGGATCGCACCCTGCTTGCAGATCCGGTCCAGGTCGCCGAAGAGGTCGCGCTTGACCTCGAGGTCCTCCGCGATCGCCTCGACCACCAGGTCGACCTCGCCCAGCGCCTCGCGCTCGGTCGCCCCGGTCAGGCGCGCCAGCACCTGAGCCTTGCCGTCCTCGTCGAGCTTGCCCCGCGAGATCGCCTTGTCCAACGACCTCTCGATCGTGGCCCTGACCCCGGCGACCTTCTCGTCGCTGCGGCCGACGAAGACCACGTCGTAGCCGGCCTTGGCGAAGACCTCCACGATGCCGCTGGCCATGGTGCCGGTTCCGACCACGCCCACCGTGGCGATGTCGTGCCCCACCTGTGGGGCGTCGTCCGCGGACGGTGTCTCGTCGTCGGCGGCCACCGCGCCGCGCTCGTCGTAGGTGTAGAAGCCGCGCCCCGCGGTCACCCCGGTCCGCCCGTCGGCGACCAGCTTGTCCAGGATCTCGGCGGGACGGTGCCAGTCGTCGCCCGAGCGCTCGTACTGCTCGGCCAGACGATCACGCACGACCTCGACGCCGACCCTGTCCAGCACGGTCAGGGGGCCTGTCGGGTAGCCACAGCCGAAGCGCATCGCGGCGTCGATGTCGGCCCGCGTTGCGTACCCCTCGGCATACATGCGCGCGGCGTGGTTGAGGTACGGCAGGACCAGGGAGTCGTGGATCTCGTGCTCAGACATGGCCCGATGATGGCACGTCCTTACTGGCAGGTAACAGGCCTGTCGGCCGCAACCGGGCTGTGACCTCGGCCACCCGCGCGCCCAGTCTCACGGCTCCGGTACGGTGCCCGCGTGAGACTCGTCGTCGCGCGTTGCCAGGTCGACTACGCCGGACGGCTCACCGCGCACCTGCCGATGGCGACCCGCGTGATCATGGTCAAGGGTGACGGCTCGGTGCTGGTGCACTCCGACGGCGGCAGCTACAAGCCGCTGAACTGGATGTCACCGCCCTGCACGCTGCGCGAGGGCGTGACCCACGACGGGCGTCCCGAGTGGTCGGTGAGCAGCCCGAAGTCCGAGGACACCTTGCGGATCCTCATCGACGAGGTGCTCTCCGACACCAGCCACGACCTGGGGGTGGACCCCGGGCTGCGCAAGGACGGCGTGGAGAAGCACCTGCAGGAGCTGCTCGCCGAGCACCCGGCCACGCTCGCCGACGGGTTGACGCTGGTGCGCCGGGAGTTCCCGACACCGATCGGTCCGGTGGACCTGATGTGTCGCGACCCGCGGGGCGTCAGCGTGGCGGTCGAGATCAAGCGCCGCGGCGAGATCGACGGCGTCGAGCAGCTGACCCGCTACCTCGAGCTGCTCAACCGCGACCCGCAGCTGACCCGCAGAGGGCCGGTGCGCGGGATCTTCGCGGCCCAGGAGATCAAGCCCCAGGCCAAGGTGCTGGCCATCGACCGCGGGATCGACTGCGCTGTGGTCGACTACGACGCCTTGCGCGGCATCGACGACCCGACCAGCCGGTTGTTCTGAGCTGCTGAGAGCGCCTCAGGGCGCGGTGGTCTGCGGTGGCAGCGGGGTCGGCTCCGCAGTGGTGGTGGTCTCCTCGGGGGTCGTCGGTGCCTCCTCGGGGGGAGCGGCCGGGTCCGACTCCTCCTCGACCGGCGCCTCGGACTCGCCCTCCGCCGGGGCGTCGTCCTGAGGGTCCTGCTGATCCCCGGGCTCGGATTTTCCGGGGTCGCCACCACCCACCCCAGGCACCGAGGTGCCGCTGTCGCCGTCGCTGCCACCGGTGAAGGCCGAGACCGGACGTCCGACCGAGAGCTCGAAGACCAGGATGATCGCCACGGTGACGGCGAAGAGGGCGACGCTGACGAGCGCGATCCGCTTCCACGGCAGCCCTCGCAGCATCTGCAGTCGGGACTCCCCCTCCAGCGCCTCGCGCTCCTGCGCCGTCCTCAGCGTGTCGGTGCCGGGCTCCGAGGCAGGCTGCCCCGAGCCGGCAGAGTCCGCGGAGCCTGCGCGGTCCCGCGCCCTTGCCTGGCGGCGACCAGCGACCTCCCGCGCCGCCGCGACACGACGCTTGGTCATCCGCAGCGAGTGGGCGTAGACGGCACCGCCGATCGTGATGCACAGGCTGCCCAGGGCCGCGCCGAGCAGGGTCCCCGCTGTTCCCAGCGTGGACAGGACCACGGCGGCGGAGACCGCGCCCAGAGCGGCACCTGCTGAGTTGGTCCAGTTGATCTCGAGGCGCTCGGATTCAGTCATCGCCTCCGATTGTGCTTGCCGCCCGGGCACGAACCAAACTGGGCTGGTGACGCGTCGAGGCGTCGCAGGTCACTCCCGCCGTGGCTCACCGGCATAGGTACCGAACGTCCACTGGTTGCCCTCCGGGTCGCGCAGCGCGATCTCCCTGCTCCCGTAGTCCCGCTCGGTGGGCGTGTCCGGCACCTCGGCACCGGCCGCCCGGGCGCGCTCCAGCACGGCATCGGGGTCGGCGGTCACCACGTACGCCGACGTGGTGCCGGGTTGCTGGGTGAAGGGCCCCTCGGGCTTGTGGACGCCGAGCATCACGCCACCACCCTCCGGCCAGTCCAGCTGCGCGTGCTGGACGACACCGGTGTCGTCGGCGTAGCTCACGGTCTCCTCGAACCCCAGCGCCACGAGGAACCGGATCACGGCGCGGGGGTCGTAGGCCTGGAACGCCGGCCAGACGGCCGGGGCTCGGGTCGGGGTGGAGCTGTCGCTGGATTCGTTCATGGCGACGATGCTGCCTGCTGCAGCTCGGCGCCGGCTTGGACGTTTCGGAACTCCTCGCCGATCCAGGCCGAGGGGCTCAGACCGGCGAACGCTCTGAACTCACGCACCAGGTGGGCGTGGTCGTAGAAGCCGAGCTCAGCGGCGAGCCGCGAGAGGTCGAGCGAGCCGCCGAGCGGGCCACGTGCGACAGCCGTCGCAGCGACCGAGACCCGCGCCGTGTCGAACCTGACGAGCCGTGCAGCGACCTTGGGGGTGAGGCCCAGCTCTGCGGCGAACAGCGTCGAGAGCCGTCGCGGGCTGAGCCCGACGTGTCGAGCGACGGCGCCCACGCTGATCCGGCCGGCCCGGGCGACGACGACCCGCCACGCCTCGCGCACCTCCGGACGTGGCACCCGGCCCGGGTCGGACAGACTGATCAGGTCGTCGAAGAAGTCGACCACGACGGCGTAGCGGGCCGGCCAGTCCACCGCTTCGGCCAGGCGCTCACTGACCTGGTCCGCCGGCGCCCCCAGCAGGTCGCGTGCGTCCCACCGCCCCGTGGGCAGCGCGGCGGCAGGAGCACCGAACAACGCCCGCGCGCCCAGCGGCGAGACCGCGACCTGGACACCCGCCCAGCACTGCGGCTGGAGCACCACCGCGCTGGTGGTGTGCAGGCCGCCGAGCACGACGTGCTGGGCGTCCACCTCCCCCGCTCGCAGGTGCTCCCAGGACACAGCGGTGCGCAGCGGGTCGCCGATCGCAAGGACCAGGGTGAGAGTGTCCGAGGGAAGCCCGCGGTGCACCCCGGGCGTCATGCCGGCGGCGGCGTACCCGTAGATCGCGCGCACGTGCGGGCGCAGCCGCTGCGGAACCTGCAGCGGCGGAGGGTTCGACCAGCCCGCACCCATGACCTCAGGGTACGGGTGCGGGTCTCAGTCGGGGGTGGTCCAGCAGCGCCGTCCCGAGACCGATGAATCCTGCTCCGAGAGCTCCCCACGGCCAGAAGATGTGGTCGACGAGGACCCCCCAGGCGCCGAGCACCAGCAGCCCAGCGGCCGGCAGCGAACTCACTCCCCTCCGTCGTACGGCATCGACGCTCACCGCGGCGACCGCGAACATCAGTCCGGCCTCGCCCACGTCCCCCAGCCGGCCTCCGATCTCGAAGAGGTAGCGGACCTCGTCGGGACGCTCCACCCCCGGGCCGAGCCGGTCGGTGACCCACCCGGCAGCCAGGCCACTGATCACGTCGAGTGCGGTGTAGGCACAGGCGTAGACGAAGGATCCGACGTAGACCACCCACGCCAGCGGGTCGCGGCGTCCCCAGACCAGGGCGACCAGGGCGACCCCCACGAGCGGGAAGACGAAGGTGCCGGCCAGGTGCATCACCCACCAGTGCTGGGCGGAGTCGTAGGTGAGTCGTGGCGGATGAGTGGCGCCGACCACTGCCAGCGACACCCCAGGAGCTGCGAGCAGCACCCGGCGAGTCAGCGTGTTCATGCCGCCTCGCGCCCGACGAGGTCGGCCACCTCGTCGGCGCACCCCCACGACAGGGTCACCCCGGAGCCACCGTGGCCGTAACAGTGCACCACCCGGCCCTCCGGGCGTTCTTCGCACTCCAGCCGCACCGAGGGTCGAGCCGGGCGCAGCCCGACCCGGGTGCCGAGCACCTTCGCCCCGCGCAGCTCCGGCACCAGGTCGATGGCTCGCCGGAGGATCTGCTCGCGTGCCCCCTCGTCGGGCACGCGGTCCCAGCGACCCTCGTCCTCGGTGCCCCCGAGCACGATGTCCCGGCTGCGCGGGACCACGTACGTCGCCGGGCTGCCGTTCTGCGGGTCCCCGGCGTCGAGCCACCAGTGGTCGAGGCCCACCTGCTCGACCAGCACCACCTGGCCGCGCACCGGCACCACCGAGCCGTCGTGGGCGAAGAGCCGGGCCCCGAGCCCGGTTGCGTTGACCACGACGGCACCTGTGCTCGGCAAGGCACCCAGGGCCATCCGGGAGATCGACCCGCCCAGCTCCTCGACCCTGGCCGCGAGCCACGGCAGGTACACCGGCATCTCGATCAGCGGGGCCCGCATCGTCCAGCCCGCACGGTAGGGCGGTCGGACGTGGTCGACCTCGAGCAGCTCCGGCACGGCATCTGCCCACCACGGGCGTGGTGCGCGGGCTCGCAGCAGCTGGGTGCCCTCTCGCATCGTGACGCCGCTCTGCTCGTCCTCAGCGAGACGCCCGAGCTCGGCGTACGTCGTCCGCCCCCACGCGGTGACCTGCTCGAACGGGAAGGCGCGGTGCGGGTACCACAGGGCTGCGGCGACCGACGACGTCGTCTCCAGCGGCAGGTCACGGGCGACCACACCCACGTCGTGACCACGCTCCAGCAGCCGGACCGCACAGCTCAGTCCGACCACCCCGGCGCCGATCACGACCACTCTCGCCACCCCACCGAGTCTGCCATTGCTGTGCACGACACCGCGGTCGTTCCGTGTACGCCGGTCACGCGCTCGGTCTCCGTGCGACGCTGGCCCGGTGTCAGATGAGGGTGCACCCACCGACGAGTCTGCCGGCACCGTGCTGTCCGTCAGACGCACCTGAGGGTCTCGACAAGCTCGACCGGCGGGATGGGCTCGACCGGCGGGATGGGCTCGACCGCCGACGCGTCAGTCCAGGCCGTTGGCGGTGCGGATCACGGTCACGATGCCGTCGATGATCTCGGTGAGACCGAAGTCCTTGGGGGTGAACACCTCGGCCACGCCCAGCCGCTTGAGCTCGGCCGCGTCACTGCTCGGGACGATGCCGCCGACGATGACCGGGACGTCCTGCATCCCCTCGGCCTTCAACCCGTCGAGCACCGCGGGGACCAGCTCCATGTGCGAGCCGGAGAGGATCGAGAGCCCGACACAGTGGACGTCCTCGGCCGCGGCGGCAGCGACGATCTGCTCCGGGGTCAGCCGGATGCCTTGGTAGATCACCTCGAAGCCGGCGTCCCGCGCACGGACCGCGACCTGCTCGGCTCCGTTGGAGTGCCCGTCGAGCCCTGGCTTGCCGACGAGCATCCGCAGCCGACCACCGAGCTGGTCGCCGGTCTCCTGGACGCGTTCGCGCACCTTCCCGAGGCTCTCACCGGCCTTGGCGACACCGACCGCCCCGGTGACGCCGGTGGGCGCGCGATACTCGCCGAACACCTCGCGCAAGGTGCCGGCCCACTCCCCCGTGGTAGCACCCGCGCGAGCCGCGGCGAGCGTCGCCTCCATCAGGTTGGCGCCGGACTTGGCGTCATCGACCAGACGCTGCAGCGCCGCATCGACCTCGGACTGGTCGCGCTGGGCCTTCCACTCCTCCACACTGCGCTGGGCCGCTGCCTCGGCCTCGGGGTCGGCGGCTTGGATCGCGGCGTCCAGGTCGGCGGTCAGCGGCGACTCCTCTGTGGTCTCGAACCTGTTGACGCCCACCACGACGTCATCTCCGGCCTCGATGCGGGCGCGACGCGCGGCATGGCTGGAGACCAGCGCCTGCTTCATGTAGCCGGACTCGACGGCGGGGATCGCGCCACCCATCGCCTGCACCCGGTCCATCTCGGCCTTGGCGCCCTCGACCAGCTCGGCGACCTTGGCCTCGATCACGTGCGAGCCGTCGAAGATGTCGTCGTACTCCAGCAGGTCGGACTCGAAGGCCAGGACCTGCTGCAACCGCAGCGACCACTGCTGGTCCCACGGCCGCGGCAGGCCGAGCGCCTCGTTCCACGCCGGCAGCTGGACCGCACGCGCTCGCGCCTTCTTCGACAGCGTCACACCGAGCATCTCCAGCACGATTCGCTGGACGTTGTTCTCCGGCTGCGCCTCGGTCAGGCCGAGGGAGTTGACCTGGACGCCGTAACGGAAGCGGCGCATCTTCTCGTCGGTCACGCCGTAACGCTCGCGAGTCACCTCGTCCCAGAGCTCGACGAAGGCACGCATCTTGCACGTCTCCTCGACGAAGCGGACGCCGGCGTTGACGAAGAAGGAGATCCGGCCGACGACCTTGCCCATGTCCTCGGGGTCCACCTGCCCGCTGTCGCGCACCGAGTCGAGGACTGCGATCGCGGTGCACATCGCATAGGCCAGCTCCTGCACCGGAGTCGCGCCGGCCTCCTGCAGGTGGTAGCTGCAGATGTTGATCGGGTTCCACTTCCCGATGTGGTTGACCGTGTAGGCGATCGTGTCGGTGGTCAGCCGCAGCGAGTGCTCCGGCGGGAAGACGTAGGTGCCGCGGGAGAGGTACTCCTTGATGATGTCGTTCTGGGTGGTGCCGGCGAGCTGGTTGTGCACCGCCTCGATCTGCTCATCGGTGGTCGCCTCCGCCTGCTCCTCCGCGACCACCTGGTAGAGCGCGAGCAGCCACATCGCGGTGGCGTTGATCGTCATCGAGGTGTTCATCTCGGTGAGCGGGATCTCGGTGAAGAGTCGCCGCATCTCGCCCAGGTGCGGGATCGGTACGCCGACCTTGCCGACCTCACCGCGCGACAGGGGCGAGTCCGGGTCGTAGCCGGTCTGGGTCGGCAGGTCGAAGGCGACCGACAAGCCGGTCTGTCCCTTGGCGAGGTTGCGTCGGTAGAGCGCGTTGGACTCCGTGGCCGAGCTGTGTCCGGCGTAGGTGCGCATCACCCACGGGCGGTCAGGCTCGGGCCGCTGGTCCGGGGAGGTGGGGTCGCTCTGCTCGCTCATGAGTCACAGGGTAGGGCCGAGACGACCGTGCGGACCCGACGTTGTGAAGTGTTCAACACCCCGCGACACGCGGGATAGATCACACCGGGTGGTTGACCTCGGGACGCTCCCAGACGAACAGCCGACGCCACCCGCGGAACGCGATCAGCCGCCGCAGCGGGGCAGGGCAGCCTCGAAGCACCACGTGACGACCCGCCCGTCGCAGTCTGACCGCGGCGGCAGCCAGCACCCGCATCACGGTTGCATCCATGGTCTCGACCTCGCTCAGGTCGACGACCACGTCACCGTCCTGGCCCTGGATCAGGGTGTAGAGCGCGTCGCGGATCTCCGAGGCGCGACGCACGTCGAGCAGCCCGGAGAGTGCCAGAACCCCATCCCTGCTGACCGACTTCACCTGGTTCACCCCGAGTTCCTTGCTCCTGACCCGATCTTGTCCCATCACGGTGACGCAGTCTCGGACCTTCGCCGCGTGGCGAGTCGCAAGGCATTAATATCCAATGTTTGTTTGTAGAGTTAGATGAGTAAGCAGTGACAAGCGCTTCCTTCCGAAAGGCACCTTGCTCCTGGCAGCCGGCATCGCCCCGGGCGCCGCCTCGGCCGCCGTCCACTTCTCCGAGATCGGCACCACGCTGGTCTCCGGGATCTCCCGGCGACGTCGCCAAGCCCTGGGTCGCCGCGATCCTGCTGGTGCTCGGCATCTACGTCCTCTACCGCTTCCTGGTGCTGCGCGGACGGCGCCCGCGTTTCCCGGGCAAGGCGTCGGCGAAGTTCCTGGCCCCGCTGGGACTCTTCGCCGGTGCAGTCGGTGGCGGCGGGTGGGGGCCGGTGGCGTGATTCCCTCACCGTCGCCCTTCGCGACCACCGCATCGAGAAGCAGCGGGTGCTCGCCCAGGTCGACGACCTGAACCGCGAGCTGGAGGGCGACCCGAGCGCCACGAACGCCGGCTGAGCCGGACCGAGGCCGAGCCGTCTAGTCTGAGGCGATGGTCAACCTGACGCGGATCTACACCCGCACCGGCGACGCCGGCAGCACCCGACTGGGCGACAACAGCGAGACCTCCAAGCTGGACCTCAGGCTCCAGGCCTACGCCGACGTCGACGAGCTCAACAGCAACCTCGGGGTCGCCCTGGCGACCGGAGACCTCGACGACGAGGTGTGCGCCCTGCTCCGCCGGGTCCAGAACGAGCTGTTCGACGTCGGCGCCGACCTGTCCACCCCCGTGGTCCCCGACCCGCCGTACGAGCCGTTGCGGGTGCTCGAGGAGTACGTGACCCGGCTGGAGCGGGCCTGCGACCGCTGGAACGCCGACCTGGAGACACTGCGCTCCTTCATCCTTCCCGGCGGTGACGCCACAGCGGCGCGACTGCACGTGTGCCGCACGGTGGCTCGACGCGCCGAGCGCTCGGCGTGGGCGGCGTACGCCGAGCACGGCGAGTCCATGAACGTCATCGCGATCACGTATCTGAACCGGCTCAGCGACCTGCTCTTCATCCTCGCCCGTTACGCCAACAGCGAGCAGGGCGACGTGCTGTGGCAGCCCGGCGGGGAGCGGTGACCTGAGCCGGGGCCCTGTGGCTCAGCTGGCCAGCACGCCCGCGAGCGTGCGGGCCAGCTCCTCCATCGGCACGCCCTTCTCGAGGTAGCCGTCGGCTCCTGCCGCACGCACCCGGCTCTCCATCACACCCTGCTCGAACCCGGAGAGCACGATCACCCGGACTCCCTCGACCCGCTCCCGGATCAACGGCAACGCCTGGAGCCCATCCATCTTGGGCATCGCGAGGTCGAGCATCACCAGGTCGGGCTGGTGCTCCTCGGCGAGCTGCACCCCGGCCTCCCCGTCCGGGGCCTCGGCCACCACCTCGTAGTCGTCCCAGGACTCGAGCTTGAGGCGCAGCAGCATCCGCAGGTCTTCGGAGTCGTCGACCAGCAGGACGCGGAAGGGCTTGGTCACGGGGAGGCGCCACCCAAGCTGGATGGGGAGGAGCGCACCAGGTCGCCGGGCTGGACGAGGTCTCCGTCGACCGGCTCGAGCAGGTCGCTCATCATCCGGCGGGCCGAGACCAGGGTGCGCTCGATGGTCGTGGTCGCCGGGTCCACGTGCTCGTCACGCAGGGCGTACAGCGCCGCGCTCAGGCCTTGCACCACGTTGTCGTTGATCTCCATGGCCTGGCGGCGACGCAGCTGTCCCTCACGCACCGCAGCGGCCAGCGCCTCGTTCTGCAGCCGCGGGGCTGCGTCGTGCAGGAAGCCGGCCACCTCGCCGTCCCCGTCGCCCAGATGGGCGAGATCGGCCATGACCACGTCGAGCAGCAGGGTCCGCCCGTCGACGCCGGACCCACGCACGGCACCGTCGGGACGGCTCTCGGCCTCGGGGACAAGTCTCCGGAAGTCGTGGCCGAGGGGGTCCCCGCCGAGGAGCTCGTGTGCCCTGCCGTTGGCCTGCACCACCGACCCATCGGCGTCCATCACCAGGATCGCGTCGGGGCTGGACTCCACCAGGTTGCGGAACATCGCCGCGGTGCGCTCCCGCTCCTGCTCGGCCAGCACCTGCTCGGTGACGTCGATGCAGGTGCCACGCATCCGGACCGGCTTGCCGTCCTTCATGATCACCTGCCCGTTGGAGGAGAGGTAGCGAACCTCGCCGTCGGGACGCATGATGCGCTCCATCATCGCGTAGGGCTCACCGCTGGCGTAGGCGCTCTGGTGCACCCCGGTGATCCGCTCGCGGTCGTCGGGATGGATGAAGGACAGGAACCGCTCGTAGGAGGCGTTGAAGGCCTGCGGCTCATGACCATAGATCCGGTAGAGCTGGTCGGACCACTGGTTGGTGTCCGACTCGATGTGCCAGTCGTAGTCACCCATGTTGGCCAACGCCTGCGCGCTGTCGACCCGCAGCGCCAGGTCGGTGTACTGCACCTGCGCCTCGCACCGCTCGAGCCCGGCGACGAGCAGGTCCACGGCAGCCTCGATACCGGCCTCGTCCGAGGGCGGCTGCCGCCACGCCTGCACCAGGCACCCGAGGTGCCCCGGCAGCCCGCGGCTCCGCATCCGAGTGACCCCTTCCCAGGTGTCCGGGGGACTCAGTGCGTCGGGATCCGCGCCCTCGGCGAGCTGTTCGCAGAGCTCGTCGACCCCCAGCACCTCACCGGCACGGTGGGTCGGCTCCCACGACTCACCCTGGCGGCGCAGGACGATCGTCGCGTCGGCGCGGGTCAGCTCGGGCAGCGGCCCCAGCGCCCCCTGCAGCATCTGATCCGCCTCGCCGCTGCGCGCCACGAGGTGGACCAGGTCATGCCATGGCTCATTCTTCAGCTTCTCCATGACCCACTCCTTCCTGAGGCGAGTCTGCCGCCTCCGGCGGGCTGAGGGGAGGAGACGAGTGGAGTTTCGGACTTTGGTCCCCTCGCGGGGCGCGGGGCGGGCGGCCCGGTGGAGCAGCTTCGAGCCAGGACAGCAACCCGGTCAAGGCATCGGGAGCCATGGCCAGGTCCACCTGCTCCTCCGCGACCCGGCACCGCACGACCAGGTGGCCGGAGTAGAGCACCCGTTGCTCGGCCGCCTCGGGGACCCGGCGTCCTTCGACGCCGATCAACTCACGCGGGAAGACCCGCATCGGGCGCAGCCGGATCCCGAAGATCCGGTGGAACTCCAGGCTGGAGCCCACGTACCGGCCCAGCCCCAGGACCCAGCCCCGGCCTTGGGGGCCACCGCCGGCGCGGTAGCTGAGCTCGAAAGTGCCCAGGCCGCGGGTCAGGAGCCGGCGCCGCACCAGCAGCATCAGTCCGTAGACGAAGAGCAGCAGCAGGCAGAGGCCGGCGACGTCCACCAGCCACTGCCACCACGGCATCGGGGTCAGGAATCCTTCTCGGCCGCGCGGATCCGGGCCTCGGCCCAGGCTCGCGCCGATGCGTAGTGAGCAGCGTCCTCAGCTCGGTCGCTGTTCTCGCCGGTCTCCTGCGACCGGTCGAGGTCGTGACGCGCCTTCTCCAGGTCGATGTCGTGGGCCATCTCTGCGTGCTCGGCCAGGATCGAGATCCGGTTGCCGGCCACCGAGAGGAAGCCCGCGTCGACCGCGGCGATCCAGGTCTCGTCATCGGCCGTGGTGACGTCGACGACACCGTCGACCATGAGCGAGAGCATCGGCGCGTGGTTGGGCAGCACACCGACGTCGCCCTCGGTCGTGCGAGCGATCACCTGGGTGGCATCGCCCGACCACACGAGCCGGTCGGCGGCGACCAGCTCGACCCGCATCACGGCGTCGCTCATCAGTCGCCCTTGCCGCCGGTCTGCTTCTGGATCTCCGACCACTTGCGGTCGACGTCGTCGAGCCCACCGCACATGAAGAACGCCTGCTCGGCCACGTGGTCGTACTCACCGTCGGAGATCTTGTTGAACGCCTCGATGGTGTCCGCGACCGGGACCGTCGAACCCTCGAGCCCGGTGAACTGCTTGGCCACGTAGGTGTTCTGCGACAGGAAGCGCTGGATCCGGCGCGCCCTGTGGACGGTGACCTTGTCCTCCTCGGAGAGCTCGTCCACCCCGAGGATCGCGATGATGTCCTGCAGCTCCTTGTTGCGCTGAAGAATCTGCTTCACCCGGATCGCGGCGTCGTAGTGCTCCTGCCCGATGTACTGCGGGTCCAGGATCCGCGAGGTCGAGGTCAGCGGGTCGACGGCGGGGTAGATGCCGAGCGAGGCGATCTCGCGGGAGAGCTCGGTGGTCGCGTCGAGGTGGGCGAAGGTGGTCGCCGGCGCCGGGTCGGTGTAGTCGTCGGCCGGCACGTAGATCGCCTGCATCGAGGTGATCGAGTGACCGCGGGTCGAGGTGATCCGCTCCTGCAGCACACCCATCTCGTCGGCCAGGGTGGGCTGGTAGCCCACCGCGCTCGGCATCCGGCCCAGCAGCGTCGAGACCTCGGAGCCGGCCTGGGTGAAGCGGAAGATGTTGTCGATGAAGAGCAGCACGTCCTGCTCCTTCACGTCGCGGAAGTACTCCGCCATCGTCAGGGCGGAGAGTGCGACCCGCAGCCGGGTGCCCGGGGGCTCGTCCATCTGGCCGAAGACCAGGGCGACCTTGTCGAAGACCTCGGCCTCCTGCATCTCCTGGATGAGGTCGTTGCCCTCTCGGGTGCGCTCGCCGACCCCGGCGAAGACCGACACGCCCTCGTGGTCCTTGGCGACGCGGGCGATCATCTCCTGGATCAGCACGGTCTTGCCCACACCGGCGCCACCGAACAGACCGATCTTGCCGCCCTGCACGTAGGGGGTCAGCAGGTCGATGACCTTGATGCCGGTCTCGAACATCTGGGTCCGTGCCTCGAGCTGGTCGAAGGCAGGGGCCTTGCGGTGGATGGCCCAGCGCTCGTCGACCTCGAGCTTCTCGCCCTCCTCGAGGTTCATGCAGTCGCCGGTCACGTTGAACACGTGACCCAGCGTCACGTCACCCACCGGCACCGAGATCGGCCCACCGCTGTCGGTGACCTGGGCGCCGCGCACCATGCCGTCGGTGGGCTTCATCGAGATGGCACGCACCATGCCGTCACCGATGTGCTGGGCGACCTCCAGGACGATCGTCTGGGTCTCGTCGCCCAGGGTGATGTCGACGCTGAGGGCGTTGTAGATCTCCGGCATCGAGTCGCTGGGGAACTCGACGTCGACGACCGGACCGATCACGCGCGCGATACGGCCCACGGAGCCCGCCGTGCCTTCGGTGGTCTCGTCGCTGATGGTGGCAGTCATCTCTCTCACTTCTCCGTCTGGGTCACTCTGGGTCTGTCGGTTGATGGGGTCGTCAGTCCCGGCCGCTGTTGGCGTCCGCCAAGGCGTTGACGCCGCCCACGATCTCGCTGATCTCCTGGGTGATGCCGGCCTGGCGCGCCTGGTTGGCGATCCGCTTGTACTTCTTGATGAGGTCTTCGGCGTTGTCGGTCGCGGCCTTCATGGCCCGCTGCCTGGCAGCCAGCTCGGAGGCAGCAGCCTGCAGCAGAGCGAAGTAGATCCGGGACTCGACGTACTTGGGAAGCAGGCCGTCGAGCACCTCGGAGGCGTTCGGCTCGAACTCGTAGAGCGGGAGCACGTCCTCCTGCTCCGGCGGCGCTTCGCCCTCCACGATCTCCAGGGGGAGCATGCGGACCGTGGTCGGCTCCTGGGTCAGCATGGAGCGGAAGCGGGTGTAGACCACGTGGACCTCGTCGACGGGTGCGCCCGGCACCTTGTCGTCCTCGGTCTCGTCGTCCTCCTCCTTGATGAAGGCACCGATCAGGGCCTCGCCGATCGCCTTCGCCACGTCGTACGTCGGCTGGTCGGAGTGACCGGTCCACTGCTCCACGATCGGGCGGTCGCGGAACTTGTAGTAGGCCACGCCCTTGCGCCCGGAGATGTAGAGATCGACCTCCTTGCCCTCCTCGCGCAGCTTCTCCCCCAACCGCTCGGCCTCCTTGATGGCGCTGGAGGAGTAGGCCCCGGCGAGCCCGCGGTCGCTGGTGACCACCAGGATCGCGGCCCGGGTCGGGTTCTCGCGCTCGGTGGTCAGCGGGTGCTCGACGTTGGAGAACGTCGCCACCGCCGACACCGCTCGGGTGAGCTCACGCGCGTACGGCGCGGCAGCCTGCGCGCGCTGCTGCGCCTTGATGATGCGGGACGCAGCAATGAGCTCCATGGCCCGCGTGATCTTCTTGGTCGACTCGACGGTCTTGATCTTGGCGCGGTACTCACGCAGCGAAACGGCCATCAGTGATCACCCCTAGCCACGCTTCTGCTTGACGATCTGCTCCTGCTCGACGTCCTCGTCCTCGAGCGCCTCGTGCTCCTCGTGACCGGCCTTGATCGAGCCGCCCTCGGAGGTCTCGAACTGGTCGGCGAAGCTGTCGAACGCCTTCTCCAGCGCGGACTCGGTGTCGTCGGTGAAGTTGCGGCTCTCGCGGATGCTCTCCAGGATGCCGGACTCCTGGCGACGCAGGTAGTCGAGGAACTCGGACTCGAAGCGCAGCACGTCGTCGGTGGGCACGGCGTCGAGCTTGCCGCTGGTGCCCGTCCAGAGGGAGACCGTCATCTCCTCGAGGGGGTAGGGCGAGTAGGCCGGCTGCTTGAGCAGCGCCATCAGCCGCTGGCCACGGTCGAGCTGCTGGCGCGACGCGGCGTCGAGGTCGGAGGCGAACATCGCGAACGCCTCCATCGCGCGGAACTGGGCCAGGTCGACCTTGAGCGAGCCGGTGACGTTCTTCATCGCCTTCGCCATCGCAGCGCCACCGACGCGCGAGACCGAGACGCCGACGTCGATCGCGGGACGCTGGTTGGAGTTGAAGAGGTCGGACTGGAGGAAGATCTGGCCGTCGGTGATCGAGATGACGTTGGTCGGGATGAAGGCCGAGACGTCATTGGCCTTGGTCTCGATGATCGGCAGGCCGGTCATCGACCCCGCGCCCATGTCGTCGGAGAGCTTGGCACAGCGCTCCAGCAACCGCGAGTGGACGTAGAAGACGTCACCGGGGAACGCCTCGCGGCCCGGGGGACGACGCAGCAGCAAAGACACCGCGCGGTAGGCGTCGGCCTGCTTGGTCAGGTCGTCGAACACGATCAGGACGTGCTTGCCGTCGTACATCCAGTGCTGGCCGATGGCCGAGCCGGTGTAGGGCGCGAGGTACTTGAAGCCGGCGCTGTCGGAGGCGGGGGCCGCGACGATGGTGGTGTACTCCATCGCTCCGGCCTCCTCGAGGGCGCCGCGCACCGCGGCGATGGTCGAGCCCTTCTGGCCGATGGCGACGTAGATGCAGCGCACCTGCTTGTCCGGGTCGCCGGAGTCCCAGTTGTTCTTCTGGTTGATGATCGTGTCGATCGCGATCGTGCTCTTGCCGGTCTGGCGGTCACCGATGATCAGCTGGCGCTGGCCGCGGCCGATCGGGGTCATCGCGTCGATCGCCTTGATGCCGGTGGCCAGCGGCTCGTGCACCGACTTGCGCTGCATCACGCTGGGCGCCTGCAGCTCCAGTGCCCGGCGCCCCTCGGCCTCGATGTCACCCATGCCGTCGAGCGGGACCCCGAGCGGGTCGATCACGCGACCCATGAACGCGTCACCCACGGGCACCGAGAGGACCTCGCCGGTGCGGCGCACCGTCTGTCCCTCCTCGATCCCCTCGAAGTCACCGAGGACGACGACCCCGATCTCGCGGGTGTCGAGGTTCAGCGCCAGGCCTCGGGTGCCGTCCTCGAACTCCAGGAGCTCGTTCGCCATCGCCGAGGGGAGACCGGACACGCGGGCGATGCCGTCGCCTGCCTCGGAGACGATGCCCACCTCCTCGCGGCTCGCGGTCTCGGGCTGGTAGTCGGCCACGAACTGCTGCAGCGCGTCCCGGATCTCGTCCGGACGGATCGAAAGCTCCGTCATCTTGTTCCTGCTCTCTTCGCCATCGTCGTTGGATCTGCGTCTTGGTGGTCTGTCGGTGGGTTCGGGCCCTCAGCCCGCGAGCTTGCGGCGCGCCAGGTCGAGGCGGCTGGCAACGGTGCCGTCGATGACGTCGTCACCGACCTCGACGCGGACGCCGCCGAGCACGCCTGGGTCGACCAGCTCGTTGAGGTCGACGCGTCGGCCGTACTGGTAGCCGAGTGCGGTGGCGAGCCGCCCGGACTCGCTCTCGGTGAGCGGGCGGGCCACGCGGACGAGTGCGACGATACGGTCACGCTCCTCGGCTGCGGCCTTCTGATAGGCCTCGATCGCGAGCACGACGGTGCGGTAGCTGCCGGCCACCGCCTGCTCGACGAGCTGGACGGTGCCCTTGGCGGCCTTGCCCTCGAGCAGGGAGCCCACCAGCTCCTGCTTGTCCCGGACAGAGCGAGCCGGGTCGGACAGCGCGTCGCGGAGCGAGGGGTTGTCGGTGACCATGCGGGCGACGGTGAACAGCTCCGACTCGACCGCATCTGCCTCGTCATCGCTCTCGGCGGCTCTGACGACGGCCACGACGCCCATCTGCTCCAGGGTGTCACCCAGGTCGCGCATCGCCGCCCAACGTAGGCCGGCGGCCGTGGCCACCAGCTCCATGGAACGCTCGGCCAGCTTGTCGCCGAAGACGTTGCGCGCCAGGTCCGCCTTGGCCTCGGAACCGACCGACACGTCGGTCAGCACCCGCCGCAGGGCGGGCTCGGAGCCGAGCACTGCACCGACCGCGAACAAGTCGCGGGCAACCACATAGCCAGCACCCGGCTCGTCGGAGAGGCTGGACTGCAGCTCCTCCAGGAGCTGCTCGCTCGCCTCGACGGACGCGCCGCGCATCAGTTGTCCCCGCTGCCGTTCGTCGCTGCGCCCGAGGTCTCCAGGTCGGCGAGGAACCGCTCGACGACACGACTCTGGCGAGCCTCGTCATCCAGTGCCTCACCCACGATGCGACCGGCGAGCGTGGTGGCCAGGCTGCCGACCTCCGCGCGCAGGCTGGTGATCGCCTGTTGCCGCTCCGCCTCGATCTGCGACTTGCCGTGCTCGACGATGCGACTGGCCTCGGTCTGGGCCTCCTCGCGCATCTCCGAGACGATCGCGGCGCCCTGCTCGCGCGCCTCCTCGCGGATGCGCGCCGCCTCCTGGCGAGCCTGGCCGAGCTGCTCCTGCAGCTCGCGCAGCTTGGCGTCGGCGGCGGCCTGCTTCTCCTCCGCTTCGCGCAGGCCACCCTCGATCGCCTCGGTGCGGTCGGCATAGGTCTTCTCGAAGTTCGGGAAGACGAACTTCGAGACGACGAAGTACAGCACCCCGAAGAAGATCAACGACAGGACGATCTCGACCGGGTGAGGGATGAGCGGGTTGAGGCTCTCCCCCTCCGCGGCCAGCGGGACGATCGCGTTGAACATGTGGTGTCCTTGGGTTGTCGTCAGAGAGCGAAGGCGAGGCCGATACCGATGATCGCCAGGGCCTCGGCCAGCGCGAAGCCGATGAAGGCGATGGTCTGCAGACGGCTCTGCGCCTCGGGTTGGCGCGCCACGCCCTGGATGTAGGCGGCGAAGATCAAACCGATGCCGACGCCGGGACCGATGGCCGCGAGGCCATAGCCGATCATGTTGAGGTTGCCATCCACGGCAATCTTCCTTTCCTTGGTTTCTTCAGCAGCTATTCGGGGGTCAGTGCTCGTCTGCGAGGGCGGACGAGATGTAGAGGGAGGTCAGGATGGTGAAGATGAACGCTTGCAGGAACTGGACCAGGATCTCCAGCCCGGCGATCAGGAAGAACATCACCCACGTCAACACCCCGACGGGCTTGACCAACATGTCGCCGTGGAGGAGGAGGTACTCCCCGCCCAGCGCGAAGAGGATCAGCAGCAGGTGGCCGGCGAACATGTTGGCGAAGAGTCGAAGGGCCAGCGTGAACGGGCGTACCAAGATGTTGGAGAAGAACTCCAACGGGATCAGGATCACCAGCATGACCGCGGGGACGCCCGGAGGCATCGTCTGCCGCCGGAGGTATCCGCCGAAGCCGTGCCGCCGGATGCCGGCGACGTTGTAGACCAGCCACGCCAGCAGCGCCAGGCTGACGACGTAGCCGATGCGGGAGAACGTCGGGAACTGCAGCCCCGGGATCGTGGCGAACAAGTTGTTGACCAGGATGAAGAAGAAGAGCGTGACCAGCAGCGGCACGAACCGCAGGAAGTCCTGGCTGCCGATGACGTCGCGTCCCAGGGTGTTGCGGACGAAGGCGTATCCCCCCTCGCCCACGAACTGCAGCTTGCCCGGGACGATCTGGCGCCGGCGTGAGGCAGCCCAGAGGAAACCACCGACGACCACCACGCTGAGGACCAGCTGCATCATCGGCTTGGTCACGCCGAGGTACATCGTCTGACCGAGGAATTCGAAGGTGCTGTCCGAGCCCACCGGCGGAAGGTTGAAGTCGCCGGGCCCCGGGGGCGCGAACGACTCGGAGCCCGCTTCGGCCGTCGAGATCAGGCTCACCCTGTCTCCTCCTCAATCCTCGTCTGCTCGGTTGCCGTGACCGTCGCCACCTGCGACCGAGAACCGCTTGATGGATAGGTACATCCCCAGTCCGGCGCCCATCACGATGCCGACCGCGACCAGGAAGGTCGTCCCCAGCCAACGATCCAGAAGCCAGCCGAGAACGCCGTAGAAGCCCACTCCCGCAACCAGGTAGCCGAAAGCGCGCCAAGGGTCGCTGGAGGGGGTCTGCGGCGACGACGGACTCTGCTGACTCATCGCAAGCCGGACGATAGCAGGGCCCAAGGGCCCCCTACATCCTGCGGTCCCACCCCGGCGCCCCTCGCCGTCCCCGCTGCTGCTGCCGACTGGCACGGGCCACCTCAGCTGTGGTATCGGTCCCCGCGCCGCAGGTCAGCACGCACCAGGGCCGCGCTCCAGACGATCGCGCCGACGATGACCGCCGCGCCCGTCCAGGCCCGGTCCACCGTGGAGACCAGCAGGCCGGAGCGCTCGAGGGCGACCAGGGCCGCCACCAGCAGCAGCAGCTGCAGCAGGTAGGTCAGCAGCGCCACCAGCAGCGACAGCTCGGGAGAGTGGCCGGTGACGGCGCGGACCACCGCCATGCCCACGGAGAACAGCACCAGGATCAGCGCGGTCCCGACCAGCACGCCCCGGGCCGCAGCAGCACCGTGGACGACTCCGCCCAGGGCCGCCCCGGCCCCGGCGAGCACCAGGGTGGTCAGTACGGCCGTGGTCAGATGCCCCCCGGTGCGACCCCACGGTCTTGTGAAGAATGGCACAAGCGTCAGTCCCGCCACGTTCCCGGCCTCGGCGGTGGACCTGTGTAGTCCTCGTGATGGGTCCAGCTGGGGCGCTCCACCCGGGGCACCACGACCGTCAGCAGCACGGTGAGGAACAACCAGCCGACCAGGAAGATGCTCACCGTGGGTCCCGGGTAGAGCGCCAAGACCACTCCCCCCAGCGCGATCAGCGCTGCCCAGAGCCACAGCACGACCACGGCGCGACGATGGGAGTGCCCCAGCTCCAGCAGCCGGTGGTGCAGGTGCTGCTTGTCGGGCTTGAACGGGGACTCCCCGCGCATCGTGCGGCGGGCGATCGCCAGCAACAGGTCGACGAAGGGCAGCAGCAGCACCGCGATCGGCAGCAGCAGGGGCAGCAGGGTGACGACCAGGCCGGCCCCCGACCCGGTGTCGTCGGAGAAGATCGCAAGCGCCGGGAAGGCCGAGGTCAGACTGAGCGCTGAGCCGGCGAGCACCATCCCGATCAGCATCGACCCGCTGTCACCCATGAAGATCCGCGCCGGGTTGAAGTTGTGGGCCAGGAAGCCGGCGCACGCACCTGCCAGCGTCGCGCACAGCAGAGCTGCCGTGATCGCCAAGGAGTCGCCGTTGCGCGCTGCGACGCCGTAGGAGAAGAGGAAGAAGGCCACGGCCCCCAGGCCGATGACCCCTCCGGCCAGTCCGTCGAGACCGTCGATGAAGTTCACCGCATTGATGGTGGAGACCACCACCACCACGGTCAGCAGCAACGCCTGGGTCGGGTCCAGGGTCAGCACCGTGCCGTCGGGCAGGCCCACGTAGTAGAGCTGGATGCCGTTGAGGACCAGGAACGCGGTGGCCAGGAGCTGGCCTCCGAGCTTGGTGAGCGCGTCGAGCTCGATCAGGTCGTCCACGACCCCCAGGGCGCAGACCATGGCCCCGGCGATGATCACGACACCCGCGTCGTGGAACACCGAGGCCGCGGCCTGGGTGGAGAGGAACGGCAGCTCCCGGGCCACCAGGTAGGCCGCCACGATGCCGGCGAGCATCGCCACGCCGCCCAGGTAGGGCACCGGGTCGGAGTGGACGTCGCGGTCCCGCACCGCTGCGATCGCCCCGAACCGCAACGCCACCTCACGTGCCAGCACGGCGACCAGGTAGGTCACCGCCAGAGCCACCAGGAAGAGGGCGAGGTACTCACGCACTGTGGACGGCCACCCCTCGACTCATCCCTCGTCGGTGATCTCGACGCCCGAGTCGGCGAGCACCTCGTTGAGCCGCTCGACGGGGATCGCCCCCGCGCGCAGGATCCGACCGGTCGTGCCGGTGCAGTCCACGATGGTCGAGGGCACTGCGTCGGTCGTCTTGCCCCCGTCGAGGATCACGCGCACCGCGTCACCGAGCATCACCTCGGCCTCCTCGGCGGTGGTGGCAGCGGGGTGACCGCTGAGATTGGCGCTGCTGACGGCCATCGGCCCCGTGCGGGAGAGCAGCTCCAGAGCGACCTCGTGGTCGGGCATCCGCACCGCGACCGTGCCCCGGGTCTCCCCCAGGTCCCACTGCAGACTGGGTTGCTGACGCAGCACCAGCGTCAGCGGCCCCGGCCAGAGTGCGTCGACCAGCGTGCGCGCCCACACCGGGACGTCCACGGCGATCGCCTCCAGCGTGGTCTTGGCCGAGACCAGCACCGGCGGCGGCATGTCCCGGCCACGACCCTTGGCGTCGAGCAGCCGCTCCACGGCGTCCTCGTCGAAGGCGTCACACCCCACGCCGTACACCGTGTCGGTGGGAAGCACGACCAAGCGACCCCGCTGCACGGTGCGGGTCGCCTCTGTCAGACCCTCCTCCCGCTGGGAGTCGACGGAGAGGTCGAACCGCAAGCTCATGGGGTCATCATGGCAGCCGCACCGCGGTGAGGAAGCGAGGCCGCCCGGCGAGGTCGCGGTGGTCTCGCACCTCTCGCCACCGCTCGTCGCCGGAGAGCACGCTCGGCGCGGTGTCGGCCTGCACCTCGGCGTGCTCGACGGCGATTCGCCCCCCGGGCGCCAGCAGCCGAGCGGCCACCTGGACCACCACGCGGATGTCGTCCAGCCCGTCGTCCCCGCTCCACAACGCCTGTGCCGGGTCGTGGTCGCGGACCTCGGGTGCCACGGAGTCGTAGGCGGCCATCGGGATGTACGGCGGGTTGCCCACCACCACGTCCACCGTGCCGTCGAGCTCGGGGAACGCCTGCGCCATGTCACCCTGGCGCAGGTCGACCCGGTCGCGGGCCGGGCTCATGGCCAGGTTGCGCTCGGCCCACGCGACCGCACCCTCGTCCAGCTCGACCGCACTCACCTCGGCCTGGGGCACCTCGGTGGCGACCGAGAGTGCGATCGCTCCCGACCCGGTGCACAGGTCGACCACGCGTGGCGCCCGGCCGGCAGCCGCGACCGATCGTGCGACGTCGATGACCCAGCCGGCCATGACCTCGGTCTCCGGTCGCGGCACGAACACTCCTGGCCCCACCGCGAGGCTGAGGTGGCGGAAGTGCGCGAGGCCGGTCAGGTGCTGCAGCGGCTCTCGTGCAGCGCGACGGCTCAGCAGCTGATCGATCAGCGCACGCTGGGACTCGTCGGCCTGCACGACCGCGCCGGTGGTCAGGCGCGAGCGCGGCAGCCCCAGCACGTGGGCGACGATCTCCGCGGCGTCGTGCTCCGGGGAGCCGACCCCTGACGCGCGCAACAGGGCTGCGGCCTCTCGCAGCAGTGTCATCGCAACCTCGGTCGAGGGGTCACTGGTTGAGAGCCTCGAGCCGAGCAGCCACGTCGGCCTCGGTGCACGAGCCGATCACCGGCCCCAGCTCACCGTCGAGGACCTGGTCGAGGTTGTAGGCCTTGAAGCCGGTGCGGTGGTCGGAGATCCGGTTCTCGGGGAAGTTGTAGGTCCGGATCCGCTCCGACCGGTCCACCGTTCGCACCTGCGAGCGCCGCGCGTCGGCGGCCTGGGCGTCGGCGGCGTCCTGGGCGGCTTGCAGCAGCCGGGAGCGCAGGATCCGCAGTGCCTGCTCCTTGTTCTGCAGCTGGGACTTCTCGTTCTGGCAGCTGACCACGACGCCTGTGGGCAGGTGGGTGATCCGCACCGCAGAGTCCGTGGTGTTGACGCTCTGACCCCCCGGTCCGGAGGACCGGAAGACATCGATGCGCAGGTCCTTCTCGTCGACCGTGACGTCGACCTGCTCGGCCTCGGGCATCACCAGGACCCCTGCCGCCGAGGTGTGCACCCGGCCCTGCGACTCGGTGACGGGCACCCGCTGCACCCGGTGGACGCCGCCCTCGAACTTCAGCAGCGCGTACGGCGCCTCCCCCGGGTCGGGCGTGCCCTTGGCCTGCACCGCGACCGTGACCGACTTGAAACCGCCCAGCTCGGACTCGGTGGCGTCGAGCTGCTCGGTGCGCCAGCCCCGCCGCTCGGCGTACCGGGTGTACATGCGCAGCAGGTCGGCGGCGAACAACGCCGACTCCTCCCCGCCCTCGCCGGACTTGATCTCCAGGATCGCGTCCTTGACGTCAGTGGGGTCGCGGGGAACCAACAGCAGCCGCAGCCGCTCCTCGGCGGCGACGATGCGACTCTCCAGCTCGGTCGCCTCGTCGACGAACGAGGGGTCCTCCGCGGCCAGCTCGCGGGCGGCGGCGGCGTCGCCGCGCAGCCGGGCGAGCTCGTCGCGAGCCCGCAGGACCGCCCCGAGCTCGGCGTAGCGACGCGACAGGTCCCGGGACAACGCCGGGTCGGAGTGCACCGTGGGGTCGGCCAGGCGTCGCTCGACCTCGGCGTGCTCCTCGGCGAGCGCTGCCAATGCCTCGGTGGCGTCGAGCACTGCTCACCTCCCTCGGCGACACCTCGTGGGTGTCACTTCCTCATGTCGGGCACGCGGACGTGAACATGGCGACGCCGGCTCCACCAGATGAGTGATCCGTGGAATCCCTCATCCAGAGCCGGCGTGCGAGGAAGCTACTCGGAGCTCTTCTTGGCGTAGCGCTTCTCGAAGCGTGCGACCCGGCCACCGGTGTCCAGGATCTTCTGCTTGCCGGTGTAGAACGGGTGGCAGGCCGAGCAGACGTCAGCGTGGATCGAGCCCTCGGTGGCAGTGCTGCGGGTGGTGAACGTGTTGCCGCAGGTGCAGGTCACCTGGGTCTCGACGTACGCCGGGTGGATGTCCTTCTTCATGGTGTCCTCTCGTGTGCGGTCGCCGGGTCGCCCACAGCAGTGGGCGTGAACCGGAACCGAGGGCTCTATCGTGCCAAACAACGCACGGTTGCCGCGAATCCTTCCCCGAGTGCCCTCGGGGGCTGCCAGGTGACTCAGCCGTCTCCCTGGCCCGGAGTGGTCTTCTGCACCGCCATCAGGAACTCGATGTTGCTCTGGGTCTTCTTCAACCGCTCGAGCAGGAGCTCCAGCGCCTGCTGGCCGTCGAGGCCGGAGAGCACGCGGCGCAGCTTCCAGACGATCTGGAGCTCCTCCTTGCTCATCAGCATCTCCTCGCGCCGGGTGCCGGACTGCACGGCGTCGATCGCGGGGAAGAGGCGCTTGTCGGCGAAGTCGCGCCGCAGCCGGATCTCCATGTTGCCGGTGCCCTTGAACTCCTCGAAGATCACCTCGTCCATCTTCGAGCCGCTCTCGATCAGCGCGGTCGCGAGGATGGTCAGCGAGCCACCGTCCTCGATGTTGCGGGCGGCGCCGAAGAACCGCTTCGGCGGGTAGAGCGCGGCGGAGTCCACACCACCGGACAGGATGCGTCCGCTGGCCGGTGCGGCGAGGTTGTAGGCCCGGCCGAGACGGGTGATGCCGTCGAGCAGCACGACCACGTCGTGCCCCATCTCCACCAGGCGCTTGGCCCGCTCGATCGCGAGCTCGGCCACGATCGTGTGGTCGGAGGCCGGCCGGTCGAACGTCGAGGAGATCACCTCACCCTTGACCGAGCGCTCGAAGTCGGTGACCTCCTCCGGACGCTCGTCGACCAGCACCACCATCAGGTGGCACTCGGGGTTGTTGGCGGTGATCGAGTTGCAGATCGACTGCATGATCATCGTCTTGCCGGCCTTGGAGGGGGAGACGATCAGGCCGCGCTGGCCCTTGCCGATCGGAGCCGCGATGTCGATGACGCGACCGATCAGGTTGTCGGCGCTGGTCTCCAGGCGCAGCCGCTCGGTCGGGTAGAGCG
Organism: uncultured Actinomycetota bacterium; assembly: GCA_963728505.1. Classification (GTDB taxonomy): domain Bacteria; phylum Actinomycetota; class Actinomycetes; order Propionibacteriales; family Nocardioidaceae; genus Marmoricola_A. The sequence continues at coordinate 75,669 of CAVSKH010000008.1, read as the reverse complement.
GGGTCAGCTTGCCGAAGTCGACCCGCTGCTTGGTCTCGTCGGGGTCACTGCCGTTGATCGAGTCGAGGCGGACCAGCGGGTTGAACTTCTCCTTGCGCTCGCCCTCGCGTGGCTGGCGCACCTGGCCGGTGACCGCGTCGCCCTTGCGCAGGCCGAACTTGCGAACCATGGACAGCGAGACGTAGACGTCGTTGGGGCTGGGGAGGTAACCGCCGGTGCGCACGAAGGCGTAGTTGTCGAGGATGTCGATGATGCCGCCGACCGGCGCCAGCACGTCGTCCTCGGTGACCTCCAGGTCGACCTCCTGCGGCCCCCGGCGGTTGCTGTTGCTGTTGCGGTCGCGACCCCGGCGCCGCCGACTGCGGCGACTGCCTCCGTCATCGTCGCGGTTCCCGCCGCCACCACCCTGGTTGCGGTTGCCACCGCCACCCTGGTTGCGGTTGCCACCGCCGCCACCCTGGTTGTCGCGGTTCCCGCCCTGGTTGTCACGGTTCCCGCCCTGGTTGTCGCGGTTCCCGCCCTGGTTGCGGTCGCCGCGGTTCCGGTCCCCCTGGTCGGACTTGTCGCCCGGACGCCCGTCGCGGCTGTCGTCGCCCTGCTTGTCGCCCTGCTTGTCGCCCTGCTTCTCGCCTGACTTCTCACCCTGCTCGTTGACCGGCTTGGGTCCACGGTCGCCCCCACGCTCGGCGTCGCCGCGGGCAGCGGCGTCCCCGGACTCGGTCTGGGGTCGAGAGGCTCCCCCGCCACCGCGGGCGGCGCGGATCGCGTCGACCAGCTGGGCCTTCTTCATGGCGTTGGCGCCCTTGATCCCGAGCCCGCTGGCGATCTGCTTCAGCTCCGGAAGCCGTTTGGCACTCAGGCCACCGGCGTTGCTGCCGGAGCCGGCCGAATCAGCCGGGGTGTCGCCTGGAGCGTCGACCGGGGTGTCGACTGGGGCAGTTGCGGTATCCGACACGTGAGGTCCTTCCCACGTCCTGAGACCCAGGTCCCGCTGACCCAGAATCTCTCGTCGAGGTTGAGAAAACGAAATTGTGCGGCGGTTCGATTCCTCGCGGGACTCACGCGAAGGCGAGCGGGGAGGTGATCACGAACCGGAGTGACTCAGCGCCGATGTCGGGGCGACGAAAATCTGGACGGATCTGGTCCGTGTCACCCGAGGTCGACCGAGACTGGTGGACACTCTAGCACCGGCCCAAGGCCGTGGGTCACACCCGGGGCAAAGCGAGGGCGCCGGCCGTGTCGATGCCCAGCCGCAGCGAGGTCCAGCCCGCGACCGGGTGCTCGGGCACCGCGGCCAGCTCCGCCTCCCGGCCCAGCGCCAGCACGGACGGTCCTGCCCCGGAGATCACTGCAGCGATGCCATTGCCTCGCAGCGACTCCAGCAGCTCGACGCTGTCGGACATCGCCGGTCCGCGGTAGGTCTGGTGCAGCCAGTCCTCGGTCGCCACCAGCATCAGTCCCGGGTCGACCGACCCGGTGAGCACGCCGGTCAGCAGCGCAGTGCGCGCCGAGTTGCGTGCCGCGTCTGCGTGCGAGACCTGCGCAGGCAGCAGGGAGCGCGCGACCTCGGTGGAGACCGGTCGGTCCGGGATCAACGCGGTCAGCGCCAGGCCCGGAGTCACCGCGAGCGTCGATGCGGCGTACTCACCACCCACCTGGAACGCGATCGTGAAGCCGCCGAGCACCGCGGGCGCAACGTTGTCGGGGTGCCCCTCGATGCGGGCGGCGAGGTCGAGCACGGCATGGTCGGGCCAGAGCCGGGCGCCATCGACGACCAGCTCGCGGGCCGCCCAGAGCCCCGAGACGATCGCGGCCGAGGACGACCCGAGGCCTCGACCGTGAGGGACGTCGTTGCGGCAGTGCAGCCGCATCCGCGGCGGGACCACGCCCATCGCCTGGAAGCCGGCACACAGCGCTCGGTGCACCAGGTGGGTCTCGTCGCTGGGGACGGATCCGGCTCCTTCGCCCTCCACCACGATCTCGGGAGGACCGGAGGCCGCGTCGAGGACCTCGACGCTCACCTCGTCGTACAGCGAGAGCGCCAGGCCCAGGCTGTCGAAACCGGGGCCGAGGTTGGCGCTGGTCGCAGGGACCCGCACCGAGACCGGCTCGCCCGTGAGCACCGCCTCCGGATGCTCCACGCCTCAGGCCAGCCCCGCGGCCTCGGCGGCGGCGGCCACGTCGGGCTCGACGACGACGTCGACCACGTCACCGAAGGTGGACAGCGCGGTGTCGATGTCCTTCAGGCCGTGTCCGGTGACGGTGACCACCATGGTCCTGCCTCGGAAGTCGACGCCGTCCTGGACGTCCTTGAGCAGACCCGCGACGGAGGCCGCCGAGCCGGGCTCGACGAAGAGACCCTCGGTCGAGGCCAGCTCGCGCTGGGCGCGCAGGATCTGCTCGTCCGTGACCGCGCCGAACCTGCCACCGGAGCCTTCGGCCGCGTCGACGGCGAGCTGCCAGGACGCAGGGTTGCCGATCCGGATGGCCGAGGCGACCGTCTCCGGTTCACGCACCACCGCGCCGGACACCAACGGCGCCGCCCCAGCGGCCTGCCAGCCCAGCATCTGCGGGCGCTTGGTGCTCATCGAGGCCTCGTGGTACTCCAGGTAGCCCTTCCAGTATGCCGAGATGTTGCCGGCGTTGCCGACCGGCAGCACGTGGACGTCGGGGGCGTCACCGAGGAAGTCGACGATCTCGAACGACGCAGTCTTCTGCCCCTCGAGCCGGTAGGGGTTGACCGAGTTGACCAGGGCGACGGGGAACTTGTCGGCGAGCTCGCGCGAGATCCGCAGGCAGTCGTCGAAGTTGCCGCGCACCATGATCACCTGCGCGCCGTGCACGATCGCCTGGGCGAGCTTGCCGGCCGCGATCTTGCCCTGGGGCACCAGCACCAGGGGCTTGACCTTGGCGCGAGCGGCATAGGCGGCCATCGACGCACTGGTGTTGCCGGTGGAGGCGCACACCACCGCCTGGGCCCCCTCGCCGACCGCGACGCTGAGGGCCACGGTCATGCCGCGGTCCTTGAAGGAGCCGGTCGGGTTGTTGCCCTCGACCTTGATCCACACCTCGGCGCCGGTGAGCTCGGACAGCCAGGGGCTGTCGACCAGCGGCGTGCCGCCCTCGCGCAAGGTGAAGGTCGGGGTGCCCTCGGGCAGGGGCAGCCAGTCGCGGTACTCCTCGATCACGCCACGCCACTGGGGGGCCGCGTGGGTGTTGCCGGCCGGGTTGCTGGTCGGGCTCATTCGTGATCGCCCTCCACCCGCATCACCGAGGTCACGTCGTGCACGAAGGACATCGTGCGCAGCCGCTCCACCGTCGTCGCCAGAGCCTGGTCGCTGGCCCGGTGGGAGCTCACGACCAGCTGCGCGTCGAGCCCCCGACCCTCCTGCCGCACGGTCTGGATCGACACGTCCTGCTCGGCGAACGCCTGCGCCACCGAGGCCAGCACACCGGCGCGGTCGTCGACGTCCAACGCCACGTGGTAGCGCGTGGTCGTCCGGCCCATCGGCAGCACCTCGAGGTCGGCGTAGGTCGACTCCCCGGCTCCGCGCACGTCCATCAACCGGTTGCGGGCCACCGTGACCAGGTCGCCCAGCACCGCCGACGCGGTCGGAGCACCGCCGGCGCCGGGGCCGTAGAACATCAGCTCGCCCGCTGCTTCGCTCTCGACGAAGACCGCGTTGAACGCCTCGCGGACGCTGGCCAGCGGGTGGCTGCGGGGGATCATCGCCGGATGCACCCGCGCGGAGACCGCCGGTCCGTCCGGAGCGTCGGTGAGCTCACAGATCGCGAGCAGCTTGACCACGTAGCCCATGTCGCGCGCCGAGACCACGTCGGCGGAGGTGACGTCGGTGATGCCCTCGCGGTGCACGTCGTCGGCGCAGACCCGGGTGTGGAAGGCGAGGCTGGCGATGATCGCCGCCTTGGCCGCAGCGTCGTAGCCCTCGATGTCGGCGGTGGGGTCGGCCTCGGCGTACCCCAGCGCCTGCGCCTGCTCCAGCGTCTCGGCGAACCCGGCTCCGTTGGTGTCCATCTTGTCGAGGATGAAGTTCGTGGTGCCGTTGACGATGCCCAGCACCCTGCGGACCCGGTCGCCGGCGAGGGACTCCCGCAGCGGCCGGATGATCGGGATCGCGCCCGCCACCGCAGCCTCGAAGTAGAGGTCGCGGTTCGCCTTGTCGGCAGCGGAGTAGAGCGTCGGGCCGTCCTCGGCGAGCAGCGCCTTGTTGGCCGTGACCACGCTCGCGCCGTGCTCGAGGGCGGTGAGGATCAGGGTCCTCGCGGGCTCGATGCCGCCGATCACCTCGATCACGACGTCGACCCCGGAGCGCACCAGGGCGTCGGCGTCGGTGGTGAGCAGACCTGCGTCGACGTCCACCTCGCGCGGCGCATCCAGGCGACGGACCGCGACCCCGACCAGCTCCAGCGGGGCGCCGACCCGCGCGGCGAGGTCGTCGGCCTGCTCACGCAGCAGGCGCACCACCTGGCTGCCGACTGATCCGCACCCGAGCAGGGCGACCTTCAACGCCCGGGTGTTCGTGGAACTCACCTGTCTCGTCCTTCGCGCTCGTCGTTCGTGGGATCGCGGTCATCACTGTGACGCCCGGCCCATCCTGACTCATCAGAGCCGGGCGGCGCACGCTGACCACGGGCTCAGCCCATGTCACAGGCCAAGAGGTCGTCCTCGGTCTCGCGCCGCACCAGCACCCGGCTCCGGCCGTCGCGCACCGCCACCACGGGCGGCCGCAGCGCATGGTTGTAGTTGCTGGCCATGGAGCGGCAGTAGGCACCGGTGCCGGGCACCGCGATCAGGTCGCCCGGCGCGAGGTCGGCGGGGAGGAACTCGTCACGGACCACGATGTCGCCGGCCTCGCAGTGCATGCCGACCACTCGGCTCAGCGTGGAGGGCGCGTCGGACCGACGGGAGGCGAGGGTGCAGGAGTAGTCCGCGTCGTACAACGCGGTGCGGATGTTGTCGCTCATGCCGCCGTCGACGGAGACGTAGGTGCGCACTGCTCCGCCGTCGAGGACGACCGGCTTGACCGTGCCGACCTCGTACAGCGTGCACGTCGAGGGGCCGGAGATCGCCCGGCCGGGCTCGATCGACAGCCTCGGGACCGCCAGGCCGAAGCCGCGGCACTCGTGCTCGACGATCTTGGTCAGCTCGTTGGCCAGCTGTGCGGCGTCCGAGGGGTCGTCCTGCGTGGTGTAGGCGATGCCGAAACCACCACCGAGATCGAGCTCGGCCAGCTCCTCGCCCAGCTCACCAGCGATCGCCGCCTGCAGCGACAGCACCCGGCGGGTCGCGACCTCGAAGCCGGAGGTGTCGAAGATCTGCGAGCCGATGTGACTGTGCAGGCCCTGCAACCGCAGTCCCGGCGCCCGGTGCACGCGGCGTGCGGCCTCGGCCGCGTCGCCGGCCAGGATCGAGAAGCCGAACTTCTGGTCCTCGTGCGCGGTGGCGATGTACTCGTGGGTGTGCGCCTCGACCCCGGCCGTCACCCGCACCAGGACGGCGGCCTGGGTCCCCACGTCACCGGCCAGCCCGGAGAGCCGCTCGATCTCCTCGAAGGAGTCGACGATGATCCGACCCACCCCGACCTCCAAGGCTCGCCGGAGCTCGGCAGCGGTCTTGTTGTTGCCGTGGAAGCCGATCCGGGCCGGGTCGAGACCGGCGCGCAACGCGACCGACAGCTCACCGCCCGAGCAGACGTCCAGGAAGAGACCGTCCCGGTCGATCCACCGCACCACCTCGGTGCACATGAAGGCCTTGCCGGCGTAGTAGACGTCGAAGTCCCCGAAGGCGTCGCGGAAGGCGCGGGCCCGTCCCCGGAAGTCGTCCTCGTCCAGCACGTAGGCCGGGGTGCCGTGCTCGCGCGCCAGCTCACGCAGGTCGACGCCGCCGACCCGCAGCACCCCGTCCGACTTCTCCGCGTTGACCGACCACAGCTGCGCCACCAGGGCGTTGGGGTCCGGCGGAGCCTGGAGCCAGGCCGGTCCGCGCTCGTTGATGTCGGCGTGCAGTGCGCCCGCCTCGTGCGACCTCATCTGCTCACGTCCGTCGGCGTCATCTGCTCACATCCGCTCGGGGGCGCTGACGCCCAGCAGGTCCAGTCCGTTGGCCAGCACCACGCGGGTCGCCGCGACCAGCAGCAGCCGGGCCCGATGCACCGGCGCTGTCTCCTCGTTGCCCTGCGGCAGCACCCGGCAGGCGTCGTAGAACCGGTGGAAGGTCGCCGCGGTCTCCTCCAGGTAGCGAGCGACCCGGTGAGGCTCGCGAAGCTCGGCGGCCCGCGCGACCACGCGGGGGAGCTCCGCCAGGGCACGCAGCAGATCGCCCTCCTTGTCGTGTCGCAGCTCGCTGGTGTCGGCGTCGGGGTCGACGCTCAAGCCGAGGTCCTCGGCGTTGCGCAGGATGCCGGCCAGCCGCGCGTGGGCGTACTGCACGTAGTAGACCGGGTTGTCCGAGCTCTGCCGGGTGATCTGCTCCACGTCGAGGGTCAGGGGTGAGTCGACCGGGTAGCGGCTCAGGCTGTAGCGCAGGGCATCCACCCCGATGTCCTCGACCAGCTCCTGCAGCGTGACGATCGACCCTGCCCGCTTGCTCAACCGCACCTCAGCGCCGTCACGCAGGATCTTCACCAGCTGCCCGATCGGGATCTCGATCGTCTGGTCGGGGTCGTCACCCGCGCAGGCCGCCATCGCCCGCAGCCGGCCCACGTAGCCGTGGTGGTCGGCCCCGAGCAGGTAGAGGCAGCGAGTGAAGCCGCGCTCGCGCTTGTCGACGTAGTAGGCGGTGTCGGAGGCGAAGTAGGTCAGCTCGCCGTTGCTGCGGCGCAGCACCCGGTCCTTGTCGTCGTCGAAGTCGGTGGTGCGCATCCACAGCGCGCCGTCGGCCACGTAGGTGTGGCCCTGCTTCTCCAGCACCTCCAAGCCGTGCTCGACCTTGCCCTCCTCGTAGAGCGAGCGCTCGGAGAACCACACGTCGAAGTGGGTGTTGAAGCCGTCGAGCTGGGTCTGCTGCTCGGTCAGCTGCGCGCGGTAGCCGGCCTCGCGGAAGGCCACCAGCCGCGCCTCCTCCCCCAGCTCGAGGATGGCGGGGTCGTCCTGGACGATCTGGCGGGCCAGGTCGCGCACGTAGTCGCCGTGGTAGCCGTCCTCGGGGACCGGTCGACCTGCCGCCGCGGCGTCGAGGGACGCCGCGAACTTGTCCATCTGCGCGCCCCGGTCGTTGACGTAGAACTCGCGGGCGACCTCGGCCCCCGCCGCCTCCATGACCCGGGCGATGGAGTCGCCCACCGCCGCCCAGCGGGTGTGGCCCAGGTGGATCGGGCCGGTGGGGTTGGCCGAGACGAACTCGACGTTGATCCGCTGCCCGGCCAGCTCCTCGCTGGTGCCGTAGGTGTCGCCGGCGCCGACGATGCGCGCCGCCAGCTCGCCCTGGGACTCCCGGTCGACGGTGATGTTGAGGAAGCCGGGACCCGCGACCTCCACGGCGGCGATGCTGTCGGCCTGCCCCAGCCGCTCGCTGATCAGCGCCGCGAGCTCGCGCGGCGTGGTGCCGGCACGCTTGCCCAGCTGCAGCGCGACGTTGGTGGCGTAGTCCCCGTGCTCCTTGCTGCGCGGACGCTCCACGGTGACCGACTCCGGCAGCGTCTCCAGTCGCAGCTCACCGCGCTGCTTGAGGTCTGCCAGGACAGACAGCAGGATGTCGGAGAGCTGCTCGGGGGTCATTCGGCCCAGCCTAACGAGCCGAACCGGTCCGCACGCCGCGGCCCAACACAGCCCGCCAGGGGGCCGCGGGCGATCGTCGGCACCACCGCCGCCACGTGTACGCTGACCGCGCACACCCGAGCCCCCGTAGCTCAGGGGATAGAGCACCGCCCTCCGGAGGCGGGAGCGTAGGTTCGAATCCTACCGGGGGCGCTGAGAACATCCCTCAGCAAGAGCTTCCTCAGCAAGAGCACCGCGCTCAGTCGTCACGGGGTCGGCAGCGTAGGTTCGAATCCTACCGGGGGCGCTCAGAACATTCCTCAGCAAGAGCACCGCGCTCAGTCGTCACGGGGTCGGCAGCGTAGGTTCGAATCCTACCGGGGGCGCTCAGAAACTCCCTCCGAAGCGCACCACTGGTGAGCACTCGCAAAGAGCACCGCGCTCAGTCGTCACGGGGTCGGCAGCGTAGGTTCGAATCCTCCGTGGCATGCGCACCCGATCCGCCCGGTTTCTGCGCCGTGAATCGGGGCGGTGTGACTTTGGCACCATGCGGGCACAACGGTTGTAGAAGGCACTAGCCTTGACGGAGCACATTGGCGGGCACAGCACCGCACCAGCGCGACACAGGCACGGAAGAGGCGAACGCGGCGTGGCCGAGTCTGCATCAGGCAACCAGGCAACTGCATCGGCACAACCATCGAGCGACTTCGGGGCGAACGAGTGGCTGGTGGACGAGATGTACGAGCAGTACAAGGACGACCCCACCAGCGTCGACCAGGAGTGGGTGGAGTTCTTCAAGAGCCGCGACGGCGGCGCCAACGGCGCCGCGCCCCGGAAGGAGAGCCAGCAGGACACGTCGCAGTCGAGCCAGAAGAAGAAGGCCGAGCCGCAGCAGAAGCAGACCGAGTCCAAGCAGACCCAGCCCAAGAAGACCGAGCCCAAGAAGACCGAGCCCGAAGGCGGCTCGTCCAAGGACGACTCCCAGGGGACGAAGGACGAGAAGCAGGCGGAGTCCGGTAGCGACAGCAAGCGGCCTGCGAAGAAGACCTCGCCGACCGAGGACGTGACTCCCCGCGCCGACGTCGAGCCCAACAAGCAGCGCTCGCGCACCTCGCGCGACAACAAGCCTGCCGAGCCCAAGGACGCCAAGTCCGAGCCCGAGAAGAAGGTGCTCAAGGGGGCACCGGCCCGCACCGCGAAGAACATGGACATCAGCCTCACGGTGCCGACCGCGACCAGCGTCCGCAGCGTGCCGGTGAAGCTGCTGTGGGACAACCGGACCGTCATCAACAACCACCTGGCCCGCGCCCGCGGCGGCAAGGTGTCCTTCACCCACATCATCGGGTTCGCGCTGGTCAAGGCGCTGAGGTCGATGCCCGAGATGAACAACGGCTTCGACGAGATCGACGGCAAGCCTCACCTCATCCAGCCGGCGCACATCAACCTCGGCCTGGCCATCGACCTGCCGAAGGACGACGGCACCCGCCAGCTGCTGGTGCCGTGCATCAAGGCCGCCGAGGACATGGACTTCGCCGTCTTCTGGACTGCCTACGAGGACGTGGTGCGCAAGGCGCGCAACGGCAAGCTGACGCTGGAGGACTTCCAGGGGACCTCGGTCAGCCTGACCAACCCGGGCACGATCGGCACCAACCACTCGGTGCCACGGCTGATGAAGGGTCAGGGCGCGATCATCGGCGTGGGGTCGATGAGCTACCCGCCGGAGTGGGAGGGCGCCTCGGAGGACACCCTGGCGCGCAACGCGGTCAGCAAGGTGATGACGCTGACCTCGACCTACGACCACCGGGTGATCCAAGGCGCGCAGTCCGGCGAGTTCCTCAAGCGGATGCACGGGCTGCTGCTCGGGCAGGACGGCTTCTACGACGAGATCTTCCGCGCGCTGCGGATCCCCTACGAGCCGATCAGGTGGTCGCAGGACATCACGACCACCCACGACGAGGACATCAACAAGCAGGCCCGGATCCTCGAGCTGATCCACTCCTACCGGGTCCGCGGCCACATGATGGCCGACACCGACCCGCTGGAGTACCAGCAGCGCAGCCACCCCGACCTGGAGATCGAGAGCCACGGGCTGACGCTGTGGGACCTCGACCGGGAGTTCGCCACCGGGTCCTTCGGCGGCGAGGCGCGCTTCATGAAGCTGCGTCACGTCCTGGGGATCCTGCGTGACTCCTACTGCCGGACCACGGGCATCGAGTACATGCACATCCAGGACCCCGACCAGCGGTCCTGGCTCCAGGAGCGGATCGAGCAGCCGCACAAGAAGCCGCCGCGCGAGGAGCAGCTGCGGATCCTGCGCAAGCTGAACCAGGCCGAGGCGTTCGAGACCTTCCTGCAGACCAAGTTCGTCGGTCAGAAGCGGTTCAGCCTCGAGGGCAGCGAGACGATGGTGCCGCTGGTCGACGAGATCTGCGAGAACGCCGCCGAGGCCGAGCTGCACGAGGTCTGCATCGGCATGGCCCACCGGGGCCGGCTCAACATGCTCGCCAACATCGTGGGCAAGTCCTACGACCAGATCTTCCGCGAGTTCGAGGGCAACATCGACCCGCGCACCGTGCAGGGCTCCGGCGACGTGAAGTACCACCTGGGTGCCGACGGGGTGTTCCTGGCCGAGAGCGGCAGCCGGATCAACGTCTCGGTGGCGGCGAACCCCTCGCACCTGGAGACCGTCGACCCGGTGCTGGAGGGAATCGCCCGAGCCAAGCAGGACGTCCTGGACCGGGGCGCGGAGTTCCCGGTGCTGCCGCTGCTGGTCCACGGTGACGCGGCCTTCGCCGGTCAGGGCGTGGTGGCCGAGACCCTCAACCTCTCCCAGCTGCGTGGCTACCGCACCGGCGGCACGATCCACGTGGTCATCAACAACCAGGTCGGCTTCACCACCTCGCCGTCGTCGTCACGCTCCTCGCTCTACTGCACCGACGTGGCGCGGATGGTCCAGGCGCCGATCTTCCACGTCAACGGCGACGACCCGGAGGCCTGCATCCGGGTGGCGCGGCTGGCGTTCGAGTACCGCCAGGCATTCAAGAAGGACGTCGTGATCGACCTGGTGTGCTACCGCCGTCGCGGTCACAACGAAGGCGACGACCCGTCGTACACCCAGCCGTTGATGTACGACCTGATCGAGCAGAAGCGTTCGGTGCGCAAGCTCTACACCGAGTCGCTGATCGGTCGTGGCGACATCACGATCGAGGAGGCCGAGCAGGTCCTCAAGGACTACCAGTCCGAGCTGGAACGGGTCTTCCGCGAGGTCCGTGAGGGCGAGAAGCAGAACGACGAGTACCTCACGGTCCCCGAGTACCCGAACAAGCCACACCCCGACCAGGGCAAGACGGCGATCACCAAGGAGGTGCTGAAGCGAGTCGCGGACGCCCACCTCAACGCCCCGGAGGGCTTCACGGTGCACCCGAAGGTGCTGCCACAGCTGCAGCGCCGTGCGGGCGCGATCACCGACGGGCCGATCGACTGGGGCACCGCGGAGATCATCGCCATCTCCTCGCTGCTGATGGAGGGCCGGCCGGTGCGCCTGTCGGGCCAGGACTCCCGGCGCGGCACCTTCGTGCAGCGGTTCGCGGTCATCATCGACCGGGAGAACTCCGACGAGTGGACACCGCTGTCCAACCTCAGCGAGGACCAGGCGAAGTTCTACACCTACGACTCGCTGCTCTCGGAGTACGCCGCCCTCGGCTTCGAGTACGGCTACTCGGTGGCGCGGCCCGAGGCGCTGGTGCTGTGGGAGGCGCAGTTCGGCGACTTCATCAACGGCGCGCAGACGATCGTCGACGAGTACATCACCGCCGGTGAGACCAAGTGGGGTCAGCAGTCCGGCGTGATCCTGCTCCTGCCTCACGGTTACGAGGGGCAGGGCCCCGACCACTCCTCGGCGCGGATCGAGCGGTTCCTGACGATGGGGGCCGAGGACTCGTTCGTGGTCGCCCAGCCGTCGAGCCCCGCGAGCTACTTCCACCTGCTGCGTCGACACAGCCTGGGCGAGAAGCACCGCCCGATGGTGGTCTTCACACCGAAGTCGATGCTCAAGCGCAAGGAGGCCGCCTCCCAGCCCGAGGACTTCACCGAGGGCACCTACCTTCCCGTCATCGGCGACGACTCGATCGTCGACCCGGACAAGGTGACCAAGGTGGTGCTGTGCTCGGGACGGATCACCTGGGACCTGTGGGTGGACCGCAAGAAGCGGGAGGGTGACGAGCCGGTCACGCCGATCGTGCGGATCGAGCAGCTCTACCCTCGGCCGTTGAAGGAGCTGAAGCGCGAGCTCAAGAAGTACCCGAACCTGCGCGAGGTGCGCTGGGTGCAGGACGAGCCGGCGAACATGGGGCCGTGGCCTCACCTGGCACTCAACATGTTCCCCGAGCTCGACATCGACTACTCGCGGGTCTCGCGGCCCGAGTCGTCCTCCCCGGCCGTCGGCCAGCACAGCCGCCACGTCGAGGAGCAGAAGACGCTGATGCAGCAGGCGTTCGCAGACGAGTGAGCCACCGGAGAGCACACCGTGTACTTCACTGATCGCGGGATCGAGGAGCTCACCTCACGCCGCGGCGACGAGGAGATCTCCCTCGCCTGGCTCGCCGAGCGGCTCAGCGAGTTCGTCGACCTCAACCCCGAGTTCGAGGTGCCCGTCGAGCGCTTCGCCACCTGGCTCGCCCGGCTGGACGACGAGGACGACTAGAGGCAGCTCCGGATCTCGAGCACCGTCACTGCCGCTCGTCGGCTCACGCTGAGATGCTCCCCCTCCCGAGAGTCCTCGCGGGCGAGCCGAGGTTGGCCTTGCTGCGTCCGGACGCACGGTAGGTGTCACAGTGGGCGCCGATGCGCCGCTTTCACTTGTTCCTCGCTTTCGCCTTCACCGTGATGGCCGACCCGGTCTCCTCGGTTGCCTCGCAATCGAGGCGCGCTGCTCGGCCTGGATGGGGATCTCGACGCTGCTCCCCAATGGCTGCGATCATCGCGATCATCGCGGTGATCTCCGCGACCTACGACGAGCTGATCCGGCGCTTCCCCAACGGCGGCGGAGGCCCGCAGGGCGTTGTCGTGGCATTCAGCGAGGGCTGGGCCTTCATACCCCTCGGCGCGTTGCTGGTCGACTTCACCCTCACCGAGGCAGTCAGCTGTGCAGCCGGCGCGTCGGCGTTGATCGCCTACCTGCCCGACCTCGACCGGTGAGGACGCCCTCGGTCTCACGCTGGTCGGGCTGGTCGCCGGGTTGGTGCTACTTGGCCAGGTGGGACGCCTCGCGTTCGCACTCGCCACCCAGCTGTTCGTGGTGCTGGCGCTGTGGGTGATCGTGGCCGCCTTGTTCGCGGGCCCGGTTACTGCGAGTACGGGCGAAGCCTGGTCCGGCCCTTTGCTTTCCGATGCCGCCATGGGCCCGCTCATGCTGGCGGTTCCGCTCGGGATGGCGCTCGCAACCGGTGTTGAGGCCCCCTCGAACGCGATCGCCCAGCTCCCTCAGCTCGATGATCGCGCCAGACGCCAGTTCGGTCGCTGGACCCTGTGGTTGATGATCGGGATCGTCGGCGTGCTGACCGCAGGCTTCGTCGCGGCCGCCGTACGCCTCGGTGTGGGTCTTCCGCCGGAGGATTCGACCCTGCTGGCCGAGCTCGCGCGACGCTCGGTGGGTGACGGTCTCGCCTTCGCCAGTTTCCAGGCGGTGAGCGCGCTGCTGCTGCTCTCCGCTGCGGCGTCTTCCTACCTCGCTGGGTCCGGCGTGCTCAAGGCACTCGCATCGCTCGGGGGAAAGGGCGAGGGGCTGGTCCCGAGTATCTTCGGGCGGATCAACCGCTTCTTGGTGCCTGAGTGGGGGGTCACGGTGGTGCTGGTGGCCGCGGCGATCCTGGTTGCGGCCGGGGGCCGCGAGCAGCGATTGGTCCCCTTCTACGCCGTCGCGGTCTTCGCGAGCTTCCTCGCGGCGACGATCGGGTGCGCCCGTTTGTCCTACCGGGATCGGCGCTGGGTATCGCTGGCGTTGAACGTGCTCGGCTCACTGCTCGTCGGGCTGGTTCTCGCTGTCAATGCCGCACGGCCCGAGGGTGCCATCGCCCTGCTCGCCTCTGCAGTGGTGGCGGCGTACCTCTGGCGCGTGTGGGTCTCCCGTGGTCGCCCGACGGGGGTTGCTGATGCGGGCGCCCGGTAAGTAGATCGCCCGATCTGCTGGCTGTGATGCCCAGCCTGGGCGATAGGCGGCGGAAGACCACAGTCGAGGCACACGGATGGAAGGAGGGCGGAAGGAATACCTCCGAGGCATCGGATTCAAGACATCAGCCGCGGGACCTTGCTGGGACTGCGTCAGCGTCCAGGTCGTCTGGCGCTCGCCGTCTTCAGGGTCCCGCTCCCCTTGTACCGCGCTGGCTGGGGCTGGCTGCTCGGCCGCACATTTCTGATGCTGCTCCACGCCGCGCCCAAGACCGGCCAACCGCACGCCATGACCGCGATGGTGTTGCGCCATGACCCCCTGACCCATGAGGCGGTGATCTGTTCGGGGTGGGGTCCCACCACGGACTGCATCCGCAACATCAGGTCCGGCCCGCACTGAGTCCAGATCGGGCGGTAGTCGTTCACCCACAGCAGCGGTTCCTCTCCGAGGACGAGAGCTTCGACGTCTGCCTGGAGTTCTGTCTGCGCCACCCCGGTGGGGTCATTCGGCAGGTCGGCGAGGACCTACTCCTCTGCCTGACCTGCCCCAACTCCGCGACGCTGAAAGCAAGAGGAGACGAGCCGCCATGCCCACTATGCATCTAGGTCGACACGCTGACCATCCGACGACCACCACCCCTCACGCGAACCCCTGGCTGTGGCTGGCCGGCGGCATGCTGTTGTTCTTCCTGGTGCCGCTGGTCGGCGCCGACATGCTGGCACTGCAACCCGACACTTACTACCTCATCTACTTCACCGTCGCGGTGGCCTGGTTCACCGTCTTCGTGAGCGCTTACGCTGCAGAGCTGCACGACCTGTGGCGGAACAACCTGGGTCTGAGCCTCGTCGTCGGCGCTGTCGCCGGCGCAGCACTGGTAGCGATGGTCCTTGGCCAGGCCGGCACCGACCACCTGGACGGGTGGCGCTTCGCGTTCGAGATCCTCTGGCGTGGCCGGTCTACGGCAGCGTCGACGCGCTGACGCTGTTCGTGTTCCCCGCCGCGGTGGCCTACCTGCTGATGCGCGGCAACCGAGAGGGTGCCAAGCGTAAGACCGGGTTCGCCGGGCTGGCGCTGCTGCTGTCCCTGCTTGTGTCCACGAGCTACCACCTCGGCTACCCCGAGTACCGCGACGCGGACCTGCGGTCGCCCCTGATCGGCACCATCGTGGCCAACGTCCCCACAGCCCTGACCGGCAACCCGCTCGGCGCCGTGGTCACCCACCCCATGGTCCACATCGCTGCAGTGGTGCACCAGCGCAACGGTGGCTCGACGCAGATGTTGCCGCCGAAGGTCACCACCGACTACCCCAGCCACGGAGACAGCGACATCGCCGCCGGCCTGGCTGCGCTATGGCTCCTGGCCACAGGCGGCGCCCTGACCCTCGTGGTGCGGCGTCGGCGTGGCGCCTGACCCGCCCCGGTCTCCTCGGGCCGTCAGCCCGCGGAGCCTGGCTCCACGTCCGCGAAAGAACCCAACTACCACGACCTCGGGAGGACGAGATGACATCCAGCACCCAGGGCAGCGCGACACTGCTTGAGGCGATGATGAACTTGACCAAGTTCCACCGTGAGCACGAGAAGTTCTACGCCTCTTCGCCTCGCGAATTCGCCGTCACCCTGCAACGCCACGCCCGCACCCTCCTGGCGCTGGCCGACCAGTGGTCCACCACCGTGGCATCCACACGCGCGGTGCTCAGCCCATACGAGGGGGCAGAGGACCTCAACAGTCCCGCTGCGCTGCAGCTCGACGGGGTGCTGTTCCTCGAGGGTGAGGGCCGCCCGGCCGAAATCAGCCAACTGATCCGCGACCTGCGGAACGCCGCCGAGGACCAGAAGGCCACCGGCGAGTGGCTGGCGAAAGCGATGGAGTCCTCCTGGGCAGTCGCGGCTGCACTGATCGAGATAGACGGACTGGCCGACATGCTCGGCGAGCGGCACCGGATCATTGCCAACGACTGGCAAGCCGCCGCCATGAACAGCGTGCAGAGCCACCTGATGGACCGGGCCGCCGACCTCCTCGAGCACGTCGACTTCACCCCAACCGCGCTGCGGGCCGACCTCGCCGACGGCCAAGTCTCGACCGGCCTGCTCTACTCCGCGGCCGAGATGATCGCCCGCGCCGCCGACCTGTGCAGCGAATCCGCCGGCCTCGTGCACGACAACGAACGCCGATGGCGGACCTTCCGCCTACGCGTCGACCAGGTCCTCGCTGCCCAAGACAGCACTCGACCCCAAGAGGGCTGAACATCGAGGCCGACGAAACCGGCGTCTACCCCCATGCCTCTGACCAGCGCCCTCCTCGCCGAGGGTTCCCGCTACGGCCGGGCGCGGCGGCGCATGCACCCGCTCCAGAGTCGTACGGCGAAGGACCAGTGTGGACGAAGAAGCTCGTTCAGGGGATCGCCCTGGGCTCAGGCACAGCTCGGTGAGAAGCAGGGTCCGGATAGATCCGTCCGGTGACTTCTCACGGGACGGGAGCTGCTTTGGGGTGCGCTATCTGGGCGAAAGGGCGGAAGGACCCAGCACCCCTCAGCGACGCAGCCGGGTGAAGCGGAGTCGTCCGTCTGGTGCTCGGGTGGTTTGGTAGCGGGTGTCGTGGGCGGCGGTGTGGTGCCGGGCGCAGAGGGTGAGGCCCGTGGCGACGCTGGTCGGGCCGCCTTGGCTCCAGGGGTCCTCGTGGTGGACGTGGCACCAGTTCGCGGGGATCTCACAGCCTTCGGCGCGGCAGGTCTTGTCGCGGGCGAAGATCAGGCGGCGTTGGCCGGGGGTGTGGAACCGCTTGGTCCGGCCGTGGTCGATGGGCTGGGAGTCCCCGTCGAGCACGACCGGGACGATCCCGGCCTCACACGCCAGGCGGCGGGCTTCGGCGGGTGAGAGCTGGTGGCCGGTGAGCAGGTCGGCCGATTCGAGGCCGCCGAGGAGGGTCTGGATGCTCATGGTGACCAGGATCGTGGCGTTGGTGCCGCCGGTCTGCGGCAGCTTGCCGACGGGGTAGCGGGAGATCAGCTCGACGAAGGCCTGGCCGAGCAGGTCGGCGTTGGCGACCTTCTTGCCGGTGGCGTCCTCGCGGACGTAGGGATCGGGGCGGCGGGGTGAGGCGAACGCGTTGAGCGCGGTCAGCAGCTGGTCACCGGCCAGGGTCGGGATCGCGCCACGCAGGTGTGTCACACCGTGCTCGTCGGCGAAGATCTGCAGGAAGCAGGACCGCTGCGCTTTGCGTTCCTCGGCTTCCAGGGCGGCGGCGAGGCGTGCCTCGGCGGCGTCGGGGTCGATCACGTCGACCAGGTGCCTGCCGAGA
Source organism: uncultured Actinomycetota bacterium (assembly GCA_963728505.1). Lineage (GTDB taxonomy): Bacteria > Actinomycetota > Actinomycetes > Propionibacteriales > Nocardioidaceae > Marmoricola_A. Next base: position 58,490 of record CAVSKH010000008.1, on the reverse strand, counting down.
AGCTTGAGCTTGCGCGGGCCGAAGTCGGCTGCTTGTTCGAGCAGGTGCAGCTCGGCCTTGTCCCGGCCCTCCGGACCCACCGACGCCGGCAAGGGCGCGGACCGCGTCGAGGATGACCTCGGCCTGGGCCTGGGTGACCTCGCCCGCCGCGAGGGCGGCTTCGGTGCGGTGAAAGTCGCCGCTCAGCGACTCTGCGACCTTGAAGTCGCGACGTGAGCGGCGGTGGTCGACCGAGGTGGCCTCGGCCCACCAGCCCTCGGTCACGGCCTCGTGGGCCGACATGGTGTCCTCGCGGCGGGCCTGGTCCAACAGCCGCAACCGCAGCGCCGACAACCGGGCCTCGGCCCTGGCCACCAGCACCGCGGCCTCACCGGCCGACCCACCCGACAGACCGGCAGCAGACCCGGCCAGCACCTCGTCCAGCACCTGGTGCAACCGGGTGCTGAACGCGGTGATCGGGTGGGCTTCCATACCCTCGAACCTAGGTGCCGCCACCGACAGTTTCGGGGCTGTTTCCGCAGGTCAGAGCGGGTTTTTTTGAACGATCTTCGGGGCCAGTTTTCGTGCACAGGTCACGAGGTTTCGAGGCTCGTCGCTGGCGCTCCTCGCACCTCAACCAACGGATGGGGGCGCTGGCGCTCCTCGCACCTCAACCGCCGTGCGGTCGCCACCGCTCCTCGCACCTCAACCGCCGTGCGGTCGTCCGTGCGCTGGAGGACCTGCGCGAGATCACCGACCTGTGACGGGTTGCGCCGGCTGGGGAGCCGGTCCGTGGGCTCGACAGGCCCGGCTTTCCCTGGGGCTGGGCGGATCCGCCGAGGAGGGCGCGAGGATGCGTGCGGCAGGATGCCGTCCATGACACGCGTGCACGCCTTCACCGACGACGCCCTCGGGGACCACGACGCCGTCGCGTTGGCAGCGATGCTGCGGCGGGGCGAGACCTCGGCCCGCGAGCTGGTGGATGCGGCGATAGCGCGGGCGGAGTTCCTGCAGCTGACGCTCAACCCGGTGCAGTGCGAGGACTACGAGCGGGCGCAGGAGCAGGCCGATCGACTCGACCGGGAGGGGCTCGGTGAAGGACCGCTCGCGGGGATCCCGGTCCTGATCAAGGACAACGTGGAGGTGGCAGGGCTCCCGACGATGTTCGGCAGCGCGGCCTTCACCGGGAGCCCCGCCAAGAAGGACGGGCCGGTCGGCAGCCACTGGCGCGACCTCGGGGTGGTGACGCTGGGCAAGAGCCGATTGCCCGAGTTCGGGTTCAGCGCCAGCACGGAGTACGCCCAGCACACCGAGCTCGAGCCGGTGCGCAACCCCTGGGACCCGGCGTACTCCTCCGGCGCCTCGTCCGGTGGCAGCGCCGTGGTCGTGGCCGGCGGGGCGGTGCCGCTGGCTCACGCCAACGACGGTGGTGGCTCGATCCGGATCCCTGCCGCCGCCTGCGGGCTGGTCGGCCTCAAGCCGACCCGCGGCAGGTTGCCCGGGGAGCACGCCGACGCGTTGCTGCCGGTGCCGATCATCTCCCAGGGCGCGGTGACCCGGAGTGTGCGTGACAGCGCCGCCTTCATGTCGGCCAGCGAGGAGGTGCGCCCGGCCCGGAAGCTGCCCCGCATCGGCCATGTCGAGGGACCGGGGTCACGCCGCCTGCGGATCGGCCTGCTGACCGACTCGGTACACGACTTCCCCACCGACGAGCCGACGCGTGCGGCGGTCCGGCGGGTGGCCGACCTCCTGGCCGAGCACGGTCACGTCGTCGAGGAGATGACGATGCCCGTCGATGCGCAGTTCGTCGACGACTTCGCGCTGCTCTGGTCGCTGCTGGCGGTGATGGCCTCCCGCACCGGCAAGCTGATCCTGTCGCGCGACTTCGACATCGACCTCACCGACCCGCTCACGCGGGGGCTCGCCGGCCAGGCGGGGCGTCGGCTCAAGGAGCTGCCGGCAGCGATCTGGCGGCTGCGGCGGGTGGAGGCGCAGTATGCCGAGGCCCTCGACGAGTGGGACCTCGTGCTCTCGCCCACCCTCAGCCACGTCGTCCCCGAGATCGGCCACCTGTCGCCGGACCAGGGGTTCGAGGAGCTGTTCGCCAAGCTCACCGACTACGTCGGGTTCACCCCGCTGGCCAACGTCGCCGGCGCGCCGGCGATCTCGGTGCCGGCCGGGCTCACCGGCGGGGGGCACCTTCCGCTCGCGGCGATGCTCAGCGCGGCGCACGGGGACGAGCGGACGCTGTTGGAGGTGGCTTACGAGATCGAGGACGCGCTGCCGTTCCCACCCATCAGCAGGTAGTGGTCTCGACGGGCTCGACCGACGTGTCAGCCCAACCGGGCACGGGCGATCGCCCAGAACCGCGAGCGCAGCATGTGACGCACCGGCTCGTCCAGTGCATAGCTGTTGAGGCGCGTCGAGAGGTCGATCAGCAAGGCACGGTCGATGTCGCCCGGGATCGTCGGCTCGTTGTCGAGCAGGCCGGAGAGCTCTTCGTCGCTGGAGCGCTGCACCCACATGTCCAGGACCCCGGCGCACACCTCGTCGACCAGGCGCTCCTCCTCCGCGGGGTCGACGTGCTCGTACCACCCGCCCGTCGCGCGCCCGGTGATGCTCTGGTGCACCAGCACCGGAGCCACGGGGGACGGGCGCGGTGGCACGACGGCGCCGGGAAGCTTGCGCGGCATGATCGCCGGCGTAGGTAGAGGAGTCACGGTCGTCGGCCTCGGGGTGCCACCCTCCGGGGACCGGTCGCCGCTGGCCGACGCCGCAGGGGGCTCGCTCGGCATCTCGCTCGGCACCTCGACCGGCTCGCTCGGCCCCTCCGGTGCGGGGCCACCATCGGCCGGGTCTGCTGCGGACGCCGCCTCCTCGGGCTCGGATGCGCTCGACAGCCGCCGCCGTGCGCGCTGCCGGACAGGCTCGTGGTCGGTCGTCGCCTTCTCGGCGGCCTCGGCCGAGGAGGACCCCTCGTCCTCGTTGGCCACCGGCACCAGCGGCGGCTGGAACATGTCGCGGACGTAGACGGTGACCGAGGCGTCGACCGCCCTCTCCTCGATCAGCTCCAGCCGGTCGGCAGCGCGCAGCAGGTGCTTGCTCACCGCGTGCGGCTTGCCGCCGACGATCTGCACCGCCATCAGCACCACTTCGATGCCGTGACTCTGAGCCTCCTCGACCGCCTCGGTGAGGTCGTCGTCACCGGAGACCAGGAACATCACGTCGACGGCGTTGTTGCGGGCATGGGTGACCAGGTCCAGGCCGATCTTGAGGTCGACCCCCTTCTGCTCACCGGCGTGGCTGAGCCGGCCGAGGCGCAGCTTGACCCGCGGGAGCAGACCGATCTGCTCCTGGACGCGGTCGGGGGTGCCGCCGCGTCCGCCGCCGGAGTCGTACCAGTTCACCCGCAGCACGGGAAGCCCCGAGCTCTCCACCGCCTGCGCCATGATCGCCTCGATCAGCTCGGCATGGTCGACCTCCACGCCGCTGCGCAACGAGGTGCCGGTGACCCGCGTCGCCGCGCTCGCGAGCAGGTAGCCGACGTCGACATACACGGCGCAGTGGGAGCGCACGGGGAGTCACCTCCGGGGGTTGGGGGCCACTGCGTCGATGCTACCTATCCAGCAGCGGGCGCGCCGGGTCCCACGTGGTGCCGTCGCGCTCGTCGCGCTGCCGCCGCGCGATGGCGCTCAGCGACTCCAGAACGACCCGGTTGGCCAGAGCCGCGGTGATGTCGGCGTGGTCGTACGGCGGGCTGACCTCGACCACGTCGATGCCGACGACCGGCAGCTCCAGGCACACCCGGCGCACGGCGTCCAACAGCTCGCGCGCCGACAACCCGCCGGGCTCGGGGGTGCCGGTGCCGGGCGCGTGACCGGGGTCGCAGACGTCGATGTCGACCGAGAGGAAGACCCCGTCACACTCGTCGACGGCGATCGCGAACGCCTCGGTCAGGCACGCCTCCAGGCCGCGGGTGACGATCTCGGTCATCTCGTAGGCCCGCATCTGCTGGCCCGCCATCCAGTCGAGGGTCTCCGGTGGCGGCCAGTAGCCGCGCAGCCCGATCTGCAGGAAGCGGTCGCCTCGCACCGCCCCCGACTCGATCAGCCGCCGCATCGGCTGCCCATGGCCCCACAGCGAGCCGAACTCGATGTCACCGGTGTCGGCGTGGGCATCGAAGTGCACCATCGAGATCCGGCCGCGGCCGAGCACGTTGGCCACCCCCTTCGCGTCGGGAAAGGCGATCGAGTGGTCACCGCCGAGCACCACCGGCAACGCGCCGACGCGTGCCACCGACTCCACCGCTGACTCCAGGGCGCCGAGCGCGGCGACGACGTCGCCGGAGTACATCTCGACGTCGCCGGCATCGACGATGCGGAGATCCTGCAGCGCGTCGGTGCGTAGGGCCAGGCTGGGACGACTCCCGTCGTGGCCGAGGTAGTCCTGCATCCGGATGGCCATCGGGCCGAAGCGAGCGCCTGGCCGGTGGGAGGTGCCGCCGTCGAAGGGCGCACCCAGGATCACCACGTCGGCGTCCGCGAAGGTCTCCGGCTCCGTCAAGTCACAGGTGGGCACTCCGAGGAAGCTGAAGTCGGGGCCGAACTGCTGGCCGTACCGCGTCATGAAAGCAGTGTGTCACCAGCCGAGTGCGCTCTCCGAGCATCGGAGAAGCCCGAACGCCGCATGCGTACGCGGCTCTACCGACCAGGGGAGCCCTGAGCCGGTGCCAGCGCAGCCTCGCCCCACCGCTGCTCCACCGCGCGCCACATCGGGGCGTAGGGCCCCGGCCTTCCCCGGTAGGCCGGGGTGAGCCGCATGACCAGCCGGCCCAGCGGGGTGACCAGCGGCAGCACCCGGCGCTTCCAACCGGCATCGGCGGCGATGTCGCGCCAGGTGTCGTCGCAGGTGTGCTCCTGGAAGGACAGCAGGCGCTGCGCCTCGGTGGTGTCCATCCAGTCGACGCAGAACCAGCCGTCGTCGTCGTCCGGGTCCCCGGGCAGGTTGGCGGGCAGCACCCCGGACAGCCCGGTGGCGGCGGTCACGCCGCGCATCAGCTCGTCCTGCTTCTGCCGCCAGCTCGCGTCACCGCCGATCAGCAGGGTGGTGCCGGCGCAGTCCGCGCTGACGGCTCTGACGAAGGCGGTGGCGGTGTCACGTGCATCCACGCCGTGCAGGTTGCCGTCCGCCGGCGCCTGGGCTGTCATGTACAGCGTCTCGGAGTCTGCATGCATCCCTGCCTCGGGGAACATCACCGCGCCCAGGCGAAGGATCACGAAGTCCGAGAGCCGGTCCCGCAGGATCTGCTCGGCCTCGACCTTGTGTGCCCCGTAGCAGTCCGCCGGACGCGTGGGGGTCTCGGCGGTGGCGATGCCGACCGTGTGCGGGTTGCGCGAGCCGAAGGTCGCCATGCTGGAGGCGAAGACCACGCGCGCCGGGGTCTCCTGGGCCGCCACCGCGTCGGCGAGGTGCGCGACCGAGTCCACGTTGACCGCCCGGGCCAACTCCGGGTTGCGGTAGGCGGCGGGCGGGATGACCCCCGCCAGGTGCAGGACTGCGTCCGGGTCGGTGTCCGCGACCAGGCGGGACACGGCGGCCGACGAGGTCAGGTCGGCCCACTCCACGAGACGCGACTGCCCGACCGTGGCGCCGGCGACCCACTCCTGCGCGAGCTTGCGACCGGCGTCGGAGGCCACGTCGGTCGCCACGACGGCCTCCGCCTCGTCGGCGAGGCGCTCCAGCACGTACCGGCCGACATTTCCGAAGGCTCCGGTGACCAAGACCGTCCTGCCGGTGAGTGCTGCCATGACGGGAGGGTAGCCCGGGCCATGATGTGCCCATGGTGCGGATCAGCCGACGACGACGCAGCTCGAGCCCGGGTGCACTGGTCGCCGAGGGCATCCAGGTCGAGCGTCCCTCCACACACCTGCTGCCCGACACCTCCCTGGTGCTGCCACGGGGCGGGATCGTGGTCGCGATCGGGTCGACCGAGATCCACTGCACCGCCCTGGCGCTCGCCCTGGCCGGGCGACTGCGCCTGACCAACGGCGCCGTCCACGCCGATGGCGACTCCCGGCGCCGCACCCTGCAACGCCGGGTGGCGCTGGTCGACGTGCCCACGGTCAGCGACCCCGAGCCGGGCATCTCGTTCCGCACGATCGTCAAGGAGGAGCTCGCGCTCACCCCGAGGCGTCACGGGATCAGGCCCACCGCCCGCTGGCTCAAGGAGCGCAACCTCGGGCCGGTGTCCAGGACCCCGCTGACCGACCTCCCCGGGCCGTTGCGCCTGGAGTCGCTGGCCGAGCTCGCGTCCTACCGCTCGGGGGTGGAGTACCTCGTGCTGGGCTACCCCGAGCGCCACGGCATCCCGGTGGAGTACTGGGCCGACACCGCCACCGCCTTCGCCGAGCGGGGGTACGGCGTGCTGGTGACCGCTTCGCACGCGCTGGCAGACATCGGGGACCACGTGGTGATCGGCGACGCCGCACCACCCCTGCCCGAGCCCGCCGTGAGCGTGCAGCGCACCGAGTCCGACGAGGGCGAGGCGACCTCGGTGTGGTTCTTCGACGACGCGGAAAGGCCGTGAGATGACCGTCCTCCACCTGGCCTACACCGAGCTGCGCCGCATCGCGGCGAGCTGGCTCGGCAAGATCACGCTGCTCACCCTGGTGCTGATCCCCACGCTCTACGCCGGGCTCTACCTGTACGCCAACAGCGATCCCTACGCCAATCTCGACCAGGTGCCCGCCGCCGTGGTCATGGAGGACGAGGGCGCGACCGACGCCGCCGGTCGGCCGCTGGAGTACGGCGACGACATCGCCCAGGAGCTGATCTCGCAGGAGTCCTTCAACTGGAAGGAGGCCGCGCGCCGCGACGCGGTGGAGGGCGTGGGCGACGGCACCTACGAGTTCGCCCTGGTGATCCCGAAGGACTTCTCGGCGTCCCTGGTCGACGTCGCCGCGGACCGTGACTCACGGATCCGGATGATCACCAACGACGCCAACTCCTACCTCTCCACGACCGTGGCCAACCAGCTCGTGGTCGACGTACGCAAGGCGATCGCCACCGAGGTCTCCCAGAAGGCCGCCAGCACCTTCCTGCTGGGGCTCTCCGACGTGCGCGAGACCATCCTGGACTCCGCCGAGGGGCTCGGCGACCTGGACTCCGACCTCGACCGGGTCGGTGCGCTGGCCGGGGAGGTCAACGATGACACCGCGGGCCTCGCCAGTGACGCCGAGGACCTGTCGGGGGTCATCTCCGACATCGAGGAGCTCGTGACGCGCGCCACCGGCCCACCCCAGGCCAACGTGGGTCCCATCGAACGCTCAGCCGACCAGCTCGGCAGCGCACTCAGCTCGGCCTCGAGTGCTGCGGACCAGGCTGCGGGTCGAGCACGCTCGGCAACCCAGCGCTACGGCGCCGGTCGCGGCGAGCTCAACCAGGTCATGGACGACCGGGGCATCTCCGAAGAGGACCAGGCAGCGATCCTCGGCGTCTACGACCGGGCCGGCAGCGGGCTGCCCGGTCTGCGTTCGGCGACGAGCAGCGTGCAGAACCGGCTGCGCGGGCAGGCTGCCGACGCCCGCCAGATCGGGAACGCGGTCTCGCGGCTGGACCTGACCTCGGACTCCAGCCCGATCGACCTCGACGAGGTCAGCGAGGCGTCCGCCGAGCTCGCGGGCGTGGCCGGGGAGCTCGCCGAGTCGACCGAACAGGTGCAGGGCTCGCTCGAGGAGGTCTCCGGCACCACCGGCAAGCTCAGCCGACGGCTCACCGACGGTGCCGCGGAGATCCCATCCACCGACGAGGACAGCCGGGCCGGGATCGCACGCACGCTGAGCGACCCGGTGCAGGTGGAGGCGGCCTCGTCCTCCACCGACTCCCACAGCACCGGGTTGGCGCCGTTGGTGCTGGCGCTGGCCGCCTGGATCGGCGCGGTCGTCCTGTTCTGGCTGGTCCGCCCACTCTCACGCCGGGCGCTGGCCGGCAACGCCCCGTCGTGGCGCACGGCGTTCGGCGGCTGGCTGGCCCCGGCTGCAGTGGCCGTGGTGCAGGGCGGCCTGCTCATGGGGGCCACCCTGCTGGCGATCGAGCTGGAGGCGACCCGGGTGCCCGCCACGCTGGCGTTCCTGCTGCTGACCTGCGCCACCTTCGTGGCGATCATCCATGCGCTGGTGTCCTGGCTGGGTGTCAGCGGCGTGTTCGTGGCCCTGGTGCTGATGTTCGTCCAGGTGATCACCGCCGGCGGCACCTTCCCCTGGGAGACCACACCGTCGGTGCTGCACCCGCTGCACCACGTGCTGCCCATGGGGTATGCCGTCGAGGGGCTGCGGCAGCTGATGTTCGGCGGCTACTCCGACCGGCTGCTGCTGCACATCGGCGTGCTGCTGGCGTGGCTGATCGGGTCGCTGCTGGTCGCCACCCTGGTGGCACGACGCCAGCGCGTGTGGACGCCGCCGAAGGTGGCCCCTGGACTCGTGCTCCGCTGATCGGGGTTCCCTCAGGTCGCGCTCACTGGCGCAGCTGGCTCCTGAAGACGCCACTCATCCAGCTGTCCGCCGAGGCACGCGGTGGTGCCGCGAGGTTCCGCCCGCCGTAGACCGGGGTCGTGGCGTCGCCGTAGCCCAACCAGGTCTGTGCCGCTCCCTGGCCCTGGCCCGGGACGCTGTAGTCGCAGACGCCCTCGGGGAAGACGGCCTGGAGCCGGCTCCACTGCTCGCCGGTGATCAGCAGGCCCTGCGGACCGAGGTCGTCCTTGCTGAGCTCACGCAGCCGGCAGGAGACGCGGTCGTTGGCCACGTCGTCCCCCGCCATCTCGCGCGGTGTGGAGAGCCGGGTCTGGACCGGACCGAGCTGGCAGACCGGCTCGGCCGGGGTGCCGGCGAGCTCGACCCCCGGCACGTTCTGGCAGCGGTCCGTGACGTCACCGGGTCGGTCCTGGGCGATCTTGCGGGCCAGCGGCACGCTGCGCCTGTCCTTCTCCACCGCGGTGAGCCAGTCGTCCATCTTGTCGAAGGCCTCCACCGCCCAGCGGATGTCGCCGATCAGCGGGGTGCTGCCGAACCACATCACGCGGTTGTCGGTGTGGCCCTGGGCGCGCATCAGGCGCTCCTCGGTCCAGAACGCGTGGGCGTAGTCGTGGGCGATGCCCGGGTCCGGGCCGCCGTGGTTGATCATCGCGACCTGGTCCATGTTGTCGGCCTCGTTGACCAGACCGCTGCGGTAGACGTTGCGCAGCGCCCGCGGGTCGGCCTGGATCCGCTCGGAGACCGGGTCGGCGTTGATGTCCAGCCCGCCGACCTTCTCGTTGAGGTCGACGAACTGCTCCATCGTGATCAGCCCCTGCCGCAGCGGCACCGCGCCGTACAGCACGCCCTTGTTGGCGAAGGGGATGCCGGTGAAGCCGTGACCGGCGGCCTGCTCCCACGGCGACCACGCCGACTGCGGCCGCGGGCCCAGGGTGTTGATCATCATGTCGAGGATCGAGCACCGGACGCCGCCGGGGTTGATCTCGGAGTCGAAGCGGGTGCTCCGGTCGCCGGCCACCGGGTCCTTGGTGCCCGAACACGCGGACTCGGGGTTGATCGCCTCCTTGAAGAGACCCTCGTCGGCAACCACTGCGTTGACGTGGCTGGCGTGGCCCTCCACCTGGGCCATCTGCGGCTCCGACCAGACCACGCCGGCACCCCACCGGTCCGGGTGCTCGAAGTACCCACGAAGCAGGTGGTAGTCGGCGAACTGGGCACCCGCGGTGAGCACGTCGGGGTAGGAGCAGGTGGTGACCAGTCCCTGGTAGATGCCGGGGTAGGCGTTGGCGATCGTGTGCTGGGCGATCGAGCCCCCGGAGCAGCCGGAGCCGATCGTGTACCGCAGCGAGCCGTACTGCTCGACGACGCGCTCCTTGAGCATCATCATCGCCTCGGCCTCCTGCGGCAGGTTGCACTGGTGGCCGGTGTTGTTCAGCGCGGTCGCGCCGACCGCGAAGCCCTCACCGAGGGCGTGGATGTAGGTCTGCGGGACCGGGATCTCTCCCGGGATCGTGCCGGCGTAGTCCTCCAGGCGCACGCTGCCGGGGGCGTAGGACGCTCCGCAGCCGCCGCCGTGGGTGACCAGCAGCTTGTGGTTCCACTGCTTCTGCGGCTTCCAGGCCGACCAGTCGTCGTCGGGGGTGAACAGGGTGAGCACCGAGTAGCGGTCGCGGTCCTGGAAGCCGTCCTCCCGCCGCACGATGAACGGCACGGTGTGGCCCTGCTCGGTCGTGGTGGTGTCGACGTCGTCCGGCGGGTTGTCGGGGTCGTAGGGCTTGAGCTGGTTCTGCTCGGCGGGGTCGCTGGAGCGGTAGAGCAACGAGTACGACGCCGGCTCGTTGCACTGGTCGTCGCGGGCGCTCGCTTGGCACTGGTAGGGGCCCAGCTGGGGGCCGGCGAAGATCGGACCGCCGTTGGGGTGGTTGGTGATCGTGCGGGTGCCCTGGTAACCCGGGGCGGTGGCCCGGAGGTTGTTGTCGCCCAGTCGCAGGCCGTCGAGCAGGCCCTCGAACTTGCCGTTGGGCCGCTTCCGGAAGTCAGCAGTGACGTTGTCGCCGTTGAGGTAGACCCTCACCTTGCCCGGCTTCACCGAGCGGGGAAGCTGCACCCGCACCAGGGCGTCATCGCCGGAGACCAGGTCTGCCCGGTTGGACAGCACCCGGATCGTCAACGGCTTGGTGGCCGCCTGCGCGGTGGCGCCCAGACCGATGACGGGTGCCACTACCGTCACCACGGCAGCAGCGATGATCCCGGCACGACGAGACTGCGACATAGGTGCCCTCCCACTCGTTGTCACTCCACCAACGAGCGGGACCCGCTGAGGCTACGCAGTCAGGACGTCGACGCGCTGGGGTCGCTCACGGGCCGAGCTTGCCGATGGCCTCCTCGACCACGCTGTTGACCCGCGCACCCAAGGGCCACCCGACGTAGTGACACAGGAAGATCACGATCTCGCGCAGCTCCTCCGGCGTCAGATCCTGGTTGGCCAGCGCCGCCGGCACCTGGATGCCCAGCACGTCGGCCTGGTTCCCGGCCGCCAGCATGCCGATCAGCAGCAGCCGCCGGTCGCGGGTCGAGAGCCCCTCGCGCTGCCAGATGTCACCGAAGAGGTGGTCGGCGGTGTAGCGGAAGAAGTCACCCTCGCCGTCGGTCATCTCGAAGCCGTAGACCTCCTCCATCTTCTCCAGCCCAGCACGTCGGGCCGGGGGAAGGTCGTCGAACTTGCTCATTCAGTCCTCCTCCTCGGACAGGCCCAGGCCCGGCCCCAGTCGCTCTCGCGCCAGGTCGGCCAGGGGGACCTCGACGCCCAACCGGGACGCCAGCTCGGTGGCGAACCCCAGGTCCTTCTCCCCCAGCGCCCGCACGTGGTCGAAGACACCGTGCCAGAAATCGTCGGCCGCCAGGGGTGAGGTGGTCTCACGGTGCATGATCGCTCCCGGGCCCCCAGTGATCGCATCGGTGTGGCGCACGACCTCCCCCAGGGCCACCAGGTCGATCCCAGCCGCCTGGGCCAGTCGTTGGGCCTCGGTGACCGCCGTGAACGCGACGAAGTGGATCAGGTTGCGCGAGAGCTTCATCGCGGTCCCGGCGCCGATGTCGCCGGCATGCACCACTCGGGTGCCGATCAGCTCGAACGGTCCCCGGCACCGTTCGAACGCCTCCGTCCCACCCCCGACCATGATCGCCAGCGTGCCCTCCGCGGCGCCCATCGGACCGCCACTGACCGGCGCGTCCACCAGGCGTACGCCGGCCACCTCAGCGCGCCGCGCCAGCTCGGCCGGGGTCTCGGGCGCGACCGTGGAGTGCACCGCGATCGTCAGGTCGTCGGGGTCCGCAGCCAGCACCTGGTCCAGCACCTGACGCACCTGGTCGTCGTCACGCACCATCACGCAGAGCAGGCCCACGCGTCCGGCGAGGTCGGCCACGCTGTCGGCGACCTGGGCGCCCGCGTGCTCCAGCTGCGTCAACGGATCGGCTGCCACGTCGTACACCCAGAGGCCGGCGGGCCAGCCGAGCAGTCGCGTGGCCATCGGCTTGCCGATGTTGCCGAGCCCGACGAAGCCGACAGGTCTGGTCCCGGTCACGAGCGGAACACCTGGCCGCCGTCGACCGCGACGATCTGACCCGTCATCCAGGCGGCCTCGTCCGACAGCAGGAACAGGGCGGCGCCGACCATGTCCTCCGGCTGGCCGATGCGCTTGATCGCCAGGGTCCTGACGATCTCCTGTGCCGCGTCGCCGGCCTGGGTGCGGGTGGCTGCGGTGTCGGTGGGGCCGGGAGCGATCGCGTTGACCCTGATGCCCATGCCGCCGAGCTCGTGGGCGAGCTGCTGGGTCAGTCCGTTGACCGCGACCTTCGCCAGCCCGTAGAAACCGGAGTAGAGCCAGGCAGCGGTGGAGCTCTGGTTGAGGACCGCGCCACCGCCACGTCTCTGCATCTCGGGGTAGCAGGCCCGGGTCATCACCAGCGCGCCGTCCATGTTGACGCTCATGAACCTGCGGTAGTAGTCCCAGTCGACCGTGAGGAGCAGGTCGAACTGCATCTCGCCGTAGATCGCGGCGTTGTTGACCAGCAGGTCGATGCCGCCGAGCTCCTCGACGGTGCGCTCGACCATCGCCCGCGCCGAGTCGTGCGACGAGACGTCGGTGGCGACGAAGATCGCGCGGCCGCCGCTCTCCTCGATGGCAGCGACGACCTTCTCCCCCGCGGTCTGGTTGAGGTCGGCCACCACGACCGCGGCGCCCTCGGCGGCCAGCGCCCTGGCGTAGGCCTCACCGATGCCCTGGGCGGCGCCGGTGACGACCGCGACCTTGTCCTGGAAGCGCATGCTGCTCCTTGTCGTTGGTCAGGCAGGCAGGGCGATCAGCTTGGTCTCGAGATACTCCTCGAAGCCCTGCACGCCCATCTCCCGGCCGGTGCCGGACTGCTTGTAGCCGCCGAACGGCGCATCGGGCGCGAACCACACCCCGCCGTTGACTGCGAGCGTGCCGGTGCGGATCCGTCGGGCGACCGCCTCGGCACGCCCCAGGTCGCCGGAGTCCACCGACCCGGAGAGGCCGTACGGCGAGTCGTTGGCGATGCGGACCGCGTCGTCGTCCCCGTCGTGGGCGATGACGACGAGCACGGGCCCGAAGATCTCCTCACGCGCAGCGGTGGCGTCGTTGTCGAGACCGGCGACCACGGTCGGCTCGATCCAGAATCCACCGGCCAGCTCACCTTGCTGCTGCGCGACCCGGCCGCCGGTCACGAACCGTCCGCCCTCCTCGGTCACGGTGTCCAGGTAGTGCTGCACCCGGTCGCGCTGGGCTGCCGAGATCACCGGGCCGCAGACCGTGCCGGGATCGGCCGGGTCCTTCGCCCCGAGCATCGCCATCGTGTCCGCCGCGACCTGGACCGCCTCGTCGTACCGATCGCGGGGCACCAGCAGCCGGGTGGTGAGGGCGCAGCCCTGGCCGGCGTGGATGCAGACGCTGAAGGCGGCGGTGCCGACGGCGGCCGCGAGGTCGGCGTCGTCGAGCACGACCGCCGCCGACTTGCCGCCGAGCTCGAGGAAGACCTTCTTGATCGAGTCCGCGGCCGCGGCAGCAATCCGTCGCCCGGTGTCGGTGGACCCGGTGAACGAGACCAGGTCGACCCTCGGGTCGGTCACCAGATGTCCCGCCACCTCGTCGTCCTGCGGCGTCACCACGTTGAGCACGCCCGGAGGGATGTCGGTGTGCTCGGCCACCAGCCGGCCGAGCTCGCACGCCACCCAGGGAGTGTGGGGCGCGGGTTTGAGCACCACGGTGCAGCCGGCAGCCAGGGCGGGACCCACCTTGGAGAGGTTGATCTGGTTGGGGAAGTTCCACGGCGTGATCGCGGCGACCACACCCACCGGCTCGCGGCGCAGCGTACGACGGGTGGGGATGCCCATCGGCTCGGCGGTGCCGAGATCGGTCTCCCAGGCGTAGCTCTCCGCGAGGTCGGCGACCCAGCGCAGCCCCTCGACCGGGACGTCGTACTGCGGGCCGGCGGTGGTGAAGGCAGGCGCTCCCGCCTCCGCCGTGGTGAGCGCGCGCAGCTGCGGCCCGTGGTCGACCAGCGCCTGGTGGAGCTGACGCAGGCAGCGCAGCCGCAGCTCGAGGTCGCCGGCCCAGCCGCTCTCGTCGAAGGCGCGACGGGCCGCGGCGATGGCCAGCTCGACATCACCGCCGGTCGCGTCGGGAGCCTGGCCGATCTGCTCCCCCGTCGCCGGGTTGAGGATCGGGAAGATGTCTCCGGCCCCGGCCTGCACGAGCTTGCCGTCGATCAGCATCCGGGGTGGTGGGCTGGTCGGACGCCGCAGGTCCGGCTCGTCGTCGGTCACGGGCAGAGTGGTCATGCGTGCTCCTCCTGGGGCGCTGGATCGGCGACCGGCGCTTCTGGTGTCACTTCGACAAGATTCAGGTGCACCCCGCGGGGTGCCGACACCACGGTGTCGATGACGTCGGCAACCGCCTCGGGCTTCATGAAGTGGGGATGTCGGGCCAGGCCGAACCTGGTCCACTGGTTGATCACCATCGCGGCATCCTCGTCGGACCAGTCGGTGCCCATGCCGCTCCAGGTCGGGCCGGGTCGCACGATGGAGGCGCGGACACCAGTGCCCTCCAGCTCCATCCGGAGCGCGTGGACCATGCCCTCCAGGCCCCACTTGCCGGCGGCGTAGGCCGACATGAACGGCCGCACCGTGACCGCGACGTCGGAAGAGACGAAGACGATGTCGCCCCGGGTGCGCTCGACCATGCCGGGCACGAAGGCGCGCACCACCCGGTGCGCGCCGAGCAGGTTGACCTCGAGCTCGTGGGCGATGCGCTCGGTCTCCACCTCGTGGAGGATCCCGGGGGCGACCAGACCGGCGTTGGAGACCACGATCTCGACGTCGCCGAGCTCGGCCAGCGTCTTCTCCGCGAAGGCGCCCACCGACCCCTCGTCGGTCACGTCCAGGTGCAGGACGACGGCCTCGCCGCCCTGGTCGCGGATGGTGGCGGCGACCGCCTCGCAGGCCTCGGTTCGCCGCGCGCCCAGGGCGACGGGTCGGCCCGACCTGGCCAGGCGGACCGCGGTCGCGGCGCCGATGCCGGACGAAGCCCCGGTGACCACCGCGGGCCGTCGTTCGGGCTGGGCATATCTGTTCATCGCATCACCACCTCGACCGGGAGGTTGGCGAAGCCGCGCACGTTGGTGGAGTGCACCCGCACCGCGGCGCCGGCGTCCACGTCGTACGACGCCACCCGGCGAACGAGCTCGGTGAGGACGATGGTCGCCTCGAGCCGCGCCATGTGCGCTCCCAGGCAGAAGTGGCGACCGCTACCGAAGCTGATGTGCCGGCTCGTCTCCTCCGCGTCGCGGAAGACGTCGTACTCCCCCGCCCGCGGAATCACGTCCTGGTCACGGTTCGCCGAACCGAGCAGCAGCAGCATCTTCGAGCCCGCGGGGGCGCGCCGCCCGTGCAGCGCGACGTCCTGCTTGAGGTGGCGCGCCAGCATCTGGGTTGACGTGTCGAACCGCAGGGTCTCCTCGATCCACGGGCGGACCAGGTGCTCACCGGCGGCGAAGACCCGCTGCTGCTGGCCGGGGTGGGCCGCCAGGTGGAACAGCGCGTTGCCGAGCAGCTTGGTGGTGGTCTCGTTGCCGGCGACCACCATCAGGAACAAGAAGCCGATGATCTCGTCGTCGTGGAGCCTGTCGCCGTCGACCTCGGCGTCCAGCAGGGCGGAGGTCAGGTCGTCGCTGCGCTGCGCCTTCCGCTGCTGGAGCATCTCGGTGTAGTAGACGATCAGGTCGAGCGCGGCCGCCATGCCGGCCTTCGGCACGTCGTACACGCCCTCGTCGCGGTGCACCACGAGGTCGGCCAGGCGGCGGATCTCGTCACGGTCGGGCTCGGGCACGCCGATCAGCTCGGAGATCACGTCCATCGGCAGCTTGCCGGCGAGGGCGGGGATCCAGTCCAGGGTGCCGGTCTGGCCCGGGCCCGGCAGGATCTGGTCGAGGTAGCGATCGGTGAGCGCCTGGATGCTCGGCTCGAGGTCGCGCACCCGGCGGGGGGTGAAGCCCCGCGAGACCAGGCTGCGGAGCCGGTTCTGCCGCGGTGGGTCCATCGCCAGGAACGACATCACCTTGTGGGCCTCGGGGCCCCAGGCGCTGCGGTCGATCGTGACCCCCATCGCGTTGGAGTACGTCGTCTCGTCGCGCAGCGCGGCCAGCACGTCGGCGTGGCGCGAGAGCACCCAGAAGTCCTGCCCCCTCGGGCCTGACGCGTGGTGCAACGGCTCCTCGGCGCGCAGCCGCGCATAGGTCGGGTAGGGATCCTCCTGGAAGGTGTAGTCGTAGGGGTCGAAGACCACCTGGTCGGTGGCGCTCGGACCTGCGCTCATGCGTCCCCCCTCAGGATCACCGCGACTGCGCCCTCGAGGCGCTCGCCCATCTCGGTATACGTCAACGCGCCCATGCCGGCCTGGAGCATCGTGCCGAGCATGGTCGCCAGCAAGGTCTCCAGCACCGCCTGACGCTCCGGCCGGTCGTCGCTCCCGAGCGCGTCGTGCAACCGGGCGACGTACTCGGCTCCGATGCGGGCGCGCACCTGCGCCACCGCGGGGTCGCTGCCGAGCAGCGCCCGGGTGGCTGCCGCGGCAACCGCCGGGGCAGCCGCCAGGTCGTCGGACATGGCGCGCAGCAGGGCTTGCACCCGGTTGGTGGCGTCACCGGTCGGCTCGGGCGCGGGGTGGGTCTCGAGATGACGAAGGAACAGCTCGGCGAAGAGGTGGTCCTTGGAGGCGAAGTAGGTGTACGCCGTCGCCGAGGAGACCCCGGCTCGTGACGCCACCGTGCGGACCGTGACCCGGTCCGGCCCGACGTCAGTGAGCTCAGCAGTGGCGGCAGCGAGCAGACGGTCGACCGTCTGCTGCTGCCGTGTGTTGCGTTCGAGCACGTCACTGGACACGTGTCCAGGATAAGTGGAACTTGTTCTACTGGACAAGCGTCCAGCTCCGATCCCGCGGGCCGAGCGCATCCCGTCGGTCGAGCTCGCGGTGTCCTGAGCCTGTCGAAGGGTCGAGACCCCCTCACGTGCGTCTGATGAAGCTGAGCGCGCCGTCGGGTCGGTAGCGGTGGTCGAACTCGGGGTCGTGGATGCGTTGGTGGTGGTATCCACACAGCGGGACCAGGTCGCGTAGGTCGGTCCGGCCGCCCTGGTGCCACGGGGCCCGGTGGTGTGCTTCGCACCAGGCATAGGGCGTCTGGCAGCCGTGGGCGGCGCAGGTCTGGTGTCGTAGGGCCGCGGCGGTGCGTTGGGCTTCGGTGAAGAACCGCTCGGCCCGGCCCAGGTCCAGCAGCTGGGACTTGGTGCCGAGGACGGCGGGGATCAGGGCAGCGTTGCAGGCCAGCCGGCGTGCCTCGGCGGCGGAGACCAGGTCACCGGTGTCCAACCCCGCCACCGTGAGGCCTTCGATCAGGGCGTCGTGGTCGAGCTTGACGATCACCGACGCCGCAACCCTCCCCGAGAGCCGGTCGGTGGGCAGGTGCTCGATCAGCGAGACCAGCGCCTCACCGCGACGTCGGGCCCAGTCGAACCCCTCGGCATTCGGGTTGCCCACCACACCGATCTGGGCCTGGGTGGCGCCGAGGCGGCCCCGGCGGGGTGAGGACATCTGGTCCAGGATCTTCTTCAGGATCGCCCCGGCCAGGGTCGGCACGGTCGCGGTGATCCGCATCGTGCCGTCACCGTTGTCATAGACCGTGCAGGTCGTCCGAGACCGCGCGTGCTCTTCCTCGTCGCGCAGCTGCTGGTCCTCGGCGGCATCGACCGTGCGTCGGTCGTCCTCGACCGCCGCCAACGCCCGCCGCGCGGCGTGGCGCAACCGTTTGGGGTCCATGATCTTGGCCTGGGCGACCAGCGCAGCCTCGACCGCGGCCACCTGCTCCGGGCTCAGGTCCTTCGACAGCTTGCGGATCGCGTCCGCGATCACCCGCGCATGCTCCCCCGACACCTCACCGGTGCTCAACGAGCGCCGCGTGCCGGCCAACATCTCCCCGGCCAGGTCCTTGGCCAACCGGGCCTGCCGAAACGACTCCGCCGGCTCGGAGTTCGTGGCCGTGGCCAACCAGTCCGACGCCGACGCAGCACCAGCAGCCTGCGGCACCCGCGCCGTGTCGGCAGCAGCGACCAGCTTCAGCTCCAGAGCCTGCAACCGAGCCCGCGCCCGCGCGCGTCGCGCACCAACCCCGCGAACTCACCCACAGCGACCGGGTCGTCGGTCAGCAGGTCCAACAGCTCGTGGACCCCCTCGACCACCGAGGGCGCACCCAGCCCCCGATCCAGGTGCGGGAGCTGGTCGAGCAACGTCATGGATACATGATATCCGAACGTATGTTCTAGTCAATGGTCGACACGCAAGGCCACCAGATCTGGGGACAACCGGGGTGGGCACCCGAGGTCGCAGCTGCACCCGATGCGCTCTGCACGTGCACCGGCTGCTGGCCGCCGTCAGTGTGCCGGGGTGGAGGCGCTCAACCACGACCGACCCGTGCCGCGTGACGTCCCAGGAACGCCACGACCTCCTCGGCAGACCGGTCCGGCAGGCCCCAGATCGCCTCGGTCACCCCCAGGTCCTCCCACCCGGTGATGAGCTCGGGGGTGGGCTTGGAGGTCGCGAGCACCCGGACCTGCGGCTCACCCTCCCGCCCCTCGGCGGCCCAGGCCCGGCGCAGCCGCCCCACCTTGTCGGCGATCTCGCCCTCCGTCGGCGTGGTCATCCATCCGTCGGCGTGCCGGGCGATCCAGGCGAAGGTCTTCGGCCCGCCACCGGCGCCGATCACCACCGGGATGTGCGACTGCACCGGCTTGGGGTAGGCCCAGGAAGCGCCGAAGCTGACGAAGTCACCGTCGTACGACGCCTCCTCCTGGGTCCACAGGGCCCGCATCGCCTCGAGATACTCCTTGAGCACGGTGCGGCGGCGCCCGGCCGGCACCTGGTGGTCGGCGAGCTCGTCGGTGTTCCAGCCGAAGCCGGCGCCGATGCTGACCCGGCCACCCGAGAGGTGGTCCAGCGAGGCGACGGACTTGGCCAGGGTGATCGGGTCGGACTCCACCGGCAGACAGACTGCGGTGGACAGGCCGATCCGTTCGGTGACCGCCGCGGCCGTCGCGAGTGACACCCAGGGGTCGAGAGTCCGCAGGTACCGGTCGTCGGGAAGGGTGTCGTCACCCGTCCCGGGATGCGCAGCGTCGCGGCGCACCGGGATGTGGGTGTGCTCGGGGACGTAGAACGTGTCGAAACCGTGGTCCTCCGCGGCCTTCGCGGCCTGGGCGGGCGTGATGCCCCGGTCGCTGGTGAACAGGACGATGCCGTGCCGCATGGGCCCCCCGTTGTTCGCGCAAGTCTCGTGGCTGGCTCGATGACAGTACGCCTGGCCGATGCCCTGGTCGCTGTCGGTGAGTTTGCGCGATGCCGGGTATGTCGCCCGACTCCTGCGGGTATGTTGACTTTGCGCGAGGGCGCGCGCCATCTCCAGCGAGACGTAACTCCGATTTACATTTTCGGAGGTCTCGGCTTGACGTGGCCTGGTGCACGCCTGTTCACTGAACGTTCGGGTGCGTCGTCGGAAGGAGAAGCTGCGTGAGCATTGCCACCAAGGTCCGGGGACGAGTGCCCTGGACCGGTATCCGACGCATCGGCGCCCGCCTCACCACCCCGCTCGACCCCGACGACTACCTCGCCCTGATCAACCCGCTGTGGACCGCGCGCGAGCTGCGCGGTCGCGTGGAGAAGGTGGTCAAGGAGACCGAGGACGCGGCCACGATCGTGATCCGCCCCGGCTGGGGCTGGCGCTACGACCACAGCCCGGGCCAGTACGTCGGCATCGGGATCCAGATCAAGGGCAAGTTCCACTGGCGCAGCTACTCGATCAGCACCCCGCCCAAGCACAACGGTCGCACCATCGCGATCACGGTGCGGGCGATGCCGGAGGGTTTCATCTCCGAGCACCTCGTCAACGGCGTCGCACCCGGCACGATCATCCGGCTCGCGCTCCCCAGTGGCGACTTCGTCCTGCCCGAGCCGCCTCCGAAGAAGATGCTCTTCATCGTCGCCGGCAGCGGCGTCACCCCGGTGATGTCGATGCTGCGCACCCTGGAGCGGCGTCGCCAGTTCGGTGAGGGGGGGCCCGACGTGGTCATGCACTACAGCTCGCCGACCCCGGACCGGATGATCTACGGCGAGGAGGTGCAGGGCCTGGCCGACAAGTACGACAACTTCACCCTGCACCGACTTCACACCGACACCGAGGGCATGCTCGAGGCCGCCAAGCTGGACGAGATCTGCCCCGACTGGCGCGAGCGGGAGACCTGGGCCTGCGGCCCGGCCGGCATGCTCGACATGCTCCAGGAACACTTCGAGGAGTCCGGCGTGGAGGACCAGCTCCACATCGAGCGGTTCTCCTTGGACCTGGGCTCCGACGAGGACGCCGGTGGCAGCCTGACCTTCCAGAACTCCGGCAAGGAGGTCGACTGCGACGGCGCCACCACGGTGCTGGAGGCAGGCGAGGAGGCCGGCATCGGCATGCCGTACGGCTGCCGGATGGGCATCTGCCACACCTGCACGTTGACGATGATCTCGGGCAAGGTGCGCGACCTGCGCAACGGCGACGAGTTCTTCGACCCCAACGAACGCGTCCAGACCTGCGTCACCGTGCCGGTCGGCGACTGCAAGTTCGACATCTGACCCACCCGATCCACCACACCACACCGATCCACCACACGAAGCTCGATCCACCGCAGCAAGAGGAGCAACACATGGCCATCTCGGACGTTCAGGAGTACACCCACCTCACAGACGAGGAGGTCGAGCAGCTCGGCCGTGAGCTCGACGCGATCCGCAAGGAGATCGAGGAGTCCCGGGGGGATGCCGACTCGGCCTACATCCACCGGATGATCCGGATCCAGCGTGGCCTGGCCGCGGCCGGCCGGGTCACCCTGTTCGCGAGCAAGAACAAGCCCGCCTGGGTGGCCGGCACCGCCATGCTCGGGATCGCCAAGATCCTGGAGAACATGGAGATCGGCCACAACGTGATGCACGGCCAGTGGGACTGGATGAACGACCCGGAGATCCACTCCAGCACCTGGGAGTGGGACACCGCTCAGCCCGCCGAGCAGTGGAAGCACTCCCACAACTTCATCCACCACCAGTTCACCAACGTGCTGGGCTACGACAACGACATCGGCTACGGCGTCCTGCGGATGGCGCGCGAGCAGAAGTGGCACCCGGTCTACATCGGCCAGCCCGTGTTCAACGCGATGCTGGCCTCGCTCTTCCAGTGGGGTGTGGCCCTGCACGACCTCGACGTGCAGGCGATCCGCAAGCGGAAGAAGGACCCCAAGGAGCTGAAGAAGCAGCTCAAGCAGGTCCGGCGCAAGATCACCAAGCAGATCGGCAAGGACTACATCCTGTTCCCGCTGCTCACCGGTCCCGCCTGGAAGCAGACGATGAAGGCCAACGCGACCGCGAACCTGATGCGCAACCTGTGGTCCTACATGATCATCTTCTGCGGCCACTTCCCTGACGGTGCGTTGCACTTCACCGAGGAGGAGCTGGAGGACGAGACCCGCCCTGAGTGGTACCTGCGTCAGATGCTGGCCTCGGCCAACTTCGAGGGCGGCCCGCTGCTGCACATCATGTCGGGCAACCTCGGCTTCCAGATCGAGCACCACCTGTTCCCCGACCTGCCGAGCAACCGCTACGCGGAGATCGCGGTCAAGGTCCGGGCACTGTGCGACAAGTACGACCTGCCCTACACGACCGGTCCGCTCCACCAGCAGTACGGCCAGACGTTGCGCACGATCATGAAGCTCTCGCTGCCCAACAAGCTGACCACCGAGAACGCTCCCGCGCCCGTGCAGGTCGAGCGCGGCCGACGCTCCGACGACGAGCTGCCGGTGCGCCGCATGGAGACCGGCAACTTCTCGGCGCACGCCACCAGCAGGTGATCGCGGTCACCATGGCCGGGACGGTTCGTGAGTCGTTGCGTGACCTGCCCACCGACCCCGAGTTCGCGGTGCCGGTGCCCTTCGCCTGCACGCTGGAGTTCGGGGCCGGGGGCGGCGGCACGGTGCGGCGCCTGAACCACAAGCGGGCGCCGCAGTGCGCGCTCAGCCGGGTCTGCGCGATGTGCGGGGAGACCCTGGGACGCCCGATCGCCTTCATGGGCACCCAGCTGGAGGTGGACCGCAACGGCTTCCACTTCCCTCCGCTGCACGCGGACTGCGCCGAGACCGCGCTGGAGTGGTACGCCGCCCTGCCGGCCGACGCTTTGGGCATCGGGGACCGCGAGGCACTCGGCGAGGTCGGGAGCGAGCCGCACGAGCCGTGGCACATCGTGCACACGTCAGGGTTCGAATTCGTCCGCCCCACCTCCGAGCAGCTCGACCGGCGACCCGTCTTCGAGCCGAACTCGCCCATACCGCGCAGAGCCGCCGCCGACCTCTGAGCGGTCGGCTGCAGCGATCAACGCCACAATTCCCACCGGCTCTTTCCTGCCCCCACAGGACTAGCGTGGAGGTCAGGAAGCACCTGCGAAGGGAGCAGTGACATGGACTACGACGACGAGGTCACCACTGAGCTCACCGCCGAGGAGTGCTGGGAAGCGCTGCGCGACGACGAGTTCGGCCGCTTGGCCTACGTGCTGGGCGACGAGGTCGAGCTGGTGCCCATCAACTACGCGGTCGACGGGGAGTCGCTGCTCTTCCGCACCGCGGAGGGGAGCAAGCTGCTCGGGATCGTGATGCGGCCCGACGTGGCCTTCGAGATCGACTCCTTCGACGAGGAGCGGGCCGTGAGCGTGGTGGTGCACGGGCAGGCGCGCAAGCTCGAGGAGGACGAGGAGCACCGCGCGGAGAACCTCCCGTTGCGCCCGTGGGTGGACACGTTGAAGTACAACGTGGTCGAGATCAGCCCCACGCGGATCACGGGTCGCCGGTTCACGCTCGACCGGCCCTGGCTGCATCTTCGCCCCAGCTGACCCGTCTGCGGAGCCCCCGACTGGGCACACTGGCGGCATGGCTCGTTACGACTTCCGGTTCGCCCCTGCCTATCGGCTCGCAGCCCTGCCCTTCGGCGTCACGCCGCACACGGCGTACGTCGACGTCGACGCCCGGGAGCTTCGTGTCAGGTACGGACTCTGGACGCTGCGGACCACCTTGACCAACGTGCGCTCGGCCGAGGTCACCGGTCCCTTCACCTTCCTCAAGACCGCAGGCCCCCCGCACCTGTCCTTCGCGGACCGCGGCGTCAGCTTCGCGACCAACGGCGAGGCGGGGGTGTGCGTGCAGTTCCACACCCCGGTGCCCGGAATCGATCCGACCAAGCGGATCCAGCACCCCGGGGCCACGCTCACCGTCGAGGACCTCGACGGGTTCCTCGCCGCGCTGGACCGCCGCTCGGGCTGATCGGCCTCCATGGAAGCCACCCACGGGAGCGAGCCAACGCGGCCGAGCGCCCTCAGGTCACGGGCGGTGGTGGGGGTGGTGGTCGGTAGGTGGGCTGCGGGTTCTGGGCCGGGCGGCGGCGGGTGACGATGAGGACGACCAGGACGATGCCCCACAGCAGGCCCGCGCCGCCGATCACCATCGGGATCAGGATGGTCCCGAAGATTCGGGCGACGAAGCTGCCGACGTCCACGGCCTTGGCGATCACGACCTCCTCGGACGTCGTGGGGGCCCCCGAACGCGGGCACGTGACCACGATCCGGCCGTCGCCGGGGTCGAAACGCGTCA
Source organism: uncultured Actinomycetota bacterium (assembly GCA_963728505.1). Taxonomy (GTDB): domain Bacteria; phylum Actinomycetota; class Actinomycetes; order Propionibacteriales; family Nocardioidaceae; genus Marmoricola_A. The sequence continues at coordinate 34,700 of CAVSKH010000008.1, read as the reverse complement.
GCCCACTCCACTGCCGTCCGTCGCGGGTCATGGTGAACTCGCCGAGCAGTGGCTCCTGCTCGATCGTGGTGCCCTCGGAGTCCCGGACCACGCACGGCTGGCCCACCACGGCCGGGTCCGCGAGCAGCATCCGGTCGCTGCTCGCCGGCACGGTGTAGGAGTGCGGCTCACCGTCGATCGGCACCCGGGCGTCGATCGTGGCGACGTCGCTCACCGTCCACACGATCATCGCGATGAAGACCGCGACCGACCCGATGATCAGCACGACCGGGCCGGTCAACCACCACCAGCTCGGGGGTCGCTTGTCTGATCCGCTCATGGCACCAGCATGACCGCACTCGGTGTGGTTCTCAGTCACCGGGTGACTGAGAACCACACCGGAACGGCGGTCTCAGCGGCGGGGGCGGGGGATCACCACGTCGGCGACCACGCCGGCGTGGTCGGAGGCCCACCAGGTGTCGCCGGGCAGGTCGATCGGGACGTCGCCCACCCGGTGGGCCGACGTGGCGCGGACTCCCTCGGTGCCGAGCAGCAGGTCGATCCTGGTGCTGTCGATGGTGCCGAGGTTCGAGGTCTCGTTCCCCAGGTCGGCGTCCTGGCAGCAGGTCGCACTCTCCGAGGCCGAGGCACCTGGGCGAGCCTGCGTCCACAGGTCGTGCAGGCCCGAACCGATCAGGGTCTGGTAGGCACCGGCACTCGTAGCCGGGGAGTTGTAGTCACCGGCGTACACCGTGGGCAGCGCTCCCGACTGCGCACTGATCGCAGCCTGCGCCGCGAGGAGCTCCTGCACCTCGCCGATCCGGATCTCCTCCTGCCCGAAGGCCTCGGTGTGGCTGTTGACGAACCGGAAGCTCGCGAGCCGGGTGCGCAGGTCCGCCGAGCCCCAGCCACGGTCGACCTCGATCGGGAAGCCGAGGGCGGGGCCCAGGATGGTCTGGAAGTTGCCGTGGTGGGCGTTGGTCGCCTTCACGCCCCCGCGCACGATGATCACGTCACGGTCGAGCAGCTGCACCGCCTTGGTCGGGAACGCCGCTCCGTCCAGGATCGGGATCGGGTCCGAGGTGAAGTTCTCGGCTGTGGCTCCGGGAACCTCGCGGTAGGTCACGCCGCGGGCGGCGAGCTCGGCGAGCAGCAGGTCCAGGAAGTCATAGGCGACCTGCTTGTTGCTCAACGGCCCGCTCGGCGGGGTGAAGTCGTACGTCGTCCAGCGGGTCACCTCCTGCAGGCCGACGGCGTGCGGCTTGGCGGCCACGATCTCGTCGGCGATCGCGGCCATCCGCTCCTCGGGGTCGGAGGCGACGACCTGTTGCCAGGTCTGGGTGGCCGCGCCGATGACAGCAGTCGGGTTGGGCGGGTTCAAGCCCAGCGCTGTGATGATCGGTGTGAGGTCGGCGCCGAGGTAGAGGTTGCGCGTCATGACGGTCGCGGTGCGCGCCGGGTCGGCTGCGTGCGAGGCGCCGGGCGGGGTGCCCTTGGGCTTGGCCGCAGCGGCTCCGGCCAGTGGTCCGCCGAGGGCGGCCAGGACCAGGGCGATCGCGCCGAGGGCGGCGACCAGACTGCGGGCGGATCGGTGGGTCGGGGGTCGGGTGTGGGGTGCTCTCTCCATCTCCGAACCGTCCGCCTGCGCGGGCCGCCCGTCAAGGGGCCGGAGGGCCTCACTTGGTCACGTGACCAAGTTGGTTCCCCCGGCGTAGCATTCCGGTGTGGTCACCCCCCGGCTCCGACTCGCGCTGGCGGCCCTCGTCGGCGCAGCGCTGATCCTCGGCGCCTGGGCCACGACGCGGGCCACCGACGGGGGCACGGACCGGCGCTCCGGCTCGCCGGTGCGCGACGCTGACACCGAGGCGAAGGTGGCGGCGGAGGCCGATCGCCACGCTGCGGCCGAGGCCGACGCGCCGAGCGACCTGCCGCTGCGGCGCGGCGAGCGCCGGATCACCCTGGAGATGCCCGAGACCTACACCCCGTCTCCGCCCAACGGGTCCGCCACCGACGACTACCGCTGCTTCCTGCTCGACCCCGGACTGGACGAGGACGTCTTCGTCACCGGCACCGACGTCATCCCGGGCAACACCCGGGTCGTGCACCACGTGATCCTCTTCCGGGTGGCACCCGACGAGGTGGCGCGGGCCGAGCAGATGGACAAGGTCAACGACGGCCAGGGCTGGACCTGCTTCGGCGACACCGGCCTCGGGACCGGCGCCGGGAGCCTGGACGACGCACCCTGGCTCGGAGCCTGGGCACCGGGCGGCCAGGAGTCGCTGCTGCGCAAGGGCTACGGCAACCCGCTCGCTGCGGGGTCCCGCATCGTCATGCAGGTGCACTACAGCCTGCTCGCCGGCGAGGGTGACGACGTCTCGGCCACGCGGCTGCGGGTCGCCCCTGCCTCGCGCGACCTGACGCCGATCAGCACGATGCTGATGCCCGCTCCGGTCGAGCTGCCCTGCCGCCCCGGTCGCGACGACAGCGAGCTGTGCGACCGGGACGCGGCGATCGCCGACGTGGAAGAGCGCGTCGGCTACGGCGGAAGCGCGAACTGGTTGCACATCCTCTGCGGCACCGAGATCCAACCCGGGCCCACCACGCACTGCGACAGCCGGATCTCCGAGCCGACCACCGTGCTCGGGGTGGCCGGGCACATGCACCTGCTCGGCAAGCAGGTGCGGATCGAGGTCAACCCCGGTCAGCCCGAGGAGCGCACCCTGCTGAACATCAAGCAGTGGGACTTCGACAACCAGGGCTCCAAGCCGGTGGAGCCGCTGCGGCTCGACGCCGGCGACACCGTGCGGGTGACCTGCCGCCACTCGCAGCAGGCCCGGGACCGGGCGATCGCCTTCGAGGGCGAGGGGCGGCTCGACCGCTACGTCGTGTGGGGCGAGGGCACCGTCGACGAGATGTGCCTGGGCATCCTCCAGGTCGCCAAGGACTGACCGGTTCAGACCGAATTCTGCAAAAGGGTCCGGCCGACGCCCATCCCGCCTAACCTCGATCGCGGGACGGGGGCACCTCCACCGACAGACACCACCAGTCGTGTCGTGCTGCCCGGTTCACGAAATTTCGGGTCGTGGAAGGACGAGCATGCTGAAGTTCGCAGGGGGGCTTGCGGTCGCCATGACCGCGGCCGTGATGGGGTCGCTGCCCCAGGCCGCCGAGGCCGAGCAACCGCGGCCCAACATCGTGCTGATCACAGCGGACGACATGCGTCTGGATGATCTCCGCTGGATGCCGCACACCCGCGAGCTGTTGAACCAGTTCAAGCTGAAGGACTTCATCAGCAACCATCCGCTGTGCTGCCCTGCGCGAGCACAGCTGCTGACCGGACAGTTCGCGCAGAACAACGGCGTGTTCCACAACAAGGGGCCCTTCGGTGGCTACCCAGCGCTCATCCAGCCCGACAACAACGTGGCGTCGTGGCTGCACGACACCGGCTACCAGACCGGTTTCGTCGGCAAGTTCCTCAACTTCTGGAGTGGCCTGCGGGGCTCGGCGGTGCCGGGGGGCTGGGACCACTTCAACGGTTGGGACGGGGCGCTCTACTCGCCCTACGACTGGACTGATTTCAACGACGGCGACCCGGTCAAGCCCGGCCTCCACTCCAACGACGGGGTGACGGCAGAGGCGGCCGAGCAGGTGAGCGAGTTCAGCAACGGGTCGCGCCCGTTCTTCATCTGGGCCTCCTACGTCGCTCCTCACGCGATGACCGACGCCTCCGGCCGCACGTGGGGACGCGTCGTCCCGGCCGAACGGCACAACGGGACCTTCGCAGGCGTCGCACCGCCGTACCAGAAGAAGCCGTCCTTCCGGTACAAGCACCACAAGAAGCGAGTCCTCGCCCAGACCTGGCGCAAGCGCATCGAGTCCCTCCAGTCGGTCGACGAAGGTGTCCGGGACCTGTACCAGGTCCTCCAGAACAAGGGGGAGCTCGAGGACACCGTGGTCATCTTCACCTCGGACAACGGCTTCGCCCTCGGTGAGCACCGGGCGAAGGGGAAGAACCTGCCGTGGGAGGAGGTGCTGCGCGTCCCCCTGGTGGCTCGGGGCCCCGGTCTGCCCAGTGGCCGCTCGTCGAAGGGGGCGATGTTCGTCGACCTCGCCCCATCGATCGCCAAGCTGGCGGGCGCCACCCCCGGCCGCGAGGTCGACGGTCGCTCCGACCTCTTCGCGCTCGACGGAGGGTGGGACAGCACCTTGATCCAGGCCGGGTCGGACGACTTGACCCGCCACTTCTCCTGGCGCGGCACGAGAACGGCGCGCTGGACCTACGTCCACTGGCTCGGCGGGCGCAAGGAGCTCTACGACCGCAAGCGCGATCGCTACCAGCTGCGCAACCTCGCGGGCAAGCGGCCGCGGGTGCAGCACCGGCTGGCGGCCCTGACACCGAAGCCCTACTGAGCGCCCGCTGCGGCTTCTAGCGGACGCGGATGCCTGAGCCGGCGGTGAGCTCGCCGACGACGGGGTGGCCTGGCAGCTCGCCGACCACCAGCAGGCCGCCGGAGGTCTGCGCATCGGCCAGCAGCAGCAGCTCCGCCTCGGCCACGGCCGCGTCCAGACCCTGGGTCGAGCGCACCCAGTCCAGGTTGCGCCGTGTGCCCCCCGGGACGAAGCCGCCGGCGAGGGCGGCCCTCGCCCCGTCCAGCACCGGCACCGCACCCGCCTCGATCACCGCCCCCACACCGCTGGCCCGGCACAGCTTGGCCAGGTGGCCCAGCAGGCCGAAGCCCGTGACGTCGGTGGCGCAGCGCACACCGGCGGCGACCGCGGCGCGTGAGGTGTCACGGTTGAGGGTCGTCATCACCTCGATCGCCTCGGCGCTCCACTCCCCCGTCGCCTTGCCGCGGTTGTTGAGGATCCCGAGCCCCAGCGGCTTGGTCAGGGTCAGCGGCAGGCCAGCCTCGCCCGCGTCGTTGCGCAGCAGCCGGTCCGGGTCTGCGGTGCCGGTGACGGCCAAGCCGTACTTGGGCTCCCGGTCGTCGATGCTGTGCCCTCCTGCCACCAGGCACCCCGCCTCGGCACAGACCGCAGCGCCACCGCGCAGCACCTCCGAAGCCAGGTCGAAGGGCAGCAGGTCGAGCGGCCACGACAGCAGGTTGAGCGCGACCAGCGGCTCACCACCCATCGCGTAGACGTCGGAGAGTGCATTGACCGCCGCGATCCGACCCCAGTCGTAGAGGTCGTCGACCACCGGGGTGAAGAAGTCGGTGGTCGCGATCACGGCGCGGTCGGCGTCGATCCGGACGACCGCGCCGTCGTCGCCGTTCTCCAGCCCGACCAGCAGGTCGGGTGAGGCGGGACCTGGGGCGAGACCGGCCAGCACCCGCTCCAGCTCACCGATCGGCACCTTGCAGGCGCAGCCGCCGCCGGCGGCGTACTGGGTGAGTCGACGAGGCAGCTCTCGGCTCGGCGACGAGCGGGGCGTGACGGCCACGCGGAACCTCCCTCGGATGCACGCTCGGCTGCGCGCAGGACCCCCCGGAGAGTTCTATCCCGCCGCGGGTCCGACGGACAAGCCTCACACCCCACGGCCGCCCCGGGGCGCCATTGACGACCGATTTAGAGTGAGACCGGAGGCGTACCTCGTCTGGTGACGGGCGCGGTCCTCAAAACCGTGGGGGCCCGGGAACCGGGTCCGGCGGGTTCGATTCCCGTCCGCCTCCGCCATGCCAGACAGAGCCCGAGCAGTCCGGAGCAAGGGGGGTCGATGAGCACGCATTCGCTGTGGGCCACCCCCCAGGATCTTGGGTCGCGACGCTCGGCGAAGTACCGGGTCTACGGCCCGGACGTCCTGCCGATGTGGGTGGCCGAGATGGACGTGGTCCTCGCCCCTGCGATCAGTGAGGCGCTGCACCACGCCGTCTCGGCCTCGGACACCGGCTACACCGACCCGGGCAACGAGCTGCCCCAGGTCTTCACCGACTTCGTCAAGCGACGGTGGTCGTGGGACCTCTCCCCCGATCACGTGCAGCTCGCACCCGACGTGGGCGTCGCGATGGTCGAGGTGCTGCGAGCACTGGCGCGGCCCGGGGACAAGATCTGCATCAGCCCGCCGGTCTACCCCTCGTTCTTCGAGTGGGCGTCGGAGGCCGGTTGCGAGCTGGTGAAGGCGCCGCTCGCGCGCCACGAGGACGGGTGGCGACTCGACCTCGATGCGATCGAGCAGGCCTTCGAGTCCGGGGCCCGCGCCTACCTGCTGTGCAACCCGCACAACCCGGTCGGCCGGGTGCACACCCGCGAGGAGCTCGCCGATCTCGCCGAGCTCGCCGAGCGGTACGGCGCGGTGGTGGTCTCCGACGAGATCCATGCCCCGCTGGTGCTCGCGGGCTCGACGTTCACCCCGTACCTCGACCTCAACGACACAGCCCGTGGCCACGGCCTCGCCGTGCACTCGGCCAGCAAGGCGTGGAACCTCGCCGGGCTCAAGTGCGCGCTCGTGGTCAGCGCCTCGGAGGATGGCACCCCGGCCCGGGTGAGGGACGTGCTCCCACCCGAGCTGGCGTGGCGCGCCGGCAGCTTCGGCGTCATCGCCGCCACGGCGGCGTACGACGAGAGCGAGGAGTGGCTGGACGACCTGCGAACGGCCTTGGACGGCAACCGACGGCTGGTGGGCGACCTGGTCACCGATCTCCTGCCCGGTGTGGGCTACCTGCCGCCCGAGTCGAGCTTCCTGGCTTGGCTGGACGTCGCCCCCGCGGGCTGGGGTGACGATCCCGCCGGAGCCGTGATCGAGCAGTGCCGGGTGGCGCTCAGCCCGGGACTCGCGTTCGGGGACGAGGGAGCGGGCTTCGTGCGGCTCAACATGGGGTGCGCGCCCGACCGGATCCGTGAAGCCGTGGAACGGATGGCGCGGTTCCGGCCCGAGGAGGTCCGGTGACCGACGCCGTGAGCCAGCCACGCGCGAGCGACCCCCGGCGACGTACGCCGCGCACGGACGCGGTGCTGGACGACCCCCGGCTCGACGAGGCCCGCAGGCGACTGGGTCGACCGCGCGTCAAGGCCGACGTGGTGGCCACCCTGGCACGGTGCCGAGCCGGCGAGGTCGCGCCCGAGGACGTCTGCGCCGAGGTGCTCGCGCGGCTTCCCGGGGCCTCGACCTCGCTGCACCCGGTGATCAACGCGACCGGGGTCGTGGTGCACACCAACCTCGGACGCGCGCCGCTGTCGGCCGCGGCCGTCGAAGCGCTGACCCTGGCAGCCGGTCCCACCGACGTCGAGCTCGACCTGCGCACTGGCCAGCGGGGCAACCGCGGCGAGAGCGCGCTGCGGGCGTTGCGCGACGCCGTGCCCGCGGCGGGCGGGGTGCACGTGGTCAACAACGGCGCTGCCGCGCTCGGGCTGGCCACCGCCGTCCTCGGGGCCGGCCGCGAGGTGGTGATCGCACGGGGCGAGATGGTGGAGATCGGCGACGGCTTCCGGATCCCGGAGCTGGTGGAGTCCTTCGGCGCCACCTTGCGGGAGGTCGGCACGACCAACCGGGTCTCGCGCACCGACTACGCCGAGGCCATCGGCCCCGAGACCGGCTTCATCCTGAAGGTGCATCCCTCGAACTTCCGCGTCGAGGGGTTCTCCGCCTCGGTCGACGTCGCCGAGCTGGCCGGGTTCCCGGTGCCGGTCGTGGTCGACACCGGCTCCGGTCTGCTCGCACCTCATCCCCGGTTGACCGAGGAGCCTGACGCCACCTCGACGCTGCGAGCAGGTGCGGCGCTGGTGACCACGTCCGGTGACAAGCTGCTCGGCGGCCCGCAGTGCGGTCTGGTGCTCGGCGAGGCCTCGCTGGTGCAGCGGATGCGACGTCATCCGATGGCTCGCGCGTTGCGTGTCGACAAGCTCACGCTCGCCGCGCTGGAGGCCACCCTGACCGGACCGCCGACCACGGTCGCCCAGGCGCTGGACGCCGACCCCGAGCAGCTGCTGCGGCGTGCGAGCGCCGTCGCGCTGAGCATCGGCGCTCCCGCCACCGCCGTTGCGTCCGAGGCCGCCGTGGGTGGAGGCGGAGCTCCCGGCGTGGTGCTGCCCAGCGCCGCCGTCGCACTTCCCGCCGAATGGGCCGGCGCGCTTCGACTGGGGCGGCCTGCGGTCGTGGGGCGGGTGCAGCGCGACCGACTGCTGCTCGACCTGATCGCCCTTCCCGCGGAGCAGGACGCCGACCTGGTGGACGCCGTACGGCGGGTGGCTGAGCTGGAGCCGCCCACCGGGCCGGCCGGAGCGGACTGACCTGGTGCACGTCGTCGCCACCGCCGGACACGTCGACCACGGGAAGTCGACGCTGGTGCGCGCCCTCACCGGCCAGGACCCGGATCGTCTCGAGGAGGAGCAGGACCGCGGCCTGTCGATCCAGCTGGGATACTGCTGGAGCGACGCGGTCGACCCGAGCGTGGGAGAGATCGCCTTCGTCGACGTCCCGGGCCACGAACGCTTCCTGACCACCACCCTGAGCGGACTCGGGCCGGTGCCGGTCGCCTTGCTGGTCGTCGCCTCAGACGATCCGTGGATGCCCCAGGCGGCTGAGCATCTCGCGGCGCTGGACGCGCTCGGCGTGCGCCACGGCCTGGTGGCGGTGACCCGCAGTGACCTGGCCGACCCGGCGCCGGCGTACGAGCGGGTCCGTCGCGAGCTGGCGGGCACGTCACTGGCGCACGCCCCGGTGGTGTCGGTCAGCGCTCGGACCGGTGCCGGCCTCGACGACCTGCGGACCACGCTGGAGCAGGTGCTGTCCGAAGTCCCCCCACCTGACCCGGAGTCGCCGGTGCGGTTGTGGGTCGACCGTAGGTTCCACGTCCGCGGGGTCGGCACCGTGGTCACGGGCACCCTGCCGGCGGGTCGGGTCTCGGTCGGCGACCGGCTGCAGACCGCCCGAGGAGAGCTGCGGGTGCGGGGGCTGGAGGCGCTGGGGCGCGAGCGTGACTCGGTCACCGGGACGGCCAGGGTCGCGCTGGCGCTGACCGGGAAGGGTCTGGAAGACCTCGCCCCCGGGGACTGTGTCGTGACGCCCGACGCCTTCCAGTGGTCGAAGGCGGTCGACGTCTCCCTGGCAGGCGGCGACGCCCCCCTGCCACAGCAGCCGCTGCTGCACGTGGGTTCCGCGGCCAACGCGGTGAGGGCCCGCCCGTTGGGCCGGCGCCACGCGCGGTTGACCTTGCCGGGCCCGCTCCCCCTGCTGCTCGGTGACCGAGCGGTGCTGCGCGACCCGGGCAGCCGGAGGCTGTGGGGCGCGCAGGTGGTGGACTGCGAGGGGCCGGGACTGTCCCGTCGCGGCGCCGCCCGCGAGCGAGGTGAGGAGCTGGAGTCATGGCACGCAACCGTCGCGGACCTCGTCGGCTCGCGGGGGGTCGTGAACCGTTCGACCCTCCAGGCTCTCGGCGCTTCCGACTCCGCGTTGCAGCCCGGCACGGTGGTCGTCGGCGACTGGCTGGTCGCGCCCGCTCACGCCGCGGCCGCCCGCGCCGCGCTCGAGGAACGGCTCCCGCCCTCCGGTGTCTCGGTGGAGGCGGCTGCCCGGTCGCTCGACCTGCCCGTCGTCGTGGTGGCGGCGCTGATCTCGCCGCCACTCGCGATCGAGGCGGGCCGGGTCGTCCGGCTCGGCGGGCCCACCGAGCTGCCGGCGACCCTGGACTCGGCGCTGCAAGGGCTGCGTGACGACCTGGCGTCCTCACCCTTCGCAGCGCCCGACGCCGCTCGGCTCGCCGAGCTGGGCCTGGATCCCGAGGCGGTGACGGCGCTGCACCGCCGCGGCGAGCTGGTGCACCTCGGCAGCTCGGTGGTGCTGCTTCCCTCCGCACCGGACAAGGCCCTACGCCGGTTGGCCGCGCTCGAGCAACCGTTCACCACCTCCGAGGCGCGTCAGGCCCTGCAGACCTCGCGTCGCGTCGTACTCCCGCTGCTGGCGCACCTCGACCGCACCGGAGGCACCGTGCGCCTCCCCGACGACCGCCGCCGGGTCCGGCAGAGAGGGCCGGCCGGGGGGTCGGATTCCCAAGGGATGTAGGGCGATTGCCACTCCCCGCGAGACGTACGCCGTGGGGGGTGGCAGTTCACCTACATCCCTTGGGAAACTGCCCCCATGGACACGCTGGTGCTGACGGCAATCGGGGACGACAGGCCCGGGCTGGTCTCGGCCCTCTCCGCACGGCTGACCGATCACGGCGCGAGCTGGGAGCGCAGCCAGATGGCGCGTCTGGCGGGGAAGTTCGCCGGCATCGTCGAGGTGGCCGTCCCAGCGGGCCGCACCGGTGACCTGCTGCGCGACCTCGAGCGGATGGCCGAGGACGGGCTCGTGGTCCTGGCCTCGGTGAGCCAGGCACCCAGCGAGCCGGTCGCCCAGGCGCTCGCCCTGACCGTGGTCGGATCCGATCGTCCCGGCATCGTCGCCGAGATCTCCTCGTTGCTCTCCGACCGCGGCATCAGCATCGACGAGCTGAGCACGACCGTGCGTGATGCCCCGATGGCCGGCGGCATGCTGTTCGAGGCGCAGGCTGCGCTGACTGTGCGCGACGGGGAGAAGCTCGACACCGCGGCCCTGCGCGTCGCGCTGGAGCAGCTGGCCGACGAGCTGATGGTCGAGGTCGTGCTCGCCGACCAGGGCTGACCCGCAGCGCTCGCGCGAGGACACACCCCGTCGGGCCGGCTTGGGCTCGAACCCGACGGGGTAGGTGGAGACCATGGCAGATCTCAACGTCCTGGTCCTCGTGTGCACCTTGAAGGCGTCCCCCGCCGAGTCGAGCTCGCAGCTGATCGGGTCACAGGTCCTCGAGCAGATCCGCACCCAGGCCGACGGCGAGGTCGACGGGGAGGTGATCAGGGTGGTCGACCACGACGTCCGGTTCGGCGTCAGCGCGGACGAGGGTGACGGCGACGGCTGGCCGCAGATCCGCGAGAAGCTGTTGTCCGCGGACATCCTCGTGCTGGCCACACCGATCTGGCTGGGCAACCCCTCCTCGGTGTGCCGGATGGTGCTCGAGCGGCTCGACGCCGAGATCTCCGAGACCGATGACGAGGGCCGGCTGCTCACCTTCGGGAAGGTCGCCGCGGTCGCCGTCGTCGGCAACGAGGACGGCGCCCACAACGCGGTGGCGCAGTGCCTGCAGGGTCTGAACGACGTGGGCTTCTCCGTGCCACCGAACTCCGGCACCTACTGGGTGGGCGAGGCCATGCAGGGTGTCGACTACAACGACCACGACGAGACCCCCGAGAAGACCGCCTCGACCAATGCCGCCGTCGCGCGCAATGCGGTGCACCTCGCAGGGCTGCTCAAGACGAACCCCTACCCGCCGCAGCCGTAGCGGCTCACGCCGCAGGTGAGTGCGGCGGTGGGACCTCGCCACCCACCGACGTGACGAGTCCGCGCGAGCCACCGAAGAGAACGGAGACCGGAGCCTCCTGCTCACGTGCTTCCTGTGCCATGGAGTCGACCTACCCGGTCGGGCCTGGAGCGCAACCGGGAGGCACCGCAGTGGCGACCGGGCAGGTGCTCAGAGTCAGCCGGCCTCTCCGGCACGCACCAGCCCCGACTCGTAGGCCATCACGACGGCCTGCACCCGGTCGCGCAGACCCAGCTTGGCGAGCACGCGGGCGACGTGGGTCTTCACGGTCTCGACCGAGACCACGAGGTCAGCCGCGATCTCGGCGTTGGAGAGTCCGCGGGCGACCAGGACCAGCACCTCCCGCTCGCGCTCGGTGAGGTGCTCGTAGCCGGGAGGCGGTGGGGTGCGCGCGGTGCGGGTGAACTCCTCGATCAGACGCCTGGTGATCCTCGGAGCCAGCAGCTCCTCACCCCGCGCGGCGGCGTGCACCCCGGCCACCAGCTGGTCGCGCGGGACGTCCTTGAGCAGGAAGCCACTCGCCCCCGCCAGCAACGAGTCGTAGACCAGCTGCGACTTGTCGAAGGTGGTCAGCATGACGACCCGGCTGTCGGTGGAGCGGGTGATCTGCCGTGTGGCACCGATCCCGTCGAGCACCGGCATCCGGATGTCCATGAGCACCACGTCGGGCGTCACCCGGCGGGTGAGGGTGACCGCCTCGACGCCGTCTCCGGCCTCCCCCAGGACCTCGATGTCAGGCTGGGCATCGAGGATCACGCGCAGCCCGGCGCGCACCAGGTCCTGGTCGTCGGCGAGCACGACCGTGGTCACACCAACACCTCCACTCCTGGCGCGGTGAGCTCCACCGTGAACCCGGTCCCGGCAGCTCCCCAGGTGAGCTCGCCCCCGGCGCGCTCTGCCTCCCGAGCGAGTCCACGCAGACCGGTCCCGGCTCCGTGCTGCCAGGACCCGCCGGTGTCTGCGCCTGCGTCCTGCACGGTGAGCCGCAACCTGTCACCGGCAGCCACCGTGATCAGCAGCTCGGCGCCCGGTGCGTAGCGGGCCGCGTTGGTGATCGCCTCCCGCGAGACCCGGACGGCGAGTCGCCGGGTCTGGGGTGGCACGTCCTCCAGGCGCCCGGAGGCGCGCACCTCGGGACGGAGGCCGGCGCGCCGGGCGTGGGCGGTGAGTCCTGCGACGCTCAGCTCGGAGCTGTCTTCCAGGCTGTCGAGTCCGGTCCGGAGCTCGGCCAGCCCGGTCCTCGCCGTGGCGAGGATGGTGTCGACGGACCGGGGATCCGGCTGCACCTGTGCGGCGGAAGCCTGCAGGCAGATCACGGTCATCGCGTGGGCCACGGTGTCGTGCAGCTCGCTGGCCACGCGCTCACGCTGTTCTGCCACCGCCAGGGCCACGGCCACGTCGAGACCCCGCTCCAGCTCGGCGACGACAGCACTGCGGCGCTGCGCGCGATCGGACCACCCTGCGCCGACCAGGCCGAGGACCACCGCGAGTGCGGTGATGAAGACGGTCGGGCCGGCGCTCTCCGGGTCGCGCGAGCCCGGCGCCTCGAGGAAGTAGTCGAAGATCAGCCCACCGCCGAGCACGAGCAGCCCCCACACCCGGCCGAGGCCGCGCAGGTGAGCACCGACGGTGTAGGCGCACAGGAGAAGCACCAGGATCGAGGTCACCATCAGCGTCGGCGGGGTCAGCCAGGCGCCCATCAGCCCCAGCGCCAGCGAGCAGCCGAAGATCGCGCCGAGCGGATGCCTGCGCCGTACGACCAGCGGCACACCCGCTGCCAGTCCGAGCACGATGTTGAGTGCCTCGGGCCCGCGGGCGTGAGGGGAGACGACGGCCTCCACCGCTACGGCGACCCCGCAGATCACGGCCAGGACAACGTCACGCACGCCGAGCAGTGACTCGGACCCCGGCTCCTCGACGCCCGCGCGCGGGTGGGCCGGCCGGTCTTCGTCTGCCGCGTCCAGGGAGCTCAGCGCGGCACGCAGCTCGTCGAGGCCCTGCCGGGCTGCGCCCTCCACCTCGGCGAGGACCGCCCGAGCGGTCGGCTCGTCCGCGCCCAAGGCGCTCTCGGTCCGCAACACGATCGCGGCGACCTGCTCCCCGAACTCGTGGTGCAGCCGCGCCTCGACCCGGCCGCGCTCCTCCAGCTGAGCGGCGCGGACCTGTGCGGCGCGCTGCTCGCCCAGCCGGACGGCGATCCGGTCGAGCTCGCGCACCTGCGCTGCCCTGAGCCGCAGCGCTGCGCCGGCCAGGGCCGGAGCGCCGACCACCAGCAGCGAGAAGACGAAGTCGTCGAGCACGGGGTAGGCGGCCGGGTCCTCGATCTGGAACGCCCCGGTGAACGCCGTCGCCGTGAGGAGCACGACCGGGACCCCGACCCTGGGGCGGGTGGTCACCCCGACGGCGTACCCGGCCAGCACGGCGCCGAGCATCATCGGGGCGCTGCTGACCAGCGGGCCGTCGCGCATCGCATCCGCGAGCTGCAGCCCGGCGAGCGCGAGCAGCAGCGCCACGGACGCCGCGGCGCGCTGCGCAGGCGGAATGGTCACCACAGCAGGCTAGGCGAGAGCGGGATCACCGAGCATCACTCTCGCGAGGGACGAGCGTGCGCGCCGACCGCCGGAGGCTGGAGCCATGAACACATCACGCATCGCCGTCATCGCCTCCGTCCTCGCCGCGGTCTTCTGGGCCGCCAAGTCCGTCGCCATCGGGGCCGCCGGTGGCCTCGACCGCAGCCCTCTGGAGAGCCCGCTGTTCTTCCTGGGCCTGGCGAGCGCCATCGTCGCCAACGTCGCGCTGGCGCTGTCCGTGGCAGCGGGCCGTGCCTGGTGGGTTCGTGGCGCGGCTGCCCTCGGCGTCGTGGTCGCGCTGTTCGCGGTCACCGCGCTGCTCGACGCGGCCGTGCACGGCCTGGTCGACGGTGACCACTGGGTGCTGGCGGAGGTCAACCTCTGGATCGACGCGCTGGTGGTCCTCGGGCTGTCGGTGGCACTCGACCGCAGGCGGCCGGCACCCGCCGAACACGAGCACACCTCGTCGAAGGCCTTCGCCTGACACCGCTTCGCCTGACACCGCGGGCAGTGGCACCATCGCCTGATGGGTGAGATCCGGGTCGGCATCTCGGGGTGGACCTACGACGGGTGGCGCGGTGACTTCTACCCCGCCGGCCTCCCCCGACGCGAGGAGCTGGCGTACGCCGCCGAGCGCTTCTCGTCGATCGAGATCAACGGCTCGTTCTACTCCCTGCAGCGGCCGTCTTCCTACCGGACCTGGCGCGAGCAGACGCCGGACGACTTCGTCTTCGCGGTCAAGGGCGGGCGGTTCATCACCCACATGAAGAAGCTGCGCGACGTCGAGCAGCCGCTGGCCAACTTCTTCGCCTCCGGGGTGCTCGCACTGGGCCCGAAGCTCGGCCCGGTCCTGTGGCAGCTGCCGGAGAACCTGCCCTACGACCGGGACCGGCTCGAGGAGTTCTTCGGGCTGCTGCCGCGTACCACCGAGCAGGCGGCGGAGCTCGCGCGCCGCCACGACGACAAGGTCGCCGAGGACCGCGCGCTCACCACCACGGAGTCGGACCGGCCGGTGCGGCACGCACTGGAGTTCCGCAGCGAGACCTACTGCATCGAGGAGTGCTTCGCGCTGCTGCGCGAGCACGACATCGGCTGCGTGGTCGCCGAGACCGCGGGCCGGTGGCCACTGGCCGAGGAGCGCACCAGTGACCTGACCTACGTGCGGCTGCACGGGGACACCGAGCTCTACGCCAGCGGCTACACCGACGAGGCACTCGACCGCTGGGCCGAGAAGTGCCGAGGCTGGGCCGAGCACGGTGACGTCCACGTCTACTTCGACAACGATGCCAAGGGGCACGCGCCGCACGACGCGCTGCGGTTGCTGGAGCGGGTCCGCTCCTGAACCGCGTTCTTGCCGCACCTGCGGTTGCTAGAGTCGATTCATGCCGCAGATGAGGATCCGCGACGCCGCGTCGTACCTGGGCGTCAGTGACGACACCGTGCGCCGCTGGGTGGACCGTGGGCTGCTGAGCGCCGCCCGCGACGACTCCGGTCGCCAGGTGGTCGACGGCTACGAGGTCGCGCTGGTCGCTCGCGACCAGGCCTCGCCTCCCGCGATCCCCGGGGGCACCTGGAGCTCGGCACGCAACCGGATGGTCGGGCTCGTCACCGACATCCGCACCGACACGGTGATGGCACAGGTCGAGCTGCAGTGCGGGCCGTTCCGCGTGGTCTCCCTGATGAGCCGCGAGGCGGTCGAGCAGCTCGGCCTGGAGCGCGGCTCCGTGGCCGTGGCCGTCACCAAGGCGACGACCGTGATCGTCGAGACCGCGGAGCCACGATGAGGGCCGCCGGCCCACTCGCTGCGGTCACACTGCTGCTGGCCACCACCGGCTGCGGCGCCGGGTCGGGGGACGCCGACCAGGTGCTGAGCGTCTACGCCGCCTCGTCACTCACCACCGGGTTCGAGCAGCTGGCCGAGGACTTCGAGGCCGCCCACGAGGGCGTGCAGGTCCGGCTGACCTTCGGCGGGTCCTCCGACCTCGCCGCCCAGATCGACCAGGGCGCTCCTGCCGACGTCTTCGCCTCCGCGGACCAGGAGAACATGGCCGGCCTGGTCGAGACCGATCTCGTGGAGCAGCCGCGTGACTTCGCCGGCAACACGCTGCAGATCGCCGTACCCACGGACAACCCGGCGGACGTCGCCGGGTTCGACGACCTGGCACGCGACGACGTGCAGCTCGTGGTCTGCGCACCCGCCGTGCCGTGCGGCGCGGCTGCACGACGGCTCGCCGAGCAGGAAGGGGTGCAGCTCTCCCCCGTCAGCGAGGAGCAGTCGGTCACCGACGTGCTCACCAAGGTCGCGGCCGGCGAGGCCGACGCCGGGCTGGTCTACGTCACCGACGTCGCATCGGCCGGCGCCGAGGTCCGCGGCATCGAGGTGCCCGGTGCGGAGCGCGTCGTGAACACCTACCCGATCGCGACCGTGGCCGACTCCGAGCAGACCGACCTGGCGCGCGAGTTCGTCGCCCTGGTGCGCAGCGACCAGGGCCGCGCGGTGCTGGGCGACCTGGGGTTCGGGACACCGTCGTGACAACCACCCGGACCGTCGCCGTACCTCGCTGGGCGCTGGCGCCCGCCCTGCTCGGCGTCGTGTTCCTGCTGCTCCCGCTCGCGGCGATCCTCAGCCGGGTCGAGTGGGGATCGTTCGTCTCGCTGGTCACCTCCGACTCGTCCCAGGCTGCGCTGTGGCTCAGCCTGCGGACCTCCTCGGCGAGCACCCTCGCGTGTCTGGTGCTGGGGGTGCCGATGGCGTTGGTGCTGGCGCGCACGACGTTTCGAGGACAGGGACTGCTGCGCTCACTCGTGCTGCTGCCGCTGGTGCTGCCACCGGTGGTCGGTGGGATCGCGCTGCTCTACACCTTCGGTCGCCGCGGCCTGCTCGGCGAGACGTTCGAGGTGCTCGGGTGGCAGATCGCCTTCTCGACCACGGCGGTGGTGCTGGCGCAGACCTTCGTCTCGCTGCCCTTCCTGGTGGTGAGCCTCGAGGGTGCGCTGCGCACAGCGGGCGAGGGTTACGAGGTCGTCGCGGCGACGCTCGGCGCGGGTCCGACGACGGTCCTGCGCCGGGTGACCTTGCCGCTGGTGCTGAACGGGTTGGCCTCCGGCGCGGTGCTGTCCTTCGCCCGAGCGCTCGGTGAGTTCGGCGCCACGATCACCTTCGCCGGCAGCCTGCAAGGTGTCACCCGCACGCTTCCACTGGAGATCTACCTGCAGCGCGAGACCGACGCCGACGCCGCCGTGGCGCTGTCGCTGATCCTGGTGGTGGTCGCCGTGGTCGTGATGGCGCTGGCGCGCCGGGGACGAGGGGTGCTGTGAGCCTCGCCTGCACCGCCCAGGTCCTGGATCGCGGGCTGGACATCGATCTCGACGTCGCCACCGGCGAGACCCTGGCCCTGCTCGGGCCCAACGGTGCCGGCAAGTCGAGCCTGCTCTCGCTCGTCGCGGGGCTGCTGCGCCCCGACACCGGTCACGTCGAGGTCGCCGGCCGCCGGTTGACCGACGACCACACCTGGGTGCCGCCCCACCGGCGCCGAGTCGCGCTGCTGGCCCAGGAGCCGTTGCTCTTCCCCCATCTCAGCGTGCGGGACAACGTCGCGTTCGGTCCTCGCTCCCGCGGCGCACGGCGTCACGAGACCGCCGCGCTGGCCCAGGAGTGGCTGGAGCGGCTCGACCTGGCCCCGCTCGCCGACCGCCGCCCCGCGGAGCTGTCGGGGGGCCAGGCCCAGCGTGTGGCCGTGGCGCGGGCACTGGCCACCGACCCCGACGTACTCCTGCTGGACGAGCCGCTGGCCGCCCTCGACGTGGCGGTGGCGCCAGACGTCCGCGAGACCCTGCGTCGCGTCCTGGTCGACCGGACGGCCGTGGTGGTGACGCACGACGTGCTGGACGCCGCACTGCTGGCCGACCGGATCGTGGTGCTGGACGAGGGTCGGGTCGTGGAGACGGGGCCGGCGGCGGAGGTGCTGTCACGGCCGCGCAGCCGGTTCGCGGCCCGGATCGCTGGGCTCAACCTGGTGCGGGGCACCTGGCAGGACGGGCATGTCACGGCACCGGACGACGTACTGCTGGGGGGCGAGGTCGTGGGGCCTCCCCCGGCCTCCGGCGACGAGGTGGTCGCGGTGTTCCGGCCCAGCGCGGTGGCGGTCTTCCGGGGTGCTCCCGGTGGCAGCCCCCGCAACGCGTTGCCGGTGCGGGTCGCCGATCTCCAGCCCGTCGGCGACCGCATCCGAGTCAGGGCCGGAGACCTCAGCGCCGACGTCACACCGGCCGCGGTGTCCGACCTCGGGCTGGCGCGGGACTCCGCGGTGCACTTCGTGGTCAAGGCCACGGAGGTCCAGGTCTACCGCCACTGAGCGCGCAACCGCCGGCGGCCCCACTATTCGGCGGCGGACGACGCAGATCCGGCCGAGTTCGCGCCTTTCGCCGCCGATTGCTTCCCGCGAAGCTTGGTGAGCAGCCGTTGGCTGCCGGCCCGGGTGAAGAGCGACTCGGCCAGCAAGGCGTGCCACTCCCGGATCCGGCTGGGGTCGTGCGAGCGATCCAGGGCACGGTCGATGTCTCGCAGGATGCCGATCGGGCGACGCACCAGGTCGCGCGAGGTGTAACCGCGCCTCACCCAGCCGGCGTCAGCCAGGCGCCGGGCACGGGTCAGGTCTGCCTGCTGCTGCACCCGCTCGAGGTGCACCCCACCGTCGTACTCGTGGATCGCCCGGGTGCCGACCACCCAGAGATCCGCGCGGGCGACGAAGTCTCCGTCGTCGGTGCGCAGCTCCCACTGCGGCTCGACCGCAGCGCCGCAGACGAGGTGCATCAGGCGGAGCACCGACTCCCACGGAGACTCGGAGCGGGCGTCGGCAAGCGGAAGGGCAGCGCGCAGAGCCCGGTTCCCTCGCCGGCGCACCGCAGCGATCTCGTGCAGTTGATCGGTGCTCACGTCCCCTCGGTGCAGGGCACCGTCGATCAGTACCACGAGGTCCAGCAGGGAGAGGTCGCGAGCACAGTTGAGCAGGATCTCAGCCGGCGCATCGAGGGAGATCCCCTGCTGCTCGCGCGGAGCCACGGCAGGATCGGCACGCACGACCCGCATCCCCTGGCGCGCCGGACGCATGCTGTGCGAGGGGACCGCCGCCAGCACCGGGAGGTCAGCGGGCAGAGGAGGCAGCCACCATCCGAGCGCCCCGGCGGCGGTCAGGTGGGTGAAGCGCCCGCCCGCAGGTAGGGCGAGCTGCCAGGCCGCGAGCTCGCTGACATTGGCGTCTCGGTAGATCCCGTGGCTCACCTGGATCCACCGCCTTGTGCGCATCCGACCCCGTACGGCACTGGTCATGTGCGCCAGGCTCACGCCCGCGAGCCCGACGAGCGTCCCCGTTTCTGGGTCTGGGGACCCTGACCCGGATGGCGCGGGTGCCCCGGAGAAGTGGCTCGCGCATCAATCGGCGACGAACGACGTGGATCTGGCCGAAAATCGCGTCGTTCGCCGCCGATTGGTTCGGACCAGGTCAGACCGCGGTCAGTCGCGGAGCCACCACGGGGCCTTGGCGGGGATCCGGTCCAGCGGCGACTCGACGCGGCCGTAGCGGTCGACGTCCTCTGCCTGCCAGGCGCGCCAGGCGGCCTCGACCTCGTCCTGGGTGCGGGCCACGAAGTTCCACCACATGATGATCGGGTCGGGGAACGGCTCGCCGCCGAGCAGCAGTGCCCGCGTGGGCTCGCGTACGTCGATCGGCAGCTCGTCGCGGTCCTCGCCGAGGTAGCCGAGCTTGCCCGGGGCGAGCGGCTGGTCGCCCACCGCCAGCTCGCCCTCGAGCACCACCAGGGCGTACTCCCAGTCGGGTCGCAGCGGCAGCGTGGTCGCTCCGTGCAGGTCGAGGTCCACCCCGACCAGCGGGGTGTGGGTGCGGGCGGGGCTGCGCAGGTCGGCCTCCCCGTCGGTGAAGTCACCCAGCAGCACGGTCGCCACGCCCCCGGCGAGGTCCGTCTGCGGCAGGTCGGCGAGATGCTCGAACCCGCCGTCCCCGTGACGGGTCTCCTCGGGCAGGGCGACCCACAGCTGGACGCCCTCCAGCGTCCCCCGGTAGTGCCCCGTCGCCTCCTCGGAGTGGGTGATGCCGGCGCCGGACGTCATCAGGTTCAGCTGTCCCGGCTTGATCACCTGCTCCGAGCCGAGGCTGTCCCGGTGCAGCACCTCGCCGTCGGTCAGCCAGGTCACCGTCTGCAGTCCGATGTGGGGGTGGGGGCCGACGTCGAGGCCGCTGTTCTCGGTCACGTCGGCCGGGCCCATGTGGTCGGCGAAGCACCAGGCGCCGACGGTACGACGCCCCCGGCGCGGCAGCGCGCGACGCACGGTGAACCGTCCGACCTGGCTCTCCCGGCTGTCGCTGACCTGCATGCAGGCGTGCTCGGGATGGCTGCAGTCTGCCGCGTCGCTCGGCGCCTCGGCCTCGCTCACTGGTCCGCTCATGTCCTCACGCTGCCACAGTGGTCGAGATTTGGGGAGCGGCCGGTGGGTGGCCGGTTTCCCAAGGTATGCATGCGAACTGCCACTCCCCACGAGATGCATCTCGTGGGGAGTGGCAGTTGCGCAACATCCCTTGGGAAACTGCCCGGCAGCCTCTCAGGCGCTCTTGATCGCGGAGACCTCGAACTCGAGGGTGACCTTGTCGCTGACCAGGACGCCGCCCGCTTCGAGCGCGGCGTTCCAGCTGACGCCGAAGTCCTTGCGGTTGATGGCGACCGAGCCCTCGAACCCGGCGCGCAGGTTGCCGAAGGGGTCGGTGGCTGCACCGTCGAACTCGAACGGCACGGTGACCTCGCGAGTGACACCACGGATCGTCAGGTCGCCGGTGACCTCGAGCGAGGTGTCGCCGCTGGGACGGATCGATGAGGAGACGAAGCTGATCTCGGGGTACTCCTCCAGCGCCAGGAAGTCGTTGCTGCGCAGGTGCTCGTCGCGCTGGGCGTTGCGGGTGTCGATGCTGGCGGCCGCGATGACGACCTTGGCGGACGACTTGGCGAGGTCCTCGCCGTCGACGACGGCGCTTCCCTCGAACTCGTTGAAGCCACCGCGGACCTTGGTGACCATCGCGTGGCGGGCGACGAAGCCGATGCGCGTGTGGGAGGCGTCGATGGTCCAGGTGCCGGCGAGCTCGGCGAGCGTGGTGGGTGCGGATGACTGGGTGGTGGTGGTCATGAGATGCCCCTTTCGAGACTTGGTTGACTGATCATCTACTGTGCCTAACACATGTTGACGCGTCAACTATTTCCTGGCTGGTGTGGCTTGCGTCACACCCACGCCGGGCATCAGGTGGGACGGCCGACCAGGCTGCGCACCAGGTCGAGGGCGACCGGACTGCCGGCTGCGAGGAGCAGGCGCGGCTGCCGGTCGCGAGGCAGGTACGCCGCCCCGGCGAGGCTCCCGGCCACGCCGCCGGCCTCGGTGAGCAGCAGGGAGCCGGGCGCGTGGTCCCACAGCCGCGGCGACCAGAAGACCGCCACGTCTGCCTGTCCCTCGGCCAGCCGGGGGTAGTCGATGCCGCAGCAGGTGCCGGTGCGACGCAGCGTCCGCACCGCGCCGAGGACCCGGCGAGGCCAGACCGAGGAGACGACGTCGCTCAGCCCATCGGGATCCGGAGCTGCCAGCCGCCGTCCGTCGCACCAGGCGCCGGCACCGCGCTCGGCGACGTAGGAGCGGCGATGCTGCGGCTGCCAGATCCAGCTGCGCACCACCTCACCTTCGCGCAGCTCGGCGAGCATCATCGCGTGGTCGGCGGACCCGCGCACGAACTGCCGGGTGCCGTCGACCGGGTCGACCACGAAGGCGTGCTCCGCCTGCTCGGCCCGCCGCACCAGAGCAGGTTCGGCCGCGACCGCCTCCTCCCCGGCGACCACGGCGGTCGGGTAGGCGCGACGCAGCTCCTGGGTCAGCCGCTCCTCCGCCTCCCGGTCGGCGACCGTCACCGGGGCGTGCAGCTGCTTGCGGCTCACCTCACCTGACGAGAGCGAGCCGAAGCGAGGGGTCACGCACTCCTCGCCCACCCGCTGGAGAAGGGCCAGCACCTCGTCGGTGTCCACGGCTCAAGCATCTCGGGCGCGGCTCTGTTCGCGCAGCAGGTCCTCCAGGCTCATCGGCCGGCGCCCGCTCACCCGCTCCACGTCCTCGGTCACGGTCGCGACCTCGCCGGACGCGATCGAGGTGTAGGTCGAGACCCAGGCGTCGTACTGCCACTGCTCGGCGGGCCAGCGGCGCCGCGACTCGTAGGCCTCCTCGAGCGTCTCCTCGAGGTACGTCGTCGCTCGCCCCGTCTCGCGGGTGATGGCCTCGGCCACCTCGGTCAGGGTCAGCGCCTGCGGCCCGCTCAGGTCGTACGTCGCGTCGCGGTGGGCGTCGACGTCGGTGAGCACCTCGACGGCGACGCGGGCGACGTCGGCCCGGGCCACCGCTGCGACCCGCCCGTCACCTGCAGGTCCGCGGAGGTAACCCTCGTCGTCGACGAAGTAGGGCAGCACATCAAGATAGAAATTGTCACGAAGGAAAGTATGCGAGATCCCGGCAGCTGTGATGCGCTGCTCGGTGGCGTGGTGGGTGCGCCCGAGCGTGAACGTGGAGTCGGGAGCAGCACCGGCGAACGAGGTGTACACGATGTGCTGGACGCCGGCTTCGGCGGCGGCGTCGACGAAGTCGAGGTGCTGCTCGAGCCGGTCCTTCGCCTCCGCGGCCGAGACCATGAACAGGGTGGTCACCCCCTGGAGCGCCTCGACCGAGGCCACGTGGTCGCCGTACGCCGCCTGGACGACTGCGGCGCCGGGCAGGTCGGGCGCGCTGTGGGGTCGGCGCACCACCAGCCGCTGCTCCACCCCGCGCTGGGCAAGATCTCGGGCGACCAGCCCCCCGACGGCGCCGGTGGCACCTGTGACCGCCAGGGACGGGAGCGGGCTCATGCGGACCTCCTCGGTCGGTTCTCGAGGCAACCCCACCGGCGACGTGTCCTATTCCGAGGTTCGGAGCTGTGCGCCGTAGGCTCGGCGCACGGCGCAGGACGTCGCTTGATCCGGAGGACCCAGATGCGACGGTGGTGGACGGGGATCGCAGCCCTGGCGCTCGTGCTGCCGCTGTCGCAGTGCGCGAGCTCCGACGACGCCGAGGAAGCCGCCCCCGACCTCGCGCTGTCCATGACCCAGCCACTGCCGTTCCAGGGATTGCCCAAGGTGCTGCTGCGGGTCGACAACCTGGGACCGGAGCCGCTGCACATCACCGAGGCCGGTCTGGACTGGACGGGCTACGGCGGCCGGACGCTGATCCCCAAGGACGTCGACCTCCAGCCGGGCGAGCGCATCGACCTCACCTATGAGCTGGCCCAGGAGGACTGCGAGGCCGAGGGCGGTGAGCCCGAGGGCGTGGTCGTCACCGACACCGGAGAGGTCTCGCAACCGCTGCGGATCTACGGGGAGGAGTTCATCAGGAGCCTGTGGGCCACCCGGTGCTTCACGGCCAGGTTGGACGCCGCCGCGCGGATCTCCTACGCCCCCGGTTGGCGCACCGAGCCCTCGCGACTGACCGGGGAGCTGCTGGTGCGCCGCAAGGCAGGCGACGCCCCGATCGACGTGCTCGGGGCTCGGGGCTCAGTGCTCTACAGCGTGCGCCTGGCACGGCCCGCCACGCTGGCTGCCGATGAGCGCGAGACGCGCGTCCCGGTCGTCGTCGGGCCCAACGGCCGCTGCGACGAGCACGCGATCGGCCAGGCCACAGCCCCCTACACGTTCAAGTACGACGTGCGGCTGGGAGAGGAACGGCGCCTGTTCGTGCTGGCGCCGCCGGTCGAGCTCCAGGACAGGATCGCTCAGATGCTGCTGGAACACTGCCACCGCGAGGGCGGCATCCGGATCAACCGGTAGGAGCCATCGCCTCAGGAACCAGCGCGTCCGAGAGACCGCTCAGCGTGAACATCTTGCGCACGCACCCTTGCGCATCGGCGAGGGAGACCTTGCGGCCACGGTCCAGGTTGCGGCGCTGGACGCCGATCAGGGCTCGGATGCCGGAGGTGTCGGTGAAGTCCAGGTCGGCCAGATCGACGACGATGTCGTCGACGTCCTGGTCGTTCTCGTAGCTGACGGACTCCAACAGGTTGGTGCAGGCGAGGTCCAGCTCCCCGTGCAGGGACATCGTGAGCCGGCCGCGGCGCGAGTCCGCGATCACGGCGAAGGGGACCTCATCGTGGGAAACAGTGTGTGTTGCCATGGAAAACCACCCATGGACCTAACTTCGGAGGACGAGCTCCGATCAACTCCAACCGGAAGCGGAACCACCCATGACGTGAAGGCCCCGAAAAACTGCCGGTGACAAGCACGCTACGCCGGATGGCCGCGGTTGGCCAACGAGCACACCCCGAGGGGTGGCCCCGACAACCCGCACGAGGACGTCGCGGCGGGCGGTCGACCTGGGGGTGCCGCAGACACCGATCAGGCAGAAGAACTCGTACCGTGGCGGTAGCGCCAGCGCATGACAGCGCAGCCTCCAGGACGGAGAGGACCGTGCCCGAGCACCTGCACCCCGGAGTGTTCGTCGAGGAGGTCCCCACCGGCCCGCGACCGATCGTGGCCGGCGAGACCGACGTGACCGGCTTCGTCGGTCAGACCCGGAAGGGCCCGACGGGCGAGCCGGTGACAGTGGCCAGCGAGAGCGAGTTCCACCTGCGCTTCGGTCGCCGCACCCACCGCTGGGGCATGGGGACTGCGATCTCCGACTTCTTCGGGAACGGGGGCCGTCGAGCGGTGGTGGTTCGCGTGCCGGACGACGCCGGCCTCGCGGACTACGCGGGAGCCCCCGAACCGGGCTCGGACGACGACCCTGGCGGGCTGGCTGCGCTGGACCGCAGCCCGACGCGGCCGAGTGTCCTCGTGCTGCCACCGCGCCGCCCGCAGCAGCAGGTGCCGGACGAGCTGTGGGCGGTGGCCGCGGACATCGCTCTGGCACACCGCATGTTCCTGGTCATCGACCCGCCGCCGGGCCTGGAGCCGGAGCAGGTCGAGCCCTGGGTGGACGGTCTGGGGCTCGGTGAGCCCCGACGCAACGCTGCGCTGTACTACCCGCGCATCCGCCGGCCCTCGCCCCGGCCGGGCCACGAGGATCTCGGCGCAGCCGTCGCGAGCGGGGCGGTCGCAGGCGTCTACGCGCGCACCGACCGCGCACGAGGTGTGTGGAAGTCCCCCGCCGGGGACCAGGCTCAGCTCGCCGGGGTGTTGGCGCCCGAGACCGCGATCACCGACAGCGTGGGCAGCCTGCTGAACCCGCGCGGGATCAACGCCATCCGAGACTTCCCGGGCCGCGGCACCCTCGTGTGGGGCGCGCGGACCCTGCGCGGGTCCGACGCAGAAGCCGACGAGTACAAGTACGTGGCGGTGCGCCGCCTGCACCTACACCTGCAGCGCAGCATCGAGGAGGGCATCGCCTGGGCCGCGTTCGAGCCCAACGGCGAGCAGCTGTGGGCTCGCCTGCGGCTGGTCGTCGGCAACTTCCTGGTCCAGCTGTGGCGAGAGGGCGCCTTCGTGGGCAGCCGACCCCAGGACGCCTTCGTGGTGAAGTGCGACACCTCGACCATGACCGCTGCGGACCTCGCCGACGGCGTGGTCACCGTGCTCGTCGGCTTCGCGCCGCTCAGGCCGGCGGAGTTCGTCACCTTCGTCGTCAGACAGCGTCTCGCCTGAGGCGGGCCCGGGGTCAGCGCCAGCCGAGCTCGGGCGCGACGTGCTCGACCACGCTCTGCAGCACGTGGGCGTTGTAGTCCACCCCGAGCTGGTTGGGCACGGTGAGCAGCAGGGTGTCGGCGGCGGCGACGGCCTCGTCGTCGGCGAGCTCCTTGACCAGCTGCTCCGGCTCCCCGGCGTAGGTCTTGCCGAAGCGAGCCTGGCCGCCGTCGAGGACGCCGACCTGGTCGGTGCTGCGGGTCTCCCGCAGGAAGTACGCGCGGTCGCGCTCGTCGACGATCGGGAAGATGCTGCGGCTCACCGACACTCGCGGCTCGCGCTCGTGACCGGCAGCGGCCCAGGCCTCGCGGAAGCGCTGGATCTGCTCGGCCTGGAGCTGGTGGAAGGGCACCCCGGTGTCCTCGAGCAGGAGGGTCGAGCTCATCAGGTTCATGCCCTTCTCCGCGGTCCACTCGGCGGTGGCGCGGCTGGCGGCACCCCACCAGATCCGGTCGCGCAGGCCCTCCGAGTGCGGCTCGATCCGCAGCAGGCCGGGCGGGTTGGGGAACATCGGGCGCGGGTTGGGCTCGGCGAAGCCCTCCCCGCTCAGCACCTGCAGGAAGTCATCGGTGTGGCGCCGGGCCATGGCCGCGTGGTCCTCGCCCTCGGCGGGATGGTGGCCGAAGTAGCGGTAGCCGTCGATCACCTGCTCCGGTGAGCCGCGGCTGATGCCCAGCTGCAGCCGTCCGCCGGCGATCAGGTCGGCCGCGCCGGCGTCCTCAGCCATGTAGAGCGGGTTCTCGTAGCGCATGTCGATGACCCCCGTGCCGATCTCGATCCGGCTGGTGCGCGCACCGACGGCGGCGAGCAGCGGGAACGGCGAGCCGAGCTGGCGGGCGAAGTGGTGCACCCGGAAGTAGGCGCCGTCGACCCCCAGCTCCTCGGCCGCGACCGCGAGGTCGATCGACTGGAGCAGGGCGTCACTGGCGGTCCGCGTGCCCGAGTGCGGGGAGGACGACCAGTGGCCGAAGGACAGGAACCCGATCTTCTTCATGCAGGCGCAACCACCGGTGGTGTCCAGACCTTCCCCGGCTCGTCCACGGTGCTTGCGCGCCGGGTCTGCGTCCTGCGCTCCGACGTGTGGTCACAGACGACATGTCCGGCGCCCGGATTCATGTCGCCCTTGACCACACTCGATGGAGGGAGTGCGATCTCCCGCCACCGGCGGCTCAGAGGATCCGCAAGGCCATGAGCGGACAGCTGCGTACGGCGTGCTCGGCGGCGCGGAGCGAGCCCACCGGGAGCTCGGGGTCTCGCTGACCGTCACGGGGGAGCGGGAATCCCCACCGATCGCCGGCCAGGACCTGGGGCAGCAGCTCGACGCACCCGCCGTGGCCGTCGCAGCGGGTCCAGTCGATGTGCAACCGGCTCATCGCAGGCCCCCTGCAAGAGCCGGGCACCAGCCCGCACGGTGTGCCTCGATGTGGTCGGCGAAGACCCTCAGCGCCGAGGCCGACATGCCCGCGGTGCCGTCCGGGTGGGCGCAGGCACCGCGTCCGACCACCAGTCGCTGGAGCCCGTCGACGGCCGACGTCTCCGCCGGCCGACCCGCCGCCAACCTGGACCAGGTGTCCGCGAGCGCGGGGAGGCCGTTGACGCAGGGCCCGCACTGACCGGTCGACTCACCCGCGAGGTAGCGGACGATGTCGGCCGTGCAACGGACCGGGCAGGTGCCCTGGCCGAGCACGTGCAGGACACCTGCGCCTGGGCGTGCGTGGAGTGGCGCCAGGCCCGCTCGGGAGAAGGGAGCGTCCAGCTCCGAGGCGGCGACCCACGACCCGTGGAACCCGCCGACCAGCACCGCGGCGATGCTGCGCGGACGTGCGGGGGCCAGCACCTCGCGCAGCGGGGTGCCGCGGGCGACCTCGACGACTCCGGGTGAGTCGACGGCGCCGCTGATGGTCACCAGGCTGGTGCCGGGTTCGTCCTCGGTGCCGACGCTTCGGTAGGCGGGCACGCCGTGCCGGGCGGCCAGGGCGAGGTGGGCGAGGGTCTCCACGTTGCCCACCAGCGTGGGGCGGTCGGCCAGCCCTCGGTGGACGACCCGCACCAGCGGATCGCGAGGCACGGCGGGTCCACCGGCGAGCTGGCGAAGCAGCGCGGACTCCTGTCCGGCGACGAACCCACCCTCCAGGCGGCGTACCTCGATGTCACGTCGGCGCGCACGCTGCTCGAGACCGCCGGCGGGCACGTCGGGCCCGACGGCGATCAGGGCGCGCTTGGCGCCCAGCGCCTGCGCCACCAGGCTGATGCCGTCGAGCACCAGGTCGGGGGCCCTCTCCAGCAGGACCGCGTCCTTGGACGAGAGCGGCTCGCCCTCCAGCGCGTTGCCGACCACGATCGGTGTCCGGGAGCCGGCCGCGACCGCCCGCAGCTTGACCGCGGTGGGGAACCCCGCTCCCCCGCGTCCGGTCAGTCCGCAGGCATCGGCGAGCTCCACCAGGTCCGGCACGTCCAGGTGGGGCAGGGGCTGGGCGTGGGGCCGAGCACTCAGCAGGCCCACGGTGAGCTGGTCGGTGGTCACGGGTTCACCCCCGCTCCGGGACGAAGCCGAGGTCGTCGCGACCAGCCGCGTCCGGCGTACGACTCACTGGTGCGCCACAGCACGGCTGCCACCACCGCGAGGGAGCAGGCGGCGGCGAGGGACAGCCCTGCCGAGGTGCGGGCGTCGGACCCGGTGCCGAGGGCGTGGGCCAGCGACAGCGCCCACAACGGGTACGTCGCCCAGTGCACGAAGCGGAAGACCGCGGGGCCGACGCGATGGCGCAGCAGGCTCACGGCGGTGACCACGACGAGCAGGTCGAGCGCCAGGGTGCCGAGTCCGAGCCAGAGCGGGCTCCGGATGCCCAGGAACGGCACCGCCAGGTCGACCAGGCGCAGCTGGGCGAACGGGTCGATGGCCAGAGTCACGACGTGCAGGACCACCAGCCCGACCCCGGTGAGGGCGGCGGTGCGGTGGAGGTCGGCGGCGCCGGTCCTGCCCAGCGCCCCGAGCGGACGACCCGAGCGGTTCAGGATCCCCAGCAGCACGGCCAGGGTGAAGCTGATCAGGGCGGCGACGCCGGTGCCACGACCGAGGGCCCACAGTGCCTCGTTCACGCCGCCACCTCCTCGGGCCAGCCGCCGAGCAGGTGGACCTGCCCGCGAAGGTCGACCAGTCGCGCCGGGAGTCCGGTGGTCGCGAGCCAGGGGTAGCCGCGGGGGCCCTGCGCGATGGTGGCGGTCGCTGCGGTGTTCGCCTCGCGGCACGTCGAGGCGACCACGGTGACCGTGCGCCAGGGAGTCTCGGCGGGCCGGGCGGTGCTCGGGTCGACGATGTGGTGCAGGCTCCGGCCCCCGCGCTGCCAGGTGCGGTGCAGCGTGCTGGAGGTCGCGACGCCGCAACCCTGGGGGACGGTGATGTCAGCGGCCGGGTCTCCGGGGACGTCCTGCACGTGCACCCGCCACCCGCCCGGCGGCGCCTGACCCGCGGTCGCCAGGTCGCCGCCGAGCCCGACCAGCACCCCGGTGCCGAGCTCGTCGTGGATGGCCTGCGCGCAGTGGTCCGAGGCGTAGGCCTTGGCGATGGCGCCGAGGTCCAGCCGGGCGCCCGGAGGCATCCGGAGCCGGCGACCCTCCAGGCGCACGGCGCGCCAGCCCGGGACGCGCCGTACCCGGGCCACGGGCTTGCCCGGACTGCTCAGCAGGTCGATGTCGCAGTCGTAGCCGAGGTCGGCGATCGTGCCGCCGACAGTGGGATCGACCGCCCCGCCGGTGAGCTCGGCGGCTCGCAACGCCTCGCGCAGCAGGTCCGCCAGCAGGGGTGAGATCTCGACCCAGCCACCGTCGGCCGGGAGCCGGCTCAGCTCGGAGTCGTCGCGAAAGCGGTTGCAGGCCTCGTCGATGTCGTCCAGGAGGTCGTCGCAAGCCCGCGCGGCGGCCGGGAGCGTGCGCGGATCGGTGACCACGAGTCGGCCTGCGACGGTCCACCGGGCGAAGTCGAGGGTCGCGGTGTCGGTCCCCAGGTCGGTCGCCATGTCAGGAACCCGCGCTGTTGGCGTGGGAGGGGTCTGATCCGCCCCATCCGAGCTCGGGGACGGACCCGAACCCACTGGTGCCCGAGGGTGAGGTCCCCTGGGTGCCCTGCTGCGTGGTGTGGGTGGTCGACTGCTGTGCCAGCGCCGCGGTCGTACCCAGCGCGGTGACCGCTGCCAGGCCGACGAGCGAGGCTTGGGCGAGCCGGATCCGACTGGTCGGGGCACTCCTGATGCGCTCGGTCATGTCTGGATCCTGCCTTCGCAACTTGTGAGCAGGCTGGGAGCGCTCTGGGAGCTCGCGACTTGACCGCCGGCTGATGCACCGCAGGGAAGTGCGGGGGTTGGCTCGCCCACCCAGGAGGTTCCCAGGCAACTCCCAGGTTGGGGCGACACAATCTCGGCATGGCTGCCTCGCCCGTACCGAGCACCGAGTCCGCGCGGCTCCTGGTCGTCGACGACGAGCCAAACATCCGCGAGCTGCTGTCGGCGAGCCTGCGGTTCGCCGGCTTCGAGGTGCGAGCCGCCGCGGACGGGCGGGAGGCGATCACAGCGGCGAGGGAGTTCGACCCCGACCTGGTGGTGCTCGACGTGATGCTGCCTGGGATGGACGGTTTCGAGGTGCTGCGCAAGATGCGGGCCGAGGGGCGGACGCTGCCGGTGCTGTTCCTGACCGCGCGCGACGAGACCGAGGACAAGATCACCGGGTTGACGCTGGGTGGTGACGACTACGTCACCAAGCCGTTCAGCCTCGAGGAAGTCGTGGCACGGATCCGGGCGGTGCTGCGGCGTACGTCGGGTGGGCCGGCGGAGGACGGGGTGCTGCGGGTGGCCGACCTGGAGCTGGACGAGGACGCACACCAGGTGCGGCGCGGGGGCAGGCTGATCGAGCTGTCCCCCACCGAGTTCAAGCTGCTGCGCTACCTGATGCTCAACCCCGGTCGGGTGGTGTCGAAGTCCCAGATCCTCGACCACGTGTGGGAGTACGACTTCGCCGGCGAGTCGGCGATCGTCGAGTCCTACATCTCCTACCTTCGGCGCAAGGTGGACCGAGACGCCGCGGAGGACGCCAAGCTGGTGCACACCGTGCGCGGGGTCGGCTACGTGCTCCGTCCACTGCAGCGATGAGCTCCCCGGTGGCGTCGGCGTGGTCCAGGCTGTCGTTGCAGACCCGCCTCGTCGCCACCGTCACGCTGCTGTTGCTGCTGGCGCTGCTGGCCTCGGGGGTGGCGGCGGGGTCCCTGCTGCGCAACTATCTCGAGCAGCGCGTCGACCAGGAGCTGGTCTCCACCGTCGACCGGCTGCAGGGCCCGATGAGGGACCGGCGGATGGGCCCGTCGGAGCCCCTGCTGCCGACCCGGTACGCCGTGGCGCTGCTGAACTCCGACGGCGATGTCATCCGCAGCACCGACGGTGACCACGACGAGATTCCCGAGCTGTCGGTGGAAGGTGACGACCTGAGCTCCGGGAGACCGTTCACACGCGGTACCGACGACCACGCGTGGCGGGTGGTCGTGGCGCCGGTGGCCAACGGCCGCTACGTCGCGGTGGCCACGTCGCTGGAGGACGTCGAGGCGACGACGGAGCGGCTGCGCCAGGTGGTGCTGCTGGTCGGGCTGGGGATGCTGGGGCTGGGCGTCGCGGTGGGGCTGGCGCTGGTGCGCGCGAGCCTGCGTCCGCTGCGCCGGATCGAGGCTTCGGCGGGCGCGATCGCCGAGGGTGACCTCTCGCGCCGCGTGCCGGAGGACGCCGCGGCCAACACCGAGATCGGCAGCCTCTCGCGATCGCTCAACCTGATGCTGGGGCAGATCGAGGAGGCGTTCTCGGTCAAGGACGCTTCCGAGCAGCGGATGCGGCGGTTCGTCGCCGACGCCAGCCACGAGCTGCGGACGCCGCTGACGTCCATCCGCGGCTTCGCCGAGCTCTATCGGCAGGGGGCGGCGCACGAGCCCGAGGAGGCCGGGCGACTGATGCAGCGCATCGAGGAGGAGTCGGTGCGGATGTCCGAGCTGGTGGAGGACCTGCTGCTGCTGGCGCGACTCGACCAGCAGCGGCCGCTGCGGCAGGAGCCGGTGGACCTCGGGGGCATCGCCTACGACGTCGTGCACGACATCCGCGCGACCGCGCTCGAACACTCGGTGTCGCTGGAGGCCCCCGGGTCCGTGGTCGAGGTGCTCGGCGACGACGCACGGCTGCGGCAGGTGCTGATCAACCTGGTGGCCAACGCCGTACGCCACACGCCCCCGGGGACGTCGGTGACGGTCCGGGTGAGGCGCTCGGGCGGGACGGGGCTGCTCGAGGTGGTCGACGACGGGCCCGGCATCCCTCTGGAAGCGCAGCCGCGGCTCTTCGAAGGGTTCTCGCGGGCTGACAGCTCGCGGGCCCGTGGCGGCGGGGGTGGCTCGGGACTGGGGCTGACGATCGTCGATGCGCTGGTGCGCGCCCACGGCGGCTCTGTCTCGGTCGAGTCGGCGCCCGGCCAGGGCGCGACCTTCCGCGTGCGTCTTCCGCTGGCGTGAGACGCGCCGCGAAGCGGGCTCAGCCGGTCGGCTTGTCGTTGACCACGACCCAGCCGTAGGTGATCGCGGTGACGACCAGGCCCACCACGAAGACCGCGCCCACGATGCCCGCGACGAGCTGGTTGGGCGCGAGCAGGCCACCGAGGGCGAGGACGAAGGTGACGATCGAGCTGATCTTGGCCACGCGGCGGATCTGCTCGATCCGGGCCGGGCTCGGCGCGTCGGTCATGGCAGCAGGCTAGGCGACCACGCCGCCGCGACCCGGCGGGCCAGGATTCCCAGGCAACTCCCAGGTCGCGCTGGAGCCCACCCCAGCCGTGCCGCGCAGTCTGGATGCACGACAAAGAAACGGACACAAGGAGACATGAGATGGCACGCACCATGGCACTGACTGCAGCGGCCGGGACCGCCGGGCTGGCGCTCGGGCTCGGCATCCCGGCCCTGGCCGCCGATGACGGCTCGGGCAGTGGCTCCGGCAGTGGGTCGGACAGCTCGCAGACCCAGCGCGAGCAGATGCGCGACCAGTTCGAGGCACACGCCGATGAGCGGCGTACGGAGTTCGCGTCGCGGCTGGCCGACGAGCTGGGGATCGACTCCCAGAAGGTGGAGGACGCGTTGGAGGCCGTGCGCGGCGACTACGAGGAGGAGATGTCGGCGGCCCGTGAGGAGGCGCTGACCGAGAAGCTCGCTCAAGCCGTCGCGGACGGCGACCTCACCCAGGCGCAGGCCGACGCGGTCCTCCAGGCCGTGCAGAGCGGCGTGCTCGGCGAGGGCCTCGGTGGGCCGGGCGGCCCCGGTGGGCACCACGGCTTCGGCGGCCCGATGGGTGGGCCCATGGGTGGCCCGATGGGAGGTGACCTGCCTGACGACTCGCGGAGCAGCGGTGGCACCACCGGCTCGCTCTACATGTCGAGCTGATCTCCCGGCTCGACCCAGAGGCGCCCGTCCCCTCGTGGGGGCCGGGCGCCTCGTCCATGCCCGCCCCATCCGCTGGTTGAGGTGCGAGGGAAGCGAGCCTCGAGACCTCCCGCCCTTCGGCAGGACGGCCCTACCCTGACCAGGTGCCCTCGCCCACGATCCGCGTCGCGGTGCCCGACGACGCCGAAGCCGGTGCGGCGCTGCACCAGGCGTGCTGGCTGGAGGCGTACCCCGCGATCTGCGGCGAGGAGATCGTGCGCCGCTTCGCCTCCGACGACCTGGAGTGGGGGCTGCGCTGGCGTACGTCGATCGAGCACGGCCCGCCGCGCTGGCTCGCCGAGCACGACGGTGAGCTCGTCGGGTTCGCGACCGCGGGCGATGGTGACGAGGGCTTCGAGCTGCGCGGGCTGTACGTCCGCATGGCGTGGTGGGGCACCGGGCTGGGAGACCAGCTCCTGTCACACGCGCTCGGCGACCGCCCCGCGATGCTGTGGGTGCTGGACGGCAACGACCGGGCTCGACGGTTCTACGAGCGCCACGGCTTCACGCTCGACGGCCAGCGGATGTTCTTCGACCCGCTCCAGTCCTGGAAGGTCCGCATGAGCCGCGGCGCCCGACGCTGATCTCGCAGAGAGCCAGCGAGGTTGATCGAGCTGCCCCCACGCCGATCGACCTGCCCCCACGCCGATCGAGCTTGTCGAGATCACCTCAGCCGGCGTACGTCCTCTGCCAGCTCAGCCAGCGCGTCCTGCAGGCTCATCTGCTGCTGCCAGCCCCAGCGGCGGGCACGGTCGCCCAGCATCTTGCCGGTCCACGCCTCGTCGTCGGTCCAGTGGGGCTCGACGCCGAGCGCCTCGCACACGGTGCCGAGGTAGTCGCGCTGGGTCGCGTGCTCGGCCGAGACGTTGAGGGGTGTGCAGGCGCCCTCGACCGGGCCGCGCTCGGGGTCGTCGCCGACGGCGTACTTCCCCGTGGCGACGTCGGCGATGACCGTCGCGAGGTCGTTGACATGGATCCAGGCGAAGGACTTCTCGGGGTTCTCGCGGCGCTGCGACTCGTCGTCGCGGATCGCGGCGGGCCGCACAGTGTTCCAGACCGACGTCTCGCCCTGGCCGAGGATGGCGGGCGGCCGGACGAGCACGCGGGTCATGCCGTCGAGGTCCGCCTCGGCGAGCGCAGCGTCGGCGTCGCGCTTGGTGACCGCATAGGTGCCGGCGTCGTCGTCGACCAGCTGGCCGTGCTCGTCGGCGTCACCGAGCCCGGGGGCGCGTTCGTAGACCGCAGCAGTGGAGACGTGGACGAGGGTCGACACGCCGGCGTCCTTGGCGATGCGCGCCATCGTCGGAGTGGCCTCGACCGCAGCGGTGCGCTGCTCCTCGTCGTCGCCCCCGAGCGGGTGGACGGTGGTGACGAGGGCGTCGGCGCCGTCGACGACCTGCTTGGCGAAGTCGGGGTCGGCGAAGTCACCGACCCGCTCCTCGGTCCCTGGGGGCGCGGCGCCCTCGCGCCGTACGACGGCGCGCACGGTGGCCCCGCGCTGCTTCAGTGCTTCGCAGACCTGGGCTCCGACGAGGCCGTTGGCTCCGGTGACGACGACGGTGGGGTTCGTGGTGTCAGGCATACCTCCAC
>CAVSKH010000007.1:0-124949 GCA_963728505.1 uncultured Actinomycetota bacterium | reverse complement strand
CTGCCCCGGTTTCGCACCGTGGTGCTTGCCTTGGTGTGGTTGCAACCATTGATACTCCATATATACGGAGTTCCTGTCGTATCACTACTGATTATTGCGATTGCGTTCGAACGGGTTCTCTCCGGTTGAGCCTCGAAGTCGGGGTTTGCGCAACTTCAGCCCTGGCCGATTCGATGGGCCTTTCTCGGTTTCACGTGGGCGACAGTTGTGGTCACTCTCGGCTCATCGCTAGAGGTACTAACTGTATGGTTGACACTGCTCGTCGCGCTAATGGCGGGGCCAGCATTTCTGAGTGACAGGAGAGAAATTGTCCTGCGCATGTTGGCGCGGTCGGCCGAGTTCGGTCTCTCGCTGACGATTTCTAGCTGTATTCATCGAGCGCTTCGTGTCCTCGTCTCTATTTGGCATGCTCGAAGTTGACGAGAATTCAACCCGTGCCCTCGCTCTAGCCCCAAATCCGAATGCTGGTGGCTTCTACTTGATGCTCGGAATAGTTCTGGTGGGCAGTTCGGCAGGTCAATCAAGAACCCATAACCTGGTCAGATGGACCCTCACCTTGGCTGGAACTTGGGCGCTATTGCAGACGGGATCTCGCGCGGCCCTGATTGGTCTCGCTGTGGCGCTCGGGGTGGGGGCCCTAATTTAGCGCAACCCATCCTAACCGTGAGAAGCGGGTGGGCCGCGTACTGGCTGCGGCGCTTGTCGGCACCGCTGTTGGAACAACGCTCTTGGCAGATCTCGCGCCAAGACTTTGCAAACGTATTTAGGGACTGAATCGCGGATTTCTTTGCCGAACGATCGAGAGGATGTCTGGAGTAGCGCCTGGGCTTTGATCGATACGTCGCCGTTGTTTGGAGTTTCCCAGTTCGAGGTCTCTGGGCTCAAGAGCGACAATGCACATAACCTGCTACTCGAGGCGACTGTCCGTTTTGGAGTTCCGGGTTGCCTGGCGTTGATCGGCTTGGTACTTGCGTTGTTGATTCCCCTCTGGCGAATAGCTCGCACATTCGACGGTAACAGCACCGGTCTACTCGCATTTATGGCGATGTTGGCATACTCCATGTTTCATGTCGGGTTGCTTGACAACACGTATGCCTGGGTCGTGGTTTCTGCGCTCGCTGGTAATCGAAATCTGGCACAAGGTGTTGAGTCCGAGTCGGATAGCGCACGGTCAGTTCGACCAGGGCGCCACGCACTAGCGGGGGAGTTTCAGCGCTGGCGCCCCGACAATCCACAGCGCTACATTCCAAAACACGGTGAGGAGTGCCCAAAGAAGGGCGGCCCCTATGGCTTTCCAAACAAGTATCACGGGAGGTAGAAGAATCAGGAACGTAAGACAGGCGATACCCAGAACGATGCGACCCTGTCTCTCCCTGCCGGTTACGTTGACAACCAAACCGACTGGTCCACTAATCGCGTTTGCGCAAACGCCAAGAAGGAGGACGACGATCAGATCGCTGGCCCCGTCGTAGTCTGAACCGAAGAGCGCGAGCAACTGTTCCCGGAATAGAACTACCGCTATTGCTACTACGACGGTGGCCAGACCTCCCAGGAGGGTCATGACACGCACGATCCGCTTCAAGCGAAGAGGCTGCCGGCCAATCTACTAACTGTCGGGCCAAAGGCCATCAATACGGCGGTGTTGCCAAGTCCGGCCGTGACTGCGATACGGGTCGCGACGGCGTAAAGCGCCCCCGGGGTTGGTCCAAGGAGCCAACCAACGAAGAAGACGTCAGCGGTCGATAAAACCGTTTGACTTGCTTTGCTCAGCATGAGGTCACGCCGAGATACAAATGGCTCATCGATCGACTGAGCCGCGGATATCCTTCGTATTGACCTTCCCGCCACGACGGTAAGAGCGATCCACCCGGCCGCATTCGCCAAAATAATCAAGGGTAGGTCAATACCAATCTCAAGCAGCTTCAGCGCGGCCAGGATGGCGATAGCCGTTCCGGCCGGGACGACGGCTATTAAGAACCTGGATCGCACCACATTGCCGCTCGCCCGCTGTGCTTCATTCAGAACAGTTCCAAAAACAAGGCCGACCAGGAGAAGTGCTGCTAGAAGGTGGATTCCGACCGCAGCTCCTGATAGCGCGAGCGCGATTGCAAGAGATTGAACTAGCACAAACGCTATGCATGATAGCGATAGAGCGCGGGTCATCTTTCGTACGGTTTTATGGGACAGACCAGCGCGGGGAATGAGTGCCAGGAGGTAGGCGGGCCAGCCGCCCATGGCCAAGGTACTTGCGAGCGTTGTCACCGCACTCAGGGTGGCGAACTCCCCAAAAGCAGTTACCGGTGACCAGCGAGCTGCCAGCACGGTTGATAGGAACCGTAGCGCTAGTGAGAGCCCCAGTGAAATGGCGACAGGCGTCGTCCACAACACAAGTCGGCGGATGGAAGGCGCTTCATTCGCTGAGGTCGAGGACGTGGAGCCGTTGCGTTTCGACCCAGAATTCGATGTTGTAGAGCCCTTCATAAGCAACGGGTGATGCCGAAACCCTGCCGCAAGAGCCTGCGCTGACCTATGTTTGAGACAAATCTCAAGATTGCAGCCTATCTCGCTCGAATGCAGTTCGCAGTTTAGTGGTCAGGTGTTCCACAGTGCGGTCCGCTATATGTGCGTGCGCAGCCCGAGTGAGGCTGATGTAGGCCTCGGAGCCAATGTTGGACGCGATCGCATTGCTCCATGCTCTTGGATCAAGGTTGTCGAGTAGGAGCGCGGCGGCCCCGCCCTTGGCGAGTGCACAAACGGCAGCGTTAATCCTCCAGGTGGTGACGGCCGTACCAACAGCCATCGCCTCAACCAATACCTTGGGAGAGCCCTCGGAATGAGATGGCAGGAGCAGAAAGTCGAAATCTCTCAGAATGCTCATAAGCAATTGCCGGTCATCTACCCAGCCGAGCATACGAATTTCGACACCTTCCCGCTCGGCGTCGGCTTGGACAACAGCTTCTAAAGGCCCCTCGCCCACAAAGGTGACGTTAGTGTTGAATCCAATCCTGTTCAGACAGGCGGCAACCCGAATAGGAAAGGTTGGGTTCTTCTTCGGGGGTCAGTCGCCCCACGAAGCCTAAGTTCAGCGCATGGTCTACGTTTGGGGCCGTTGAAGTGTAAGGCGGGATATCATTGAGGAGAGTATTGGCGAATGGTACTCGTAAGGAATCTGCGATGGAGTAGGTGTCGGCAGCGGAGTCATCCGTGGTGAAGGCCACACGCGCCGAGCTTAGTCCCCAGATTGCTACCCGTCTGTAAAGCCACCGCAGACCAGCGCGGGCTTGCCAAGAAGGTTCAGTTCGCGCCCATTTTGGGGTTCCGTGAAGAGAGACGTAAAGCGGCCGAGAGCGCAGTCTGGCCGCAAAGATCAGCAAGGCCCCGGTTGGGGAAGGCAAGCGCGCGTACGCGCTGGTGTTCCCGTCAAGTAGTCGAATGAGCCTCATGAGAGTCGCAGGCGTTGCAATCGCTCGGGCAAGACCCATCGACAGGTGACGGGTAACAGTTCTGAACACTTCGCCTTTCGGAGGCCGAAGTTGCGCTGTCTCGCCGTTAAGGTGTTCACCAATAGGACATCGACATATTCGCCTGGCCAGGCGTCCACAAACGGCTGCAGCATCTGCGCGTCAAAGATGGAAAGGTTGAACTCGCCGACCGATCCGGGGGCGCCATAGCAATTGTTTCCCGCGATTACCAGTCGATCAGAGTGTGCCATGCGTTGCCCATGCTCATGAGGCTCCCCCTACTAGGTGCCGCTGTTGATCATCCCGGCACCCACCGTGACCCCGGTCGCCTCGTCCACCAGGATGAACGACCCCGTCATCCGGTTCTTCGAGTAGGCGTCACACAGCAGCGGCACGGTGGTGCGCAGCTGCACGCGCCCGATCTCGTTGAGCCCGAGCTCCTTGGTCTCCTGGTCGCGGTGCAGCGTGTTGACGTCGAGGCGGTACTGGATGTCCTTGACCAGCGCGCGACCAATGCGGGTGGTGTGCTTGATCGACGAGCTTCTGCCGCACCCGCATCGGCTCGGGCACCATCCAGCAGATCATCGCGTCGATGTCCTGGCTGGGCTTGGGCGCGTTCTTGGGCCGGCAGATCATGTCGCCGCGGGAGACGTCGACGTCGTCGTCGAGGCGCACCGTGACCGACATCGGCGGGTAGGCCTCCTCGATCTCCTTGTCGTGGAGGTCGATGCCCTCGATCTTCGCGGTCAGGCCCGAGGGGAGCACCATCACCTCGTCGCCGGGCTTCATCACGCCGCCGGCGACCTGGCCGGCGTAGCCGCGGTAGTCGTGGTGCTCGTCGGACTTCGGCCGGATGACGTACTGCACCGGGAAGCGGGTGTCGACCAGGTCGCGGTCGGAGGCGACGTGGATGTTCTCCAGGTGGTGCATCAGGGTCTGGCCGGTGTACCACTCCATGTTCTCGGAGCGGTTGACCACGTTGTCGCCCTTGAGCGCCGAGATCGGGATGACCTCGAGGTCGGGGATGTTGAGCTTGGTGGCGAACTGGGTGAAGTCGTTGTGGATCTTGTTGTAGACCTCCTGGTCGTAGTCGACCAGGTCCATCTTGTTGACCGCGAGCACCAGGTGGGGCACCCGCAGCAGCGACAGGATCACCGCGTGGCGGTGCGACTGCTCGGTCAGGCCCTGCCGGGCGTCGACCAGCACCAGGCCCGAGGTCGGCGGTGGAGGCGCCGGTGACCATGTTGCGGGTGTACTGCACGTGGCCGGGGGTGTCGGCGATGATGAACTTGCGGCTCGGGGTCGCGAAGTAGCGGTAGGCCACGTCGATCGTGATGCCCTGCTCACGCTCGGAGCGCAGACCGTCGGTGAACAGCGACAGGTCGTCGTAGTCGTAGCCGCGGGACTGGCTGGTGGCGTGCATCGACTCCATCTGGTCCTCGAAGATCGCCTTCGAGTCCATCAGGAGACGCCCGATGAGGGTGGACTTGCCGTCGTCGACCGAGCCGGCGGTGGCGAAGCGGAGCAGGTCCATCAGAAGTAGCCCTCTTTCTTGCGGTCTTCCATCGCGGATTCGCTGAACTTGTCGTCACCGCGGGTGGCGCCGCGCTCGGTCACCCGCGCGATCGCCACCTCCTCGATGATCTTGTCGATCGTGTCGGCGTCGGACTCCACGCAGCCGGTGAGCGTCAGGTCGCCGACGGTGCGGAAGCGCACCTGGCGCTCCTCGACGGTCTCGCCCTTCTTCAGCGGGTTGAACTCGCTCTCGCTGAGCAGCATCCCGTCGCGCTCGAAGACCCGGCGCTGGTGGGCGAAGTAGATCGAGGGGATCTCGACCTGCTCCTGGCCGAGGTAGTGCCAGATGTCGAGCTCGGTCCAGTTGGACAGCGGGAAGACCCGCATGTGCTCGCCCTCGTGGATCCGGCCGTTGTAGAGCCGCCACAGCTCGGGGCGCTGGTTCTTGGGGTCCCACTGGCCGAAGTCGTCGCGGTGGGAGTAGACCCGCTCCTTGGCCCGGGCCTTCTCCTCGTCGCGGCGGCCACCGCCGAAGGCCGCGGTGAACTGGTTCTCCTCGATCGCGTTGAGCAGGGTGCCGATCTGGAGCCGGTTGCGCGGGGTCTTGCCGTCGTCGACCACGACGCCGTCGGCGATCGCCTGCTCCACGCTGGCCACGATCAGCTTCACGCCCAGCCGGTCGCACCAGTTGTCGCGGGTCTGGAGCACCTCGGGGAAGTCGTAGCCGGTGTCGACCTGGAGCACCGGGAAGGGGATCTTCGCCGGGTAGAACGCCTTCTCCGCCAGCCGCATCATCACGATGGAGTCCTTGCCGCCGGAGAACATCAGCACCGGCTTCTCGAACTCCGCGGCGACCTCGCGGAAGATGTGGATCGACTCCGCCTCCAGCTCGTCGAGCTGGCTCATGCGGTAGTCGGCATGCGTGGACGTCATCAGGCGGCGGACCCTTCGTCGGAGACAGGCG
Organism: uncultured Actinomycetota bacterium; assembly: GCA_963728505.1. GTDB lineage: Bacteria > Actinomycetota > Actinomycetes > Propionibacteriales > Nocardioidaceae > Marmoricola_A. The sequence continues at coordinate 119,009 of CAVSKH010000007.1, read as the reverse complement.
TCATGCTAGCGGTGGCCGGGTGCTCCCGGGGCCGGCGGTGGGGCCGAGAACGGCGACTGGCTCGCTCAGGACCGCACGCAGGCCCGGCAGGCTCGTGAACCAGTCGAGCGTCTCGCGAAGTCCCTTCTCGAGATCGACTGCCTGCGCATCAGGGAAGAGCGAGCGCAGCGATGTGTTGTCGGCCATGGAGTGCGGCACGTCTCCTGGCCTCGGCTCGCGATGCCGGATGTCGGGCGTCAGCCCGCTGATCTCGCTGAGCAGCTGCGCGAGCTCGTTCAGGCTGGTGTTGGTGCCGAAGGCCAGGTTCACCGGCTCGGGGTGCGAAACCCGACGCTCGGCGGCCTCGAGCAGGATCGAGCAGACCGTGCCCACGAAGGTGAAGTCACGCGAGTTGGAGCCGTCGCCGTTCACCCAGACCGGCTCACCTCTGAGCATCGCGTCGATCCAGGTCGGGATGACGGCAGCGTAGACATGGCCCGCTCGCTGGCCGGGACCGTAGACATTGAAGAAGCGGAAAGCAAGAGTCTCCATCCCGAACGACTGCTGATAAGCCAGGGTGTAGTACTCGGTCGCAGCCTTGCTCACGGCGTAAGGGCTCATCGGGCGGATCCACTCGCGCTCGCTCTTCGGGAGGGCCGGGTTCATCCCGTAGACCGAGCTGGACGACGCGCTGACGACATGACCAACGCCGGCGAGCCCTGGCCTGGTCGAGCACCGTCAACGTGCCGGTGGCGTTCGCGTGGTGGCTGCGCAACGGGTCCTGGATGCTGCGTGGCACGCTCCCGAGCGCTCCCAGGTGCACCACCGAGTCCACGCCCTGCATCGCGGACGCCAATGCCGCCTCGTCCAGCACCGATGCCACTCGGAGGTCGACCTCCAGCGGCTCCAGGTTGTCGCGATATCCGGTCGACAGATCGTCGATTACACGGACTTCATGACCGGCGTCGCAGGGCTAGTCGGGCGAGGTTGTGCCCGATGAAGCCGGCTCCGCCGGTGATCAGAATGCGCATGTCTGCCCGCCGCTCAGAGACGGAGGTCGGAGTCGGTCTTGGGCAGCAGACCCTTCAGGTCGTAGAGCGACGCTCGCCTCGGCTTGCCGAACGCGCGAAGCCCGTCGCCGCCCAGCTCCGGAACTCACGGTGGCCCACCGCCAGCACGATGGCGTCGTAAGCGCCCTGCTCCGGCTGCTCGCACATGTCGATGCCGTACTCGGCGCTGCGCCTCCTTCGGGGTCCACCCACGGGTCGTGGACGTCGACCTCGAGGCCGTACTCGAGCAGCTCGCGATGGATGTCGACGACCCGGGTGTTGCGCAGGTCCGGGGTGTTCTCCTTGAAGGTGAGCCCGAGGACCAGGGCCCGCGCGCCCCGCAGGTCGATCCCGCGCGTGATCATCTCCCGGACGAGCTGGGTGCGCGACGTAGCCGCCCATCGAGTCGTTCAGGCGCCGGCCGGCCAGGATGATCTCGGGGTGGTAGCCGACCGCCTGCGCCTTGTGGGTCAGGTAGTAGGGGTCGACACCGATGCAGTGCCCGCCGACCAGGCCCGGCTGGAAGCGCAGGAAGTTCCACTTCGTCCCCGCGGCCGTCAGGACATCGTGGGTGTCGATGCCGAGCCGGTTGAACACCATGGCCAGCTCGTTGATCAGCGCGATGTTGACGTCGCGCTGGGTGTTCTCGATGACCTTCGCCGCCTCGGCGACCTTGATCGAGGGAGCCAGGTGGGTGCCGGCGGTGACGACCGAGCCGTAGAGCTGGTCGATGAACTCGGCCGCCTCCGGCGTGGAGCCCGAGGTCACCTTCACGATCGTCTCGAAGCGGTGCTCCTTGTCGCCCGGGTTGATCCGCTCGGGGCTGTAGCCGACGAAGAAGTCCTCGTTGAAGGCCAGGCCGCTCAGCCTCTCGAGGAGCGGGCACGCACTCCTCCTCGGTGGCACCCGGGTAGACGGTCGACTCGTAGATCACGATGTCGCCACGGTCGAGCACCCGCGCCACCGTTCGCGTGGCGGCGAGCACTGCCCCCATGTCGGGGTTCTTGTGGTCGTCGATCGGGGTCGGGGTGGTGACGATGTAGACGTTGGCCGTCGCGATCGCCTCGGGTGAGTCGGTGAAGGAGAGGTCAGTGGCTGCCCGCAGCTCGGCCTCGTCGACCTCGAGCGTCCGGTCGTGTCCGTCGCTGAGCTCGTTGATCCGCTCAGCGTTGATGTCGAAGCCGATGACCGAGTAGTGGCGCGCAAAGGAAACGGCCAGCGGGAGGCCGACGTAGCCCAAACCGATGACGCAGATTCTCGGGTTATCCAACACAGTTTCCCCACGTGTCTTGATGCGGGCGCGAGATATCGGTGCGCCCGGCGCACCGAGAACTCAACCCATCCGATCAGGATGAACCTTAACGCCTGCTTGCGGGGGGGCTGCGCAAACCGTGCATCCGGCCGTCAGTTGGGTGACCCCCTCCTTGCGCCGCCCGTCCCGGGACCCAGGTCCTGACTCCTGCCGCCAAAGACGTGTTTTCATCGCGGGGGGGTTTGGCAACGGGGGTGCGCCGACTTACTATGACGAGGTCATGGGTCGGCTGAGCCGTCCTGATCAGGTTGCACACGGGGGATCCACATGAGGACCAGAATCGTCGGACGCGTGTCCGCTGCCCTGTCCGCTGGTTTGCTGGCAACGGCCGCAGCCGTTGGCGGGGTGCTTGTCACGGCGACCCCCAGCGCAGCAAACCCGAACGCGCCAGCGGCACAGATCGCATGGGCCACCAACGGTGAGCCGCCCTCCATCGTCCAGTCCAGCACTACGCAGTACACCGTTACGGCGACAGTAACGAAGCCCGACGGCTGCGCAGGCACCGCGAAGCTGAACCTGGCCAAGTACAACAAGCAGGCGCAGAGTTACGCCGACGATCGGTCGGTCACTCACGCCTGTGAGCGCCACGGGGACAAGCCAGACTGTCACGTTCCAGGTGTCGACCTCGACGATGGGCAACTCGACCTGGCAGCAGGACCTCTCGATTCCAGACGTCCACCGATGGTCTGTGCAAGTCGTCGGCCAACGGCGATCTCAAGTACACCACCGTCGTACAAGCTCAACAGCAAGTCCAGCTACACGCAGACCCACGACCACGTGGTAGCAACTACCAGATCGACTTCACTGCTGTCGATGACTCGTCGGCAGACAAGACGCAGTACACGTCGCCCTCGTGGACGGGTTCGTCCGCTTCACATACGTGAGCGGCAACGAGGACCAGTCACTGTGAAGTCGCTGTGAGCAACGGGGCCGCGACGTGGACCGACAACAAGACCATCGTCTCGATCGAGTATCTGGGCGACGACGAGTACAATGGCTCGACCGCGACGAAGACCAACTGACTCTGATGCTCCCGATGCCTAGACGCCGGTCACGGCGGCGACGACAGCGGCGTGCCGCGCTCCTCGTGAGCGCGGCACTGCTGTGCTTGCTGGCGTTCTCCGCCCTACAGGCGTGGTACGCGCGGTCGGCGCTGCTGAGCACGGCGACCGAGCTGCGTGCCATGGCGGCGTCGGTCTCCAGCTCCGACATCCCAGCGGCGCAGCGTCAGCTGGACAGCGCGAGGGACGACTCGACCACGGCGTACCGCCACACACGGGGTCCGCACTGGTGGCTGGCCTCACAGCTCCCGTGGATCGGTGACGACGTCGATGCCGTGCGCACGGTCGCCGCAGATCTCGCACGACATCACGCAGCGGGGGCTTCCCGAGCTTGTCCGCGCAGGCTCCGTCGTCAGCGGGGAGGCGATCAAGCCGGTCAACGGCCGCATCGACGTCCAAGCTCTTCGTTCCGTGGCCCCCGCGTTGGAGGCCGGCGCCGAAAGTCTCGGGTCCGCAGCGGCCACGGCCAACGATCTCGAGCCCGACGAGATGATCTCGCCGATCAGCACGCAGGTCGTCGAGCTGCAGGACAAGCTGACCCAAGCCGCGGACGTCACGCGCATCGGGGCCGAGCGCTACCAGACTGATGCCCGACATGCTGGGCGCGAAGAAGCCGCGCTCCTACCTCGTGGTCTTCCAGAACAACGCGAACGCTCGCCACCTGGGAGGCATGGCCGGCGCCGTGGCGCCGGATCGAGGTCGACAACGGCAAGCTCTCGATGACCGAGCAGGGCGACGCCAACACTCTGGGCATGTTCACCGACCCGGTGACCTCGCAGCCACCGGGCGAGCGCCGAAGCTTGGGCGAGGCCGTCGTGAGCGAGTCCACCGACGTCGCCAACATCCCGCACTTCCCGCGCAACGGCGAGGTCTACCAGGCGCTGTGGAAGCGCACCCACGGCGAGTCGGTGGACGGCGTGATCTCGATGGACACCCCTGCGCCTGGCCGGCCTCCTGGAGGCCACGGGCCCGCTGACCGTGGACGGCCAGCGTCTCGACCACCGACAACGCGGTCGACCAGCTCATCCACAACGCCTACCTCCGTCTCCCCCCGGATCAGCAGGACGAGTTCTACGCCGACACGGCGCGGGCACTCTTCGACGAGATCCGGGCCGGCCGCTTCTCACCTCAGGTGTTCGCGCAGGAGCTGACCAAGGCCGTCGGGCAGCGGCGGCTCATGTTCTGGTCGGACAACGAGAAGCGAGCAGGCTGATCTCGCCGAGACCCTGATCGGCAACGAGTTGCCGACGGCAGACGCACGTCCGCCCCGAGGTCGGCGCCTACATCAGCGACGCCGGCAACGACAAGCTCACCTACTTCCTACGGCATCGCGTGGACGTGTCCGCAGACCGGTGCGACCTGGGCGCGCAACGGATCAACGTCAAGGTCACCTTGCGCAGCCTGGTGCCCGAGGGACGCGACTTCCCACCGTCGGTTGTCGGGCTTCCGGAGCCCGGACGCACGCTCGGCGACATGCTGATCAACGTCTACGGCTATGCACCGGTCGGCGGGCGGGTCGACGAGGTGCGCGTCGACGGCAATGAGGTCGCATCCTCGGGGAGCGAGCACATGGGCAGGACGGTCCACGCCCTCACCGTTGAGATCCCGCGCGGCGGCAAGCGCGTCGTCGAGTTCGTCATGTACTCGGACCGCGGCCAGAGCGGGCGGGTCCACCTGATCACCACCCCCGGGGTCAAGGACAGCGGGATCGGCCGCATCGGTCCGTCGGCCTGCTGATCGGTTGCGAGGCGGCGTGACCGAGACCTTCCGGATCCTGTGCGTGTGCATCGGCAACGTGTGCCGCTCACCGGTCGCTGAGCGGCTGCTCGGCGACCGGCTGGGGGCTGGGTTCGAGGTCTCGTCCGCCGGCGTGCGGGCGGTCGTCGGCAGTGGCGTGCATCCCGACTCGCTCGCCGAGCTCGAGCGGCTCGGCGGGGTCGGGGACGGGTTCGCCGCGCGTCAGCTGCAGGCGCCGATGCTGCGCGAGGCGGACCTCGTGCTGACCGCCACCGTCGATCTACGGCGCGTGGTGCTGGAGGAGGAGCCGCCGGTGCTGCGGCGGACGTTCACGTGGCGGGAGTTCGGGCTGTTGATGCGGGAGTGGGCTGCCCGGCAACCGGAGGGGGAGGGTGAGCGGGCAGCGGCGGGAGGTTTCGAGGCTCGCTCCGCTCGCACCTCAACCACCGGTGGAGTGGCTCGCACCTCAACCACCGGTGGAGTGGCTAGCACCTCGACCGCCGAAGAGGTGGTGGCGTGGGCGGCGCGGCACCGGTCGTTGGTGGGCACGCAGGATCTCGACACCCCCGACCCGATGGGGCGGGACCGGCGGGCCCACGCTGACGCGGTCGGGCTGATCCAGGAGTCGGTCGAGCAGATCGCGGCGGTGCTCGCCGACTAGTCCTGCGACTGCCGGACCTTGCGCGGGCGGCGTTCCTCGCGCTCGATCTGAGCGACCGTCGGCGCACCCATGAACGGCAGCCCCTCGGTCTTGCGCAGGAAGCCCCAGATGACTGGCACCAGGACCAGCATCGCGGCGCCGACGCCGGCGATCAGCATCGGGTAGGTCTCGTTCTCCCCAGCCCCGAGCGGACCCCAGCCGGCCTTGTCGAGCAGCGCCACCCCCGACATGGTCAACACCACCACGATGCCGCGACGGATGACCGACTGCGGCACCTTCGGGGCGAGCCGCGACCCCCACACCGTGCCGGGGAGGGATCCGATGATCAACGGGATCGTGAGCGCCATGTCCAGGCCGCCCTGGGCAATGATGTTCGCGATCGCTGCCGAGAGCACGAGCGGAACCGCCTGCACCAGGTCGGTGCCGACCAGCCTCACCGCCGACAGCATCGGGTAGAGCATCAGCAGCGCCACCATGATCACCGAGCCAGAGCCGACCGACGTCACGCCGACCAGCAAGCCACCCAGGGCTCCGACGAGGAGCGTGGGGACCGGGCGGATCACCGGCTCACCCATGTCGCCGGCAGTGCCACGCTGGATCTGCACCATGCCGATGTAGAGGCGCAAGGCGTAGGTGGCGGCGGCGATCAGCAGCGCGAAGCCGATCGCCATCTTCAGGACCTTCTCGAGCTGGGCCGGCTCGCCGCCGAAGACCGAGTGGACCAGGAAAGGGCCGATGAAGGCCATCGGGATGGACCCGAGCATCAACCACTTGGCGAGCTGCATGTTGGGATCGCCATGCTTGCGGTGGACCAGTGCGCCGCCGGTCTTGTAGACCGCGGCTGCGGTGAGGTCGGCGGCGATCACCGTCGCGGTGTTGCCGACACCCAGGAAGATCAGCGCCGGGGTCATCAGAGCGCCGCCGCCCATGCCGGTCAGGCCGACGACGATGCCCACGAAGAAGCCGGCAGCCAGGATCGACCAGAAGTCGACGTGAGGAAGTCAGCATGCGGTGAGCCTTTCGCGCTGAAGTCGCCAAAGGCTAGCAGGTAAGTGATTTAGTCGGGGAGGTCGGGTGGTGGTCTCGACGTGCGCTCGCAAGCTCGCTGCTCGACCACCGAAAGGGGCTCGACCACCGGGGGGTCTCGACGGGCTCGAGCGGGGTCTCGACGGCTCGACCACCGACAGCTCCGGGCAGGTCCCTGCGCATCGTGCGAGGTTTCGAGGCTCGGGCCTCGAGGGGGCCCTCGCACCTCAACCACCGGTGGGTGGGGTGGGGGTGGGGAGGGTCAGGACCAGTCGAGGAGGCTGAGGAGGTAGTCGCCGTAGCCGCTCTTGCGCAGGGGCTCCGCACGCGCGCGCAGCTCGTCGTCGGTGAGGAAGCCGGCGTGCCAGGCGGCCTCCTCGGGGGATCCGATCTTGAGACCCTCGCGTGCCTCGATCGTGCGCACATAGCTGGTTGCGTCCGCGAGCGAGCCGAAGGTGCCCGTGTCGAGCCAGGCCGTGCCCCGGCCGAGCGGGATCACTTGCAGCCTGCCCTGCTCGAGGTAGAGCCGGTTGAGGTCGGTGATCTCCAGCTCGCCCCGGGCCGACGGCGTCAGCGTCCTCGCCAGATCCACCACGTCCGGGCCGTAGAAGTACAGCCCCGGCACGGCGTAGCGGCTCCTTGGCTTGCTCGGCTTCTCCTCCAGCGAGATCGCCGACCCGGCGTCGTCGAACTCGATGACGCCGTACTCCCGGGGGTTCGACACCGGGTAGGCGAAGATCACGCCGCCGTCGATCTCACCGAAACGACCCAGCTGGGTCCCCAGCCCGGTGCCGTGGAAGATGTTGTCGCCCAGCACCAGGGCGACCGACTCGTCCCCGATGAAGTCGGCGCCGAGGACGAACGCCTGGGCCAGGCCGTCGGGGCTGGGCTGCTGCACGTAGGAGAGCTCGATGCCGAAGCGGGAGCCGTCGCCCAGCAGCCGCTCGAACTGGTCGGCGTCCTCGGGCGTGGTGATCACCAGGACCTCGCGGATGCCGGCGTGGATCAGCGTCGAGAGCGGGTAGTAGACCATCGGCTTGTCGTAGACCGGGACCAGCTGCTTGCTGATGCCGATGGTGACCGGGTGGAGTCGTGAGCCGGTCCCCCCGGCGAGGATGATGCCGCGCATCGGCTCATGCTAGGGGGAGGGCTTCGCCCCGGGCGCGAGTCCGTCTAACCTGCCTGACATGACTCACCTTCTGGTGACCGGGGGCGCCGGCTTCATCGGGTCGAACTTCGTCCGCTACGTCATCGACAAGACCGACCACCGGGTGACCGTGCTCGACCTGCTCACCTACGCCGGCGACGAGCGCACCCTGGCCGACCTGCCGCCGGACCGCTGCCGCCTGGTCGTCGGTGACGTCGCCGACGCGGCGACCGTCGACCCGCTGGTGGCCGAGGCCGACGTCGTGGTCCACTTCGCCGCCGAGTCCCACAACGACAACTCGCTGCGCGACCCCAGCCCGTTCCTGCACACCAACGTCGTCGGCACCTTCACCCTGCTGGAGGCGGTCAGGCGGCACGACGTGCGCTACCACCACATCAGCACCGACGAGGTGTACGGCGACCTCGAGATCGACGACCCGGTGCGGTTCACCGAGGCGACGCCGTACCGGCCCTCGAGCCCGTACTCGGCGACCAAGGCGGGCTCGGACCTGCTGGTGCGGGCCTGGGTGCGCTCCTTCGGCGTGCGGGCCACGATCAGCAACTGCTCCAACAACTACGGGCCCTACCAGCACGTGGAGAAGTTCATCCCGCGCCAGATCACCAACCTGCTCGACGGGGGCCGGCCCAAGCTCTACGGCGCCGGGCTCAACGTGCGCGACTGGATCCACGTCGACGACCACTCCGACGCGGTGATGACGATCATCGAGCGCGGGACGATCGGGGAGACCTACCTGATCGGCGCGGACGGCGAGAAGGACAACCGCTCGGTCGTGGCGGAGATCCTGCGGCTCATGGGCCGCGCCCCCGACGACTTCGACCACGTGACCGACCGGGTGGGCCACGACCTGCGCTACGCCATCGACTGCCTCCAAGCTGCGCGACGAGCTGGGCTGGGAGCCGACCTTCGGCAGCTTCTCCGACGGCCTCGCCGCGACCATCGAGTGGTATCGCGACCACGAGCAGTGGTGGCGCCCGCAGAAGGCGGCCACCGAGGCGGCGTACGCGAAGGCGGGTCAGTGAGCGAGCTCCGGGTCGAGACCACGGACATCCCCGGCCTGCTGATCCTGCGGCTGCCGGTGCACCGGGACAACCGGGGCTGGTTCAAGGAGAACTGGCAGCGCGAGCGGATGGTCACCGCCGGCCTGCCCGACTTCGAGCCGGTGCAGCAGAACGTCTCCTACAACGCCTCCGTCGGCGTGACCCGCGGGATGCACGCCGAGCCCTGGGACAAGCTGGTCTCCGTCACCCACGGCGAGGTCTTCGGGGCGTGGGTGGACCTGCGCGAGGGCGAGAGCTTCGGGACGGTCGTCGCCACGGCCATGGGTCCGGACACCGCGGTCTTCGTGCCGCGCGGGTGTGGCCAACGGCTACCAGACGGCGGCGCCCGACACGGCGTACGCCTATCTCGTCAACGAGCACTGGTCACCGGAGGCGCGCGACTCCTACACCTACGTCAACGCCGCGGACTCCGCGCTGGGGATCCCGTGGCCGCGGTCGCTGGAGTCCGCCGAGATGTCCGAGGCCGACCGGCACCACCCCCCACTGCGCGACGTGGTCGCCTTCCCGCGGCTCCGGGCGCTGGTGGTCGGGGGCAACGGCCAGGTGGGCCGGGCGCTCGCCGCGCTGCTGCCGGCCGCCGAGGTCGTCGGGCGGGAGCGGGTCGACCTAGCCCGGCCCGAGACCCTGGACGGCTTCGACTGGCGGCCCTACGACGTGATCCTCAACGCCGCCGCCTACACCGCGGTCGACGCCGCCGAGACCCCCGAGGGGCGGCGAGAGGCGTGGGAGGCCAACGTGGCCGGGCCCCGCCGCTTGGTCGAGGTCGCGCGCCGGCGTCGCGCCGTCCTGGTGCACGTCTCCTCGGACTACGTCTTCGACGGCGAGACCGAGGTGCACGGCGACGACGAGGCCTTCTCGCCGCTCGGGGTCTACGGGCAGACCAAGGCGGCCGGGGACGCCGTCGTGGCCACCTACCCGCGGCACTACATCCTGCGGACCAGCTGGGTCGTCGGCGACGGCAAGAACTTCGTGCGGACGATGCAGGAGCTAGCGGCCAAGGGCGTCTCGCCGGACGTCGTGGACGACCAGTGGGGGCGGCTCACCTTCGCCGACGACATCGCGCGCGCGGCGCAGCACCTGGTCGAGAGCGAGGCGCCGTACGGCACCTACAACGTGAGCAGCGCCGGCGAGCCGTGGACCTGGGCCGACGCCGCGGCCGCGGTCTTCGAGCTGTGCGGGCGCGCGGCGTCCGACGTGGGGCGGATCTCGACCGAGAACTTCGCCGAGGGGCGCTCGATGGCCCCGCGCCCGCCACAGCACGCTGGACCTGGGCAAGATCGAGGCGACCGGGTTCGCGCCGTCCGACCAGCGCTGAAGCGCTGCGGCGCTACCTGGGTAGGTAGACCGACGGTCCGACCCTGGCTCACGAGGTTTCGAGGCTCGGGCCCTGGGGATCGACCAGCGGGTGGGGCCGTGCGGTGGTTGAGGTGCCCGAGGCGTTAGCCGAGGGCCTCGAAACCCGGTGAGGTGGGCAGGAGGTCTCGACGGCTCAGAGGTGGCCGGTGGCCTCGAGGGCCTCGACGATCTCGGCGAGGCAGTCGGCGATCTCGCGGCCGGTGGTGTCGACGACGACGTCGGCGTCCTGGGGGCCTCGTAGGGGCTGGAGATGCCGGTGAACTCGGGGATCTCGCCGCGCCTGGCCTTGGCGTAGAGGCCCTTGCGGTCGCGGCGCTCGCACTCCTCGACCGGGGTGGAGACGTGGACCAGGAAGAACTCGCCGCCGGCGTCGGCGACGTAGCCCCGCACGTCCTGGCGGGTCGCGTCGAACGGCGCGATCGGGGAGCAGATCGCCACGCCGCCGTGGCGGCTGATCTCCGCGGCCACCCAGCCGATGCGGCGGATGTTGGTCTCGCGGTCCTGCTTGGAGAAGGTCAGCCCGGCTGAGAGGTTGCGGCGCACCACGTCGCCGTCGAGCGAGGTGATCGTCCGCTCGCCGCGCTCGAGGATCACGTCGTGCAGGGCGCGGGCCAGGGTGGACTTGCCGCTGCCGGACAGGCCGGTGAAGAAGATGACCAGCCCCTGCTCGCCGGGTGGCGGCAGCTCGAAGTCGACGACGTCGGCGATGGAGTCCGGCAGGTCGCCGTGACCGACGATGCCGACCACCTCGTTGGGGGCGTAGGCCTCGACCACCCGCTCGCCGAAGACGTGGTCGGCCTCGGCGCTGCCCCGCGAGGCGACCGGTACGGCGACGACGTGAGCCTGCGGCAGCAGCCGCGCCGCCTCGAGCGTGGCCCGGATCAGCCCGACCCCGGTCATGGGGCGCCCCTCGTGCGTCGGCGTGCCGCTGCCGGTCAGGGCGAGCAGCACGACCGGACGGTGGGCGTGGGCCTCGATCGAGCCGAGGTCCTCCTCGGTCAGCGGGCCGGCGACCGGGACGGTGACCGCGTCGGGGTACTGCTTCCTGGTCTCGTCGGGGGAGAGGTAGAGCGCGCGGAAGGCGCCGTACTCGATGTGCTGGATCGGCGCGACCGGGCCGACCACGCCGGTGCGCTCCTCGTCGACCGGGTAGGTCCGCTCGATGCTGACGTGGGCGAGCGGGACCCCCTCGGGGTCGACCAGCTCGATACTCGTGCCCTCGGCCGCGATCGCCGTCGGCAGCGTGAGGGTGACACCGGCCGGGTCGTCGGTGAACGCCAGCGGCGTGATCGCTCCGTGGGTCAGCAGCTCGAGGTCGTCGAGCTCCTTCGGTGACGGGCAGTGCTGGGCGGCGGGACTGGTCACCCGATGCATCATGCCGTAGGTCCTGACTCGCGGATCTCCGGTGTACGGGTTCGTCCGGTTCGACCTAGACTCAAGGCATGAGTAGGGGGACAACATTGGTACAGATCGAGTCCGAGACCAGCGCCCCTGGGGGTCGTGGCACGTCATCGACGTGGGCCAGGGCTACAAGGTCAAGCGGATCCACGTCACGCCCGGGCAGCGGCTGTCCTACCAGCTGCACGCCCACCGCTCCGAGCACTGGGTGGTGCTCTACGGCGTCGCCACCTGCGTGATCGACGACGAGACCCACGTGATCGGGCCGGGCCACTCGATCGACGTACCGCTCGGGGCGCGGCACCGGCTGTGCAACAACGGCGCTGAGGAGCTCGTGATCATCGAGGTGCAGCGTGGTGGCTACACCGGTGAGGACGACATCGTGCGGATCGACGACGACTACGGCCGGGGCGAGGACTAGACCCCACGCCGGGAACCCGCGCCGGTCTGGTCGCCGGAGGAGGCACCTGCCGGGTGTGATCCAGCAGGTGCTGTCGGACTTGCTGCACTCAGGACCAGGTGCCCAACTCCCACTGCGTGATCACTGGGCTGGCTCGCTGCCACGGACGTGGTGGTAGCCCGCTTGAGACCGCTCTCCATTGCCCCGACGACTCGTGAGCTTGTCGATGCGCACTGCCAGCTACCCAGCATGATCGGTCCCGACGAGCAACTGTCGCTGACTGAGGCCAGGCTCAGCAAGAGCAACGCGTGGTCGTCGACGATCAGATCTCGCCTCGGGGGCCGGAGCCTTGGCCTGGGCCTTGTTCGACGACTTTCCCGCCGTCGACTATCTGGCGCGCTTGTTCTGAGCCGGGCGGCTCCCGGTGACCACGCTCCCGAGAGAGAGGGTGGCCCCGGTGATCAGCCCGGGTCCGATCAGCCGGCGTAGGCGTACGACGGGTGCTGCGGGTTGGCGACGTTCCCCGTGCCGCTCCACGTCTCGACGACGGTCTCCCAGTTGCCCCAGATGGCGCGGTCGGGGTTGCCGGTGTAACGCGGGTTGTCCTCGCTGACGAACACGTAGTGGTAAACGGCGCCGTCGTCGCAGGTGATCATGTTGCTGATCACTCCGCTGTCGAGGTACGGGTCACACCGAAGTCACCCCGGGAGTTGACGATGTAGTGGCAAGTGACCAGAGTCCCGTTGTCGTCATGTAGGACTGGTCCTGCGTGTAGTGACTGACGACCACACCGTCGCGGCCCTCGTGACCGGGCACGGCGGTGCCTGCACTGGCTGGACCAGCGATCCCGATGATGGACAGGGCGACAGCCGCGATGACTGTTCCGATGAAACGCATGAGCGTTACTCCTTGTTGTTGTTGCATTGAGCCGGGCGGCTCAGAAACCCCACCCCCCGCGCGGGGGAGGCGTCACTCACCGAAGGGTGGGGAGTCTGTTGGGTCCGGTTCAGGGGAGGACTGGGCCATGAGTCGTGCTCGTGACCCCTGTGCTGCTGGTCAGAACGTCGTGCGGTAGCCCCTAGGCACCGCGTCATTGCTGGCTGAGGGCTCCATCCAGCAAGGCCCACGTCTGGGGGCAGACCCCATCAACAACCCTGGACAGATCGTCGGTGAGGTCGCGCAACTTGTGCTGCACCGCTTGAGGTGCGTCGAGCCTCATGGACATGGATGCCCTTTTGATCCTTGATGTGAATTATGTCCCCGAGCATGAAACCCATGTCACCACGGGGCGCCAGCGTTATCCAAGCTCATCAGGATATTTGGGCGGATGGTCCTGGATGAGCGGACCATCGTGCCGTGTCGAGGTGAACTGGCAGCTCGGGGGCGCGGCTCCGATTGTGCAACAACGGCACCGAGGAGCTCGTGATCATCGAGGTCCAGCGGGGCGGCTACACGGGTGAATGTGCAATTTGTCCCCCGAACATGAGCACATGTCACCACGGGGCACCGACATATCCAACCTCTTCGGGAAATTCGGGCGGATGGTCCTGGGCGAGTGGACCGTGGTGCCTTGTCGGCGATGATCCCCGGGAGGTCTCGACAAGCTCGACCACCGGCGGCACATCAGCCCCGCGTGGACCTTGCGAGGTTTCGAGGCTCGTCGCTCCTCGCACCTCAACCGGCGTGGGGGGTGCCCGGGCTCAACCGCTGACGGTTGGGATGGACTCGGTCGGGGTCGGTTCGGGTGGAGGCTCGCACGACGAGTCCCAGCGGTCGACGACCGAGCGGCGCACGCCCATGTTGAGTGCCCAGTCCTTGGAGATGTAGTGGGACCGCGCGCCCAGCTCGAGGCCCCGCTCCTCGGCGAAGCTGACCCAGAACGGCTTGATGTAGTCGCGCTTCAGGACCGCAACATCGACACCGTAGGAGGCCACGCGTCGGAGGCGGTCCCTGGCCGGACGCCCGAGGTAGGTGTAACCCGTCGGGAAGCCGGTCACCCGGTGCACTCGCCGGAGCAGGCCCAGGCTGCCGGAGTTGAACTGCACCGTGTCCTCGGTGAAGCCGTTGCGGCGCAGCATCGCACCGACGCCGCGCAGCCGCCTGGCCGTGAGATGGACCTTCAGGTGCACCTGCAGCCCGACACCGAGCGGAGCCATGTTGCTCGCCACCTGGCCCAGGGACGGCGGGTGATAGCCGCTCGCTGTCCGCAGCGAGCGGAACTTGCGCCACCTCATCCGGGACACCCGCCCGCGGCCGTTCGTCGTCCGGTTCACCGATCGGTCGTGCATGATCGCCAGCACGCCGTCCCGGGTGCGGCGTACGTCGAACTCGACGGCGTGTGCGCCACGCGCGGCGGCTCGCGTCATGTGCGGGATGGTGTTCTCGTCGCGGCCCGCGCCGTGGCCGCGATGCCCGATGTCGAGCAGGTCGGCGCACTCGAGCGCATCCGCTGCCGGTGCCACGGCCATCGTGGTCGCGCCGAAGCCGAGCAGCGCGCCGGCGAGCCACCCGACGGTCAGTCGCGTGCGCACGCGTGAACGAACATCAGTGGCCACCCGAGACCCCCCGCTCCCGCCAAGCCCCCTTGGCGTACTGCGCCGGCCCGACCCGGCGCATCCTTCGACACTAGACCGGCGAACGCCGCGCCGTGGGCGATATCGGTCCTGAAGTGCGCCCCCGCCTGGGTCAGCCCGGAGGGGTGGGTGGTCTCGACAGGCTCGACCGACGAGGGGGCGTCCCTGCCTGTGCGCGGGAGGTTTCGAGGCTCGTCGCTGCGCTCCTCGCACCTCAACCACCGGTGGGTCGCTGCGCTCCTCGCACCTCAACCACCGGTGGGTCGCTGCGCTCCTCGCACCTCAACCACCGGGCGTCCAGCAAGCACCCTTTCGGGTGGGAATGCCGCGTAAATACAGGCAAACGTGTGCCTACTCACGTGCCCACAGTTTGCATCTGCTTGCAAGAGTTAGCACTATTGAGCCATGGCCAAACTAAGCATGAAGGCGAGCGCGGACGCACTCGGTGACTACCTGCGTGAGCAGCGCACCGATGCCAAGCTGTCGTTGCGCCAGCTTGCACAGGCCACCGGTATCTCCAACCCCTACCTCAGCCAGATCGAGCGAGGGTTGCGCCGGCCCTCCGCTGACGTGCTGCAGAAGATCGCCAAGTCGCTGCAGATCTCGGCGGAGACGCTCTACGTGCAGGCGGGCATCCTCAGCCCGGACGACCACCAGATCCGACAGGTGGAGGTCGCCATCCTCGGCGACCCCGGCCTGACCGAGCGGCAGAAGCAGTCGCTGGTCGAGATCTACCGGTCCTTCCGTGCCGCCAACCCACCCATGTCGGAGCCCGGTCCGGCCGACCCGGTCGCCGCGCTCCTCGACACCACAGACTCCCCCGTGGAGACCCCCACACAGGAAGAAGGAATCAACAATGGCTAACGCCACTGTCCGTGAGACCGCAACCAAGTCGTTCTACGCCTACGTCGGCGTCGGCGACAAGGCCGTCGAGCTGGTCCGCAAGTACGCCGACGACGTGCAGGACCAGATCGAGGACCTGCGCAAGACGGGCGTGCAGGGCACCGTCTCCGACCGTGCTGACGCACTCGCCAAGCAGGCCAAGTCGCGCCAGTCGCGGCTCGAGTCCTACCTGAAGGACCTGCAGTCCGACGCCCAGGCACTGCCGAAGCGCGCCGAGGCTCGCCTCACCGAGCTCCAGGCCGACGCCAAGGAGCTCCCGAAGAAGGCCGAGGCCCGCATCGAGGAGCTGCAGCGCGAGCTCCGTGAGCTCGCCGACAAGCTCGAGTCCTGGCTCGACGAGCTGCGCAGCGACGTCTCCCAGCGCGCCCAGAAGGTCGCGACCTACGAGGAGCTCGTCGCACGCGGTGAGAAGGTCGTCGCCCGTGTTCGTGGCGAGGCTGCCGAGGCCAAGGCCACGGCCTCGTACAAGGTCGACTCCGTTGCCTCCAAGGGCAAGGTGAAGGCCGACAAGGCTGCCGACAAGACGGCGTCCACCGCGAAGAGCGCGACGCGCTCGGCGGCGAACCAGACCAAGTCGACCGCCGAGAAGTCCGCCAGCAAGAGCTCCGCGCAGGCCACGCGCTCCAAGGCGCAGGCCACCCGCGCGAAGTCCACTGCGGCCAAGAAGGCTCCGGCGAAGAAGTCGACCGCCAAGAAGTCGACCTCGTCGAACACCAACGCCTGATCCTCCGCGGGTCGCGGCTCACCCCGTGACCCGCCAGGTGTCTGCGGCGAGGGCCCCGGCGCTACCCCTGAGGGGGGAGCCGGGGTCCTCGCCCGTTTTCAGCCGGGCTCCGGTGCAGCAGTGAGCACGCCTCAGAACAGGGCGGGGAAGCGGCGGTGCACCGCCGCGCGCGCGGCGGCGCGGCGGCGCGGGCCGGGCGGGGACACATCCGGGGCGGTCAACCGGTCCCAGCCCGGCACGGTGCGGGCCAGCGAGCCGGTGGGCCAGGCCAGGTGCAAGTGCCCGCGCATGCGCTCGCGGAAGTCTCGACCGCCGAGGACCGGCGCGATCTCGCTGCGACCCACCTCGCCCTTGCGGGACTCCCACGGCAGGGAACCCAGCGCGTGCGCCTGGGCCTTGCTGGGGCGGCGCCAGTAGCCCTCGAACTGCTCGTCCAGCACCGTCCCCAGCGCCGCGATGTCGCTCAGCTCCAGCCTCACAGCGCAGTCACGCAGCGACCTGGCGAACTCCTTCGCTGCCCGCGCCACCGCGTCGTGTCTCAGAGCCACCGCAGCCGAGTGCTCGGGGACGGGGGACAGCACCGGCTCGTCGGACTCGTCGAACCCCCGCAAGGTCCCCTCCGTGCCCGCGCAGATCGCTTCGAGGATCGTGGGGTAGGCGGCCTCGCGCCAGCCGATCGGCCCCAGCCGCTCGTCCACGAGGTACGTCGTCGCGTCGCTCGGGTGCCGACCCGGCGCGACGCCGGCCAGCCCGCCCAGGTAGAGCCAGGACAGCGGCTGCTGGAGCACCACCTCCAGCTGGCGCGCGCTCGAACCGGTCCAGCCGATGTCCAGCACGCCGACGTCGCGGCGCAGCAGGCCCACCCGGTCGTAGTACCTGCGCATCCGCTCGACCTGCACCGGATCGTCGCTGCACCACGCGTAACGGCTGCCGTAGACGTAGTGCAGTCCCACCTCGGCGCCGTCGACGGCCTCGCGCAACAGGGGAGCCACCCGCAGCGGCAGCTGGCCATCGCGAGCCACGAAGTACAGATCGGTGAGCTGTCGCTGCTGGGCGACCAGGAGCGACCACGTGGTCGCCGCGATCACGAAGGAGAGCCCGAGCGGGAACAGGAAGGGGTCGTGCACCTCGTCGCGGCCCGACAGCTCCTGGCGCGCGACGCGGCTCGCCTCCGCGAGCAGTCCCCCCAGCGTCCCGGTGGCGGCCAGCTGCTGTTCTCCCGCGGTCAGCGACGGGTTGTCTTGTGGCGCAGCACTCCGGCGGTCCGTCTGCTCCGTCTGCTCCGCCTGCCGGCCCACGTGCACGACCTGGCCCGCGGGGACCGCCAGGGCCCCAGCGATGCGCGGGTCTCGCTTCCACGACCCGGTGCCGGGGTGAGCAGTCAGCACCGGCCCGGCGGGGAAGTGGTGCTGGTCCAGGAGCTCGCGCACGACGTCCGCGGAGATCAGGGTTCGCGCGAGGTAGCACACCGGGACACCGTGCTCGTGGGCTCCAGCGAGCGTCTCGCGCACCGCCTCGTCGGGGCGCAGGGACTGCCGTAGCGCCTCCAGCTCCCGGCACATCTGCTCGGTGCGCTGCGCGGGCGACCACCCCATGATCCCCGCGACCCGGGCGTAGACGTCGGGCAAGGTGACGGGCGCGTCCCCCGAGTCGGCCAGCAGCGACTCTTCGGCCCAGCAGCGGACCTGGGTCCACGTCGGCCGAGACAGGCCGGGCGGGGGCGACATCGCGTGGGCGAGGCGCGGCTGCGTCGTACGCCGCAGGAGACAGGTGTCGAAGACATCGACCGCGATCGCCCCCGGTGAGGCATCCCGCAGGCTCCCGGCCAGGGCCTCGGGGCGTGTGGCTCTCACCGGCGTCACGCTACAGGCAGCGATGTTTCCCAGGAGCGGAAGTCGGTCGAGCAGGGTCGCAGCCGCTGCACCGTTGGTCTGTCTACTCCCAGGCCTCGATCGCCCGGTGCAGGGTCACCGTCGCCGAGGCGCCGACCAGCACCGCTTGGTCGGCGTCCCGGTCACCGACGTGGCGCATGGTGACCTCGTGCAGGTCGTCCACGCAGCGCCTCGCCTCGGCAACGGAGGCGTGGGCGTTCTCGTCCATCGTCATGACATCGGTCGCGTCGAGCATCTTCGCCGTCGACTCCAAGGCGTCGGCGAGGGCGTCACCCACCGGGGTGCGGCCCCTCAGCATCTGGTCGCTCGTGCGGCCGAGCAAGGCGCCGACCTCCTCCACGACGTGGGTGATCGTCTCCAGGGCCCGCGCCCGCTCGACCCGACGGTCCGCGAGCTGGCGCCAGCGACCGGCCCGCCAGTTCACCCGGCGCGCGTCGCGCACCTCGGAGACCAGCTGCTCGAGGCGCACCGCGGGCGGCGCCACCGAGCTCCTGATCTGCACGCCGTCGGTGCCGAGGTCGTCGGCGCTGCGCAGGTCGTCGGCCAGGGACCGCAGCTGGCGGGCCAGCTCCTCCTGCAGCCCCTCGAGAGCCTGCAGCGTGCGCCCCAGCGGAAGCTGCGGCAGGGCAAGGTTCACCACCACCCCGACCGCAGCCCCGACCGCGGTCAGCCCGCCGTACCCCAGGACGTAGTGCGAGGGGCTGTCGCCACCGAGGATCAGGACGAACAACGCCGCGAACGGCACCCACACACTCATCTCGCCCAGCCGCTTCCAGTTGGCCATCGCGGTGCCGATCCCGACCACGACCATCACCCCGAAGACCCGGGGGACGGGCGCCTGCGCCACCACCACGGCCAAGGCGGCGCCGATCCCCAGAGCAGCCATCGCCTGCAGCCCGGTGCGCACGGAGGTCATCACCGTCGTGGACGTCACGACCACCGCACCCAGCGGCGCGTAGTAGGGATAGTCGTCAGCCACGCCGGGGAAGGGCACCACCAGCAGCCAGGCGGCGCCGGCAGCGACCGCGGCCTTGAGTGCCAGCACGGTGCGTGGCCGATTGCTGACCAGGCCCGTGAACCTGTCCGCGAACCAGCTCAGGGGCGCAGGTGCGCGCGATGTTGCCGACGCGATGGGGTGCTCCTAGGTGGCTGGTTGCGCTGGTGCCTGATGGCTCGTGCTCGTGCGACAGTTCCCCCGCTGAGGGGCCCCCAACCGTGCTGCAACCGTGCGGAGCAGACCGGCGGAACAATCCGGGGGTGTCGCGTTGCTGAGCAGGTCATGGACCCCGTGACGAACCAGCCGACCGGCACGGGGGGCGGGCTCAGCTACGGCGAACCTGCCGGACGGTGGGTGCTGGCGGCAACCGTGCTCGGGACGGCCGTGGCGTTCCTCGACATGACCGTCGTCAACGTCGCGCTGCCCACGATCGGTCAGGACCTGGACGCGAGCGTCGCCGGCCTCACCTGGATCGTCAACGCCTACACGCTCACCCTCGCAGCCTTCGTGCTCGTCGGCGGCTCCCTCGGCGACCGCTACGGACGGCGACGGATCTTCCTGATCGGGGCGGCGTGGTTCGGCGCAGCATCGTTTGCGTGCGCGCTCGCCACCGAGATCTGGATGCTGATCGGCTTCCGAGCGCTGCAAGGGGTCGGGGCTGCTCTGCTCACCCCCGGGGCGCTGGCGATCCTGCAGACCAGCTTCCGCCCGCAGGACCGGTCGCGCGCGATCGGGGCCTGGTCGGGGCTCGCCGGGATCGCGGGCGCGGTCGGGCCGCTCCTCGGCGGGTGGCTGGTCGAGCTCGCCACCTGGCGCTGGATCTTCCTGATCAACGTCCCTGTCGTGCTCGTCGTGCTGGCGATCGCGTCGCGGCACGTGCCGGAGTCCCGCGACCCCGCGGAGGCCGCCCCGCTGGACCTGCCCGGCGCGGTGCTGGCCGCAGGAGGCCTGGGAGCGCTGACCTACGGGCTGTCGCTCTGGGCCGAGCAGGGCCTCGGCTCGACGCAGGTGCAGCTCGGGCTCGGCCTCGGCGTGCTCGCCCTCGGCGCGTTCCTCGTGCGCGAGGCGACCACGAGGCACCCCATGCTGCCGCTCGGCCTCTTCGCCATCCCGCGCTTCGGCCTCGCCAACGTGGTGACCTTCCTGGTGTACGCCGCGCTGGGCGGCGTCTTCTTCTGGCTGGTGGTGACCCTGCAGGTGGTCGCAGGGTGGGGGCCGCTGCGGGCCGGCCTCGCCCTGCTCCCGGTCACCGTCCTGATGCTGCTGTTCTCACCGCGGGCCGGCCGGTTCGGCGACCGGGTGGGACCACGCCTCCCGCTGACGATCGGCCCGCTGATCGCCGCCGCCGGGGTGGCGCTGCTCTCCCGCGTCGGTCCCGACGCGACGTACCTGGTCGACGTGCTGGTGCCGGTCGCCCTCCTCGGCACCGGCCTCACGATCACCGTCACACCGCTCACCTCGACCGTCCTGGCCGCGGTCGACGGGCGCTCGGGACTGGCCAGCGGCGTCAACAACGCGGTCGCCCGCACCGCCGGCCTGGTCAGCATCGCCGTGCTGCCCACCCTGACCGGGCTCGGACCGGGCGGCTTCGGCGATGCTGGGGCGCTGGAGCCCGCCTACGCCACCGCGATGCTGGTCTGCGCGGGCGCTCTGGCGCTCGGCGGGACCGTCGCAGCGCTCACGATCCGCGCGGAGACACCCGCCCCGGACACCGCGGAGCACGCCACCTGCCCACCGCGCCACTGCGCCGTCGTCGGACCGCCGGCCGCCATCGAGCGGGACCGCGCAGCAGTCGGTCACTAGCGCCGCTGTCCGGGGGTGCCAGAAGGCACTTGCGCCCGGACCACCCCAGGAGTAGGCCGGAAGCATCCACGTCCCACCGAGAGGCGCTTCCCATGAGTGGCATCGAGATCAAGACCTTCGACCAGCCGGACGAGACCAGGACGCCGCAGAAGACCACGGTCGACGTGGTCCACGTCGGCGATGCGGAGGTGGGCCGCCTCACCTTCGAGCCCGGGTGGCGCTGGTCGGAGTGCATCAAGCCCGTGGCAGGCACGGACTCCTGCCAGACCGACCACCTCGGCATCGTGGGGGCCGGCGCCATCACCGTGCGCCACGACGACGGCACCGAGGTGACAGTGCGTGCGGGCGACGTCTACCGGATCGCCCCCGGGCACGACGCCTGGGTCGAGGGCGAGGAGACCTTCGTCGGCTACGAGTTCAACGACGCGGCCGGCTACGCCAAGGGCTGACCGCGCTCAGCGGTGGGGGTCGTACAGCAGGCGCACGGCGTCACGCAACGGCGCCATCTCGCCGCCGGGGCGGCGCACCTGCATCTGCGACTCCTCCAGGCCGGTGTAGGTGCAGAAGCCGAACGGCGTCCCGAACGGATCGATCAGCGCGGTGTGGACGTTCCAGTCCTCCTCCCGGATCGGAGCCGCCACCTCCACGCCCGTCTTGTGAGCCCGCTGGACCGTGTAGGAGGCATCGGGGATGTCGAAGTAGACCAGCCAGCCCTGCGGCAGCGGCCGCACCAGCTGGGAGGAGTACCAGATCCCGCCGAGCGCGAGCACGCCGTCGTCGAGCAGCATGTGGAAGTCGGCGATGTCGTCGACCACCTCCAGCAGCTCCAGCTCGAGGACGCGCGCGTACGGCGCGAGCGATCGCGCCGGGTCGGGGGTGTTGAGCTCGGCGATCGTGTTGCCGATCGCGTCCGGGTCGAGGTCGGGGGAGAGCCGGTCGTGATCGACCAGGCGGGTCCACACCCCCCGGTCGTCCACCAGGTAGGTCCGGTCGCGCAGATCGACCACCCGCATGCCCTCGGCCGCCGCGCGCTCCCGCGCCCCGTCACCGTTGACCGCGACCACCGGCACCCACGATGCCGGCGGGCCACCGGGCGCCACGGGGTGGATCCCGCAGACCGCGTGCTCGAACAGCAGGCTCACCGGCATCCAGCTGCTGCGTGACTTGCCACTGCCGGGCCCGAGCAGCCAGGCGTAGAACGCCGCGGACTCACCGGGGCGCTCCGCGTGGAGCTCCACGCCGACGAGTCGCTGTCCCTGCCTCACGCGCAGCAGTATCACCCGACAGCATCGCTCAGTGCGAGGCCACACCTGGGTGGCAGGGGCGCGCACAGTCTGTCGAGGTTCGGGGTGCCGGGGGTCTCAACTCGACCGCCGGCGGTGAGCTCGGTCAGCGGCGGGCGGGGGTGCGTTCGTGCGGGGGCACCAGAGGGTGCACCGCCTCCTTGTAGGGCAGCACCCGACCGTCACCGAGCCGCACGGACAGCGCAGACTCCGCACGATCGCGGTAGCTGTAGAAACCGAACGTCAGGCCCCACGAGTCCACGAGCACCGAGAAGTGGTCGAACTCCTCCACGGTGGGGGGGACGGCGACCTGCAAGCCCGCTCGTCGAGCCCGCTCGACGGTCAACGCGAGGTCCGGCACCTCGAAGTAGGTGATCCAGCCCGGCGGCAGAGGTCGCAGTGCCTGCGGTTCGTACCACAGTCCACCCAGCGCGAGCACCCCGTCGTCCAGCAGCATGTGGTAGCCCGCATCGTCGTCGAGCATCTGGACGACCTCGAGGTCGAGCACCCGCGCGTACGACGCCATCACTGCGCCCGGTGAAGGCACGTTGAGCTCGACGGTGGTGTTGCCCAGTGCATCGGGGTCCACGTCGAGCGGCAGGTCGTCGGCGTCGACCAGCCGGGTCCAGGCCCCCAGCCCGTCGACCAGGTAGGACCTCCCACCGAGATCCACCCGCCGCATTCCCTCGCGCTCCGCGCGCAGCCACGTGGCACCGAGGTCGTGGGTGGCGACGACCGGCACCCACGAAGGTGGCGGCCCTCCCGACGTCGTCGCGTGGATGCCGCACAGAGCGTGCTCGAACAGCAGGCTGACCGGCATCCAGCTCGCAGGTTCGATGCCGCTGGCCGGTCCGAGCAGCCAGGCATAGAACGACGCGGCTTCACCGGGTCGCTTGGCGTGCAGCTCCACGCCTACCAGTCGCTGTCCATGCCTCACCGGAGCAATTGTGCCGGGGGAGGCGGTCGGGCGTGGCGGAATGCTGCGTCATGTGACTTTGTGCCCGAGCCGGGATAGTGCGAGCACGCGGGGTGATCTCCCTTCGAGACGGTCGCTCCGCTCCCTCCTCAGGACAAGCGACAGGCTCGATCAGCGGGGGGGGCTCGATCGGCGTGGGGTCTTAGCCTGAATCCACCGATCTCCGCCTGCTGCGCAGCACCATCCGGGCACGCTGGCGGCGTTGGCGCCGCTCACCAGGCGCCCGGCATGCCATCGCGACGCCGTCTTGCCTTCGCACCCGTCTGGTGCCGCTCGCGACGGCGGCCATCGGTGGATTCAGGCTTAGGGGTGGAAGACCACCGTGCGGTCGCCGCAGAGGAAGACCCGGTCCTCGGCGTGCGCCTCGACCGCCCGCGCCAGCACCAGCCGCTCGACGTCGCGCCCCAGCGCCACCATCTCCTCGGGACTGAGCGCGTGGCTGACCCGCTCCACGCCCTGCTCGATGATCGGACCCTCGTCGAGCTCGGCGGTGACGTAGTGCGCGGTGGCCCCGATCAGCTTCACACCGCGGGCATGGGCCTGGTGGTAGGGCTTGGCGCCCTTGAAGCCAGGCAGGAACGAGTGGTGGATGTTGATCGCGCGTCCGTGCAGCCGGCGGCACGCGTCGTCGGTGAGCACCTGCATGTAGCGCGCCAGGACGACGAAGTCGACCTCGTGCTGCTCGATCAGCTCGAACAACCGCGCCTCTGCCGCCGGCTTGGACTCTGCGGTCACCGGCACGTGGACGAACTCGATGCCGTGACGCTCCACGATCGGGCGCAGCGCGTCGTGGTTGCCCACCACGACCGGGATCTCCACCGGCAGCTCGCCGCGGTCGTAGCGGTAGAGCAGGTCCATCAGGCAGTGGTCGGCCTTGGAGACCAGGACCAACATCCGCGCCCGTCGCTCCCTCGGCCGCAGGTGCAGCGTCGCGTCGAGGTCGTCGACGTCGGCCCGGACCGCGCCGCGCACCTGCTCGAGATCGGCGAGCGGGGACTCGAACTCCACCCGCATGCTGAACAGCCCGGTCAAGGGGTCGGAGTACTGCGCGCTCTCGGTGATGTTGCCCTCGGCGTTCCCGATGCCGGTCGCGATCGACCGCACGATGCCGGGCTGGTCGGGACAGCTCAGGGTCAGGACGTAGTGCTGAGGGGTCGTCATGGTGCAGCCGAGTCTAGAGAGGCCCTCGGGCGCTTGGTTCCTAGTCGAGCTTGGCGGCGTCACCGAGGTCGACGACCTCACCTGTGGTGAGGCGCACCTGCAACCCGGTGGAGGCGAAGTCGTAGTAGGTGCTCAGCCCGAACACGACACCGAAGGGGTCGGTGAGCACGCACCACTCGTTGTAGCCCTCCTGGACCGGTGGGAGCACCACCTCACCCCCGGCCTTGAGGGCTCGCGCCATCGAGGCGTGCACGTCGGGGACGTCGAAGTACAGCAACCAGGCTGCTTCGGGGACCGGCGCGGTCGTGGACTCGGAGTAGTTCACCACGCCCATGGCGATGTGCTTCTCGTCGACGAGCAGCTGGTAGTCGTGCTCGTCGTCGACGAACTCCACGGGCTCGAGGTCCAGGACGTGGGCGTACGTCGCGGTCACCTCCGACACCCGGGGCGTCACGTAGTCGAGCACCGTCTGGCTCACCACGTCGGGGTCGAGACCGAAGGGCAAGCGGCCCGCAGGCACGATCCGGGTCCAGACCCCTGAGCCATCCACGAGGTAGAGCCGGCCCTCGACCTCCTTCGACGTGCCGCCCTCGGCCTCCATCCTGCGGATGGCCTCGTCGGTGTCATCCACGATGTAGACCGGGATCCACATCGGGTCGGGCTGCTGACCCACGGGGGTGCGGCGTACGCCGACCACGCCCCGGTCGAACAGCAGCCGCACCGGCTCCCAGTCGTCGCTGCCGGTCTCGGCGTCGGTCGACAACAGCCAGGCGTAGAAGGCAGCACTCTCACCGGCACGGGTGCAAAACAGCTCCATGCCGGCAAGACGCCTGCGTCCGATCACGACAGCAAACTAGCCGTACCGGACCGGGCGCACCGGGATATCGCCGTGTTCACCCGATCGTTACGCCCAGCGGGCACCTACGATGATCCGTGTGAGCCTGTTCGCACTGCCCGGGTTGATCATGGGCCTGATCAGCCTGGTGATGTTCGCGGTCCAGGGTTTCGCCTTCGTCGATGCCACCCGGCACCGCGCCGACGCCTACCCCGCGATCGACCGTGGGAGCAAGACCGGCTGGCTGATCGGGCTCGGCCTCGGGGTGCTGGCGCACATGCTCTTCTGGCACCCGATCAGCCTGTTCAACCTGATCGGGATCGTCGCTGCGCTGATCTACGTCCTCGACGTGCGACCCAACCTGCTCTCCATCACCGGTCGCGCACGCTGAGGGTGTCCTGCGCCGGACTGGGAACCCAGTTGGTTTTGTCGGTGCGCTCTGGTGACATGGATCCGTGAACCTGCCCCACTCCCCTGATGCCTCGCCCCGGCTCGACGCGCCCTCCCGCGGCCTCGCGGTGGAGGCGGTCGACCTGGTGAAGCGCTTCGACGACACGCTGGCCGTCGACCGCGTCAGCTTCTCCGTCCCGACCGGCTCGGTGCTGGGGCTGCTCGGGCCCAACGGCGCCGGCAAGACCACGACTGTCCGGATGCTGACCACGATGTCGCGGCCCACCAGCGGCACCGGTCGGGTGGCCGGGCACGACATCGTCACCGAGCCCGCCGCCGTACGCCGGACGATGGGGCTGACCGGGCAGTCCGCCACGGTGGACGAGTTCCTCACCGGCCGGGAGAACGTCCGGTTGATCGGCAGCTTCGCCGGCCTCGGCAAGAGCGACGTGCGCCGGGTGGGGGACGAGCTGCTCGAGCGGTTCTCGCTCACCGAGGCGGCCGATCGCGTGGTCAAGAACTACTCCGGCGGCATGCGGCGCCGGCTCGACCTGGCCGTCAGCCTGGTGGCGACCCCGCCCGTGCTCTTCCTCGACGAGCCCACCACCGGGCTCGACCCGCGCAGCCGCACCGAGCTGTGGGAGGTGCTGCGCGGCCTGGTCGCCGACGGCACCACGCTGGTCCTCACCACGCAGTACCTCGAGGAGGCCGACCAGCTCGCCGACCAGATCATCGTGATCGACAAGGGCCGGATCATCGCCGAGGGCACCCCGACCCAGCTGAAGGACTCCGCCGGACGGGCCAGCGTGGTGGTGCACGTGACCCACGGCGACGACATCGAGCTCGCGGCCGAGGTGGTCGGACGCGGTTGCGAGGAGGTCCACGTCGACCGGCCCGCGCGCCGCATCACCGCCAAGGCGGGCGGACTGCGCGACATGCTCGACGTCGGCGCCGCGATCGAGGCCAGCGGCATCGCCGTCGACGACATCGGGCTGTCGCGACCCACCATGGACGACGTCTTCCTCCATCTCACCGGCCACCACGCCGAGGAGCCCGACGACGAGCCCCAGGAGGTGGCCTCGTGACGACCACTCGCGCGGCCCAGCCAGGCGAGCAGCCGGCCGAGCGGGACCCCTCCCAGGGACACACCCACGGCTACGCGCGCGAGCACCTCCAGCCGCCCAGCTTCGCGCGTGCCTGCGCGCTGATCGTGCGGCGCAACCTGCTGCACATCAAGCGGATGCCCGAGCTGCTGATGGACGTCACCGTGCAGCCGGTGATGTTCGTGCTGCTGTTCGCGTTCGTCTTCGGCGCCTCGATCAACGTCGACGGCGCCAGCTATCGCGAGTTCCTGGTGCCCGGGATCATGGCGCAGACGATGGTCTTCTCCTCGTTCATCGTGGCGCTCGGCTTGGTCAACGACTTGCAGAAGGGATTCGTCGACCGGCTCAAGGCGCTACCGATCGCCCGCTCGACGATCCTGGTGGGTCGCAGCATCTCCAGCCTGATCCACTCCTCGATCGGCATCACGGTGATGGCGCTGACCGGCCTCGCGATCGGGTGGCGGATCCGCAACGGGTTCTTCGAGGCAGCGCTGGCGTTCGGTCTCTTCCTCGCCGTCGGCTTCGCGATGATCTGGATCGGCATCTGGGTCGGCTCCACGATGGACTCCGTGGAGGCGGTGCAGGCGGTGATGTTCACCGTGATGTTCCCGATCACGTTCCTGGCCAACACCTTCGTGCCCACCGAGAACATGCCGACGGCGCTGCGCACCGTCGCGGAGTGGAACCCGATCTCCTCGCTGGTGCAGGCCTCTCGCGAGCTGTGGGGCAACGGACCCGCCGCCCCACCCGACGCGGCCCTGCCGTTGCAGTATCCCGTCATCGCCACCCTGGCCTGGTCGGTGCTGATCACTGCCGTCGTGGCCCCCCTGGCGATCTCCACCTTCCGCGCCAAGTCCCGCGACTGAGGCCGTGGCCAGACCCACTGCCTGACGCCAGGGAGAAGGTCACCTAGCATGGCGGGCCCATGGGGGGATACGGCACGCAACTGTGGCAGGGAGGCCCGCAGGCGATGGATCTCGAGGTCGTCACTGCCGACATCACGACGCTCGACGTCGACGCCGTCGTCAACGCCGCCAACTCCCGGATGCGGGGCGGCGGGGGAGTCGACGGGGCGATCCACCGAGCCGCGGGCAGAGGCCTGCTCAAGCAGTGCGAGCAACGCTTCCCCGACGGGTTGGCCACGGGCAACGCCGGCTGGACCAACGGCCACCACCTCAAGGCGCGCTGGGTGATCCACGTCGTCGGCCCGGTCTACGACGCCACGCACAGCGACCGCGGCCTCCTGGTCTCCTGCTACCGCAACGCCCTGCGCATCGCCGACGAGCTGATCGCCTCCTCCGACATGTCGTCGTTCACGATGGCCTTCCCCCTGGTCTCTGCCGGCATCTACGGCTGGCCCAAGCAGGACGCCGTGGCCGCGCAGGTGCAGACGCTGGCCGAGACCCGGACCAGGGTCACCAAGGCGGTGCTGTGCGCCTTCGACGAGGACACCGCCGCGCTGCTCGAGGCCGAGGTCGCCAAGCTCTGAGGCCCTGCTCCAGGGCTCAGCGGCGGTCGCGGACGCCGTCGTCGTTGCGGTCGTGGCACGCGCGCAGCCCGATCACGTTGCGGCACATGAAGCGCGCGGACTGCTCGATCAGCCGGTTCTTGTGCTGGTCGATGAAGCCCGGCGGGTGGCCGCCCGCGGCGTACCGGAAGAACTCGCAGACGTTGCCCATCGCCTTGGTCTGCTCGCAGGTCGCGTCGGCGGCGGCAATCGGGATGGCCGGGTCGTCCTCGGCGTGGATCATCGCGATCGGGGGCTCACCCAAGGTGATGTCGAACGGCTCGGTGGATCCGCCGCCGATGGAGATCGCGCCCGCCACGTCGGACGGCTGGTTGGGGTGACCGCTCTCGCCGGTGTCGGCGGGGTCGAAGTTGACGTTGAGCGCGTCCATGGCGCCGGCCGAGCTGCCGATCAGGACGATCTTGTCCGGGTCGATGCGGTAGCGGCCCGCGCGTGCCTTGAGGAAGCGCACCGCGGCCCTGGTGTCGTGCTGCGCCTCACGGGTCGCCCCGAACGTGCCCTCGCGGTAGTTGATGGAGGCGCCCACGAAGCCGCGCATCGCCATCCGGCGGGGGATCAGCCGGTTGCGCGGGAAGCGCTTGTCGACCGAGCTGTCACCACCGTGGATGAAGATCACGGCCGGGCGCTTCCTGCGGCGGTCACCGCGCGGCCGGTAGAGGTCGAGCCGCAGCTTCTCGACCGAGCCGTCGGGGTGCTGGACCCGGCCGTAGACCAGGTTCGGGGTGCGCTTGGCGTTGAAGATCTCGTCGAGGTAGCGCCCACGTGGCGCTGCGGACGTGGCGGACGAGCTCACCAGCAACAGGCCGCCGACCAGCGCGAGCACCGTGGCGATGACTGCGGTCGTCGCCGGACCCCGGCGGCGTACCTGAGCGTGTCGCACTTCTTGTGCCGTTGACATCGATGTTCCCTTCCGAGATGAAGGGCCGCGATTCGCCCTCGGTAGGTAGAACGACCGAGCGGGCGCCGGGTTATCTCAGCGCGGCGCCATGCGCAGCGCGCCGTCGAGGCGCACCACCTCGCCGTTGATGTAGTCGTGCTCGATCAGCATCAGCGCGAGCTGGGCGAACTCGGTGGGCCGTCCCAGCCGCTGCGGGAAGGGCACGCCCTCGGCCAGCGCCTCGCGGAACTTCTCCTCGACCCCCGCCAGCATCGGGGTCTCGATGATCCCGGGCGCGATCGTGTTGACCCGGATGCCGTACTGCGCCAGGTCGCGGGCAGCGGGGAGGTTCATCCCCACGATGCCGCCCTTGGAGGAGGAGTAGGCGACCTGGCCGACCTGGCCCTCGTAGGCAGCCACCGAGGCGGTGTTGAGGATGACGCCACGCTGGCCGTCCTGCTCGGGCTCGGTCTTCGCGATCTGCTCGGCGGCGAGCGTCAGCACGTTGAAGGAGCCGATCAGGTTGATCTGCACGACCTTGGCGTAGAGGTCGAGGTCGTGGTGGCCCTTCTTCGAGAGGATCCGGGCGGCGGTGCCGATGCCGGCGCAGTTGACCACGACGCGCAGCGGGACGCCGGCGTCGCAGGCCTGCTGGACGGCGGCGGCGACGCTGTCGGGCGAGGTGACGTCGCACTCGACGTAGGTGATCCCGTCGATCCTGGGAGCCTGCTCGATGCTGGGCGCCAGGTCGAGAGCGAACACCTGGCAGCCGCGCGAGGCCAGCTCGTTGGCGGTGGCGGCGCCCAGTCCGGAGGCCCCTCCGGTGACGATGGCTGCGGTGTCGGCGACGTGCATCTGGTGCTCCTCGGCCCGGGGGTGGTCGGGTGTGCGTGGCCTCGCGCACCTCGAGAACCTCGGACGGCCGAGGGTCGCGGGTCAGCCTAAAGTGCCTGCGCCCACCGTCGCGGGGCCCCCTGCTGGTCCGATCGGGTCTAGACCGCTGGTTCGCTGCAACTCGTGCGATTTGTCCGTTTGATCCAGACTAGGACGACCGACCGACTCACTTTCGGGATCTAGGTCCTCCTGGACGGTTGACCAAGTTCTGGGTGTCGCGGCATGCTCGTCTGCGCTGCTACTGCTTTTGGGAGGGTGGTCGCAGCAGGGGTGACCGAAGCCGGTGCGGATACCACCGCATCGAGCTTTCCCGAGCTTGCTCGGAACGGTCGAGTGGTGGCGAGAACGCGCCTGGTGAGACCATCACCGGGCGCGTTGTCGTTTTCGGCGGCGATGTGCTCGTGAGACGAGGCCGCTCGTCGGCTGGAGAGGGAATACCGGATGGCTCGGATGTCCGCTGAGGAGCGCCGCCAGGTGCTCATCGAGTCCGCGATCGCGGTGATGAAACGGCGCGGGGTCGCCAACACCTCCACCCGCGACATCGTGGCCGAGGCGGACATGCAGATCGGTGTCTTCCACTACTGCTTCGAGTCCAAGGAGCACCTGGTCCGCGAGGTGATGCGCGAGATCAACGAGCGCAGCTTCTCCGCCGTGGGCGGAGCGCTCGGGGAGGTGGAGACCGGGGCGCAGCTGATCCGCGCGGCCGTCACCGCCTACTGGCGCCACATCCAGTCCGACCCCAACGAGCACCTGCTCACCTACGAGCTCACCACCCACGCGCTGCGCAACCTGCGCAGCGAGACCGAGGGGGTCGACCCCGACGACGAGCAGGACGTGGTCACCCAAGCCCAGCACCGAGGCAAGGACCAGGCCCCCGACGCCGCGCAGACGCAGTACCGCAACTACCTGACCAGCATCGACGCCTTGCTCAGCGCGGTCGCCCAGATGTGCGACGTCACCTTCCGCACCGACATGCCGGCACTGTCGCGGCTGGTGCTCGCCACCGTCGAGGGCATCACCTTGCAGTGGCTGGTCGACGCAGACGACGAGAGCGCCACGACCTCACTGTCCTTGCTGTCCGACATCCTGGTCTGGGACGCGGGCCTGGACTGAGCTGCGGTCAGGTGAGACGGGCCACGTGAGACAGGTCGAGCCGAGCGGAATCGCAGGGTGCCGACCCGTGTTGGGCCTGCCGTGGCCGAGCTGACTCCCCCCGCCCCCGTGGCGTCCCCCGCTGCGCCGGGCGTGGACCATCCCGCCGACGCCGGTCGCGTCGCGGTCCTGCTCGGCATCCTCTTCGGTCTCACCGCCATGGGCAGCTCCGCCACCGCGATCGCCGTGGTCCCGATGGCAGCGGCGTACGGCATCTCGGTGGGGGCGGCCACGTGGACGATCAGCCTCTACGCGTTGTTGCTCGGCATCGGCACCGCGGTCTACGGCCGGATCGCGGACCTGCGCGGCCCGCGGGGGCCGATGACCTTCGGTGTGGTGCTGATGAGCGCCGGGGCGCTCGTCGCGGCTCTGTCGCCGTGGTTCCCGCTGCACCTGGTGGCGCGGCTCGTCCAGGGAGCCGGCGCCGCGGCCGTGGCCACGCTGGGCGCCGCGGTGATCTCGTCGCGGTACGCCGAGCCCGACAAGGCACGGGCCCTGGTGCGGCTGGCCTCGATCGCCGCCGCCGTCACCTCGCTCGGTCCCCTGCTGGGTGGTGCGGTCGTCGACCTGCTGTCGTGGCGGGTCGCCGTCGCGCTGCCGATGCTCGGGCTGCTCGTGCTGGTGCCGCTGTGGTCGGTCATGCCCACGGGCGGCACCGGCGCGCGGCTCGACCTGGTCGGTGCGGCACTGACCGCGCTGGCCGCCGGGGGCGTGGTGCTGCTGGTGCAGTCGCCGTCCGTGGGGGTCGGTGTCGCGGTCGTCGGTGCGGTGCTCCTGGGGCTCGGGCTGCCCGCCGTCGGGCTCTGGGTGCGCCACCGCCCCGAAGGCTTCCTGCCGGTGAGTGTGCTGCGCAACGGTGTCGTGGTGCGCAGCGCCTTCGCCGCCGCGGCGGTGCCCGCGGCCTGGTTCGCGCTGCTGATCGCGATCCCCACCGTGCTGCTGGCCGCCGGCTGGCAGGCCTGGCAGGTGGGGCTGACGCTGCTGCCCTCCGGGCTGGTCAGCCTGGTGATGCCCAGGTACACCGGCCCGCTGCTGCAGCGGCTCGGGCCGGCGCGGTCGCTGCTGGTCGCCTCGGCGCTCTCGACCGGGGCGCTGCTCGTCGGTGGCCTCGGCGCCGGCCTGGCCCTGGCGCCGGTCATCATCGTGGCCGTGACGCTGCTGACGGTGTCCTTCGGCATCGGGCAGCCCGCGCTCAACGCCGCCATCGGCGGGGCGGTCGATCCCTCCGTGCGCGGAGTCGCGCTCGGTATCGGCACCCTGGTCTTCCTGGTCGGCGCCTCCGTCGGCTCCGCCGTCATCGGCGGGCTCGGTCAGGTGATCGGGATCGGACAGACGATCGCGATCCTCGCCGTGCTTCCCGTCCTGGGTGCCGCGCTCGTCGCACCCACGCGCGAGCGCAGGTAGCAGTCGTCTCGACGGGTTCGACCAGCCGACCGGTCAGCCGCGACGCGCGCGGGCAGCCGTCTTGGCCCGCTGATGGGCATCGAGGGCGACCTTGCGGATCCGCACCGCCTCCGGCGTCACCTCGACGCACTCGTCCTCGCGGCAGAACTCCAGGCACTGCTCGAGGCTGAGCTTCTTCGGCGGGATCAGCTTCTCGAAGTTGTCCGCGGTGCTGGAGCGGATGTTGGTCTGCTTCTTCTCCTTGGTGATGTTGACGTCCATGTCGTCGTCTCGGGAGTTCTCCCCGACGATCATCCCCTCGTAGACCTCCGTCGTCGGCTCGACGAACATCACCCCGCGCTCCTGCAGGTTCGTCATCGCGTACGCCGTCGCAGCGCCCGGACGGTCCGCGACCAGGGAGCCGCTGGCCCGCGACCGGATCTCGCCGGTCCACGGCTCGTAGCCCTCGAAGACGTGGTGGGCGATGCCCGTGCCGCGGGTGTCGGTGAGGAACTCCGTGCGGAAGCCGATCAACCCGCGCGCCGGCACCAGGAACTCCAGCCGCACCCACCCGGTGCCGTGGTTGACCATCTGCTCCATCCGGCCGCGGCGTACCGCGAGCAGCTGGGTGATCGCGCCGAGGTACTCCTCCGGGGCGTCGATGGTCAGCCGCTCCATCGGCTCGTGCAGCTTGCCGTCGACCTCGCGGGTGACCACCTGGGGCTTGCCGACGGTCAGCTCGTAGCCCTCGCGGCGCATCTGCTCGACCAGGATCGCCAGCGCCAGCTCGCCGCGGCCCTGCACCTCCCAGGTGTCGGGCCGGTCGGTGGGCACCACCTTGACCGAGACGTTGCCGACCAGCTCGCGGTCGAGCCGGTCCTTGACCAGCCGGGCGGTGACCTTGGCGCCCTTGACGCGCCCGGCCAGCGGGCTGTTGTTGATGCCGATGGTCATCGAGATCGCCGGCTCGTCGACGGAGATCAGCGGCAGCGCGACCGGCGTCTCGGGGTCGGCGAGCGTCTCGCCGATCATGATCTCGGGGATGCCGGCGATCGCGACGATGTCGCCGGGACCGGCCTCCTCGCCCGGCACCCGTTCCAGGGCCTGGGTGACGAGCAGCTCGGTCACCTTCACGTTCTGGCGCGATCCGTCCCGCCTGAGCCAGGCGACCTGCTGGCCCTTGCGCAGCCTGCCCTGGTGGACCCTGAGCAGCGCGAGCCGACCGAGGAAGGGGCTGGCGTCCAGGTTGGTGACGTGCGCCTGGAGGGGCGCCCCCTCGTCGTAGGTGGGGGCCGGGATGGTCTCGATGATCGTGCGGAACAGCGGCTCCAGGTCGGGGGAGTCCGGCATGCCGCCGTCCTCGGGCTGGTCGGTGCTCGCGCGGCCGGCCTTGGCGCTGGCGTAGACGACCGGGAAGTCCAGCGCGTCCTGGCTGTGGGAGTCGTCGAGCAGGTCGAGGAAGAGCTCGTAGGTCTCGTCGACGACCTCGGAGATCCGGGCGTCGCCCCGGTCGACCTTGTTGACCACCAGCACCACCGGCATGTCCGCGTTCAGCGCCTTGCGCAGCACGAACCGGGTCTGCGGCAGCGGACCCTCGCTGGCGTCGACCAGCAGGACGATGCCGTCGACCATGCTCAGTCCACGCTCGACCTCACCGCCGAAGTCGGCGTGGCCAGGAGTGTCGATGATGTTGATGGTCATGGCCTCGACCGGCTCGGTCAGCGAGGACAGCGCGGGGCCGGCGTACCTCACCGCGGTGTTCTTGGCGAGGATCGTGATGCCCTTCTCGCGCTCCAGCTCGCCGGAGTCCATCGCGCGCTCGGCGACGTGCTGGTGGGCGGTGAACGAGCCCGCCTGGTGCAGCATCGCGTCGACCAGCGTGGTCTTGCCGTGGTCGACGTGGGCGACGATCGCGACGTTGCGCAGGTCGGTGCGGGTTGCGTTGTGAGTCACCGGCGAAGTCTATGGGCGGGCTCGCGGCGAGCCACCGCCGCCCGACGTGCACAACCTCCCGTCATGCGGTCCGGTCACCGGATCTGGAGACCATCGCACGTCGGCCGGGCGTCTCGACCGCCGTCAGCAGCACGTCGCGCACGTACTCGGCGTCGAACATCACCTGTTCCCAGGTGAAGCGCAGCACCCGCCAGCCGCGCACCACGAGCGCGTTGTAGCGCGCACAGTCTCGGTTGTGCTGCCGCCGCGTGCTCGCGTGGAATTCATGCGAGTCGGCTTCGATCACCAGGCGACGTTTCTCGTCGACGAGGTCGGGCCGCCCGCTGAAGCCGCTGTCGTCGATGTGCACCTGCGGTTCCACGTGCAGGCCGGGCACCCCGAGGGCGATCGCTCGGAGCACCGACTCGAAGGGGTTGGCCGCGAGGGGAGTCGCGTGCGAGACGACGCGGAGGGCGCGTTGCCGGCCCCGACCCGGCAGGGCCACCGCCCGGTCGACCAGGTGATCGGCGTCGAGGCCGTGGCGCAGTGCGGAGTCGGCCACGGCCAGGGCATCGGCGAAAGGCAGGTCGCGGGCGCAGTCGATGACGGTGCGGACAGGGGAGGTGACGAACTCGTGACCCTCGTGGGGCCCGAGGTCGCGGTAGCGGACCTCCACCCAACGGCGTCTCGTCGAGGCCACCTTCCGGTTGCGGGGCACGACCGTCTGCGGCTTGTCCGGACTTCTTGCGATCTCCCATCCGTGGATGGTGGCCGCGCTGAGGTGTGACGCGTGACCCGCCAGTGCGGCGGCTGCCCGGAGGCCGAGGTCGGCAGCGGGGAGTGCGTAGCGCCCCCGCGCCACCCGGCGGACCTCCCCGCGCTCGACCGCCACGGAGAGCGCATGCGCAGTGACCAGCGGTGTCAGCGCAGAGGCCTGCGCCACGCCACCCAGGCGTTCGAGCAACTCCGCCACCAGCACGGGCGAAGCGTGCACCACCCGTGGGTGGGCGTGCCGTCTTTGTCCACAGGAGACCGTCGAGGGACGTGCGTTGGTGGCGCAGGGCCGCGTAGCCCGGGCTCCTGAGCGAGCAGTGCACGTCCGGCCGCCGATGCGCTCAGCCCAGCGGGTCGGTGGGGCCAACGGGTTCGGCGACCTCACGGATGCGTTGCGTGGCGAGCCGGATCATCAGCCGCGCAGCAGGCGACAGGGTCGCGGAGGTGCGATGGACGATGCCGATCGTCTCGTAGGTGCGCGGCCGCAGCGACACCCAGCCGACATGTGGCGCGACGCTCGGCACCAGGGCCCGCGCGGTGCCGAGCGGCACCACGGTGTCCGCGTAGCCGCGGCCGACCAGCTCGATCGCGGTCTCGACGTCCTCCACCTCGATCCGGGTCACCGGGTTGTGACCGGTCTCGTGCAGCAGCCGGCGCAGCATCACCCGGGTCGAGTCGACCGCGCGCCACGTGGTCTCGGCCATCACCAACGACGCCTTGGACAGCCGCGCGGCGCTCACGGGCGAGCTGGTCTGCTGCGGGTCCGCACTGAGGTAGACCAGCTCGTCCCTCGCGATCGGGGTCACCTCCATCCCGTCGCTCTGCACCTGCGGGACAGCCAGCGCGGCGGCCTCGATCCGGCCTCGACGCAGGTCCTCCATCACGTCGACGGAGTTCTGGCCGACCAGCTCCAGCCGGACGCCGGGATACCGCTCGAGGACGTCGGCGACCAGGTCTGCGCCGGCGTAGAGCCGAGAGGTGCCGAACAGCCCGAAGCGGATCGTGCCGGTCTCCAGCTCGGTGACGCTCCGGGCCGCGCGGACGGCCTGCTCCGCCGCGGCCACCGCCCGCTCGGCGTGCGGGCGCATCTCCTCTGCCGCGCTGGTCGGCCACACCCCGCGTCCCACCCGGGTGAACAGCTCGGTGCCCACGCTGCGCTCGAGGGTCTTGATCTGCTCGGAGATGCTCGGCTGGGCGTAGCCCATCGCCTCGGCGGCGCCGGTCAGCGACCCCGCGTCGTAGACCCGGAGGAAGCAGGTGAGCTGGTGCAGACTAGCCATCGGGTTCTCCTATGGAGTTTCTAGGAAAGCGAGGATACCGCTATTCCTACCCGTGAGTCACAATGGTGGGGAGCAGACCTGAGCCAAGACCCCGAGGAGGTCGACATGTTCGTCCACGAGTGCAGCACCTGCCACCGCCGGCAGCTGATCTTCCCCAGCCAGTTCTCCGGCGTCCGCGCCGTCGAGGGCGGGGTCGACGTCACCTTCACCTGCTGGTGCGGCGCGGAGGAGTCCGCGTCGATGTCCTCGATGCTGGACGAGGAGCTCGTCGCCTGACGCGCAGACGGGCCACTGCGACGTGCAACCCTGCCGCTTCAGCCGATCTGGCGGATCAAGGGCGGCAGGCTTGCACGTCGTGACGGCCCCTCGGTCATCGCGACCAGCAGCTCGCGCACGTAGTCGGGTTGGAGCATCACGTGCTCCCAGGAGAATCTGAGCACCGTCCAGCCCCGGACCACCAGCGCGTTGTAGCGCTCGCAGTCCCGGTGCAGCGCCTTGCGGTGACCGTGGAAGGCCCACGAGTCCGCTTCCAGCACCAGCCGTCGCTCGGGGTCCACGAGGTCGGGACGGCAGAGCAGGCCGCGCTCGTCGATCACCACCTGCGGCCTGACGCGCAGGTCGGGCACGTCCAGGGCGATCGCGCGCAGCACCGACTCGAACGGGTTCGCGGCGAGCGGCGTCGCCTCCTCGGCCACGCGGATGGCCGCTCGCCGGCCGTTGCTGGGCAGCGCGCGTGCCCGCTTCAACATCTCGCCCTGATCGACGTCGCCGACACGCAAGGCCGAGTCCGCGACCGCCAGCGCCTCGGCGAACGGGAGGTCGCGTGAGCAGTCGAGGACGGTCCGGTGGGGCGAGGTCAGCCAGCCGTGGACCTCGTGCGGCTCCAGGTCCCGGTAGCGCACGTCCACGCCGCGGCGCTGGTCGGGTGTGAGCTTGCGATTGCGCTTGACGATCACCTCCGGTGCGGCCGGCGCTTGGACGACCTGCCAACCGTGCCCGAGAGCCGCGCTGAGGTGCGAGGCGACGCCGGAGAGGCGCGTGGCGTCGGTGATCGCCTGGGATGCGGCGGGGAGGCCGAACCTGCCCTGCCCCAGCCGAAGAACCTCACCTCGGGCCACGGCCGTGCGGAGCCGCTTGCGCGTGGTCATCGTCGAGAGCCGGCGCCACGTCGCGGCTCCACCGAGCTGGGCCAGGGCATGCGTGGGGAGCACGCGGACAGCCTGCCTGCTTCTGGCAGATCGCGACCTGCGTCGTCCACAGGGGCCGGCTCGACGTGCAACCCACCACAGGCAGCGCCCGATCCGTGCCCCGGGTGGGGGAAGTTGCACGTCGAAGTGGCCCTTAGTCTCGGCGGATGGAGCTGATCGACCTGCTGCGCGGGGCCGAGCGGATCGTGGCGTTCACCGGTGCGGGGGTGTCGACCGAGTCCGGCATCCCCGACTTCCGTTCCCCTGGCGGGGTGTGGACCCGTTACGACCCCCGCAACTTCGAGTTCGACCGTTATGTCGACGACCCCGCGTGCCGGCGGCTGAGCTGGGAGATGCGGCGCGAGTTCTTCGCCGCGCCGGTCGAGCCCAACCCCGCCCACATCGCCCTCGCGCGACTCGAGCAGGCCGGGCGCTGCCTGGGCGTGATCACGCAGAACATCGACGGTCTGCACCAGCAGGCGGGGTCGCGGCACGTGGTGGAGCTGCACGGCACGGCGCGTGAGGTGATGTGCATCGGCCACGCCCCCCGCTTCGGTACGCCGGACGGCTGCGGCTGGCGGGACGCGCATACCTGGGCCTTCGAGCGGCTCGACGGTGGCGACCCCGACCCTGCCTGCCCGCAGTGCGGCGGGCTGGTGAAGTCGTCGACCGTCTCCTTCGGCCAGATGCTCTTCCCGGGCGTGGTCGAGGAGGCGACGCGGCTGGCGCGCGAGTGCGACCTCCTGTTGGCGATCGGGTCCTCGCTGCAGGTCTATCCGGCGGCGGGACTCCCGCTGGAAGCGGTGAGCAACGGCGCCTCCCTGGCGATCGTCAATGCCGAGCCGACGCCCTTCGACGGGCACGCCAGGGTCGTCGCGCACGGACGCGCGGGTGAGCTGCTGGGGCCGGCCGTCCAGGCCGTGCTCGGCAGCTGAGGCTGTGTCCGAGTCCGAGCTCAGGTGAGGGCGCGGTCGAGGGCTGCCTCGACGTGCAGCGTGGTGCAGGGGAAGACCGGCAGGTCGCAGTCGGCCTGGCGGATCAGCTCCTCCAGCTCGGTGCAGCCGAGGATCACGCCCTCGGCGCCGGCGTCCCAGAGCTCGTCGATGATCGAGACCACGCGGCGGCGCGAGGGGTCGTTGACCCGGCCGTGGACCAGCTCGTCGTAGATGATCCGGTCGACCACGGGGTGGCGCTCCTCGTCGGGGACCAGGACCTCGACCCCGTGGGAGGCGATGCGGTCGCGGAAGAAGGTGCGCCCCATCGCGAACGACGTGCCGAGCAACGCCACCTTGGAGACGTGCTTGGCCCGGCAGGCCTCGGCGACCACGTCGGCCAGGTGGAGCATCGGGATGCCCACGGCCTGCTCGACCTGCTCGGCGACCCGGTGGAAGCCCGTGGTGCACATCAGCAGCAGGTCGGCGCCGGCTGCCTCCACACCCCGCGCGGCCGTGGCCAGGATCTCGGCGACCTCGTCCCAGCGCTCCTCGCGCTGCAGCCGGGTGACCTCGGCGAAGTCCACCGAGCTCAGCACCGTGCGGGCCGAGGCCAGGCCGCCGACGCGAGCCTCGACACCCTCGTTGAGCAGGCGGTAGTAGACCGCTGAGCTCTGCCAGCTCATGCCGCCGAGAAGTCCGATCATCTGCACCGGAGCAGTCTCGCACGCGCCGCAGAAGGGTGACCGGGAGCACTGGTCAGACCACTTGACCTCTGACCACCTGCCGGGCAAGGTGGTGCCATGATCCAGCCCGTCCGCCGCCGCTCCGTGCCCGACGACGTCTTCGAACAGCTCGCCGCCGAGGTGACGGGCGGGGTCCTGCTGCCCGGCAGCGCGCTGCCCAGCGAGCGCCGGCTCGCCGAGCTGCTCGGGGTCTCGCGCCCCGCCGTGCGCGAGGCGTTGCAGCGCCTGGCGCAGGCCGGGCTGGTCGAGGTGCGCCAGGGCGACACCACCACGGTGCGCGACTTCCGCCGCCACGGCGGCCTGGAGCTGCTGCCCCGGCTGCTCATCGTCGGCGGCGAGCTCGACCTGGGAGTCGCGCGCAGCCTGCTGGAGGCGCGCCGCCTGATCGGCCCGCAGGTCGCCGCGATGGCCGCTGCCAAGCTCGCCCGCGACACCGCCGCGCGGGCCGAGACGACCGCCCTGCTCGCCGAGGAGGTACGCCGCCTGGGCACGCAGGGCGACCCGGTGACGCGCCAGCTGCACGCGCTGGCCTTCTGGGACCACGTGGTCGACGCTGCGGACTCGATCGCGTTCCGGCTGATGTTCAACAGTCTCCGCGCCGCCTACGAGCCGGCGCTGGAGGCCCTGGCGACGGTGATGGCGGCCGAGGTCGAGCAGGTCGAGACCTATCAGGTGCTGGCCGCGGCACTCGGGGACGGCGACGAGGCGACCGCGCCCGGCGTGCCGCGGAGGAGCTGCTGGAGCCGGTGACCGCCGCGCTGATCAGCACCCTGGAGCTGCTCGAGGACGCCGACCCGGCCTCGGGCGTGACGGAAGGAGACTGACGATGACCGCCACGGAGAGCCCCGCCCAGGTCGTGGGCCGGCGCAGGCAGCAGGTGACGCTGGGCGAGGCGTTCGGGGAGTTCTGGCGCCACCCGTCGCCGTGGATGATCGCGGCCACGCTGGTCGGGGCGACGACCGTACGCATCGTGCTCGGTGACTGGGCGTGGAGCGACCTGTGGGCGCCGGCGGCGTTCGTCGCGCTCTTCCCGGTGATCGAGTGGGTGGTGCACGTCTTCGTGCTGCACTGGCGCCCGCGTCGGGTCGGGCCGGTGGTGCTCGACACCCTGCTGGCACGCGAGCACCGCCGCCACCACCGCGACCCACGCGACATCCCCCTGGTGTTCATCCCCTGGCAGGTGGTCAGTGGGCTGTTCGTGGTGACCGTCGTGGTGCCGCTGTGGGTCTTCCCGACCGTCGGGCAGGGGCTGACGTTCATGATGACCGTGGCGGTCGTGGGCATGGCCTACGAGTGGACCCACTACCTGGTGCACACCGACTACAAGCCGCGCAGACGGGCCTACAAGGCGGTGTGGCGCCACCACCGGCTGCACCACTTCAAGAACGAGCACTACTGGATGACCGTCACCACGGCCCACACCGCCGACCGGCTCTTCGGCACCGACCCCGACCCGTCGACCGTCGAGACCTCCCGGACGGCCAAGAACCTGCACGGGCTGGACTGAGCGGCCCCCACCTGCGGCGGCAACGACCCCTCCGCCCAGGGCGCAACTGGGCGGAGCGGGGCCGTTGCAGGCGGACCGGTGTCAGGCCCTTGCCCGACGTACGGCGGCGCGCGCGACCACGACACCGGCGACGGCGAAGGCGAGGGCTCCGAGCATCTGCACCGCGCCGATGAAGAATCCGACGATCGCGAACAACGGCCCCGATGCGACGTAGAGCCACCGGGCCCACGTGGGCACCTCGGTGAGGCTGCGCAGCGCGAGGCCCGTCCAGATGGTCGACAGCCCGTACAGCGCAGCACCGGTGACGAGCGTCGTGATCGTGAGCGGGGTGAAGACGGCGTCGTACATCTCCTGGGCGATCGCGGGGTGCTCGTCGTGCAGAGCGCCGATCGCTGGCTGGGCGAAGGCCGCGATGCCGAAGCCTGCGAGCAGCAACCCGCTGCCGACGGCGTGCAGCGTGAAGCCGGTCAGCGCCCGGCCGCTGCGCGCGCCGGCGGTGAGCAGCACGAGCGTGAGTGCCGCGGTCGCGACCACAGCCGCGGTCTGGCCGGCGATGCTCACCACGACGTGGTTCCACAAGAACTCGTCGGTCGAGACGAAGTCGGCCCAGTCCGCGAACCGGCTGGTCGGGTCGGGTTGCCGCTCCCAAGCGCCCCACAGCAGCAGCAGGCCGTGCAGCGGGATCAACCAGACCGCCAGGGCTGCTGTGCGCGCGGCCGCGGTGACGCCGGCGGGTCGGTCGTCGACGGCACGGTCGGGGGTGGTGGTGCGTGACGTGGTCTTCATGGCGGTTCTCCTGCTCGTGGCGGACGGTCGGTGCGACCTCGGTGCCCTCACGCTCGCTCGCCCTCCTGCGCTGCACCTGTCACGACCCTGAAACGGAGTGCAGGAGGCGTACGCCGCGCGGGCGTACACCTCCTGCGTGGCTGCTCAGGCCACGGGCACCTCGGGTGCCTGCTCCAGCTG
Source organism: uncultured Actinomycetota bacterium (assembly GCA_963728505.1). Lineage (GTDB taxonomy): Bacteria > Actinomycetota > Actinomycetes > Propionibacteriales > Nocardioidaceae > Marmoricola_A. Next base: position 77,006 of record CAVSKH010000007.1, on the reverse strand, counting down.
CCGGGTGTCGGCGGTCGCGGCCTGGGGACGGTGCCGGCGGGGTAGCCACCACGCGCGGTCGCCCGCTGAGCATGACCGTGGTGATCGCGACGGCGATCCAGGCGGCGAGCACACGCCACGGGTGCCGAGCGGCGAGACGACCGAGTCGGTCGAGCATGGTGGACATGGCAGGGACCTTCCGTCCGGGCATTGGTGCCGTCGGCAGACTGGGCCTCCCACCTGTCGGGTCACTGTCTCAACCCTGCAATGCCCGCGGGTGGGGGGTCAGGGAGCAAGCAGGTCGCGGCGCACGTCGACGAACCCGACGGCCTCCGCGCGTGCCCGGACCAGGTCGGCCGCCGGGCCGAGGACCCCCGTGCAGGTGTCCCGCAGCGCCTGCAGCCGAGGGCGGTCGGCCGCGGGGACGGTCGCGCCGATGCGGTGCCGCTCGAGAGCGGCGACGGAGCTGAGGAAGTAGGCGTGCTCGTAGCGGCAGCCGGCGAGGGCGGCCAGTGCCATTGACTCGACCGACTCGCACTGGCCGCCGGGGTGACCCGCCGCCACCGAGACCTCCAGCGCCTCGTGGAACATCCGATCGGCGTCGTCGCGCCGCGAGGAGTCGAGGGCCAGCCGGCCCGACAGGTTGAGCGCGCCGATCTCGCCCTCGAGGTAGGAGATGGCGCGCCACACCTCCAGCGCCCGCTCCGCCGCCATCCCGGCGAGCTCGGTCCGGCCCGTCTGCTGGGCCCACCTCGCCTGCACCAGCGCAGCGAGACCCGACATGTGCTTGTCGTCGGCCTGGCGGGCCGCCGTCACCGCCGCGTCGATCCGCGACTCGACGTCGGGCTCGCCGGCATCGAGCGCCGTACGGGCCCGCAGGGCCGTCGCCGAGACGTGCGACCAGTCCGAGGCGCCCCGCTGGTGCAGGGCAGCGGCCTCCTCGTGCGCTGTGGCCGCCTCGGCGTAGGCCCCGCGCGCCCACAGCGCGATCCCCTTGGTGAGCAGTGCCCGTGCCGCGCCGTCCCAGTCCTCCAGCCGGGTGCAGAGCACGGCGGCCTCGCTGCACGTCTCCTCGGCGAGGGCGAGGCGGCCGACGGGGTTGGCGAGCAGCCCGATGTTGCGCAGCAGGGTCGCGTACGTCGGACTGGATCGCCACCCGTCCTCGCTCGCGTCGGCCAGCGTGCGCACCTCGAGGAGGTGGGTGATGCCCTCGTGGGTCATGCCCAGCAGGTTCCAGAACCACGCGTAGGCCGAGGCGATCTGCGCCGCGGTGGCGACGTCCCCGCGGCGCAGGCTCCACTGCAGCGCGGCTCGGGCGTCGCTGAGGTGGTGGCGCAGCTGCCGCACGGAGTCCTTCTGCGGCTGACGCTGCAGGTCGCCGGCGACCGGGGCCACGAGCGTGGCGATGTAGTGGCTGTGGCGGGTGCGCACCTCGTCGACGTCGGTCTCCAGCTCGTCGCCCATGAGCCCGGCGTAGTCGCGGATCGGCGAGAGCAGCCGGTAGCCGTCGCGGCCGTCGGTCACCAGCAGCGACTGGCGCACCAGCGAGGCGACGCGCTGGTAGGCGACGGCGGGCGTGGCCGCGGTGATCGCGGCGGCGGCCTCGAGGTCGAACGTGCCGGGGAAGACCGCGAGCTGGGCGAGGAAGTGGCGCTCCTCCGGCGAGAGCAGGTCGATGCTCCCGCGGATCGCCGCCCGCAGCGACTGGTGCCGCGCGGGTGCGTCCCGCCCCGGCTGCACGAGGTAGTCGAGCTGCGCGGCGACGTGCGTCTGCAGGGACGAGAGGCCGAGCACGTCGAGGTTGGCCGCCGCCAGCTCGATCGCGAGCGGTAGCCCGTCGAGCGCGCGCACGATGTCCGCCACCTGCATCAGCTCGGCCGGGTCGTCGATGAGGCGGCCCGTGGTCGCGGCAGCGCTGTCGAGGAAGACCTGCGCGGCGGGGGACGTGCCGTCGCTCGACGAATCCTCGAGCGGACCCAGCCGGGAGATGACCTCGCCGGCCACCTGCAGCGGACGACGGCTCACGGCCAGGATGCGCAGCCGCTCGGTCCGGCCGAGCAGGTCCGAGACCAGCTCCCTCACGCTGTCGGAGGCCACCTCGCAGCCATCCAGCACGAGCAACCCCGACACGTCGAGCGCCTCAGCGAGTCGTTCGCCCGGGTCGTCGCCCTGGGCGTCCAGGCAGAGACGCCCGGCGATCGTGCTGGCGGTGACCGTGGCAGCGGCCACCTCGCTGAGGTCGACGTACCAGCGGTGCTCGTCGGTGGACCGCTGGGCGTGGGCCGCCGCCAGCCGGGACTTGCCGACGCCGGGTGGCCCGACCAGGGTCACCAGGCGGTGCGCCTGCGCGAGGGAGCCGAGCGCGGACAGCTCCGTCTCGCGCCCCCGCAACGGTGCGGCGTACGACGGGGGCGGCAGGTCGGGGACCGAGGTGCGGTCGTCGGGCTGGGGACGGGTCGGGACCGACGACGGCGCGCTTGGTGTCCCCGGCCGGCGGTCGAGCGTCGGGTCCTGGCGCAGGATCCTGCTCTCGAGCTCCTGCAGCGCGGCCGAGGGGTCGATCCCGAGCTCGTCGGCGAGCAAGCTGCGCAGGTTGCGGTGCACCTCGAGCGCCTCCCCCTGACGGCCGCCGCGGTAGAGCGCGACGGAGAGCTGGCCGTGCAGCTGCTCGCGCAACGGGTAGGCGCTGACCAGCGACGAGGCCTCGAGCAGCGCCTCGCGGTGCCTGCCCAGCTGAAGCAGCGCGTCCAGGCGCGCCTCCTGCAGCAGCAGGTAGGCGTCCTGGAGCCGTTGCGTGTCGCCGCTGACCCACTCGTACGTCGCCGACTCGGCGTACGGCTCCCCGCGCCACAGCAGTGCGCCGCGCTCGGTGGCAGCCAGAGCCTCGGACGGCTTGTCCGACTCGAGCGAGTCCAGCGCCGACTGCACGTGGGTGAGGAAGACCGTGGCGTCGATGTCGTCGTCCCTGACGTCCAGCATGTAGCCAGTGGGTCCCGTGACCAGCGCTGAGCGGCCCCCCTCACCGAGCGCGCGGCGCAGGTAGGAGACCAGCTGGTGCACGGCGTTGCCCGCGTCGGCTGGCTGCTCGGCCGGCCAGAGCCGCTCGGCGATCACGTCGACGGGCAGCACCACGCGACGGTGGAGCAGCAGCAGGTGGAGCAGCGAGCGCGGCCGGCCACGCCGGACCACGACCGGACCCGCGCCGTCGAGGACCTCGAGGGACCCCAGCACCCGGAACTGCACCCGCGCAGTGTAGGTCGGCGAAACTGCCTGTGACCTGGGATCTTCGGCCCCCTGTGACCACGGCAACGCCCCGCTGATGGGTGCGGGGGTCGAATTGGGGGAAATACAGAGGGATCACCCGTGGTTGTGTCCCCTGGAGGTGTGCCCTTGAACGACGTACTCACCCTGACGGGTCGTGTGCCGTCGCTGCCTGACCTGCGCAGGGTGGCGATGATCAGCCTGCACACCTCGCCGCTCGACCAGCCGGGCACCGGTGACGCCGGTGGCATGAACGTCTACGTGCTCGAGCTCTCCAAGCGGCTGGCCGAGCGCGGCGTCGAGGTCGACGTGTTCACCCGCGCGACGTCCTCCACGACCCCCGCGGTGGTCGAGGTGGTCCCCGGCGTCCGCGTGCACCACGTCATGGCCGGGCCGTTCGAGGGGCTCGACAAGTCCGAGCTCCCCGGTCAGCTGTGCATGTTCGCCCGCGACCTGCTGCGGGCCGAGGCCGGGCACGAGGTCGGCCACTACGACCTGATCCACTCCCACTACTGGCTCTCCGGGCAGGTCGGCGCGCTGCTGCGCGACCGCTGGTCGGTGCCGTTGGTGCACACGATGCACACCATGGCGAAGGTCAAGAACGCCCAGCTCGCCGACGGCGACTGCCCCGAGCCCGCCGCCCGCGTCCTCGGCGAGCAGCAGGTGGTCGAGGCCGCCGACATGCTGCTGGCCAACACCGGCGCCGAGGCCGAGCAGCTGATCGAGCTCTACGACGCCGAGCCGAGCCGGGTGCAGGTCGTGCGGCCAGGCGTCGATCTCGACCTCTTCGCGCCGCGGCCGCAGGCCGATGCCCGCCGCAGGCTCGGGCTGCCGCAGGACGCCGTGGTGCCCACCTTCGTCGGGCGACTCCAGCCGCTGAAGGCCCCGGACGTGCTGCTGCGGGCGGTCGCGCTGCTGGCGCAGCGACCCGACCTGCGCGAGCGGCTGGTCGTGCCCGTCATCGGCGGTCCCTCCGGCAGCGGGCTGGAGCACCCCGAGTCGCTGGCGGAGCTGGCCGAGGAGCTCGGCATCGCCGACCTGGTGCGCTTCGTGCCGCCGGTCGACCGCGACACGCTGGTCGACTGGTACGCCGCGGCCACCCTGGTCTGCGTCCCGTCGTACAACGAGTCGTTCGGGCTGGTCGCGATCGAGGCGCAGGCGACCGGCACGCCCGTCGTGGCCGCAGCCGTCGGCGGACTGCCCACGGTCGTGGCCGACGGTGTGACCGGCCTGCTGGTCGAGGGCCACGACCCCGCGTCGTACGCCGCCGCCCTGGCGCGGCTGGTGGACGAGCCGGAGGTGCGCGAGGCCATGGCGCACGCCGCGGTCCAGCATGCTCGCGGGTTCGCCTGGGAGCACACCGCCGACCAGACCCTCGACGTCTATCGCAAGGCAGCGGTCGCGCTGTGGCACGACCACCCCTCGACGCGCCAGGAGGCGGTCAGTGGCTGACTCACCCGACCTGCGGGACTCGGTGATCACCACGGTCCGGGCAACCCTGGAGAAGGCCGAGCTGGAGTGGGAGGAGATCTCCGAGGGCCTGTTCATGGTCGAGCTCCCCGGCGAGCGCAAGCTGAAGACGCCGTGCCGGCTCGACGTGGGCAAGCACTCCTTCGCGATCCACGCCTTCGTCTCGCGCCACGTCGACGAGAACGGCGAGAACGTCTACCGCTGGCTGCTCGAGCGCAACCTGCGGCTCTTCGGGGTGTCCTTCGCCCTGGACCACCACGGCGACATCTACCTCGACGGCCGGCTGCCGCTCGAGGCCGTGACCGAGGAGCAGCTCGACCGGCTGCTCGGGTCGGTCCTGACCTACAGCGACGAGTCGTTCAACACGATCCTCGAGCTGGGCTTCGCCTCGGCGATCCGCAAGGAGTGGGAGTGGCGTACCTCGCGCGGTGAGTCGACCAAGAACCTCGAGGCGTTCCGGGGCTGGCTGGAGGCCGACCGCTCGGAGTAGCTCGGGCGTCGCCCGCCCGGACTCCCCACGACAACCTGTCACCTCCCACGAGGGGCATCTCGTGGGGAGTGGCAGGTCGGCTGCATCCCTTGGGAAACCGCCCCCCTCAGGCCTCCAGCTTGTAGCCCAGGCCGCGGACGGTGACCAGGTGGACCGGGTGGTGGGGATCGGGCTCGATCTTGGCGCGCAGTCGCTTCACGTGCACGTCGAGGGTCTTGGTGTCGCCGACGTAGTCCGAGCCCCAGACCCGGTCGATCAGCTGGCCGCGGGTCAGGACCCGGCCGGTGTTGCGCAGCAGCAGCTCGAGCAGCTCGAACTCCTTCAGCGGCAGCGTGGTCAGCTGCCCACCCACGGTGACCTGGTGACGCTCGACGTCCATGCGCACCGGCCCGGCCTCCAGCGTCGCAGGGGCGAGCTCGGCAGCGTCACCGCGACGCAGCACGGCACGGATCCGCGCCACCAGCTCGCGCGGGGAGTAGGGCTTGGTGACGTAGTCGTCGGCTCCCAGCTCCAGACCCACCACCTTGTCGACCTCGTCGTCCTTGGCGGTCACCATGATCACCGGCACCGACGAGGTCTGCCGGATCCGGCGGCAGACCTCGGTGCCGGGGAGCCCGGGCAGCATCAGGTCGAGCAGCACGATGTCGGCGCCGTTGCGCTCGAACTCCTCCAGCGCCTGCTGGCCGTCGGCGGCCAGCGCCACCTGGAAGCCCTCCTTGCCCAGCATGTAGGAGATCGCGTCGCTGTAGCTCTCCTCGTCCTCGACGACCAAGACTCGGGTCATCAACCAGCCTTTCGCTCGATCTCGGTGTGGCGGGGCAGCCGCAGGGTGAAGGTCGACCCCTGTCCCTCGCGGGACCAGACGGTCACCTCGCCGCCGTGCGTGGCAGCGACGTGCTTGACGATCGACAGCCCCACCCCGGTGCCGCCGGTGGACCGGTGCCGGGAGGGGTCGATGCGGTAGAACCGCTCGAAGATCCGCCCCAGCTCGGCGTTGGGGATGCCGATGCCCTGGTCGGTGACCGACAGCTCGACCATGTCGGCGACCGGTTGGGCGCTGATCGTGACCTGGCTGTGCTCCTCGGAGTAGGCGATCGCGTTGGCGACCAGGTTGCTCAGCGCGAGCACCACCTGGTCCTGGTTGCCGACCAGCTTCAGGTCCTGGCGGCCGGCCCACTGCACCGCGATGCCCTTGGCCTTGGCCTCCACCTCGTTGCTCTCCAGGACGCGCGCCACGACCAGGTCGACGCCCACCGGCACCGCCGGCTCGACCAGCTGGTCGTCCTGGAGCCGGGACAGCTCGATGATCTGCATCACCAGATGGGTGAGCCGGCTGGCCTCGGCGCGCATCCGGCCGGCGAAGCGGCGTACCGCCTCGGGGTCGTCGGCGGCGTCCTCGGTGGCCTCGGCCAGCAGCGTCATCGCTCCCACGGGGGTCTTCAGCTCGTGGGAGACGTTGGCGACGAAGTCGCGCCGGATCGTCTCCGCCCGACGCTCGTGGGTGCGGTCCTCCGCGAGCACCAGCACCAGACGGCTGCTGAGCGGAGCCACGCGACCCTGCACGTGGAGCGTGCGCGCCCCGTGGCGTACGTCGAGGTCGAGGGTGCGGATCTCGCCGTCGCGCCGCACCGCGCGTACGACGTCGAGCAGCTCGGCCACCCGGATCTCGCGACCGCGCACCAGCCCCAGGGCGTGCGCCGGAGCCGAGGCCTGGAGCACCTGGTCGTGCTCGTCCACGACGAACCCGCTGGAGCGCAGCACGTTGAGCACCGTGGAGACCCCGGGAGGGACCTCGGCGGCGTCCGGTGGTGTCGACCTCGGCCGGTCCGGCGGCCGCAGGGCCTGGTCGCTGACCCGCCAGGCGAGGATCACGCCGCCGCCCAGCACGGCACCCAGCAGGGCGGCGAGCAGAGTGGCGGTGGTCGGCTCCATGGTGACGATGGTAGAGCCACGCCGGGTGGTGGAAACTCATGTCCAGCCGTCTGACCTGCGGTTTCTCGTTCACTTCACCTGCCGTTCACCCACCGTTGCAGTGATGCTCGACAGTCCTTGGTTCCATAGGCCCATGCGTAACGCCTTTACCGACCAATTGGACGCCGTCGTCGAGGATCTCGGCGCGCTCAACGGCCTGGTGCAACAGGCCGTCACCCAGGCGACCCGCTCGCTGCTCGACGCCGACGGCGAGGTGGCCGAGCAGGTCATCGCCGACGACGTGAAGATCGACCGGTTGCGGGAGCGGATCGAGGAGGAGTGCTTCGAGATCATGGCGCTCCAGCAGCCGGTCGCGGGCGACCTGCGCACCCTGGTCGCCGCGGTGCGCATGGTCTCCGACCTGGAGCGCATGGGCGACCTCGCGGTCCACGTCGCCAAGGTCGCCCAGCTGCGGCTGCCCGACGTGGCCGTGCCCGATGAGCTGTTGCCGACGACGAGGCGGATGGCCGAGGTGGCTCGCCACATGGTGCGGGAGACCGAGCTGATCATCACCAACCGCGACGTGGAGCACGCGCGGCGCCTGGAGGAGGCCGACGAGGAGATGGACGAGCTGCGCAAGCAGCAGTTCCGCATCGTCCTCGGCGACGACTGGGCCCACGGTGTCGAGCCCGCCATCGACGCCGCGCTCCTGGGTCGCTACTACGAGCGCATCGCCGACCACGCGGTCTCGCTGGCGCGGCGCGTGATCTACCTGGTGACCGGCACCACCTGAGCCGGGAGCTCGAGCTAACCGCGGTACACCCGGGGGCTCAGGGTCAGCACGTCCGCGAACTCGCCCTCACGCAGGCCGTCGTCGATGGCGATGGAGAACGACCGGCGGGTCTCCTCGAGAGTCTGCGCACCGGCGCCGACCCTGACCCACGTCGGGAAGCCCAGGCAACGACGCGGGATGCGGGCCACGGCCTCCTCGGTCTCGCGCTTGACATAGCGGCGTACGTCGGTGCAGCGGACCCGCCGCCCGTTGGCGGTGACGAGCATCCATCCCGGCGCGAACTGCCGGCCGTCCCTGGCGAGGCTCTTGATCGCGAAGAAGTCGCGGCCGTCGGTGCGGATGTCGAAGACGGCGGCTCCGCTGGTGGGGCGGATGTCGCGCAAGGTCATCCGCAGCGCGACGCGGTGCACCCGGTGCCGGATCATCACGCGGATGATGTCGGTGTTCACGTTGTCGGGGTCGACGACGAAGTCGGGCTCATCCTCGGTGGTGTAGTCGAACGTCGCGGTCTGGACGTCGCCGACGGCATCCTCGTGCACCCAGTCGGCGGCGGTGGCGGGAGCGACTCCCGAGGCGAGGAGGGCGGCGGTGCAGGCCAGGGCGGCCAAGGCCCGAGAAGGACGGGTCACGGAGACTCCTCAGTGCGGCGACGGTGTGAGCCGCAACCTAACCCTCGGAACGAGTCAGACCTGCACGATTGCCGCGACCCGGCCCGCGCCGGACGAAGATCTGGCCGAACGGCTGATCAGCGGCCCTGGTTGGCGACGGCCCGGATCGCGTCGGCCGCGGCGTCGGGGTCGAGGTACTCCCCGCCGCGCCGGGTCGGGCGCATCTCCTCGTCGAGTCGGTAGACCAGCGGGATGCCCGTCGGGATGTTGAGCCCCACCACGTCGTCCTCGCCCATGCCGTCGAGGTGCTTGACCATCGCGCGCAGGCTGTTGCCGTGCGCGGCGACGCAGACCGTCCGCCCGGTGCGCAGGTCGGGCACGATCGCGTCGTACCAGTAGGGCAGCAGGCGGTCGACGACGTCGGCCAGGCACTCGGTGCGGGGCACGATCTCGTCGGGCAGGAAGGCGTAGCGCGGGTCCCCGTGCTGTGACCACTCGTCGTGGTCGTCCAGCGGCGGTGGCGGGGTGTCGTAGGAGCGGCGCCACTGCATGAACTGGTCCTCGCCGTACTGCTCGAGCGTGGCCTTCTTGTCCTTGCCCTGCAGGGCGCCGTAGTGGCGCTCGTTGAGCCGCCAGGAGCGCCGCACCGGGATCCAGTGCCGCTCGCAGGAGTCCAGCGCCAGCTCAGCGGTGGCGATCGCCCGCCGCAGCAACGAGGTGTGCAGCACGTCGGGGAGCACGTCGGCCTCGCGCATCAGGTCGCCGCCGCGCGCAGCCTCCGTGCGTCCCTTGTCGGTCAGGGCGACGTCGACCCAGCCGGTGAAGAGGTTCTTGGCGTTCCACTCACTCTCGCCGTGGCGCAGCAGGACGAGGGTGTACGGCGCGTTCACCGGGGTCACTCCGAGATGGTTTCGCTGGGCTCTTCGGGGCGGGGCTCGGAGTCGGTGGACGCCTCCCCGGAGGGGCTCTCGGAGATGAACGGCCCGAAGTCCTCTCCCGGGGTCACCACCGGCACGTGCATCTCGACGGTCTCGGCGTTGGCGAACTGCAGCGACAGGCGCACGAAGTAGCCGGGCTTGACCGCGTCGCCGCTGACGATGACCTGTACGCCGTCAGCCTGGCTGCCGATGTCGGCGATCTGCACGAATCCCCCGGGCTCGAGCTCGATGGCGCCGCCCTTCATCTCGACCTCGACCGAGGCGTCCTCGCCGGCACCGCTGACCTCGACGAGCGCGTCGCCGGCTTCGCGGTTGTCGTTCGCCAGGCCGGCGATGAAGCGGCCCTCGCCCTCCTCGTCGCTGACGATCAGGGCGTTGAGCACGTCGACCTCGGCGTCGCGCTCGGTGACGCCCTGGGCCGGGGTGTAGACGACGTCGGTGGTCGCGCTGGTGCAGGCGGACAACCCCAGCGGCAGCAGGGTGATGGCGGCAGCGGTCCTCAGGAGGCGGCGCAGGCGCATGGATCCTGAGCCCGATTCGGTGGTGGCGATCACGCGCCTGAGTGTAGGGGACGCGTCCGCCGAGGTGGATCAGACGTGCAGGCCGACGCTCAACCCTGCGTAGACCAGGCCGCCGAGGGTGAGCGCGGTCAGCACCACCATCACCAGCAGCAGGGGGCGGGCCCCGGTCTTCAACGCCACGACCACCGGGAGGCTCCTGACCCCGTTGCGGTGGTCCTCGACCAGGTCGGGCAGGGCGTCGAGCACGTGCACGCAGACCCCGAGCAGGGCCGCCAGGACCACGACCGCGGTCTGCGGTGCGGAGCCGTGCATGCCGCCGCCCCACCCGCCGTAGGACAGGAACGGGACGAGCAGGCCGAAGCTGACCGCCCAGGGGAGGAAGGACAGGACCGTGGTCTTCAGGCGGGTGTTGTAGAGCCAGGCGGCGAACACCGACCCCAGGTGGAACAGGCCGGCCGCCGTGCCGTTGGCGATGGACAGGGGCACCAGGAAGCACACCGCGACCGCGGTGGCGAAGGTCAGGGTGCCGCGCTCGACCCACTCCCTGGCCAGCGGCTTGTCCTGCCGCTCCACGGCGATGTCGCGCTGCCGGTCGGCCACGTCGTTGAGCCAGCCGTAGCTCGCCCGCCCCACCAGCACCGTGAGGCCCACCAGGCCCACCTCGCGCCAGTCCCGCCCGGAGACCAGGGCCGCAGCCGCCGCCCCGATCGCGATCAGCAGTCCCTGGACCGGATGCGCGGCGAGCACCAGGGAGGGGACCAGGCCGGGATTGCGACGCAGCAGCATGGGACGAGTATCGGGTGTGGACCGGGAGTTTCGTGGGAGGTCACGCAGGTTGATCCTGGTCGATCGACCAACTCCTCGCGGGCCGGCGAACCGACCTGCTCGACGCACATCGCACACAGATTTGTCAAGCCCTGGCAAGCGTCTGACCTGCGGAAACAGCGCGGATGTCCGAATCGGTCCGTGTTAGACTAGTCACCTGGAAAGGGGTACTTGACACATGACCTTCACCGTCGGCGAAACGGTTGTTTACCCGAACCACGGCGCTGCCGTGATTGAGAAGATTGAAAATCGAACCATCAAGGGCGAGGACACGCTCTACCTCGTCCTCCGCATCGTTGCTCAGCAGGACCTCGTGGTGAAGGTTCCCGCCTGCAACCTGGATCTTGTCGGCGTCCGCGACGTCGTCGACAAGGAGGGTCTGGAGCGCGTGTTCAACGTGCTGCGCACCCCGCACGTGGAGGAGCCGACCAACTGGTCGCGCCGCTACAAGGCCAACCTCGAGAAGCTGCACTCCGGTGACGTGATGAAGGTGGCCGAGGTCGTGCGCGACCTGTGGCGCCGTGATCGTGACCGTGGCCTCTCGGCCGGCGAGAAGCGGATGTTCGCCAAGGCCCGGCAGATCCTGGTCAGCGAGCTCGCGCTCGCCGAGTCCACCAACGAGGACAAGGCCGAGACCTTGCTCGACGAGGTGCTCGCCTCCTGACCTGAGGTGTCTCGCGGACCCCCGGTGCCCTGTGGCCCGGGGGTTCGTTACGTCCGGACCCCGTGCTGGTGGTCGTGCGGACAAGGATCGGTCCGAGGCGTGACGCCTCCCGGGCTCCCGGGGATGATGGGTCCCATGAGCACCATCCGTGAGCCCGGCCAAGGCTGGTGAGCGCCGCCGGGTGGAGCGTCGACCTCCTGAGGTGGGACCGGCTCGACGGGACCGGTTGGCGGGACCGGTTGCGCGCCGAGATCGAGCGCGCGATCACCGGTGCCTCGGGGACCGGCCACGTCGTCGTCGACGAGCGCTCCCCCGGGATCGACGCCGAGACGCTCCGGTCCTCGCTGGAGGCCGCGCGGGACGGTCGTGCGCGGCTCGGCGTCCGCCCGGTGACCGACACGATCAAGCGGGTCGCCGACGACGCGGTCGTGGGCACCCTCGACCGTTCCGGGCTGGTGCAGGTGGCCGGACCACTGGTGGTGCCCGGGGAGGTCGTCGAGGTGCAGGCATCCCTGGAGGCGACGATCGCCGGCCTGGCCGCGAGCCTCGAGGTGGTCACCGTCGAGGTGCCGTCGGGCGCCCGTCGTCTGGCGGACCAGGGTGACCTGGAGCTGTGGTCGCTGCGCCGATGAGCCGCTCGGCGAGCTCGACGTCCTCGGGATAGGTCACCTTGAGGTTGCCGGCCTCGCCGGGCACCGCGACCACCCGCAGGTCGGAGTACTGCGCCACGCACGCGGCGGTGTCGGTGCCCTCGAAGCCGTCGCGCTCCGCGGCGACGTACGACGCGAGCAGGGGCTCGGCACGGAACGCCTGAGGTGTCTGCACCCCCACCCACTCCTCCCCGCCCAGGGGACCCACCAGCGTGCCGGCAGACACGACCCCGGCAGCGGGCCGCACCGGCAGCGCACCGCCGTGCTCCTCGGCTGCAGCCAGCACCGAGCGCCACAGTCCCAGCGTGGCCAGCGGGCGTGCCGCGTCGTGGATCGCCACCACGTCGACGGCTCCCGCGACGATCCGGTCCGCGAGGAATCGCAGCGCCGACCACTCCGAGGCGTGCCGCGTGGCCCCGCCCGGGACGGTCTCGACCGGGACGTCTCCGGCAGCCTCGAGCACGGCCTCGACCGGCTGCTCGTCCCCGGGGCGGACGACGACCACCACCAGGTCGACGGCGGAGGTCGCGACGGCCAGGGAGTGGGCGAGCAGCGGTCGGCCCGCCACGGACAGGAGCACCTTGTTGCCCTCCGCCCCGACCCGGCTGCCGGAGCCGCCTGCGAGCAGGATCGCGGCCCGAGTCACCCCTCGGCCGCCCACACCAGCGCCGTGGCGAGCGCCGCGACTCCTTCTCCCCGGCCGGTCAGCCCGAGCCCGTCGGTCGTCGTGGCGGAGACCGCGACCGGGGCCCCGACCGCGTCGGTGAGCGCTGCCTCGGCCTCCGCGCGGCGCGGCCCCAGGCGGGGCCGGTTGCCGATCACCTGCACCGCGACGTTGCCGACCTCGAAGCCGGCCGCACGCACGCGGCGTACCGTCTCGGCGAGGAGCATCGCGCCGGAGGCGCCGGCCCACTGCGGGTCGTCGGTGCCGAACTGCGAACCCAGGTCGCCCAGTCCGGCAGCCGACAGCAGCGCGTCGCAGGCGGCGTGCGCGGCGACATCGGCGTCGGAGTGGCCGTCGAGGCCCAGGGGCTCCTCGGGGAAGTCCAGTCCGGCCAGCCGCATCGGGCGTCCCTCGGCGAGGCGGTGGACGTCGGTGCCGAGCCCGACGCGGGGCAGGCTCGTCAGGTGCATGGACAGCATCATGCCGTGGGGGCCGTCCCAACAGGCAGCACCGCGACCCAACCCGGCGCGCCCCGGGTGCGAACCCCTCCCGGGCGCTGAAGCTGCCTGTCGACATGGCCCCGGGTGGAGGATGGACGCATGAGGGCGTGGCTGGCGGGCCTGGTGACCGGGGCTGTGGGGCTCGCGGTCGCCGTCGCGGCGACCGCGCTGCTCCGGCTGCGCCTGGACCCGGTCACCGCCGTCGCCGAGACCGTCGTGGAGGTCACGCCCGGTCCGGTGGCGCACTTCCTGATCAGCATCGTCGGCCAGTACGACAAGCCGCTGCTCGTCGCGGGCACCGTGCTCGTGCTGGCGGCCCTCTCGGCGCTCGCCGGCAGGATCGGCCGCGACCGACCCTGGCGCGGGCAGGTGCTGTTCGCGGGGATGGCAGGGTTCGCGGCCTTCTGCGTGCACACCCGGCCGGAGTCGGGCCCCTCCTCCTACGTCCCGCTGGTCGCCGGTGCCGCGGCCTGGATCGGCCTGCTGCCGGTCCTGCTCCCACGCTCGGGCGACCCCGCCGAGGATCCGACCTTCGGCCGGCGCCTGCTCCTCATCGGTGCCGGTGGCATCGGCCTCGGTCTGGTCGGTGGCTTCTTCGGACGCGAGCGCCGCGCGGTGGAGCAGGCGATTGATCGCCTGGAGCTCCCGGTGACCACCGGCAAGGTGCCCGACGGCGCGGAGCTGGACCTGGCCGACCTGACCCCGTGGCGCACGCCGAACTCCACCTTCTACCGGATCGACACCGCCTTCGCCGTGCCGACGGTGCGCCCCGAGGAGTGGTCGCTGCGGATCCACGGCATGGTGGAGCGGGAGCTGAGAATCAGCTACGACGACCTGGTGCAACGCCGCTTCACCGAGGACTGGGTGACGCTGTGCTGCGTCTCGAACCCGGTGGGCGGCGAGCTGATCGGCAACGCCTGGTGGAGCGGTGTGCGGGTGGCTGACCTGATGAAGGAGGCCGGCGTCCAGGACGGCGCGGACGCGGTGAAGCAGACCTCGCAGGACGGCTGGACCTGCGGCACCCCGCTCGAGGCGCTCACCGACGACCGCAACGCGCTGCTCGCGGTGGCGATGAACGGCAAGCCGCTGCCGGTGGAGCACGGGTTCCCGGTGCGCGTCGTCGTACCGGGGCTCTACGGGTTCGTCTCGGCGACCAAGTGGGTGCGGGACATGGAGGTCACGCGGTTCGCGGACTTCGAGGCCTTCTGGACCACGCGCGGCTGGTCGGAGCAGGCGCCGGTCCGCACCCAGTCGCGGATCGACGTACCTCGCAGCGGTGGCCGGGCCGACGCAGGCGAGGTCACGGTCGCCGGGGTCGCCTGGTCGCAGCACACGGGGATCGAGCGGGTCGAGGTGCAGGTCGACGGCGGTGGGTGGCAGGACGTGACGCTGGCCCGGGTGCCGTCGGTGGACACCTGGGTGCAGTGGCGTGGGTCGGTCTCGGTCGAACCCGGGGACCACTCGTTGCAGGTGCGGGCCACGGACAAGGACGGCTACACCCAGACCGGGGCGCAGCGTGACGTCGTGCCCGACGGAGCCACCGGGTGGGACGGGGTGGAGTTCACCGCGGAATGAGCGTCTGGCGTCCCTGGTCCTTAGACTGCGGCACGTGACGATCCGCCTGCACGACTCCGCCAGCCGCGAGGTGCGCGCCCTGCAACCCCTCGTCGAGGGCAAGGTCGGCATCTACGTGTGCGGACTCACCGTGCAGTCCGAGCCCCACGTCGGGCACGTGCGCTCGGCGGTGAACTTCGACGTGCTGCGGCGGTGGCTGGAGCTGCGGGGCTACGGCGTCACCTTCATCCGCAACGTCACCGACATCGACGACAAGATCCTGATCAAGTCGCGCGAGCAGGGGCGGGCGTGGTTCAACCTCGCCTACGACATGCACCGGCGGCTGTCGGCGGCGTACGACGCGTTGCGGGTGCTGCCACCGACGTACGAGCCGCTGGCGACCGGGCACGTGCCGGAGATGATCGAGCTGATCGAGCAGCTGATCGCGCGTGGCCACGCCTACCCGGCCGACGACGGGTCCGGCGACGTCTACTTCGACGTGCGCACCTGGCCGGCGTACGGCGAGCTGTCGGGGCAGCGGCTCGAGGACATGGAGGCGGCGGAGGACGCCGACCCGCGAGGCAAGCGCGATCCGCGTGACTTCGCGCTGTGGAAGGGGCGCAAGGCCGAGGAGCCGGAGACGGCGTCCTGGCCGACGCCCTGGGGCCGGGGGCGGCCGGGCTGGCACGTCGAGTGCTCGGCGATGGCGTCGAAGTACCTGGGCCGGGCGTTCGACATCCACGGCGGTGGGGTCGACCTGCGGTTCCCTCACCACGAGAACGAGCAGGCGCAGTCGCGGGCGGCCGGCGAGGACTTCGCCACGATCTGGATGCACAACGCGTGGATCACCACCGCCGGGGAGAAGATGAGCAAGTCGCTGGGCAACAGCCTGACGGTGCCGGCGGTGCTGGAGCGGGTGCGGCCGATCGAGCTGAGGTACTACATCGTCTCGGCGCACTACCGCTCGCACGTGGAGTTCTCCTTCGCGGCGCTGGCGGAGTCGGCGACGTCGTTCCAGCGGATCGAGCACTTCCTGCAGCGCGCCCCGCAGGTGGCGCCGATCTCGCTGGTGGGATGCGCCGACTTCGAAGCCGCGATGGACGACGACCTCAACACCTCCGCCGCCATTGCTGCGATCCACGAGGTGGTGCGAGAGGGCAACAAGCTGCTGAGCGCCGGGGACGAGACGGCTGCGCGGGGGGCCGCCGGCGCCGTACGCGCGATGCTGGGGGCGCTCGGGTGTGACCCGATGGCCGAGGAGTGGGCCTCGGACGGCTCGTCCGACGAGGGTGCTCGGCTGCACGACGTGGTGGACGCCCTCGTCAGCGGCTTGTTGTCACAGCGACAAGAGGCGCGCAGTGCGCGTGACTTCGGGGCAGCGGACGCGATCCGCGACCAGCTGCGCGCGGCCGGCATCGAGATCGAGGACGGACCGTCGGGGTCAGCGTGGTCACTGCGGTGAGCGGCGTACGCCGGGGCGGTGTCTGCCGCCGGAATCGGAACTACCGCGGCGGTGTGGACCGTTCTGCGGCGTCGTACGCCATGTTGAGCGACCGTAACCCCGATTTACATAGAGGAGTGGGTGGGTGATGGCCGGGAACTCGTCGCGCCGAGGGGCGGTGCGCAAGGGCCAGAAGGGCAACCCGACCGCGGGGTCGGGGGGCCGGGTGCGGCGCGGCCTGGCAGGCAAGGGCCCGACGCCGAAGGCGAAGGACCGCGAGGGACACAAGGCGTTCAAGGGGTCTCGACCACCGGAGGGTGGCGGTGGGTCTCGACCGTCTCGAGGCTCGGGGTCCGGGTCGAAGCGACGTCCGAGCGACGAGTGGGTGGCCGGGCGCAACTCGGTGCTCGAGGCGTTGCGGGCCCAGGTGCCGGTGACCACGGTGTACGTCGCCGAGGGCGCGGACCGCGACGGACGGTTGCGGGAGGCGTTCCAGATCGTCGCCGACCGCGGGGTGCCGCTGCTCGAGGTCACCAAGGCCGAGCTCGACCGGCTCACCGACCGCGCCGTGCACCAGGGGCTGGCGGCCAAGGTGCCGGCCTACTCCTACGCCCACCCGCGCGACCTGCTCGACCTCGCCGTCGACTCCGGGGCCCCGACACTGATCGTGGCCCTCGACTCGGTGACGGATCCCCGCAACCTCGGGGCCGTCGTCAGGTCCGCGGCGGGCTTCGGCGTGCACGGAGTCGTCGTGCCGGAACGCCGTGCCGCCGGGATGACCGCGGCGGCCTGGAAGACCTCGGCAGGTGCCGCGGCCCGGGTGCCGGTCGCCCAGGCGACCAACCTGGTGCGGGCGCTGAAGGACTACCAGCAGGCCGGGTGCATGGTCGTCGGGCTCTCCGCGGAGGGCGAGGTGTCGCTGCCGGAGTTCGACCTGGCCGACGGGCCCCTGGTGCTGGTGGTCGGCTCCGAGGGCCAGGGCCTGTCGCGGCTGGTCGCGGAGACCTGTGACCAGCTGGTCTCGATCCCGATGGCCGCCGAGCTGGAGTCGCTCAACGCCGGGGTCGCCGCGGGGGTCGCGCTGTACGAGATCGCACGACGCCGCGCCTGACCCCGCTTCGCAGGTCCGCGTGCTCCGGGGCCGGTGGCAGCGCCGTCCCGCGCCTGGGAAGATGGATCGGCCCAACCGACAGTCCTGCCGAGCACGAGGTGCCAGATGAAGCGAGCCATCTACAACGAGGACCACGAAGCGTTCCGGTCGAGCGTGAGGGAGTTCATCTCCCGCGAGGTCGAGCCGCACCTCGAGGAGCACCTGGAGAACAAGGAGTTCGGCCGCGACTTCTGGCTCAAGGCAGGCGAGGCCGGGCTGCTCGGGCTGGAGGTCCCCGAGGAGCACGGCGGCATGGAGGCCGGTGACTACCGCTTCAACGCCGTGCTCATGGAGGAGCTGTCCCACGTCAACGCGGCGCTGTCGGCGTGCGTGGGCATCCATGCCGACATCGTGGCGCCGTACCTCGTCCAGCTGACCAACGACGAGCAGAAGAAGCGCTGGCTGCCCGGGGTCGCCAGTGGCGAGAACCTCTGCGCCATCGGCATGACCGAGCCGTCCGGTGGCTCCGACCTCGCGGCGTTGAAGACCACCGCGGTGCGTGACGGCGACGACTGGGTGCTCAACGGCTCCAAGACCTTCATCACCAACGGCTACTCCGCCGACCTGGTGGTGGTGGCGGCGCGCACCAGCCCGGAGAAGAAGGCCCGGGGGATCACGCTGTTCGGCGTGGAGACCGACAAGGAGGGCTACTCCGTCGGCCGCAAGCTCGACAAGGTGGGCCAGACCGAGTCGGACACCTCCGAGATGTTCTTCGAGAACCTCCGCTGCACCGACGACGACATCATCGGCGAGCTCGACGGCGGCTTCATCCACATGATGCAGATGCTGCCCCAGGAGCGGCTGGGCTGCTCGATCTCCAACGTGGCCCACGCCAAGCAGATCCTGATGGAGACCCTGGAGTACGCCAAGGAGCGCAAGGCGTTCGGGCAGGGCATCGGGTCCTTCCAGTGGAACAAGTTCCTGCTCGCGGAGATGTTCACCAAGATCGACGTCACCCAGGCGTTCATCGACGAGTGCGTGGTCTCCCACGACAAGTCGGAGCTCACTGCGATCGACGCCGCCAAGGCGAAGTGGTGGAGCTCCCAGGTGCAGAACGAGGTCCTCGACCACTGCGTGCAGATCCACGGCGGGTACGGCTACATGAACGAGTACCGCGTCGCCCGGGCCTGGCGCGACGGCCGGGTCTCCAAGATCTGGGCCGGCTCCAACGAGATCATGAAGGAGCTCATCGGGCGCGACCTCGGCCTGTGAGGGCGGCGCGGCGGTCCCCGTGGCCACCACGCCTCCTGTCAGGAGGTCGTCGATGGCCGAGCTGATGACGCGGTGGGGGCGCGACCTCGATCCGGACCACGTCCTGCCGGAGCACCCCCGCCCCCAGCTCGTCCGCGACAGCCACCTCAACCTCAACGGCTGGTGGGAACACGCGTTCACTCGCGCCGACGCCGGCGAGCCGCGGGAGTACGACGGCCCGATCCTGGTGCCGTTCTCGCCCGAGGCGCCCCTGTCCGGCGTACGACGCCAGCTCCGGCCCGACGAGACGCTCTGGTACCGCCGTGGTTTCAACCTGCCCGAGGGCTTCGTGCGCGAGCGGGTGCTGCTGCACTTCGGTGCCGTCGACCAGACCTGCCGGGTCTGGGTGAACGGCACCGAGGTCGGGGCCAACGAGGGTGGCTACTGGGCGTTCGCGCTCGACATCACCGATGCCTTGACTGACGGCGACAACACCGTGGTGGTGGCGGTGCGCGACCTCAGCGACGCCCGTCAGCACGCGTTCGGCAAGCAGAAGCTCGATCGCGGCGGCATCTGGTACACCGCCCAGTCCGGCATCTGGCAGACGGTGTGGCTCGAGTCGGTGCCCGCCGCCTGGGTCGACCGGCTGACGCTGACGCCACACCTGGACGCCGACCACCGCGGTGGTGACCTCGAGGTGACCGTGCACCCCGGCGGCGCCGACATCGCCGCGACCGCGCGCGTGGTCGTGGCCGGTCAGGAGGTCGAGGTGCCTGCCGGGGTGCCCACCCGGGTCCGGATCGACGACGTGCGGCTGTGGCGCCCCGACGACCCCCACCTCTACGACGTCGAGGTCACCCTCGGTGAGGACCGGGTCACGTCGTACGTCGGGATGCGCAGCATCGCCACGAGCCTCGACGCCGAGGGGCACCCGCGGGTGGTGCTCAACGGGGAGCCGGTGAGGCAGGTGGGCGTGCTCGACCAGGGCTACTGGCCCGACGGGCTGATGACCGCGCCCGCCGACCAGGCACTCGTGCACGACATCGAGACCATGCAGCGGCTCGGTTTCACGATGCTGCGCAAGCACATCAAGGTCGAGTCGATGCGGTGGTACCACCACTGCGACCGGCTCGGGATGCTGGTCTGGCAGGACGCCGTCAACGGCGGCGGCAGCTACCGACGCAAGGCGATCGCCGCCGCGTGGGACAAGCCGTTCGACGACACCGAGCGTCGGCGCCGGGTCGGTCGCGGACACGCGCCGGGACGTGAGCTGTTCCGGCGCGAGCTGGCGCGCACCCTCGAGCAGCTGCACAACGTCACCTCGATCGTGGTGTGGGTGCCGTTCAACGAGGGGTGGGGGCAGTTCGACGCCGCCGACATCGCCGAGGAGGTGGCCCGGCGTGACCCGAGCCGGCTGGTCGACCACGCCAGCGGCTGGCACGACCAGGGAGCCGGCGACTTCTGGAGCCTGCACGTCTACCAGCGAGACGTCGAGGTGCCACCACGGGCCGAGGGCGACGGTCGCGTGCTGGTGCTGTCGGAGTACGGCGGGGTCTCCCTCCCCGTGCCCGGCCGGATCTGGAACGAGGAGAAGACCTTCGGGCACGGGAGCGCCGCGTCGGCCGAGGAGTGGCTGGCTGCCTTCACCGACCTGCATGAGCGCCAGGTCGGGCCCGCCGTGCCACGAGGGCTGTCGGCGACGGTCTACACCCAGCTCTGCGACGTCGAGGACGAGGTCAACGGTCTGCTCACCTACGACCGGGAGGAGCTCAAGGCGCCCGAGGAGGCGATCCGCGCGGCACTGCGCGCGTTGCGGGGCTGAGGAGTCAGAGCTGGGGCACGACCTCGTCGGCCACGAGCTCGAGGTGGTCGACGTCGGTGAGGTCGAGGGTCTGCAGGTAGATGCGGGTGGCGCCGGCATCGGCGTACTCACCGATGCGGTCGACGACCTCGGCCGGGGTGCCGCACAGGCCAGGCCCGGCAAGCCCCTCGCGGGTCTGGCCGATCGCGTCCAGGCGGCGCTCGACCTCGGCGTCGTCGCGCCCGCAGCACAGCACGAGCGCGTTGGAGAAGCGCATCGTGGACGGGTCGCGGCCGCCCTGCGAGCACGCCTCGCGCACCCGCTGGAACTGCCG
Organism: uncultured Actinomycetota bacterium; assembly: GCA_963728505.1. GTDB lineage: Bacteria > Actinomycetota > Actinomycetes > Propionibacteriales > Nocardioidaceae > Marmoricola_A. The sequence continues at coordinate 56,261 of CAVSKH010000007.1, read as the reverse complement.
CACCGCGAAGTCGGCGGTGTCGAAGGGGATGTTGAACTCGTCTGCGAACCGCGCCGCCAGCTCCGGAGTCCGTTTCGCGCCCTTGCCGCCCAGGATGATCGGCGGACGCGGGGACTGCACCGGCTTCGGCAGCGCCGGGGAGTCCTGCACGGTGTAGTGCTCGCCGCGGTGGGTGAACGTCTCTCCCTCGGGTGTGGTCCAGAGGCCGGTCACGACCTGCAGCTGCTCCTCCAGCCGGTCGAAGCGTTCGCCGACACCGGGGAACGGGATGCCGTACGCCGCGTGCTCGCGGTCGAACCACGCCGCGCCGAGCCCGAGCTCGACCCGGCCGCCGGACATCTGGTCGACCGTGGCGGCGGTGATGGCGAGCGGTCCGGGGAGCCGGAACGTGGCCGCGGTGAGCAGCGTGCCGAGCCGGATCCGCGCCGTGTCGCGCGCCAGGCCGGCCAGGGTCGTCCACGCGTCGGTGGAGCCGGGGAGCCCCTCGGTGCCGATGCCGAGGTAGTGGTCGGAGCGGAAGAAGGCGTCGAAGCCGAGCTCCTCGGTCGCCCGCGCGACGCGCAGGAGGTCGTCGTAGGTCGCGCCCTGCTGCGGCTCGGTGAAGATCCTGAGGTCCATGGACCGACGCTAGCGGGAGGGGCCAGCAGGACCGGCAACCCTGCCCCCGAACCGGCTCAGGGGCCCGAATCGGGGGAGGGTTGCACGTCGAGACGGCCCCGCAGCTCGGCGGCCTCCAGCAGGGCAGGGCCGTACCAGGTGAGCAGCCGCCCGCTCACCAGCCGGGTCGGCACCCGGGTGAAGGCCTCGGGACCGTCCTCGGCGGTGAAGACGTAGGGCTCGTCGGGAAGCAGCACCAGGTCGAGGTCGTCGCGATCGATGTCGGCCAGCTCCACGCGCGGGTAACGCTCCTGGTGGTCGGCGAGGACGTGGTCGTAGCCGAGTCGGCGCAGCAGGTCGCCGGTGAAGGTGTCGCGCCCCACCACCATCCAGGGGTCCCGCCAGATCGGCACGACGACGCGGGCGCCGGGCTCGGGCATCGGCTGGTCCCAGAGGGCGGTCACCTCATCCAGCCACGGCGGCACACCCCAGCCGAGCGCCTCCTCGACGAGCCGTCGCATCGCCTGGATCGCCTGCGGGACGGTCTCGGTGACGCTGACCCACACCGGCACGCCCGCTTCGCGCAGTCGGCGTACGTCGAGCTCGCGGTTCTCCTCCTGGTTGGCGACCACGAGGTCGGGGGAGAGATCGACGATGGCCGCGACGTCGGGGTTCTTGGTGCCACGCACCCGCGCCACGTCGAGGTCGACCGGGTGGGTGCACCAGTCGGTGGCGCCCACCAGGGCACCGGGGTCGGTCGCGGCGATCGCCTCGGTCAGGCTCGGCACCAACGAGACCACCCGTCGGACCGGGCGCCGTACGGGGACCTCGGCGCCGAGGTCGTCACGCATCAGCTGACCTCCCTCGACATCCCGTCACTCCCCACGGGCGGCGCCTCGAGGGGAGTGCCAGCTGGGCTGCATACCTTGGGAAACTGTCAGTCCTCCAGGAGCCCGTCGCGTCGGGCGTCGGTCACGATCTGGCGGACCTGGCCGAGACTGCCGCAGCCGTCGTCGATGAGCTCGTTGCGGCGCCTGGCGAAGGCCTCCCCGAGGTCGGCCCGGACCCGCTCGCCGACCTCTTCCCGAGCCGGGTTGAGGATCGTCAGCTCCTCCTCGGTGAGGTGGTGGTTGACCGCGGTGGCGAGCTCCTCGACGGCCTCGTCGAAGGAGTCGGTGTCGGTGCCCTTGAGCTCGAGCACCGCCAGAAGTGCCTCATGCCCCTCGGCGTGCTCCTCCTCGCCGTGCTCGGACTGGTGGTCGCTGATCGCGTCCTTGCGTCGCAGCTTGGGGTAGACCACCTCCTCCTCGGCCAGGGCGTGGGCCACGTGCAACGCCGAGAACGCCTGGCGTACGGCGTCGCGGTCGTTGCTGGCGTCGCGCAGCTGGCGCAGCAGCTCCTCGAACCGGCGGTGGTCCTGGAGGATCAGGTCGATGACGTCGCCCTGCGTCGGGTGTCCGAGGTCGATGGAGGTCATGACCCCACGCTAGCCGGTCGTCCCCGGCGCCTGGGCCGGCCCGGGTCGCCCGCCGGCCGGGTCAGGCGCCGCGGTCTCGACGAGGGTCAGCAGCGCGGTCAGCGCCTCCGGCTTGGCCCGGTAGTAGACCCAGACCCCGCGCTTCTCCCGGTCGAGCAGGCCGGCGTCGTGCAGCACCGTGAGGTGGTGGCTGACGGTGGGCTGGGAGAGGTCGACGGCGTCGTGGAGATCACAGACGCAGGCTTCGCCGCCGTCGTGGGAGAGCACCAGTGACATCAGCCGGAGGCGCACCGGGTCCCCGAGCGCCTTGAGCCGCGCAGCAGGCCGGCGGATCGAGCTCGACGAGCGGCAGGGCACGAGACTTCGACACACATCTAGATTGACTGATGTCTATGTCCGTGGCAAGGTGGGCCCTGCAAGACATCGACAATCATCGATATCCAGGGAGGAACCCCATGTCCCGTCTCCAGCTCGCACTCGACGTCGACGACCTCGACGCCGCGGTCGACTTCTACGCCACGCTCTTCGACACCCGGCCGGCCAAGCGTCGCCCGGGCTACGCCAACTTCGCCGTCGCCGACCCGCCACTGAAGCTGGTGCTGATCGAGAACGCCGGCCGGGGTGGCAACCTCAACCACCTCGGCGTCGAGGTCGAGAGCGTCGACCAGGTCGACGCCGAGCAGACCCGACTGGCTGCGGCCGGCCTCGCGTCGGTGGACGAGCGTGGGACCACGTGCTGCTACGCCAAGCAGGACAAGTTCTGGGTCGAGGGCACCCCGCACGGGGAGCAGTGGGAGATCTACACGGTCCTGGCCGACGACCGCCCCGACCTCGAGGGCGTCACGGCGCTCGAGGTCTCCGCGGTCGCCGGCGACAGCAGCTGTTGCGTCGGCGCCACCGACGGCACCGACGACGGCAGCACCACCGAGGCCGACCTCCGCGACGCCGTCACCCCTGCCCGTTGCTGCTGAAAGCCCCGACCTTCGAGGCATGACGTCGCCGGGCGAGCAGTGGTCCGCGGCCCGCGCGGTCGTCCGTAGGATCGCCTCCCATGTGGTTCGACAGCTGGTCCCAGATCCTGCGAGTGGTGCTGGTCGGAGCCGCGGCGTACGTGTGGCTGGTGGTCGTGCTGCGGGTCTCCGGCAAGCGGACGCTGGCGAAGCTGAACGCCTTCGACCTCGTGGTCACCGTCGCCCTCGGCTCCACGCTGGCCACGATCCTGCTCAGCTCCTCGGTCTCCTTCAGCGAAGGAGCCACCGCGCTGGTGCTGCTGGCAGTGGCGCAGTACGTCGTGGCGTTCGTGACCGCGCGGGTGCAGCCGGCGCGGAGCCTGGTGACGTCAGGACCGACGCTGCTGGCCCACCACGGCCGGGTGCTCGACGACAGCTGCCGGCACCACCGGGTCGCCGAGGCGGAGCTGATGCAGTCACTGCGCAGCTCCGGGCTCGGCGGGCTCGGCGAGGTCGGCGCGGTCGTGCTCGAGACCGACGGCACCCTCAGCGTGATCCGGGCCGACGACCTCGGCGACGGCTGGGCGCTCGGCGACGTGCCGCGGGCCTAGACGCAGCAGGTCGACTGGGGGCCGATCAGGTGACCAGGTCGGCCACCGCGTCGGTGTTCTCCTTGCGCCGCCGCAGCACGTGGATCAGCACGCCGATCACGAAGGTCAGGAACGGCGAGAGCACCAGGAACCAGCCGAGGGCGGACAGGCCCCAGGACTGCGTCGACGGGTCGACACCCTCCGCGGTCGTGCCGGCGAGCAGGCCGAAGCGCGATGCGAGCAGGTAGGAGCCGACGACGAGGCCGATGACGGCCAGCGCGGGCGCGATCATCGTGTTCCACAGCCGGGTGTCCGACCGTTCCCGCCGGAAGTACACGATGACGGCGATCGAGACGAGCACCTCGACCAGGACGATCGCGAGCACTGCGATCGCGCTGAACCAGAAGAACATGTTCAGCACCGGGTCTCCGTCGAAGGCCACGAACAGCATGATCACGACCAGGGTGACCGCCGAGGTCGCGATGGCGCCGGCACCGGGGGCGCCGCGGCCGTTGACCCTGTCGAGCGAGCTCGGCAGGACGCCCGCCCGGCCCATCGAGAAGAAGTACCGGGCCGAGCTGTTCTGGAAGGCGAGCAGGCCGGCGAACAGGCTGGAGAGCACCAGCCAGCGCATGGTCTCGGCCAGCCACGCGCCGACGTACTCGTCGGCGACCGCGAACAGCACGGCGGCCGGATCGGCCAACGGTTCGCCGTCGATGCTCGAGATCTCGACCACACGCTCGACGACCTGGCCGCTGCCGAGCGCGCTCACCATGGCGAAGGCGGTGATCGCGAACAGTACGGCGATCAGGGTGACGGCGACGTAGGTCGCGATCGGCACGCTGCGCTTGGGGTCGCGGGTCTCCTCGCCATAGATCGCGGTCGCCTCGAAGCCGATGTAGGACGCGAACGCGAACGCCAGCGCAATGCCTGCCGAGCCGGCGAAGCCGCCGGCGAAGATCTTGGCGGGGGAGAAGGAGGCCGCGAAGTCCAGCCCGCCGGGGCCGCCGCCCTGGAAGAGCACCGCGAGCGCGACGACGAAGAGCGAGGCCACCTCGAGGATCATCAGGGTGCCGAGGAGCTTCGCACCGATGTCCACGCTGATGATCGAGAGGCCGAGCACGATGGCCCAGGCGATCAGCACCCAGATCCACCACGCGAGGTCGAGGCCGAACTCGGCGTTGATCTGGCCCGCCATCACCCCGCCGAAGAAGCCGAAGATCGCGAGCTGGATGGTGATGTAGGCCAGCAGCGAGACGAACGCCGAGCCCACCCCCGGGGCGACGCCGAGGCCACGGCCGACGTAGGCGAAGAACGCGCCGGTGTTGGTCACCTTGTGGCTCATGGCCGAGTAGCCGACGCTGAAGACCAGCAGGGTGAGGCCCACGGCGAGGTAGGCGCCGGGCGCTGCGGCTCCGTTGCCCAGCACGATCGCCACGGGCACCGCGCCGGTCATGCCGACCAGCGGCGCGGCGGCGGCCACGACGAAGAACACGATGCCGGCGACGCCGAGGCGGTTCTTCGCCAGGTGCGGCTCGTCGGCGGGCGGCGCAGCGAGGTGCGCCTCAGGGTTGGTCGAGTGGCTCACGCGTGCCTCCGGGTCGGGTCGTGCCTTGTGTGCGGCAGGTCACAATGATTCCGTTTGGATCCGTACGATAGGACTCCACGGACCTGCTGCCAAGTCCTGGGACCCCCCTGTTCTGTCGGGTGACCGGACTCGCGGGGACGGTTGACCGGTCCACCCGGGCCCGCATACGTTTGGCCCCTAACGATTCCAGGAGGGCCCGTGACACCCGTCGCCGCCGAGACCCCGACCCACGCCGAGGTCGAGGGCGTGATGGTCGACGTGCGGCACTGGATCGGCGGCGAGCGAGTCGCCGGCGAGGCGACGTTCGCCGACGTCTCCCCGATCGACGAGACCGAGATCGCCCAGGTGCACGCCGGCACCGCGGCGGAGGTCGACCTGGCGGTAGCCGCTGCTCGCACCGCGTTCCCCGCCTGGGCCGCGATGCCGGTGGCGCAGCGCTCGGGGATCCTGCGCCGCGTGGCCGACGGTGTCGAGGCACGGCTGGAGGAGCTCGCCCGGGTCGAGACCCGCGACAACGGCTCCCTGCTCCGGAGCCATCGCCGCGGCGTGATGCCACGGGTGGCGATGAACTTCCGCTACTTCGCCGACATGGCCGAGTCCTTGGCGCACCCCGACCTGGAGGTGCGCGGCCACCGCGAGCGCATCAGCTACGACCCGGCCGGCGTGGTCGCGATCATCACGCCGTGGAACGCCCCCCTGATGCTCGCCACGTGGCGGATCGGGCCGGCGCTGGCGGCGGGCAACACCGTGGTGCTCAAGCCCCCGGAGTGGGCTCCGCTCACCGCCAGCCTGCTCGCCGACATCATGGCCGAGGCGGGGGTGCCCGCCGGGGTCTTCAACGTCGTCCAGGGCAGTGGCGTGGACGCCGGTGCCCCGCTGACCGCCCACCCCGGCGTCAACCGGCTCGCCTTCACCGGGTCGGTGCCGACCGCCGGCCGGGTCGCGGCTGCCGCGGCCCCCAACATCGTGCCGCTGTCGTTCGAGCTCGGCGGCAAGTCGCCGCTGCTGGTCTTCGAGGACTGCGACCTCGACCTCGCGGTGAGCCTCACCGTGGAGCAGTTCGACAACGCCGGTCAGGTCTGCCTGGGTGCGTTCCGGGTCCTGGTCCAGGAGTCCATCGCGGACGAGTTCACCGAGCGGGTCGTGGAGCGTGCTCGGCAGGTGGTGCAGGGCGACCCGCGGGACGAGGCGACCGACATCAGTGCACTGGTCTCGCGCCCCCACTTCGAGCGGGTGCGCGGGTTCGTCGACCGAGCCGTGGCCGAGGGTGCCCGCCCGCTCGTCGGTGGTGGGCCCAACGACGACCTCGGTGGGCTCTTCTTCCGCCCGACGGTCCTCGTCGACGCCAAGCCCGGCAGCGAGATCCTCACCGAGGAGGTGTTCGGGCCGGTCCTCACCGTCCAGACCTTCGCCGACGAGACAGAGGGCGTGGCGATGGCCAACGACTCCCGGTTCGGCCTCGCGGCCACCCTGGTCACCGGTGACCAGGCCCGCGCCGAGCGCGTCTCCGGACAGCTCGAGGCAGGCACGGTCTGGGTCAACTGCTTCTTCGTGCGCGACCTCGGCGCCCCCTTCGGCGGCAACGGCCGGTCGGGCATCGGCCGCGAGGGCGGCATCTGGTCCTTCGACTTCTACACCGACATCAAGAACACCGTCTTCTCGCCACACGGCTGGAGCGACGGAGAGCGAGAGGAGAGCACCCATGGGTGAGGTCGTCGGCGCCGGGATCCTGGCACACGTCCCGACCATCATGCTGCCGGAGGTCACGCGCCGCGAGCTCAACGCAGGGGAGGACTTCAGCCTGGTGGGGGCGCTGCACGACCTGCGCGGCGACGTCTTCGAGTCGCTCGACTACGACAGCGTGGTCGTCCTCGACTCGCACTGGTTCACGACCGTGGAGTTCGTCGTCACCGCTCAGCAGCGCCGAGCCGGGCTGTTCACGGCCGAGGAGCTCCCCCGCGGCATGTGCCGCATCCCCTACGACTGGGAGGGTGACCCGGAGCTGGCGCACGCGATGGCGGCGAAGGAGGTCGACCACTCGACGTGGATCACCGCGATCGACGACCCCTACCTGCCGTTGTACTACGCCACGCTCAACCTGTGGAAGTACCTCGGCGAGGGCCTCGACAAGCGCTGGACCTCGGTCAGCGTCGCCCAGACCGGCGAGGCCGAGGACTTCCTCCGCGCCGGCAGGGCGCTCGGCGACGCGATCGCGGAGAGCGACCGGCGGGTGCTGCTGCTGGCCTCCGGGGCGCTCTCGCACACGTTCTGGAAGCTGCGCCAGCTGCGTGACCACGAGTCGGCCGACGTCCGGAACATCCGAACGCCCGAGGCCTACGAGGCGGACATGGAGCGGATCGAGTGGTTCAAGCACGGCGACCACAAGCGGGTGCTGGACACCATGGGGGAGTTCATGCGCTACCGCCCGGAGTCGATGTTCGCCCACTACCTGATGATGATCGGTGCCCTGGGCGAGAGTGAGTGCCGCGCGACCGCTCGCCAGTACGGCGACTACGAGAACTCCATCGGCACCGGCCAGGTGCACCTGTGGTTCGACCGGCCGGAGGACGGCTTCCCCCGGCCGCAGCGAACTCCGGAGGACCCTGACTACCTGCGCCAGATGGGCGGGCCCGACCTGCCCGCCGCCGGCTGATCGCGCGAACGGAGAGCGAGCACGATGAGCACGCTGAGAGAGACCCGTCGGATCCTCCTGGACGGCTACCCGGTCGACGTCGTACGCCGCGGCGAGGCGCTGGTCGCCGGCGACGGCCGGGAGGTCGCGATCGAGGACGCGCTGCACCTGCCACCGGTGACGCCGTCGAAGATCGTCTGCGTCCACCTCAACTACATCAGCCGGGTGCACGAGATGCAGACGAAGCTGCCTCCTGCGCCCACGTACTTCCACAAGCCGGTCACGGCGCTCAACTCCCACGAGGCGGCCGTGGTGCGTCCCGAGGGCTGCACGTGGCTCAACTACGAGGGCGAGATCGCGATCGTGATCGGCCGCACCTGTCGCAACGTCTCGCCGTCGGAGGCCGGCGACCACATCCGCGGCTACACCGTGGCCAACGACTACGGGCTGCACGACTTCCGCGACACCGACGCCGGGTCGATGCTGCGGGTCAAGGGCTCGGACACGCTGTGCCCGGTCGGACCCGGCGTCGTCGAGGGCTGGGACTTCCGGGGCAAGCGCATCCGCACCATCGTCAACGGGGAGGTCAAGCAGGATGCGACCACCGACGAGATGGAGTGGGACATGCACTACCTGGTGGCCGACATCGCCCGCACCATCACGCTGCAGCCGGGCGACCTGCTGCTGTCGGGCACCCCGGCGATCTCGCGCACCGTCTACCCGGGCGACGTCGTGGAGGTGGACGTCGAGGGCCTGGGCACGCTGCGCAACCACATCGTGTCCGGACCGACGCCGATCCGCACCGACGTGGGCGCCCAGCCGACCGAGTCCGAAGAGGTCCTCTCGACCGCGCAGGGCGGCGACTGGGAGTTCCGCGGCGTCCGCAAGCCGTTGCCGGCCGGCAGCTGAGGCGAGGGAGAGCGCAGATGAGCCTCGACACCACCGACTGGTCAGCGCGTGCCGCGCAGCTGGAGCTGCCCGACGGGCTGTTCCTCGACGGGCGACGTGAGCAGGCGGAGTCGCGGCGGGAGCACGTCACACCCCGGGACGGCTCGGTGCTCGGGGAGGTGCCGTGGGCGGGACGTGAGGACGCCGACCGCGCGGTGGCGGCGGCGCGGCGCGCGTTCGACGACGGGCCGTGGCCGCGGATGCACCCGCGCGAGCGCGGCCAGGTGCTGCAGCGGTTCGCCGCCCTCGTGGAGCAGCACCGCGACGAGCTGGCGCTCCTGGTCAGCCTGGAGATGGGCAAGCCGATCCGGGTCGCCCACGAGATCGAGCTGCGGGCGCTGGTCAGCACGCTGCGCTACTACGGCGAGCTCGCCGACAAGGAGCACGGCGAGATCACCCCGACGGGGGAGGGCGAGCTGTCGCTGGTCACCCGCGAGCCCACCGGTGTGGTGGCCGCCGTGGTGCCGTGGAACTTCCCGCTCACCATCGCCGGCTGGAAGCTCGCGCCCGCCCTCGCCGCAGGCTGCACCGTCGTGCTCAAGACCGCCGAGCAGTCGCCGCTCTCGATGCTGCGCGTCGCCGAGCTCGGTGCCGAGGCCGGGCTGCCTCCCGGCGCGCTGAACGTGCTCACCGGCGACGGCACGGTCGTCGGGCGGGCCCTCGGCGAGCACGCGGACGTCGACGTGCTGACCTTCACCGGCTCCACCGCGGTGGGGCGCCACTTCCTGCGCTACTCCGCCGACAGCAACCTCAAGCGCACCTACCTCGAGCTCGGCGGCAAGTCGCCGAACATCATCTTCCCCGACGCGCCTGACCTCGACGCCGCCGCGGAGACCGCGGCCTGGGCGATCTTCTTCAACAGCGGCGAGATGTGCACCGCCGGGTCGCGGCTGGTCGTCCACCGCGACGTCGCGGACGACGTGGTGGCGCGGATCATCGACCGGGCGGCCGACTGGACGCCGGGGGACCCGCTCGACCCGAGCACCCGGATGGGCCCGATGGTCGACGAGCGCTCCCTGGGCAGGGTGCTCGGCCAGCTCCAGCAGGGCCGCGATGCCGGCGCCGACGTGCGCACGGGCGGCTCGCGGCTGCGCGACGACGCGCCGTACCTCGCCCCGACGGTGGTCACCGGGCTGGCAGCCGACAACGTCCTGGTGCGCGAGGAGCTCTTCGCGCCGGTGCTGGCGGTGCAGGTGGTCGACGACGAGGAGGAGGCGGTGCGCGTCGCCGGGGACACGCCGTACGGGCTGGCCGCCGCGCTGTGGACCGCCGACCTCGGCACCGCCCACCGGGTCGCACGGCGACTGCGCGCGGGCACGGTGTGGGTGAACTGCTACGAGGAGGGCGACCTCAGTGTCCCCTTCGGCGGTGTGAAGCTGTCGGGCAACGGCCGGGACAAGTCGCGGCACGCCCTGGACGAGTACACCGACCTCAAGACCACGTGGATCAAGCATGGGTAGTGCCGCGGCACGTCGGCCGCTGATCGCGATCCCGTCGCGGTTCGCGGCCTCCACCTCCGCGCTGCGCTACGCCGCCGAGGTCAGCGCCCGCGAGCTCGTCGCCGCGGTGTACGCCGCGGGAGGTGAGCCGCTGCAGGTGCACCCCGACGCCTCGTCGAGCGATGACGACGTGGCTCGACGGCTGGCCTTCGCCGACGGCATCCTGCTGCCAGGTGGTGGTGACGTGTCGTCGCGCTGGTTCGACCAGCCGCCGCACCCGTCGCTGTACGACGTCGACGAGGAGCAGGACGGCTTCGACCTCGCGGTCGCTCGCGTCGCGCTGGCACGCGGCGTCCCCCTGCTGGCGGTGTGCCGTGGCCTGCACGTCGTCAACGTCGCCCTCGGCGGCACCCTCGTGCAGGACATGGACAGTCACGACGGTGCGATGGGCCACCACCGTCACCGGGTCCACCACGTGACCGTCGACCAGGGCTCGCGGCTGGCGGCGGTCGTGGGCGAGACCGTGGAGGTCTCCTGCTACCACCACCAGGCGCTGGCGACGCTCGGCGAGGGCCTGGTGGCCACCGCCCGGGCGGAGGAGGGGGTGATCGAGGGGGCCGACCTGCCGTCGGCGTCGGGCTGGTTCCTCGGCGTCCAGTGGCATCCCGAGGACACCTGGCGCACCGACGCCCAGCAGCTGGCGGTCTTCGAGGCGCTGGTGGCTGCCACGTCGCTCCCGGTCGGCGGCTGAGGTGCCCGACCGGCCGCGGATGCTGCTGATCCTCAGTGAGAACTGGACGCTGACCGACGGCCGCTCGCTGTCCGACCTGGTGCGGTGGGCCCGTGAGGCCGAGGACGCCGGCTTCGACGCGGTCATGCTCAGCGAGCACCTCGTGCTCGGCCCCGATGCCGGCGTCGACGGCGTCATGGCCAACCCGCGTGCCTACGCGATGCCCGGCAACCAGGACCCGGCCACGCCGTGGCCCTCGTCGTTGGTGCTGCTGTCGGCGATCGCCGCCGCGACCACGCGGGTGCGCCTGGTGGCCAGCGCAGTGATCGCGCCGCTGCGCCACCCGCTGCTGCTGGCCCGCGAGCTCGGCACCCTGGACCTGCTCTCCGAGGGGCGGCTGGTGGTGCAGCCCAACGTGAGCTGGAGCAGCGACGAGTACGCCGCGCTGGGTGTCCCCTTCCGCGAACGAGGCCGGATCCTCGACGAGCAGCTGGAGGTGCTGGAGCTCGTGTGGCGCGAGACGCCGGCGTCGTACGCGGGTGAGTACTTCAGCTTCGACGACGTCTACCTGGAGCCGAAGGCCCACCGGCCGGACGGCCCGCGACTGTGGTTCGGGGGCCAGCGCGCGCACGGGCCGGTGCTGCGCCGGCTGGTGCGCCACGGCCACGGCTTCCACCCCCTCGGCGAGCCGTCGGCGGAGGACCTGGACTCGGTCGCGACCGCGATGTCCGCGGCAGGTCGCTCGATCGACCGGCTGGAGATGGTCGGTGGGGTCCGGGCGGTCTTCCCCGACGACGACTCCTGCGCCGACATCGCCCAGGCGATGGACGCTGTTCCTGCCCAGTGGGAGCGCGGCTTCGGCACGTTCTGCGTCAAGCCGTCGCAGTTCATCGACGACCAGGCGCAGCTGGGCGACTTCTGCCGCGACGTCGTACGCCGCGCCGACGCACTGGTCTGAGGCCCGTCGGGCACTCGCTCAGAGCGCGTTGGGGTCGTGCTCCTCCGCCACCTGCACCACGTGACGCAACGCCTCGGTGAGCACGACGACGTCGTCGACGGGCAGGCCCTCGACCAGCTGTGCCTCGGCGCGGTTGAAGCTCGGGTAGATCTCGGCCATCAGCCGCTCGCCCTTGTCGGACAGCTGCAGCTCGACCAGCCGGCGGTCGATGTGGGACGGCAACCGGTCGACCAGGCCGCGGCTGACCAGAGTCTTGGTCACCCCGGTGAGCGTCGCCTTCGAGATGCCCACGCTCTCGGCGACGTGGCGGGTCTCCATCGACTCCCACAGCCACAGCAGCCACAGGACCAGGAAGCCGGTCCACGTCAGGTCGTGGGGGCGCAGCACCGTGTTGGTGAGGTGGCTGCGCGCCGCGTTCGCCGCGCGGTAGAGGCTGGAGACGGCGCGCGCCGCCGCGAAGTCCACGGCGAGCCGCCCGACCCGCTCCTGGGTGGCGCGCTCGGTCTCATCCAGGGTGTGGTGGTCGGGCATGGCGGAACCCTACTCAGCGTTCGGGTGCAGCCGGACGAGGGACCGTCCGCCGTCCCAGACCACTCCGACCTGGCGGTAGTAGCCGCCGATCACCTCGTCGACGGAAAGCCGGGCGAGCTCCTCGGTCGGGGAGTCGAACAGCTCGAGGGAGACGTCGCCGCGCCACGCCTGCCCGCCCTCGAACGACGCCCCGGCCGACTCGATGAGCTCGGCGTAGGCGTCGCCGCGTCCGTCGATGGCGGGGTAGAGCCGGTGGTGCGCCATCGGGTGGGCGTTGACGAAGCCGCTGGTGTCGGACTCCTCGCGCAGGGTGAGCACCGCTTCGGCGAGCCGGCGGTCGCCGGCGGCCAGCGTGGCGCCGAACGCGCCCCCCGGTGCGAGCTGGGGCGCTGCCTGCGCGAACGGGTGGGGCCGGGTCTGCCACATCGAGCCGAGCTTCTTGGGGTAGCCCTGGTGGAGCCCGCGCAGGACGGCGAAGTCCTTGTCGACCCAGATGTAGACGCAGCGGGAGTAGGTGCGGCCCTCGAACGAGCAGCGCACGACCACGAAGCACTCCTTGTACTGGGAGCGGATCGGGTCCAGCAGCTCTTCCCGCGAGGACGAGCAGGACTGCCAGTCCGCCCAGATCAGGGCCACCGCGCCCGGGTCGTCCGCTGCCGGCGACAGCGGCTCGGGCAGCAGCTCGGCCACCCGAGCGGGGTCGGTGCGGTACTCCACGGTGAGGAGGTCCCCCGAGTAGGACCACGGCGGCTGGGGGATCAGCGACGCCGTCCCTGTCGCCGTGCGTGGGTAGAAGAAGCCCTGCACCTCGGCCATGTGACGCCTCTCATCCTGTCGTTAGGGGCCGTACGATACCCGGCCGGACGGGACTTAGGAACCTCTTGCGTGACCTGTCTCACGTGTTATTGTTCGGGGCCTAACGACCCCAGGGAAGGGACCTCGCGTGGCCCACTTCGACACCTCCGGCCTCCAGCCCGCCGCCGACCAGCTCGCCGCCGAGGACATCGACGTGGTGCGGCTGGGATACACCGACATCATCGGCACCGACCGGGGGCGCGACCTGCTGGTCAACCACTTCCCGCGCACCGTGAGCAACGGCGTCGCGTTCTGCCGCTCGGTGCTCGGCACCACCCCGCGAGGCGGAGTGGTGCCCATCGAGGGCGGTCTGGAAGCAGGCCTGCCCGACATCCTGGCGTTCCCCGACCTGGACACGCTGCTGCCGGTGCCCTGGGAGCCCGGCGTCGCGCACTGCATCGCCGACCTCTACAACGCCGACGGCACCCCCGCCGAGGACAGCCCCCGCCACGTCCTGCGCAGCGTCGTCGCCCAGTTCGCAGAGCTCGGGATGCTCCCTGCGGTCGGCCCGGAGCTGGAGTTCTACATCCTGGAGCCGGACGAGACCCCCGGCTCCACGGGCTGGAAGAGGTACGGCGAGGGCAGCGGCAACGTCTACGTGGCCGGCCTCAAGGGCGACCCGCAGAACGTGCTCCTCGACTCGCTGCGCCAGCTCGGCCAGTACGGCATCGACGTCGTGGCCGCCAACCACGAGTTCTCCTCCGGCCAGTTCGAGATCAACCTCTGGCACGGTCCTGCCCTCGATGCCGCAGACCGCGCCCACCGGTTCAAGGCAGCGGTCAAGGAGCTCTCCCGCAAGCTCGGCCACTCCGCGACCTTCATGCCGAAGCCGTTCAACGACGAGGGCGGCTCGGGTTTCCACCTGCACTTCTCGATGTGGGACGAGAACGACCGTCCGCTCTTCGACGACCCCGACCAGCCCGACGGCCTCTCCAGTCTCGCCCGGCACGCCATCGGCGGGATCCTGGCGCACGCGCCGGCACTCGCGGCCATCGCGAATCCCACGATCAACTCCTACAAGCGCTTCGGCCCCGACACGCTCGCCCCGTGGCTGGTCGACTGGGGGCTGGACAACCGCAGCGCGATGGTGCGGATCCCCCCCGAGCGCGGCAAGTCCTCGCGTCTGGAGCTGCGCCTCGGTGACTCCAGCGCCAACCCCTACCTCGTCGTCGCCGCGTTGCTGGCCGGGGCCCTGCTCGGCGTACGCCATGAGATCGAGCCGCCCGCGCCCCTCGAGGGCTACGGCTACGACACCAGCAAGGCCGACATGCTGCCCACCTCGCTCGGACAGTCGCTGGACGCGCTGGAGCAGGACAAGGAGGTCGCCGACGTCCTGGGCGAGCAGTTCGTGGCGGCGTTCCTCACCTACAAGCGCGACGAGATCGAGCGCTTCAACTCCTGGGTCACCGACTGGGAGTTCCTCGAGTACACGTACCACATCTGACCCTCCGAGCTCCCTGGGAGACCCGATGCCTCAGCACCCGCCCGTCCCGCTCGACGAGGTCGACCTGGCCGACATCGACGGCTTCGCCGACCTGCGCGGCTTCGCCCAGCTCGACACCCTGCGGCGTGAGGACCCGGTGCACTGGAACCCCGAGCCGGCGCCCAACCACGGCTTCTGGGCGGTCACTCGCTACGCCGACATCTGGGAGGTGGACAAGGACCCGGACACCTTCACCTCCGAGCAGTTCGTCAACCTCGAGGAGGTCGACGACGACCTGCGCGAAGCGCGCCGCTCCCTGCTGGAGACCGACGGCCCCCGGCACACCGCGCTGCGCAAGCTGATCTTCCGGGAGTTCACCCCACGCAACCTGCTCAAGAACTACGAGGCCTTCCTCCGCGAGCTGACCAAGAACACCATCGAGACCGCGCTGGAGCAGGACGAGTTCGACTTCGTCGAGTCGATCAGTGCCGACTTCCCGATCCAGGTGCTCGCCCGCCTGCTCGACGTGCCGCGCGAGGACACCCCGCAGCTGATCGCGTGGGGCAACGAGTTCGTCGGCAACACCGACCCGGAGTTCGCCAAGGTGCTCGCCGACTCCGAGGAGGGTGAGAAGTACAAGCACCTGCCGTTCCGCTCGCCGACGGTCCAGGAGGTGTGGGACTACGGCGACGGGCTCAGGCGGGAGCGCGTCGGCGGTGACGGCACCGACCTCATCAGCCAGCTGGCGAACAAGATGCCGGAGGACGGCGTCCCGCTCAGCGACCACGACTTCCGCCAGTACTTCACGCTGCTCGTCATCGCCGGCAACGAGACCACGCGGCACGCGATCAGCAGCTCCATGCTCGGTCTGATCGAGCAGCGCGACCAGCTGCGTCTGCTGCAGGAGCAGCCGGAGCTGATCCCAGGAGCGACTGAGGAGCTGCTGCGCTGGGCCTCACCGGTCTACCACTTCCGGCGCACCGCGACCCGCGACGTGGAGCTCGGCGGCAAGCAGATCAAGGAGGGCGACAAGGTCGTGATGTGGTTCCCCTCCGGCAACCGGGACGACGAGATGTTCCCCGACCCCTACAAGCTCGACGTCACCCGTCAGAACGTCGACCACATGACGTTCGGCAAGGGCAGCCCGCACCTGTGCCTGGGCAACAACCTGGCCCGGATGGAGATCCGGCTGATGTTCGAGGAGCTGATCCCACGGATCAAGGACATCGAGCTCACCGGCGACGTGAAGCGGGTCCGGTCGAACTTCGTCAACGGCATCAAGGCGTTCCCGGTCAAGGTGGTCTCTGCCTGAACCGAGGCGAGCCGACGAGACTGCCCACCACTCTCGGTCTCAGCGGGCTCCGGTCTCGTCGGCGACCAGCCGGTCCATCACGCGCCGGACCTGGACCGCGGCCGCGTCAGCGGACACCAGGACGTCGTGGCGCGGACCGTCCTCGATCACGATGCGCTGCATGTGCTCCAGGGCGTCCTGGACCGCCCGGTAGTAGCTCTGCATCAGGCGCGTCAGCGTGCCCGTCGCTGCAGCCGACTCGGCGAAGTTGCGGCTGACCCGCCAGACGTGGTGGGTCGAGGTCTCGTCGACCGGGGTGAGGGCGTGGGTGAAGACGAAGCTGTGGCGCCCGGCCTCGGTGTCCACGTGCCAGCGGTCCACCCACAGTCCGGGGGAGCGGAACTCGCCCTCCTCGAGCTGGGGGTGCTCATCCTCTGCGCCGATGCCGAGCAGCGGGGCCTGCCAGGCGGGCACCCGGACCGGGGGGTACTGCCGCGCGAACGACATCCCGGTCTCGGTGACCGTGACCTGCAACGGGGGCATCGTGCCCTCGACCAGGGCCGGCGGGGCGATGTCGGGGTGCACGTGAGCCACGTGGGTGATGTCGGCGAAGTTGTCGAGCAGCAGCCGCACGGACGCCCGGGTGGTCCAGCTGTCGCCGAAGGTCACCCAGCCCGGGTCCTGCAGCAACGGAGCCCGAGGGGTCGGCCGAAGCCTGGCCAGGCCGGGGTCGCCGCACCAGACCCACACGAACGACCCGTCGTCGTGCACCGGGAAGGAGCGCACCCGCGCACCGATGGGCACGTTGGCCTGGGTGGGCACCTCCACGCACCGGCCGTCCGGCGCATAACGGAAGCCGGTGTACGCCGCGACGATGTCGTCACCCTCGAGACGACCGGTGCTCAACGGCACGGGCCGGTGGGCGCACCGGTCCTCCAGCGCCACCGCCGTCCCCTGCTCGGTGCGGTAGACGACCACCCGGATGCCCAGCAGCTGGCGCGCCAACGGCGCCCGCCCGACCTCGTCGGTGAGGGCTGCGGCGTACCAGGCGTTGTGCGGCACGTCGGGGCAGCGGCGTCGGGTCGGGGTCGTGGGTGCTGTCTGCCCGGCTGTCACCGGCCGGTCGTGGACGCTCCTGGCGGCACTCGTGGTCTGGCTCATCGTCGGCTCCTCCGCTCAGGCGTCCAGGACCAGCCGCGGGCCGCGGCACCGGGACACGCACACCATCATGACTTCGTTGGACTCCTGCTCCTCGGCGTCGAGCACGGAGTCGCGGTGGTCGACCTCTCCCTCGACGACCTCGGTCTCGCAGGTGCCGCAGGTGCCCTCCATGCAGGACGCCAGCACCGAGACCCCGGAGTCGCGCATCGCCTGGAGCACCGAGGTCCCCGCGGGGACCGCGGTCACGATCCCCGAGCGCTGCAGCACCAGCTCGAAGTCGGAGTCGTCGGAGGTGTCGACCTCCTTGGCGGTGAACCGTTCGAGGTGCAGCGCGCCCGGGGGCCACGCGGCGCAGGTCTGCTCGCACACCGCCAGGAGCGGCTCGGGTCCGCAGGAGTAGATCAGCATCTGCGGGTCGGGGTCGGCGAGGATGCCCGGCACGTCGAGCAGGCCGTGCTCGTCCTGCGGCACCACGACCACCCGGTCGCCGTACTGCTCGAGGTGGTCGAGGTAGGCCATGGAGGAACGGGTCCGGCCTCCGTAGTACAGCTGCCAGTCGGCGCCGGCGGCGTCGACCTCCTCGATCATGGGCAGCATCGGGGTGATGCCGATCCCGCCGGCGATGAAGAGGTAGCGCGGGGCCGTGACCAGCGGGAAGTGGTTGCGGGGGCCACGGATCCTCACCGTGGAGCCTTCGGTGAGCTCGTGGACACGCTTGGCGCCCCCTCTGCCGTCGGGGGTCAGCAGCACCGCGATGCGGTAGGTGGCGGTGTTCCCGGGGCTGCCGCACAGCGAGTACTGGCGGACCAGGTCGTCGTCGAGGATGAGGTCGATGTGGGCGCCCGGCATCCAGGCCGGCAGGTCTTCGCCGGCTGCCGGGGCCAGGGTCAGCTCGGCGATGTCCGTGGTCGGGTGCGTGATCTGTCGCACGACGGCCTCGGCCTCGTACTCGGTGACGACGGTCGGGGTCTGAAGGCTCATGCTCTCCCTCCGGCTCGACGGCGGTCGCGCTCCCGTGGCGCAACCGTTAGGATGCGAACGATACTGTCCGGGGTGGCCGACCACAAGGAGCGCGATGCGTGCACTCGTCATCCAGCACGACCACGTCTCACCGCCCGGGCCCGTCCGCGACCAGCTCGAGCGGCGGCTCTTCGACGTGGTGGAGTACTGCGTCGTCCCGGAGGAGAGCTTCGACCGGCCCGGCGTGACCCCGTCGTTCCCTGCCGTGACGGACTTCGACCTGGTCGTGGTGATGGGGGCTCCCTGGTCGGTGTACGACGCCGAGCTGATCGGCTCCTGGGTGGAACCTGAGCTGGAGCTCCTGCGTGAGGCCGATCAGGCCGCGGTGCCCGCACTGGGCATCTGCTTCGGCGGCCAGCTGCTGGCAGCCGCCCACGGGGGGCGGGTCGAACCGTCACCGCACCCCGAGCTCGGCTGGGTCCAGATCGCCACCGATCGGGACGAGCTGGTGCCACCGGGGCCGTGGTTCCAGTGGCACTTCGACCGCTGGCAGCTGCCGGCCGAGGCCACCGAGATCGCCCGCAACGAGGCTGCGTCACAGGCCTTCGTCCTGAGGCGCAGTCTCGCCGTGCAGTTCCACCCCGAGCTGACCCCGGCCATGCTGCACGGCTGGCTCGACAACGGCGGCCGTCGTCAGGTGGAGGCGCTCGGCATCGATGTGGCGGGGTTGGTGACGGCGACGACCCGCGAGGCCTCAGCCGCAGAGGCTCGGACACACGCTCTGGTCGACGCCTTCGTCGACCGCTTCGTGCCGCGACGCGGTCCCTGACGTGCACTGCGAGCATCGGGGCCGGCACGTCGCGCGACGACGCCAGGCCACCGAGGCCGGTTCGCCTGAGTGACTGCAATCACGTGCTGAGCGGCACGTCGGCCTCACACCCAGTCCTAGCATGGAAAAGTCCGGACAACAGGCCGGGAGGCAGGATCCCTTGGAAGCACTCGAGCTGGCGAGATGGCAGTTCGCCATCACCACGGTCTACCACTTCTTGTTCGTTCCGATCACGATCGGGATGTCACTCCTCGTCGCGGTGTTCCACACGATGTGGGTCCGGACCCACAAGCCGGAGTGGCTCAGGCTGACGAAGTTCTTCGGCAAGCTCTTCATCATCAACTTCGCGCTCGGGTTGGTCACCGGCATCGTGCAGGAGTTCCAGTTCGGGATGAACTGGAGCGACTACTCGCGCTTCGTCGGCGACATCTTCGGTGCACCCTTGGCGTTCGAGGCGTTGTTGGCGTTCTTCCTCGAGTCGACCTTCCTCGGCGTGTGGGTCTTCGGCTGGGGCCGGATCCCCGAGAAGCTGCACGCCTCGACGATGTGGCTGGTGCACATCGGCACGGTGCTGTCGGCGTACTTCATCCTCGCTGCGAACTCCTTCATGCAGAACCCCGTCGGCTTCCGCTTCAACCCCGACACCGGTCGCGCCGAGATGGCCGACTTCTGGGCGGTGCTGACGAACAAGGTGCAGCTGGTCACCTTCCCGCACGTGATCTTCTCCGCCTACATGGTCGGCGGCGCGGTGATCATGGGGGTCGCGCTCTACCTGCTGCGGCGCGACGCAGCCACCGCCGACGCCCCGATGTACCGCAAGGCGACGCGGATCGGGGCTGCGGTGGCGCTGGTCGCCTCGGTCGGCGTCATCGTCAGCGGCGACGTCCAGGGCAAGATCATGACCGAGGTCCAGCCGATGAAGATGGCGGCCGCGGAGGCCCTCTACGAGACCACCGAGTCCGCGCCGTTCTCGATCTTCTCGTGGGGCTCGCTCGACGGCAGCGAGGCCACACGGATCATCGAGGTTCCGGGGCTGGTGTCGTTCCTCGCCACCGGCGACTTCGGCGCCGAGGTCGAAGGCATCAACGACCTGCAGCGCGAGTACCAGGCGACCATGGTCGACGAGGTCGAGCAGGAGTACGGCGCCGACGTCGCCGCGCTGGTGACCGACGACGACTACACCCCCAACATCCCGGTGACCTACTGGTCGTTCCGGCTGATGATGGGGGCGGGCTTCCTCACCATGCTGTTCGCGGCGATGGCGCTGTGGGTCACCCGCAAGGGCGGCACCCCCAAGGCCCGCTGGTGGGTGTGGATCGCCGTCGCGACCCCGCTGCTGCCGGTCTTCGCCAACAGCTTCGGCTGGATCTTCACCGAGATGGGCCGGCAGCCCTGGATCGTCAACGGGCTGATGACGACGACGTTCGGTGTCTCACCGACGGTCTCGGCCGCCGAGGTCTGGATCTCGATGATCGCCTACACCCTGGTCTATGCGCTCCTTGCCGTGATCGAGGTCAAGCTCTTCCTCACCTACGTCCGACGCGGCGCCGACCCGTTCGAGGACCCCGGCGACCCGGGCGACGTCGACGACGACGCCCCGCTGCAGTTCGCCTACTGACCCGAAGAGGCTGTCATGGACTACCCACTCATCTGGTTCCTCCTGATCGGCGTGCTGTGGACGGGGTACCTCGTCCTCGAAGGCTTCGACTTCGGCGTGGGCATGCTGCTCCCGGTGCTCGGCAAGGGCACCGACGCGGCTGACACCGAGCGACGCCGTCGGGTGATGTTGACGACGATCGGCCCGCACTGGGACGGCAACGAGGTGTGGCTGCTGACGGCCGGCGGGGCGATGTTCGCCGCGTTCCCGCACTGGTACGCCACGATGTTCTCGGCGATGTACCTTCCGCTGCTGCTGGTGCTGGTCGCCCTGATCCTGCGCAACATGGGTTTCGAGTACCGCGGCAAGCGCGACAGCGCCGAGTGGCGACGCCGTTGGGACGCTGCCATCCTCGGCGGCTCCGTGCTCGCGCCCTTCCTGGTCGGAGTGGCACTCACCAACCTGGTGCGCGGCCTGCCGATCGGTGCCGACATGAACTACGAGGGCAACGTCTTCACCTTGCTCAACCCGCCCAGCCTGCTCGGGGGTCTGGTCGTGCTCAGCCTGTCCGTGGCCCACGGCGCCTTCTTCCTCGCGCTGAAGACTGAGGGTGTGATCCGGGAGGACGCGCGTGCGCTCGGCGTCAGGGCGGGGCTCGGCGCCGCTGTGCTCGCCGTCGGGCTGCTGGTGTGGCTCAACCTGCAGCACGGCAGCGTGAGCACGGTGGTCACCTCTGCGCTGGCCGCGGTCGCGCTGCTTGCCGGCATCGCGCTCAACCAGCAGCGGCGAGAGGGGGCCGCCTTCGCGGGGACCGCGGTGACCATGGCCGCTGCGGTGGCGACGTACTTCCTCGCGCTCTACCCGACCGTGATGCCCACGACCCTGGCCAACGGCACCTCGCTGACCATCGAGAACGCCGCCAGCAGCACGCTGACGCTGCAGATCATGACCGTGGCTGCACTGGTGTTCACCCCGGTGGTGTTGCTGTACACCGGTTGGACCTACTGGGTCTTCCGCAAGCGGATCGCCACCCACCACATCCCCGCGCCGGCCGCGGTCCGCTGACCGGAGTCTGACCGGCCCGTGAACGTCACCGCGTCATGAGGCCCTACGACCCACGGCTCTTCCGGGTCGTTCCGGCCGCACGTGGCCCCGTGGTCGGGCTTGCCGTCGTCGGGGTGGCCCAGGGCGGGGTGACGGTCGGGCTGGCGTTCGCGATCGCCGCCCTCACCACCGCGGTCGCTCTCGGTGAACCGTGGCAGCAGGCCGCGGCCTGGACCTCGGCGCTGTTCCTCGTGCGGGCTGCACTTGCCGGCCTCGCCGAACGGGTGCAGGCCTGGGCTGGGGCCCGGGTCACCGGGAGCCTGCGCGACCGGCTGCTGAGGTGCTGGTTGGAGCAGCCTGCCGATCGCCGCCCGGTTCCGGAAGGGGCGGTGACGCTCGCTGCGCATGGCACCGCCAGCGTCGAGCCGTACGTCACCCGCTTCCTGCCCGCGCTGGTGGCCGCTGTGGTCGTTCCTGTGCTTGCGCTGGCGGCCCTGGTGCTGGTCGATCCGATCAGCGCTCTCATCGTTGTCCTCACGCTTCCCCTGCTGCCGTTCTTCGCTGCGTTGATCGGCGCCACCACGGCGGCTGACACCGGCAGGCGCTGGCGTGCGCTGACCTCGCTGTCCGGTCACTTCCTCGACGTCACCCGGGGGCTGCCGACGTTGGTGGCCTACGGGAGGGCCGAGCGGCAGGCCGACGCCATCGCCGAGGTCAGCGAGAGGCACCGGTCGGCCACGATGCGGACGCTGCGGCTGGCCTTCATGAGCTCGGCGGCGCTCGAGCTGCTGGCATCGATCTCGGTCGCCATCGTGGCTGTGGCCGTCGGACTGCGACTCACCCAGGGCTCGATGGAGCTCGGTGCCGGACTGTTGGCGATCCTGCTCGCTCCGGAGGCCTACTGGCCGATCCGCCGGGTGGGTGCCGAGTTCCACGCCGCCGCCGACGGCACGGAGGCCATCGCCGACATCGTGGCCGAGCTGGAAGGCACTGGTTCCGGCGCGGAAGGGGCCGCCGGGGGCGTGGGGCTCGAGGCGCGTGAGCTGGTCTACCGCTACCGGGGCGCACCCTCACCGGTCGTCGACGGGCTCTCGCTGCGAGCCGGCCCCGGCCTCACCGCAGTGACCGGTCCCTCCGGGGTGGGGAAATCGACTCTGCTGGAACTGCTCGCTGGGCTGCGTGAGCCCGACAGCGGAAGCGTGACCACCGGGCGGGTCCATCTGGTCACCCAACGCGCATTCCTCCCGGCTGGGACATTGAAGCAGGCACTGGTCCTCGGCAACGACGCCGAGGACGCGATGGTGTGGGAGGCGCTGCGCGAGCTGGAGCTCGACGGGGTGGTGGCGCGGATGCCGTCCGGCCTCGACACCTGGATCGGGGACGACGGCTTCGGTCTCTCGGCCGGGGAGCGGGCACGCCTCGTGCTGGCCCGCGCCACGCTGTCCTCCGCGCCGATCCTGCTGCTGGACGAGCCGACCGCCCACCTCGACGCCGACGCCGCGGCCACCGTTCACCGGGTGATCGTCGACCTCGGCACGCGCCGCACCGTCGTGGTGGTGACCCACCGGACAGATCTGGTGTCCCTCGCCGACCAGCACCTGCACCTGCAGCACGCCGAGGAGGAGGCACCCGCATGAGCGATCTCGTCACCGGGTTGCGACCTCGCTCGCGCACGATCCTGCTCGCCGGGCTCGTGGGAGGCGCGGCGGTCACCTCGGGCATCGCCCTGACTGCGACCTCGGGCTGGCTGATCGTGCGGGCCAGCCAGCGGCCGGTCATCCTCACCCTGCTGGTCGCGATCGTCGCGGTGCGGGCGTTCGGCATCGCGCGGCCGGTCTTCCGCTACGTCGAACGCGTGTGGTCCCACGACGCGGCCCTCGGCGACCTGGCGAGGCGACGGCGCGAGGCCTACCAGGGCCTGATCCCGTTGACGCCCGCCAGGCTCGGGAGACGGGCGCGCTCCCACGTGCTGACGGGGGTCGTCGACGACCTCTCCGACGTGGTCGAGGCCCAGGTCCGGGTGGCAGTCCCGGTGATCACCGGCGTCGTCGCCGGGACGGCGGCAGCCGCCCTGGTCTCGGCGCTGCAGCCGTTCGTCGGTCTCGTCGTGGCAGCTCAGCTGCTGACGATCGCAGCTGCGTCCAGGTTGGCGCTGCGTCTCGAGCGAGGCTCGCTGCCCCAGCTGTTGTCGGCGCGCGCCGAGCTCGCGCGGGTCAGCACGCTGGTGGCGCAGCAGGCCGGCGAGCTGCAGGCCATCGGTGCGGAGCAGGCTGCCCTCGGTTGGCTGGCGGACGCCCAGCGCGTGGAGCGTCGAGCTGTCTCGCGGCAGAGTCGCGGGCGCGCCCTGGTCGCCGCGGTGGTGCTCCTCAGCACCGGGATGGCGTCGGTGGCGGCCGCTGCCCTGGCAGTCGCCGCCGACGTCAGCGCTCCGGTGGCCGCGCTGCTCGTGGTGGTGCCGGTCGCCGTGGGGGAGGCGATGGCGCCCCTCACCGAGACCATGCGCGCCCTGGCTCGAGCCGAAGGCGGCGCTGCTCGCCTGCGAGCCCTGCTGGAGCAGGAGCCTGCCGTCACCGGCGCAGGTCGGCGGCAACCGGACACCCGGGCACCGGAGCTGGTCCTGCGAGGGGTCAGCGCCTCGTGGTCGGGGGGACGCATCGACCTGCTCCCCATCGACCTCGACCTGCCACCAGGTCGACGGATCGCCGTGGTCGGCGCGAACGGATCGGGCAAGTCGACCCTCCTCGCGGTGCTGGCCCGCCAGCTCGACCCGGTCGCGGGTGACTATCGGATCTCGGGGGTGACGGCGCACGACCTTGACCTGGCGACCGCGCGGGCCCTGATGGCAGTCGTCGACGACGAGCCGCACGTGTTCGCGGGGACGGTGCGCGCCAACCTGTTGCTCGCCCGGCCCGATGCCACCGATGACGATGTCCGCGCAGCCCTGGCCGAGGCCGGGCTGCGGTCATGGCTGGCCGGCTTGCCGCAGGCGTTGGACACCCCGCTCGGGACCGGTCATCGGGGGGTCTCCGGCGGCGAAAGGGCTCGTCTGGGTCTGGCGCGAGCGCTGCTGTCGGGCCGCCCGGTCGTGCTCCTGGACGAACCCGTGGCCCAGCTCGACCACGCGACCGCGACGGCGGTGCTCCACGACCTGATGGTGGCCACGCGCGGTCGCACGGTGGTGATGGTGACCCATCGGCCGGAGGGTCTCGACGCGTTCGACGCCGTGCTCGAGCTCTCCGTGGCCACCGGGGTCGGCTGAGCCCGCTCTGCCGGATGGTCCTGAGGCCTCAGCCGAGGATGTCCAGCGTGACGGTTGCGACGTCGCCCGGCTCGAGGCCTTCGGCGCGGCGCACCGGCCGCTTCATCGGCAGCACGTAGCCACCGATCTCCTTGGAGGGGAACAGGCTGGTCTCCCACTCGGTGGCGCCGATCGTGACCTTCACTCGCACGGCGCCGAATCCGCGCGGCGCCCGCCCGTCGGTCTCGTCGGCGACGTCGTCGGAGACCTCGGCAGGCACGGCGACGAAGACCCACGAGTCCGGGGCGTCCTCGTCCCAGGCGAAGAGCTGCCCGTCGAAGACGTGCTCGCTCATCGGGCCCGCAGCATCTCGGCCACCCGGCGCAGCGCCTCCGGGTAGCCGGCCACGCCCTGGCCGACGACCGCGTCGTCGGCGACCATGCCGACGTACGAGACATGGCGGAAGTCCTCGCGGGCGTGGATGTCGCTGATGTGCACCTCGACGACCGGTGCGTCGAGGACCGCGAGGGCGTCCATGATCGCGATCGAGGTGTGGGTGTAGGCGCCGAAGTTGCCGACGACCGCGGCGCCGCTCTCGACCGCCTCGTGGATCCAGTCGATCAGCACGCCCTCGTGGTTGGACTGGCGGCACTGCACACGCAGCCCGAGCCGCTCGCCCTCCTCGGCGCAGAGCCGCTCGACGTCGGCCAGCGTCGCCTCGCCGTACGTCGCGGGGTCGCGTCGGCCGAGCAGGTTGAGGTTGGGCCCGTTGAGGACCAGGACCTCGGGCATGTCCGGCGCTGTGCTCACCCGACAGTTATAGCCGCTTCCTCGAGCGAGCTCTCCGACGCCATGGCTGGTTTCGCGGCGGAGCCAGCCACTACGCCGGGAAGCTCGACCAGGCCGGGTCGGTGAGGAACTCCGTGGTGCCCAGCTTCAGCTTGTGGTCGGTGTGGTCGTCGCCGCGGGTCGCACCCCGGGTGACGATGACGACGGGCTTGGCGCTCGCGCGGGCCTCGCGCACGAACCGGAAGCCGGACATCACGGTCAGTGAGGACCCGAGCACCAGCAGCGCGTCGGCGGCGGCGAGCATCTGCTGGCAGCGCAGCACCCGCTCGCGTGGGACGTTCTCGCCGAAGAACACCACGTCCGGCTTGAGCCCGCCGCCGCAGCGGTCGCACACCGGCGCGACGAACGCCCCGACGTCGTCGAGCTCGGCGTCGCCGTCGGGGCGGGCGTGGACCTCGGTCAGCGCCTCGCTACGTCGCTCGAGCCAGCCCGGGTTGGCCGCTGCCATCTCCTGCTGCAGCACCGCCCGCGAGGTCAGGTCGCCGCACGAGAGGCACACGACGTCGCGGATCCGGCCGTGCAGGGTGACCAGGCCGCCGGTGCCGGCCTGCTCGTGCAGCCCGTCGACGTTCTGGGTGACGACGCCGGTGCAGCAGCCGCCGGCCTCGAGCCGGGCCAGCGCGTGGTGCCCGGCGTTGGGCTCGGCATCGCGCATCAGCGCCCACCCGACGTACGCCCTCGCCCAGTAGCGCTGCTGGCCCCGCGGGCCCGAGGTCAGCTCCTGGTAGGTCATCGGCGCCCGGCCGCCGGTGCGGGCCAGCGTCTGCGGGCCGCGGTAGTCGGGGATGCCCGAGTCGGTGGAGATCCCTGCCCCGGTCAGCGCCAGGAAGCGTCGCTCGTCGCAGCAGGTCGATCGCGGGGCGTGGGTCGTCGCGCACAAGACCGTTCGTCGACGCCTCCGGGACCGTCGTACGTCGATGAGCGGTCTTGTGCGCGGAAACGGACCCCGGGAGCCCGGGATAGCGAGCAAGACCGGTCATGTGACCGATCATCCCCGGCCGCTCAAGCCGCAGCCAGGCCCAGGTCGTGGAGTCACGCGGATCTCGTCTCCGGCGGGGGGCGCCACTGACTGGGCTCCCTGGGACAGTGGGTCCGCAAGAGGGGGCGCAAGACGCCACAATCACGAAGGGCGACAAAGCCGTGACGGACGCATCCGCCGAGCCCGAAGCACCCACCCCCGAGGGGGTCATGCAGGACCCGAGGACGATCGTCCGGTCACGCGCCTACCTCACGTTGTTGGTGCTGGCCGGGGCTCTGGGTGTGCCGATCGCATCGGTCTCCTACGGGTTCCTGGCTGCGGTCTCCTGGCTGCAGACCTATCTGTTCGAGGACCTCCCGACGCAGGTCCTGGGCGGAGAGACACCGGCGTGGTGGCCGGTGCCGTGGCTGGTCCTGTCCGGCGTGCTCACCGCGCTGGCCATCCGACACCTTCCGGGCAACGGCGGACATTCACCCGCATTCGGGTTCCAGACCGGCGGAGGCCCGCCGAAGGGACGTGAACTGCCAGCCGTGGTGCTCGCTGCGTTCGCGACGTTGAGCCTTGGCGCCGTGCTCGGACCGGAGGCGCCGCTGATCGCCATCGGCGGAGGACTCGCGGCCTTGACCGTGCACCTGGCCAGGCGTGACGCGCCGCCGATGGCGTTGACGATCATGGCCTCGGCGGGCAGCTTCGCGGCCATCAGCACCTTGCTGGGCTCGCCGCTGCTGGGCGCCTTCTTGATCATGGAAGCTGCCGGGGTGAGTGGTCTGACTCTCAGCCTCGTCGCGCTGCCGGGACTTCTCGCCTCGGGCCTCGGCGCACTGGTCTTCGCCGGCCTCGACAGCTGGAGCGGCCTGGGCAGCTTCTCCCTGGCGCTTCCCAGCGTTCCGCCAGCAGTGGCCCCGACTGTCGCCACGCTGGCCTGGGCAGTTGCCATGGGCCTGGCCGGAGCGCTCCTGGGCTGGGCGATCCGGTGGCTGGCGCTTTCACTACGCCCGGTCGTGCACCGGAGCCGCGTCCTCGTGACGGCGGTGTTGGGCTTGTTCATCGGCTTGACCGCCACGACGTACCAGCTGCTCTCCGGCAACAGCTTCACCCAGGTGCTGTTCTCCGGGCAGGACGCGCTGCCAGATCTGGTGAAGCGAGCCGACGACTTCACGATTGGTGTCTTGATCCTGCTGGTCGTGTGCAAGTCGCTCGTGTACGGCGTCTCACTGAGCGCATTCCGGGGCGGCCCGGTCTTCCCTTCGATGTTCATCGGTGCTGCCCTCGGAATCGCCGCGGGTGGGTTGCCGGGCATGGACCAGGCGGCGGCGATCGCCATGGGCATCGGCGCGATGACCACCGCCATGCTGCGTCTTCCGTTGACCGCAGCCATGCTCGCCACACTCCTTCTGGGCACCGATGGGATCTCCGTGACACCTGCGGTGGTGATCGCCGTGGCCGTCTCGTTGGTGGTCACGCTCGCTCTCCCGTCACCCGCCGCACGAGACGTCGGCGAAGCCTGAGGCGGGAAACACCCTCGCCAGCGGCCACGCTCCTCCTTGGAAGAAGGCAGCCGTTGCCAGTGAGAGCGCGCCGACCAGGGCCAACCGCAAGGGGTTCAGCGGTAGTTGGTGAAGCGCACCCGCCTGGGTGGGTCTGGTCGGTTCCTGCCGACACTTGTGGGCTGACCTGCGAATATCCGTTTGGTGACGTTGGCAGATCATGGGCGCCGTCGAGAATCTTGCGGACTTTTCGCGGACTCGTGGCTTGGCGGTCGGGGGCCGCCCGCCAGTTCCGCTGGCACGCGTACCGCGGTATGATTCCCTCATACCCGAGGAGGTTGGTATGCCTGTTCGGAAGGTCGCGGTGACGCTCCCGGAGGAGCTCTACGAGCTGGTGGAACGAGCGAGAGCGGTGGAGCACCGCTCCCGCTCGGAGGTGATCCAGGAGGCGCTGCGCACCCACTTCGGCGAGGCGATCTACACCCCGACCGAGGACGAGCGCCGGCGCCTCATCGAAGCGCTTGAAGCAGTCGACGAGCATCCGGACGAACTTCGCGAGTGGACGGACGTCCGCAGTGAGTTGTGGCCGACGGCGTGAGGATCCTGCTCGGCGAGCACGCGGTCGATGACCTGCGCCGAGCACGCGACCATTACTCGGCGATCGACCCCGCACTGAGCGACGACTTCGCACACGCCTTCGATGTCGTCGTTGAGCGCATCAGGATCTTCCCGCATGGCGCACCCCCGGTCGACGGGTTCCCCGGCCTCCGCCGCGCCCGGATGAGACGGTTCCCCTACGGCGTGTTCTACCGGGACACGGACGAGACCGTGATCGTCGTGCGCGTCCTGCACAACGCGCGCGACACGGAGCGCCACCTCCCCTGACCTGGCGCCGATCTCGGCTAGCGCACGGGTCAAAGCACAAACTGGCCGGGGTGCCCGTGTGCGAGCGCAGTTCAGCGGCCTCCCTAGACGACACGGCGTCGCAGCGGTGCCGGTCGCCTTGCTGGGTTCGCAGGTCGTGTCAGTGCTGCGCGCGATCTGTCTGCTCGGCAAGCCAGAGGACGAGGTCGGCGCGCCAGTAGCGGACGTGGCGGCCGACCTTGAAGCTTCGGGGTCCGGCTCCGAGGTGGCGCCAGTAGCGCAGGGTGCCTTCGGGGACGCGGAGGAAGGCGCAGGCTTCCTGGAGGCTGAGCATCTCGTCGCCGAGGTTCTTAGATGGGCGTCGGTTGGCGTTGGGGTTGAACTGCTCCGCAGTCATGATGGTGCTCCTTGCTGGTCGATGAGGCCAAGTGGTTCTCGACCTCACCCAGTAGGTGGACAGCCCTTCCCATCGATGATCAGCGATATTCTGCGGCAATGTATCCGCCGAAGACGGTCATCGAGGTCGCCCGCAAGGCCATGGGTGCGTCGCAGGCCCAGCTGGCGTTGTGGGCGGGCACCGCGCAGTCGTCGATCTCGGAGTACGAGTCGCGCCGCAAGTCCCCGACCTTGGAGGTGGTCGAGCGGCTCTTGGCGGTCCTGGACTTCGAGTTGGCGATCAGGCCGGTCGTCATCTTCGAGACTCGTGAGGATCCCGAGATCGGTCAGTACGTGGTCCCGGAGCGGTTGTGGTCGGTGCCGATGCCGGACTGCTTCGGCAAGATCCAGGTGCTGGGGGCGCTGTTGAAGCAGCGTCGGCCGCGGGTGTGGGACCTGGCGGTGGAGGCTGAGCGCATCGACTACTACGGGTGGGTCATCCGGCGCGGTGTTCCCCAGCTCATGGAGGAGTCTGTCGACGGGGTGCTGTTGATGCAGGTCTGGGACCGTTTGGACATCCCGACGGTCGTCCGCGAGGCGTGGCAGCCGGTCATCGACGCGGCGACCGCCCCTCAGGACATGGCCCCGCGTGACCCGGCCGGGTTCAGCGCCTGGCTCGCCAAGGAGGTCGGCGTGGAGTGGCGGCCGGTTCGTCGGCGCAAGCCACGCACGTGAGTCAGAGGCCGATCCCGCCGCCCGGAGCCGGCGCCGGTCGTCGTGGCCCCTCCGTCGTCGGAGCCGCTAGTCGTCGGCGCTGCTGGGGGCCGTATCGGTCGACCGCCTCGAGCGCCTGCCGCTTCGCGTGGGCTGGGCCGAGGTCGGCGCAGTCGCGGGCGAACACCTCGGCCCACTGCCTGCGTGCATCGTCGACGGACTCCGCGACCAGGTGGGCGGTGTTGTCGTGTCGCCCGCGGGTCATCGCGACGTACGCCGCCGCAGCACCCGTGCTCTCACCGATGGCGACGTGGACCCGGTCTACGGTCTCACCCTGGGCACCGTGGACAGTGGTGGCATAGGCGAGCTCGACGAACCGGGTGGCGTAGTCCGGCGGGACCTCGCGAGGGCGTCCGCGGCCGTGGAGGATCAGGCTGCCGTCGTCGCGGAGGCCGGCGACGGTCCAGGTCTGGCGGTTGGCGACACCGAGGTCGGGGTCGTTCCGCCGGGTGGCGACGCGGTCACCGATTCCGATCCGTTCACCGCGAGCGGTCATCATCGAATCAGCTGAGTCTGCGGCGGGCCCGATGCGGCGCTGGTCGCGGATCGCGGCGTTGAGGGTGGCCACCTGCTCGCGGGTGTCGGCGACGACGAGATCTCCGCTGGCACCGGCTTGGGCGAGCGCGACGTCGCGCTCGATGTCGCTGGGGTGGATGATGACCTGTCCGCGGCGATGCAGCGCGTCGAAGAGCGATCCGGGGTCGTCGGCGGTGCGCATGCGCAGGGAGAGCGCGGCGTAGGCCGGATCGGTGAACCGATGCACCTTCTCCAACCTCACCACGGCGGTCGGGTGGGCCCAGGCGATGGCGTGGTCGAGGACTCCGCCGCGGCCGACGGCGGGGAGCTGGTGTCGGTCGCCGACCAGGGCAACCCGTGCCCCGGTCTCGTCGGCGATGGCGAGGAGGGCTCGGGCGGTGTCCTGGTCGAGCATGCCCGCCTCGTCGACCAGCAGCAGGTCTCCCGGACGGAGCTCCGCTGCCGGGGCGGGCGCTGCGTCGGGTCGCCTGGCCCAGTGGCCGTCGGCGTCCCAGCGCCATCCGTGCTGGTGGATCAGCCAGGCCGCTGAGTGCCCGTCGGCGCCGGTTTCCGCGGCGGCGACCTCGGCCGCCTTCAGCGTCGGTGTCACCACCACGAGTCGGTGCCCCTGCCGCGCCAGCTGGTCCTGAGTCGCTCGCAGCGCGGTGGTCTTGCCCGCGCCTGCCGCGCCCTCGACGACCACCAGTAAGCCGGCACCGGCAAGGGTGCCGACGACGGCCGCGTGGGTGGGGTCGATCCGCGTCAGCCCTCGGCCACCAAGGCGCACCCGCCGTGGAGGAGTCTGGGCACGGCGCGCGAGACGTCGAACGAGGTCATCTTCGACTGCGATGACGTGCCGGGAGGTCAGCGCGCGGACGTGCTCGGGCACCTCTGACGAGATGAGCAGCCGGACACAGCGGGAGGCGGCGCGGGCGGTGATGTCTTCGGCGAGCTCGATCCGTGCCGCGGGCTCGGTCACCAGGTTGGCCTGGGCCAGCAGGACCTCGACCTTGCCGCGGATGTCGGCGGCGTTCCACGCCGACCGCTTGGCCCCGAGCTGGAAGATCACCCAGTCGGCCGCGCCGTCGCGGTCGATCCAGGCGACCGGCGTTGGCTCCAGCGCAGCGGGGGTGGCCGGGTCGCGGTAGCCCAGGGCGCGTAGCTCGGCGTTCCACCGCTCGACCAGGTCAGCACCATTCGCCGGGACGATCTTCTCCGGCCGTGCGTCGGCCCACGCCCGCCGATCCCACGCTTCACGCAGCCGCGGACCCGGCTCCTGGCCGGGATGCTCGCGCCGCCACGCGGCTTCGTACCGGTCGATGTTGCGGTGAATCTGACTGGTCCGAGCGCTGAACGCTCCGACGTACGGCGCGAGCTGCTCGATCTCCCCAGTCTCGGGGTCCAGGGTGAAGCCGCGTGCGGCGAGGGTCGCCCGGAACTCCGGGTCGGTGGCGACCGCGGCGTGCCCGATGCCGTTGATCGCCTCGATCATGTCGCGCACACCCACCGAGTGCAGGCCCCGCCAGGCGCCGGCCGCCCACACGCGGGCGTTGACCTGGAGGTGCAGGTGCCGGTGCGGATCACCGGCACGCGACGTGTAGTGCCGGATCACCGCGGCCTCGATCCGCTCCACCCGCACCTGCACCTGCCGACCACGCGGCCCCACCCGGGTGGTCGCGTGCTGTGCGACCCAGCCGATGATCTCGGCGGCGGCCTTGTCCTGGGCTTCGTCCAGCGCGGCCGAGAGGTCTGAATGAAGGGCCGCTGCCAGCGACCAGGTCTTCGGGCCGTTGACGGTGATCTCGACGAACCGCAGCGCGTTCGCGTCGTCGCGGACGCGACCCTTCTTCCGGCCGGTGTCGACGTCGACCCCAGCGACCCACTGCTCGTAGGTGTCGCCGTCCATCGAACCGGCTCCGAGGACGCAATCCGGGGTCGCGCTGAGCAGTTCCGCTACGCCGGCGCCCTCGGCGAGGTAGTAGTCATCTGCACGGGAGCGATCCCGCTCGACGTAGTCCCGGGCAGCTTTCGCCGCCCCGCGGTAGAACTTCACGCCGCCGTGCACTGGGACCACCACCTCAACGACGTCCGTCGGCAACCAACGGAGCCCTAGAAATGCCGCGTGGGCCGCCCGATCACGGACGACCCATCTACGCACCTTCGTAGCATGCGTGCCGCATCGGATGAAGGGGGCGGAGCAGCCGGAGAGCGGGGAATCGAGGGTGATCGTGAAGGCCGTCGATCGTCGGCGATAGCCAACTGGGTCGGAGGGCGAAGGAGACGTGCAGTCTGGGGAAGGGGTCGTGGGAGCCCCTTCCCTGGGGCCGCGATCAGCACCCCCGCTGCCGCGGCCTCGTCGCCGGTGTTTAGTGCATGGCGAGGCCGATCGTCTATACCCCGTACTGCTCGATTTGTCTGATCCGCGCGAGTCATTACGGGACTATTTGACCCGCTCGGGCTGGTCGAAGGCGCCGTTCTCGGGACTAAGGTCACCCATCCGTGTGACGTTGAGGGAGAGCGGGATGTTCTCGGGATTGTCGGTTCGTCTGGTCTCGGTGGTGGCACTGAGCGTGGTGTCGGCGGGGTTGAGCGGTCTGACCGCTGCCCAAGGCGCCGAGACGGGCGCGAAGGCACCGCAGCGTCGTGACCTGGACTTCTCCGGTGAGTTCAGCGACTCGCCGGCCGCGGGGTCGCGTGGCTCGGCCTCGGCGATCGCCGAGGCGTTGGCCCAGGCGCGATCGAGTGGCGAGCGGGTGCAGGTTCCCGAGGCCGCCACGGAGACCGAGCTGGTGTGGGCCAACCCGGACGGGACGGTCTCGGCGGAGATCACAGCCTCCCCGGTGCGGGTGCGCGCGGAGTCCGGGGAGTTGGTCGACGTCGACCTGACGCTGCGCGAGGTGGGTGGCCGGCTGGCGCCGAGAGCCTCGCTGGGCGAGGTGTCGCTCTCGGCCACAGGGAAGGGCGACCTGGGCCGGTTGTCTCTGACCGGCGGGGAGGGCTTCGGTATCGGGTTCGGCCAGGACGTGGGAGCGCCGTCGGTGGAGGGCAACCGAGCCGCCTACCCCCTGCCGACCGCGACCCCCGCTGAGCCGTCCCCGACCTCAAGGGACGCTTCGCCCGCGTCCGATCCGACTACGCAGCCGTCCGCCGGGTCGGCGGCTGGGTCCTCGACGACCGCCTCCCCACCGAGCGGGACCGAAGCCGAGGCCGATGGCACGACTACGCCCAGTTCGGCGCCGGCCCAGTCCGAGGCGCCTGCCACCGGCTCGACGCCGAGCACCTCGGAACCCGCTGCCTCCGAGAACGAGTCGACCCCGGACGTGTTGGAGGTGCTGGCGTTGCGCTCGGGAGTGGCCGCACGCGTGGTGCTACAGCAGGCACCGGCCGAGGCGCCGGTGCTCGACTTCCCGCTGAGCCTGGACGGCTTGGAGGCGTCGCTGGAGGACGGTGTGTTGTCGCTGACCGACGCCAAGGGCGCCGTGGTGGCCTCATCGTCGCCGCTGGCGATGTGGGATGCCAGCCTCGACGCGGCCGGCGACCCCGCCCGAGTGGTGCCGGTGGCGGCCGAGCTGGTCAAGCCAGCCGCGGGGTCGGCGGGTGATGTGGTGCTGCGGCTGCGCCCGGACATGGACTTCTTGTCCGACCCGGCCACGCAGTACCCGGTGACGGTGGATCCCGACGTGGTCTCGACGAACCCGGTGACCGACACCTACATCGACCGCTCCACTCCGAATACCGGCTACACCAACAACCAGGCGCTGCGCACCGGCAACTACGGCGGCGGCACCCGGACCCGGTCGGTGCTGCGCTGGCACATGGACCGGTTCATGGGCCAGGCGGTGACCAGCGCCACGATGCGGCTCTACCAGTTCTACGGCGCCACGTGCGCGAACCGCGCCACCGACATTCACCCGATGGACCCGCCGGCGCCGAACGCGCCGCCGGCGATGACCTGGAACAGCCAGCAGGACACCAACCTGGCCGGGAAGTGGGCCTCGACGAAGTCGTTCAACGACGCCAACGCCGACCTCGGGTGCAGTGGCGGGTCGTTCGTGGACCTGGACGTGACCCCGCAGATCTCCGGGTTCACCGCGCATGAGGACGTGCTGCCCAGTGAGCGGGAGACCTCCTCGGGCAAGACCCGCAACATCGCGATCCTGCAGCTGCGCGCCGGCGATGAGGACAACACCAGCCACGACAAGAGGTTCTGCTCCGAGGACTGGGACGTCTTCCCCGGCCATGAATGCAACACCACCAACCGGGTGCCGCGGCTGACGGTGACCTATGTGCCGCAGCTGGGCGACGAGGGCTGGTACACCATGACCGGCGAGCACGACCTCAACGACCGGGCCACGGTCAAGACCAACGCGTTCAACGGCAACGTGTTCGTCAAGAACACCGACGTCGACGTCGCCAGCCTCGGGATGGGGCTGAAGGTCGAGCGGTTCTACAACTCCCAGACCGAGCCCGGGCAGGACTCCACCCTCGGGCAGGGATGGTCCCTGTCGCTGGGTCCGGACGTGTATCTGGAGAAGGGCGACGAGTACCGCTACTACTGGCACAAGGCCGGCGGCGCGGTCTACGGCACCTTCACCCGCAAGTCCGTCAACACCAGCAACACCGACTACCGCCAGTTCCACAAGCCGGCCGGCGGCGTCGGCGGCCAGCTGGAGGACAAGACCAACCAAGCCGAGAACGCGTTCGTGCTGACCATGAACTCCTCGCAGATGCAGTACTTCTTCTCCGACCTCGACCCTGGCGATGACAACCTGTACCTGACCAAGATCAAGGACCGCTCCGGCAACACCATCACCTTGTCCTACGGCTCGGGTCACCAGCTGTCCCAGATCACCGACACCGCCGGCCGCACCTACTCGGTGACCTACGCCGGGGGGCGGATCACCTCGATCAGCGAGTCCACCTCGGGGCTGTCGGCGCCACGCACCTGGTCCTACGGCTACACCAGCGGCCGGCTGTCCAGCTACACCAACCCCGACGGCAAGACCACCGACTACGCCTACACCAACGACGAGACCCAGACCGGCGACTCCTCCCAGGCCCAGTACCTGCTGAGCTCGGTCACCGACCCGGCCAACGAGTCCGGACAGCGCCCCCAGCTGAACCTGGCCTACAAAGACGCCCAGATCAACAGCGTGCGCTATGTCCAGGGCAGCGGCGCGGTCGGCTACGACTACGACTTCAAGGTCGGCGCCGAGCACTCGCGCTGCGCGTTGCCGGGCAAGAACGACGACCCCGACTTCGGCTACTCGACCAACGTGGTCTCCACCGACACCTCCAAGGGCGCGACCACCTACTGCTTCCGCGACCGCGAGCACGGCGACGACGGTGGGGAGCGCACGGTGCGGGTGGTCGACGGCAACGGCGACAAGGCCAAGCAGGACTACACGATCGACAACCAGCCCTCGACGTTCACCGCCGGCGCGAACGCCAGCGACGAGTCCGGCACCGGGTCGACGGTGGCGACCTACGGCGGTGGCGGGTTCTCCGACCGACTGTCCTCGGTGACCATGCCCAA
The DNA here is from genome assembly GCA_963728505.1 of uncultured Actinomycetota bacterium. GTDB lineage: Bacteria > Actinomycetota > Actinomycetes > Propionibacteriales > Nocardioidaceae > Marmoricola_A. The sequence goes on along the minus strand of CAVSKH010000007.1, from coordinate 20,043 downwards.
GGACGACGGCGCCAGCGACGCCGCGAAGGGGACGGTGAAGTACAACCACACCAACTCCCCGGTCAAGGGCGGGGACTACCTGCCGACCTCGTCGACGGACATGAACTTCGCCTGCACCGCCTACCGCTACGACGCCACCGGCCGGCTGACCGACACCTACATCGAGCAGGACCCCGGCACGAACCTGGACTGCAGTGCCCAGACCGGCGGGAAGCACTACCAGCAGGCCTTCAACTCTGACGGCACAGTGGCGTGGCGACAAGACCCCAACGGCAACGCCACCGACGTCGGGCGGACCCGGTACTTCTACTGGGCCCCGGGCGATGCCGGGTATGTGCCCGGCACGAAGGGGCAGCTGAAGAAGGAGGTCCGCCCCGGCGGGAACGACGGCTGCACCGCCTCGTCCTCGACCAGGCTGTGCAGCTTCTACAGCTATGACGACCGCGCCCGGCTGACCAAGGTGCGCGACGGCCGCGGGGTGGTGACCACCTACGCCTACGACAGGCTGGATCGCACCACCCAGGTGCGGGTCGACGGGTCCACCGCGGTGTGCACCACGGTGGACACCGCGCTGGGGGTGTGTGTGAAGTACTCCTATGACGCCGAGGGCAACATGACCAGCCGCACCGACGTCAACGGGGTCACGACGTTCGACTACGACCAGCTGAACCGGCAACGGGCGGTGACCACCAACGACGTGGTGGTCGGGGTCCCGCCGGTGTTGGTGACCGAGGTGGCCTATGACTACAACGACGACGGGAAGCTGACGAGGCTGACCCAGACCGAGAACTCCAGCGTGGTCAACGCCGTGGCCTATGACTATGACGCGGCGAACTACCCCGCGACCGCGACGGTGAACCCTGAGGCGTCCTCGGCGGGTCAGAAGATCGTGGTGACCCTGGATCAGAACAAGTCCGGCAAGCACACCAAGACCGTGTTCGACTCGATGTCGACCCCGATCGAGCTCAAGCGCACCTACACCAAGGCCGGGCGCCTGGACACGATCGAGGCCTTCGAGCAGGCCACACCGGGCAACACCCGCGCCAAATTGGACTACGGCTACCAGCGGGCCGGGGTCGACACCAACATGATCCGCAGCATCCAGGTGTCCGGGACCGGCACCGGGTCGATCAACGGCACCACCTCCTACACCTACGGCGGGACCTACGAGAACCGCAAGCTCGTCTCGGTGGCCGAGACCGCTTCTGGTGCGCCGAACTACTCCTACACCTTCGATGGTGCGGGCAACGTGCGCAAGGAGACCAAGGCCGGGAACGAGGCCTGGTACGGCTACGACCGCGCCGGCCAGCTGTGCTGGGAGCACACCAGCGACCCAGGCAGCGGGGCGCTGGTCGACACCTGCGGCACCGCCACCACCCCCGGCGCGGCCACCGACTACGACCAGGATGAGGGCGGTAACAGCCTGGGCACCACCACCGACCCGTATGGCTACAACGACTTCAACCAGGTCGACGAGATTGACGGGGTGGCCCAGTCCTACCGTGACCTGGGCAACGACCTGCGGGTGACCACCGGCAACACCCGCATGGTCGACTCCTCCCTGGGGGTGATCTCCCGCACGGTCGGGACCGGGCCGACCGCGCAGGCGACCTACTACCTGCGTGACCCCGACGGCGCGCTGTTGGCCTCCTATCCCGCCATGAGCCAGACCGGCTACACCAGCCAGGCGGTGTACTACCTCACCAACCACCAGAAGTCCGTGGTCATGCTGCTCGACGCCAACGGCGCCCGGGTCGGCTGGTACCGCTACAGCCCCTATGGCGCCCCCACCATCGTCGAACAGACCAACGGCGCGGCCAGCGAGAACCCCTGGCGCTACCTGTCGGCCTACTACTCGAGTGAGAACGGCGGCTACCACCACCTCGGCGCCCGCATGTACGACAACAAGAGCCACTTCACCCAACCCGACCCCGAACGCGGCAATCTCGCGCAGCCGCTCAGAACACATTCATTCGCCTATGCAGGCTGCGACCCCGTAAATCGGAAAGACGCGACGGGTCGAAGCTGGGGAGAAGCAGGAGAATTTGCCACACTCATGGGTGGTTGCGTCGCGGCCCTCGGTGACTTCGCGGCATTCAACATGGCAACTGGCGCGGTAGGGTATCTGGCCGTAGCGACAAGCCCACTTGTGTCGGCTCTGTACCTGACTCTCGGATCCGTCGCGGCTTGCCTGACAGGAATGGGCGCGGCCGGCCTTGGCGCTGAAGCCATGTTCGACGTCGAGATCTTCTGAGTCAGAACTTGATGATGAACGATTCGTCCTCTGAGGCTGACGCTGTCAAGGCTCAGCAGGCGGCAAAACGCTTCTCCACATGGCTGGGCGTCGGCCTGACACTCATGGGAAGTCTATGCCTTGCCGCAATGTGGGTTGTGGATTCACCTGCTCGAGCACTTGCGGGTCTTGCTGGGTTTTTCTGGCTGACGGTAGCCGCAGCAGTATTTGCTTCGCTGCGCAGCCGACGCAAGTCAGCCAAGAAGCTCAGTATTGATCCGTCCAAGTCGATGAATGACAGTCACGGGGATGGTGCGGGAGGCGCGCCCGGGGGCCAAAGCAATGGGGATTCGACTGATGACCAGCAGCTGTAAGGCGGCGAACTACCCTGCGACCGCGACGGTGAACCCTGAGGCCTCCAGTGGCGCCGACACGCCGGTGGTGGAGTTGGATCAGAACAAGTCCGGCAAGCACACCAAGACCGTGTTCGACTCGATGTCGACCCCGATCGAGCTGGCGCGCACCTACACCAAGGCCGGGCGGCTGGACACGATCGAGGCGTTCGAGCAGGCCACGCCAGGCAACACCCGCGCGAAGCTGGACTACGGCTACCAGCGGTCCGGGGTCGACACGAACATGATCCGCACGATGACGGTCTCCGGGACCGGCACCGGGTCGATCAACGGCACCACCTCCTACACCTACGGCGGGACCTATGAGAACCGCAAGCTCCTCCTCGGTGTCGGACACCGCCACGGGCGCGCCCGACTACTCCTACACCTTCGACGGTGCGGGCAACGTGCGCAAGGAGACCAAGGCCGGGAACGAGACCTGGTACGGCTACGACCGCGCCGGCCAGCTGTGCTGGGAGCACACCAGCGACCCAGGCAGCGGGGCGCTGGTCGACAACTGCGGCACCGCCACCACCCCCGGCGCGGCCACCGACTACGGCCAGGACGACGGTGGCAACAGCCTCGGCACCACCGCCGACCCGTATGGCTACAACGACTTCAACCAGGTCGACTCCATCGACGGGGTGGCCCAGAAGTATCGCGACCTGGGCAACGACCTGCGGGTGACCACCGGCAACACCCGCATGGTCGACTCCAGCCTGGGGGTGATCTCCCGCACCACCGGCACCGGACCGACCGCACAGGCCACCTACTACCTGCGTGACCCCGACGGCGCGCTGCTGGCCTCCTACCCCGCCATGACCCAGACCGGCTACAAGAACCAAGCGGTCTACTACCTCACCAACCACCAAGACTCCGTGGTCATGCTGCTCAACGCAGGCGGTGCCCGGGTCGGCTGGTACCGCTACAGCCCGTATGGCGACCCCACCATCGTCGAACAGGCCAACGGCGCGGCCACCGAGAACCCCTGGCGCTACCTCTCGGCCTACTACTCAGGTGAGAACGGCGGCTACCACCACCTCGGCGCCCGCATGTACGACAACAGAAGCCACTTCACCCAACCCGACCCCGAACGCGGCAACCTCGGCGAACCACTACGCACCAACGCCTACGGATACGCAGGCGCCGACCCCTGCAACAACTCCGACCCGAATGGTCGGTCGTGGGACGACCTTGCATGGTGGGCTGGGATGGCCGAGTCCTGTGCCGAGGGTGCTGTCGGCGGCGGGCTCGCCTTCGCTGCCATCGGGACACTAATCGAACCTGGCGGAGGGACACTGTTCGCGGGAGTATTGGGATTTGCGTACGGCTGTCCGGCAGGAATGATTTACTACGGCGTTCGCGAAGAAACCCCTGTCCCTCCGGGCATGCCTTTCTAGACGGCATGAAAATGAATTACGAAAGATGCGCTCTTGCTTTTGTTGCCGTGGCCTACCTCTCTCTGGTCGCTGTCGGCGTCGTCACCAAAGGAACTTCGGGCACTGAAACTCGACTCGCCGTTGTGGCGCTTCTTTTGGTTCTTCTATGGTTTGATCTGCGCTCCGCGCTGCGAGCTATGCAGCGGAAGCGCTCGGGCGGTTCGAGCGCTTTCAACGGTTGGCAGAGGTGGGCGCTCGCTCCGTTAGTAGCTGCATGGATTGCGCTACTTGTACTTGCTGCGCAAGATGGTGCGACTTCCTCGCCGTTTAGAGAGCTTATCCCCCTATTGTTTGCCCTAGTGACAGTCGACTTCGCCATCCCGGTCCGCAGGTGCACGGGACGCGCCCGCTCTACGATCCGCCGAACCTGCTGACCGGCGAGGGCTCAGACCGGAACACGCACGGCTGGCAGTACTGCGCGTGACCCCACCGGAGAAGTCGAGCTGGCCTGGCGGATCTACCAGTCCGTGCGCGGCATTTACAGCGCCTCGAGCCCAACGGCCGGCAAGGCAGCGGCCGAGAAGCTCCTCGACGTCCTGCACACCTGTCCGGTCGCCGAGGTCGCCCGCCTCGGCCGCACGCTGCGCCAGTGGCGCCAACAAGTCCTGGCCTACTTCACCACCGGCGGGGTCAACAACGGCGGCACCGAAGCGATCAACCTGCTCATCGAGAAGACCCGCCGCCTCGCCCACGGCTTCCGCAACTTCGAGCACTACATGCTCGTGATCCTAATCTGGCTTGTTAACGAGAAGTCCTTTAGGCGGATGAAGTTTCCAATTGCGACGGGCCCGGAAACTCTCGTTTCGCCTTCTGGCATGGAGCCGGTCCGTCGCCGCACTACTCCGACAAACTGGTGGTGGGCTTGGGTTCAGATCAGACCCGGATCCGCGCTACTCGCGGATCCGGGTCTGAGGGTGGCCGTGGACGAGCCGCGTCGCTTCAACCGAAATGCACGCATAAAGCTGCGCCTTGGCGCCAGCGTCCTACTCCTGCTGGGATTGGTCGGGCTCTCGACGATCTGGACGAGCAACGAGCCGACGCGAGTCCTGACGGCTCTGGGTGGGGGTTGCTTTATCGTTGTGGCGGTCGCTCTGCTGGTCGGCGCTAGGAAAATTCCATAGCGCCACGTCACCAGCGGCGCGGGCCTGAGGGCGGCACGGAGCTCGCTGAAGCGACCCCACCATCTTCGGCCCGATTCCGGGCTCAATGTGGTTCCCCCGGCGGTGACCAACGACAGTCGCTCTCGTCCGACCGCCGAGCAACATCTCTGCTGGGAGTACGTCGGTGGTGAGGCGCATGATGAGGCATGGCCAGCATCTCCAAGCGCACCACGACGCGCGTCGCTGTCGATGAGAAGTCCGGACGACAGAAGGCTGGCACCTCCGAGCGGTATCGGGCTCGCTATCGTGACGAGGCCGGCGTCGAGCACGCCCGTCACTTCTTGAGGAAGGTCGACGCGCAGCGGTGGCTGGATGAGGCGACAGCCGGAATCGTTCGCGGCGACTGGGTCGATCCGGCTGCCGGCAGGATCACTTTCGGGCAGTGGTGGGGTCAGTGGGCGGGCGCGCAGGACTGGGCTGCCGGCACCATTGCCAGCGCCGACCAGGTGCTTGCCTCGATCGACTTCGCCGGCGTGCCGATCCGCTCCGTGACCGAGAACCACGTCCGGCAGTGGATGAAGGCCCAGCGCCTGCCCGGCCCAAGGAGGAAGCGGGGTCTCGCTGCCTCGACGCGGCGGACCCGCTTCAACTACGTCCGGATGTGCTTCGCAGCCGCGGTACGGGCGCGGCTGATCCGCCAGGATCCGACCGCCGCGATCACGCCGCCGAAGGTCGCCAAGGCCGAGACCAAGATGCGGATCCCCCCACCCGAGCAGGTCGCACAGGCGCTGGCGGCCGCGCCGGCCGAGTTCCGGGCCTTCATCGCGGTGTGCGCTTTCGCCGGATTGCGGTTGGGGGAGGCCGCAGGCTTACAGCTCGGTGACGTCGACTTCCTGCGACGCACGCTGACCGTCGAGCGGCAGATCCAGGGGCAGGTCAACAGCCGCACCGCCGAGACGTCGCCGAAGTACGAATCGGCGCGCGTCGTCTACCTACCGGACGATCTCGTCACGCTGCTGTCTCGGCACGTCGAGCACATTGCGCCGTGCGGCGAGGACGGGTACCTGTTCTCACTACGCGGTTACGTCTACAACCGCAATAGCGCGGGCAACCAATGGCGCCGGATCCGCAAGCAGGTCGGGATGGACGAGTTCACCCTGCACGACCTACGGCACTTCTACGCCTCGGGCCTGATCGCCGCCGGCTGCGACGTCGTGACCGTGCAGCATGCTCTCGGGCACTCCTCGCCGTCGATCACGCTCAACACCTACAGCCACCTATGGCCCAAGGCCGAGGACCGCACGCGTAATGCGGCAGCTGACCTCATGGCGGTGGTGTTCGCCGAGAAAATCGAAAATCCTGCGGACTCTGTGCGGACTCTACGCATCCGTTAGGCCTCTGACCTGGGCAAACGCAGCGATTCAGCGGTAGTTGGTGAACTGCACCGCGAAGTCGTAGTCCTGTGCCTTCACCAGCTGCTGCACCGCCTGCAGGTCGTCACGCTTCTTGGAGGAGACCCGCAGCTCGTCGCCCTGCACCTGGGCCTTGACCCCCTTGGGGCCCTCGTCGCGGATCAGCTTGCCGATCTTCTTCGCGTCCTCGGAGGTGATGCCCTCCTTGAGGGCGACGCCGATCTTGGTCTGCTGCCCGGACTGGCGCGGGTCACCGGCGTCGAGGATCTTCAAGGACTGCTGGCGCTTGATCAGCTTCTCCTTGAACACCTCGAGCACCGCGGTGGCTCGGTCCTCGGCGTTGGCCGAGATCTCGATCGCCTGGTCACCCGCCCACTTGATCTCGGCGCCGGTGCCCTTGAAGTCGTAGCGCTGCGAGACCTCACGGGCTGTCTGGGACAGGGCGTTGTCGACCTCCTGGCGGTCGATCTTGCTCACGATGTCGAACGACGAGTCAGCCATGGGTCGGTGCTCTCTCCTGGATTCGGCGGGGTGTCACTGCTGCGCTATCCTTCACTGTCGTTGTGCGCCGGCTCAACCCGGGCGCCCGACATGGCAGGTTGTCCGAGCGGCCAATGGAAGCGGACTGTAAATCCGTCGGCGTATGCCTTCGCAGGTTCGAATCCTGCACCTGCCACCACGCGAAACACGCCTCTGACCTGGGACTTTGTCCCGATGGCATACCGGGGTTGGGTATTGTCAGAGGCCCTGAAATGGCCCTCCGGGGCTTGCTAGCACTCAAGCCTCTGACCTGCAGAAACGTGCTAGCTGTGGGTTGTCAAGGTTCTGACTGTGCGTAATAGGGAAGTAAGTTTCGCCTCCGCAAGGCCTTGGAGGTAACCGCGGGTGTCATGACCTGCGGCTTCTCCGAGGTGGGGGTATCTGTGGAAGCGGAAAACCAGACCGCTGGCATTACATGCCTCGGCCGTGGCAGGCGTCGGCAAGTGGTGTGTCGTGCTCAGTTGTTGACGGCGGCCGCTTGACCGGGTTGCACCGCGTCGTGCGAGCGTGGGCTCGTGACCCGCCGGCAAAGCTCAGCGGTGGCACGCCACTCTCCGAGCCCGAAGGGCCGCTGAGCCTAGCCGGCGGGTCACGAAAAGTAAGTAACCCCGGCGATGTGGCAAGCCAGTGATCGTTCCGGGGTCTTCACGCACAACTGTACGGGGCGCCTCGAGAATGTCAAACGATCAACCGCCGCCCGGCCCGTTGTGGGATTACGACGATCTGTTGAACCTCTTGTCGGCTGAGCGCCTCGGGTCGTATCTCAACGCTACCGAGCACAATGTGGAACTTGCGTTCGGGCTCTATGAGTGGAGCATGCGGGCGGCCGCTGAGGTGATGCACACGACCGGGATGGTAGAGGTCGTCGTCCGCAACGCGCTGGATCAACAGCTCACCCAGTGGGCCGCGCAGCGGGGTGCAGGTTCGTGGCTGGACACTGTCCCGTTGGACCAGCGCGGCCTGGACGACATCTCGAAGGCCCGTGGCCGCGCGACCCGGTTCGGCAGGGATGAGGAAGTGCACGGCAAAGTGGTCGCGGAGCTGTCGTTCGGCTTCTGGCGCTTCCTGGTGGCCCGCCGGTACCTGACCAGCCTCTGGGTTCCAGCACTTGGCTCGGCCTTCTCGCACTGTGAGGACGCCGACCTCTCCGCGCGTCGCGACAGTGTCGATTCCATACTGCGGGAACTGAACTTCGTGCGGAACCGTGCCGCCCATCATGAGCCGATGATCAGGCGCGATCTGAGCCGTGATCTGCATCGGAGCGTCACCATCTGCAGCTGGGTCGCTCCGACGGCCGGGGCGTGGCTCCAAGCGCGAAGTGGCTTGGCGGACATCGTGGCATCGCGGCCGCCGACGGCAGGCCGGGCGAACTGACATTCAGGTGTCTACGGCAGATGAGCCTCGGAGTGTGGCCCATTCGTTGATGGACGCTCGGGCCAAGGGTATGAGTCCCAGGCCTTCTCGATGATGGGGTTCTGGGTGCCTTGCTTCTTGGCGACGTTGAGGAGCCCGATGACTCCGGTTCCGCGGCTGGCGAGGAGGTCGAGGAGGATGTCCTCGACCTCGGCGCCGTGGGTGACCAGGGACTCGAGCTGGCGGGCGCTGACTGCTCCCACTGGCACGTCGGGCAGGCCTCCGCCCGGGATGGTCGGGCCGTCGGTGTGGTCCATGAGATAGGCGCCGGCGCTGTAGAAGGGTTCGGCGGTGACGATGAACGCGACCATGGGGCGGTCGGTCGGGATATGGGTAAAAGCTGGGTGACCCTCGGCGAGGTGGTCGATGGTGCGGGCGAGCTGGTCGCGAGCTTCACCGAGCGTGGCCGTGAGCGCGTCGATGAGCGTGGGGTCGCCGGCTTGGGCGGCGGGGCCGAGTCGTCGGGACTTGACCTCGATGAGGAGCACCAGCTTGGGCAGGATCACGAACCAGTCGACGCTCTTGTGGCCGCCACCTTTGCCGAAGACCACTTCGGGGTGGACTTCTGCGTCCTCGATGAGGTTGAGCTGTCGCCCGATGTAGTGCTCGAACAGGTTGCCCAGGTCTTCTGCGAACGGGGTACCGTGGTGAGCCAGGCCGGCGTAGTAGAGACCACCGGGGGACACGGTGCGCAGGATCAGTCGCGTCGCGGGTGCGACCGCAGGACCGTCCCCCAGGTCGAGGGTCTGTCAGAAAGTTTGTGTATCTGATCTGGCGTGAGGTCCCTGGTTGTGGCCGGGGGCAGGAAGAAGATCACGCCCATGAGCGACTCATCGCAGTCTCAGGAGCTGGTCCCCACCGAAGCGGCGCCGGTGGCGTTGTCTGATACCGAGATCGACCAGATCGCTGAGGACCTGGTCGCCTCGGCCGCCACACGAGGTGTTCAGCTGACCGGCGAGGGAGGGTTGTTGACCGGCCTGACTCGGCGGGTGCTTCAGGCCGCTTTGGAGGTGGAAATGGCCCACCATCTCGGCTATGACAAGCACGATCCGGCAGGGCGGGGGTCGCCGAACTCGCGTAACGGAACGACTTCGAAGACGGTGCGCACCGAGATCGGTGATGTCACCGTGGCGATGCCGCGCGACCGTGCCGGCAACTTCGAGCCGCAGATCGTCAAGAAGCACCAGCGGCGACTGGCCGGCTTCGACGAGGCGGTGATCAGCCTCTACGGCAAGGGCAACACCACCGGTGACATCGCCGCCTACCTCTCGGAGGTCTACGACACCGAGGTCTCGCGTGACCTGGTCTCGAAGGTCACCGAGCAGGTGCTCAAGGACCTGCGTGAGTGGCAATCACGTCCGTTGGACCCGGTCTATCCGGTGATCCTGATCGATGCGATCGTGCTCAAGGTCCGCGAGGGAACCGTGGCCAACCGGCCGGTCTACGTGGCGATGGGAATCAGCCTCGAGGGCCAGCGCGACGTGCTGGGAATGTGGATCGGCCCCTCGGGCGGTGAGGGCGCCAAACAGTGGATCAACATGCTGAGCGACCTGAAGAACCGTGGCATCCTCGATGCATGCATCGTCTGCTGCGACGGTCTCAAGGGGCTCCCGGACGCGATCACCGCGACCTGGCCGCAAGCGACGGTGCAGACCTGTGTGGTGCACCTGGTGCGCAACAGTCTGCGCTTTGCCTCGAAGAAGTACTGGCAAGCCATCACCCGCGACCTCAAGACGATCTACACCGCGCCCAGCGTCGCCGCCGCCGAGGACGCCTTCAGTGGCTTCGCCGAGACCTGGGAGCCGCTCTATCCGGCGATGATCAAGATGTGGCGCAGCGCCTGGGAGGAGTTCACCCCGTTCCTGGACTTCCCGCTCGAGGTCCGCAAGCTGATCTACACCACCAACGGCATCGAGTCCCTGAACGCACGATTCCGGGCAGCGACGCGGCGGCGAGGTCACTTCCCCGACGAGCAGTCGGCGCTGAAAGTGCTATACCTCTGCGTGCGACAGCGAGAGAAGAACCGGCCCAACCCCACCGGCCAAATCAACGGCTGGAAGTCCATCCTCAACGTCTTGTCCATGACCTACGGCGACCGCCTGGGTCTCAACTAGCCAGATGCAGTTACACAAAATTCCGGACAGTCCCGTGAGATGAGTTGGAAGGAGATCCCTGTTGTGGCCGGGTACATCGGCGCGTGCGCAGGTGGAGCAGAGTTGTCAACAGCCACCCTTGGCGGATTTATCCCGCTCCTCGGTTTCCTCGGTCCTGAGGCGATCGCCGCGGGAGCAGTCGTTGTACCTGTCGGTGGATGTATTGCTGGGGCCGCTCTGGCGTACAACGAGCTCGACTCGGTTCTCGACGTGCCCATTGGGGAGTGAGGGCTATGCTAAGTCCCCGAGTCCTTATCGCGGTATTTGGACTGTGTGCTGCAATAGCGTTAGTTGAACTGGTTACGAACGGCACCATCTCCGGACCGCTGGTCGTGGGTCTCATCTTAAGTGGAATGGGATCAGTAGTTTCGATGGTGAGGGAGAGGCGACGATGAGCCGTCGGAACTTGAGAAACTGCCTACTTCTTCGGGGCCGCCTCATCGCCGGTCTTAATGGCTTTGAGAGTTATCGATCTTGACGATTTCGATGTTAAGGGCCGGCTACCTAGTCACATCGATCAAACCAACCGATGAGCGTGCGCACTTTCCACTTGAATGGGAGCATCGCCACCATGTCCGATTCCGCAGAAGAACGTCGCTGGACGCTCAGGCGAGCCGTAGCCACCTCGGTAGGCCTATTAGTGGTGGGAGTTGCCGCCTTCGTCGCAACGCTCCTCATCGAAAGCCCGGTCCGTGGTCTCCTTCTATGCATTGGTATCACCAGCGGTGGCCTCGGGATTCTTGGCCTTGCGTCGGTGAAGCGGTCGCAAGATTCCCCCGAAAAGTGGGGAACGATGGGCCGCACGGGTAAGTACCTCGTGCGTGGCTATGTTTTTCTGGTGATCGTCTCAGCGGTTGCGGGTCTCATCTACTTGGTTGCCGCAGACCCCCGCACATGACTCGTCCATGGCTCTCTCCGGTGGTGGTCCTATCTGTCGTCTGAAGCCCCTGGGTCCTCCTCGCAGCACGCAATGAGGGTTGAGACCCCCGAGCCATCAGCAGCTGATTGGAGCGGCCAGGTGGACTGTCCGTGGCGCTGAAGAAGGAGTTCTGCCTCGTCAACAATCGCCTCGGCGCACATCGAGTTCAGGATCATCGTCGACCAAGACGGGCGCGTTCTTGAGGAGAAACCAGTGCCGGTGCCAACGTGGTGTCAGTGCAAGTGGAGGGAGCCGCCGAGTGGCAAGGCACTTGTGATGCGGCATGCAAGCGCCTTCGAGCCGTGCGCCAGTCAGCGTCGGTTGAAACTGACCCCGAAGCGTCGGGCGAAAGGGGTCAGTTTTCGACCGGCGTTGACACCGCGGTGATCGAGTCTCCGGCAACGGCGCCGCGGTGGGTGATCGCTGATTGGCCGGAACTGAGAGGTCGTCGAGCTCGTATCACCGCTGGAGACCGAGCTCTATTGGTCAAGTCCCGGGTAGTGGTGTAGCGCTGCGTTCTCCTTCGTGATGGGTTCAGGCGGTCAGGGCGGGCAGGTCATCAGCTCCGATCTCGGGTTCGGTGGTGGGGACGAGGTTGACGCGGCAGCGGGCGAGGACCTCGAGGCCGAGGTAGCGGCGGCCTTCGGCCCATTCGTCGGTCTGCTCGGCCAGGACGGCGCCGACGAGGCGGACGATGGCGTCGCGGGTGGGGAAGATGCCGACGGAGTCGGTGCGGCGGCGGATCTCGCGGTTGAGGCGCTCGGCGGGGTTGTTGGACCAGATCTGGGTCCACACGTCCTTGGGGAAGTCGGTGAAGGCGAGGATGTCGGCGCGGGCGTCGTCGAGGTGGTCGTGGACCTCGGGCAGCTTGCCGTCGACGTAGTCGAGGAGCCGGTCGAACTGGGCGTGCACCGCCGGGCCGGTCGGGCTGGTCGTAGACGCTGTGCAGCATCGCCTTGACCGCCGGCCACATGCTCTTGGGTGTCACGCACATCAGGTTCGCGGCGTAGTGGGTGCGGCAGCGTTGCCAGGTGGCGCCGGGCAGGTTCGCCGCGATCGCCTCGACCAGGCCCTGGTGGGCATCGGAGGTGACCAGCCGGACCCCGGCCAGGCCGCGGGCGACGAGGTCGGCGAAGAACTCGTTCCACGCCGCCCCGGTCTCGCTGGTGGCCACGCGCATGCCGAGGACCTCGCGGTGCCCGTCGCCGTTGACGCCGGTGGCGAGCAGCACGACGGCGTTGATCACCCGGCCGCCCTCGCGGACCTTCATCGTCAACGCGTCGGCGGCGACGAAGGTGAACGGGCCGGCGGCGTCCAGGGGTCGGTGGCGGAACTCCTCGACGATGCTCGTCGAGGTCGGCCGCCATCCGTGAGACCTGGGACTTCGACAGCGAGTCGATGCCGAGGGTCTTGACCAGCTTGTCCATCCGCCGGGTGCGAGACCCCGGCGAGGTAGCAGTCGGCGACGACGGTGATCAGCGCGGCCTCGGCGCGTTTGCGGCGCTCGAGCAGCCACTCGGGGAAGTAGGTGCCCTTGCGCAGCTTGGGGATCGCGACGTCGATCGGTGCCGACCCGGGTGTCCAGGTCGCGGTGGCGGTAGCCGTTGCGCTGCGCGGTCCGGCCCGGCGTCGGGCGGCCGTACTCGGCGCCGACCACCGCGTCGGCGTCCGCGGACAGCAGGGCGTTGATCATCGTCTGCAGCAGCTGCGCATCAGATCGGGGACTGCCTCGGCGAGTGCTTCGCCAAGCAGGCCGGCAGGGTCGACAATGTGTGGAGCGGTCATCGTGATGGCTCCTTCGAGGATTCTGTGAGAAGGTTGACTCGAAGGATCACGCGGTGGCCGCGTCCGCGTCCGACGTACACGCCGGTGACGACCTCGGCGACCGCGCTACACCACTATCGGGGACTCAACTGTGGCCGCGCGGTGCCCGGGGGAGCGATTCCGGATCAGATCGATGGGCGGTCGAGGGCGGCGGCCCGCGCTCGGGGGGCGCATCGGTCCGAGTCGTCGGCCAGGGCCTTGGCTCGCCGAAGGGCGGCGTTGGCCCGGGCGGCATTGAGGCGCTGAGCGTCGCTGGTGGGGCGGTCGCCGAGCGGGAGGCGGGATTCGATCAAGTAGCGGTCACGGTAGGCCGCGACGGTTGCGACCTCCCGGATCCAACGCGCTTGCGCCGGGCCGTGGATGGGCGGCCCACCGAGCCGACGAACCCACGGGTCTCCTGCCGCGACGGCAGCTTCGGCCAGGTAAGCGGCTCGGGCTTCGATGAGGTCGCGGCGCTGGTTGAGAGCGGTGCGCATCTCCTCGCTCATGGCTCCGACGGCTTCGGGGATGAGTCCGGCGATGAGACGGGGCGGCCGACGGGTACCAGCAGCGGGGGAGCTCGTGGCGAGGCTGAGCCGGTGGAGCAGGACGGCACCGAGGTCGTCGGCGTCAGCGAACGAGCGCCGGGCGACGACACGCGGAAGCACCTTCTCGAGGTCGTGGTGGTTGGCCTCGGCTCGGCGGAGCTCCGCGGTGAGCGGGCCGAAGGAGTCGGACTCGATGACGGTCTCGGCCTGCTCGGGGGTGAGTCCGCTGCGGCGTACGAGGTCTGCCCATCGGTCGTGCTGGGCGGCCGCGGCGATGGTCTCGTACTCGGCGGCGAGCTGGGCGATAGTCGACCAGCGCTCCTGCTCGGCCTCGATGGTCTGGTGCGCCGAGAGCTCGACACCGGAATGGCGCAGGACGCCGTACAGCACGGTCCGAGCGTTGACGTCGTCCGGGTGCGGCGGGGTGTGAGTCTCATCGGGACGGTCGAGGGCGACGTAGGCGATGTTGGAGTCCCGGCCGCGGGTCATGGCCACGTACAGGTTCTCCCGGGTGGTGGAGCCGGTGACCACGACGTGGGCGGTGTCGACGGTGATGCCCTGGGCACGGTGGGCGGTGACGGCATAGCCGAGGTCGAGGTGCTCGGCGACGTACGCCGCAGGGAGCACGACCGTGCCGCCGAATCGCCGGTCCTGGCGTTTGACGACGACCGACCCGTCGGCGCGCACGTCGGTGATCTGCCACCGGTCGCCGTTGCGGACCCAGCCGCCGCGCAGGGTGCGGAGCCGGCGGTCGTTGCGGCGGGTGATGACCAAGTCTCCCGCCGAGGCGCGGATACCGTCGGTGAGCTCGACCTCCCGGCCGGGGTCCGTGTCGCCGTCGAGGATGCGTTCGGCGCGGGCGCGCTGGTTGAGCTCGGTGACGGCCTGCGCGGCTTCGGTGACCAGCACGCTGGCGCGCCCGGCACGGCTGTCGGCGTGCCAGGCGGCGTAGGCGGCGTCGATCATCTCCTCGGTGGTGCCTTCGTGGACCCGCTGGTGGCGCAGGTAGGTGCCGATGGCCTCGGTGCGGCCGTTGCGCAGGTCGAGCGAGGCGTGCTTCTCCCAGGTGTGGGTGAACCGGTGGATCTCGGTGAGCTCGGGGGAGTCGTCGCGGGCAGCGGCGATCATGGCGAACGCCCCGCCTGCGTCGACCGACTGGAGCTGGGCCCAGTCACCGACGAGCAGCACCTTTGCCCCTGCGTCGGCGGCCAAGGCGGTGAGACGGTCCAGTGTCATGGTGCCCGCGAGCGTGGCTTCGTCGACGATCACGAGCTGGCCCTTGGTGAACCGAGCACGGCCGCGGCCGTGCTCGTGAAGCCACTTGGCGGTGTTCTCGCACCCCACTCGGAGGTCTTCAGCGAGCACCTCGGCGGCCGCTGCCGACGGCGCAAGGCCGACCACCGACCCCTTGCCGTGTTGGCTGGTCCAGGCCCGGTGGAGGGCACGCATCGCGGTGGTCTTCCCGGCACCTGCCGGACCGATCAGCAGGTCGACTCTGGCGCCCGGAGACTGCGATTCGCGCGAGTGCTTCGGCCTGCTCGGTGCTGAGGTTCTGCCCGTCGATCTCGCGCGAGGTGATGCGCTCGACGAGTTCGATGTCCACGGTCGGGGCGGTCGTGTCGGCGGCTCGGGCCAGGAGCCGGTCCTCGGCGGCGAGGATCTGGGCTGAGGAGAACACGACGGAGTGGCGGGGCCGGAACTCGCTGCTTCCGTCGGCGCGGCGGAACTCGTCCGGGCTGATCGCCAGTTCGGGCGGGGTCAGGGCAAGGGAGGCCTTCTGGGCGGCGTCGATGACCATCGCAAGCACCTGCTCGCGGTCGGCCATCGTGGCGAACCGCCAGCCCATCATCTGGCGCGACGCCTCGGCCGCGAGATTCCAGTGGCGCCAGGTCGAGCGCTTCTCACTGACCCGCTCGACGACGCTCCTGCCTACCTCGCCGATGAGGTCGAGGGGTACGTCGTCGGCGCGCAGCGCCCTCTGCGCTGGGCCGGTCGTGACGCGACGCGACCAGCCAGTCGAGTCGCGGCCGAGGATGCGGTCGGCGCGGGTGCGCCAGTCGGCAGTCAGGTCGGCCAGTGATCGGATGTGCTTCTCGGGCCGGGTGGTCAGGGTTGCCTCAGCCCGCATCCGCACGATCGTCTCCGCCGACGGCCGTCGTCCATGCCGGGAGACGTAGTCGTCGACCATCTCGTCGACGACCTGGTCGATCTCGCGGGAGCGGCTGGAGAACTCACCGATCAGGTCCTCGTCGACGCCGGTGATCTCCCAGGCCGGGTTGCGGTTGGCGCCCCGTTCTCGGGCATCCCACTCGAGGCCGAAGGTGCCGGTGAGCCGGTCGGCGAGCACGGCGTTGTAGAGCTCGGAGACCGCGACGGTGGCGGCGTGCATCGGCCGGGAGTCCAGGGCACGCCAGCGGCCGTCGCGGGCGGCTCGGGCCTTGACCGAGATGACGACGTGAGTGTGGAGCTGCGGGTCGCCGGCACGGGAATCCCAGTGGTCGTACGCCGTCGCGGCGACTCCGTCCACGGCGACCTGCGCGACCGGGCCGTCGCCGGCCGTGATGCCGATGCGGGTGGCAGCGACCTCGCGTTCGATGAAGTCCAGCACCTGGGCGACCGCGGCGTGATGCGCGTCGGCGATCAGCGCTTGGGTGCCGGCATCGGCGACTCCCCACAGGACCGAAACCGACTTCGGGACGCTGAAGGTGAAGTCGAACCCGGATACCGCGTGTCGGCTGCCGCGTTCGGTCTCCTCAGCTTCGATCCGGGCGACCTCGGCCTCGCGCTCCTGCGGCGTGAGGTCGGGGCTCAGGTTCGCGGTGCGCGTGGCGATGCGGTCGTTGACTGAGGTGAACTTCGCGAAGGCGCGCCCGAGCTGCTCGCCGGTGACGGGGTCGCGGCCCATGCCGAGCAGGAGCACGAGCTGGGCCTCGGTCACCGTCGACCCTGGCGTGATCTGGCCGTCGCCGAACCCGCTCACCCCGGTGCCCATCCAGCGCCCGGGCGGGGTGCCCTCCTCGGAGTAGTAGCGGGTCAGCGGGTCGGCCATCTTGCGGTCGCCGTCCCCGACCGCGACCGACCTCAGCAGGTAGCGGTAGCCCTTGCCCGCGTAGACCACGCGCATGGACACCGTCATCCGAAGTCACTCCGCATGCCTTACAGGTGGCGGGGACTTGCCTGGGCAGCCACCGGAGGGACGTCAGGGCCCCAGAACCCCCACCGGCAAAGTTTCCACCCAGTCGATTCAGAAGCGATCGGAAGTCACACTTAACTTGTTTTGCGTCCTTGCGCCCACTATGACGCGCCCGCTGGGCGGCATAAGCAAGCCGTGGCGCGCTTCCACGGCACAACGCAAACCGCGGACGGCGTGTCCGTGGCCGTTACCCGGCGCCGAAGACCCGAGCGAGAAGCTCCAGCCGGCTTGTCGATATACGCCGAGTGATGCTTCGGCTTGGTCCTGCGGGGGGCTGTGGCGCCAAGTTAGCGAGGGAAGCCGGGACTGAACCCTGAGACAAGATTGCGCGCGACTCGCAGGATGGCCCTATTGGAGACAAGTCGCTCAACAGTTGGCAAACTGCCGGTGAGGACGTACTTCGTCGTCTCAGGGAATCTACGAGGGAGGGCCCCATTGAGCGACGTCGATCCCGATATCCAACCCGCGCCCCAATCGCCCGGCAACACTGAGTCCGTAGCGGTCACAGCCGAAAGCACTCCGACGCCGACTGAGCCCCGCGTCGAAGTAGCGGGGCGTTTCGCCACGGGGTGGCAAGCCTTGGAGGCGACTCCAAACGAAACAGATGACCAGCGAACTGCTCGAAACACCGCTGAGCTCGCTCTGCGCGATGAACTCGGACACGTGCTTGGTGCGGACAGTCTCGTCGTTCTTGCTGGCTCGGGGACCTCATACGGCCTGACTTCCGGATGTGATACGGACCTCAAGACCGCTCCCGGTATGGCGGATCTGTGGGAGGAGGCGGCTGCAACCGCAGAGTTCGAGGCCGTGAGAGAGGTGCTGCAACCTTCGCTTGTCGCTGCGCAGAACCTCGAACATGTTCTATCCGACGCCCAGGCGCGACTCGCGCTGTATCCAGACGACGAGGCGCTCAAGGCGTTCGTGCAAAGAGCTGAGGCTCTCGTCCTGGACATGTGCAGCTTCGTCACTGAAGGCACGGCACTACCCACTCACGAGCTGTTCCTCCGCAAAGTCGGACGGCGGTCGACCCGGCTGCACCGCACCCAGATCTTCACCACCAACTACGACCTTGCCATTGAAAGCGCGGCGCGACGTACCCGGTTCAACGTCATCGATGGGTTCGGGTACGGCGGGCGCGAGTTCGATGGGAACTCATTCGACCTGGATTACGTGCGCCGTCGTATAGGGGAACCACTAGCCCTCGACCCCAACGTGTTTCACCTACTGAAGTTGCATGGATCCGTCGACTGGGATGCGGGTGATGGGCGCGTCGTGAAGAAGCCGAACGGCAAGCCCGAGGTGCCTGTCCTCATCTACCCATCCGCCGCCAAGTACCAATTATCGTTTCAACAGCCTTACCTCGAATTCATGTCTCGCTTCCAGATCGCGCTCCGTCAACCCGACGTTGGATTTCTAGTCATTGGATTTGGGTTCAACGACGCGCACATCACGGCGCCTATCGAAGCAGCTGTCCGGAGCAACATCGGGCTTCGTCTCGCGGTTGTTTCGCCCGGTGTGCGCCACGACAAACGCGGACCCTTCGCCGAATGGCTCGAAGATCTCATCGGCCAGGGTGACCGACGAATCACACTGCTCAAAGGCACCTTCGCTGACCTCGTACGCCACCTTCCAGATGTTCCGCCAGGTGAAGAACGCGACGTGCATGCAGCACGAGTAGGAATCGGGCCAAAGCGTGAAAGCGCATCATGAAGGCACACCCCTTCTCTACCGAGCGCTGTCTCGGCATGGTTTTCGCTATCGACGGGTCCTACGCCGACGTAGCACTTGCGGCTGCGAACAAGCTTCCAGGCGTGCACCTGGGTGAGCCCTGGGGCGGGGCGAAATCGGACAGTTCGTTCTGGTCGATGTTGGCGGCGTAGCCGTGTTCGGACGCATCCTCAAAGTCAGCGCTCCACCAGCCACCAATCTCGATAGCATCACCGCCGAAGAACGCCCGATACGTGCAGACGCCCGAGTTCAGCTGCTGTCAACGCTCCGTCTCGACGGGACCTCCACTCGTGGGATCAGTGTCTATCCACGGGTCGGCGACCCGGTATTCGCGGCCAGCGGCGAAGCTGTGAGTGCAGTGCTCGGGACCGCCGACTTGGGCAAGCACGGACTTCTTCTTGGGCACCTCTCTGTGGACGAGTCCGTGGCCGTTGAGGTACCCCTCGAACGACTCTTCGGTCGGCACGTTGCCGTCGTGGGAGCCACTGGCTCCGGGAAGAGCTGGACCCTCGGGCACCTCGCCGAATCCGTCGGCGAGCTCGGAGGAAAGATGCTGCTCATCGACGCCACAGGCGAGTTCGCCTCCTTGGGTTCCCGAGCCAAGCACCTCGCCTTCGGAAGCACCCAGGACGAGCCCGCGGGAACCACCCTCGTCGGCATTCCGCATTACATGATGCGCGAATCCGATCGGAACGCATTCCTCAATCCCTCTAGCGGAACCCAGTCCCCCCGAAGTTGCGCGAGGGAGTCAGATCGCTGCGCCTCGCCCGCGCAATCCAGGACGACCCAAGCTGCCCAACCCAGGTCCAACACCTTGTCGTCAACGGGTGCCTTCCGAAGGCCCACGTCGACAGAGGCCTGCACGGACATGCACTGGCTCATTACGCGAGCGCGGGGAGGGCGCCGAGTCACCCTTCGACATTCGTCTGCTCGCAGCCCAAGTCGAGTCAGAATGCGTTTGGCCATCGGGCCAAAAAGCACAAGCCCACTGCTACGGCGGGCTCAACAACCAAGAACTCGGTTACGTGGGCTCCCTCATCAGCCGTATCAACGACCTGCTGCAACTCCAAGAGGTTATGACCGTCATCGAACCAAGCAACCAAGTCAGCAACGTGATCGCCCAAATGCACGCATGGATGACGAACCCAAACCCAAGCGTGCTGCGAATTT
>CAVSKH010000006.1:0-1057196 GCA_963728505.1 uncultured Actinomycetota bacterium | reverse complement strand
CCTGCTGCCCGGCCTTCGTCACCGGCGGGTCCTGCAGTACGTAGTTGCTGCGGTAGATGGTCCTGCGGACGTCGGCGACGAGCTTGACCTGGTCGATGTTGTGCATGTTGCGCTCCTTCGAGTTGGTTGTGCGGTCGGCTTGGTGAACTGACGGAACCGTAACCCCTCCAGCGCGCCAATGGCAATGCTAATAGCAAACGAGATTGTGCTAGTGTGTCCGACATGAACATCGACAAGCATTTGCTGACGGCCGTCAGCGCGGAGGCGCTGGGTCTGGCCATCAGGCGGCTGCGCGAGAAAGCGGACCGCAAGATCACTCAGCAGGAGCTCGGCGACGCGGCCGGATACAAGTCGGGGGCGGCGGTCTCGATAGAGTCTAATCGAGTCCGGGCGGTCGCGTCCCACCGGCGAGCGCCTGGGACGGATCGCAGAGGGTCTTGGTGTGACCGTCGAGGAGCTCGTGACGGTCGCTTCCCAAGTACAGGACACGGTGTTCACAGAAGCGGCCACCGCCGTGACGGAACCGTCCGGTGAGTCATTGAGCTATAAGGAGCGGATCGCGCGGGTCCAGCAGGTGGTGGCGGATCGGACCGAGGCGGCGACCGCCGCTGCTGATTCGTTCAACTCGGCGGTCAACCGCGCACGAGGCGAGTTCTTCGACCCGTTCCCCGCTACGGGCGCGGCCATCCGTCGACGCCCGCCCGTCCAGGCCCCCGACAGTGTCGATAACACAGACGAAGGCGATGCGGCGGCCGAGGCGCGTTACCGCCTGCGGCATTCCTCGTCGGTGGTGGCTGGGGCGCTCGGCGGGGCTGGGGCGGGGGTGGCCGGGGCCGCGTTGGGCGGCGCTGGCGCCTACGGCGCGTTCACCGCGGCCGCAGCGTTCGGTACAGCGTCCACGGGCACCGCGATCGGGTCGTTGAGCGGTGTGGCGGCGACGAACGCAACGATGGCGTTCCTCGGCGGTGGCTCGCTTACGGCGGGCGGTGCTGGCGTGGCCGGCGGAACGATGCTTCTGGCAGGCATCGTGGCGGCCCCCGCCGCCGCGTTGGCCGCAGGCGGCGCGTTCTACATGGTTCGCAGGAACCGCAAGAAGCAGGCCGAGCTCGAGAAGGAGCTTGGACCCGTCGAGAAGGAGATTGCTGATTCGCAGCGCGGATTCGACGCGATGGTGCGGCTCATGGGTGAAGCCACCTCGATCTTCGACGACATCGCCACCCATGCGTCCCGAGCTCACCAACGGTGGTCGGCCCAGCTTCCTCCTCGCCCCACACGGTGGGAAGACATGACCGACGCGCAGCAGACGCGCTATTACGACCTCATCAACGTCGCTGGCGCGCAGCTACTCGTCTCCAGTGTGAGCATGAGGTTCACTTTGCTGATGTCGGGCCCGCGGAGCTGACCTCGACGCACTCCTCCACGCCTGCGATCGACAATTGAGTGAGTCGCGTCGCGTTGTGGACGCCCGGGTTTAGAGGTCGCGGGCAACCCCACAGAGCTCGCCGCAGTGACCGGAACTTGTCGCGCAAGGGACTTTCGAGGCAGCGGGTGATCGAGGGCGATGGCCCAGGGCGCCGCGTGGCCGGCGTCGCCACTTTCTCATTAGGAGTAAATTCGCGCTGCTCGGATTCTGCCGGTCCCACATCCGTAGAATTCGTCATGCGCGGGCTACGTGGGCCGTGAGATTGGGCAGCGCAGACGATGAGACTGAAGGCCGGCCAGCTGAGAAGCACCTAAAGGTTTCAGGCGTCTTCAGGCTCCATAGGGACTCTTCGAAGGCTCGGTCAAGTTGCGTACATCGCCTAATGTCATTGTCATGAAGATCATTTGCTGGAACATGGGTGCAGCCTTCGGTTTCAGCGGCGCCAAGCACAAAGCTGCTTGGGAGTGGCTCAACGGCCAGGATGCCGATGTAGCGCTCTCCAGGAGTTGGTGCCGCTTGAAGAGTTCGTAGAGCCGTGGGGTTCGGTGATCTTCAACGGCAAGTGGAAGACCTGGGGTTGCGGCGCGCTCGTCCGCGAGGCCGGATATGAGCGGGAGCCGACCGAGTCCGAGCCCTGGCTTCAGCGGGTGCGCGGTGCAGTGGCCATTGCCCGTCCAGTCGCAGGAGTTGGATTCTGGTTCGGCTCAGTCCACTCCGACTCGTCCAGCTTCGAAGCGACGAACCGGAAGTACCCATCTACGTACGGGGACCTCCCGGCTCGAGAGGGGATCTTGCGATGTAGTTCGAAGGAGATGTGGGAGATCGAGGTCATTGCCCACGAACTTGCCCCAGTGCTTGCGTCCCACAAGTTCATTTTCGGCGGAGACCTCAATAGTTCCCTGCTCTTGGACAAGAAGGCGGGTGGGCAGGAAGCACAACTCTTCGCCAACCTTGCATCACTCGGCTTCGTGGACCTACGGCCAAGACATTCCGCGGAGGAAGTTCAGACCTACTTCAAGAATGGGAAGCGGCCTTTCCAACTTGACCACGTGTACTCGGACGAAGCCACAGAGCGTTCCGTGACGCGTTGGGAGGTCCTCACCGACGTTGCGAGTGAGCTAGGGCTGAGCGACCACGCGCCGATCCTCGTCGAACTGGGCGACACGACCTAGCGCATAGGGTCCGTGCATAGACGTCGTCGGCTCTGTCCAACCGCAGCCCGGTCAGACCTCCCGTTTCAGCGACTAAGGCGCGTCAAATCGCCGCGTCGGTTTCGCCCAGAGTGGGGAACGTCAGGCGTCGCGATCGCGCCTCGCTCACTCCATGGCGCGGGCGGCAGCGCGCCACCCTAGGGGGTCTGCGAGATCTGCGAGCCATTCGAAAGTCTGGACGCACTGGATCTGCGCCGCTGCACGAGCGCCGGCCCAAGCCTCTTCCTTGGAGATGCCCTGCTTCTGCGCTTCGGCGGCCACGAGGTCGTCCGCCTTCTGCAACCCCTTGACTATCGCGACGATCAGCATTTTGACGTCCATTTGAGACCTCCCTCTTGGTCGAGCCGCAAACCTTTCGCGACTGGACCAGCGTTTCAAATCCCTCCGCAAATGCTCCCTCCGTCGCTACGCGGGGGTGTGTTCGCAATAGGCGCTGCGGCCACCTTGTCGCTCTGTGACGATGGGCGGGTGAGGACGGACCCGAGCGCAGCCGATCGACCTGCTCCGCAGGGTTCGCGAGGAGCATGGGGTCGAGGTCAGTGCAGCCCAGCTGGAGCGTTGGCGTTCTCGCGGCCTCCTCCCGCGAGTGGGGTGGTGCGGGAACGCTTCGGGGGCAGCATCGTCGCTGCTCACGGTGAGGGGGTGGTGCGAGCCGCCGCACTGCTCGGGAGCACTTCTCGACGGGGTCGGGCATGGCAACTCGACGCAGAGCGGCTCTTCAACGAGTGGCACCCGCTGACCCAGGAAGCGCTCAGGGAGACGGCTGCCTACCTAGTCAGGGTCGAGAACACGAAGATGCGAGATGCCTGGGAGACCGCGAGGAACAAGGCGGTGCGGCCGATGATCCCGACGAGGAAGCTGCGGAGATCGGGAAGCTCGCGGCTGCCTTGCTCCCGCACTCCATGAAACGCGCCGTCCAGCGGGAAGTCGAACTGGCGCACCGGGAGCGCGGGGTTTCCAGGGAGGCTCTCAAGGAGTATGCCGACCGGGCCTTGACCTGGCGGATGGTAGATCTCGTCGAGCCCGAGAGGCTCCGAGAAGCCCACAAGAACCTGGCGCGACACGGTGTTGAGGAACCGATGTGGCCGATCTGGGGAGAAGGGGCCTACCCCCTGCCGAGCGAACGCCTCGTCGTGGCCCAGACTCTGACCTGGACCGAAGCCGAGTTCTACAGGCGCTTCGCCCGACAGCGGATCGCGGAAAACCATGCCCTGGACAAGAAGGAGTTCGGGCTGCTTCAGTCACAACCTGGATCGTCGCTGCCGAACGGCTGAAGACCCCTCCCAACCAGCTGGACCAGCCGCTCCCGCAGGCTCAACTCGACGATGCAGCAACACTCCTGGACGGCGGAGCCTGAACACCACGCCCCCTGACGCCTTCGTCCACCCAGCAGACCGGCCTCTCACGAGCTGCTGATCCTGCCCGCCTATGGCCAGCCTCGAAACCTCCAGCCTTCAAAGGCTGCGTCCTTCCGCCGCCAAGGCCGCGATGACTCGTGAGTCGCCGGCGGCGGTGCTGCAACCAAGGCTCAACATCGATTCAGTGCGCTGGCACACGCGATTGGCCTCATCGGATCCGATCATCAGTTGTGTTGCACACAGGCCGCAGGGGCCACGACGGGAGTCACCTCCGAGGAACCACAAGCACGGCACGTGGCTTCTCCGGGTCGCTCTCGTCGAGGATCACGTCCACTCGATCGCCAACCGTCAGGGGGTCGGACCCGGTGGTGTGGTTGACATGAAAGAACACGCGTTTGGCCAGCCCCGGCGTGACGAGGAAGCCGAATCCTCGGTCTCCGATCGCTACGGAGACGTAGCCGGGTTGGCAGCCGGGCTGTGCTGCGACTGTGGACTTGACGGGTAGCTGTCCGGCAACGATGGTCGCCTGCCGGCCGCGCGCGGCGGTGATCGAGGTGAACCAAACCTCGCGACCCTCTGACGCCTCGATCGCGATCCCAAGGAGTGCCGACCTATGGAAGAAGACGTCGTCGCCGAGCTTGGTGCGGATGAAGCCGTAGCCGCCATCCTGAACGACGCGGTCGATGACACCTCGGCACCATTTGGCTTCGTCAAGGGGCGCATCTTGCTCTAGCGGCGCTGGCGCGAGCACCTGTGATGGCCCCTCGGCTCGCGGTTGAGACCTTGCCCGGGAGTAGGCCTTCACAAGTGCGTCGAGGAAGTCCCCAAACTCGTGCCGGCTGTGCGGTCGCGTTAAGACCGTCGTCCCCGCCTTGGCGCGAGACAACGCGACGTACGCTTGGGTGCGGCTATCTCTCAGCGCCTCCGGGGTGTCGGCCCTGAGGTCGTCGAATCCGACCAGGATCGTTCGATGGGCCTCAATCCCGCGCGCGGACTTGAAGGAGACCAGACGTACATGTCCAGCAGGCAAGAGTAGGTCGCGGTTTGACGGCTCGATCTGGTCGACGTAGGGGACATTGAGCGCATCGAGAACCGCCCGCGCATCGCCAGCGTCCCGTCGGTCGCTGACATGGCGCAAGAGGATGGCGACGTCTCCGGGTCGCTGCTCTGCGGCTGCCGCAGTGAGCTCCGAGTGCAAGACCCGCTTGAGTGCCTCGCGCCGAATGGTGCGGTCGTCGGGGGCAAGATCTGCACTCCACTGGGGGACTTCGACGATGCGAGGCAATGCGCCCTCGGCCTCGAACCCCACGTCCAGCGGCTCATCGAAGAGCGCCCCTTGTTCATGCGGGTCAGTCGCGTTGACCTCGGGCTGAGGCAGGGGACGCTTCGAAACCCAATCGACTGCTTGGTGGACGTGCGGGGCGCGTTCGAACACGCCCTGAGCGACGAGGAAATCAACGTGCGCGGTTCGGTACACGCGGTTTAGCTGCTCGATCCGCTTGTCCTTGGTTGCCGACTTCAGCAGCTCGGCCAAGAAGGGCGCGATCACCCCGGATCCGTAAAGCTCCTGGCCCGGGCCGTGAGCGAGGAACCATTCCGCATTGGCCTTCGCATGCCAGTCGACCAGGCGGAACGCAAACTCGGGGAGGTCCTGAGCCTCATCGATGCAGATCGTGTCGTACTCGTTGAGTTGCTCCTGCTCGGCGCGCAGGTGGTCGAGCTCCACGAGAGCGCCGTGATCGCCGTCTACGTAGTCTGCCGAGTAGCGGCCACGCAGTGCCCAGACCTGTACGACGTCGATCCTGCTCGTGATGTCCGACGGGATGTTGGTCGTTGACAGCATTCGGCGAATGTCACTCGCGAGAACCTTGTTGAAGCATGCGAAGAGGACTGATCTCCCGGCGCGGGCGTGTTCCATGGCGATGCGCAGCAGAATGAAGGTCTTACCCGTGCCCGGGTATCCGCGGAAGACGATCGGCTTGCGCTGCCCGGGCTGGAGGAACTCTGCAACCCGCGCCTCGCGCCTGTTCGACCGGCGGACGGGGGCCCGAAGGACTGCTGAGCGGGCCACATCGGCGGGCGATGGCGTCGGCTTACCTCGTGGATCGATCGCATCGATGACCTGCTTGAGGGTGTACGGGTCTGGCGGATGGGGCCGCCGGGGGGCCGCGCCGAACGGCGGGTGCCGGGACGCGTGCTGAAGCCGCGCGGACAACGTCTGCGCGTTGGCGAGGTCCTCTCTGAACAGCATGCCCTCCGCTTGGAGTGCGATCGCCGGCACGCCGCCGAATCGGGCGACGAAGTCGTCGCGGGAAATCTTTGGAAAGGCCGCCGTAGCGTAGATGAAGGGCGGGTTCACCCGGACTGCCTTCAAGTACTCGATCAACTTGAGCTGCGCATGCCGCGCTTGCTTCAGGGGGTGACGGTCGGAGTCTCGGCCATTGATTGCCATGTGCGATGCGGAGTACTCGGCAACCGCAGATAGCGGGACGGCCTTGACCTCGACGGCGAAGAACCCGGTCAACTCATCGCAGATCAACAGATCCAAGTCAGTGACGCCCGGCAGGTAGTCGAGGCTGAACCAGAGATGAAGGTCCGCCCCGCACACCTCGACCAGCTGCTCGGCGAGTTGCCGCTCGCCAATGTGACCCTTGTCGCCGTCCGGAAGGGGCGTATGGACGTTGGCCGTCATGTTCGCCCCCATCGCCAAGCGGCCCTGCAGAGTCTGGTCTCGCGAAGAACCCTATCGACTGTCGACGCATCTCGCCGGGGGAACTGGCCTCACGCGAACGCGGCCGCCTGCCCCGGGAACCCGACGCGTCCATCACCGGTATGGCTCTACGTAGTCAGGCTGACGGAGGTCTGCTCCTGACCGAATGGCCGCCTTGGCCGTCCTCCGAGTGTGATCGGAGTACGTATCCGATCACCACCCAGGCGTAGTGACCCTTGGACTAACCATCCAGTCAGAGCCGTCGTCGCGTCCTTCCGCCAATGCAGCGGGTGCGCGAGGGCGATGCCGCAGGGCACAGGGCGTGGGCGACGTCTCCACTTATGCTCCACTTTCAGTCAGAGGAACTCCGAGATCACCCGAGCTTGCGGGGTATTGTCGACGCTAGGAACGGCATTGACGGCGGCGATAGACACAGGTCAGCGGGTGGTTCCTCGAGATTCGCCGAGAATCTCCGAGGCGTGGAGCAGGCTCTCTCGCAATGAGAAGGTCAGGGGTTCGAATCCCCTCAGCTCCACCATGTGATGAGTCGCGACATAGGTCTCTTCTGAGTCGCGACATCGGTCACTGTTGAAGACCCCCGGGCCATCGGCCTGGGGGTTTTTGTGTATTGCGCCAGTAGGTCTTGGTGGGTTCGATCTGGTGGGTGGAGAGGATCTCGGCGGTTTCGAGCTCGATGACGGTCACGGTGGTCTGGTCGGCGATGGCGAGGACGCGTTTGCGGGCGTGGGCGTAGCCGACGCCGAGGTGGTGCATGCGGCCGGCTCTGCGGAGGCTCATCTTGCCGAGGGTGTCGAGGCGGTCGTAGCGCAGTCGGTAGGGGCCGGGGCGGCGTTCCCCGGTGGGTTCGGCTTTGGGCAGTGCTGTGTAGGCGGTTGCCGGGGTGCGTCGGTCGAGCTCGCGGTGGGGTCGTTGGTGGTTGTAGGTGTGGCGGAATTCGTCGAGCTGTGCCTGGAGCTCAGCGAGCGTGGCGGCTGGGGGTTGCTGGGTGAGCCACTTCTTGAGGGTTTGGTGGAAGCGTTCGACCTTGCCCTGGGTCTGGGGGTGGCCGGGGTGGCCGTTCTTCTGGGTGATGCCGAGCAGGGCGAGCAGGTATTCGAAGGCGTTCTTCCCGCCGCCGAAGCGGGCGGTGTAGACGCGTCCATTGTCGGTCAGGGTCGAGGCGGGGAAGCCGTGCTCCTCGGCGACGGTGAGGAAGCTGGTGGTGACGATGTCGCCGGTCACGGGGGTGTGGGCGGTGCAGCCGAGCAGGTAGCGGGAGTGGTCATCGAGCCAGTTGAGGATCTCGACGTCGGTGCCCTCGGCCAGGCGCCAGTGGGTGAAGTCGGACTGCCAGCACTCGTTGGGCTGGGCTGCGGCGAAGCGGCGGTAGGAGGAACGTGGTCGCTTCCGTGGCTCAGGGTCGATGAGGCCGGCTTGGTGCAGGATGCGTCGGATCGTGGAGGTCGAGGGCGCTCGGTGCCCTTCTTGTTCGAGGTGCCAGGCGATGGTGAGCGGGCCGTTGTCGAGGCCGTTCTTGGTCAGCTGCAGCCGTAGGTCGACGATGCGTTCGCGGATGGCATCGGGTGTGGCCGCGGAATTCGAGTGTGGTCGTCGGGAGCGGGGTTCGACGGCATCGAGGCCGCCGGCCAGGTAGCGGGCGAGGAGACGGTGGAGGTGTCGGCGGCTGTAGCCGTACTCAGCTGCTGCAGCGGTCACAGTCAGTTGGCCGGTGGTGATCTTCAAGACGGCGACCCGGGCTTTCGACATGACCGGAGCCTGTCGAGGCAATGGGACGCATGTCGCGACTCATGAGGGACCTGTCACCTGGGACCTATGTCGTGAACCCAGGCACCCTCAGCTCCACCAAACCTGCAGGTCAGGGCCGCGGGCAGTGACGGGTTCGGTGACCTCGATCCTGAGATCCCGTCGGACGGCTCGGGACCGGCTGGCGGATCGACGGCTTCGGCTCATGGTCGCGCCTCCCCCCGCCACCTTGACTGCGATCACTCGCCGCGCCCCAAGCCCGCCTCGCGCGCTTTCACGATCGCCTCAGCGCGGTGGGCGACTTGGAGCTTGCCGAGGATCGCGGTGACGTTGTTGGCCACGGTCTTGGGGGAGAGGAAGAGCCGTGCGCCGATATCGGAGTTGGTGAGGCCGGCGGCCACCCCGTCGAGAATCTCCCGCTCCCGTCCGGTCAGCTCCGGGAACGGAAGGTCACGCCGGCCGGGGCTGGCGAACCACGCCTGCAGCCGCCTGGCGAGGGCGGCTCCGAAGACCGCCTGGCCGGCCGTGGCGGCACGGACGGCGGCGACGATGTCGGCGCCGTCGGCGCCCTTGAGGAGGTAACCGGCCGCCCCGGCTGCGACGGCTGCGAAGACGGTGTCGTCGTCGTCGAACATGGTCAGCACCAGCACCGCCGTACCGGGTGCCATGCGGCGTACCTCGCGGGTGGCGTCGAGGCCGTGCAGGCCGGGCATCTGGAGGTCCATCAGTACGAGGTCCGGTCGGTGTTCGACGCACAGCCGTACCGCCGCCTTGCCGTCCTCCGCCTCGGCGACCACGGCGATGTCGTCGGTGGCGTCGAGCACGGCCCGTAGCCCCTGTCGCACCAGCGGGTGGTCGTCGGCGAGCACGATCGTGGTCATCGCCAACCTCCTCGTGGGTAGCGGGCCCGGAGCCGACCGCCGTGCGCGGTCGGGCCGGCCTCGAGGGTGCCACCGAGCTCCTCGGCGCGCTCGCGCATTCCGAGCAGCCCGACGTCGGGGGTCCAGCCGGTCCGGGCGGTGCCGTCGTCGGTGACCGTGACGGCAAGGCCGTTGGTGTCATCGACCACGTCGACCGTGACGTTGCGGGCGTCGCTGTGGCGGGCGACGTTGGTGACCGCCTCCACCGCCGTACGGAATGCAGCGACCTCGACGGCTGCGGGCAGCGTCAGCTGCTCAGGGACCCGGAGATCCAAGGTGAGGCCGGCGTCCGAGGCCAGGCCGTCGAGGTGGAGCTTGAGGGCGCCGTGCAGGCCGAGCTCGTCGAGCGCGGGCGGCCGAAGCCCTTCGACGAGCTCGCGCAAGCCCGTGATGACCTCCGCAGACGCCGCCTTGGCGTTGCCGAGGTAGGTCGCGGTCTTCTCCTCCGACCGGCCCAACTGCGCGGCGGCTGCGTCGAGGTTGAGGCCGAGACCGGTCAGCAGCGGACCGAGCCCGTCGTGCAGGTCGCGGCGCAACCGCCTCCGCTCCTCCTCCCGGGCGGTCACGAGCCTCTTCCGGATGGCGAGCAGGTCGACGGTGAGCGCCTGGGCCCGAACCGAGCCGCCGACCAGCTGCGCGATCGTTGCGAGAACCTGCCGGTCCGCCCCGGCGATCGAAGCGAACCCGTGGCGGGGTGCGGCCACCAGCTCGCCGACGTACTCGCCGTCCAGGACGAGGGGCCAGGTCTCGACGGTGCCGGCCGGCTCGCCGGCGGCCGCCAGCACCCGACCGCCCCGCCGGACCGCCACGTAGGGGAGCCGCAACATCTCGGCGGCGGCGCGCATCGTGTTCTCCACGACCGTGGCCGGGGAGGCGAACGAGGCGGCGGCCGAGCGCCGGATGATCGAGTCGATCGCCCACAGGTCGTAGCGGAGCACGGGCACGGCCAGGGTCGCCACGAAGAGCAGCGGCCACACGTCGAAGACGGCCTCCGGGAGCACCTCGGCCACGGCGAACGGGAACAGCGCCAGAGCCGCGACCACCCCCACCGCCCGCCATCGCAGCTGCAGCCGCTCCACGCCGGTGGACCTCCAGTAGCGCACGACGACGCCGATGCCGGCGACCGCCCCGAGCAGGATCAGGAGGGGCACGGCGACCATGGTCGCGTTGCCGATCGCGGTCAGTGGCGTGCCGTCGATCCATCGGCTGGCTCCGTCCGGTGCACCGTCGGGATACACGGCGCGGACGCTGGAGTCGCCGACCACGCCGCCAACCACGGCCAGCACGATCCCGCCGGCGATCGTCCGGTCGAGGACCCGCCCCCATCGGCCGGTCGGGGAGCCCGACGGGAACCGGACGTTGACCAGGCCCTCCAGGGCCGCGGGTACGAACATCAGGCTGCCCGCGGACACACCCCACAGTGCCAGCTGGCCGCCGCGCCCGTGCTCGAGGGCGAAGACCGCCGGGCCTCCCAGCGCGATGGCGGTCACCAGCGACATCGCGGCCAGGGCGAGCAGCCACCCGAACGGCAGATCCGGGCGCTGCGCGAGCAGCACGGCGCCGACCACGCCGTACGGGAGGATCTGGCAGGCCATGTAGACGAGCTCGCCGGAGTCGAGGTACTGGGTCCCGTCGTAGGCTCGCGCGGCGAGCAGGGTCGCGGCCGTGCCCGCGACGCTCAGCACGAGCACCACCAGCGCCACGGCTGAGGCATGGCGGGTGGCGAAGTGGCGAAGCGTGGCGATCATGTGATTTGAGGATCCCGCCGTACGGCGCGTCAGGCAATCGGTTCGTGTCCCGCGGTGCCGGGAACCGGCTCCCGAGCGATCGGGACGAGCGCGCCCGGGCGGGTGAGCTACGGCTCTGGGGGCGGGATGCGATGGAGCCGAAAGTCGTGGTGTCCGAATCCCTACCACCCAAGGAGACACCATGCAGATCCTGAAGTGGGCCGCCGTCGCGGTCACCGCACTGTTCGCCCTGATGAATCTCGGCACCGTTCCCGACGGCGACATCGACACCGCCTGGCGGGTGTTCGGTGCCGTCATGGTCGTCGCCGGCCTCGTCGCCGCGAGCGCGCTCGCCACCAACCAGGCGTGGGGCCGCGCCGCCATCATCGTGGTCGGCGGCATCAATGTGGTCGCGGCCGTGATCGGCCTGTCCACCGACGAGGCCGGCGCTGTCATCGGCATCGTCGTCGGCGGGCTCGGGATCGTCCTCGGTGCGCTGTCCGGCACCGGGACCCGGCAGACAGCGAGGGCCTGAGCCATGAACGCCAAGCCCTTGGCCGTGGTCACGGCCGCCGCCTTCGCTCTCGTCCTCGTCGCCGCGCCGTCGGCGTCCGCAGACCCAGTCAACCAGAACACGTTCCTGCTTGACCTGGCCTGCTCCGACGGCCAGATCTACACCGTGACCGTCTCGAACCCGGACGTCGAGCAGCCGGCGGTGCACCTGGTGGACAGCACGTCGGTGCTCGTCCCGACCACCTTCGCCTGGCACGTCCTGGTGACCGACGCCTCCGGCGGCGTGCTCGACGAGTCCACGTCCGCCCCGGAGGTGGTGCATGGCAGGTCGGTGGACCGGCTCGACACCATCGAGTGCACATTCGCGCAGTACGCCTACCACGACTGGCCCGATGTCGGCCCGGTGACCATCGAAGTCGACGGGACTGTCCAGGCCTACCGCCCCCACTGAGCTGTCCCTGCGGTGCGGAGCGCAAACCGGCGCTCCGCACCGCAGCGAGGCAGGTCGCCCGCGCCGTTCGGGTATCGGGACAGGGCTGCAGCGCTTACACCGACGTGCAGAAGTCGTTGTCGGCCCCAATCTGAGCCTGGCGACGGCCCACGGCATCCACTTCTGCACGTCCGACCAGGAACCGCCTCGGGCCGGCGACCGGTCCCTTGACCGGTGAGTCCTGGACTCCGGAGGTCAGGCCCCACCTGTCGAGGCCGACCGCGTCCCCCTCGCTCCCGCGACCGCGGGCCGACAGGTGCGGTGCGGACGAACGAGGGCCCCGGACGAATGTCCGGGACCCTCGGGTCAGTCCTGCTTGCGACCGATCAGTCGCCGACCTTCTTCGTGGCGTCAGCAGCCGCCTTGGTGGCCGACTTCGCAGTCTTTTCTGCACTCGTGGCAGTCGCCTTCGCGCTGCTCTGCGGCGCCTTGGACTGTCGTCGCGCCGTCGTGGTCGCGCTCTTCGCGGCACGCTGGGCCGAGCTCGCCGTGTTCCGGCCGGCGTTGCCGGCCTGCGTGCCGGTGGTCTTCGCCTTGCTCGACGTGGTGCGCCCGGCCTTGACGGTGTCCTGGGTCGACTGCTGTCGCCGGACTCGACGGACGAGGGCGTCGCCTCGGGCGACGAGCTGGCCGTAGGCGACCTCGTGCTCCTCGAGGAAGCCCTGGACTCTTTCCGGGACCTCGAGGGCCCGGGTCTGGAGCCCGGACACACGGGCCTCGATGGCGGCCCGCAGCTCCTGTGGGTCGCGCTCGAGCGTGTCGATGCTCTGCTGCAGATCGGACAGACGCGTCTGGAGGTCGCTGACCGACTCGCGGACGAACTCGACCGCGCGGTCGGTGACTCCGACCGTCGCGTACAGCGGTCGTGCCAGGTCGTTGTTCAGGGTGGTACGTGCCATGGGGTCTCCTTCCCTGCCGCCCGGTGGAACCCCGAGCGGGTGGCATGTCCCTCGGCTCTTGGAGTGAACACTCCGCGCTGCCAAAGGGCTGTCACTCTCCAGTTACCCGATCTCCTGCTGCCAATAATCGCCCTGATCGGGTGATGGTCCTCACGTCATCCCCTGGTGACTGCGCGGGGAAGGCTCGTCGCTCCGCTACATCGATGAGCGCTGTGACTCACGGCGTCGTCGCAGAGAGCCGGCGACCGGGACGGGGCACCTGAGGCCATACGCTCGCTGCCGTGACGAATCGGAAGACCGGCGACAGGACCGAGGGCGACCGACCCGAGCCGCAGCTGGAGGAGGCCCTGGACCGGATCGTCGGCGAAGGGCAGCAGCGCCTGGAGCGACCGTTCCTCGCCCTGGCCGCGACGGGGCTGCTCGGCGGCATCGACGTGGCCGTGGGGGTGTTCGCCTTTCTCCTGGTGAAGTCCCAGACGGACAGCACGCTGCTCGCCGGGCTCGCATTCTCGGTCGGGTTCGTCGCGCTGCTGATGGCCCGCAGCGAGCTGTTCACGGAGAACTTCCTGGTCCCGGTGACCGCCGTGGCTGCGCGCAGCGGCACGATCCTGGAGCTCGCCCGGCTGTGGGGCCTGACGCTGGTGGCCAACCTGGCGGGTGGCCTGCTGATGATGTGGGTGCTGATGCTCGCCAGGCCGGATCTGCACGACGTCGCCATCAAGACCGGTACCTACTACGCGGAGCTCGGCGCGACACCGGAGAGCTTCGCCCTTGCCGTGCTCGCGGGCGTCGTGATCACGCTGATGACCCGGATGCAGCTGGCCACCGAGAGCCTCGGCGTCCAGCTGGTGCCGGCAATCCTCTTCGGGTCCCTGCTCGCCGGCGGCGAGCTGTTCCACTGCATCCTCGACTCGCTCTACATGTTCGCCGCGATGTTCGCCGGGGCGGACATCAGTGTCGGGGCGTGGCTGGCAGCGCTCGGCTGGTCCGCCCTGGGGAACCTCGTGGGCGGCGTGGGTCTGGTCACGACCATCAGGATGGTTCGGGTCAGGCGTCGCCTCAGGGAGCTCCGAGCCCACTGATTCGCGGCGGATTCCCGCGCGTTGCTTGCCGTCGTCGCGGCGCGCCAGCATGATCACACCGGGGAGAAGACGGGGCAGGGGAGCGCCGACGACCGGGTGTGCGCTCTGTGGCGAGGGGGAGACATGGACAGTTCGACCGGTGACCGGGCCGAGGCCATGGTCCTGCAGCAGCTGCGGGACGCAGGTGACCACCCGCTGATGCATTCCTTCCCGCACGGAGCGGTCTTCGCGTTCGACCACGACCTGCGTTTCGCCTCGGCAGGTGGGGGCGGGCTCGCCGTCATGGGGTTCTCCCGACGGGAGCTGGAAGGAAGAACCATCCACGAGGTCTATCCGCACGAGACGGCTGTCATGGTCGAGCCGTACTACCGGTCGGTGCTCAGGGGGGAGTCCATCGCGGTGGACGTCCCGTTGGCGGGTCGGATCTACTCCCAACGCCTGGGGCCGGTCCGCGCCGCATCGGGAACCATCGTGGCCGGGCTCGGTGTCACCGAGGACGTCAGTGAGTCACGGGAAGCAGAGCATGCCTTGCGGGAGGCGGACCTGCGCAACCGGCTCACCTTCGACAACGCCCCCATCGGCAAGGCACTGGTCGGCCTGGACGGAAGCTGGCTTCGCGTGAATCCCGCGATCACCCGGCTCACCGGCTACTCGCAGGACGAGCTGATGGGGATGACCTTCCAGGACATCACCCACCCGGACGACCTCGATCTCGACCTTGATCATCTGCGGCGCCTCATCGCCGGCGAGATCGATTCCTACGAGATCGAGAAGCGCTACCTCACCGCTGGTGACCGGGTCGCGTGGGTGCTGCTGTCGGTGTCCCTGGTGCGGGACGACGACGCCGAGCCGATGTACCTCATCTCGCAGATCCAGGACATCACCGACCGCAAGCGTCAGAACGAGGCGCTGCAGGACCTCACGGCCATGCTGGCGCACGACCTCCGCACCCCGGCGACCGTCATCGGCGGCTTCGCGAATCTGATCCTCAGCTCGGGCGACCGTATGAACGCCAGGGAGCAGGAGGACTACATCGAGCGGATCACCAAGGCGAGCGCGGCGATGCTGGCGCTGCTGGAGAACGCCCTGACGGCGTCGACCCTCGGTGCGGGTCACCTCGAGGCCTCGCCGCAGGTGCTTGCCCTCGACGCGCTCGTGCGCGAGATCGTCGAGGACCACCAGACTGATCTCACTGGGGTGGACATGAGTGGCCTCGTCCCTTGCTCGGCATGGTTCGACCGCGCTCACCTGGTGCAGATCCTCAACAACCTCCTGACCAACGCCGCGAAGTATGGCGAGGGAATGGTGAGAGTGTCGTCGTCGGGCAATGCGCAGACCTCGACACTCACAGTCGCCGACGACGGCCCCGGGGTCGAGACGGAGTTCGTGGCCCACCTCTTCGACCGGTTCAGCCGCTCGGATCGCGCCCGGCAGGGTGCTCGACGAGGCAGCGGGCTGGGGCTCTACATCGTCCAGGGCCTGCTGACCCTCAACGGCGGCAGTGTCGAGTACCGCAAGGCGGCGACGGGGGGAGCCGAGTTCGTGCTCACCCTGCCGGCGTCGCCTCCGGACATCCAGTAGGCGCCCGGAATCGCCTGGTCTGCGCGGCGTCCCGAGTTTCCCACCTGTCACTTTTGGGCATTGTGACAACAGTCATCCGGCACCGGGAGGGACCATGGCACTGCTCAGGAAGAACCGAGAAGCGACGGGCGACACCCATCACGACGCCTCCGAGAACCCCCAGACCCGCGAGCAGCAGCACGCGCCGCAGGACGCGGACGAGACCACGACCCGCGAGCGTTCCACCACGCGCGAGACCCGAGTCACCGAGCGACGCGAAGCCGCCTATGACCGCTTCGGTGGGATCAACTGGGGCGCAGCGTTCTTCGGCTGGCTGGTCGCAGTGGGGGTTGCCGCCATCCTGACCGGGATCGTGAGTGCGATCCTCGCCGGCATCGGGTCCAGCCAGAACATCACGCAGGCTGAGGCCAAGGCAGAGGTCGGCACCTACGGGATCGCAGCGGCGGTCATCGTGCTGGTGATCCTCTCGGTGGCCTACTACGCCGGAGGCTATGTCTCCGGACGGATGTCGCGGTTCGACGGCGGCAAGCAAGGTCTCGGCGCCTGGCTCATCGGTGTGCTCATCACACTGATCGCCGTCGCCATCGGGGCCGTCGCAGGGTCGGAGTACAACATCCTCGACCGCGTCAACATGCCCAGCCTGCCGCTCACCGCTGACGAGCTCGGACTGGCCGGGGTGATCGCGGGTCTGGCGATCCTGATCGCCACGGTGCTGTTCGCCATGGCCGGTGGCAAGGTCGGCATGCGCTACCACTCGAAGGTCGACCAGGCGGTCCGGCCCTCCTGAGGCCAGCACCGGGGCTCAGTGACCGAGGCGAGCCATGCGCCCGCGCAGCGCCTCCTCGCGACGGGCATTGCCGGGGAGTGCCAGGTAGCGCTCACCGAACAGCGCGAGCAGGGCGTCATCCAGGCGGCGCACCGCACCGGGCGGGTAGCGATAACCCATCCGCCGGGTGAGGTCGGACTCGTCGACACTGTCCAGCACGACCCGCAACGCCTCGGTCGAGGTCACGCCCAGCTCGATCAGCAGCCCGGACATCCAGTCGTAGTGATCAGGGCGGGACCACCCGGCCTCGGTGTAGCGCGCGGTCAGGAACTGCGCGAGATCGTCGGGCTGCATCCCGCTCGATGACGGCCGGTCGGCGGGGGACGGCTGCGCGCTCTGCAGGCGCTCATGGATGTCGGAGAACTCCCGGTCCGCCAGTTCCAGCAGACCGGCCGCGAGGGTGAACCGGCGGTCGAGGTCGGGAGCGTGCTCCTCGGGCACCTCGCCCTTGTAGCGAGTGGCGTGCTCGAACTCCGCCCAGGCGTGCTGGAGGACGGTGCGCACCTGCACCTGCGCCGCTCGATCCCCCACCTGCGTCTCGTCGCCGCCGTCGCGAAGTCGCACGAGCAGGTGGCGGCTGGCATAGCCGAAATGTCCCTGACGCGCCGTCTCCACCCCCATGTCGCGGTCGTCGAGCAGTTCCAGCTCTGCAGCCAGCAGTCGAGCGACCGCGTCGACGTCTCGCTGGAGGTAGGTCACCACCCGCACCCCCACCTGGTCGGAGATCTCCGTCAGCGGGTCGCGGTGCGTCGCTCGGCCGTCCTCGGTGCGAGCCGCTTTGGCGGCGAAGGACTTCACCGCCTTGGCGCGAGCGGTGACGCTGAGGTAGTTGATCCCTGCCTCGTCGAGCAGGTCGGTCACCACCTGCGCATAGTGATCGGTCGCCCGCTGCACCTGCGGGAAAGTCGCGGCGTACTGCGCGGCGACCCGATCCGACGCCGAACGCCTGCGACGCGGTTCGGGCTCGAGCCCCGTCGGCAGTGTCGGGGTGACGATGTAGCCGCTGTCCGCGTCGCCGTACGTCGTGGTGGCATCGGGTCGTCGTTCGCTGAACAACGCGACGTAGGCACAGACCACCGCGTCGACCTGGTCCTCGGCGCGCCGCAGCGCCGCCTTGGTGGTGGCGGACTCGACCTCACCCACCAACGCGCGCCACCCGGGGTTGGCGGCCACGTCCATCGGGGGATCCGCCTCGAGGAGCCGGCCCAGGTGCCCGGTCAGGGTGAGCAGAGCCTCTCGTAGCTCGGCGAGACCTCGACCCGACCGGTTCTTGTACTTCAACGTGCGGCCCAGGGAGAACAGCGCGACCGTGGCCGGGTGCGGGTAGACCTCGATCGCACGCCGCGCGGTGGTCGAGGAAGGGTCGATGTCGAGATCGAGCCGCTCGGCCAACCGCGCCCCTCGTGGGCCCTCGGCGAACTCTGCCTTGCTGGTGTTGGAGGGATGCGCTCCGGCTTCGAAGCGGCCGAAGTCCTGGTTCAGCGCGGCCTCGCACGGACGATTGCCGGTCGCGTTGGTGACGATCAGGGGCGCATCGATGGCGACCACGCAGTCACCGACCACGTGCTCGCCCAGCAGTGCAGCGATCTCCTCATCGGTGGTCGCCGACGCAAGCATCACCAAGCGGCCCTCGGAGTCCAGGACGGCGACGCCGGTCGGTTTGCGCTCACCCCAGGCGAGGTCGACTCCGACGTACTTCACGGACCACACTGTGCCGCATACCGTGCTGCGAGGAGGGGGCCACGTGGTCAAGTTCCAGCTGAAGTCGGGTGAGGGCTGGCGCAACCCGTTCCAGATGTACGCGTCGCTGCGTCGCGAGGACCCGGTCCATCGAGTCGATCCGTGCGCGGAGGCGCCAGGGGGATTCTGGGTGCTCTCTCGCCACGACGACATCACGGCCGCGGCAATCGACACCGCGACCTACTCCTCCAGCGGTGGGTTGACCGTGGCCAGTCCCGCTGCCGAAGTGGACCTGGTCTCCGAGTTCGCGCCCATGGTCATGCAGGACCCGCCGCAGCACACCGGATTTCGGCGCCTGGTCAGTCGCGGTTTCACGCCAAAGCATGTGGCTGCTCTCGAGCCGGAGGTGCGCAGTTTCGTGTCGCAGAGACTACAAAACCTGGAGTGCGAGGGTGGGGGAGACATCGTCGCCGAGCTCCTCAAGCCGCTACCGAGCATGGTTGTCGCTCACTACCTCGGGGTGCCCGAGGAGGACCGGGCTGCCTTCGACCGCTGGACCGACGCGATCGTCGCCGCATCCTCGCAGGGCGACGCGATGCAGGCCGCCGATGCGGCCGGCGAGATGATGGGTTACTTCAGCGGACTGATCGAACGTCGACGTCGCGAGCCGGGTGACGACACGGTCTCCGAGCTGGTGCGCGCCCTGGACCCGAGCCCTGACAGCGCAGACCCGGACGTGACGATCCTCCAGGTCCTCGGCTTCGCCTTCACGATGGTGACCGGAGGCAACGACACCACCACTGGTCTGCTGGGTGGCTCACTGGTCCTGCTGCAGGACCAGCCCGACCAGCGCCGGCGACTGGTCGACGACCCCACCTTGATCCCTGGCGCAGTCGAGGAGCTGCTCCGGCTGACCAGCCCGGTGCAGGGGTTGGCCAGGACCCTCACGCGTCCGGTGAGGGTGCGCGATCGTGAGCTGGGTCAGGGTGACAAGGTGCTGCTGCTCTACGGATCGGCCAACCGCGACGAAGCGGTGTACGGCGACGATGCCGAGCTGCTGGAGGTCGAGCGCGGTCCGCAGCGAATCCTGACCTTCAGCCACGGCGCCCACCACTGTCTGGGCGCAGCCGCTGCCCGGCTCGCCGCGCGGGTGACTCTGGAGGAGCTGCTCTCCTGGTGTCCGGAGTTCTCGGTGGACGCTGACGCCGCGACCTACGCCGAGGGTCACTACGTCCGACGCCACACCCACCTCCCCTTCACCCCCCATGGATGATCAGGCCTTCCCTATGCGAGGAGATGTTGGCCGGCACCCGACGCTCGCTGAGCGATGGTGAGGTCTCGGTCGACCACGCCCGGCGTCGTGGCGAGGCACTGGTCTCGCTGATCGAGCACCTGCCCACAACGCATCCACGACCCCGACTACGACCACCGGTAGCGACCCGACGGCGCCATCAGCTACGTCAGACGCACGTGAGGGGTCTTCCTTCGAGACGGTCGCTGCGCTCCCTCCTCAGGACAAGCGACAAGCTCGACCGCCGAACGCACCGGCGCTCAGATCCAGCGACGGAACCAGACCCGCTCCAACCATTCGGGCGTGGTGATCAGCTCGTGGGTGTAGATCGGCCAGAACCACGCGAAGTTGGCCACGATCAGGGTCACCAGGGCGCCGGCGGCCACGCTGCCCCACAGCCGCCGGCGCGCACTCGCCGTGGCCGGACCGATGAGCCGACCGATCATCAGGGTCAAGGCAAGCACCGTGAAGGGCACGATCGTGACGGCGTAGAAGGAGAAGATCGGGCGGTCGTCGTAGCCGAAGAACGGCAACCAGGCTGCCAGCAGGCCCACGATGACGATGCCGTATCGCCAGTCCCGCTTGGCGATCCAGGCATACACGGCGTACAGGTTCGCCACTACTCCGCTCCACCACAGCGCCGGCGTGCCGAGGAGCAGGATCTGGCGCAGGCAGGTGGAGTCGGTGGGTGCGTCGCACCCCTGGTCGCCGGGCTTGATACCGAGGTCGGCGGCCACGCCGACGGGGCGGTTGAGGACCATCCATCCGCTGGGCTTGGAGGCGTAGACGTGCGTGGCGTCCTTGAGTCCCGCGCTGTGGAAGCTCCAGACGTCTCGGTGGTAGTGGTACAGACTGCGCAGGCCCTGGGTCAGGGACTCGAAGAAGCCGCTGGCCTGCTGCTTGGTGTAGTCGCCCCAGTAGGGGCCGTAGTTGTTGTCGGACAGGTTTGCCTCGTAGACCTCGTGGTGAACGAGCCAGCCGCTCCACGTGGCGACGTAGACCAGGAACGCCACGCCGACGAGGTAGAAGAACGCCGGCACGCCATCCGCGACCGCGGTGCGCCAGAAGGCCATGCGGACGCCGATCGCCCGACGGGCGCCGGTGTCCCAGAGGACCACGAGAACGCCGAATGCGGCCAAGGGAACCAGCGCGCTCCACTTGCTGCCGATGGCGAGCCCGAACATCACCCCGGCCGCCAGCCGCCACGGGCGCCAGAGCATGCCGCGCACCGGCCCCCACCCGTTTCCCGCGACGTACGTCGACCGGTCCGGTGGGTCTGCGCCGGCGGCCACGAGTCGTGCCAGACGAGCTCTGCTCCAGTCCCGGTCGGCGACCAGGCACGAGATCGCGGAGAGCAGGAAGAAGGCGACGAAGATGTCCAGCAGCGCCAGCCGCGAGAGCACGAAATGCAGTCCGTCGACGGTGAGCAGCAGCCCGGCGACGCCGCCGAGCAGGTTCGACCCGGTCAGGCGGCGGGCCAGACGAACCATCACCAGCACCATCAGCGTGCCGATGACGGCGCTGGCGATGCGCCACCCGAAGGAGTCGAGGCCGAAGACGTTCTCGCCCAGACCGATCAGCCACTTGCCGACCTCGGGGTGGACCACCATCGAAGGGGTGTCCTTGATGAGGTCGACCGAGTAGTCGCCTGCGGCGATGGCCTCGTGGGCCTTCTCCTCCCAGTCCCGGCCGTAGCCGAACTGCCACAACGACCAGCCGTCCTTGGCGTAGTACACCTCGTCGAACTGCATGGTCCGGGGATCGTCGAGGTCCCAGAGCCGCAGGAACCCAGCGATTGCGGTGACCACCGCGGTCACGATCCAGCCGACCAGCCGGTCGTCCGGGGGGCGCCCTGCGAGCCGTCGCAACGCATCGGGCACCGGCCTGCCGTCGGCCATCCGTGACAGCGGCTCCGAGCGGCGCTGCGGCGTCGCGATCTGAGTCACGCGGTCAGAGTACGGGCTGCGAGGATGACGGCGTGGACAACGGCGCACAGCGACAGGGCGCAGGAGTTCTGGTGCTCGCTGCGACGCCGATCGGTTGCGCAGACGACGCCTCGCCGCGGCTGGCAGCGACCTTGGCCGAGGCCGACGTGGTGGCCGCCGAGGACACCCGACGGTTGCACAGGCTGGTGCGGGAGCTGGGTGTGAACCTGCACGGTCGGGTGGTCTCGTTCTTCGAGGGCAACGAGACCAGGCGCACCGAGCAGCTGGTGGCCGAGCTGCAGGCGGGGGCGCGGGTCGTGGTGGTGACCGACGCGGGCATGCCGTCGGTGTCGGATCCCGGTTTCCGCCTGGTGGCCGCGGCCGCTGAGGCGGGAATCGCGGTGACGGCGGTCCCCGGGCCGAGCGCGGTCCTGGCTGCGCTCGCGGTGTCGGGGCTCGCGGTGGACCGGTTCTGCTTCGAGGGGTTCCTCCCGCGCAAGGCCGGTGAGCGGCGACGTCGCCTGGAGGAGCTGCGCGGAGAGCGTCGGACCACGGTGTTCTTCGAGGCGCCACACCGTACGGCAGCGGTGCTGTCCGCCATGGCCGAGGTGTACGGCGACCAGCGCCGGGCGGCAGTGTGCCGGGAGCTGACCAAGACTCATGAGGAAGTCGCCCGGGGCACGATGGCCGAGCTGGTCGACTGGGCCGAGGCGGGAGTGCGCGGGGAGGTCACGATCGTGGTGGCCGGAGCCGACGAGGCGCTCGAGCGCCCTGGCCGGGAGACCTGGGCGGGCCTGGTGGCGCGCGAGGTCGCCGGGGGCGTCCCACGAGGCGAGGCGATCAAGGCGGTGGCCAGGCGGGCCGGAGTCCCCAAGCGAGAGGTGTACGACGTGGTGCTGGGCAAGGACGCGACGCCGGGGGCCCGTCATGGCTCGTGACCTGACTCGCCCGGAGCCGCCCGAGCCACTGCCGCACCCGGTGGTGGACAACCACTGTCACCTGGACATGACCCTCGACGGCAGCGAGGAGCTGTCGGCGCGCGAGGCGCTCGCCCGGGCCGGCGAGGTCGGCGTCCCGCGGATCGTGCAGATCGGGTGCGAGCTGGAGAGCGCTCGGTGGTCGGTTCAGCTGGCCGAGCAGCTGGACGGGGTCGTCGCCGGGGTCTCGCTGCACCCCAACGAGGCACCGCGTCAGGACGAGGCCGGGCGGCTGGAGGAGCAGCTGGCTGAGATCTCGCTCCTGGCCGAGCACCCGCGGGTGCGTGCGGTCGGGGAGACCGGCCTGGACCATTTCCGCACCGGCGAGGAGGGGAGGGCGGCGCAGGAGGCCTCCTTCCGCCGTCACATCGACCTCGCCAAGCGGCTCGGGAAGACCCTCGTGATCCACGACCGCGACGCTCACGACGACATCCTCCGGGTCATGGACGACCAGGGAGCGCCGGAGCGGGTCGTGATGCACTGCTTCTCGGGGGACGAGAAGTTTGCCCGAGCCTGTCTGGAGCGCGGGTTCTGGCTCTCGTTCTCCGGCACGGTGACCTTTCGCAACGCCGGTGACCTCCGGGCGGCGTTGGCGGCGACGCCTGCGGACCGACTGCTGGTGGAGACCGACGCGCCGTTCCTGACGCCGATGCCCCATCGGGGCCGACCCAACGCCTCCTACCTGGTGCCGCTGACGATGCGGTTCATGGCCGAGCACCGCGCCGAGGACCTGCGCCGGCTGTGCGAGCGGGTGGAGGAGAACACGTTCGTCGCGTTCGGTGGCCGGTGGTGACCGGGCCACACCATCGCAGCGGGTGACTCGGACCTGACAAGGTTCCGTCACGAGCCGGCGTTCAAACCTGCGAGAGCCCCCAGGTCTGGACGTGTGGGGGTGAGGTGGATCACGGCCTACGCCTGGATCGGGACTCTTGCATGACCAAAGTCCTGATCAGGGTTGTTGGTCGCTTGCCCAAGTTGTTACGGTCCATCGGACCGCTCGGGAAGCGGACACCCACAGGTGTCTCCCGACGTCCAGGCCCGAGGCGACCGCCCGGGCCTACGTGCTGGATCGGGCAACGGGGCCCGAAGCACGAGGACGCCGCCACCGCTACCCGGAACGAATCAACCTTGGGACTCATGTGTCTGTACTCACGCTTGCCCGCACCAAGCTGACCTCCAAGCTCGCCCTGACCTCACTGGCAGCCCTGCTCGCCCTGGCACTCGGTGCCGGCGCGCTGCTGGTCCTCACCGCCGGCTCGGCGATGACTCTGAGCCTCGACGGCGAGGCCCGCGAGGTGCACACCGACGCGAAGACCGTCGGTGCCGTCCTCGAGGACGAAGGAATCGACGTCGGAGAGCACGACGTCGTCACGCCCTCCCTCGACTCGCCGGTCCGCGACGGTTCCCGCATCGCGGTGAACTTCGCCCGTCCGTTGAAGGTCACCGTCGACGGTGAGACCGACCGACACTGGGTGACCGCGCGCTCGGTCTCCACCGCGATGGACCAGATCGGCATCCGGTACGAGGACGCGCGCTTGTCCGCCAGCCGCGGCGCCTCGATCGACCGCTCCGGCATGTCGCTGCGGATCGTCACCCCCAAGCGACTCACCTTCGTGGTGGGCAACCGCAAGCCGGCCAAGAAGAAGGTCGCGGCCATGACGGTCGCCCAGGCGCTCAAGCTGCGCGACGTCAAGTTCGACAAGAACGACATCGTCCGCCCCGGCCGTGGCAAGAAGGTCCACAACGGTGACCGCATCGTGCTCAAGCGCGTCGAGGTGTCCCGCAACCGCGTCAACGACGAGGCTGTCGGCTACAGCACGGTGACGAGGTCCGACAGCTCGATGTACGAGGGGAAGGAGCGCGTCGTGCGCTCCGGGCGCTCCGGCTCCCGCGACGTGGTCTACAAGGTCCGCAGGGTCAACGGCAAGGTCGTGTCCCGCAAGGTCGTGAAGGTCAGTGACCAGCGCGCCCCGGTCAGCCGCATCGTCAAGGTGGGCACCAAGGAGAAGGTGACCGCGCCTGCGACCAACTACGCCTCCGGCGGGACGGTCTGGGACCAGATCGCGCAGTGCGAGTCCGGCGGCAACTGGGCCATCAACACCGGCAACGGCTACTACGGCGGCTTGCAGTTCAACCTCTCCACCTGGCGCTCGTACGGCGGCAGCGGCTACCCGAACCAGAACAGCCGTGAGCAGCAGATCGCCATCGCCGAGAAGGTTCGCGCGGCGACCGGAGGCTACGGCTCCTGGCCGCA
This sequence comes from uncultured Actinomycetota bacterium, assembly GCA_963728505.1. Taxonomy (GTDB): domain Bacteria; phylum Actinomycetota; class Actinomycetes; order Propionibacteriales; family Nocardioidaceae; genus Marmoricola_A. Next base: position 1,032,565 of record CAVSKH010000006.1, on the reverse strand, counting down.
CTGCTCGCAGTCGCTGGGTCTGCCCCAGTAATCGGCACTACGCTCAGGCGGTCATGAACCGACCGTCAGACAACAACACGTCCGCCGGTCCGAGGCTTCTCGGGCCGGCGGACGTGCGTGCGTTGGCCGCCGAGCTGGACCTGCGCCCGACCAAGCAGCGCGGCCAGAACTTTGTCATCGACGCCAACACGGTGCGACGCATCGTGCGCGTCGCGGAGGTCTCCGCCGACGACGTCGTCCTGGAGGTGGGCCCCGGTCTGGGGTCGCTGACCCTCGGGCTGCTGGGCGCGGCCGCTCACGTGACAGCCGTCGAGGTCGATCCGCTCCTGGCACGAGCGCTGCCCCGCACCGTCGCCGAGCATGCGCCAGGGGCCACCGAGCGGTTCACCCCGGTCGAGGCCGACGCGCTGCGCATCGACGCCGTGCCCGGACCTGCGCCCACCACCCTGGTCGCCAACCTTCCCTACAACGTCGCCGTGCCGGTGCTCCTGCACCTGCTCGACCTGCTGCCCTCCCTGGAGCGCGGGCTGGTGATGGTCCAAGCCGAGGTGGCCGACCGCCTCGCGGCACCACCGGGCTCGCGGACCTACGGCATCCCCTCCGCCAAGGCCGCCTGGCACGCTGAGGTGAAGCGGGTGGGCTCGGTCGGCCGCACCGTGTTCTGGCCGGCTCCGCACGTCGACTCCGGTCTGGTGTCGCTGAGACGGCGGGAACCGCCCGTGGCGCGCTCCACCCGGCAGGAGGTGTTCGCCGTGGTCGACGCGGCTTTCGCGCAGCGTCGCAAGACGCTCCGCTCGGCCCTGCGGCCGTTGGCGCCGCTGAGCGTGGTGTCGGCTGCTCTGGAGGCTGCCGCTATCGATCCTCGGACGCGTGGCGAGCAGCTCGGCATCTCCGACTTCGCCCGGCTGGCCGACTCCCTGGGCCGGGCACGTGAGCAGGAGGACCCCGCATGAGCAACGAGGTCCGCGTCAGTGCCCCGGCGAAGATCAACCTGCACCTGGGTGTCGGACCCGTCGGGGAGGACGGCTTCCACCCACTGGCCACGGTGTTCCAGTCCGTGCAGCTCTACGACGACCTCACCCTGCGTGAGTCCTCCCAGACGTCCTTGACCGTCTCGGGGGAGGGGATCGACGTCTCGCGGGTGCCGACCGACGAGTCCAACCTGGTGATCCGCGCGGTCCACGCGCTGGCCCGGCACCACGAGCGCGACGACCTGACGGTCTCGATGCATCTGCGCAAGCGGATCCCCGTCGCCGGAGGGCTGGCAGGCGGCAGCGCGGACGCGGCCGCCGCACTCGTGGGCGTCGACTCGCTCTACGACCTGCACACCGGACGGCTGGAGCTGACCGAGGTCGCCGCGCAGCTGGGCAGCGACGTGCCCTTCTGCCTGCACGGCGGCACGGCCCTGGGCACGGGTCGCGGTGAGCAGCTGGCTCCGCTCATGAGCCGCGGCAGCTACTGGTGGGTGCTGGTCACGGACGAGGGCGGCCTCTCGACCCCCGAGGTGTACGCCACCTTCGACCAGCAGCACGCCGGCGTGTCACTCCCCGACCCGATCCCGCCGACCGACCTGCTGTCCGCGCTGCGGGTGGGTGACGTCGAGCGTGTGGGGCGGCAGCTGCACAACGACCTCCAGGATCCGGCGCTCTCGCTGCGGCCGGACCTGGAGGAGGCGGTTCGCGCCGGCCGCGTCGCGGGTGCCTACGGGGTCATCGTGAGTGGTTCCGGCCCGACGGTCGCCTTGTTGTGCGGGGACGCCGACCACGCGACGTACGTCGACGAGCAGCTGCAGCAGGAGCTCGACAGCCCCCCTCACCTGATCGTCAAGGCGCCGGGCCACGGGGCGCGGGTCGTGGGCGCGCGGACCAGCGGGCTGTATCAGTGACCCCGCCACCGCCGTCGAACCTGGTCAACCTGGAGCGGGTCTCGAAGGCCTTCGGCATCCGACCTCTGCTCGACCGGGTCAGCCTGGGGGTCGGCGCAGGGCAGCGGGTGGGCGTGGTGGGTCGCAACGGAGACGGCAAGTCCACGTTGCTCGACCTCCTGGGTGGCCGGATCGAGCCGGACCTCGGCCGGGTGTCCCGGGCCAACGGGCTGCGTGTGGGCCAGCTGCGACAGCGCGACGACCTGCCGTCGGGTGCCACGGTCTCCGAGGTCGTCCTGGCCGGTCGGGCCGAGCACGAGTGGGCCGGGGACCGCACCGCGCGCGAGGTCGTGGAGCTGCTCCTGGCCGACGTCGCCCTCGACCGCGTGGTCGACGACCTCTCCGGCGGGGAGCGCCGCCGCTGCTCGCTCGCACGGCTGCTGCTGGAGCAGCACGACCTGTTGCTGCTGGACGAGCCCACCAACCATCTCGACGTGGAGGCGGTCGACTGGCTGGCCCGGCACCTCGTCGCCCGTGGGGAGGCGCTGGTGGTGGTGACCCACGACCGTTGGTTCCTCGACGCGGTCTGCCGGCAGACGTGGGAGGTGCACGACGCGGTCGTCGACGTCTACGACGGTGGGTACGCCGCCTACGTGCTTGCTCGCGCCGAGCGGGACCGGCAGAGCGCCGCCACCGAGGCGCGTCGCCAGAATCTGGTGCGCAAGGAGCTGGCGTGGCTGCGGCGCGGCGCCCCGGCCCGCACCTCCAAGCCGAAGTTTCGCGTGGAGGCGGCCAGCTCCCTGATCGAGGATGTCCCGCCGCCGCGTGACTCGCTGCAGCTGCAACGCTTCGCCGGCCAGCGGCTGGGCAAGGACGTGCTCGACGTGGAGGACGTCGACCTGGTGCTCGGGGAGCGCCCCCTGCTGGATCGGGTGACCTGGCGCCTGGGGCCAGGGGACCGGGTGGGGCTGGTCGGGGTCAACGGCGCCGGCAAGACCTCCGTGCTCCGGTTGCTGGCCGACGAGCTGACGCCCACCGCCGGGCGAGTGCGGCGCGGCCGCACGGTGGCGGTGGCCCACCTGAGCCAGCACGTGGAGGAGATCGACCCCGGGGTCCGGGTCCTCGGATCGGTGGAGCGGATCAAGCGTGTGATCCGCACCGGCAGCGGGGAGCTGACCGCTGCTGCGCTCCTGGAGCGCTTCGGTTTCACCGGGGACCGGCTCACCGCGCGGGTCGGTGACCTCTCGGGTGGGGAACGCCGCCGGCTCCAGCTGCTGCGGCTGCTGCTGACCGAGCCCAACGTGCTGCTGCTCGACGAGCCGACCAACGACCTGGACATCGAGACACTCACCGTGCTGGAGGACTTCCTCGACCAGTGGCCCGGCACGCTGGTCGTGATCTCCCACGACCGCTACTTCCTGGAGCGCGTCTGCGACACCGTCCACGGGATGGTGGGTGACGGGTCGATCAGGATGCTCCCGAGGGGGGTGGAGGAGTATCTCGAGCTGCGCGAGCTGGCGCGGCAGGCATCACCACGCCGACCGTCCGTCGACGAGCAGGCCGCTGCTGACCCCGTTGCTGAGGTTGCCAGTGCGGCCGACCACCGCGAGGCACGCAAGACGCTGGCTCGGCTGGAGCGCCAGATCGAGCGGTTGACGGCGCAGGAGGCGACCCTGCACGAGCAGCTCGCCGAGCACGCGAGCGATCACACGAGGCTGGTCGAGCTCGATCAGCAGCTGCGTGGCGTGGTGGGGCAGCGCGAGCTGCTCGAGGAGGAGTGGCTGGCCAGCGCCGAGGTCCTGGACCGAGGGGGGCGGCCGATCACTCCTTGAGCGTTGCTCGGTTCTCGCGGTACCACCGGACCGTGGCCTCGATCCCCTCCCGCAGTCCGATGAGTGGCTTCCACCCGAGGGTGGTGAGCATGCTGATGTCCAGGCGCTTCTGCGGTGTGCCGTCCGGGCGGCTCGTGTCCCAGTTCGTCACCCCGTCGTAGCCGACGACATCAGCGATGACGTCGGCGATCTCGCCGATGGTGGCGTCCTTGCCCGTGCCCACGTTCACCTGGACAGGACCGTCGTAGTGCTCGAGCAGGTAGAGGCAGGCACGTGCCATGTCGTCGACGTGCAGGAACTCCCGCCGAGGACTGCCGGTGCCCCAGTTGGTGACCTCCGGGGCACCATCGATGACCGCCTCGTCGTACCTGCGGATGAGGGCGGGCAGCACGTGCGACCTGTTCGGCGAGAAGTTGTCGCCGGGCCCGTACAGATTGGTGGGCATCGCGGAGATCCACGGGACGCCGTACTGACGCCGAGCGGCCTGGACATGGAGGATTCCTGCGATCTTCGCGATGGCGTACGCGTCGTTGGTCCGTTCCAGGTGCCCGGTGAGGAGGGCGTCCTCTCGGATGGGTTGTGCGGCGTCGCGCGGGTAGATGCACGACGACCCGAGGAACAGCAGTCGCTCCACGCCGGCGTCGAGCGAGGCGTCGAGGACGTTGGTCTGGATCCGCAGGTTCTCGGACAGGAAGTCGACCGGCGCGCTCTGGTTGGCCAGGATGCCCCCCACCTTGGCCGCAGCCAGCACGACGTACCGCGGACGGGTCTCGCGGAAGAAGTCGAAGACCGCACTGCGCTCGCGCAGGTCCAGCTCGCTGGAGGCGAGTCCCACCAGTCCGGTGAAACCCTCTCGCTCCAGACATCGCCACACCGCTGAACCGACGAGCCCACGATGCCCCGCGATGTAGAAGACGCCCTCCCTGTCCAGGGGAGCAGGGGAGGGCGGCGATGTCACGACGTGAGCTGACCCACCGCGGGCCAGCCGTCGAGAGGGGGTTGGTCGATCCAGGGCCTGCCGTCGTGGTCGAGGGCCTCGATGTCGGCATCGACCATGAGTCGGACGAGCTCCTCGGCGTGAACCGTCGCCTTCCACCCGAGGTGCTCCTGCGCCTTCTTGGGGTCGCCGATGAGGGCGTCGACCTCGGTCGGCCTCAGGTACCTCTCGTCGAACCGCACGTGACGCTCCCAGTCCAGCCCCGCGTGCTCGAAGGCCGTGACGACGAAGTCCCGGACGCTGAACTCGACACCTGTCGCCAGCACGTAGTCGCCCGGCTCGTCAGCCTGCAGCATCCGCCACATGCCCTCCGCGTACTCGGGCGCGTATCCCCAGTCGCGCACCGCATCGAGGTTGCCCATGAAGACCTGCTCGTCCAGCCCGGCCTTGATGCGGGCGACAGCCCGGGTGATCTTGCGCGTCACGAACGTCTCACCGCGCCGAGGGGACTCGTGGTTGAACAGGATCCCGTTGACAGCGAAGGTGCCGTACGCCTCGCGGTAGTTGCGTGTCGCCCAGTAGGCGTAGACCTTGGCCGCGCCGTACGGCGACCTCGGGTAGAAGGGAGTCAGCTCGTTCTGCGGTGGCGGAGTCGCCCCGAACATCTCTGAGCTCGACGCCTGGTAGAAGCGGCATTGCAGGCCCGCCATGCGGACCGCCTCGAGGAGCCGCATCGCCCCCATACCGGTCGTGTCACCGGTGTGCTCCGGCTCGTCGAAGCTCACCCGCACGTGTGATTGAGCAGCGAGGTTGTAGACCTCGTCAGGGGCGATGCTGTGCAGGAGCGTGATGAGCCGGGCGCCGTCGGTGAGGTCCCCGTAGTGGAGGAACAGGCGGGCGCCCTGATCGTGGGGGTCTTGGTAGAGGTGGTCGATCCGGCGGGTGTTGAAGGTGGAGGCCCGCCTGGTCAGACCGTGCACCTCGTAGCCCTTCGCGAGCAAGAGCTCCGCGAGATAGGACCCGTCCTGCCCGGTGATGCCCGTGATCAGCGCGCGCTTCACTCGTCCTCCAACCATGTCGGGCTCCCCGAGACAGGAAGCAACGATAACGGGTCAGCGATGCTTCCATGCGAGCTTGATGAAGGCCAGGTTGCCCAGCAGGTAACGCCTCCACAGCCGCCGGGGCTCGACGGCAAGTCTGAAGGCCCACTCCAGGCCGACCCGCTGCATCCACCGCGGGGCCTCTCGCACACGACCGCTCAGCATGTCGAAGGCGGCACCGACACCGACACAGGTCACGTTCAGTCGTCTCGACAGCTCGAGGGCGAGAAGATCCTGCTTCGGGACACCGAGAGCGATCCACACGACGTCGGTGTCGGACTCGGCAACGCGTCGAGTACAGGCGTCGATGAACGGCTCGTCCAACGGGCTGAACGCCGGGGAGTAGGTCCCCGAGATCTGCACGCCCGGGAAGCGAGCGTGCAGCTCTGCCGACAGCGCATCCAGCGTGTCCTCGGTGGTCCCGAGCAGGAAGTGCCGAAGGCCGCGCTCACGACCAGCGTCGATGCAGTCGACGAACAGGCTCGGGCCGCGCACCCGTCGGCCGTGCTGGTACTCACCGCGCCGCAGCACGCGCATCGTGCCGGTGATGGAAGCGCCGTCCGGGAAGGTGACGCCCTCGCCGTTGAGGACGGCCAGATACTCCGGCGAATCCCCAGCCAGGACGGCGCTCCAGGCGTTTGCCAGCCGGACGCTGGGGTGCGGAACCTGCGGGCTGGAGCACACCTCGAGCAACCAGTCGCGTGCCCGGGACGCTTCGGTGTCGGCGAAGTCGATGCCGGCGACGCGCACAGAGTCGAAGCGCGCAGGCGGGTCGCCGTTCATCTTCTCCCGGACCATATGACGGCCAAGATACAGCCCGGCAGGGGTGGTGCGACACGACCCCGGGCGTCCTCGTCGACCCCTCGAGACGCAGGCCAATTGTTACCGCTGGGCCGCCGGAGCGCCGAAGCCGGGGCCGGTGTCATCGGGGAGCGCCAGTGGAGTGATCGGCGCTACCCGAGGCCTAGCGCGCGAAGGTGGGCGCGCGAACCCGCGTCTGCGTAGGCTGACCTCGCCGGCGACTCCAGCCCCGCCGGCCCATCCCCGGTTGGTCTGTCGGCAGGGCCCGCCTGACTTTGAATCAGGACAAGCGACGTAGGTTCGACTCCTACCCGGGGAGCCAGGTGTGACAGGCCCGGTGGCCGGGCTGCGGGATCAAGCTGCTCCACGACCTTGGCTGTGAGTCGTCCGCGCGCACAACTGCCCGCTGGTGTCTCGACGGCGTTGGGCGGCGACTCCCACGCCCGGCATCTCTAGACCGGGCCTTCCGCCAGCGGCTCACCTACCGCACGTAGCCGCGCATTGGCAGGGCTCGTTGACGGTGCGAGTCCAAATCTCTAGCCTGGCGAAGCCAATGTCCGGGTGATGGCCCCCGTCCCTCGCATCTGAGTGAAGGGGCAACCACCTTGGTTGTCGGGGTGCCTCAACGGATACATTCGTGCGTGGCCGTCGACGGGGTCGGTCGCGAGCTGGGTCATCAGACTGGGTGCATTGACTACAAGTCCCCGAACGTCGATCGAACAACGTCCGCTACTGGCATCGCTGCCGCCGCTTGACACAGGAGATGGGCATGTCGTCACCTACGGAGCCGTTGCGTGTAGGCGTTCGCAACTCTCGTCGGATCCGGGGACTCTTGCAGACCCGCAACCTCGAGGTCAGCGGAGATGCGCCGTCGGCCGTCGTCTCGGCCATCCGTGATGCCGCCCGGAAGAGGCCATCTCCGGAGGAGAAGGCATGGACCCGTCGGATCGAGCTTCTGCGTCAACTCCTGCTCGCGTCTCCCGAACCGTTTGACATGACTCATCTCGGCCGCGCCGCTGACCTGGGAGACGGTGCACCGGCCGAGACGTCGCTTCGCACCATCAGCCACTCGGCGTCCGCGAGCAAGCCGCCTCAGTGGGCGTACCTGTTGTTCAGGCTCGTTCGGGCGCTGCAGCCGCAGCGCGTGCTCGAGCTTGGCTCATGTGTGGGCATCTCTGCCGCTTACCAGGCGGCAGCCCTCGAGCTCAACAAGGACGGCCGCCTGCTCACTCTCGAAGGGGTTGTCGCGCTCGCCGAACGGTCGGCCCGGACGCTCGAGGAGCTGCAGCTCGACACGCGAGCTGCCGTTCGCCAAGGCCCATTCGTGGAGACACTGCCAGCGGCCATCCGCGACCTGGGTTCCATCGATCTGGCTTTCATCGATGGTCATCACCAGGAGATTCCGACTCTTCAATACATGGAAGACATCCTGTCGAGCGCGGCTGCGGAGTCCCTGCTGATCTTCGATGACATCAACTGGTCCGAGGGGATGAAGCGCGCATGGCAGAAGATCGTGGCGGACGAGCGCTTTGCCCTGACCGTTGACCTCAGGTCGGTCGGTCTTGCGGTCGTGAGTGCCTCGGCGACCAGTCGCCAGAACCTCAAGATCGGCTACTTCTAGCAGCAGTGGTTCTGGCGCAGGATCGCCGAGGGGATCCAGAGTCGGTTCGACGCCATCGGGACGAAGTCACGCCCGACCAGATCGGACGCCGGTCGTGGGTCTCAGGGGCCACGCCGGAAGGTGTCAATGTGAGGCCTTTTGACCCTCGCCCGCGGCATGGACCAAGGCCTACTGTGACGCCATGAGGTGGCGACCGGTGCTGGGGTTCAGCGCGCTCTCGCTGGTGCTGCTGTCCGGGGCCGCGGTCGGCGCCCCCAGCCCGACCAACGTCCACTTCACCGCCGCCGGTGACGTGGGCATGTCGTCGAGCACCACCGGCGGGGTGCTCGACGGGCTGGCGGCTGCCGACCCAGACGCGCACTTCGCGCTGGGGGACCTGTCCTACGGGACCACTGGTCAGGAGCAGGCCTGGTGCGACTTCGTGAAAGCGCGGGTTGGCGAGGGGTTCCCCTTCGAGCTCCTCACCGGCAACCACGAGAGCAACGGGCTCAATGGCAACATCAACGACTTCTCCGCCTGTCTCCCCAACCAGCTACCCGGCCTGACCGGGACGTACGGGAGGCAGTACTCCGTCGACGTGCCGCAGGAGGACCCACTCGTCCGCTTCGTGATGATCTCCCCGGGCCTGCAATTCCCGGACGGCACCACGTGGACCTACACCGCGGGATCCGCGCGGTTCAACTGGACGGCCGCCGCCATCGACGGCGCCCGCGACGCCGGCATCCCCTGGGTGGTCGTGGGGATGCACAAACCGTGCCTCTCCATGGGTGTCTACGGCTGCGACGTCGGCCACGGCCTGATCAACATGCTGCTGGCCAAGAAGGTCGATGTGGTGCTCAGCGGCCACGAGCACATGTACCAGCGGACCAAGCAGATCGGGCTCGGCACCGGCTGCTCCAGCCTGGCGGTCAACAGCTTTGACGCGGACTGCATCGTCGATGGTGACAGCTCCATGGTGGCAGGCGCCGGGACGGTGTTCGCGACGATCGGCAGCGGCGGCGTGACACCCCTGCGCGACGTCGACACCTCCGATAGCGAGGCCGGTTACTTCGCCGCAGTGTCGGGCGCGAACCAGAACCCGGTCCACGGGTTCGGCGACTTCGACGTCACGCCTGACGAGTTCCGCATGTCCCTGGTGCCGACAACCGGCACGTTCACCGACGCGTTCACGCTCACCCGCGGTGCTCCGCCGCCCAACCAGCCACCGACGGCCGAGTTCACACAGGGCGCCAACGGGATGACGGTCGACTTCGACGGCACCGCATCGTCCGACGCCGACGGCACCGTGGCGTCGTACGCGTGGGCCTTCGGCGACGGCACGAGCGGCTCTGGCGCACACCCAACACATGCGTACGCCAACCCCGGCACCTACGACGTGAGGCTCACCGTCACTGACGACGACGGTGCTACCGCCTCCGTGATGCACCAGGTGTCCGTGACTGCCCAGTCGGTGATCGCCGCCGACCAGTTTGAGCGCACCCTCGTGAACACGTGGGGGAGCGCTGACATCGGCGGAACGTGGACGGTCAGCACATCCAACGGGGTGTCGTCGGTGTCCGGCGGCAAGGGGCGCTCGGTGATGGCGGCCGCAGGGCGTGGCTCGGTCTCCACCCTTGACAGCGTGAATGCCCGCGACGTCGACATCAGCTTCGAGTACAGCCTCGACAAAGTGCCCGCAGGCACCAACGCGCGGGTCGACCACAAGGTCTACCTACGTCGTGGATCGGCCGGTGAGTACCGAGCGCTGGTCCGGGTGCAGTCGGGCGGTGTGGTCTCCGCGTTCTTCAAGCGCTACGTCGCGGGCCAGGGCACTCCGGGGATCGGCGGGCAAGTGACCGTGCCAGGACTCACCTACGCCGCCGGCGACACCTTGAACGTGCGGGTGCGCGCCACCGGTGCATCCCCGACGAACCTCATGCTCAAGGTATGGAGGCTGGGCACGGCCGAGCCGGCGGCCTGGACGGTCAGCCGCACCGACACCACCGCGGCCCTGCAGGGGCCGGGGAGCATCGGACTACTGCCGTACCTCTCCCCCAGTGCTACAAATGCACCTGTGCAGGCCCGCTACGACAACTTCCGCGCCGTTCCGTGACCTGTGAGTCCGCGCGCTGGGCCCTCAGCGCACGTGAGCGGCGCTCACCCATCGGAGTTCAGCGTGAACTGGAACGCGGCCCTCGCCCTCGTGGCCATCTGACCAGCTGCGGGACCCGGATGCGCGAGATCTTGTGGAGTGCGACTCTACCCGGGAGCGAGGTCAGGCCCGGCGTCGAGGTACCGCGCGGGCTGTCGAAGCGTATGCGTCCCTCGGCGAACTCGGCCCGCAATCGTTGCCGCGCCCCGGGTCTCGAGGAGGACGAGCAGGTCGCGCAGCAGGCCAGCAAGGCCGGCGCGTCCGCGTGGTTCCAGCCCGCTGAGGAGCTCGTGCTCGCGGGCGAGGAGTGCCTCCAGCGCCCCGTCGACCGTCCTTCTGCCCTCGTCGGTGAGCCGCACGAGCACGCCGCGGCGGTCGGCGGGATCGGGCAGCCGCTGCACCAGGGCGCGGGCCGCGAGCCGGTCCACGCGGTTGGTCATGGTCCCGCTGGTCACGAGGGTCTCGCGCAGCAGCCGCCCGGGGGAGAGCTCGTAGGGCGGGCCCGCGCGCCGCAGTGCGGCAAGCACGTCGAACTCCCACGGCTCGACGGCGTGCTCGGCGAACGCCGCGCGCCGGGCCGCGTCGAGATGATGGCTCAGCCTGTCGACCCGGCTGAGCACGGCCAGCGGGTCGAGGTCGAGGTCGGGGCGCTCCCGCCCCCAGGCCTCGACCAGTCGGTCCACCACGTCCTGCACAGCACCAGCCTAGCCCGGGCCAAGCCCGGTCAAGAATCTTGACGCCAAGACAGTATGCAGCACGTCGGGGTGTCTTGCGGTGGGGCCGATGGCTTACCGTGGTCCGCGTTGTAACGCACCGGAGCGCGGGGGGTCATCAATGCGCAGAGTCGTGGCAGTGCTGGGTCTGGTCCTGGCGTCGCTGATCGCCATGCCGGCGGCTCAGGCAGGCGAGGTCGCGCCCGTCGTGACGTTCGACAAGGCCTGGCGCGTGGCGGGAGGAGCGGCGGTCGAGGTCGCCTACCTCGTGCGCTGCCCGGACCCGTCGGATGCCCAGCACCCGGAGTACCGCCACGCCATCGTGGCGAACGGTCACTACATGGAGTTCCGATGTGGCCCGGAGCCCCGGCGCGTCACTGTGCTGCTGCCGGGCCGGGCTCCTGCGAAACGTCAGCCTCTGACGGTGACGACGCGCGTGTTCACCCCGCAGTGCTTGTACTGGGACACCAGCGGGCTCGCCAATGGTGAGCAGGGGTGCTGGAAAATCGACCGGACGGACAGGGTGGAGCGTCTGAGACGCGGTGCCTTCGTGCCTGAGAGCAGCGTCGACATCGGTTCGCACATCGAGATCACGCAGGTCCGGCGTACGCGCCGCGGTGGGCTGCGGCTCACTGCGAGGCTCTCGTGCCCGGGGGGCGCCAACATGGGCACTCTCGCACTCGAGGCACACCAGAGGACGCGTTCGGGCTACAGGTCAGCAGGGATCCTGGTCGACTCAGCTGAGGTGTGGTGCTACGACGAGACCTTCACCCGCACGTTCACGGTGCCGGCTCCGGCCGACCGTCGCTTCGGCAAGGGGAAGGTCGTCGTCACCGCAGACTGGGTCCAGCGGCCGGAAGGTGGTCCCTGGGCGTACTACACGGGCCTCCACCGCGTGCGCTGAGCAGTGCGGTGCGACGGCCGGTCCGCAGATGCGGCCGGAGCGGTCGTGACATGGTGGGCCCGTGAGCTCGAACCCCACTGCCGTGATCGTCCTGGCCGCGGGTGCCGGCACCCGGATGAAGTCCAAGACGATGAAGGTTCTGCATCCGCTGTGCGGGCGCACGATGATCGGCCACGTTCTCATGGCCGCCTCCGCCGTCGAGCCGGGTCGCATCGTCGCCGTCGTCGGACACGGACGCGACCAGGTGGGGCCGCACGTCCTCGACCAGGTCCCCGACGCCCTGCTCGCGGTGCAGGAGACGCAGGAGGGCACCGGCCATGCCGTCCGCGTGGCGCTCGAGGCGCTGCGCGACGCGGCCGGGAGCGCGACGGGCACCGTGATCGTCATGGCCGGCGACACCCCACTGCTCGAGGGCGACACGCTGGCCGAGCTCGCATCGGTCCACGAGGAGGCGGTAAACGCGGTGACCGTGCTGACCGGGGAGGTCGTGGACCCGTTCGGCTACGGCCGCATCGTGCGCGACGCCGACGGGCAGGTCCACGCCATCGTGGAGCAGAAGGACGCCAGCGACGAGGAGCGGGCGATCCGCGAGGTCAACTCGTCGATCTACGCCTTCGACGGGGACTTCCTCGCCGAGGCGTTGTCCCGGGTCACGAACGACAACGCGAAGGGGGAGTACTACCTCACCGACGTCGTCGCCATCGCCCGCTCGGACGGCCGCCGCGTCGGCGCCCACGTTACCCCCGACGTCGCCCAGACCGAGGGCGCCAACGACCGCGCCCAGCTCGCAGCGCTCGCCGCGACCCTCAACGCGCGCACCCTCGACCGCTGGATGCGCGAGGGCGTGACGATCGTGGACCCGACGAGCACGTGGATCGACGTGACCGTCACGCTCGAGCCCGACGTGACTGTGCTGCCCGGGGTGCAGCTCCTCGGCACCACCGCGGTCTCGGAGGACGCTGTCGTCGGGCCGGACTCGACGCTCAAGGACGTGGAGGTCGGTCCGGGCGCGAAGGTCGTGCGGACGCACGGCGAGCTCGCCGTGATCGGCGCGGGCGCCAACGTCGGACCCTTCTCCTACCTCCGCCCCGGCACCGTGCTCGGCGCGGGCGGCAAGATCGGTGCGTTCGTGGAGGCGAAGAACGCCGAGATCGGCCAGGGCGCGAAGGTGCCGCACCTGTCGTACGTCGGTGACGCGACCGTCGGGGAGGGCGCGAACATCGGCGCCGGCACGATCTTCGCGAACTACGACGGCGTCGCGAAGCACCGCACCTCGGTCGGACGGCACGCGCGCACCGGATCCAACAACACCTTCATCGCTCCGGTCGCGATCGGTGAGGGCGCCGTGACCGGTGGCGGCACGGTGGTCCGCGAGGACGTGCCGCCGGGAGCCCTCGCCGTGTCCGCGGGCGACCAGCGCGTCCTCGAGGACTGGGTGCTCCAGCGCCGTCCGGGCTCGCCGGCCGCTGAGGCCGCGCTCGAGGCTCGGCGAGAGGGCGAGAATCGCGCGGATGGGGCCCCAGGCGCTCAGGGCGACGCCTGAGCCAGCAGCGCCCGCTGAGCCGTGGGGATCTCGTCCCGCTCGGCGGGCCGCGTGCGGATCCCGTACTAGCCTGAGGGACAATCGCGGTACCGGCGAGGTCTGAATGGAAGTGAGTACCGGGTGACCAGCATCAAGCGGACCACCGAGAAGAACCTCATGGTGTTCACGGGCCGGGCGCACCCCGACCTCGCCGAGGAGGTCGCGGCCCTCATGGGCATCACGCTCGTCCCCACCTCGGCGTACGAGTTCGCCAACAGCGAGATCTACGTCAGGTTCGAGGAATCGGTCCGCGGCTCCGACGCCTTCGTGATCCAGAGCCACACGGCGCCGGTCAACGAGTGGATCATGGAGCACCTGATCATGGTCGACGCCCTCAAGCGCGCGTCGGCGAAGCGGATCACGGTGGTCATGCCGTTCTACGGATACGCCCGACAGGACAAGAAGCATCGTGGGCGCGAGCCGATCAGCGCTCGACTGATGGCCGATCTGTACAAGACCGCCGGCGCTGACCGTCTCATCGCCGTCGACCTCCACACCGCGCAGATCCAGGGCTTCTTCAACGGCCCGGTGGACCACCTGATGGCGCTGCCGATCCTGACCGACTACGTCCGGCAGAAGTACGGCTTGCAGGACCTCGCGATCGTGTCGCCGGACGCCGGTCGGATCAAGGTGGCTGAGCAGTGGTCGGCGCGGCTGGGTGGGGCGCCGCTGGCGTTCATCCACAAGACCCGTGACGTCAGGCGGCCCAACGAATCGGTGGCGAACCGCGTCGTTGGCGAGGTCGGTGGCCGCATCTGCATCCTTGTCGACGACATGATCGACACCGGCGGCACCATCACCAAGGCGGCCGAGGCGCTCATGGACGACGGCGCGGCCGGGGTCATCATTGCGGCTACGCACGCCATTCTGTCCGAGCCCGCGGTCGACCGGCTGAAGAACTGCTCCGCGACCGAGGTAGTGGTCACCAACACCCTTCCGATCCCCGCGGACCGGCACTTCGACAAGCTCACCGTGCTCTCCATCGCGCCGCTCATCAGCCGGGCGATCCAGGAGGTCTTCGAGGACGGCTCGGTGACCTCGCTGTTCGACGGCGAGGCGTGAGCCACTGGGTCGTCGCGGGCCCAGCGACGGGCGCGCTGCACACCCGGGCCCATCAACCCAGGTCGCGACCCCGCGCGCTCATCGCCCGCTCGAAGATGGTCTCGGCGTTGCGTACCCACGCCTGAGTCGTGAGCGCTCGGCGAACACCTGCAAGCACCGTTCGCGAAGCCCGGGGAAGGCATCGCGTGCCAGCTGCACCCCGGCGGCGATGTCGTCACGGGCGACGGCGAGCCCGATTCCCAGCTCGGTCACGACCGGCCGGCCGGGATGTCGTCGAAAGTCAGGATCGGCGTTCCCACAGACAGCGCCTCCAGGCATACCAGTGCCAGCCCCTCGAGCCACGCCGACGGGAACACCAGCCCCAGGGCGTTGCCCATCAGCTCGCGCAGCCGATCACCGTCCACACGTCCAAGGCATTCGACGTCGTGATGGTGAGGGAGTGTTTGCGCAGGGTCGAGTGCACCCGCCACAAGCAGACGCTCTCCCACTGGCCACTCCCGGATCAGCGCGTGCAGGCCCTTCGCGGGCTGAGGCGTCCAGCGAGATCGAGTAGTCACCGCCCGGGCCCGGGGAGCCGACGGCTGAGGTGAAGTTGTCGAGCACCGTGAGCTTCTCGGCCGGTACGCCCGCAGCGGCGTACTCGTTGCTCATGCCTTCGCTCAGAGTGGTGACGACCTCCGCGCGCAGCAGGACCGGGTCACGTGCGAAGCGGGTCCCGGCAGCGACCGGGAGGGTCGAGCGGGCTGTCGTGAAAGCAACCGTGCCGTACGGCTGGACGCGTTGATCCAACCTCCGGGCAGTCTCGGCAGATCCGGCCGTCGCGGAAGAGGGTGGCGGCAGGACATAAGGGCCGGTAGTTGTGCATGGTCGCGACCATCGGCCCGCTCCACGCGCGAAGCCAGCGCTTGCCGAAGTTGGGGGAAGAGGTTGTGGACGTGCACGACGTCGGGGCGGAACCGTCGAAGCTCGGGGATCGGCCGACGGACCGAGGCCGGTGGCGACCGTGGCTGCGGCCTCGAGGGCGTAGGTGCGTCGCTTAGCCGGTGGTCCGTGCGCTCGGAGACGACCACGACCGTGTGGCCCGCCTCGCGCAAAGCCGCGGCCTGAGCGTCGACGACGCTGGTTCTCGCCGCTGGGGACGCGCGAGGAGTAGTAACTGTGAACCAGCGCGATCCCGAGCGGGACTCCTCAGTCAGCTCCGGGTCAGGCGACTCGAAACGGGTCGTCCTTGAAGCGCCCGGCTCGGCGTGTTTGAGATACGGACCTCGCCGGGAGCGAGGGGACGACCGTAACCCAACGCCATCCCACATGGACGCGATCTGCCCTCGCCTGACCGCGGAAACCCCCAACAGTGGCACTGACTCGACTGTCGGGACTGGGAGGGGCATGGCCGAGCTAGGGCGCAGGCGCAGACCTGCCCTGTGGGTGCTGAGCGTTCTCGTGCTGCTCGTGCTCCTCACCGCCTGGCAGGCCTGGACATCCGGTCGTCGCTGATGGAGGCCCGCCCGGAGCTGCGGGCCCTGGTCGACGCGTGGACGCCAGGGACCCCGAGGCGGCGTCGAGTCCGCGCAGCGCGCGGACGACGCGACCTCGCGCGCGGACTGGCACAGCCACACGCCCGTCTGGTGGCCGTCGCAGTTCCTGCCCGGCGTCGGTGACGACGTCGCGGCGGTGCGCACGGTGAGCGCGGGGGCGCACGACCTCACCGACGGCGTCGTGGTGCCGATGGTGGAGGCGGGTCTGACCCCCGACCAGTTCAAGCCGCAGGACGGGCGCATCCCGATCGAGCCGCTGCGCCGGGCGCGGTGGTGCTCGAGGACGCCGCACCACGCATCGCCGCCGTCGACGCGTCCGCGGCGCCTCGACACCTCCGGGCTGCTCGGACCCGTGAATGGCCCGGTGGAGGAGCTGCAGGCGATGCTCGATGACGCCGCGCGGGTGGCCCGCGCGGCCGCCATCGCTGCCCAGGTGCTCCCCGGATGCTCGGCGAGGAGGGCGAGCGGACCTATCTCGTCGCCTTCCAGAACAACGCCGAGGTGCGGGCGACCGGCGGCATGCCGGGCTCGCTGGTGGAGCTCACGGCGCGCGACGGCCGGTTGGAGATGGGCCGATCCTTCACCCGGCCGCGTTCGAGGGCAACGGCCGATCGTGACGCCGACGGCGTACGAGCTGGAGCTCTTCCAGCCCAGGTACGTCGTGACCGGTCGCCCGACGTTCAATCCCGACTTCCCACGCAACGGCGAGCTCTTCGCGCCTTTTGGGAGAACATCGGCCAGCGCCGATCGACGGGGTGTTGTCGATGGACCCGTCGCACTGTCCTACCTCCTGGACTACACCGGTCCGATCACGGTCGGGAGGGCGCTGAGCTGACGCCGGACAACGCCGTCGAGGTGCTGCTGCGCGACTCCTACGCGGACCTCGACACCGAGGCCAGGACAAGTTCTTCGCCCACGCCGCCCGCAGGATCTTCGACAGCTGATCCAGGCGAACGGCTCGCCGCGGAGCTGGTCACCGCTCTGGGGCGAGGGATCGACGAGCGCCGGGTGGCCGTGTGGTCGGCGGATCCCGAGGAGCAGAGCCTGCTCGCCGGCGAGGACGTCGCCGACGAGCTGCCCCAGGCGACCGGTCGTCCCGAGATCGGCTTCTACGTCAACGGCGACAAGGGCGACAAGCTCGGCTACTACCTGCACGCGGACCTGGCGGTGGCTCCTCCTCCTGCGACGGCGGCACCAGTCGATCACCGTGGACGTGGACCTGAGGTCGAGCGTGCCGGGCAGTGACCTGCCGGACTACGTGTACGGCGCGCAGCTGCCCGATCTCCCGCCCCCAAGCGATGCGCAACAGGGTCTATCTCTACGCGCCCAGCGGCGGACGGGTCGACGAGGCGACGTCGACGGCGAGGACCTCGCGGTCACGCGCGTGCTCACGACACGCGTCCGGTCGCCTTCGCGACGGTCGACCTCGAGCCGGGGGAGACCAAGCGGCTGCAGTACGTCGTGAGACCCCCGGAGAGGACGGTGACATCCGGGTGCTGTCCACACCGCTGGCTGACGGCACGGTGGCGAGTCCTTCGTCGAGTCGACCTGCGGCGCATCCTGTGCCGACCCTAGACTTGCCGCGATTGACCGGCGCTGCCGGGACAGGGGGCTGCCGTGTCGTGACCAGCGATGCGGCGGCCGGAGCCGAGGGGCGAAAGGCGGACGGTGAGCGTCGAGGGTGATCAGCCGCGGCGGCGTCTGAGGATCGTGATGTCGGCGTACGGCTGCGATCCCGCGGGCGGGTCGGGACCCGGCGCCGGTTGGGGATTCGCCGTCGCCGCAGCTCGGCACTGCGATGTCTGGGTGTTCGCCCACCCGCGCTGGGAGCCGGCCATCAGTGCCGTCCTCGAGCGTGATCCTGACCTCGCCGAGCATCTCCACATGGTCTACGTCGGCCTCGGGCCGACCTTGTCCCGGCTCCGCCGCCGCCCCGCCGACGTGTACTGGTACTACTTCATCTGGCAGCTCAAGCTCGGCAAGCTGGCTGTGCGGCTGCACCGGGAGGTGGGCTTCGACGTCGCCCATCACGTGACGTTCGCCAACGACTGGATGCCGGCCGGGCTCGATCGTTTGCGCGACGTCCCCCTCGTCTGGGGGCCGGTCGGAGCTGCGAGTCGGATGCCGATCTGGCGGTTGCGACGGTGGCTCGGACCGCGGGGCCTCGCGATCGAGGTGGTGCGGCTGGCTGCCACCGAAGTGGTACGCCGCGTCTACGGTGACCCCGTTGCCCGCCGAGCGTCGTTGGTGGTGGCCCAGAACGAGGGAGTCGCCCGGCGGTTCGACTTCGCACGGAATGTCGTGGTCGAGCCCAACGCAGCGCTGGACCCTGTCCCGGTGTCGACGAGGTCGCGCACGTCCGGACCGAGGACGGCTCTCTTCGTGGGTCGCTTGATCCATTGGAAGGGGGTCCGCTTGGCCGTGCACGTCATCGCTCACCCGCTGGCGAGCAGCTGGCACTTGAAGTTCGTGGGCGATGGTCCCGCGAGGGGCGAGATCGAGCGCGTGGCACGTGAGCTCGGCGTGGCGGACCGTGTCGAATTCACCGGTCATCTGCCCCGTCACGACGTGATCGCTGGGTACTCCGCCGCAGATGCTTTGCTCTTCCCATCCTTTCGCGACCAGGCCGGCTGGGTGGTCGCCGAAGCGTCGGCAGCGGGTTGCCCGGTGGTCTGCCTGCCGTTGGGAGGCCCGCCCACGCTGGCGCACGTCAACGCCTTCGTGGCCTCGCTCGACGGCGATGTCGTGGAGAACCTCGCTCGTCAGCTGGTGCGCGCCGGGACGGAGGGGGGCACGCCGCACCAGCGTTGGGCTCGCGATCGCCTCCCCGGGTTGGTGGACGAGTGGTACCGGGTGGCTACCTCGGGTACTTCGGCGTCGCCTCACCGAGGGCGCCGGCCATAACCCCACGCGAACGATGGATCCACCGAAGCCCGCGAGCGTGGAGCGTGTCACCGCGGAGCACGAGACCGAGCCCTGCTTGGAGACTCCCCTGGACGAACCGCGCGGTGCCGCCGAGCATCAGCCTGACCCGGACTCGCCATCGTCGAGAGCGGGTCTTCTCGCCGTACAGCGCCATGAAGCTCCGGCTCTGCCCCAGGTGCCAGGCCCCTTCCAGCACCAGCGGCGGTTGCTGTGCTCTGGAGGGACGAGGTCGTAGATCGCGGCTTCGCGGCAGGCAATCATCCGTCCACCGGCGCGGTGCACATCCTGGCTGAACAGGGTGTCCGAACCTCCGTGCAAGCCCAGGTCACGGTCGAACTGGACGCCGAGGCGTCGGACTTCGCGCACGTCGATGAGCATGTTGCCGCTCGCGGCGACGCGCAAGGGGGTCCCCGTTGCCGGCTGTCGGCGCTCGAAGAACCGTCCGGCTATGATCCACGGGCTCGGAGGGGTCAGGTACCTCGTCCGGACGCTGCCGGCCACCACTGTCGGTCGGTCGTGCTCGCACCAGGTCCGGACCATGGTGACGAGCCACGCGGGGGCGGGCTCCTCGTCGTCATCGATGAACTGCAGAAGATCCCACCCGGCGCTCTCGTGAAGCGCGCGGTGCCGGCCTGCGGCGATGCCAGGTGTCGGCTCCAGCACGTACCGGACACCGGCGTGTGGCGCGCACACGTCACGGGCGCTGCCCTCGGGGTCGTTGTCCACGACGAGCACGCCTGCCGGCCCTTGAGTCCATGCGTGGAGCTCCTCGACCTGCATCAAGACCTGGGGGAGGAGTGCTGCCAGCAGCGCGGATCGTCGGTAGGTCAGGATCCCGACCTGCACGCTGAGGGATCCGCCGTCGAGCCCACACGGTTGGGGTGTTCTGCCGGGCTGAGAGGTCACGACGCAGGCCTGAGGTACTCGGTGACCACGTTGCCTGACGCGCCCCTCAACAGGCCGAGCCCGGCGGCGACATGGCACTCCCCGGCTGCCCGCCGACCTAGGTCTCGAAAGATCACGCCCCAGCCCGCCATCAGCACCCCGCGGGCGATCCGCACGATCCCACGGGCAATCAGAGAGGTGCGGGTCGACAGCCGCTCCCGGCGGGAGTCGGCGAGTTCCAGGTGGATCCTGCTCCACGCGTTGCCGGCGCGCAAGTTGCGCCGCAGGACCCATCCGCGGTGGGCCCGCGTGGCCGGGACCATCTCATGGACGACGGCCTCCTGGCACCAGCGGATCACCGCGCCGCGCTTCGAGAGCGTCCGGGTCAAGAGAGTGTCGCTGCCGCCGGTGAGGCCGTACTCATCGGAGAACGTAAGCCCCTCTCGACGCAGGGTGCGGAGGTCGAGCAGCAGATTGTTGGTGGCGGCGCCAGGGCGGACCGTCCCGGTCACACGGGCAGGTCGTCGAAAGGTCGGGCAGGCTCGCACCCAGGCTGGCACCGGATCGGTGAGGACGTAGATGGCTGGTCCCGCGACAGCGTCGCACTGGTAGTGCAGCCACGTCCGAACCAGCGCATCGAGCCAGCCCGGCGCCGGCTCCTCGTCGTCGTCGATGAAGACAACGGCATCGGCGTGCTGCGCCTCGACGAGTGCTCGGTTTCGTGCCGCCGCCACCCCCGGCCGGGGTTCATGGACGTAACGGACCCGATGATCCGGCCAGGACGCCATCGCCGCCTTTGCCGAGGCCTCCGGGTCGTTGTCGACTACGACCACCCAGTTGTCCGGCCCTAGGGCGGTCACCTGCTCCGTGACCAGGGGCACGAGACGCGCGAGTAGGTCTGGGCGTCGGAACGTCGCGACAGCGACGACGACGATGACGTCGCTGCTGGTACTGGCAAGAGTCACGATTCTCCTCTTCGCAGTTGTCGTGACGAGCGTGGCGAGCAGACCGGGCGCCGCGTCGCTAGGCGTGTCCTGTCCTGTGCCTCAGACGGGGGAGCCCCCGCCGAGCAAACGAAAGGACGATCCGCGAGTCGTAGCGTACTAGTGGGATGACCTGTCCGGCGGCGAGAAGATACGCCGCCGCGACAGTGATGCCCGCGACCAGCTGCACGACGGGTGGTACCGGGAGCCAGGTCGCCGTGTGAGCGACGAGCCCGGAAGGAACCGCGACGATCCCCAGCGTGACCAGCGCACGGGTGAGCAGCGGCCGGGTCGCCAGCCGCGTGACCCTGCCGACATCCCACATGCCGACGACCCACGCGACCAGGCTGCCGGCGGCGACACCCCAAGCGACCCCGAGGGCTCCCCACGGAAGTCCCCCGAGGATGGCCATGATGCTGAGCACCCCGGTGCCCGTGCGCTGCCGGAACAATGCTCCCGAGTGTCCCCTCGCCAGGTACGCCCACCAAGGCACGTTCACCAGGGTGCGGAAGACCCCGGCCAGGGCTAGTACAGCCAGAAGTGGAGTGACCTCCGTCCAGACCGGCCCGAAGAGCACTAGGACGATAGGCTCCGCCAGCGCGCAGGAGAGTGCGAAGGCGACTCCTGTCGCATAAAGCAGGATGAGCTGTCCCCTCGCGAGATGGCGCAAGAAAGCAACATCGTCCGACTGCGTGTGTCGCAGGATCGGCAGGGCCACGCTGTTCATCGGTGCGTTGATGTGCAGCAGTGGCACCGTCATCAGCTGGTAGGCCCTGCCGTAGATGCCAAGGGGGGCAGCACCGTAGACCATGCCGATCGCGACGTTGTCGACGTTCTTGACCAGGTAGCTCATCGTCTGGGTCCCGAAGACACCTGCCCCGAAGGAAAGGAACCGGCGGATACTCACCGTCCGTTGCGGCCACCCCGGCCGCCAACCAGCAAGCACGGCAAGGAGCATGCCGACGACCGCCGAGTTGACGAGCATGGCGGCGACAAGTGCCCACACCCCCGCCCCGCTCGCTGCGAGGGCTACCGCGGCGCCAGCGGCCACCACTTGCGCGGCGAGGTTGCTCTGGCCGAGTGCCTTGAAGCGAAGCTCCCGAGTGAGTCCTGCTCGGAACTGCGCCGCCAGACTGTTGAGGAAGAAGAGTGGGGAGCAGGCGAGGGTGATCCGCATCAGTTCCGGTTCGTCGTACAGCTTAACGACCAAGGGGGCTGCGCAAGCCGCGAGCACCGAGCAGGCCAAACCGGTCACGGCATTGGCCCAGAAGAGGTTAGTACGTTCACCCTCGCTCAGTGTCGGGCTCTGTATGGCGGCCATCGACAGTCCGAAGTCGCGGAGGACCTCGGCCACGCCGATCACGGCCGCCACCATCGCCACCAGCCCGAACTCCTCGGGGACCAGGAGCCGCGCGAGCACAGCCACCGATCCGAACTGGACCAGAACGCGCCCACCCTGGGTGAGAAGCGTGACTGCCGTGCCGCGGGCAGCGATACCGCCCAGATCAGCGGGCCGGTCATCGGCCGAAGCAACCATGACGAGCAGCTCCTCACGCGCACGGGTGTCGGGACTATATCCACGGTCATGCCGCCCCCCAGGGCGGTCGTCACAACATTCGGGACCATGGCCCTGAGCCGCGGCGCAGAACCTGGCGGATCGGATGTCGAGCGGTACGCTACGACAGCCGCGTGGGGTGTCCGCGCGGGGTGTGCGCTGGGCTCCCTGCGCGTGGGCTGGGGGTTCCTTTCGATGACTGTCCGTGTTGTTGTCTCGCGCTTTTCTGCCGCTCTCGTGGCGTGTCTTGTGGCGGCGGGTCTGGTGATGGTGTCGGCGTCTGCCCGGGCCGACACAGCGCCTGTGGATCCTTCGGACCCGAGCACTCCGCGGACGGCCTCCGCCAGAGCGCTGCCCACTGCCCAGATCAATGGCGTGGTGTGGGCCCAAGAGGTGGTCGGGAACACCGTTTACGTGGCAGGTGAGTTCACCGCCGCTCGGCCGGCCGGCGCAGCGCCGGGCGTCAACGAGGTGCCCCGCAGCAACCTCCTCGCATACGACATCCGCACGGGGTTGCTGTCAACGGCGTGGGTGCCGACCGCGAACGCCGTCGTCGATGACATCGAGGCCTCGCCTGACAAGTCCCGGCTGTACATCAGCGGCAACTTCACGACCGTCAACGGGCAGACCCGGCGCCGGATCGCGGCTCTCAACCCGACGAACGGCAGCCTGATCACGTCGTTCAACCCCAACCCCAACGGCCGTGTTCGGTCTGTCGCGGCGACGGACACGACGGTGTACTTCGGCGGCTTCTTCGGAGTGGTCGGCGGATTGACCCGGAACCGTTACGCCGCTGCCCGAGCCTCGGACGGCGCGGTGCTCGACTGGGCTCCCAGTGCGGATGACGGCCAGCCCTGGGGCATGGCGCTGTCTCCCGACAACTCCCAGTTGCTGATCGGCGGCTCGTTCACCTCGATCAACGGCTCGACCAACCCGGGGCTGGGTATGGCGTCCCTCGACACGGTGACGGGTGCCCTGCGTCCGTGGGCCGCCAACAGCCTGATCCGCAACAGCGGCGCGCAAGTGTCGGCGATCACGTCCATCGAGAGCGCCGGGAATCACGCGTACGCGTCAGGGGCCACCTACTCCAGGCAGAGCAATCTCGAAGGCGTCGTCAAGATGGATTGGGACGGCGGAAGGATCGTCTGGGTGGAGGACTGCCACGGCGACTCCCTCGACACCTTCCCGTCCGGTGGCGTCATCTACGTGGCTTCCCACGCCCACTACTGCGGCAACCTGCCCACCGGGTTCCCCCAACAGGACCCATGGCTGCAGTACCGAGGGACCGCCTTCACCACGAAGACCACTGGTGTGCTGCGCAACGAGTACAACGGCTACTTCAACTTCGCCGGCCAGGCTGCCCCGTCCCTGCTTCCCTGGTTCCCGAACATCCCCTCAGGCACCTACACGGGGCAAGGTCAGGGTGCTTGGGCGGTCGACGGCAACGATGAGTACGTCGTGATGGGTGGTGAGTTCCCGCGGGTGAATGGGGCCCAGCAGCAAGGACTCGTGCGGTTCTCCACGGACCCTACGACGACGCTCGGTCCGAGTGAGGTGGACGGACTGGCGCCGACATTGCGCTCCACAGGGAGCGGCGAAGTCCTCGTCAGCTGGCGCACCAGCTGGGACCGGGACAACGAGAACCTGACCTACGAGATCGTCCGCAACAACAACTTCGCCAGCCCTGTCGCGACCCGAGTGGTGTCCTCGGCTGACTGGGACCGGCGCTATCAGGCCTTCCTCGACACTGGGGTGCCCGGTCCTTCTGCCACCTATCGGGTGGTCGTGCGCGAACCGAACGGCGACGAGATCCGGTCGAGCCCCGTGACCGTCTCGGTCGCCTCGAGCGGCTCGGCCGACAGCTACGCCAGGTCGGTGGTCGCTGACGGGCCGCAGCACTATTGGCGCTTCAGCGAGCCTTCTGGCTCGACGGTCGCCGATTACACCAACCGCGACAGCGGCACCCTGACCGGGGGGCCGGTGCGCGGTGTGGCCGGCGCGGTTCCCGGCGACTCGGCTACGCGGTTCGACGGGACCAGTAGCCAGAAGATGTACAACTCGGCAGCCGCTTTCGGACCGTTCTGGTACACCGCCGAAGCGTGGTTCAACACCACCACCACTCGTGGCGGCAAGATTCTCAGCTTCGGCACCTCTCAGTCCGGTGCGAGCAGCAGCAGCCAGACCGACCACGCCCTGTACATGGACAACAGCGGGCGGATCAACTTCGGCAGCCGCCAGGGCTCGAACCAGGTGCTGACCAGTGCCGGCGGGCTGAACAACGGGCAATGGCACCACGCGGTCGGCGTGGTGACCAGCTCCGGTATGAACCTGTACATCGACGGGGTCAGGGTCGGCCATCGGGCCGACATCAGGACCGGCATGTCCCGCAACGGCTGGTGGCGCGTGGGTGGCGACAACCTCAGCGGCTGGCCGAACCGTCCCAGCAGCGACTACTTCGCCGGCTCGGTCGACGAGGTGGCCGTCTACCACCACGGCCTGAGCGCCGCTGACATCCGAGACCACTACGTGAAGAGCGGCCGGACCCTGTCCGGCGCGCCGACGGACGCCTACGGTGCGGACGTCTACGGCGATGGGCCGAGCACGTACTGGAGGATGGCGGAGACCAGCGGCACCACCGCGGCCGACTCCTCGCTCAGCAACGACCCCGGGTCCTACCTGAACGGCCCGACGCTGGGTGGGCCGAGCGCGGTCGGAGCGGTCGGCGACAGGTCGGTCGGTTTCGACGGTGGCAACGACAACGTTGCCGCCAACGCCTCGAGGACGGCTCCGGACCGGTTCTCCGCAGAGGGCTGGTTCCGGACGTCGAGCACGGCGGGCGGGAAGATCCTGGGCTTCGGCTCCAGCAGGACCGGTGCCAGCGCGACCACGGACCGTCACGTCTTCATGGCGAACAGCGGTCGACTGCGCTTCGGCACCGCGTTCCAGGGCGCGCAGGCGGTCGTCCCGTCGCAGGCGGTCATCGAGACCGGCCAGTCCTACAACGACGGCGCCTGGCACCACGTGGTCGCCACGCAGGGAGCGCAAGGCATGCGCTTGTACGTCGACGGCGTGCTGGCGGGCAGTGATCCGACGGCCACGAACACGCCGATGTCCGGGTACTGGCGAGTGGGAGGTGACTCGCTGTCCGGGTGGGCGGCGCGACCTTCGAGCGACTATTTCGCAGGCTCGATCGACGAGGCGGCGTTCTACGAGCGCCCGCTGACCGCCAACGAAGTGGCTTCCCACTACGCCAAGGGCGGCGGCCAGACCCCCAACCAGCTGCCCGACGCGGACTTCACGTTCGACACCTCCGACCTGGAGGCGACGTTCACCGACGCCTCGAGCGACCCGGACGGAACCATCGCGTCACGGCAGTGGTCCTTCGGGGACGGCGGCTCCAGCACCCAGACGAACCCTGTTCACGACTATCCGTCGGCCGGTGACTACACCGTGTCGCTCACCGTCACCGATGACGGGGGTGCCACGGACACGGTCACTAAGCAGGTCTCGGTGTCCGAGGCGGTGAACCAGGCGCCGACCGCTGCCTTCACCACGCAGGTGGACGGGTTGTCGATCGACGTGGACGGCTCGAGCTCCGATGACCCGGACGGGTCGATCTCCTCCTACAGCTGGGACTGGGACGACGGAAGTCCCGACGGCTCCGGGGTCATGGACTCGCACACCTATGCTGCGCCGGGGACCTACACGGTGGCGCTGACCGCCACCGACAACGACGGGGCGACGCACACCACGACGCAGGACGTCACGGTCGCCGAGGCGGTCGCCCTGGACGCCTTCCAGCGGACCGTCACCGGCGGGTGGGCCACTTCCGACCTAGGCGGCCCTTGGACTGGCACCGGTGTGGGGAGCCGCTTGTCAGTGGCAGGCGGTGCGGGCCGCATCACCGCAAATGCCGGACAGGGCAATTGGGTCTACCTCAACCAGGTCGACGAGGCGGACGTCACCGGCGTCGTGGAGTTCTCCACCGACAAGGCGTCGACCGGCGGCGGTATCTACATGCAAGCGATCGCACGGCGGGTGGGGAACTCCGCCTACAAGTTCAAGACGCGGATCATGCCCGACGGACAGTGCGTCTCGACATCGCCCGACAGGTGGACGGAACCGACACCACTCTGGGGGCGGTTGTCGTGGTAAGTGGCGTGAACTACGTGCCCGGTGACGTGATCCGGCTGCGCTTCGAGGTCTCCGGTTCAGCCCCGGCCACCTTGCAGGCCACGTTGTGGAAGGCCGGGTCGCCAGAGCCTGCCTCGCCGCAGGTGGTGCGCACCGACGCCACCCCGACGCTGTCCGGCCCCGGGGCCGTGGGCCTGTACGGCTACCTGTCGGGTACCGCGACCAATGCGCCCGTCCAGATGCGGTTCGACAACCTCGAGGTGCTTCCGCTGGGCTGAGTGAGCAGGGCCCTGGTGTGGCTCGTCGTGCCTGGACCGCCTACCCCGGGCAGTCGTCACGAGTAGAGGGGACCATGGCCCTGAGCTGGGGGCACAGATGCGGAGAATCAGGCGTCAGGGTTACGGTAGGGCCACTGCGTGGGGGGTCCGCGCGGGGTTGTGCGCGGGGGTCCGTGCGCAGGGGCTGAGGGGTTTTGTTGATGTCTGTCCATAATTTCGTCCCGCGGTCTGCTGCCGCACTCGTCGCGTGCGTCGTGGCCGCGACCCTGGTGATGCTGCCGACGTCAGCACAGGCAGACACTCAGCCTCTGGACCCATCTGACCCGACCACTCCGCGGACGGCATCGGCCCGGGCGCTACCCACCGCGCAGATGAACGGGGTGGTGTGGGCCCAAGAGGTCGTCGGCAACACCGTCTATGTGGCGGGTGAGTTCACTGCTGCTCGGCCCGCGGGTTCGGCGCCGGGAACGAACCAGGTGCCGCGGAGCAACCTGCTTGCCTACGACATCCGGACCGGAGTGCTGTCGACCACCTGGGCGCCGAGCACCAACGGCGAGGTCACCGACATCGAGGCCTCTCCGGACAAGTCCCGGCTCTACATCGCCGGGAACTTCACGAGCGTCAACGGGCAGACCCATCGCAGGGTCGCGGCCCTCGACCCCACGACCGGCGCCCGGATCGCGGCGTTCAACCCCAACCCCAACGGCCGTGTTCGATCGGTCGTTGCCACGGACACCACGGTGTACTTCGGTGGCTACTTCGGCACGGTCGGCGGGTTGACCCGGGACCGTTACGCCGCTGCTCGGGCTTCGGACGGTGCGGTGCTCGACTGGGCGCCGAGCGCGGAAGACGGCTACCCCTGGGGCATGGCGCTGTCCCCGGACAACTCCCAGGTGCTGGTCGTGGGTTCGTTCACCTCGATCAACGGGTCGACCAACCCGGGGCTGGGGATGGCCTCCATCGATGCTGTGACGGGGGCACTGCGGCCCTGGGCCGCCAACAGCTTGATCCGCAACAGCGGCGCCAGGTCTCAGCCATCACGTCGGTCGAGAGCGCCGGTGGGTACGTCTACGCCTCGGGTGCGACCTACTCGAGGTTGAGCAACCTCGAGGGCGTGGTCAAGATGGACTGGGACGGTGGGGACGTCGTCTGGGTGGAGGACTGCCACGGCGACTCCCTGGACACCTATCCGTCAGGCGATGTCATGTACGTGGCCTCGCACGCGCACTACTGCGGCAACCTGCCTAACGGGTTCCCCCAGGCGGAGCCGTGGAGGCCGTATCGCGGGACCGCCTTCAGCACGAAGACCACGGGAGTGCTGCGCTCGGAGTACAACGGCTACTTCAACTTCGCCGGCGTGCCGGCCCCGTCGCTGCTCCACTGGTTCCCGGACATCCCGTCGGGCACCTACACCGGGCAGGGCAGGGTGCTTGGGCGGTCGACGGCAACGACGAGTACGTCGTGATGGGTGGTGAGTTCCCGCGCGTGAATGGGGCCCAGCAGCAGGGTCTGGTGCGGTTCTCCAAGGACCCCTCGACCAACATCAGCCCGGCCAACTCCACCGTGGAGACCCCGACGGTGCGTTCGACGGGCGCCGGGGAGGTGCTCGTCAGCTGGCGTTCGAGCTGGGACCGGGACAACGAGAACCTGACGTATGACGTGGTCCGCAACAACAACTTCGCCAGCCCTGTCGCGACCCGCGTGGTGTCCTCGGCTGAGTGGGACCGGCCCTACCAGGCCTTCCTCGACACCGGGGTGGGTCCTCTGCGACCTATCGGGTGGTCGTGCGCGAACCGAACGGCGACGAGATCCGGTCGAGCCCGTGACCGTCTCGTCGCCTCGACCGGCGCTGCCGACGCGTACGCGAAGTCGGTGGCCGATGACGGACCACAGGACTACTGGCGCTTCAGCGAGCCCTCGGGCTCGACGGTCGCCGACTACACCAACCGCGACAGCGGCACCCTCACCGGGTCCCCGGTGCGCGGTGTGGCCGGCGCGATCCCGGGAGACTCCGCCACCCGCTTCGACGGCACCAGCAGCCAGAAGATGTACAGCTCGAACGAGGAGTACGGACCGTTCCGGTACACCGTGGAGGCGTGGTTCAACACGACCACCAACCGCGGGGCAAGATCCTCAGCTTCGGCACCTCTCAGTCCGGTTCGAGCAGCAGCAGTCGGACCGACCACGCCCTGTACATGGACAACAACGGCGGATCAACTTCGGCAGCTTCCAGAACTCGAGGAGGTGCTGACCAGTGCCGGCGGGCTCAACAACGGCAGTGGCACCACGCCGTCGGTGTGGTGACGAACCGGGATGAATCTGTACCTCGACGGCGCGCGCGTCGCCCGTCGGGCGGATGTCAGGACCGGCATGTCCCGCGAGGGCTGGTGGCGCGTGGGTGGCGACAACCTCAGCAACTGGCCGAACCGTCCCAGCAGCGACTACTTCGCCGGCTCGATCGACGAGGTGGCCGTCTACCACCACGGCCTGAGCGCCGCTGACATCCGAGACCACTACGTGAAGAGCGGCCGGACCCTGTCCGGCGCTCCGACCGACGCCTACGGTGCGGCCGTCTACCGCGACGGGCCGAGCACGTACTGGAGGCTGGCGGAGACCAGCGGGACCACCGCGTCCGACTCCTCGCTCAGCAGGTCCCCGGGTCCTACCTCGACGGTCCGACGCTGGGTGGGCCGAGCGCGGTCGGCGCGGCCGGCGACCGGTCGGCCAGCTTCCACGGCGACAACGACATCGTGGCCGCCAACGCCCGAGGACGGCGCCTGACGAATTTCCCCGAGGCCTGTTCAAGACGTCGACCACGGTGGACGGGGATCCTGGGATTCGGCTCCAGCAGGACCGGGGCCAGCGCGACGACGGACCGGCACGTCTTCATGACGGACAGCGGTCGACTGCGCTTCGGCACCGCGTTCCAGGGCGCTCAGGGCGTCCCTTCGCAGGCGGCATCGAGACCGGCCAGTCCTAGAACGACGGCGCCTGGCACGACGTTGTCGCCACGCAAGGAGCGGACCGGCATGCGCCTGTACGTCGACGGCGTGGCCGCCGGTAGTGACCCGGCGGCCTCGACGAAGATTTCTACTTCCGGCTACTGGCGGGTCGGTGGTGACTCGCTGGCCAAATGGGCGGCACGGCCGTCGAGCGACTACTTCGCCGGCTCGATCGACGAGGTGGCCGTCTACGACCAGGCGCTGAGCGCCGACGAGGTGGCTGCTCACTACAGCGCGGGCGGCGAGCCAGCCACCCAACCAGCTGCCCCATGCGGACTACTCCTTCGCGGACAACAGACCTGCAGGTGACGTTCACCAACGCCTCCGACGACCCGGACGGCACCATCGCGTCCTCGCAATGGTCGTTCGGCGACGGCACCACCAGCACCGAGGCGAATCCGGTGCACCACGTTCCCTTCGGCCGGCACCTACACGGTCCAGCTCACCGCCACCGACGATGGCGGGGCGCAAGCAGACCGTCAGCAAGCAGGTGGCGGTCACCGAGCACGTCAACGAAGCGCCGACGGCTGCGTTCACCACCCAGGTCGACCGGCTTTCGGTCGACGTGAACGGCTCGGGATCCGGTGACCCGGGCGGATCGATCGCGTCCTACGGGTGGAACTGGGGCGACGGGACGCCTGACGGCGCTGGGCAGACGGCCTCGCACACCTATACTTCGACCGCAGGCTCCTACACCGTGACGCTCACGGTCACCGACGACGAAGGCGCAACGGCCACCACGACGCAAGACGTCTCGGTCGCCGACGTGGTTGCTTCGGACGCCTTCCAGCGCAGCGCCACCGGCGGGTGGGGGACCGCCGACGACGGCGGGGCGTGGGCCGGCAGTGGCGGCCCTCTTCAGCCGGTTGTCCGTCACCGGTGGACGCGGCGTCATCACCGCGGCCGCCGGACAGGGGAACCTCGTCCACCTCAACCAGGTGAGCGAGTCCGACGTAGCCGGCCTCGTCGACCTCTCTGCGGACAAGGCATCGACGGGCGGTGGCTTCTACCTGTCGGCGATCGCACGCCGGGTGGGGAACTCCTCCTACAACTTCCCGGGTCCCGGGTCATGTCCGACGGCAGCGTGCGGCTGTACACGACCCACGCCAGGTGAACGGCAACGGAGACCACGCTGGGTGCGGTCACCACGGTGCCCGGACCTGACCTACATGCAGCCGGCGACGTGCTCCGCATGCGCTTCGAGGTCTCCGGCGGAGCCACGGCCACGTTGCGGTCGAGCGTAGTGGAGGGCAGGGACTACTGAGCCCAGCTCTGCCGCAGGTGTTGCGCACCGACTCCGCGCCGGAGCTGTCCGGTCCCGGTGCCGTGGGGTTGTCTACGGCAACCTGTCCGGGACCGCGACCAACGGCCCGGTGCAGCTCAGTTTCGACGACCTCCAGATCGTCCCGTCGGGCACCGACAACGAGCCACCCGGCGGGGACCCCACGGGCAACCAGGCGCCGACCGCTGCCTTCACCTCGCAGGTGGACGGGTTGTCGATCGACGTGGACGGCTCGAGCTCCGATGACCCGGACGGGTCGATCTCCTCCTACAGCTGGGACTGGGACGACGGAAGTCCCGACGGCTCCGGGGTCATGGACTCGCACACCTATGCTGCGCCGGGGACCTACACGGTGGGGCTGACCGTCACCGACAACGACGGGGCGACGCACACCACGACGCGTGACGTCACGGTCGCCGAGGCGGTCGCCCTGGACCTCTTCCAGAGGGCCGTCACCGGAGGGTGGGGTGCTGCCGATGTCGGTGGACCTTGGACAGGCAGCGGCGGCCCAGTGAGCCGGCTGTCGGTCGCGGGCGGTCGGGGCCTCATCACGGCGAACTCCGGACAGGGCAACTTCGTCTACCTCAACCAGGTGGACGAGGCGGACGTGAACGGCGTCGTGGAGTTCTCCACCGACAAGGCGTCGACCGACGGTGACATCTACATGACATCGATTGCACGGCAGGTGGGGAACTCCGGGTACTACTTCCGGACGCGCTTCCTGCCGGATGGCGCCGTCCGGCTCTACATCCAACGAAACGTGGACGGGAGCCGCACCACTCTGGGCGGGGCCCCCTCGGTGGACGTGAACTACGTGCCCGGTGACGTGATCCGGCTGCGCTTCGAGGTCTCCGGTTCAGCCCCGGCCACCTTGCAGGCCACGTTGTGGAAGGCCGGGTCGCCAGAGCCTGCTTCGCCGCAGGTGGTGCGCACCGACTCCACGCCAGCACTGTCTGGTCCCGGGGCGGTGGGCCTGCACGGCTACCTGGCCAGTACCGCGACCAACGGTCCTGTCCAGATGCGCTTCGACAACCTCGAGGTCCTCCCGCGGGGCTGAGTCAGAAAGGCTCCGGTGCCCGCGCCGCGTCGAGCTGGAGTGAGGAGAGCTCGTGCACATGACTCTCGAGCTTGCCGAGCAGACCCGCCGTCCGGACATGCGTCGGCACCGCCTCGCAGTCGTCCTGGTGTGGCTCGTGGTGGCCTGGGCCGTCGTACCACGGACGGTCAACAGCCTGACTGTGCCGAAGGTGCGGGGTGAAGTGGGGGTCGAAGTCGCCGCGTCGAGTGCGGCAGCAGCGCTCTCGACGACCTTTCTCACGCTGGCGGTGCTCGGGTTGTGCTGCCTGATCGTCCTGGACAGCTGGGACGACCGACAGCCCGCATCCGTGCTGAGGCTGGCGGCGGTCTTGGCGCCGTGGGGTTACCTGCTGCTCCGCGACCTGTTCGTCGGCGCCACGCCGCGCATGGGGTCGCTCGTCTACGGGGCGGTGGTGGTGGCGCTCTGGCGGCTGCCCCTGGACCGGCGCGTCCTCGTGGCCCTCGGCTACTCCGCGGGAGCGTCGGCGGCGCTGTCCGTGGCAATGGGCGTGCTGGTGCCGAGCGCCGGGGTGTTCCGCACCGCGATCGGCTCGATGGTCACCGATGACAAGACCGTTCTTCCCTGGGGTCTGCTGGTCGGGTTCTACAGCCACAGCAACACGCTCGGCCAGAGCCTGGCACTAGGACTGCCGTTGGTCATGCTCATCCCCAGGCGCGTGCTTCGGGCGGTTCTGGTGGGGACCATGCTCTTCGCCCTGCTGTGGAGCGCCTCGCGCACCTCGTGGATCGCGGTCCTCGTCGCCGGCGCCGGCGCCAGTCCCACGGGCGGCATGCCCCGAGCCCTGCGGAAGCTTGCGGCAGCGGCCGCGATGACCGGCGCTATCCTCATCGCGTCCCTTGTTCCATGGCTGGCCACCGACCCCACCGTCTTCAGCTCGCGAGGCATCGTCTGGATCACCACCAAAGAGGCATTTGAAGTCACACCCTGGTTCGGGGCCGCGGCTCCAACTGGTTCGAGGTCGTCGGCGGCACGTCCGATCGACTCGGCACCGCGGTGCACAGTGCGCATAGCCAGTAACTGCTGCATATGCTGGTGACCGGCGGCGTCGTACTGGTGCTCCTGACCCTTCCCATGCTGGTGCTTGCACTCGAGGGGGCGCTGCGTCATCTCGAAGACGATCGGTGTGGGGGGTCGCGTACGTGCTGACCCTGGCCGGATGCGGCGTCACCGAGGTGATCCTCAGGTTCGGGTCAGCGCCGGCACTACTTCCCGTGGTGCTGATCCCGCTTGCTGCCCTGATCTTCGCAAAGCCGAGGTTCGGTAAGATCTCCAACAGCCAAAGTCCAGCAACGACGAACCGCCCAGACGGTGGCGGCGACAGCGACGAGGGGGGGCCTTGAGAGTCAGCGCGCGGAGGGTGGCCACCGACTGCCGGGGCGACCGCGATGGTGGGTGGCCGCCGCCACCGTCGTCGTTGTCGTCGCCATGGTCCTGGTGTGGCGCGGACTCGACGATGGTGGCGGCGACGAGCGGGCACTCGGTCCCGACGGGAGCGCCGCGCTCTCGCCTTCCGTCGATGGCTCTGGGTCGCCGGTCGGCAAGCCGAGTCCAGGTCAGACCGAGCCGGGGGTCGCCGAGACGCCGAGCGCGACCCCCCGCCCTGTGCGGGCCCCGATCGGCGACGCCGTCGAACTTGACCGAGGGGTGACCCTCGAGGTCGTCAAGCTCGAGGCGGTTCAGGGAAAGGGGACCGGCCCCGGGGAGCGCGACGCACCTGCGGTCCGGTTCACCATCGAGCTCGACAATGACGCCTCGTCGGACCTGGACCTGCGAGCCGCCACGGTGACGGCGTACTCGGGGCCGGACTCGGACCCGGCCTCCGACCTGGGTCGCCCCGGAGTGAAGCTTTTCCCCGCATCGGCTTCGGCCGGAGAGAGCGTCCAGGGGGTCTTCGTGTTCGCGATCCCACCGAACCGACGCGATGACGTCACCGTCCACGTGGGATACCGCGCCGAGTCCCCCACGGCGATCTTCAGGGGCTCGGTGCCGTAGGGCGCGTCGGGCATTGCGCGCCTTCACCGCCAACCTTGTGAGACGATATCGGCGCGCAAGCACCCCTGACATGAGATGCCGACGGGGCTAGGGCGACCAGGGAGAAGCAGCAGGTGACCCTCCGGGACTACGTACGCGCGCTGCGCAAGCGGTGGTGGCTGGTGATTGCCGGTGCTGTCGTCGGCGCCGCCCTCAGTCTCCTGTGGGTGCAACAGCTCCCCCCCGTGTATCAAGGGACGGTCACGTTCTTCGCGACCACCCCCAGCCTCGACCCTTCCTCCCCGTTGCAGTCGGACCAGTTCGGCCAGCAGCGCGTCAACAGTTACGTCCGGCTGTTGGACAGCGAGCTGTTGGCCGAGCGCGTCGTGGCCGACACCTACCTCGACCTGACCGAGGAGGACGTCATGGTCGCGATCTGGGTGAGGCGGACCTGAACACCGTCCTGCTCACCGCGTACGTGCGGAGCACCTCACCGAGCCACGCCGATGCCATCGTTGGCTCAGTCGCTGTTCAGATCCCCCTTCTGGTCCAAGACATCGAGAGCGAGTCGGGGCAGGCCTCGGTCCGCCTGAGGCGTGTGAGCGGCCCCACCCTCGACCCCACCCCGGTCGGTCCACAGACGGACCTGTGGATCGCCGCGGGCTTCCTGCTCGGACTGGCGCTGGGCGTGACAGCCGCCCTGCTCAGGGCTCTCCTGGACCGGACGGTCCGAACCCCTGAGGATCTTCGTGAGCGTCTGGGCGCCCCGGTTCTCGGACATATTCCCGCGGGTCGTCGAAGAAGTCGCCGCTGCTTTCCGAGAGCAACGAGAACTGGGCCCGCCCCGAGGCCTTCCGGCAGCTGCGGACCAACCTTCAGTTCGTCGATATCGAGCAGCCGGTCGGCGTGCTCGCGGTCACGTCTTCCCTCCCCGCAGAAGGAAAGTCGAGCATTGCCGCCAACCTCGCGATCACATTCTCCGAGGCGGGGAAGAGAGTCCTGCTGATCGAGGGAGATCTGCGCCGTCCGGTCCTTGCCGACCGGTTCCAGCTGGTGGGCTCGGTCGGTCTGACCAACGTGCTGGCACACCAGCTGCAGCTCGACGACGTGGTCCAGGAGTGGAAGATCGACGGCCTGCATCTCATGGCGAGCGGGCCGATTCCTCCCAACCCCTCGGAGCTGCTGGGCAGTGAAGCGATGGTCAAGCTGCTCGTGGAGGCCCGGGGCTTGTACGACCTCGTCATCATCGACACCCCTCCGCTCCTGCCGGTCACCGATGGCGCGATCACGGCGGCCGGGGCCGACGGCGCGATTGTCGTGGTGCGGTACGGCAAGACCCGCACGAACGACGTGGAGCGGGCGCTGGAGACCCTCCGCGTCGTCGACGCGCGGGTGCTGGGCACCGTCCTCAACCTCGCTCCTCTCAAAGGTCGGGACAGCTATTCCTATGCCGGGTACACCGGCACCCAGGTGAAGGCCAGACGTGGCCGGCTGGGCGGCGGCCCCGACCCCCACGCCCTCAGTCCCCCGCGCCTGACGAGCCAGGCGCTGGCTGCCCGGGAGCGTCGGTCAACGCCTGGCCTGAAGCGCTTTGTCAGCAGCAGAGAGCTCTCGCCACCAGGCGCGGATCGCGACCGCGAGCAGAGCGAGACTGGTGAGGGTCAGCGCGCCGTAGAGCCCCGCGAACCAGACGGGCCAGGCCAGCAGGACGAAGGCCCAGCACAGGAAGCCGTGGTCTGCCGGAAGTGTGAGCCACTTGCGCAGCGGGTGCTCGTGCGCGACGTCAGGTCGCCGGTCAGCCGCGCCGGATTGCCGTCGCAGGTAGGGCATCACGATGACGCCGAAGTAGGTCGCGGACGCGACGACCAGATAAGCCATCGGCACGACGAGGACCACACGGTCCTCCACCGGGGGGAATCGGTACCACGACACCAGCACGGCGAGGTGGAGCAGTGTCGTCTTGAAGCAGTCGACCAGATGGTCGAGCCACTCGCCGGAGATCGATCCACCGCCCCGCAGCCTGGCCAGCTGGCCGTCCACGGAGTCCATGACGTAACCCGCAGACAGCAGGGCCGCCACCGCGATCGCCTGCGCCGGTGACGGATCGACGAGGGCGAGCAGCGCGAGTCCAGCAGCGGAGAGGAAGGCGCTGAGCGCGGTTGCCTGGTTCGGAGTCATCGCGCGGGTGTGGGCCGCCGCGGCGACCCGTCGCGCCAGCGGACGGTTGACGTACCGGCTGTAGGCCGGGGTGCCGAACGGAGGCTTCTGCGCGGAGAGCAGCGCCTCGAGATTGGCCCGATATGATCGATCGGAAGAGCCGAATTGGTGGCCGGCCGTGACTGGGTCACCTACGATCATCCTTGCAGTCGGTCCAGAGTGGGGTACCAAGGTCATGACACCCATTGTCGGCTATGCGCCAGGCATCTACGACATGTTCCACGTAGGGCATCTCAACATCCTCAGGCGCGCCAAGCAGCACTGTGACGTCTTGGTGGCGGGCGTTCTGTCGGACGAGATGTGCCTCAGTGCGAGTCAGCCGCCGGTCATTCCGGGGGCCAACGCATCGAGATCGCAGCGTCGACTTCGGTGAGGTTTCGTGCCGCAGCTGAGGCAGGAGGTCGCTTCAACCGCACTCAAGGGCGACGACTGGCAGGGCGCCGCCAAGGGGCGTCGCCTCGAGGCGGAGATGGCAAGCGTGGGTGTCGAGGTCGTGTACTTCCCGTACACGGTACGACTGCAGCGACGACGTCTCCCGTCGAGTGGCCGACTGAGGATGGTCACTCGGTGGTGATGTGCACCGGTCGAAGTCGATGTAGCTGTCACGCTGTCCGGCCCGTCGGTCGCGCCGCCGCGGAAGATCGACCACATCAGGTGCGAGATGTGGACCGTGTTCTTCAGCCGGTAGACCATGTCGGTGCGGTCCAAGACCATCGCGCCGTCGAGCCAGGCACGCAGCACGCCGTCCTGCTGGCCGACGGTGTTCATGCGGTAGCACTGCCGCAGGACGTGCCAGCGGTCATCGTCGACTCCTTGGCTCCACCCGAAGCCCTGGCCGTACTTGTAGGGCTGCCTCGGGTGGTACACGTAGGAGGCGACGGATCCGTTGGAGCCCCACACCAGTCGCCCGGACCAGCCCTTGTCTCCCGGGTTGCCGCCGCCGGCCGGCAGGGTTGGTGACACGCCGGGAGCGACACCGGAGAGGCCCGGAAGCTTGCCACCCTTGGACCAGTCGAAGTTCTCCCCGAAGCGGACGTGGTACCGGATGCAGGCGTTGTCGACCTGCTTCGCCAGCGGCACGACGAGCGCGATCCCGTGGTTGCCAGAGCTGGGACTCCCGCGAATGGTGCCGCCCTCCAGCCAGAGGCGGTAGACCTTGCCGGCACTCTCACCCACGTCGACGATGAAGGAGTCGTCCAGGCCGCTGATCGACTCCCGGTTGCCGCCGAACTCGTCGGCGAACGCTGCGTCGGACACCCGGCCTGGTCGAAGCGACTCGAAGTCGGCGAACAGCAGCGACTGCGGCGGTGACGGTCCGTCGAGGGCAAGCAGCGCCAGGACAGTGGCCGAGAGGGCGACGACCACAGCGGTGACCTGGCGTGACCGGGTCACCTCGACGACATCCTTGCCGTCGGTCCGGAGTGGGATGACACCGTCATGACACCCATTGTCGGTGATGCACGGCGAACTCTCACGGTCCCCCAGTCGACCCCCCAGATGGAGCTGGTCGACTGAGGACCATCACCTTCTCGTGGTGACGCGCACCCGGTCGAAATCGACGTGGCTGTCACGATGTCCGGCCCAGTCCATGGTCGCGCCGCCGCGGAAGACCGACCACATCAGGTGCGAGATGTGGACCGTGTTCTTCAGCCGGTAGACGAAGTCGGTTCGGTTCAGCACCCTCGCGCCGTCGAGCCAGGCCCGCAGCACTCCGTTCTTCTTGCCGACGGTGTTCATGCGGTAGCACTGGCGAAGCACGTGCCAGCGGCCATCGTCGACCCTTCGGCTCCACCCGAAGCCCTGGCCGTAGTACGAGGGCTGCTTCGGGTGGTACATGTAGGAGGAGACGGATCCGCCGGAGCCCCACATCAGTCGCCCGGACCAGCCCTTGTCTCCGGGGTTGCCGCCGCCGGTCGGGACGGTGGGTGACACACCGGGAGCGACACCGGAGAGGCCCGGAAGCTTGCCACCCTTGGACCAGTCGAAGTTCTCCCCGAAGCGGATGCGGTACCGGATGCAGGCGTTGTTGACCTGCCTCGCCAGCGGGACGGCGAGCGCGATCCCGTGGTTGCCACTGCTGGGATTGCCGTTGATGGTGCCGGCCTCGAGCCTGACGCGATAGCTCTTCTCGGCGGACGCGACGGTGGAGTCGTCGAAGATCCAGTTGGCGTACTGGACGCCACCGAACTGCGACTGGAACTTCGTGCCGGTCATCTGTCCGGTCGCCAACGAGTCGAAGGAGGCGAACAACAAGGTTGCGCGTCGAGCTTTTCCGGCCGACGCGGGGTCGTTGGCGGTGCCAACGACGGCGAGCGGCAACGCGATCGCGAGGGCAAGCAGGAACACATAGGTAGTACGACGAAGCACGGTTGTCTCCCAACAACTTGGCTCTGCGCGGCGACGTGGGGTCGCGGCGCTCTTCTCCCATCAGCAGCGCGAGGGCTGCTGGCTCAGTGAGCGTAGATCGCGAGGTTAGTCGGATGCGGGCTTTTCGGGACTTTGGTCTGGACGGCGAGGGATTTTAGTCCTGCCGTCCAGACCAGTCGGCCCGCTATGGTCCGGGATCAGCTGGTCGTTGTGATCCGAACGTTGTCGAAATCGATCGAACTGTCGCGACTTCCGGCCCAGTCCAGGGTCGCGCCGCCGCGGAAGACGTGCCACATGATGTGACTGATGTGGACGTCGGTGCGCTCACGGAACACGTGGTTGTTGATGTTGACCACCTGGGTGCCGTCGAGCCAGACGTGCAGCTTGCCGTCGGTGTTGCCGCCATTGGAGCCAACGCTGTTCATCGTGTAGCAGGCCTTGACGCCGTGCCAGGTTCCGCGGGTGGCACTTCGGTTCCAGGGGACGCCGTCGCCGTAGTAGTGGACCTGGCGCGGTCCGTACATGTACGAGGTCATCCCTCCGTTGGTTCCCCACATGACCCGGCCGGACCAGCCCTTGTCCCCGGGGTTGCCGCCGCCGGCAGGAAGCGTCGAGGAGACGCCAGGCGCGACGCCCGACAGCCCGGGCAGCTTGCCGCCGAGCGACCAGTCGAAGTTGCCATCGAAACGGAGGTCGTAGGACAAGCAGGCGTTGTCGACCTGCTTCGCCAGCGGCACGACGAGCGCGATCCCGTGGTTGCCACTGCTCGGGTTGCCGTTGATGGTGCCTGCTTCGAGTCGAACGCGGTACGTCTTCCCGGAGCCTCGGCTGTCGGCCTCGACGGTGGAGTCGTCGAAGATCCAGTTGGCGTACTGGACGCCACCGAACTGTGACTGGAACCCTGCGCCGGTCAGCTGCCCGGTCGCCAACGAGTCGAACGTGCCGTTCATCAGGCTTGTCGGGGTCGGGGTCGGGGTGGGTGTCGGCTCAGGCGTGGGCGTCGGGGTGGGCGTCGGCTCAGGTGTCGGCGTCGGGGTGGGCGTCGGCTCAGGTGTCGGCGTCGGGGTGGGCGTCGGCTCAGGTGTCGGCGTCGGGGTGGGCGTCGGGGTGGGCGTCGGCTCAGGCGTCGGCGTGGTGACCTTCTCGACCAGCGACGCGTTGTCGACGTAGAGCCTCTGCCTCGAGTTCAGCGACGCGTACACCTGGAAGTCCAGCGAGGAGTTCGCCAGCGAGGGCTCGAACGAGAGCTGGAAGGGCCGCCACCGCTTGTTCGACAGCTTCGCCGGGACCGTGTGGTCGACGCTGGTGGAGCTGTTGAACTCCCGCACGCGCACGGTCGCGTTCACCGTGGGGCGGTTGGTGCGCAGGTCCACCCTCGCGGTGTAGGTGGCGTCCGGATTGGTCGAGTCGACGGTCGTGCCGGTGTCGGTGACCACAGTCGTCGCCGTGCTCCGGGCGTAGCGTCTCGAGACGACCCGGGCGGCGCCGGAACGACGGCGAACGGGTCCCGACTTCACGGTGCTGAGGCGACGGTTGGTGGTCCAGTGTCGCTTGCCTCGCTTGAACTTGCCGTTGCGGATCAGGTTCTTCGACGTCGAGACGGTCGTCTGGCTGAGCTCGGCGGACGCCTGCTCGGCGGAGTCGGTCGTCGTCGTGGCCAGGGCCGAGGTCGGCACGAGCAGCGTGCCGGCGCAGGCCAGGGCAAGGGTGATGGAGCGGTTCAAGGCTGCCTCCCAACAGACTTGGATGTGCAACCGGTTCGCGGGGGGGCCGAACCGGGCGGCGCGGCGGGAGGGGAACTCCCGGCGGCAGAACCAACGATAAAGGGAGTTTCAGGACCTATGGAGAGATCAACGGGACGTAAGTCCCGAATAGTCCGGCAAGGCTAGATCGGAATAGCCCGTACGGGGGGTTTCAGGGCGCCGATATGTGGGTTGTCACGCCTTTTCGAGCGGATCCCGGTCTAGTCGAGGCCACGGTGAGGCTAATGTCGCAGAAGACTTGTTCGGGACCTTCAGCGGCCCCTGACAGCTCCCGCGCGGCGCTGGTCGATCAGCGGCCCCGGTCCTCGACGGGCGAGACCGAGCAGTCCCCGATGGGTGCTCAGGGCTTCCTGATGACGACTGTCAGGTTGTTGTGGGTGCCGGCGAGTCGTCCGAAGGAGAGCATCGCCATCAGTCTCTGGACCGCCATCCCGGCTGGTGCCAAGCGCCCCATCGCGGCGATGTGGGGGTTGGATCCTGCTTCGTCCAGCAGCTGGAGCCCGTGCCGACGCGCGTAGTCGTGCAGACCCTTGCGAGACACCACGTCGTCGTAGACGACGGGGTACGGGTCGTGCCCGGGTCGGCCGGCGTTCTTGTTGCCCTCCACCCATCGCTTCCAGAGCACGTGGACCCAGAAGGGCAGCATGCGGGACAGGAAGCCGAACACGGTGTGCTTGTCCGGGATCCTTAAGATCAGCAAGCCGTCACCGTGCAACGCGTCGAGCATGCCGTCCAGGACGGACTCCGCGTCGGCGACGTGTTCGAGCACGAACGACGAATAGGCGATGTCGTAGGCGCCCTTGATCAGAGGGGCCGAGCGCACGTCTCCGTGGATGGCCTCGTCGAGGTCGCCGACCGCGTCCCGCCGGTGGGCGAGCGCATCCTCGTCGAGGTCTATTCCGGTGATCCGGACGTCGATCCTGCTCACGTCGACACCCCACTTACGCCCACAGCCCACGTCCAGAACACGGAGGGGGGGACCGGTGCGAGTCGCCTGGTCGGCCATCCAGCGGCTGAGCAGGTGGCCTGCGATCTCCCGCTCGGTCGTGATCGGCAACGGATCCACCGCCGCAGCCTACATAGATCTCCGGGACATGTCCGCGACGCCAGGATCCCGGATGCGGCCACTCTGGAGCCACTGTGATGCCACCCGGGATCTGATTGGCGTTGACGTGTCAGGGCGGCTAGCATTCTTCGGTTGCCTCGGCGAGGGATGCATGGCTACGCCTGTCTCCGTGATCGACGCGGTCGTGCGAGATCTCGCACGCCTCCTCGCCCGGCACCCGACGACAGAACGCACACGAGCGAGTTCGAGGAGTTCCACCCCCATGGCTGAGACCAGGCTCCAGGCCGAGTCCCGTAACGAGTTCGGCAAGGGCGCCGCACGGCGCATCCGGCGGGCCGACAAGGTGCCGGCGGTCCTGTACGGCCACGGTGGCGACCCCATCCACCTGACGCTGCCGGGTCACGACCTGATGCTCGCCCTCAAGCACGGCGGCGCCAACGCTCTGCTGGCCATCGACCTCGACGGTCACACCGAGCTGGCTCTGGCCCGCCAGGTGCAGCGTGACCCGATCAAGGGGTTCCTCGAGCACATCGATCTGCTGATCGTGAGGAAGGGGGAGAAGGTCGTCGTCGAGGTCCCCATCCATCTGGTCGGCGAGGCCGCTCCGGAGACCCTCGTGGTGACCGAGCACTCCACGGTCTCGGTCGAGGCCGAAGCCACGAACCTCCCCGAGTCGCTCGAGGTCTCGATCGAAGGCGCCGAGGTCGGCACCCAGATCCTCGCCTCCGACCTACCGTTGCCATCCGGTGCGGTGCTCCACCTCGACGCGGACTCGCTCGTGGTCAACGTCGTGCCCGCACCGACCGAGGAGGAGGTCGAGGCCGAGCTGGAGGAGGCTGAGGCCGAGGTCGGCATCGAGCGCGAGGAGTCCGACGAGGACGAGGCCGAGGGTGCGTCCGACCACGGCGAGGAGGAGTCCGCCGCCGAGAGCGACAGCGGCTCCGGCGAGTCCGACTCCGACTGATCGGTCTACCCTGTGGCCGACACCGACCCCTGGTTGGTGGTGGGGCTCGGCAACCCGGGCCCGCGCTACGCCTCGACCCCGCACAACATCGGCTACCTCGTCGTCGACGAGCTGGTTGATCGGATGGGCGGGGCGCTGCGGTTGCACAAGTCCCGGCGGGCCGAGGTGCTCGAGGGTCGCCTCGAGCTGGGAGGGCCACGGGTCGTCCTGGGCCGAGCTCGCTCGTACATGAACGAGTCCGGTGGCCCGGTGAAGCAGCTGCTGGGGTTCTACAAGCTGTCCCCGGAGCGCCTGATCGTGATCCATGACGAGATCGATCTTCCGTTCGGGTCCTTGCGAGTCAAGTTCGGTGGCGGCGACAACGGCCACAACGGCCTGCGCTCCCTGCGCGGCTCGCTGGGCACGGGGGACTATTTCCGGGTGCGCGTGGGCGTCGATCGGCCGCGTGGAACACAGAGCTCTGCGGACCACGTCCTCACGCCTTTCGCTGCGGCGACCAGGGCAGAAATTCCTTTTGTCGTCACCCGTAGCGCCGACGCTGTTGGCTCGTTGATTCTGCAAGGGCTGGACAGGACCCAGTCGGCGTTCAACTGCTGAGCGGCGAACACGGTTTCGACGGTCCGTGGCTGGGGAGTCACT
Source organism: uncultured Actinomycetota bacterium (assembly GCA_963728505.1). Taxonomy (GTDB): domain Bacteria; phylum Actinomycetota; class Actinomycetes; order Propionibacteriales; family Nocardioidaceae; genus Marmoricola_A. The sequence goes on along the minus strand of CAVSKH010000006.1, from coordinate 989,353 downwards.
AGTTGTGCGGTCGTCGAGCTGGGGAGTTCGTTTCAGATGCGGGGCATGGATGAAGGCGTAGCCTTCGCAGGAGCGGGGGTGCACCTGCCACAACAGCGTGTGCACGCGTCGGCCACTGACGTCGCGGTCACCCAGGCACCGCCCCGAGGCCGCCGTGCTCGCCGCGCGAACCTCGAGCTGATCTCCGGCAGCCTCATGGCCCTGACCGTGGCCGCCGCGCTCGGACACTTCGCCCTTCCGGTCGTGGCCGGAGTTGCGGCCTGGGCCCTCCTGTCCAACTTGCGCCCCCCCTCAGTCGCCGGACCGAGGCTGCGTCAAGTCGCCCCGCTCTTCCGCGCCAGCGGGGTGGTCCTCGCGATCGGCGCGCTCCTGCCACCCACCGGCCTCGTCGACCTCGCCGGACAGACCGGCCTGGTCATCGCGCTCGTCACCGCGCCTGTCGTCGCTGCGGTGATCAGGCTGGTCGCGGCGCAGCGTGCCGGCCCGGTGCGCACTCTCCTGGTGGGTGACCTGATGGCGGTCTCCCAGTGGAGCAGCCAGTGGCGGGGACGTCGCGGGGTGAAGGTCGTCGGCGCCGTCGTGGTGCAGCCCGACACCGATGAAGCCTCCATGCCCCAGGACATGCTGGGCGTGCCCGTGAGCGCCTCGCTCGACGAGCTGGCTGCCCGGGTCGAGCTGTTCGACGCCGATCTGGTCGCCTTCGCCCAGTCCCCGGGGCTGACCGACGACATCGTGCGGCGCGCCACCTGGCAGCTGGAGCAGTCGCGAGCAGCCACGGCGATGCTCGGCCTCTTCGAAGGGGTCGCTCCCGGCCGAATCTCTCCCGGTGTCATCGGTGGTGAGACGCTCTGCGAGCTCGAGGCACCGCGCCGGTCCGCCTTCGTGCTGCACATCAAGCACGCCCTCGACCGCGTCGCCGCAGTGCTCGGTCTGCTCCTGGTGACGCCACTCCTTGCTGTCCTTGCCCTGGCGATCCGGTTGGACTCGCGCGGCCCGGTGATCTTCAAGCAGATCCGTGTGGGCCGGCACGGTCTGCCGTTCACGGTCTACAAGCTGCGCACGATGGTGACCGACGCCGAAGAGATCAAGCACCGCTTGGCCGGCGAGAACGAGTTCGACTGCGTCTTGTTCAAGATGAAGCAGGACCCGCGTTTCACCCCCTTGGGCCAGTTCCTGCGCAAGTCGTCGCTGGACGAGCTGCCCCAGCTGTTCAACGTCCTCAAGGGCGAGATGTCGCTGGTCGGCCCGCGGCCCTTCCTTCCCTCGGAGACCGCTGAGATGAGCAAGGACCAGCTGCGTCGGCTCGCTGTCCGGCCCGGCATCACCGGCCTGTGGCAGGTCAGCGGCCGCTCCGACCTCAACTGGGAGGAGTCGGCGGCGTTGGACACCTACTACGCGGACAACTGGACCCTCGCGAGCGACGCAGGAATCGCGGTGCGCACCGTGAAGGCGGTGCTCGGCGCCAAGGGCGCCTACTGAGCTCCGGCGCTGTGCTGGGACCCGGATGTGGGCGCGCAACCGCTGTGAGAGGCTCCTCCGGTGACCCATGCCGAACTGCCCTCCGACTTCGATCCGGGGGAGGCACCTGCCGCCGTCGCCACTGACGACCACGAGCTGGCTGCATGGACCGCGACCGTCGCGGGACGGCTGCTGCTGCGAGTTCGCCAGAGCGGACTGGAGGGCAAGGAGCTCAAGGACGCCGGTGATCGGGCCGCCCACGAGCTGTTGATGGACCTGCTTGCCAGGCATCGCCCCGATGATGCGGTCCTGTCCGAAGAGGCGATGGAGAGCACTGCGGACAGATCTGCACGGCTGGTTGCCGACCGGGTCTGGATCGTCGATCCGCTGGACGGCACTCGCGAGTTCTCAGAGCCTCCCCGCGAGGACTGGGCGGTCCATGTCGCGCTGTGGTGCCAGGGTGACCTGGTCGCTGGCGCCGTGGCCCAACCGAGCCTCGGCACGACGTTCAACACCGCGCATCCTCCCGCTGTCCCAGCGAGAGGCGACGGGCCGCTACGGATCGCGGTATCGCGGACCCGACCGCCGGACTTCGTCTCTGCGCTCGCCGACGAGCTCGGCGCCGAGCTCGTGCCCATGGGGTCTGCCGGGGCCAAGGTGATTTCGGTGGCACGCGACCTGAGCGACGCCTACGTGCATGCGGGCGGCCAGTACGAGTGGGACTCGGCCGCCCCCGTTGCGGTGGCCCGGGCTGCCGGGTTGCACACCTCCCGGGTCGACGGGTCGGCGCTGGCCTACAACCAGGAGGACGTACTGCTTCCGGACTTGCTGGTGTGCCGCCGAGAGCTCGCCGACAGCATCATCGCCTTCGTGCGTGGCACGTCTGGACTCTCGAGACCTTAGCCGAACAGCCACATCAGATCACCCGGCGCCAGTGGTCCTTTGTCCCGCTAATCCGGGACTGCGAACGCATTGAGAGGTGACGTCGGGTTCGTCTTGGCTAGACGTTGGTCCCGCATTGGGGGTGAGGGGCTTGTGTCTGATCGCGCAATGAGGTCGGGTAGTACGTGAGAAGCGCGATGTCAAGGCATATGTGGCGATCCAGCCGTTTTCTTTTGATTCAGTGTGATCTCGGGGGTTTCCATGTTGCTTCCGATGTCGAGGCGACTGAGGCGACACGAGGGAGCGCATCGGTGAGGGACGGGACGGGGACGGCGGCCACGGTGAGGACAGCCGTGCCGAACCAGCGCGGCAGCATCGCTGATGTCGATATCCCGCTTGCACGAGCGGCAGCCGGTGTCACGACTGGGTCGGGGCTGCGCAGGTGGGGCCGGGGCCTCGAGTTTGCGAGCACCTCCCTGCTCGGCCTGGGCACCGTGTTGGCGGCTCCCTATCATCTGGTGGCCCTGATGGCCCTGGGGATGTGGCTGGTGGGGGCGTACTACCCGGTGAGCGCGGTGACCACGCCGCTGCGCGAGGAGCTGCGGGTCGTCACCGTTGCTGCGCTGGTGCCGATGGCGCTGCTCGCGCTCGGTTCGGCGACACTGGTTCTTCAGCCCCAGGAACTTCGCCACGGCCTCCTCAGCGTGGCGCTCCCGGCCGGTTTCGCCATGGCCATCCGAGGTCTGCGCACGATCTTGCAGCCGCCCGTGCGCGTCGTCGCCGTCGGTGACCGTGCCTTCGTGGCGAAGGCGGTCACTCGCCTTCCTCGCAGGTCACGAAGCCGGGTCGTGGCGGCCATCGTCGTCGAGGACCAGCTTCCACCCGACGAGGTGCCCCAACAGATCCTGGGGGCTCCCTCCTACGCCGACCTGGGCCGGATCGCGGGCGTCGTCGCCGACCACGGGGGCGATCTGGTTCTGGTGGACTCCGGCCGCGACGTGTCGGGCGCGGATCTGCGCGGACTCAGCTGGGCTCTGGAGGGCACACAGGTCGCCTTGGGGGTGACCGGGGTTCTCAGCTCGGTTGCGCCTCACCGGTTGAAGGCGGGACGGCTTGGCCGAGACAGTGTGCTCGACGTTCGCCCGCCTCGGCCGTCGCGACTGGTGCGGAGTGTGAAGAGCATGCTCGACCGAGTCTTCGGCCTGGCTGCTCTGGTGCTCGCGTCGCCGCTGCTCCTGCTGACGGTGCTCGCCGTGAGGTGCGACAGCCACGGGCCGGCGATCTTCCGCCAGACCCGGGTGGGCAAGCACGGGAAGACTTTCGAGATGTACAAGCTGCGCACCATGGTGGTGGACGCCGAGGAGCGCAAGAACCAGATTCGCGACCGGAACGAAGCCGGCTCGGTGCTCTTCAAGGTCCGTCAGGACCCCCGTGTGACCCGGCTCGGGTGTCTTCTGCGCAGGTCCTCGCTGGACGAGCTTCCCCAGCTGGTCAACGTGGTGCGGGGGGAGATGTCGCTGGTCGGGCCACGTCCACACCTGCCCGAAGAGGTCGCGCTGATGGACGTCGCCACCCAGCGTCGCCAGGCGGTGCTCCCGGGCATGACGGGGATCTGGCAGGTCAGCGGTCGCTCTGACCTGCAGTGGAGCGACGCCCGAGAGCTCGACACCCAGTACGCCGACAACTGGTCGCTGAGCAGTGACGCGGTGATCCTGGCGCGCACGGTCGGTGCCGTGCTTTCCCAGCGGGGTGCCTACTGACAAGGGGCCGGCGGGAACCCTGCGCGAAGTCGACCCGATTCCGTGATGGCCTTGGCAGTCGATCCACCTAGTTCGGCGCCTTGTCTTTCTCGCGCTCGGCCCAGTCCAGCAGCGATGCGATGCTGAAGACCGCGTCGTCGATGCCCGCGTGGAGATCCCCGAGCCTGGCGAAGCGCTTGGGCACGGTCGCGATCGTGAAGTCACCGGGTTCGACGTCGCCGACCTCGTCCCAGGTGAGCGGCGTCGAGACGGTTCCCTCCGGGTTGCCGCGCACCGAGTACGCCGCGGCGATGGTGTGGTCGCGCGCGTTCTGGTTGTAGTCGACGAAGACCTGGCGGGGGTCGCGGTCCTTGCGCCACCAGGTCGTGGTGGTGTCCTCGGGGGCGCGTCGCTCCACCTCGCGGGCGAAGGCCCACGCCGCGCGCCGTACGTCGGAGAAGCCATGCTCGGGAGGGATCCGGACGTAGACGTGCATCCCCCTGCCGCCACTGGTCTTCGGCCAGCCGGTGGCGCCCAGCTCGTCGAGCACCTCGTGGACCACGTGTGTCACCCGCTGCACCGTCGACCAGTCACACTGCTCGCCGGGGTCGAGGTCGATACGCCACTCGTCAGGTTTCTCGGTGTCGGCGCGGCGGCTGTTCCACGGGTGGAACTCGACCGTCGACATCTGCACGGCCCAGATCACGCTGCCCAGCTCGGTGACGCACAGCTCGTCGGCGGTGCGCTCGTACCGCGGGAAGAACACCCGGACGGTCTCCAACCAGGGTGGAGCTCCCTGCGGCACCCGCTTCTGGTGCACCTTCTCCCCGCTGACTCCGGTGGGGAAGCGGTGCATCATGCACGGTCGCTCGCGAAGCGCGCGCACGATGCCGTCGCCGACGCTGAGGTAGTAGTCGACCAGGTCCCGCTTGGTCTCGCCGCGAGCCGGGAAGTAGACGCGGTCGGGGTTGGTGACGCGCACGACGCGCTCGGGGTCGCCGTGCCCGTCACCGGGGACCTCGACCTCGATCGCGGGGCTGCTCGACGCCACCTGACCGAGTATGCCCGCCAGCGGTGCTCGGGGAGATGGTCGACATCCGTACGATGGAGACATCCCGCCCGGTCGTGCGCGGGTCAACCATGTGCAGGAGTGGTCAGTGAGCCTGGTCGGTCTCGCGGAGCTGGTGCTCGCCGACCCCACGTTGCGCGCCGCGCTGGACGACGCTGGTCAGGACTCGGCCCACACGCTGGATCTCACCGGACCCGAGGCGCTGCGCCCGTTCGTCGTGCACGGCCTGGCCTCGCGTGCGGCCACGGTGCTCGCGGTGACCGCGACTGCTCGCGAGGCCGAGGACCTGGTGGAGTCCCTGGGCGCGCTGATGCCCGCTGACCAGGTCGCCTACTTCCCCTCCTGGGAGACGCTGCCCCACGAGCGGCTGTCGCCGCGCAGCGACACCGTCGGCCGACGGCTCGCCGTGCTGCGCCGGCTGGGCCACCCCGGCGACGGACCTGACGACGGGCCGCTGCGGGTGGTCGTCTCCCCGGTCCGGTCGGTGCTGCAGCCGCAGGTGAAGGGGCTGGCCGACCTGGAGCCGGTCGAGCTCCGCGTCGGGGGCACCACCGATCTCGACGACGTCGTGAGCCGGCTGAGCGCCGCCGCCTACACCCGGGTGGACCTGGTGGAGCGCCGCGGTGAGTTCGCAGTGCGCGGCGGCATCGTCGACGTCTTCCCGCCCACCGAGGAGCACCCGCTGCGCGTGGAGCTGTGGGGCGACGACGTGGAGGAGATCCGCTACTTCGCGGTGGCCGACCAGCGCACGCTGGACAAGACCGACCGGCTGTGGGCGCCGCCGTGTCGAGAGCTGCTGCTGACCGAGGACGTCCGCGCGCGGGCACGAGCGCTCGGAGAGGCCAACCCGCAGCTCACCGAGCTCACCGACAAGCTGGCCGAGGGCATCGCGGTCGAGGGCATGGAGTCCCTGGCGCCGGCACTCGTCGACGGGATGGAGCTGCTGGTCGACCTCCTGCCCGAGCGCTCGCACGTGGTGCTGCTCGACCCGGAGCGGGTGCGGGCGCGTGCCCACGACCTGGTCGCCACCAGCGAGGAGTTCCTGGCCGCATCCTGGGCCGTGGCGGCCACCGGTGGCGCTGCGCCCGTCGACCTGGGCGCGGCGTCCTACCGCGAGCTGGGGGAGGTGCGGGGCCACGCGCTCTCCGCCGGTCGTTCGTGGTGGAGCCTGAGCCCCTTCGGCATCGATGACGCAGTGGACTCGCCAGTCTCGACCAGCGAGGAAGTCGCGACAGTCTCGATCAGCGGGGGCGTCGAGAGCCGCTCGGTCCCGCTGCGACCCGCGGAGACCTACCGCGGTGACCTGGAGCGAGCCGTTGCCGACCTGCGGGCCTGGACGGCCGCCGGCGGCCGTGCCGTCGTGGTCTACGAGGGCCACGGCCCGGCCCAGCGGATGGTCGAGGTGCTCGGCGATGCCGACGTCCCGGCCCGCCTCACCGAGGAGATCCGCACCCCGGAAGACGTGCCGGCAGGCATCGTCGTGGTCACCTGCGGCAGCCTCGCCCACGGCCTGGTCGACGACGAGCGCGCCCTGGCGCTGCTCACCGGCGACGACATCGTCGGTCAACGCTCGTCCACCAAGGACATGCGCAAGATGCCGGCGCGGCGCAAGAAGCAGATCGACCCGCTGGAGCTGAAGCCCGGCGACTTCGTGGTCCACGAGCAGCACGGCGTCGGTCGCTACGTCGAGATGAAGCAACGCCTGGTGCAGGGAGCCACGCGGGAGTACCTGGTGCTGGAGTACGGCTCCTCGAAGCGGGGTGGACCTCCGGACCGGCTCTACGTCCCCACCGACCAGCTGGACCAGGTCACGAGGTACGTCGGTGGCGACATGCCGAGCCTGGACCGGCTCGGAGGTGGCGACTGGGCCAAGCGCAAGGGGCGCGCGCGCAAGGCGGTGCGCGAGATCGCCGCCGAGCTGATCAAGCTCTACGCCGCGCGGCAGGCCAGCCGGGGCCACCGGTTCGGCCCGGACACCCCGTGGCAGCGCGAGCTGGAGGACGCCTTCCCGCACCAGGAGACCACCGACCAGCTCAGCACCGTCGACGAGGTCAAGCGCGACATGGAGCTGGAGGTCCCGATGGACCGCCTGGTCTGCGGCGACGTCGGCTACGGCAAGACCGAGATCGCGGTGCGCGCGGCCTTCAAGGCGGTGCAGGACGGCAAGCAGGTCGCGGTCCTGGTGCCGACGACGCTGCTCGTGCAGCAGCACTACTCGACCTTCGCCGAGCGGATGTCCGGCTTCCCGGTGACGGTCGCGGGCCTGAGCCGGTTCCAGACCGACGCCGCGGCGCGGGCCACGATCGGGCGCCTGGCCGACGGCTCGATCGACATCGTGATCGGCACCCACCGGCTGCTGAACTCCGACATCCGCTGGAAGGACCTCGGCCTGATCATCGTCGACGAGGAGCAGCGCTTCGGGGTGGAGCACAAGGAGCTGCTCAAGCGGATGCGCACGGACGTCGACGTGCTCGCGATGTCGGCGACCCCGATCCCGCGCACCCTGGAGATGGCGGTCACCGGCATCCGCGAGATGTCGACGATCACCACGCCGCCGGAGGATCGCCACCCGGTGCTCAGCTACGTCGGCGCCTACGAGGACCGCTCGATCGTGGCGGCGATCCGGCGCGAGCTGCTGCGCGAGGGGCAGGTCTTCTACATCCACAACCGGGTGCAGTCGATCGAGAAGGCCGCGGCCCGGATCCGTGAGCTGGTGCCCGAGGCCCGGGTCGCCACCGCCCACGGGCAGATGGGGGAGCACCGGCTGGAGCAGGTGATGGTCGACTTCTGGGAGAAGCGATTCGACGTCCTGGTCTGCACCACGATCGTGGAGTCGGGGCTCGACGTCTCCAACGCCAACACCTTGATCGTGGAGCGCTCGGACGCCCTCGGGCTGAGCCAGCTGCACCAGCTCCGCGGTCGGGTCGGCCGCAGCCGTGAGCGCGCCTACGCCTACTTCCTCTACCCGCCGGAGAAGCCGCTGACCGAGACCGCGCACGCCCGGTTGGCGACCATCGCTCAGCACTCCGACCTCGGTGGTGGCATGGCCATCGCGATGAAGGACCTGGAGATCCGTGGTGCCGGCAACCTGCTGGGCGGTGAGCAGAGTGGCCACATCGCCGACGTCGGCTTCGACCTGTACGTGCGGCTGGTGGGCGAGGCGGTGACGGAGTACAAGGGCGAGGGAGGCGCCGAGCCGGCCGAGATGAAGATCGAGCTGCCCGTGGACGCCCACCTGCCTCACACCTACGTGCCCAGCGAGCGGCTGCGGCTGGAGATGTACAAGCGTCTGGCCGAGGTGCGCTCCGACGACGACGTGGAGCTGCTTCGCGAGGAGCTGGTCGACCGTTACGGCCAGCTGCCGGCCGAGGTCGCCAGCTTGTTGGACGTGGCTCGGTTCCGCGCCCGGTGCCGCGCGGCCCGGCTGGAGGAGGTCACGGCGCAGGGCAACTACGTGCGGTTCGCGCCGGTCGACCTCGCGGAGTCCGGCCGGCTGCGGCTGCAGCGGCTCTACCCCAAGAGCGTGGTCAAGCAGGCGCTGGGGTCGATCCTGGTGCCGCGCCCGCGCACCAGTGGGATCGGCGGACAGCCGATCCGCGACGCGGACCTACTACGGTGGGCACGCGAAGTGGTCGATGCCGTCATCGACCGCGATCTCGACCCGAGTGCCACGAGGAGCCAGCAGTGACCCCAGCACCCCATCACCGGAGCATGCGGCGCAGGCGACTCGCCTCTCGCCTCGTCACGGGGGCGGTCGTGACGATGCTCAGCCTGGTGCTGGCCTCGTGCGGCGACGGCGTCTCCCCGGGGGTGGCCGCGGAGGTGGACGACGTGAGCATCTCGGTGGATGAGGTCGACGACCTCGCCACGATGATCTGCCAGATCGACGTCGGCGCGGGACAACCGGGCAAGCCGATGTCGGCGCAGCGCGGCACGGCCCTGACCGTGCTCCTCTCGATCACCGTGGGCCGCCAGATCGGTGAGGTGGACCAGGTGCCGCGCGAGCAGGTCAGCCAGTCGCTGGAGGCCGCTTCGGACGCCCGGGAGTACGTCTCCGACGACCTCAAGCCGTACTTCGACGAGGTCGTCACCGAGTCCACCCGTTCGGCCGCGGCCCTGGACGCGGTCGCGGTCCAGAACCTGGTCGAGCGCGGCGAGCAGCCCTCCCAGGAGACCGTGCCGCCCGAGGTGGCCCAGATCCAGGCGGACTACCTCGAGGAGCACCCGGTCGAGCTCGACCCGCGTTTCGGGGTCTTCCAGAACGGCCAGGTCGTCAACGGCAACGGCTCGATCTCGATCCCGGTCTCGGAGACTGCCCGCAGCTTCATCCCCCAGAGCACCGACTCGCTGGAGGCCGCTCCGCCCTCGGCCGACCTGCCCCCCTCGCAGGTCTGCAGCTGAGTGCCGCACCAGGAAGGTCCGATGCACCCGCTCCTGGTGCTGGTCGAGGTCATGGACCGGCTGCGACAGGAGTGTCCCTGGGACCGGGAGCAGACCCACGAGTCGCTGACCCGCTACCTGCTGGAGGAGACCTACGAGACCCTCGAGGCGATCGAGTCCGGCGATGCGGACCACATGCGCGAGGAGCTCGGCGACCTGCTGATGCAGGTCTACTTCCACGCCCGAATCGCGCAGGAGAGCCCGAGAGCTGACGGTGGTTTCGACATCGGCGACGTGGCGCAGGGCATCGCCGACAAGCTGGTCCGCCGTCACCCGCACGTCTTCGCCGGCCTCGAGGTCGCCGACGCCGAGGAGGTCGAACGCAACTGGGAGCGTCTGAAGGCCCAGGAGAAGACGCAGCGCAGCAGGCCGACGGACGGTGTGCCCGCTGCTCTCCCCGCCCTGGCCTACGCCGACAAGGTGTTGTCGCGACTGGAGAAGTCCGGGGATGCGTCGGCGGTGCCCGACGGTGACGACGTCGGGACCCAGCTGCTCGCCCTGGTGGCCCAGGCGCGTGCCGCCGGGCTCGACGCAGAGTCCGAGCTGCGCCGTACCACCCGCGCATGGCTGGCAGCGGACCGCTGATGGGCGGCTTCCCGGCGCGTGCCCTTGGCGGGATGCGGACCACTCCGGGTCTAGGCTGAGCCAGGAAAGCCGACCGACGACCCACGGACAGGAGCCCACGACGTGGCATCGATCGACGCTGTAGGTGCCCGCGAGATCCTCGACTCCCGGGGCAACCCGACCGTCGAGGTCGAGGTGGCTCTGGACGACGGCACCGTCGCCCGCGCAGCGGTCCCCTCGGGCGCCTCGACCGGTGCGTTCGAGGCTGTGGAGCTGCGCGACGGAGGCAAGCGGTACGGCGGCAAGGGCGTGGAGAAGGCGGTCGACGCCGTGCTCGACGCGATCGCGCCGGAGCTGGTCGGTTACGACGCCTCCGAGCAGCGACTCCTGGACCAGGCGTTGCTGGACATCGACGCGACCGACAACAAGTCCAAGCTGGGCGCCAACGCCATCCTCGGGGTCTCGCTGGCAGTGGCGCGGGCCGCGGCCGAGTCGGCCGACCTGCCGCTGTTCCGCTACGTCGGTGGCCCCAACGCCCACGTGCTGCCGGTGCCGATGATGAACATCCTCAACGGCGGCGCGCACGCCGACACCGGGGTGGACGTGCAGGAGTTCATGGTCGCGCCGGTGGGTGCTGCGACCTTCCGGGAGGCGCTGCAGCAGGGCACCGAGGTCTACCACGCGCTCAAGTCGGTGCTGAAGAGCAACGGACTCGCCACCGGCCTGGGTGACGAGGGCGGCTTCGCCCCCGCCCTGTCCAACAACCGCGAGGCACTGGACCTGATCGCGCAGGCGGTCGACCTGGCGGGTCTGAAGCTGGGTGACGACGTGGTGCTGGCGCTCGACGTCGCAGCCACCGAGTTCTGCTCCGACGGCGCCTACCAGTTCGAGGGCCAGTCGCGCAGCGCCGAGCAGATGCAGCAGTACTACGCCGAGCTGTGCTCGGCGTACCCGATCGTGTCCCTCGAGGACCCGCTCGACGAGGAGGACTGGGAAGGCTGGGGTCACATCACCGCCCAGCTCGGCGCCGAGGTCCAGCTCGTCGGGGACGACCTCTTCGTCACCAACGTCGAGCGGCTGGCCCGCGGGATCGCCGATGGCGCCGCGAACGCGCTGCTGGTCAAGGTCAACCAGATCGGCACCCTGACCGAGACCCTGGACTCGGTCGAGCTCGCCCACCGCAGCGGCTTCCGCTGCATGATGAGTCACCGCTCCGGCGAGACCGAGGACACCACCATCGCCGACCTCGCGGTCGCCACCAACTGCGGCCAGATCAAGACCGGTGCCCCCGCACGCTCCGAGCGCGTGGCGAAGTACAACCAGCTGCTCCGGATCGAGGAGGAGCTCGACGACGCCGCCCGCTACGCCGGACGCTCGGCCTTCCCCCGGTACGCCGCCGACTAGGGCCGAGCAGGATCCGCATGGGGCAGCAGCGAGGCAGTGGAGGCCGCCGGCCGGGGACGAGTCGGCGCACATCGCCGCGTCCGGCTGCCGGTCCGCAGCTGCGCGGGGGGCGACAGCTGCGACGGCGCGGCACCGACGGCGCGGCGGTGCGCTCGCGGCTCACCGGGCGAGCCGCGATCCTGGTCCTCGTGATCGCAGCCCTGCTGGTGTCCTATGCCTCGAGCATGCGGGCCAACCTGGAGCAGGGCCGGCACATCGACTCCCTGGAGGACAGCATCAGCGACTCGCGCGAGGCGATCAAGGAGCTGAAGCGCGAGAAGCGCCGGTGGCGCGACGACGCCTACATCGAGGCGCAGGCACGAGCGCGGTTCGCGTTCGGATACCCCGGTGAGGTCGGCTACCACGTGCTTGACGAGGACGGCCAGCCGCTGGACGCCGCCAACACGCTCGACGAGCCCGAGGTCGTCGGGGACGGGCGACCCGAGTGGTGGGAGTCGACCTTGAGCAGCATCGAGACCGCCGAGCGACCCGCGGAGCCGGAGCGCACCCCCGCCGACCACATCGATGCCCCTGACAACGGGGAACCCAGCCGGTGAGCCCAGGCGCAGGCGCGCGCGACGAGTCCATCGTCGCCGCGCAGCTGGGTCGGCCACCCCGCGGGATCCAGGGTGTGGCGCACCGCTGCCCCTGCGGCAGCCCCGACGTCGTCACCACCGCTCCGCGGCTGCCCGACGGCACGCCCTTCCCCACCACCTTCTACCTCACGTGTCCTCGCGCCGCCTCCCTGATCGGCACCCTGGAGGCCTCGGGACTGATGGCGTCGATGACCCTGCGACTGGCCGATGACGAGGACCTCGCCGCGGCGTACCGGTCCGCCCACGAGCACTACCTGCAGGCCCGGGCCTCGCTCGGTCAGGTGCCGGAGATCGAGGGCGTCTCGGCCGGAGGCATGCCGCACCGGGTGAAGTGTCTGCACGTGCTGGCCGCGCAGTCGCTGGCGCAGGGCAGGGGAGTGAACCCGCTGGGGGACGAGGTCCTGGACGCGCTGGGGCCGTGGTGGGAGTCCGGGCGCTGTGTCGGGCCCGAGACGGTGGCCGGTCCGGCCGACGAGGGCGTCGGCCCGTGATCGTCGCGGGGGTCGACTGTGGCACCAACACGATCAAGCTGCTGGTCGCCGACTTCGACCGCGACGCCGGGGTCGTGACCGAGCTGGACCGGCGCTCGCGGATGGTGCGGCTGGGCCAAGGGGTGGATGCCTCGGGGCGGCTGTCCGATGAGGCGCTGGAGCGGGTCTTCTCGGCTGTGGACGAGTACGCCACCCTGGTCGACGACCATCAGGTCGAGGCGATCCGGTTCTGCGCCACCAGCGCCGCGCGCGATGCCGACAACGCAGAGGTCTTCGTGCGCGGGGTCGAGCACCGGCTCGGGGTGACGCCCGAGGTGCTCTCCGGTGCCGAGGAGGCCGAGCTCTCGTTCGCCGGTGCCACCCGCACCCTGGACGACGTGGAGCCACCGGTGCTGGTGCTCGACATCGGTGGCGGATCGACCGAGCTGGTGCTCGGCGGCGGGCACGGCGACGTGCACGCCTCGGCGTCCCTGGACATCGGGGCGGTGCGGCTGACCGAGCGGCACCTCGCCGACGACCCGCCCACTGCAGCGCAGGTGGAGCAGCTGGTCGCCCACGTCGAGGAGCAGCTCGACCGTCTCCCGTCACACGGCGTCGACCTGGGGCTGGCGCGCACCGTGCTCACGGTCTCCGGCACCGGGCTCACCGTCGTCGCGGGCGCCCTCGACCTGCCCACCCTGGAGCGAGGCCTGGTCGACCGGCGCAGCGTGCCGGTGGCGCGGGTCCGCGAGACCGTCGACCGGCTGGTCGCGATGCGCGTCTCCGAGCGGGAGGCGCTGGGCTACGTGCTCAAGGGACGCGAGGACGTGATCGGCGCGGGCGCGCTGATCCTGCGTCAGGTGCTGTCCCGCACCGCGGCCACCGAGCTGACCGCGTCGGTCAGCGACATCCTCGACGGCATCACCTGGTCGGTGGCCCAGCGATGACTCAGCGGTGAGTGCGCCCCAGCTGCCGCACCCGGTCACCGGCGAGGGTTTCGCCTCCCCGGTGCCACCCGGCACCGGGTGGCCGGATGATCCCGCGTCGGTCAGGACCCCGGTTGCGAGGGACGCCGCAGAGGTCACCCACCTGGCCGGGCACGCAGACCTCGAGGCGCTGGACGCCATGGTGTCGGTCTGCCGGGCGTGTCCCCGCCTGGTGAAGTGGCGCGAGGACGTCGCGCGCGACAAGCGGGCGTCGTACGCCGATCAGCCGTACTGGGGTCGCCCGATCCAGGGCTGGGGTGACGTGGCGCCGCGGGTGGTCGTGCTCGGGCTCGCCCCGGCCGCGCACGGCGGCAACCGCACCGGCCGGATCTTCACCGGCGACCGGTCGGGTGACTGGCTGTTCGCCTCGCTGCACCGGGTCGGGCTCGCCGCGGCGCCCACCTCCGAGCACGCCGGCGACGGGCAGCGACTGATCGGCACCCGGATGGTGGCGGCGGTCCGGTGCGCACCGCCGCTCAACAAGCCGACCACCGCCGAGCGTGACGCCTGCGCCCCCTGGCTGCACCGGGAGCTGGAGCTCGTGGCCGACTCGATCCGGGTCGTGGTGTGCCTGGGGGGCTTCGGGTGGGACGCGGCACTGCCCGCGCTCCGCCGGCTCGGGTATGACGTGCCGAGGCCCAAGCCCCGCTTCGGGCACGGTGTCGAGGTCCAGATCGGAGACCTGGCCCTGCTCGGCTCCTACCACCCCTCGCAGCAGAACACCTTCACCGGCAAGCTCACCGAGCCGATGCTCGACGCGGTGCTCGGTCGCGCCCGGACCCTGGCCGGCGTCTAGCGGAAGGCTGATGGCCTCGTGCGCGCGCTTCGGAGCCGACCGGGACCTCGACCTGGTGCTCACCAGCCGCTACCGATGGCAGCTCGGCTGAGTCCTCACGGCTCCTCGCGCTTGAGCTCCACGTCGAGCTGCTCCATCTCGCACCCCAGGGCCTGCAGTGCCCGCACGGTTGCCAGCGCCAGCCGGGGAGCGTTGATCAGCGGTGCCTCGCGCTGGAACGTCGTCATCTCGGGGAGGAACGGCTTCTCCCAGCCCTGCCTGAGCAGCAGTGCCTCGGTCTCCTCGCTCATCTCGAGCTCGCCGCCGATGCGGGTGGAGCCGGCGCACTCGGCGATCAGCACGTTGCGCGTGGCGGTGACCTGCACGAAACGCCGCGGGCCGGACGGGGCAGGCGCGGTGCCGAAGAGTCGCTTCCTCGGCTGTTCCCGCTTCTCGCCGATCACCAGCGCGTCGTGCAGGTCGAGCGCGAGGATGGCACCGGTGAGCCGGCGGTTGAGGTCGTCCCAGGTGCCACGCATCGCTGTCAGCCTAATCAGTGGCTCCAGCGAGAGGCCCCTCGCGTTAGGTTGCCTCTGAGTCGCCGCGCAGGCCCCCGTAGCCCAACGGCAGAGGCAGAGGTCTTAAACACCTTCCAGTGTGGGTTCGAGTCCCACCGGGGGCACCGATGTGCAGGGGCTCGGCTCAGTTCAGGATCCGCAGGTTGGCCGGCGTACCCTCACCGCGCTGCACCGCACCCTCGGTGAGCTCGGCCAGGGCGGTCAGCGCGACGTTCTGCGACAGCGGGCCGAACGAGACCCGGGCGACACCGAGCTCCTCCAGCCGCTGCAGCGACGGGGTGCCCGGGATCGCGATCAGGGTGACGCGCTGCTCGCCCAGCTCTGCCACCAGCCGCGCCACGTGCTCCTCGCCGAGGATGGCGGGCACGAAGACCACCGGGGCGCCCGCGTCGAGGTAGGCGCGGCAGCGCTCGATCGACTCGGCCAGGTTGTCCTCCACCGGCGCCTTGCGGTGCAGGTGGAAGGTGTCGGTGCGTGCGTTGAGGACGAAGTCCACGCCCTCGGCCTCCGCGACCTTCATGATGCTCTCGACCTGGCGCGCTGCTTCCGGCAGCGGCTTGAGCTGGTCCTCGATGTTCGCGCCGACCACGCCCACCCCGATCGCGCGGCGGACGGTCTCGGCGGCGTCGCCGTACCCGGCCTCCAGGTCGGCGGTGACCGGCAGGTCGGTCTGCGCCACGACACGGCCCACGGCCTCGATCATCAGGTCCCGGGGGATGTTCTCCCCGTCCTCGTAGCCGAGGCTGGCCGCGATCGAGTGGCTCGCCGTGGCCAGGGCCTTGGTGCCCGGCACGTCGGCGACCACCCGCGCGGTCACGGCGTCCCAGACGTTGACCAGGGTCAGCAACGCGGGATCGCGGTGCAGGCGGAGGAGCTCTGTTGCCTTCGCGGCAGTGTCGGTCGAGGAGTCAGTCATGTCGACGAGCATGTCACCCGGGCGATGCGGCGACGCGCGGTCCAGCCCTGGGGCCGGACCGCACGTTCTCGCACGAGCCGATCTCAGTGCCGCAGCTCGTAGAAGCGGAAGAAGTCGTGCTCGATCGGCAGCACCTCGAGACCCTCGAAGCCAGCCTGGTGGGCGTAGTCGCGCAGTGTTTCCGGCCGCATCACCGTGCCCGTGCCGACCGAGCCCTCGTGCGACATCCCGTCGGGCAGGCACACCAGCGTCGAGATGCCGTAGAGCAGCTGCTCCACGGGGTCACCGGGCCCGGAGAAGGTCTCCGGCACCCGCTCGTCCATGACGAGCACCGTGCCGTCAGGGCTCACCAGCCGGCGCGCTCCCGCGAGCAGCGACACCGGGTCGGGCACGTCGTGCACGCACTCGAAGGCTGCCACCAGGTCGTAGTCACCGTCAGCCGGGAGAGCGCCGGCGTCCACCTGGGTGAAGCGCACCCGGTCGGAGAGACCGTGCTCCTCCGCGTGGCGTCGGGCCGCCCGCACCGAGGCCTCGTCGACGTCGAAGCCGTCGACCTGGGCCGCCGGGTAGGCCTGGGCGATGCCGATGGTCGACCACCCCTCGCCACAACCGATGTCAGCCACACGGCCACCGGCGCGGAGCCGGGCGTCGACCTCGGGCAAGGTCCCCAGCCAGTCCCGGCCGAGCACCTGCAGGAAGAGTGGTCGGTTGGCCTCGGCCTGGCCGGTGCGCATCAGCGGGCCGAAGGTCTCCCAGCCGACACCGCCACCGGAGCGGTAGGCCTCCAGGAGCGCAGGGAGCTGGATGCTGGCCGCGGCCACCACTCGCGCGAACGGGGTGAGGTAGCTCAGGCTGTCGCGGTTGCAGAGCACCTCGGCGTGGGCGTCGGGCAGGCGGTAGCGACGGGCCTCGGCGGGAGCACCCGCGTCCTCCACCTCGATCAGGCCGGCCACGGTCTGCTGCTCCAGCCACTCGCGGGCGTAGCGGGGATGGGTGTCGGTGTGGCTGGCGGCCTCGGCGTAGGTCAGCGGGCCCCGCCGGTGCAGCGCGTCGTAGAGGCCGAGCTGCTCGCCGATGAAGATCGTCACCGTGTCCAGGGCCCCGAGGAGGGCCCCGAAGACGCGGTCGGCGAAGTCCTCCACGGTGGCGACACTCGTCGGCGCGGTGGCGGTGGGTGGCTGGGTGGTCTCGGTCGTCATCTGGTGACTCCTCAAGGGTCGGGATACGTGACCCTCACCGTGGCGGGCGCGCCTGGCGCCTCACCGACACTCCACTGACACGGCGCTGACACCGCGCACCGGCTGGGCCGATCGCGGTGGACAGCACCCGACGGTCTCGGCATATTGCCTGGGGTGGATCAGCTCGAGGTGCGCGTCCTGGGCTCACCCGGCCTGCGGGTGGCGGGTGCGGACCTGCCGTTTCCCGGCGGTCGTCCGGGGCGCCTGGTCGCCGACCTGCTACTGGCCGGCGGACGGGTGCTGGGACCCGAGCGCCTCATCGACGACGTGTGGGGGGAGGACCTCCCGGCCGAGGCGAGGTCTGCGCTGCACACCACGGTGCGTCGCGCCAGGAAGGCTCTTGGCGCGGCAGCCTGGCGGCTGGTCCGGGAGGAAGTCGGCTACCGGTTCGACCGCGGTGACGTGGTCCTCGACGCTGACGTCTTCGGCGCCCGCGTGCGGCAAGCCAGGAGGCGAGCCGACCTCGCGGCGTACGACGAGGCGCTGGCGACCTGGACCGGACCACCGTGGCAGCCCTGGGCCGACGACCTGGCTCAGGGAGAGGCCGTGCGCCTGGAGGAGCTGCACCTCGTCGCCCGCGAGGAGCGCTCGGCCCTGCTCCTGGAGCACGGCCGGCCCGACGAGGCGGTGGCCGAGCTGCGGACGATCATCGCCGAGCGGCCGTTGCGCGACCGTCCGGTGGCGCTGTTGATGGAGGCCCTGCATCGCCTCGGAGCCGCCGCCGACGCCTTGAGCGTCTTCACCCGGCACCGGGCGGCCTTGGCCGAGGAGCTGGGGCTCGATCCGGCTCCCGAGCTGGTGGAGCTGCAGCGGCGTGTGCTGGTGCGTGAGCAGGTGCGGCCACCGCAGGCGACGCAGCCACTCGCGGGTCACACACCGGTTCTGCACGGCGGACCACCCATCTTCGGCCGGGACACCGAGCTGGGTGACCTCGCTGCCGGGCTGCGGCAGCACCGCGTGGTCTCCGTGGTCGGCCCCGGTGGAGTCGGCAAGACGTGCTTGGCTCGATGGGTCGCCCAGGACGCCCGGGAGGCGTGGTGGGTCGACCTGGCACCCGTGGACTCCGAGGCGGATGTCAGATCAGCGACCGCGAGCGCGCTCGGCGTCGAGGTCTTCCCCGGCGGCAGCCCGGAAGCGGCCCTGCGCAGCCGGGTGGCGACCGCCCGGGGCGTTCTGGTCCTCGACAACTGCGAGCACGTCATCGGTCCGGTCGCTGACCTGGTGGCGGAGGTCGCGCAGCACGCGACGGGGCTGCGGGTGCTCGCGACGAGTCGGGAACGGCTCGGGCTCGACGAGGAGCACGTCTACTGGCTCTCACCCCTGGAGCTCCCGCGTCCTGACGACCGGGCAGACCTCCCCCAGGACCTCGGCGCCAACCCGTCCGTCGCGCTCTTCCTGGCCCGCGCCCGAGCGGCTTCGCCCGACTTCGTCGTCGACGAAGGCACCCAGCGTGAGGTGGGGGCGTTGGTGCGTGCCTTGGACGGCCTGCCGCTGGCGATCGAGCTCGCCGCGAGCCGGGTCGGCGTAGTCGACCTCGCCACCCTCCGGCTGCGGCTCGAGGCGCACATCGACATCGTGCGGGGCCATCGTCGACGCCGAGGACCGGCCCGACACCAGACTCTGTCGGCGACGATCGAGTGGTCCTACGACCTGCTGGACCCCGGCGAGCAGCGAGCGCTGCGGTGGCTGGCGTGGTTCGCCGGACCCTTCACCCTCGAGGACGCCGAAGAGGTGCTGGGTGACGACGACGCCGCCGAGGTGGTGCTCGCACTCGTGGAGCGCTCTCTGGTGGTCCGCCCCGGGGGCACGGGCGAGTACCGGCTGCTGGACACCCTGCGAGCCTTCGCTCGCGACCGCACCGACCCGGCCGAGGCAGACCTCGCCCGGGCCGCCCACGCGAGCTGGGCGACGGCCCTGGCCGAGCGCGCGTGTGCGGGGCTGCGGTCCGAGCACGAAGCCAGGTGGGACGCGGTCGTGGAGCACCGGCTCCCCGAGCTGGCCGCCGCCGTACGCCGCAGCCTCGACCAGGGTGCGGTGAGCACTGCTCACCGGATCGCGGGCGCGCTCCTCGACTGGGGTGAGTACCGGGTCCGACCCGACGTCCTCGCCTGGGGGCGCGAGCTCGCCGATCTTCCCGGTGCCCGGGCGACACCGGAGGTGCTGGCTGCCGCCTCGTCGCACGCGTGGTCAGCTGGTGAGCCAGAGGCCGCTGCCGACTACGCGCGCCGCAGCGTGGCAGCAGCGGGTGGTGCCGATCAGCCGCAGGCACTGCCCGGCATGCAGGCGGCCGGTGATGCGGCGCTGGCCGTCGGCGACACCGACCACGCCCACGAGATCTGGACACGCGCCTATGCCCTGGCCGGCGCTCAGGGTGAGTGGTGGCACCAGCTGAACGCGGCGTCCGGACTCCTGCTGAGCCAGGTCTACCGCGGCCACGACGCCACCGACGAGCTCGAGCTGCTGCGCCGTGCGCGCCTGACCTCGCCATGCCCCACGGCCGAAGCCATGGCGCTCTACTCCGAGGGGGAGGCGCTGGCCGGGTCCGATCCTGTCCAGGCGCTTGAGCTGCTCGCCCAGGCGCGCGAGGTCGCACAGTCGGCCGGCTCCCGGCTGGCCGCCGGTGTCTCGCTGGTCGCGGAGACCGCACTGCTCGGACGAGTGGGCGAGCTCGACGAGGACACCGTCGAGCGGACCGTGAGGGCGATCGAGCACTGGCGGGGATCGGGCAACGACAACGTCCTCGTCACGTGCCTGCGCAACGTGGTGACTCTCCTCGATCGGCTGGAGGCACATCGCGCAGTGGTGGTCCTCTCGGCGGCGATCGAGCAGCACTCGCACGGCCGGCCGCCGTACGGCGCGGAGGCGGCCCGACTCGCGAGCGCACGGCAACGGGCCCGTGCCCGGCTCGCCCAGGAGGAGGTCGACGCGGGTTGGCGCGAGGGTGCCGGGCTCAGCCTGGAACAGGTGGGGGAGCGGACGATCGCCGAGCTGCGCCGACGGGTGCGGTCAGCCACGTGACGGTGTGCTCGACAGTCCGCTGACAGCGCTTCGTCAGGGACCGGGTCAAGCCTGTGGTGGTCGCGGGCCGACCGGTCCGCGAGCCGCCGAGCAACGGAGTCCGTCATGCACATCAGTCACGCCGTGGCCCTGCTGCAGCTCACCCGGAGCGAGCAGCGGCAGCGTTCCGTCGTCGCCGCCCGCCGCCACGCACAGCAGCCACAGCGACGCACCTCGTGGTGGCGTCGCCGGTTCCGATGAACCCCGCGTTTCTCGCCGGCCTGGCCTCCACGGTCGTCTTCACCCTAAGCACGCTGCCGATGGTGGCTCGCGCCTGGCGGACCAGGGACATGGCCTCCTACAGCCGGGGTCACCTGGTCATGACCAACGTGGGCAACGCGATCCACACGCTGTACGTCGTGAGTCTGCCGCTGGGCCCGGTGTGGGTGCTCCACAGCTTCCACGTGGTGGTGTCGGCGGCGATGCTGACCTGGCACCTTCGCTTCACCGGGCCGCAGGATCTGGAGCGCGAGGTCCCGAGCTACGAGTCGTCCGGCGGCTAGCCTGCGAGGCGTGATCAAGTACCTCGGCTCCAAGCGCCTGCTGGTACCCGTGCTGGGGGAGATCGCGAGCGCGGTCGAGGCGCAGACCGCGGTGGACCTGTTCACCGGGACCACCCGGGTCGCCCAGGAGCTGAAGCGCCGGGGGCTGCACGTGAGTGCCAATGACACCGCGACCTACAGCGCGGTCCTCAGCGACTGCTTCATCGCCACCGATGCTGCTGCGGTCGACCCGGGAGAGGTCGACGAGGCGATCGAGCGGCTGCAGGCGCTGCCGGGACGGCGGGGCTACGTCACCGAGACCTTCTGCGAGCAGGCCCGCTACTTCCAGCCCGCCAACGGCGAGCGGATCGACGCGATCCGCGACGCCATCGAGGCGCACTACCGCGGCACCTGGCTCTACCCGGTGCTGCTCAGCAGCTTGCTGGTCGCGGCCGACCGGGTCGACTCGACCACCGGCGTGCAGATGGCCTACCTCAAGCGGTGGGCACCCAGGGCGCACCGGCCACTCCAGCTGCAGCGCCCCGAGCTGCTCGCCGGGCCGGGGGAGACCGTCCTGGGCGATGCCCTGAGCAGCGTCGACACCCTGCCGGGAGTCGACCTGATGTATCTCGACCCGCCGTACAACCAGCACCGCTACGTCACGAACTACCACGTGTGGGAGACGCTGGTGCGCTGGGACTCCCCGGAGCACTACGGCGTGGCCTGCAAGCGGGTGGACAGCCGCGACCTGACCCGCAAGAGCGCCTTCAACCTGCGCCGGGGCATGCCCGAGGCGCTGGCGAGCGTGATCGCGCGGGCCCGCGCCGAGGTGGTGATGGTCTCCTGCAACGACGAGACCTGGGTCGGTCCGCAGCAGATCGCCGGCTGGCTGGCGGACGCCGGCCACGAGGCGGTGATGACGCTGGGCTTCGACGCCAAGCGCTACGTCGGCGCGCAGATCGGGATCCACGACGTCCACGGACGGCGGGTCGGCACCCCGGGGCGGCTGCGCAACGTGGAGTACCTCGTCCTGGCCGGTCCGCGGCACAAGCTGGCCGAGGCCGCCCGCCGGGTCGAGGCCCTGGGTCAGGGACAGCCCGGGCCCAAGCTGGTGACCCAGGGTCCGGACTCGGGTCCAGCCTGAGCGATGTGCGTCGTGAGGCGCAGATTGCTAGCATTGCTCTCGACCGATCGCTGTGTTGCCGTGCCCCGAGGGTTGGCGCCATGGTGATCCGACAAGCGGAGCCTGGCTCCCACCCGCATCGACCGCCTCAGGTCGTCGGGTCCGGTCGCTCGGGCGCATGTGCCTCATGTGCCCCGGGCGGGGCGTCGCCGTGTGCGGCGCCGGCTGGCCTTCGCTGTCGCTGACGCGGAGGCCGTTTCTGCTTCTCGGGCACCTGCCCCGAGGGTGGGCGGCTCCCGGTGAGGGTCACAGGAGACAGCCATCAGGAGGACACATCAGCACAGACTTGCGCATCAACGACCGGATCCGGGTTCCCGAGGTCCGTCTCGTCGGTCCCAACGGTGAAACCGTCGGCATCGTCCGCATCGAGGACGCTCTGCGACTGGCCCAGGAGTCCGATCTCGACCTGGTCGAGGTCGCTCCGATGGCGCGCCCCCCGGTCTGCAAGCTCATGGACTACGGCAAGTTCAAGTACGAGAACGCCCAGAAGGCCCGTGAGGCGCGACGCAACCAGACCAACGTCGTCATCAAGGAGATGAAGCTCCGCCCCAAGATCGACCAGCACGACTACGAGACCAAGAAGGGTCACGTCGTGCGGTTCCTCAAGCAGGGCGACAAGGTCAAGATCACGATCATGTTCCGCGGTCGTGAGCAGCATCGCCCCGAGCTCGGGCTGCGGCTGCTGGAGCGGCTGGCCGACGACGTCGTCGAGCTGGGGTTCGTCGAGTCGTCTCCCAAGCAGGACGGCCGCAACATGGTCATGGTGCTCGGGCCGGTCAAGAAGAAGGCCGAGGCGAAGGCCGAGGTGAAGGCCGCCAAGGCCGAGCGGGCCGCGGAGCGCCAGGCGGAGGCCGATGCCGAGCACCGCGAGCGCGCTGAGCATCGTGAGCGCGCCGCAGCGGCGGCGGACGCACCGGGCACCGCAGCCAAGCCGAGGCGTCGCTCGGAGAACGTCGAGGACCTCGACGAGGCCTGAGCCACCCCGCCAGTCACACCCACGACAGACCACAGCCCTCGGGCGAGAGAAGAAGGACGAACATGCCGAAGAACAAGACGCACTCCGGTGCCAGCAAGCGGTTCCGGGTCACCGGGTCGGGCAAGCTGCGCCGCCAGAAGGCCGGGCTGCGCCACAACCTGGAGAAGAAGCCCTCCACGATGACTCGGCGCATGGCCGGCACCACCGAGGTCTCCAAGGCCGACACCAAGACCGTCCGCAGGCTGCTGGGCCGCTGAGCCCCGATCACACGAGCGAAGGAGTACTCACGTGGCACGCGTGAAGCGGGCGGTCAACGCCCACAAGAAGCGACGTACGACCCTGGAGCGCGCCTCCGGTTACCGCGGGCAGCGCTCGCGGCTCTACCGCAAGGCGAAGGAGCAGGTCACTCACTCGCTGGTCTACAGCTACCGCGACCGTCGCGCCAAGAAGGGCGACTTCCGCAAGCTGTGGATCCAGCGGATCAACGCCGCAGTCCGGCAGCAGGGGATGACCTACAACCGGTTCATCCAGGGCCTGAGGCTGGCCGGCGTCGAGGTCGACCGCAAGATCCTGGCTGACCTGGCCGTGAACGACCCGACGGCGTTCAACGCCCTGGTCGAGACCGCCAAGGGCGCACTGCCGGCCGACGTCAACGCGCCGGCCTCTGCTTGATCACGGGCCTCTGCGACGGGTGAGCAACCACGCCGATCCGCCCCTTCTCACCACGAGGAGCGGCCGGGTCAAACAGGCGCGGAAGCTCACCCGTCGTGCTGTGCGCGAGGAGCGCGGGCTCTTCCTCGCCGAAGGCCCGCAGGCGGTGCGCGAGTCGCTGGCCGACGCCGGCCGGGTCCGTGAGGTGTTCGCGCTGCCGGGTGTGGTCGAGGACCTCGCCGCCGCTGCCGGTGCGCAGGGCGTTCCCTGGTTGCTGACCGAGGAGGCCGTGATCGAGGGCCTCACCGACACCGTGACCCCGCAGGGGGTGGTCGCGGTCTGCCGAAGCGTCGACGTACCCCTGGCGGAGGCGCTGTCGACCCGGCCCGGTCTGGTGGCGGTCTGCGTCGACGTGCGAGACCCCGGCAACGCGGGCACGATCGTGCGGTGCGCCGACGCTGCCGGCGCCGACGCGATGGTCCTGCTCGGTGACAGCGTCGACGTCCACAACGCCAAGGTGGTCCGCGCCTCGGCGGGGTCGGTCTTCCACCTCCCTGTCGCAGTGCACCGTGACGTGGCCGAGGCCCTCGAGCAGCTGCGTGCGGCCGGGCTCCAGGTGCTGGCCGCAGACGGACACGCCGACATCGACCTGGACGCAGCTGTCGACTCCGGACTCCTGACGGCGCCGACTGCCTGGGTGTTCGGCAACGAGGCCCACGGCCTCGACCCGGTCACGGTGGCAGCCGCTGACGAGTCGGTCCGGATCCCGATCCACGGGCGAGCCGAGAGCCTGAATCTGGCCACCGCCGCAGCGGTGTGCCTCTATAGCAGCGCCAGGGCGCGCCGCGGCGTCTAGCCTGAGCCCATGCACCCTGACCACCTGGACCTTCTCCCTGACGGGGTGATCGTGACCGACGGTTCCGGTGTCGTCTGTCGGGCCAACATCGCCGCCGCACGGCTCCTGGGGATCTCGGATCTCGCGGGGCAGCCCATCAGCAAGGTGCTGTCTCTCCAGGACCGCGAGGGAAACGAGTGGCTGAGCTGGGCCGACCCCTACGACGGCCTGGCCATCCGGCGCGAGATCGTCGAGAAGGCGTGGTTCCTCCCGGACGGCACCGAGCTGCTGGTGACTGCGCATCTGGAGCGCGAGAGGCGCGGCAGTCCCGTCACCTCCGTCGGCATCTGCCTGCGATCGGCCAGGGCGCGGGCCCGGCTGGATCGCGAGCGCTCGGACCTGGTCGCCACGGTGGCCCACGACCTCCGCTCCCCGCTGACCGGAGTGAAGGGCTTCACCGGAACGCTGCTGGCGCGGTGGGACAAGTTCAACGACGAGCAGAAGAAGATGATCATGGAGTCGGTCCACACCGACACCGACCGGCTGACCCGGATGATCGGTGAGCTGCTCGACGTTGCCCGGATCGACACCAACCGCCTCTCGCTGTACCGGCGCCCCGTCGACCCTGTCGACGCCATCGAGCGCCTGGCGTCCTACATCGGAGTCGGCACCGGCCGGGAGATCGTGGTCCGCGCCGACGAGGGCTGTCCGATGATCAGCGCCGACCCCGACCGCTTCGCCCAGATCGTGACCAACCTGCTGGAGAACGCCGAACGGCACGGTGAGGGCACGATCACCGTGGAGATCGGGCCCGCTGCCGGTGACCCCGGCCGAGTCACGCTGCGCTTCGAGGACCAGGGAGAGGGCATCGCTCCGGAGATCCGCCGCCGGGTCTTCACGAAGTTCTGGAAGTCCGGTCGCCGGGGCGGCTCCGGCTTGGGGATGTACATCGTGCACGGCCTCACCACCGCCCAGGGCGGCAGCGTGGTGATCGACGATGCCGACGGCGGCGGCGCCCGCATCGAGCTCTCCTGGCCGATCGCCGAGCCCCCCGCAGCCTGATCCCCACGGGGTCCCGGTCCAGGTACCGCCTGGCGGGCGGGCCGCCACACGTCCGGCGTATCGCCCGGTCGGCCGGAAGACCCGGCCTCCTACACTGTCGCGTGCGCCCGTCCGTGGCACGGGTTTCCCAGGTGAAAGGCAGTGCAGCACTGATGTCGGGTCCGAACACTGACTACGACCCCGTCGAGGTGACCCCGTTGCAGGCAGAAGAGGTCCAGCGGGCGCGCGACGACGCGCTGGCGGCGATCGCCGAGGCCGACAGCCTGGACGCGCTCAAGACTGCGCGGCTCGCCCACGCCGGTGACCGCTCACCGTTGGCCCTGGCCAACCGGGAGATCGGCGCGCTGCCGCCGCAGGCCCGCAAGGAGGCCGGCCAGCGGGTCGGCAAGGCGCGCGGCGAGGTCAACCGTGCGATCGCCGAGCGACAGGCGGTGCTCGAGGAGAAGCACGAGGCGCGGATCCTGGTCGAGGAGGCTGTCGACGTCACCCTGCCGACCGACCGCCGTCGCCGCGGAGCCCGACACCCGATCACCACGCTGTCGGAGCGGATCGCGGACGTCTTCGTCGCGATGGGCTGGGAGGTCGCCGAGGGCCCGTTGGTGGAGGCCGAGTGGCTGAACTTCGACGCGCTCAACCTGGGGCCCGACCACCCGGCGCGCACCATGCAGGACACCTTCTGGATGGAGCCGGCCGACAACGCGCTGGTGCTGCGCACCCACACCTCGCCGGTGCAGGCCCGCACCATGCTGACCCGCACCCCACCGATCTACATCGTCTGTCCCGGCCGGGTCTTCCGCACCGACGAGTACGACGCCACCCACAGCCCGATGTTCCACCAGGTCGAGGGGCTCGTGGTCGACGAAGGCATCACGATGGCCCACCTCAAGGGCAGCCTCGACCACTTCGCCGCCGCGATCTTCGGCGAGGGCATCACCACCCGCTTCCGCCCGTCGTACTTCCCCTTCACCGAGCCCAGCGCCGAGGTCGACCTGCGGTGCTTCGTCTGCCGCGGCGTCGACAGCGAGGCCTGCCGCACCTGCCGCGGTGAGGGCTGGATCGAGTGGGGCGGCTGCGGGGTGGTCAACCCACGCGTGCTGACTGCCTGTGGTGTGGACCCGGAGACCTACACCGGCTTCGCCTTCGGCATGGGCATCGACCGCACCCTGATGTTCCGTCACGGAGTGGAGGACATGCGCGACCTGTTCGAGGGTGACGTCCGGTTCACCGAGGCCTTCGGAGCCGATCTCTGATGCGCGCCCCCGTGTCCTGGATCCGTGACCACGTCGACCTGCCGCCCGACGTGTCGTCCGAGACCGTCGCCGAGAGGCTGACCGCGCTCGGTCTCAAGCTCGAGGCCCTGGAGAACGCCGGTGTCGACCTGCAAGGCCCCCTGGTCGTGGGCCGGGTGCTCGAAGCGGTCGACGAGCCGCAGAAGAACGGCAAGGTGATCCGCTGGTGCCAGGTCGACGTCGGCCAGGCGAACGACACCGGAGAGCCGCAAGGCATTGTTTGTGGTGCTCACAATTTCTCGGTCGACGACCTGGTTGTCGTGATCCTCCCCGGTGGCGTGCTGCCGGGTGGTTTCGAGATCAGCGCCCGCAGGACCTACGGCCACGTCTCCGCCGGGATGATCTGCTCAGCGCGCGAGCTCGGGCTGGGGGAGGACCACGGCGGCATCATCGTGCTTCCCGACGGCTTCGGTGAGCCCGGCGACGACGCGGCTGAGCTGCTGCACCTGCGCGATGACGTGATCGAGATGGAGATCAACCCCGATCGCGCCTATGCGCTCTCGATCCGCGGCGTCGCGCGCGAGGTCGCCCTCGGGCTCGACCTGCGCTACGTCGACCCGGCCGCGCGGGCGGCTCCTGCGCCGGACGACGGCGCCCACCCGGTGGTCGTCGACGACCCCGAGGGCTGCCCGGTGTTCGTCACCCGCGTGGTGTCGGGCATCGACCCCGCCGCCCCGACCCCGACCTGGATGTCTCGTCGGCTCCAGCTCGCCGGGATGCGCCCGATCTCGGTGGCAGTCGATGTCACCAACTACGTGATGCTGGAGCTGGGCCAGCCGATCCACGGCTACGACGGCGACCTGCTCCAGGGCCCGATCCGGGTGCGCAGAGCCGAGAGCGGTGAGCGGCTCACCACGCTCGACAGCGTCGACCGGCGGCTGTCGGTCGAGGACCTGCTGATCTGCGACGACTCGGGGCCGATCGGTCTCGCCGGTGTCATGGGTGGTGAGACCACCGAGCTGTCGGCGAGCAGCAGCCGCGTCGTGATCGAGGCGGCGCACTTCGACCCGGTCTCGATCTTCCGGACCCAGCGGCGTCACAAGCTGCCCAGCGAGGCATCCAAGCGGTTCGAGCGCGGCGTCGACCCGACCCTTCCCGAGGCCGCGGCCGACCGGGTCGCCGAGCTCCTCGTCGCCCACGCCGGTGGCACGCTCGAGGCGGGGGTCACCAAGGTCGGCAGCGCACCGGAACCCGCCGTCATCGAGATCGCCGCAGACCTGCCGTCCCGGGTCACCGGCATGCCGATCGACCCCGAGACCACCGAGCGTCACCTGCGTGCTGTCGGCTGCCAGGTCGAACGCGAGGGTGACCGGCTCCGCGCGGAGGTGCCGTCGTGGCGACCCGACCTCAATGACCCGTTCGACCTGGTCGAGGAGGTCGCCCGGTTGGTCGGCTACGACCAGGTGCCCTCGGTCCTGCCGCCCGCTCCGCCCGGCCGTGGCCTGAGTGATCGGCAGCAGCTGCGACGCCGGGTCGGCCGGACCCTGGCCGGCGCCGGTCTGTCCGAGGTGGTGACGTTCCCCTTCGTTGGCCAGGCGTCGTACGACGTGCTGGGTCTTGCCGAGGACGACCCGCGCCGTGACTCGATGCGGATCGCCAACCCGCTCAGCGCCGAGGCGCCGTGCTTGACCACGACGCTGCTGCCAGGGTTGCTCGAGGCCGGCGCCCGCAACGCGGGGCGAGGCAACCCGGACGTGTCGCTCTCCGAGGTCGCGATGGTGACCATCCCATGTGGCAGCAAACCCGCCCCGATCCTGCCGGTGGACCGACGCCCCACGCCCGAGGAGTGGGACGAGCTCCAGGAGGCGGTGCCGCACCAGCCGCTCCACCTCGCGGTCCTGCTGACGGGTGAGACCGACCAGGCGGGCTGGTGGGGCCAGGCCCGTCCCGCGAGCTGGGCCGACGCCGTCGACGTCGTCCGGCAGGTGGCCGAGACCCTCGGTGTGGAGCTGACCGTGACCCAGGGGCACGCCGCCCCGTGGCATCCCGGTCGCTGCGCCGAGCTGCGCGTCGGGGACACGGTGCTGGGCCACGCCGGCGAGCTGCACCCACAGGTGTGCCGTCGAGGCGGTCTCCCCGCGAGGTCGGCCGCTGCGGAGATCGATCTCGACCTGCTGCTGGACCACGCCCGACCTGCGGTGGCGCCCCGGTTCTCCTCCTTCCCGGTCGCCAAGGTCGACATCGCCGTGGTCGTGGACAGCGAGACCAGTGCGGCTGCGCTGGAGCAGACGCTGCGGGAGGGTTCGGGGGAGCTGCTCGAGTCGATCCGTCTCTTCGACCTCTACGTGGGCGACCAGGTGGGGGAGGGCAAGAAGTCACTGGCCTTCGCGCTGCGCTTCCGCGCGCTTGACCGGACGCTCAAGGATCACGAGGTCACCGCTGCGCGCGACGCCGCGGTCTCACTGGCGGCCGAGCGTCACGGCGCCCAGCTGCGCTGAGCAGTCAGGTGCGGCCGTCGGAGGTGCATGAGATGAGTGCTCGCTCCCGACGTGCGTTGATGCCCGCACCATCGCCGAGCGACCTGTCAGGGTGAGCAACGCACGTTCGGCGACCGCCACGACCGCCACGACCGCCACGACCGGCTCCGGCCGGCCCTACCGACCAGACCACACCGAGTGGGCGGTGCGCTCGACCGACGTGGTGCGGTCGGTCGCTGGTGAGGTGCCCGATTCTCAGGACGACCGGAGCGGTTCGGGACTATCGTCCTAGGTACAAAGTCAGGTCGTCCGCCAACCCCACGTGTGGCGGCCTCGTCCTAGGGAGACTCACCGCGATGCCCACAACCACGCGTTCCGCCATGCCCGCACGCCTGGGGCGACGAGCCCGACTGGTCGCGCTGGCGTCCTCACTGCTGGTCGGCGGTGGCCTCGCCACGCTGTCCACCGCGCCCGCCGAGGCGGGGTCTGCCCGCACCGGGCTGAGCCAGCCCTTCACGGTCGCGACGTTCAACGTCCTGGGTGCGAGTCACACCAAGACCAGGCGGCGCGGCTTCGCGACCTACCCCTCGCGGATGCGCAAGACCGTGAACCTGATCAACCGCAAGGGCTTCGACTTCGTGGGATTCCAGGAGTACCAGAAGCCGCAGCACGACCTGTTCGTGAAGCTCACCGCAGGGTCCTGGGGTGTCTACCCGGGTCTGGAGGAGGGCCGCCGACCGGTGCAGAACTCGATCGTGTGGCGCGACGACGAGTGGAAGGTCATGGAGAAGCGGCTCTACAACATCCCCTACTTCAAAGGGAACCTCGTCAAGCAGCCCTACATCAAGCTGCGCAACCGCGCCGAGGGCTTCGACGTGTGGGTGATCAACACCCACAACCCGGCTGACAGTCGAGGGCCCGCGCAGCAGTACCGAGATCGAGCGATGGCCATCCAGGCCGAGCTGTCCGACGAGCTGCACGCGACCGGCCTGCCGGTCTTCCTGGTCGGGGACTTCAACGAGACCGGCGAGGCATTCTGCACGATCACCGGCCAGACCGACCTGAAGGCCGCCAACGGTGGCACCTGGTACGGCGATCAGTGCCGCCCGCCCCGCGGGATGAGGGTCGACTGGGTGTTCCTCTCCCAGCGCGCACCCGTGCTGAGCTTCGTCGACCTCTACACCGACTTCACCCGCAAGATCACCGACCACCACGTGATCCTCAGCGAGGTGCAGGTACCCCTCAACTGATAGCGATGCATGTGCATGTATATTCATGCATATGACGTGGAGGGTCGGAGTCGCCGGAGCCAGCGGGTACGCCGGGGGAGAGCTGCTGCGGCTGCTCCTGGCTCACCCAGAGGTGGAGATCGGAGCGCTGACAGCCGGTTCCAACGCCGGTCAACGTCTCGGGTCCATTCAACCGCACCTGCTGCCGCTCGGCGACCGGGTGCTCGAGCCGACCGACGCCGAGCACCTCGCCGGGCACGACGTCGTGTTCCTGGCTCTTCCGCACGGCCAGTCGGCGGCACTCGCCGATCAGCTCGGCCCCGAGGTGGTGGTGATCGACTGCGGTGCTGACTTCCGGCTGGACGACCCCGAGCAGTGGGAGCAGTTCTACGGCGGCGACCACGCCGGCTCCTGGCCCTACGGGCTGCCGGAGCTGGGCAGCAACCGCGAGTCGCTGAGCGGGGCTCGCCGGATCGCGGTGCCTGGTTGCTACCCCACCGTCTCGACGCTCTCGCTGGCCCCGGCCGTCGCGCACGGACTGGTCGACCCCGAGAGCTTGGTGGTGGTCGCGGCCAGCGGCACCAGTGGCGCCGGGAAGTCGGCCAAGCCGCACCTGCTGGGCAGCGAGGTCATGGGCAACGCCACGGCGTACGGCGTCGGCGGCACGCACCGCCACACCCCCGAGATCGTGCAGAACCTCTCCGGTCTGCGCCCCGGTACCGAGGTCCGGGTCAGCTTCACCCCGCTGCTCGTCCCGATGAGCCGCGGCATCCTCGCCACCTGCAGCGCGAGCACCGACGCCGACGTCCAGACCCTGCGCGCGGCGTACGAGAAGGACTACGGTGACGAGCCGTTCGTGCACCTGTTGCCCGAGGGCCAGTGGCCGCAGACCCAGTCGGTGCTCGGCTCCAACGCCGTGCAGCTCCAGGTGACCGTGGACGAGCGGGCCCGGCGCCTGGTCGCCGTCGGCGCCGTCGACAACCTCGCGAAGGGAACGGCGGGTGCCGCGGTGCAGTGCATGAACCTTGCCCTGGAGATCCCCGAGACCACGGGCCTGCACACGGTGGGGATGGCGCCGTGACCGAGCAGCCGCAGCCCTTGACGCTGAGCCGTCACCCCGAGCACCTCGCGGTGGTGCGACTCGGACCGGGCGCCGAGGTGCCGGACTGGGCCAGGAGCGCGACCCTGGTCTCGATCACGGCCACGGCGTCGGAGACTTCGGTGGTCTGTGCGGCAGCCGACGTGCCGGGCAAGGCGCGCAGCGAGGGGCCCTTCGTCGCCTTCAGCGTCGACGGCAGCCTGGACCTCGGCATGACCGGTGTCCTGTCGGGCCTGACCGAACCGTTGGCGCGTGAGGAGATCCCCGTGTTCGTCGTCTCGACCTTCGACACCGACTGGCTGCTGGTCCCGGCGGAGCGGGCCGACGCCGCCGCTACGGCCTGGGGGGTGGCCTCATGAGCATCACTCGTCCCAGCGGCTTCCGCGCCAGTGGCGTGCCCGCCGGCCTCAAGTCGGGCGGAGCGCTCGACGTCGCCCTGCTGGTCAACGACGGCCCGCGCTACGACTGCGCCAGCGTCTTCACCGCCAACCGGTGCAAGGCCAACCCGGTGCTCTGGAGCGAGCAGGTGGTCAAGGACGGCACGGTCAAGGCCGTGATCCTGAACTCCGGCGGCGCCAACTGCTACACCGGGCCGGACGGCTTCCAGACCACGCACGCCACGGCGGAGCGCGTCGCCGAGCACGCGGGGATCGGCGCGGGCGACGTCCTGGTCTGCTCCACCGGGCTGATCGGGCTCACCACCGTGCGTGAGGACCTGTTGAGCGGTGTCGATGCGGCGTACGAGGCCCTGCACCGGGACGGCTCTCTGGATGCCGCCACCGCGATCATGACCACGGACAGCCACCCCAAGCAGGTGGTCGTGGAGCGTGACGGCTGGTCCATCGGCGCCATGGCCAAGGGCGCCGGGATGCTGGCGCCCCAGCTGGCCACGATGCTGGTGATCATCACGACCGACGCCGCGGTGCCCGCCGACCTGCTCGACCGGGCGCTGCGCGCCGCGACCCGGGTCTCCTTCGACCGGCTCGACTCCGACGGCTGCATGTCCACCAACGACACAGTGACCGTGATGGCGAGCGGTGCCAGCGGGTCCGAGCCGGGCGAGGAGGCGTTCACCGAAGCGCTGACCGAGGCCTGTCTCGACCTCGCCCGCCAGCTGCTGGCCGATGCCGAGGGCGCCGACCACGAGATCGCGATCACCGTGCTCGGGGCAGCGTCCGAGGACGACGCCGTCGCCGCCGGTCGCTCGATCGCCCGCAGCAACCTGTTCAAGGCCGCCGTGTTCGGCAAGGACCCCAACTGGGGGCGGGTGCTCGCGAGCATCGGCACCACCGACGCACAGTTCGACCCGGCCGACCTCGACGTGTCGATGAACGGCGTCATGGTCTGCCGCGCCTCCACCCCCCACGCACCGCCGGAGGAGGTCGACCTCGAGCCGCGTGAGGTCACCGTGACCGTCGACCTGAAGTCCGGCGATGCCGAGGCGACGGTGTGGACCAACGACCTCACCCACGCCTACGTGCACGAGAACTCCGCCTACAGCACCTGAAGGGTCAGTGCCGACGATGTCTACCGAGCCCACGGAGTCCAACGACTCGACAGCTGACGACCCGGGTCGCAGCGACTTCTTCAGCCAGCCGGAGCGCGCCGACGTGCTCGCCGGAGCGCTGAAGTGGCTGATGAAGTACCACAACAAGATCATCGTGGTGAAGTACGGCGGCAACGCGATGACCGACGACGACCTCAAGAGCGCCTTCGCCCAGGACATCGTCTTCCTGCGCTACGCCGGCTTCCGGCCGGTGGTGGTCCACGGTGGCGGGCCGCAGATCTCCACGATGCTGGAGCGGCTCGACATCAGCAGCGAGTTCCGTGGTGGCCTGCGGGTGACCACGGAGGAGACGATGGACATCGTCCGGATGGTGCTCGTCGGCAAGGTGCAGCGCGAGCTGGTCGGGCTGATCAACGAGCACGGGCCGCTCGCTGTCGGGCTCTCCGGCGAGGACGCCGGGCTGTTCACGGCGACGCGCACCAACACCGTCGTCGACGGCGAGGAGGTCGACCTCGGCCTCGTCGGCGAGGTGACCGGAGTGCGGCCGGAGGCGGTGCTCGACCTGGTCGAGGCCGGTCGGATCCCGGTGATCTCCAGCGTCGCACCCGACGTCGACGGTGTGGCCCACAACGTCAACGCCGACAGCGCCGCCGCCGCACTGGCGGTGGCGCTCAAGGCCGAGAAGCTGCTGGTGCTGACCAACGTCGAGGGGCTCTACCGCAGCTGGCCCGACTCCGACGACGTCATCGGTGAGATCAGCCCGGAGTCCCTCGAGGAGCTGATGCCGTCGCTGTCGACGGGCATGATCCCCAAGATGGCGGCGTGCCTGCGGGCGCTTCAGAACGGCGTGGCTCGCGCGACGGTGGTCGACGGCCGCACGCCACACTCCGTGCTCGTCGAGCTGTTCACCGACGACGGTGTCGGCACCCAGGTCCTCCCCGGCGTCCCGACGAAGGTGCGCAGCGCCCGCTACCGCACCAGCGACAAGCCCGAGGTCAGCTCATGAGCGCCCCGCTCCTCGAGCGCTACCAGCAAGCCCTGATGGGCACCTTCGGCACGCCCCGGCTCGCGCTCGCACGGGGCGAGGGGTGCTACGTCTGGGACACCGACGGCAACCGCTACCTCGACTTCCTGGGCGGCATCGCGGTCAGCGCTCTGGGCCACGGACACCCCGCGCTGGTCGACGCCGTCTCCCGCCAGCTCTCCACGCTGGGGCACGTCTCCAACTTCTTCGCCACCGAGCCGCAGGTCGCGCTGGCCGAGCGGTTGCTCGCGATGGCCGGCCGCGAGGGGCGGGTCTTCTTCACCAGCTCCGGCACCGAGGCCAACGAGGCGGCCATGAAGCTGAGCCGGCGCACCGGCCGTGCCGGGCTGGTGGCCGCCGAGGGCGGCTTCCACGGCCGCACCATGGGCGCGCTGGCGCTGACCAGCAAGGCCGCCTACCGAGAGCCCTTCGAACCGTTGCCGGGTGAGGTCAGCTTCGTGCCCTACGGCGACTCGCAGGCTCTCGACGACGCGGTCGACGACGGCACCGCCGCCGTCGTCCTGGAGCCGGTGCAGGGTGAGGCCGGCGTGATCGTGCCTCCCGCCGGATACCTCGAGCACGCCCGCCGGGTCACCGCGGAGCGTGGCGCCCTGCTGTGGATCGACGAGGTGCAGACCGGGTCGGGTCGCACCGGTGCTTGGTTCGCCCAGCCCGACGGTCTGGAGCCGGACGTGGTCACGTTGGCCAAGGGCCTGGGAGGCGGCATCCCGATCGGTGCCTGCCTCGCCTTCGGGGACGCCGCCGGCATGCTCGGTCCCGGCAACCACGGCACCACGTTCGGCGGCAACCCGGTCGCCTGTGCCGCCGCGCTGGCAACGCTGGACACCATCGAGTCCGAGGGCCTGCTCGACCGGGCGACCGCTGTCGGTCAGCGGCTCTCCCAGGGGCTCCGGCACGAGCGCGTCATCGACATCCGTGGCGAAGGCCTGCTGATCGGGCTCACCCTGGACGACGCCCGTGCCGCTGCGGTGGTCGATGCCGCCCAGGCGCGTGGCTTCATCCTCAACGCCTGCACGCCCGAGCGGGTCCGGCTCGCGCCGCCGCTGGTGCTCTCCGACGACGAGGCCGACTCCCTGCTGGAGGCCTGGCCCGGCATCGTGGCAGCGGCCTACGAGGACACGGGTGCCTGATGTCCGCTACCCCCAGGCACCTGCTGCGTGACGACGACCTGAGCCCGGCCGAGCAGTCCGAGGTGCTCGACCTGGCGCTCCGGCTCAAGGCTGACCGCAGTGGCGCGCAGCCCTTCAGCGTGGCCAAGGGCGTCGCCCTGATCTTCGACAAGCCGACGCTGCGCACGCAGCTGAGCTTCATGGCAGGCGTCGGCGAGCTGGGTGGCACCCCGATCATCGTCGACGGCAACCTGGCCCAGATCGGCATCCGTGAGTCGGTCGCCGACACGGCGCGGGTGCTCGGCCGCCAGGTCGCCGCGATCGTGTGGCGCACCTTCGGCCAGGACCGGATCGAGGAGATGGCCGCTCACGCCGGGGTGCCCGTGGTCAACGCGCTGACCGACGACTTCCACCCCTGCCAGCTGCTGGCCGACCTGCTGACGGTCAAGGAGCATCGTGGTGACCTCGCCGGCCAGCGACTGACGCTGGTGGGCGACTCGGCCAGCAACATGGCGCACTCCTTCCTCCTCGCCGGCGCGACCGCCGGCATGCACGTGACCGTGTCGGGCCCGGACGGATATCCGCCCGATCCGCAGGTCTTGTCCAAGGCACAAGAGATCGCAGCGACGACCGGCGGCTCCGCGGCGTACGTCGTGGACCCGCTCGAGGCAGTCACCGGCGTCGACGTGGTCGCGACCGACACCTGGGTCTCGATGGGCAAGGAGGCCGAGGCGGGGGCACGCACCGACCCCTTCGTGCCCTACCGCGTCGACGACGAGCTGTTGGCTCACGCGAAGGACGACGCGATCGTGCT
The DNA here is from genome assembly GCA_963728505.1 of uncultured Actinomycetota bacterium. Classification (GTDB taxonomy): domain Bacteria; phylum Actinomycetota; class Actinomycetes; order Propionibacteriales; family Nocardioidaceae; genus Marmoricola_A. The sequence continues at coordinate 953,444 of CAVSKH010000006.1, read as the reverse complement.
GCACTGCCTGCCGGCCTACCGGGGCAAGGAGATCACCGCCGAGGTGATCGACGGCCCACGCAGCCGGGTCTGGGACGAGGCCGAGAACCGGTTGCACGCGCAGAAGGCGATCCTGACCTGGCTGCTCCAACAACCGGGGGCGGGGGAGCGATGAGAGAGCGCAGTGCCCTCTCGGCACACATCCCGCTGACCAAGGGCGCCCGGCAGGGCAAGATCGTCGAGCTGCTCAGCAAGCTGGAGGTGCGCTCGCAGGCCGAGCTCGCCGACCTCCTGGCCGGTGACGGCGTCCACGTCACCCAGGCCACCCTGTCGCGTGACCTGCTGGAGCTCGACGCGGTCAAGGTCCGCTCGATCTCGGGTGCACTCGTCTACGCCGTCCCCTCCGAGGGCGGCGACCGCACCCCCCGCGCCGCGGTGGAGACCGCTGCGGCCGAGTCCCGCATGGCCAAGCTGCTCTCCGACCTCCTGGTCTCCGCCACGGCGACCGGCAACCTGGTGGTGCTGCGCACGCCGCCCGGTGCCGCCCAGTTCCTGGCATCGGCGATCGACAAGGTGGAGATGCACCAGGTGGTCGGCACGATCGCGGGCGACGACACCGTCATGGTGATCAGTGCGGGTGGCCGCGGTGCGACCACGCTGGCGCGACGATTCGTCACCCTGGCCGACGGCCAGTCCCACTCCTGAACCACTCCCGGACGAGATGAAGGAAATGAATTGAGCAAGGTCCTGACCACCCTTCCGGTCGGTGAGCGTGTCGGCATCGCGTTCTCCGGCGGCCTGGACACCTCCGTCGCGGTCGCCTGGATGCGCGAGCGTGGCGCGGTGCCCTGCACCTACACCGCCGACCTGGGGCAGTACGACGAGCCGGACGTCTCCGGGGTCCCTGCCCGTGCGATGGCGTACGGCGCGGAGATCTCTCGCGCGATCGACTGCCGCAAGCAGCTGGTCGAGGAGGGACTCGCCGCCGTCGCCTGCGGCGCGTTCCACCTGCGCTCGGCGGGGCGGGTCTACTTCAACACCACCCCGTTGGGCCGGGCGGTCACCGGCACGTTGCTGGTCCGCGCGATGCACGAGGACGGCGTGGACATCTGGGGTGACGGCTCGACCTTCAAGGGCAACGACATCGAGCGGTTCTACCGCTACGGCCTGCTGGCCAACCCGGATCTGCGGATCTACAAGCCGTGGCTGGACGCCGAGTTCGTGCACGAGCTGGGCGGCCGCACCGAGATGAGCCAGTGGCTCACCGAGCGGTCCCTCCCCTACCGGGACAGCCAGGAGAAGGCCTACTCCACCGACGCCAACATCTGGGGGGCGACGCACGAGGCGAAGACCCTGGAGCACCTCGACGCCTCGCTCGAGGTGGTCGAGCCGATCATGGGCGTGAGGTTCTGGGACCCGTCGGTCGCGATCGAGCCCGAGGACGTCACGATCCGTTTCGCCCAGGGCTTCCCGGTGGCGATCAACGGGCGCGAGATCCGCGATCCGGTGACGCTGGTGCAGGAGGCGAACACCATCGGTGGGCGCCATGGGCTGGGGATGTCGGACCAGATCGAGAACCGGATCATCGAGGCCAAGTCTCGCGGCATCTACGAGGCCCCGGGCCTGGCCCTGCTGTGGATCGCCTACGAGCGGCTGGTCAACGCGATCCACAACGAGGACACGCTGGAGAACTACCACGCGCAGGGTCGCAGGCTCGGTCGGCTGCTCTACGAGGGCCGCTGGCTGGACCCGCAGGCGCTGATGATCCGGGAGTCGATCCTGCGCTGGATCGCCTCCCTGGTCACCGGCGAGGTGACAGTGCGGCTACGTCGCGGGGAGGACTACACGATCCTGCGCACCGACGGCCCGGCGTTCTCCTACCACCCGGACAAGCTGTCGATGGAGCGCACCGACAACGCGGTCTTCGGTCCCGACGACCGCATCGGCCAGCTGACGATGCGCAACCTCGACATCGCCGACTCGCGCACCAAGCTGGAGCACTACGCCGCTCAGCCGCACGACCAGGGCCACGTGCTCGTCGAGCACGGCACGCTGTTCGGCGAGCTTCCCGCGGGTGGCGCCGACCGCATCGCGGCCAACCCCGAGGCCGACGAGGAGGACGACGATGCTCAGTCGGTGCTCGACCAGGCCGCGATGGAGTCCGGCGCCGACTGACGCCCCCCGCCCCATGTAAATCGGGGTTACGGTCGCTCAACATGGCGTACGCCGCCCACGATGCGTCCACAGCCCTAGCCAACTCGCGCTCGACCCGGAAGGACGGTACGACGTGGAGCACCCCCTGCCAGACGGCCCGACCGGCAGCGGCAAGCTGTGGGGCGGCAGGTTCGCGGGCGGGCCCAGTCCCGCGCTCGAGGCGTTGTCCCGCTCGACCCACTTCGACTGGCGCCTGGCGCCGTACGACCTGGCCGGCTCACGCGCCCACGCCCGCGTCCTGGCACACGCCGGGCTGCTCTCCGATGGCGACCTGGACGGCATGCTCGAAGGCATCAGCGAGCTCGAGCGGCGGGTGGCGACAGGCGAGTTCCTCCCGCAGCCCGGTGACGAGGACGTCCATGGCGCTCTCGAACGAGGGCTCCTGGAGATCCTCGGCCCCGAGCTGGGGGGCCGACTCCGCGCGGGGCGCAGCCGCAACGACCAGGTCGCCACGCAGTTCCGGATCTACCTGCGTGAGCACGCCCGCGACATCGGCCGACTGGTGCTCGACCTGGTGGACGCCCTGGCAGCCCAGGCCCAGCAGCACCTGGGCGCGATCCTGCCCGGCCGCACCCACCTGCAGTCCGCGCAACCCGTCCTGCTCTCACACCACCTGCTCGCCCACGCCTGGCCGCTGCTGCGCGACGTCCAACGGCTGCGGGACTGGGACGCGCGTGTCGCCATCGACTCGCCGTACGGCGGCGGCGCGCTGGCCGGTTCGAGCCTCGGGCTCGATCCGCTCGCGGTCGCGATGGACCTGGGCTTCGAGTCCTCGAGCCCGAACTCGATCGACGGCACGGCGTCGCGTGACTTCGTCGCGGAGTTCGCGTTCGTGCTGGCGATGATCGGTGTCGACCTCTCACGGCAGGCCGAGGAGGTGATCCTCTGGGCGACGAAGGAGTTCGGGTTCGCGGTCCTGGACGACGGCTACTCCACGGGCTCGAGCATCATGCCGCAGAAGAAGAACCCCGACGTCGCCGAGCTGACCCGCGGCAAGTCCGGTCGGCTGATCGGCAACCTCACCGGCCTGCTGGCCACGCTCAAGGCGCTGCCCCTGGCCTACAACCGCGACCTGCAGGAGGACAAGGAGCCGGTCTTCGACTCCATCGACACCCTCGAGCTGCTGCTGCCCGCCGTGGCCGGTCAGATGGCGACGATGCGCTTCGACACCGATCGGATGGCACAGCTGGCGCCGCAGGGCTTCTCGCTCGCCACCGACGTCGCGGAGTGGCTGGTGCGCGAGGGCGTTCCGTTCCGGGTGGCCCACGAGCTGGCGGGCGCCTGCGTGCGACTGGCCGAGGAGCGGGGCTGCGAGCTCGCGGACCTCAGCGACGACGACTTCGCCGGCATCGACCAACGACTCACCCCCGCCGTCCGCGAGGTGCTCACCGCTGAGGGGTCCGTCGCCTCCCGCGACGCCCGGGGCGGTACCGCGCCGGACCGCGTCGTGGAGCAGCTCGAGGAGCTGCGGGCCGAGGCCGCGTCCTTGCGTTCCTGGATCGGCTGAGAGCGAGGCATGTCCGAGCTGTTGCGCGGCCCGGGCCCGGAGGTCGCGCAGCGGCTGCTGGGGTGGACGATCAGTCACACCACCGGCCTGGGCACGGTCTCGGTCCGGCTCACCGAGGTCGAGGCGTACGGCGGCGCCGACGACCCCGCGTCCCACGCCCACCGCGGTCGGACACCGCGTAACCGGGTGATGTTCGGCCCGCCTGGGCGGCTCTACGTCTACCTCTCCTACGGCGTGCACTGGTGCTGCAACGTGGTCACCGGCGAGCACGGGGACGCGTCCGCCGTCCTGCTCCGCGCCGGCCGCGTCGTGGAGGGTCTCGATCTCGCGCGGAGCCGCCGCGGGGAGCGGGTCCCGGACACCGGGCTCGCTCGCGGCCCGGGCTGTCTCGGCCAGGCGCTCGGCCTCAGCCGCGAGCACGACGGCGCGGACCTCCTGGGTGACGGCGACCTGAGGCTGCGACCAGGGGAACGCGTCGACCCGGGCGACATCCATCGGGGGGACCGCGTCGGGGTGCGGCTGGCTCACGACGTCGCGTGGCGGTTCTGGGTCGCCGACGACCCGACGGTCAGCCGCTACCAGCGCAACCCGCGTGCCGAGTGAGCCTCACCGCGGATCCGGGCTCACCGCCCGATCCACTCCACGGTGCGACGGGCGATCTCGGCGCCCTGGTCCTCCTGGACGAAGTGGCTGCCCGGCAACCGGGCGTGGGGCTGACCTGCTGCGCCGGGCACGTGCGCCTGAAGCGGTCTGTCACCCTTGCCGAGGATCGGGTCGGCCGCGCCGAAGAGGGTGAGGAAGGGCTTCTCCCAGCGCCCCAACGCATCCCAGGCGGCGCGGTTGGCCGGGGCGGCCGGGTCGTCGGGTGAGGTCGGCACCAGAGCCGGGAACATGCGCGCGCCGGCCTGGTAGGACGCGTCCGGGTACGGCGCGTCGTAGGCCGCCCGCTCCGCCTTGCTCAATCCCCGTTTGGACCCGGTGGCCACGATCCGCCCGGTGGGGAAGACCGGGGTCCGGAGCGCGAAGGTCTTCCACACCTTGAACGCAGCGGGCATCGCGGTGTCCCCGGTCGGCAGGAAGCCGTTGGCGACCACGATCCGGGAGAACCGCTCGGAGTGCTCAGCGGCGACTCTCAGCCCGATCAGCGACCCCCAGTCCTGGCAGATCAGCGTGATGTCGCGCAGGTCGAGCTGCTCGATCCAGTCGACCACCCAGTCCACATGGGTCTGGTAGCTGTACGCCGACTTCTCGGTCGGTTTGTCCGACCGACCGAAGCCGATCAGGTCCGGCGCCAGTGCCCGCAGTCCGGCGTCGGCGAACACCGGCACCATGAACCGGTAGAGGTAGGACCACGAGGGCTCCCCGTGCAGCATCAGCACCGGAGGCGCGTCGGCCGGGCCCTCGTCGACGTAGTGCATCCGGAGCCCGTCGCCGAGGGTGACGTACGACGGCTCGAACGGGTAGTCCGGCAGGTCGGTGAAGCGCTCGTCCGGGGTCCGGAGCACAGTGTCGAGGCTCTTGGGCATGCACACTCCTTGCAGGTCGGGCAGGGTTCGAGGCTAGCGAGAGGGGTTTGGGATGATGACGCGGTGACCGACACCACCCCTGAGACCTCCCTGGCGCGCGACGTCGACGCGTGCTGCCGACTGACCGGCGAGTTCACGCTCCGCTCCGGCCAGGTCGCCTCGGAGTACTTCGACAAGTACCTGTTCGAGGCCCAGCCCGGGCTGCTGGCCCGGGTCGTGGACCGGATGGTCGACCTGGTGCCGGAGGAGGCGGAGCTGTTGGGCGGTCTGGAGCTCGGTGGTGTGCCGATCGCCACGGTGCTCAGCGCCCGCACCGGCCTGCCGTCGCTGTTCGTGCGCAAGCACGCCAAGCAGTACGGCACCTGCAAGCTCGCCGAGGGCCCGGACTTCGCCGGTCGCCGGGTGCTCCTGGTGGAGGACGTGATCACCACCGGTGGCGCCGTGCGCGACGCGGTCCGTGCGCTGCGGGCCGGCGGGGCCGTCGTGGACACGGTCGTGTGCGCCATCGATCGCAGTCCTGCTGAGAAGTCTCCGCTCGACGACGTCGGCCTCGAGGTGCGAGCGGTGCTCACCAAGTCCGACCTCGACGCGGCGCGCGAGGAGGTGTCGAGGTGACGGACCTCGTCGACGACCTCCGCTGGCGGGGGCTGCTGGCGCACCACACCGAGCTGGAGGAGCTGCGCGCGGCGCTGGCGAAGGGGTCGGTGCGCTTCTACGTCGGGTTCGACCCGACGGCTCCCAGCCTTCACCTGGGCAACCTGGTGCAGATCATCACCGCGATGCGGCTCCAACGCGCCGGACACGTGCCCTTCGCGCTGGTGGGCGGTGCAACCGGAATGATCGGTGACCCTCGCGACTCGGGTGAGCGCACGCTCAACTCCGCGGACGTGGTCGCCGAGTGGGTGCAGCGGGTGCATCGTCAGATCGAGCCGTTCCTGTCCTTCGACGGCGACAACGCGGCGACCATGGTCAACAACCTGGACTGGACGGCGAACCTGTCGACGATCGACTTCCTGCGCGAGATCGGCAAGCACTTCCCGGTCAACCGGATGCTGGCGCGCGACGTCGTCCGCTCCCGGCTCGAGTCGGGCATCAGCTACACCGAGTTCAGCTACGTGCTGCTCCAGTCGATGGACTTCTTGGAGCTGTACAAGAAGCACGACGTCACGCTCCAGTTCGGCGGGAGCGACCAGTGGGGCAACCTGACCGGCGGCGTGGAGCTGATCCGGCGAGCGGTCGGCGGTCACGCCCATGCGTTCGCCACACCACTGGTCACGAAGGCCGACGGCACCAAGTACGGCAAGACCGAGGGCGGAGCGTTGTGGCTCGACCCGGCGATGATGTCGCCGTACGCCTTCTACCAGTTCTGGCTCAACGTCGAGGACGTGAAGGTCGGGGAGCTGCTGCGGATCTTCACGTTCCTCTCGCGCGAGGAGATCGAGGATCTCGAGACGCAGACCGAGGAGAAGCCGTTCCTCAGGGCCGGTCAGAAGCGGCTCGCCCACGAGCTCACGACCCTGGTCCACGGGGCCGAGGAGACCGAGCGCGTGACGACCGCGGCGGCCGCGCTCTTCAGCGGCGGGGACCTGACCGGGCTGCACGCCGAGACGTTGAGCGCTGCGCTGAGCGAGGCCGGTGGGGGTGAGGTGCACCGAGATGGTCCCGAGCTGCCCACCATCGTCGATCTCCTGGTCGTGGCCGGGCTCAGTGACAGCCGGGGGGCCGCGCGACGCACCGTCAACGAGGGTGGCGCCTACCTCAACAACGAGCGGATCAGCGACCCGGAGGCGAAGCCGGCGGACAGCGACGTGCTTCCGGGCGGCTGGTTGCTGCTGCGACGGGGCAAGAAGAGCTTCGCGGGAGTCCGGGTCCGGTGATCGCGGGGAGGCGGCGCAAGCACGACGAACGCAGCGGCACGCCGTATGCCGAGCAGGTGGCCGAGCTCGCCCGCGCCAGGCTCGACCCCGCGGTCTTCTCCTACATCGCGCAAGGGGCAGGGCCTGGCATCACCGCCGGTGAGGCGACGGCCGCCTGGCGGGACGTGAGGTTGTGGCCCCGGGTGCTCCAGGACGTCGTCACCATCGACCTCAGGGCGCGGTTCCTCGAGGCCGACCACGCGCTCCCGGTGGGGATCGCGCCCACCACGCTGCAGCGGGCCGCACACCCCGACGGGGAGGTCGAGATGGCACGTGCCGCCGCCGGGCTCGACGTCCCCCTGGTGGTCAGCAGCAATGCGGGCTCCACGTTCGCCGACATCGCCGCGACGGGCGTGCGCTGGTGGCTCCAGATGTACGTCACCGCCGACCGCTCGCTGACGGAGCCGGTCGTCCAGGCCGCCCGGGAGGCGGGAGCCTCGGCACTGGTCCTGACGGCCGACACCCCCCTGGTGGCCCGGAAACGGATGTCCACGCCCAACGTCTGGGACCTGGTCGAGCCCGGTTGGTTGCGGGTCAACTTCCCCGGCGGTGACGGTGAGGCGACGATGGACAAGGCGGCCGATCTCGGGCCGCAGGACATCGCCTGGCTGCGTGAGCGCTTCGAGCTTCCGGTGGTGGTCAAGGGAGTGCTGCGCCCCGACGATGCCCGGCGGTGCGTGGACGCCGGCGCGAGCGCGGTCTGGGTGTCCAACCATGGCGGTCGCCAGCTCGACCGTGCGGTGAGCACGCGCGAGGCGCTGCCCGCGGTGCACCGGGCGGTGCAGGAGTCCGGTGTGGCCGCCCAGGTCTTCGTGGACGGCGGTCTCAGCGCCGGCCTGGACGTGCTGGTGGCCCTGGCTCTGGGGGCCGACGGAGTCTTCCTGGGCCGGCCGGCCCTCTATGCCCTCGCCGACGCCGGGGCGGCGGGGGTGCGCCGGCTGGTGGAGGAGGTCAGCGGCGACCTGGAGGAGGTCCTGCGCCTGGCCGGGCTCGGCTCGGTCGACGAGGTCTCCGAGGATCTCCTGGGCCCGGGGAAGCCCGATCCCGGGGTGCTCCCGCCGGTGTGATCGGGGCCACTCGGCCCCGATTTGACGCTGCCATCGGGCGGTCGTAATGTTTCGCTTCGTCGCCAGGGAACGGCGCACGCTTGGCCGAGAGGCCGGGCGGCCGGCCCCGGGCGAGACCCCCACGCAGCTGCCACTCGGACAGTGTCACCACGAGTCCGAGCGCTCAGGTGCGCCGGGGGACTGGAGGCCGAGGCCCGGTTTGACCGGGCCGATGCCAACCGGTAAGTTTGACCAGGTTGCCCCGAGACCCTGGCCGAGAGGCCCGAGTTCGGTGCGCGCTTGATCCTTGAGAACTCAACAGTGTGCTAAAAGTCGACGAATTAATTTGTAACGCCCCGTCCGACGATCAGTGTTCCGGCTCGTCCGGACACGGGTTGAAGGACGGTTCCTTTGGTAAGGAAGGTCCCGCAGTTCGGGGACCAACTCTTGCCGGGATACTCCAAAGAGTTCGACGTGGGTTCGCCCGCGTCATAAGAATTTCAACGGAGAGTTTGATCCTGGCTCAGGACGAACGCTGGCGGCGTGCTTAACACATGCAAGTCGAGCGGTAAGGCCCCTTCGGGGGTACACGAGCGGCGAACGGGTGAGTAACACGTGAGCAACCTACCCATCACATCGGGATAACCCCCGGAAACGGGAGCTAATACCGAATATGACCACCTCAGACATCTGACGGTGGTGGAAAGTTCCGGCGGTGATGGATGGGCTCGCGGCCTATCAGCTTGTTGGTGGGGTAACGGCCTACCAAGGCATCGACGGGTAGCCGGCCTGAGAGGGTGACCGGCCACACTGGGACTGAGACACGGCCCAGACTCCTACGGGAGGCAGCAGTGGGGAATATTGGACAATGGGCGAAAGCCTGATCCAGCAACGCCGCGTGAGGGATGACGGCCTTCGGGTTGTAAACCTCTTTCAGCAGGGACGAAGCGAAAGTGACGGTACCTGCAGAAGAAGCACCGGCCAACTACGTGCCAGCAGCCGCGGTAATACGTAGGGTGCAAGCGTTGTCCGGAATTATTGGGCGTAAAGGGCTCGTAGGCGGTCTGTCACGTCGGGAGTGAAAACTCAGGGCTTAACCCTGAGCCTGCTTCCGATACGGGCAGACTAGAGGTATGCAGGGGAGAACGGAATTCCTGGTGTAGCGGTGAAATGCGCAGATATCAGGAGGAACACCGGTGGCGAAGGCGGTTCTCTGGGCATTACCTGACGCTGAGGAGCGAAAGTGTGGGGAGCGAACAGGATTAGATACCCTGGTAGTCCACACCGTAAACGTTGGGCGCTAGGTGTGGGACTCATTCCACGAGTTCCGTGCCGCAGCTAACGCATTAAGCGCCCCGCCTGGGGAGTACGGCCGCAAGGCTAAAACTCAAAGGAATTGACGGGGGCCCGCACAAGCGGCGGAGCATGCGGATTAATTCGATGCAACGCGAAGAACCTTACCTGGGTTTGACATATACGAGAACTCTCTAGAGATAGAGAGCTCTTTGGACACTCGTATACAGGTGGTGCATGGCTGTCGTCAGCTCGTGTCGTGAGATGTTGGGTTAAGTCCCGCAACGAGCGCAACCCTCGTCTTATGTTGCCAGCACGTAATGGTGGGGACTCATAAGAGACTGCCGGGGTCAACTCGGAGGAAGGTGGGGATGACGTCAAGTCATCATGCCCCTTATGTCCAGGGCTTCACGCATGCTACAATGGCCGGTACAAAGGGCTGCGATATCGCAAGATGGAGCGAATCCCAAAAAGCCGGTCTCAGTTCGGATTGGGGTCTGCAACTCGACCCCATGAAGTCGGAGTCGCTAGTAATCGCAGATCAGCAACGCTGCGGTGAATACGTTCCCGGGCCTTGTACACACCGCCCGTCACGTCACGAAAGTCGGCAACACCCGAAGCCGGTGGCCCAACCCTTGTGGAGGGAGCCGTCGAAGGTGGGGCTGGCGATTGGGACGAAGTCGTAACAAGGTAGCCGTACCGGAAGGTGCGGCTGGATCACCTCCTTTCTAAGGAGCAATCTGAGGCGCAAGCCGAAGAGTCAGAGTCGGTTTCTCAGGCGAATGTCCTGGGGCCGCTCATGCTCACTAGTGGAACGTCGACTATTTGGCTTCTCGCCCAGCTCTCGTGTCAGTACAACCGGTTCGCCGGAGTGGAACCTCACGAGCGCAAAGCGAGGAGTCAGGCACACTGTTGGGTCCTGAGGGATCAAGTTTGTGATCTCTCGCGGACCGAGACCCCCTTGCGAAAGCTTGGCCTCGGGCCCGCCCGTATCTTGAGAACTACACAGTGGACGCGAGCATCTTTGTAGCAATTAGACAAGCTACTAAGGGCGCATGGTGAATGCCTTGGCATCAAGAGCCGATGAAGGACGTAGGAGCCTGCGATAAGCCTCGGGAAGTTGGCAACCAAGCTGTGATCCGAGGATTTCCGAATGGGGAAACCCAGCTGGAGTCATGTCCAGTTACCTCTGCCTGAACACATAGGGCAGTTGGAGGGAACGTGGGGAAGTGAAACATCTCAGTACCCACAGGAAGAGAAAACAATAGTGATTCCGAGAGTAGTGGCGAGCGAAATCGGAAGAGGCCAAACCTCTAGCGTGTGATAGCCGGCAGGCGTTGCGCTTGAGGGGTTGTGGGGCCGCCACGCCGGATCTGCCGATCCGGCACAGAGTAAGAAACCATCGTTGAAGTAGAAGGGACTGGAAAGTCCCGGCACAGAGGGTGATACCCCCGTAAACGTAAGACGATGGCTCTGAGGCGTGACCCCAAGTAACACGGAACCCCTGAAATTCCGTGTGAATCTGGCGGGACCACCCGTTAAGCCTAAATACTCCTTGATGACCGATAGCGGACAAGTACCGTGAGGGAAAGGTGAAAAGTACCCCTGGCGGGGAGTGAAATAGTACCTGAAACCATGCGCCTACAATCCGTCGGAGCAAGTCCTTGTGACTTGTGACGGCGTGCCTTTTGAAGAATGAGCCTGCGAGTTTGCGTTGTGTGGCGAGGTTAACCCGTGTGGGGAAGCCGTAGCGAAAGCGAGTCCTAAGAGGGCGAATGAGTCGCACGACCAAGACCCGAAGCGGAGTGATCTATCCATGGGCAGGTTGAAGCGCGGGTAAGACCGCGTGGAGGACCGAACCCACCAGGGTTGAAAACCTGGGGGATGACCTGTGGATAGGGGTGAAAGGCCAATCAAACTCCGTGATAGCTGGTTCTCCCCGAAATGCATTTAGGTGCAGCGTCGCATGTTTCTTACCGGAGGTAGAGCACTGGATGGCTAATGGGCCCGACAAGGTTACTGACGTCAACCAAACTCCGAATGCCGGTAAGTGAGAGTGCGGCAGTGAGACTGTGGGGGATAAGCTCCATAGTCGAGAGGGAAACAGCCCAGACCATCAGCTAAGGTCCCTAAGCGATAACTAAGTGGAAAAGGATGTGAAGTCGCAGAGACAACCAGGAGGTTGGCTTAGAAGCAGCCACCCTTGAAAGAGTGCGTAATAGCTCACTGGTCAAGTGATTTCGCGCCGACAATTTAGCGGGGCTCAAGTTATCCACCGAAGCTATGGCATTCGCGCACATATCTCGGCCCAGGCAACTGGGTCCAGGAGCGCGGATGGGTAGGGGAGCGTCGTGCAGCGAGAGAAGCGGCGGAGTGATCCAGTCGTGGACGCTGCACGAGTGAGAATGCAGGCATGAGTAGCGAAAGAAGAGTGAGAAACTCTTCCGCCGAATGATCAAGGGTTCCAGGGTCAAGCTAATCTGCCCTGGGTAAGTCGGGACCTAAGGCGAGGCCGACAGGCGTAGTCGATGGACATCGGGTTGATATTCCCGTACCGGCGAAGCAGCGACCCTGACGAACCTGATGATGCTAAGTGCCCGAAACCGACGGTACTCCTTCGGGAGGCCGAAGGCGGAGCGCACGACCCGAATCAGTAGTAGTCAAGCGATGGAGTGACACAGAAAGGTAGCCCAACCGTGGCGATGGTTGTCCACGGGTAGGTGCGTAGGGCGAGACGTAGGCAAATCCGCGTCTCATCAAGCCCGAGACACTATGCCGACCCGAATGGGATAGTGGGTAATCCTATGCTGTCGAGAAAAACTTCTAGCGAGCTGTAAGCCGCCCGTACCCCAAACCGACTCAGGTGATCAGGTAGAGAATACCAAGGCGATCGAGTGAACCATGGTTAAGGAACTCGGCAAAATGCCCCCGTAACTTCGGGAGAAGGGGGGCCGGATCCGTGAGCAGGCTAGCCCTGCAAAGCGGTGATGGCCGCAGAGACCAGGCCCAAGCGACTGTTTACTAAAAACACAGGTCCGTGCTAAGTCGCAAGACGATGTATACGGACTGACTCCTGCCCGGTGCTGGAAGGTTAAGGGGACGTGTTAGCTGATTCGTCAGCGAAGCGCAGAACTTAAGCCCCAGTAAACGGCGGTGGTAACTATAACCATCCTAAGGTAGCGAAATTCCTTGTCGGGTAAGTTCCGACCTGCACGAATGGAGTAACGACTTGGGCGCTGTCTCAACCATGGACTCGGCGAAATTGCAATACGAGTAAAGATGCTCGTTACGCGCGGCAGGACGGAAAGACCCCGGGACCTTTACTACAGCTTGGTATTGGTGTTTGGTTCGATTTGTGTAGGATAGGTGGGAGACTGTGAAGCATGGACGCCAGTTCATGTGGAGTCAACGTTGAAATACCACTCTGGTCGAATTAGATATCTAACCTAGGTCCGTAATCCGGATCAGGGACAGTGCCTGGTGGGTAGTTTAACTGGGGCGGTTGCCTCCTAAAAAGTAACGGAGGCGCTCAAAGGTTCCCTCAGCCTGGTTGGCAATCAGGTTTCGAGTGTAAGTGCACAAGGGAGCTTGACTGTGAGAGTGACAACTCAAGCAGGGACGAAAGTCGGAACTAGTGATCCGGCACCGGCAAGTGGAAGCGGTGTCGCTCAACGGATAAAAGGTACCCCGGGGATAACAGGCTGATCTTCCCCAAGAGTCCATATCGACGGGATGGTTTGGCACCTCGATGTCGGCTCGTCGCATCCTGGGGCTGGAGTAGGTCCCAAGGGTTGGGCTGTTCGCCCATTAAAGCGGCACGCGAGCTGGGTTTAGAACGTCGTGAGACAGTTCGGTCCCTATCCGCCGCGCGCGCAGGAAACTTGAGAAAGGCTGTCCCTAGTACGAGAGGACCGGGATGGACGAACCTCTGGTGTGCCAGTTGTTCTGCCAAGAGCACGGCTGGTTAGCTACGTTCGGAAGTGATAACCGCTGAAAGCATCTAAGCGGGAAGCACGTTTCAAGATGAGGTTTCCCACCGGGTAACCGGGTAAGGCCCCCAGTAGACGACTGGGTTGATAGGCCGGAGGTCGAAGGTAGAAATACACGGAGCCGACCGGTACTAATAGGCCGAGGGCTTGTCTTGCTCAAAGATGTTACGCGTCCACTGTGTGGTTCCTGAGTTACGGTCGGGAACCAACAACTCAAGAGAGTTTCGGCGGCCATAGCGAAAGGGAAACACCCGGCTCCATTCCGAACCCGGAAGTTAAGCCTTTCTGCGCCGATGGTACTGCAACCGGGAGGTTGTGGGAGAGTAGGACGCCGCCGGACATACTTTTGTGAAGGCCACCCCCTCGGGGTGGCCTTCACGCTTTGTGCCACCGAAATGCGTTATCTCCAGGAGTAGACCGATGTCGCACAAGCCGCAGGGACCACGAGATCGTGGCCCGCAGCGAGGGAAACCAGCACGCGAGCGGCAAGGTCAGCGCAAGGACTTCAGCCGCGGGCGTCGCCAGGACTCCAAGCCGACCCCGGTCGAGCGCACCACGGAGCAGGCCCGCTACGACGGCCCGGAGATCCCCGACGAGGTCACCGGCAAGGAGCTCGACCGCTCCGTGCTGGACCAGCTCCGGGGACTGCCCGAGAAGCTGGCTGCGCGAGTGGCCCGGCACCTCGCGGCCGCTGGTCTGGTCATCGACGATGACCCGGAAACCGCCTACCAGCACACTCTCGCCGCACGATCACGTGCCGCTCGGATCGCGGTGGTGCGTGAGGCGTGCGGAGAGGCCGCCTACACCGCCGGGCACTTCGCCGAGGCCTTGGCCGAGCTGCGCGCAGCCAAGCGGATGAACGGCAAGACGGACTTCCTGCCCGTCATGGCCGACTGCGAGCGCGCGCTGGGTCGCCCCGAGCGCGCGCTGTCGCTGGCGAAGAGTCCCGCGGTCGACTCGCTGACGCAGCCGATGCAGGTCGAGATGATCATCGTCGAGGCCGGCGCCCGGTTCGACCTGGGGGAGACCCAAGGAGCTCTGCGGACACTGGAGAGCGCGAACCTGCATTCCGCGAGCCGTGAGCCCTGGGTCGTGCGTCTGCGCTACGCCTATGCCGACCTGCTGGAGCAGGCTGAGCGTCCCGAGGACGCACTGGAGTGGTTCCACCGCACCGCCGCGATCGACTCCGCCCAGGCCACCGACGCGATCGATCGGGCGGCGGACCTGGAGAAGCGCCTCGACGCCTGAGCCGGGCCGGTCTGCGTCGGTCATGGCGCCAACCGGCGACCTGTGCACAGCGTGCCGGTGCCGGTAGGCGTCGGGTCGATGCGCTGGCGCAGTCTCTGCTCATCGACAGAGACGAGGGAGCTCATGACCAAGCACGACACCGCGACCGACGACCAGAACACCTCGGGCAACCAGGTCCTGCTGCGTGGGCGGGTCTCGACCGCACCCCAAGCCCGCGAGCTGCCGAGCGGCAGCATCGTGGTCGGGCTGCGGATCTCGATCGGCCGCAGCCGCACACCCATGACCAAGGGGTCGCGGCAACAGGTCGACTGGGTCGACTGCTGCGCCTGGGGCGCCTCGCAGCGCCGCACCGTCGGCACCTGGCGCGAGGGTGACCAGGTGGAGGTCGAGGGCGCGCTGCGCCGTCGCACCAGCCGCGGACCGGAGGGACTGCGCACCAGGCTCGAGGTGGAGGTGCTGCGCGCTCGACGGATGAGCCGGGCTCGCTAGGGTCGGCTCCGTGGCGGATCTGGTGGCCGGGTACGACCTGGTGATGCTCGACCTCGACGGCGTGGTGTACGTCGGGCCTGACCCGGTGCCCTACGCGGCCGAGACGCTCAGCGCGCTCGTCGAGCGTGGTGTCCGCTGTGCCTACGTGACCAACAACGCTTCGCGCGCCCCGGGCTCGGTCGCCGAGCACCTGCGGGAGCTGGGCGTACCGGCTCAGGACGAGGACGTGGTCACCTCCTCCCAGGCTGCCGCGCACATGCTGCTGGACGTGGTGGGTGAGGGTGCTCAGGTCTTCGTGATCGGCGGTGAGGGGCTGGAGGTGGCGCTCGCCGAGCGTGGCCTCGGAGTCACCCGCGACCCCGACGCACACCCGCAGGCAGTGGTGTCCGGCTACCACCCCGAGCTGCGCTGGCGCACGGTCATCGATGGCGCGATCCTGGTCCGCAACGGCGTGCCCTGGGTCGCGACCAACACCGACATGACGGTGCCGACGCCGCGGGGTCCCGGACCCGGCAACGGGGTGCTGGTGGGGGCGGTGGCCCGTTACGCCGGGGTCGAGCCCCTCGTTGCGGGCAAGCCTGAGCCACCGCTGCTGCGCGAGACCGTGGACCGCTGCGGCGGGGAGCACCCGCTGATGGTGGGCGATCGATTGGACACCGACGTCGCCGGTGCGCTTCGGGTCGGCTGCGACTCGCTGCTGGTCATGACCGGTGTGACCGGTCTGGAGGAGCTGGTCGCGGCAGATCCCGAGCACCGTCCCACCTACCTCGGCGCGGACCTGAGGGCGTTGTTGGAGAGCCACCCGCCGGTTGTCGAGCGAGATCGGGCTCACGTGGTCGGTGGTTGGTCGGCCGCGGTCGAGCGGGGCCGGCTGCTGGTCCGGGGGGAGGGTGATCCCAGCGACTGGTGGCGTGCGGCCACGGCCGCCGCGTGGGCCCATCTCGATGCCGAGGGGGCACCTGCGCAGGCGGACGGCCTGACGCCACCGGGCTGACCTCACAGGCTGACGCGCCGTGGGCGCCGCGCCGGACGGGCCGCGAGCAGCTCGGGGAGTATGGTGCCTGCAGCACGTGTCAGCCCTACCACTTGGGGAGTCAGCATGGACGAAGAACTGCCCCAGACCGCTGACCCGCGCGTCACGGAGGCCCTGGTCGACCTGGGCCGGCTCGATGACGAGGAGATCGACCAGCATGTCGCGATCTTCGAGATGACGCACGCCAAGCTGCGCGGCCTGCTCACCGACCAGGGCCACCTGGCCTGAGCCTGAGCGAGGCTGATGTCGGTGCCCCGCCGACTCCGGCTCGATGCCGAGCTGGTGCGCCGCGGTCTGGCGCGATCGCGTGACCACGCCGCCTCACTGATCGCTGACGGCCGGGTCGAGGTGCGCGGCGTGCGTGCCACCAAGCCCGCCACCGCGGTCACGACCGACGCGGCGGTGGTCCTCCGGGAGTCGGATCGGGGCCCGGAGTACGTCTCACGAGGAGCCCACAAGCTCCTCGGAGCGCTCGAGGCCTTCATGCCACTGGGCCTGGTGGTCGCCGAGCGCCGATGTCTGGACGCCGGTGCCTCGACCGGAGGCTTCACCGACGTGCTGCTGCGCCACGGAGCCGCTCGGGTGCTCGCCGTCGACGTGGGGTACGGCCAGCTGGCGTGGTCGCTGCAACAGGATGCTCGGGTCGAGGTGCACGATCGCAGCAACGTGCGCGAGCTCACCCCGGCGGCCGTGGGCGAACCCGTCGACCTGGTGGTGGGCGACCTCTCGTTCATCTCCCTGCGCCTGGTCCTGGACGCACTGATCGGGGTGACGGGCGAGGACGGGGACCTCGTCCTCATGGTCAAGCCGCAGTTCGAGGTGGGCAAGGACCGGATCGGCAAGGGCGGGGTGGTGCGTGACCCGGCGTTGCGCGCCGAGGTGGTGCGCGACGTCGCCGATGCCGCAGCGAAGCGTGGATGGGGTGCGCAGGCGGTCAGTGTCAGTCAGCTGCCGGGACCGAGCGGCAACGTGGAGTTCTTCCTGTGGCTACGCCGAGGGCCGGCGGGGGTCGACGCAGCCGACATCGACGCGGTGGTCACCGCGAACCGTCCGGCCCGGTGAGAGAGTGGGGCCGTGTCGAGCAACCCTGCGGTGAGTCAGCGGCGAGTCCTGGTCGTGGTGAACACCCGGCGCGAGCACGTGGCCGCCCTGGCGACCGACGTCATCCACCGGTTCCAGGACCGTGGCATCGCCTCCCGGGTCCTCGCCGAGGACGCTCATGTCCTGTCCACCGGTGACCTCGACGTCGAGGTGGTGGAGAAGGAGGCCGCTGCGGGGTGCGAGCTGGTGCTGGTCTTCGGCGGTGACGGCACGATCCTGCGCGCAGCCGAGCACGCCCGTGAGTCCGGCACCCCGCTGCTCGGCATCAACGTGGGCCATGTCGGGTTCCTCGCCGAGACCGACCCCGACGGGCTGGAGCACACCATCGAGGCGGTGGTGCACCGGCGTTATCACGCCGAAGAGCGACTCACCCTCGACGTCACGGTCCATTCCGGCGCCCGGAGCGACGGCTCCCAGCAGGTGGCATCGACCTGGGCGCTCAACGAGGCCAGCGTGGAGAAGGCCTCCCGGGAACGCATGCTCGAGGTCGAGGTCGAGATCGACGGGCGCCCGCTGTCGCGGTGGGGTTGCGACGGGGTGGTGTGTGCCACGCCGACCGGGTCGACCGCCTACAACTTCAGCGCCGGTGGGCCGGTGGTCTGGCCCGAGGTGAACGCGCTGCTGGTCGTGCCGCTCTCGGCGCACGCGCTCTTCGCCCGTCCGATGGTGGTGGCGCCCACCTCGGTGATCGCGATCCACGTGCTGGACAACAGCGACGGCCACGGCGTGCTGTGGTGCGACGGCCGGCGGACCGTCGACCTGCCGCCGGGGGCACGCATCGAGGTGCGCCGGGGACACCTCCCCATCCAGCTGGCGCGGTTGAACGACGCCCCGTTCACCGACCGGTTGGTGGCCAAGTTCGACCTCCCGGTCTCCGGCTGGCGAGGCGCCGCCGAGAAGCGTCGGGACGGCTGATGTTGGCCGAGCTGCGCATCGTCGACCTCGGGGTCATCGAGGAGTCGCGTCTCGAGCTGGGGCCGGGCTTCACCGTGATCACCGGTGAGACCGGAGCCGGCAAGACGATGGTGGTCTCGGCACTGGGTCTGCTGCTGGGCGGCCGAGCCGACTCCGGCGCCGTCCGCAGTGGCGCGAAGCACGCACGCGTCGAGGGCGTGTGGGACCTGAGCGCCACGGACGAGCCCACGATTGCCGCCAGCGTCATTGATGCCGGGGGGCGGGCCGAGGAGGGAGACCTGGTGCTCGCCCGCCAGGTCTCGGCCGAAGGGCGCTCCCGGGCCTACGCCGGGGGAGCCGGCGTGCCGGCAGGCATGCTCGCCGACCTCGCCGACCGGCTGGTGGCGGTGCACGGACAGTCCGACCAGCACCGGCTGCTCGCGCCCGGAGCCCAGCGTGAGGCGCTGGACCGGTTTGCGGGCGGCGAGGTGCTGGCGCTGCGCGAGCGGTTCGGTCGCGCCCACGCCCGGTTGCGCGAGGTGGAGCAGGAGCTGACCGACATCGTCACCGGCGCACGTGAACGAGCCCGCGAGGCCGACCTGCTCCGCTTCGGCCTGGAGGAGATCGAACGGGTCGCCCCTGCGCTGGGGGAGGACGACGACCTGGCGCGCGAGGAGACACGCCTGGGGTTCGCCGACTCGCTGCGAGGGGCCGCGGAGCAGGCTCGTGAGGCGCTGTCGTCCGAGCACGATGGTCCCGATGCCCTGGGCGCGGTGAGCGCGGCGCGCAAGCACCTCGACGGCGTCCGCGACCACGACCCGCAGGCTGCGGAGCTGGCCGACCGGCTGGCGGAGCTGAGCTACCTGCTGGGTGACCTGGCCGCGGACGTCGCCTCCTACGCCGCCGGTGTCGAGACCGACCCGGCTCGGCTGGCCGCGGTCTCGCAGAGACGCGCCGCCCTGACCGGTCTGATCCGGAAGTACGGCGACGACCTGGCCCAGGTGCTCGCCTGGGGGCGGGACGCCGAGCAACGCCTGGCGGGTCTCGACAACGACGACGAACGGGTCGAGCTGCTGCGCGCCGAGCGCACCGAGCTGCGTGGTGATCTCGCTGGGCTCGCCGAGGAGCTGACCGAGCGCCGTGGTGAAGCCGCGACCAGGCTGGGCGAGGCCGTCACCGAGGAGCTCACCGCTCTGGCGATGCCCCACGCCCGGGTGGAGGTGCGCGTCTCCCAGCACGAGGCACGGGAGACCGAGGGTCTCGAGGTCGCCGGCCGCACGCTGCGCATGTCGGTCTCCGGTGTGGACGACGTGGAGCTCCTGCTGGCGGCCAACACCGGGAGTGAGGCGCGGCCGCTGCACAAGGGGGCCTCTGGCGGTGAGCTGTCACGGGTGATGCTGGCGATCGAGGTGGTGCTCGGCGGCACCGACCCGGTCCCCACCTTCGTCTTCGACGAGGTGGATGCCGGGGTCGGCGGCAAGGCAGCGGTCGAGGTGGGCAGGCGACTGGCAGCGCTGGCCCGCGGGGCCCAGGTCGTCGTGGTGACACACCTCCCGCAGGTGGCCGCATTCGCCGACCGGCACGTCGTGGTCGCCAAGAGCAGCGACGGGTCGGTGACGACATCGGGACTCGGCGTGCTCGACGACGAGGGCCGGGTGCGCGAGCTGTCCCGGATGCTGGCCGGGCTCGAGGGCTCCGACACCGCACAGGCACACGCGCAGGAGCTGCTCGCCACCGCGCGTCGTACGGCGAGGGTCTAGGAGCCAGTGGCACCATGACGAGGTCATGAGGTTCACCAGCAGGACCCGCCCTGCGCCCCGCAGCGCCGCCGATGGCGTCTCCGGGCCGGCACGGGTCGACCGACGCACCAGTGTCCTGCTCGGCAGGGTGCGTCCCGGCGACGTCGCGGTGATGGACCACCTGGACCTCGACCGGCGCACCGCGCAGGCGCTGGTCGACCGGGAGGTGGCCGCCGTGGTCAACGCCAGCGCCTTCGTCTCCGGGCGGTATCCGGCGCTGGGCGCCGAGGTGCTGGCCGGAGCAGGCATCGCGCTCCTGGACTCCGTGGGCAGTGAGGTCTTCGGCCTGGTCGACAGCGGCACCGCTGTCCAGCTCGACGGTGACCGCCTGCTGCTCAAGGGAGCCCGCGTGGCGCAAGGGCGCCGCCTGCAGCTCGAGGACGTGCTGGAGCTGATGGAGTCGGCTCGCGCGGGCCTGGCCACCCAGCTGGAGAGCTTCACCCACACCACCACCGAGTACCTCCGGCGCGAGCAGGAGCTGCTCCTGCACGGGCAGGGAATCCCCGACGTGGCCACCCGGATCGAGGGTCGCCCCGTGGTGGTCGCGGTCAAGGCGTTCGACCACCTCACGGACCTGCATCGGATCCGCCGGTTCGTGCGCGAGCAGCGGCCGGTGATGATCGCGGTCGACGACGGTGCCGATGCGCTGCGCCTCGCCGGACTGCGCCCCGACATCCTCGTGATCGGGGAGGCCGGGCTGGCCCGCAGTCCGGGCAGCGGCGAGCGGGTGGTCTCCGACGATGCCCTGCGGGCGGCGCGCGAGGTCGTGGTCCACGCCGACGCGACCGACAAGGCGACCGGTTCCGATCGGCTCGAGCGGCTCGGGGTGCGCCCGCTCCGAGTCGCCACCAGCGGCACCAGCGAGGACCTGGCGTTGCTGCTCGCCGACATCAAGCAGGCATCGCTGATCGTGGCTGTCGGCACCCACACCACGTTGGACGAGTTCTTGGACCGGCAGCGAGCCGGTCTGGCCTCGACCTTCCTCACCCGGCTCCGGGTCGGCTCGAGGCTGGTCGATGCCAAGGCGGTGCCAGAGCTCTACTCCGGCCGGGTGCGAGCCTGGCAGCTGGCGCTGATCGTGCTGGCCGGACTCATCGCCCTGGCCGCCGCCCTGGCCGTGACCCCGGCCGGCGAGGACCTGCTGGGTGGCTTGGCAGCCGGTGCCGAGACCGTGTACGACGCCATCCGAGGACTGGTCACGTGATTTCCTTCCGTTCCCACATCGCATCGCTGGTCGCGGTCTTCCTCGCGCTCGCGGTCGGCATCGTGCTCGGTGCCGGTCCGCTGCAGCAGGAGAACTCCTCGAGCGGCGACGGGTCGAGCGACAGCGAGGTCCTGGCCGCGGCCGAGCTCGAGGTGGACCGCCTGCGCGAAGCCGCCGACTTCGACGACGCCTACGCCCGGGACACCCGCCCCCGTGTGGTGGACGACAACCTGCTCCAGGGCCGGACGATCACGCTGATGGCCCTGCCGACCGCCGACGAGGACCAGATCACCGAGCTGGGGGCTCTGGCCAGCAACCTGGGGGCGAGCAT
This sequence comes from uncultured Actinomycetota bacterium, assembly GCA_963728505.1. Classification (GTDB taxonomy): domain Bacteria; phylum Actinomycetota; class Actinomycetes; order Propionibacteriales; family Nocardioidaceae; genus Marmoricola_A. The sequence continues at coordinate 931,875 of CAVSKH010000006.1, read as the reverse complement.
CGCCGCCCGGGTCAACATCGGCGACCAGCTGGTCGACGTGGCGAACCGGCAGCTGGTCGAGGAGCTCGGCACCCGGATGCGGGCCTCCGCCGGGGATGCGGTGGACATCCCGTCGACTGCTGACGGTTACGAGCGGATGGGCCGGCTGCTGGGCTTCGCGGTCACCACCGACAAGCCCGGTGGTGCTCAGCTCGACGGGGTTGCCGAGGAGATCATCGCCAGCCTGGTCACCGCCGAGCTGATCGAGGTGGACGGTGGTGGTGTGCAGCAGCGCGGATCGCTGGTGCTGATCGTCGCCGGGGAGCCCGAGGGGACCCTCGACCAGAGGCGCGGCGCCGGCAGCATCGTCGCCGCGCTGGCCTCGGCCCTGGACGCCACCGGCAAGGGCGTGGTGGTCGCCGGTCCGATCGACAGCGGTGCGCGCGACGGCGTGGTCGGCGCCGTACGACGCTCCCGAAGCGCCTCCGAGGTCAGCACGGTCGACGTCACCGATCGGGACGCCGGCGTGGTGCTCACGATGCTTGCGCTGGCGGCCGAGGACGGCGGTTCCGCGGTGCACCTGGGCACCTCGGCGTCCGAGGACGGCGCCTTCCCGGGCAGTGACTCCACAGGCTGATCGGCGTGTGGTGCAACGCCGGGCCGGAGTGTTGGTAGCCTAGAACCCCGTGGAGAGGCGAGCATTCTCGCCGCACACTGACAGCCACGGGAGTTGACTTGGTCGCTGAACAGCCCACCGCGCACGTGTTCGTCACCGGCGGCGTGGCCTCCTCGCTCGGCAAGGGGCTGACTGCGTCCTCCCTGGGCAACCTGCTCAAGGCGCGCGGGCTCCGGGTGACCATGCAGAAGCTGGACCCCTACCTCAACGTCGACCCCGGGACGATGAACCCCTTCCAGCACGGTGAGGTCTTCGTGACCGACGACGGGGCCGAGACCGACCTCGACGTCGGCCACTACGAGCGGTTCCTCGACACCGAGCTGAGCGGCATCGCCAACGTCACCACCGGGCAGGTCTACTCCGAGGTGATCGCCAAGGAGAGGCGCGGGGACTACCTCGGCGACACGGTGCAGGTGATCCCGCACATCACCAACGAGATCAAGGACCGGATCCGCGCGATGGGCGGTGACGGTGTCGACGTGGTGATCACCGAGATCGGCGGCACCGTCGGCGACATCGAGTCGCTGCCCTTCCTGGAGGCGGCACGTCAGGTGCGCCACGACGTCGGCCGAGACAACTGCTTCTTCCTCCATGTCTCGCTGGTGCCGTGGATCGGGCCCTCGGGTGAGCTGAAGACCAAGCCCACCCAGCACTCGGTGGCCGCGCTGCGCTCCATCGGTATCCAGCCCGACGCGATCGTGTGCCGCGCCGACCGCGAGATCCCCGAGAGCGTCAAACGCAAGATCTCGCTGATGTGCGACGTGGACACCGAGGCAGTGGTCGCCGCGGTGGACGCGCCCTCGATCTACGACATCCCCAAGGTGTTGCACCGCGAGGGGCTCGACGCCTATGTCGTGCGCCGTCTGAACCTCCCCTTCCGCGACGTCGAGTGGACCGACTGGGACGACCTGCTCAACCGGGTCCACCACCCGCGCGACGAGGTGACCGTGGCGCTGGTGGGCAAGTACATCGACCTGCCCGACGCCTACCTGTCCGTCGCCGAGGCGTTGCGAGCAGGGGGCTTCGCCCACGAGGCCAAGGTCCACATCCGCTGGGTGCCTTCCGACGAGTGCTCGACCCCCGAAGGGGCGGCGCGCCACCTGTCCGACGTCGATGCGGTGCTGGTGCCCGGAGGTTTCGGGGTGCGCGGTATCGACGGCAAGGTCGGCGCCCTGGAGTACTCCCGCACCCACGGGATCCCGACCCTCGGTATCTGCCTGGGCCTGCAGTGCATGGTCATCGAGTACGCCCGCAACGTGCTGGGGCTGGAGAAGGCCGGGTCGACCGAGTTCGACCCGGGCTCGCCGGAGCCGGTCATCGCCACGATGGCTGAGCAGCACGCCTTCGTCGAGGGTGCCGGTGACCTGGGCGGCACGATGCGGCTGGGTCTCTATCCCGCAGAGCTCACACCGGGCTCGGTGATTGCCGAGGCCTACGGCCAGACCCGCGTCGAGGAACGGCACCGTCACCGCTACGAGGTCAACGACGGCTACCGCGAGCGGCTGGAGGAGGCAGGCATGGTGTTCTCGGGCATCGGTCCGGAGAACGGTCTGGTGGAGTTCGTCGAGCTCGCCCGTGAGACCCACCCCTACTACGTCTCCACCCAGGCGCACCCCGAGCTGCGTTCCCGCCCGACCCGGCCCCACCCGCTGTTCGCCGGGTTGGTCGGCGCGGCCGTGGCCCGACAGCGGGAGCTGGAGCTGCCGGTGGGCGAGAACCTACGCCTCGGCCTGCGCGCTTCCGAGCTCCAGCCCGAGACCGAGGACTGAGGCGTTGTCCGCCACGCCGGCCCCCGCCGACGCTCCGCAGAGCTGGCCGGTGCGCGCCAGTCGTGACATCTGGCGCGGCGAGGCCCCCTTCGCGGTCCGCCGTGACGAGCTGGAGGTCCCCGGCAGCCCGGACGGCGCCGAGACCTTCCATCGTCTGGTCGTCGAGCATCCCGGGGCAGTCGTGGTGCTGGCACGGGACGAGGACGACCGCGTGCTGGTGCTCGAGCAGTACCGCCACCCCCTCGAGCTGCGCCTGGTGCAGCTCCCGGCGGGGCTGCTCGACCAGCCGGGGGAGGACCCTGAGCTGGCCGGTCGTCGCGAGCTGCTCGAGGAGGGCGCGCTGGAGGCCGAGACCTGGACCCACCTCGCCACGGTGCACACCTCGCCGGGGATCTGCTCGGAACGGATCGAGATCTTCCTGGCCGAGGACCTGCGGCACGTGCCCGACCGGGGCGGGTTCGACCTCGAGCACGAGGAGGCGGACATGGCAGCCACCTGGGTCTCGATGCCCGAGCTGGTGGACGGGGTGCTGGCCGGCCGGTTGACCGACGGTCCGTTGCAGGTGGCGGTCCTCTCGGTCCACGCTCGACGAGCGCGTCGTGGGTGAGGCGCAGGCCACCCTCGCGGTGCGGGCCTACCTCGACCACCTCACCGTGGAGCGAGGCCTGGCGGGCAACACCTTGTCGTCCTACCGCCGCGACCTGCGGCGCTACCTCACCTACCTGACGGGGCGCGGGGTGACCGACCTCGCGCAGGTGGGGGAGCAGCACGTCTCCGGCTTCCTGATGCACCTGCGTGAGGGTGACGAGGACCATGCCCCGCTCTCGGCGACCAGCGCCGGACGCACCGTGGTCGCGGTCCGTGGGCTGCACAAGTTCGCGGTCACCGACGGCTGGACCCGCACCGACCCGGCGGCGGGGGTGAAGCCACCGGCCGCCACGAAGCGGCTCCCCAAGGCGCTGCCCGTGGCGGACGTCGAGCGGATCCTCGACGCCGCCGGAGCACCCGGCACGGCGCTGGCGCTGCGCGACCGCGCGCTGCTGGAGACGCTCTACGCATCCGGGGCGAGGATCTCCGAGGCGGTGGGCCTCGACCTCGACGACACCGATCTCGAGCTCGGCTCGGTGCGGCTGATGGGCAAGGGCGGCAAGGAGCGCGTGGTGCCGATCGGGAGGCTGGCCACCGAGGCACTGGAGGGCTACCTGCGTCGAGCTCGGCCGATCCTGGTCGCCGGCGGCACCGGGTCACCGGCGGTGTTCCTGAACTCGCGCGGCGGTCGACTGTCCCGGCAGAGCGCGTGGACGGTCCTGGTGCGCGCCGCCGACCGTGCCGGGGTGACCTCGGAGGTCTCTCCGCACACCCTGCGGCACTCGTTCGCGACCCACCTGCTCGAGGGTGGGGCCGACGTTCGCACGGTGCAGGAGCTGCTGGGCCACGCCTCGGTGACCACGACGCAGGTCTACACCCTGGTGACGGTGGACTCGCTGCGTGAGGTCTACGCGAGCAGCCATCCGCGCGCCCTGGCCTGAGCCGCACTGAACCACGATTTGTCGACAAGTCCACGGCGCGCCGCCGGGGATCGGCGTTGCCGCTGACCTAGCGTTCGAGACGTCCCGCCCGGTGCGACGAGAGCAGGCCGACGTGAACGATCACGGCTCCTTCGGAACTTCCGCCCCTGAGATGCCCCCGCTTGCGCGTGCGCAGGTCCCATCGATCGCGCAGGCCTCGCCGTCCTCGGTGCCGGCGCCTCCGCTGCAGTTCCGACCGCGCGAGGAGGCCGCACCCGAGCTCGGGCCCACCGGCCGCCCCTGGCCCGACCTGCCCGAGCCCCGCCCGATCGGCATCCACGGCAACGCGCGCGTGATCGCGATGTGCAACCAGAAGGGCGGCGTGGGCAAGACCACGACCACCATCAACCTCGGCGCCACGCTGGCCGAGTACGGCCGCAAGGTGTTGCTGGTCGACTTCGACCCGCAGGGGTCGTTGTCGGTCGGGCTCGGGCTCAACCCGCACACGATGGAGCAGACCGTCTACAACCTGCTGATGCAGCGCGAGGCCAAGCTCGACGAGGTGGTGGTCCCGACCCGGATCGAGGGTGTGGACCTGCTGCCCTCCAACATCGACCTGTCCGCCGCCGAGGTGCAGCTGGTGCACGAGGTGGCCCGTGAGCAGACGCTGCAGCGGGTGCTGCAGGACGCGATCAACGTCTACGACGTCATCCTGATCGACTGCCAGCCCTCCCTCGGTCTGCTCACCGTCAACGCGCTCACCGCTGCCGACGGGGTGATCGTGCCGCTGGAGTGCGAGTACTTCGCCCTGCGCGGGGTCGCGCTGCTCAAGAACACCATCGACAAGGTCCGCGAGCGGCTCAACCCGCGACTGCAGATCGACGGCGTCCTGGGCACGATGTTCGACAGCCGCACGCTGCACGGTCGCGAGGTCATGGAGCGGCTGGTCGAGGCCTGGGGCGACGCGGTCTTCCACACCGTGATCCGACGCACCGTGAAGTTCTCCGACTCCACGGTGGCCGGGGAACCCATCACCACCTACGCCACCGGCTCACCCGGCGCAGAGGCCTACCGCACCCTGGCCAAGGAGGTGCTGGTCCGGTGCCTCGACGGATGAGCGTGCCCGGGCCGGACGACATCTTCCGACCCACCGCGGTGCCGCAACCGCAACAGCCGGTGGTGGAGCTGAAGGCAGCAGAGTCGGCCGAGGCGGACCAGCGTGGCGGGCGCACCTCGTCGGGACGGGTCAGGCACGACGAGAAGATGACGGTCTACGTCACCTCCGACGAGCTGCTCGACATCGAGCACGCCCGGCTCGACCTGCGCCGCCACCACGGTCTGGGAGTCGACCGCGGGCGGATCGTGCGCGCTGCGGTGGCACTGGCACTGGAGGAGCTCGACGAGAACGGCGCCGAGAGCCAGCTGCTGCGCCGGTTGCAGGCCGAGTAAGCACCGGATGAGCGCCACGATCGCCGAGCCGGAGCTCGAGCGGGAGCCCACGGGCGGGTTCCTGCTGTCCCTGGACAACTTCGAGGGGCCCTTCGACCTGCTGCTGAGCCTGATTGCCAAGCACAAGCTCGACGTGACCGAGGTCGCGCTGTCGCGGGTCACCGACGAGTTCATTGCCCACATCCGCACGCTGCAGGGCGCGGCGGAGCCCGATGACGATGACCACCTGGAGCAGACCTCCTCGTTCCTCGTGGTCGCTGCCACCCTGCTCGACCTCAAGGCTGCCCGGCTGCTGCCGAGGGCTGAGGTCGACGACGAGGAGGACCTCGCGCTGCTCGAGGCCCGCGACCTGCTCTTCGCCCGGCTGCTGCAGTACCGCGCCTTCAAACAGGTGGCGGCGGTCTTCGAGGAGCGGTTGCGCACTGAGGCCCTGCGTCACCCTCGAGCCGTCGGGCTGGAGGAGCGCTACGCCACCTTGCTGCCGGAGGTGCTGATCGGTCTGGGCCTGGAGGAGTTCGCGGCGCTGGCCGGCGGAGCGCTGACGCCCAAGGCGCCGGTGGAGGTCTCCTTCGAGCACCTGCACGCGCCCACGGTCAGTGTCCGGGAGCAGGCCACGATCGTGGTCGGGCGGCTGCGTCGTGCGGGCACGGTGACCTTCCGCTCGCTGTGCAGCGACGGCGCCGACACCCTCACCCGGGTGGCGAGGTTCCTCTCACTGCTGGAGCTGTTCCGCGAAGGCGTGGTCGCCTTCGACCAGGTCACCCCGCTGGGCGAGCTCACGGTGCGCTGGACCGGTGGCGACGAGGGCGACATCGACATCCACGACGAGTTCGACGGCACGCCGTCCCCCGACGCCGAGACCGACACGACCCAGGAGGTCGAGCATGACCCAGCTCGATGAGCCCATCGCCCCGGTCACCGAGCTGCGGCCCGCGCTCGAGGCCGTGCTCATGGTGGCGGACCAGCCCCTGGACCACGTCAGCCTGGCCGTGGCTGTCGGCCACTCGCCGGAGGACGTCGGTGCCGCGCTGCTGGCGCTCTCCGCGGAGTACACCGAGCAGGGCCGTGGTTTCGACCTGCGCAGCGTGGCCGGTGGCTGGCGGTTCTACACCCGCGAGGAGCACGCCCCTGTCGTCGAGCGGTTCGTGCTCGAGGGCCAGCAGGCGCGGCTGACCCAAGCGGCCCTGGAGACGCTCGCGGTGGTGGCCTACAAGCAGCCGGTGAGTCGCGCCCGGGTCTCCGCGGTGCGCGGGGTCAACGTCGACGGGGTGATGCGGACCCTGCTGACGCGTGGCCTGGTCGAGGAGGTCGGCCAGGACACCGAGACCGGCGCGATCCTCTACCGCACCACCGGCTACTTCCTGGAGCGGATCGGCATCACCTCGCTCGCCGAGCTCCCCGAGCTGGCTCCGTTCCTGCCCGAGATGGAGGACCTGGAGGAGGAGCAGGAGGGCGTCACGGCATCATGACCCCGTGAACGACGACGGGTTGGTGCGGCTCCAGAAGCATCTGGCGCAGTCGGGGGTGGCTTCGCGGCGCCGCTGCGAGGAGCTGATGCTCGGCGGGCTGGTCGAGGTCGACGGCGAGGTGGTCACCCGCCTGGGAACCAAGATCGATCCGCGCACCGCGGTGGTGCGCGTCGAGGGCAGGCGGCTGCCTCCGGTCAGCGACCACGTCTATCTCGCGCTCAACAAGCCGCGGGGCGTGGTCTCCACGATGTCGGACCCCCAGGGGCGTCCCACGCTGTCCGACCTGGTGGTGCACCGCCCGGAGCGGCTCTTCCACGTCGGCCGGCTCGACACCGACACCGAGGGGCTGATCCTGCTCACCAACGACGGTGACTTCGCCCACCGCGTCGCGCACCCCTCGTACGAGCTGGAGAAGACCTACGTCGCCGAGGTCCGTGGTGACCTCGACCAGCGCACGTTGAAGCGGATCCGCGAGGGCGTGGTCGTGGAGGACCGAGCGGTGCAGGTGCACCGGGCCACCGTCGTGGACTCGCTGGACCGGAGCAGCATCGTCGAGCTGACGATCCACGAGGGCCGCAACCGGATCGTGCGCAAGCTCTTCGACCAGGTGGGCCACCCGGTGCGTCGGCTGACCCGCACCGTGGTCGGGCCGGTCAGCGTGCGGGGGCTGCGTCCGGGTGAGCTGCGCGACCTCACCGGCGAGGAGCTGGGAGCACTGCTCGACGGTGTGGAGCAGTGAGTCCAAGACGTCGCGCAGCGCGCGAGACCTTGGCCCCCCTCATCTAGGGTGAAGGGCGACCAGGACAGGAGGTGCCCGGGTGCGGGTGCGAGCAGTGCGGGGCGCGACCCAGCTGGAGGACGACTCCCGCGACCACATGCTGGAGCGGGTCGCCGAGATGGTCAGCGACGTGATGGACGCCAACGACCTCACCGTCGACGAATTCATCAGCATCATCTTCACCGCGACCTCGGACCTCACCTCGGAGTTCCCGGCGTACGCCGCACGCCAGCTCGGTTTCGACGATGTGCCACTGATCTGCGCCAAGGAGCTGGAGATCGAGGGCTCGATGCCCCGGGTGGTGCGGATGCTGGCGCACGTCGAGACCCACCTCTCGCGCGCCGAGGTCACCCACGTCTACCTCCATGGCGCCGCCGGGTTGCGCCGCGACCTCTCGAGGGTCCGTGAGGTGCCGGACACGTGAGCCTGCAAGGACCCGTCCTCATCGTGGGCACGGGGCTGCTGGGCACCTCGGTCGGGCTGGCGCTGCGAGCCAGTGGGATCGCGGTGCTGCTGGACGACCTCGACGCGGGCAACCTGCGCACGGCCCGCGGTCTCGGCGCCGGCGACCCGGTGGCGGAGCACCCGGACCAGGTGGGAGCCGCCGAGCTGGTCGTGGTCGCCGTGCCGCCCGACCACGTCGCCGAGGCCGTGGCGCTGGCGCTGCGCCAGACCGACGCGGTCGTCACCGACGTCGGCAGCGTCAAGTCGGCTCCCCTGGCCGCGGTCTCCGCGCAGGTGCCGCCCGAGGACCTCGCCCGCTACGTCGGCAGCCACCCGATGGCGGGCAGTGAGCGCTCGGGGCCACTGGCGGCGTCGGCCTACCTCTTCGAGGGCCGGCCCTGGGCGATCGCGCCGCATCCCGGATCCTCCGCGGACGCGGTGCAGGTGGTCGAGGGCCTGGTGGCCCGGTGCGGCGCCCAGCCGGTCACCTTCGAGCCGTTGGCCCACGACGAGGCGGTGGCTCGGACCTCTCACCTGCCGCACGTCATGGCAGCCTTGGTGGCCGGCCGGCTGGCGTACGCACCGAGCGAGCACCTGGCGTTGTCGGGGCAAGGGGTGCGGGACGTCACCCGGATCGCTGCCGGCGACCCGCGGATGTGGGAGCAGATCCTCAGCGCGAACACCACGGCCCTGAGCCGGCTGCTGCTCGAGCTCCGGGGCGACCTGGACACACTGCTGGACGCGCTGGAGCGCGGTTCCCGGGCAGACCTGCACGCTCTGCTGTCCCAGGGCGTCGCCGGCACCGCTGCGATCCCCGGCAAGCATGGTGGTCCGGCGTTCGCGACCGTCCCGGTGTACGTGGCGCTGCCGGACCACCCCGGGGAGCTCGGCCGAATCTTCGGTGACGTGGCCGAGAGCGGGGTCAACGTGGAGGACGTGCGGATCGACCACGACCCCGGACGACCGGTGGGCCAGGTCGAGCTGCGCGTCGCCGAGGGCTCGGCCGAGACACTGCTGGCCGCGTTGCGGCAGCGCGGCTGGTCGGTGCACGGCTGAGCCCGGTCCGGGCTCAGCCGCCTCAGAACCCGCCCCCGTCGAACCCCCCGCCGTCGAAACCCCCGTCGAGACCCCCGTCGAGACCGGGGCCGGCGCCACCATCTCCGACCCCGCCCCCGTGGTGGCCGCCGACGTCGTGGCCCCCGTGCGGCCCCGCCCAGGACGCGGCCCCGGGGTCGAAGGCCCACCCGACTGCGGCGCCGGCGATCACCACTCCGGCGGGGAAGTACCCCGAGCTGTAGGGAAGGAAGGCCGCGCCGGCCTCCCAGTAGGGCACCGAGCGGCCCTCGATCGTCACGGTGCGGACCTCGGGCCGCTCCCGTGCGGCCACCCGCGCGGCATCCTGCGCGCAGGCGGGAACCAGCCGGGTGCCGTGGCGCGAGGTGGTCCACTCGACGTCTCGGACCGACGGGCCGTGCTGCGGGTTGAAGAAGCAAGGCGTCCGCAGCTGCGGCACCGGCAGCCCCTCAGCCCGGGCCCGCACGCATGCCACGGCGTAGCGGCCGGTCGCCAGCGCATCGGTGACCCGGCTGATCTGCTCGGGCTCGTTCAGCATCGCTGCGGCTCGCTGCGAAGCCTCGTAGGCATCCAGAGCGCGCTGGTAGTCCGCGCGGGTCTCGGCGTCGATCTGCTGCCGGCCCAGGCGATCGCCCAGCGCCATGAGCTCCTCGCCGAACAGCACCACGTCTTCCTCGGCCAGGCGGCGTACGCCGGTGAGCTCCTCGGCAGCGCTGTCGCGAGATCGGCGACGTTTCATCGTCACCTGGACCACGACCGCGACGCCGCCGGCCGCGAACAGCACGAGGAACAGCTCCACGACGCCAGACTAGGTCGACCACGGCCGAGAGGAACAGGTTCCGGGCTCGCTAGAATCGGTCGTCCCGCCCCATCTCACCAGACCGAGGAGCACTGCTGTGCCCAGCACCGATGTCGGATCCGTGGTCGTCGCCGTCGACGGCACCTCCGGGTCCGGCAAGTCCAGCACCAGTCGTGGGGTCGCCGCCCGCCTCGGGCTGCGCTACCTCGACACCGGGGCACAGTTCCGGGCGGTCACGTGGTGGATGCTGGCTCACGGCATCGACGTGCGCGACGCCGACGCGGTCGCGGCGCAGTCCGACACGCCGGTGCTGGAGTCCGGCACGGATCCGCGGGCGCCCACGATCACGGTCGACGGTCGGGACGTCGCGACCCAGATCCGTTCCACCGAGGTCACCGAGGCAGTCAGCCACGTCAGCGTCGTGCCTGCGGTCCGGCAGCGGCTGCTCACCGTGCAACGGCAGCTGATCGGGGAGGGCGGAATCGTCGTCGAGGGCCGTGACATCGGCTCGGTGGTGTGGCCCCGGGCCGAGGTGAAGGTCTACCTGGCGGCCGACGCCGCGGCGCGAGCGGCTCGCCGGATCGCCGAGCACTCCCACCTGGGCGACGCGGCCACCGCGGAGGCCGGCCTGCGGCAACGGGACGAGATCGACTCGGGGCGCGCGACCGCCCCCCTGACGATGGCTGACGGTGCCCTGCTGATCGACACCACCGACCGCACCCTCCAGGAGGTCATCGACCAGGTGGTCTCGATGGTCGAGGAGGCCCGATGAGCCCCACCTCGGTGCAGGTGCCCGTGGTGGCCGTCGTCGGCCGACCCAACGTCGGCAAGTCCACGTTGGTCAACCGGATCATCGGTCGTCGGGAGGCGGTGGTCCAGGACGTCCCGGGCGTGACCCGGGATCGGGTGTCCTACGACGCCCACTGGAACGGTCGAGCGTTCACCGTCGTCGACACCGGGGGTTGGGACCCCGACGCGAGGGGCCTGGCCGAACGCATCGCCGGACAGGCCGAGGTGGCGGTGTCGGTGGCCGACGCAGTGCTCTTCATCGTCGACGCCACGGTCGGGATCACCGATGCCGACGAGGCCGTGGTGAGGATCCTGCGGCGGGCGGGGAAGCCCGTGGTGCTGGTCGCCAACAAGGTCGACGACCTGCGGCAGGAGGCGGAGGCAGCCGCGTTGTGGAACCTCGGGCTGGGGGAGCCGTTCCCGGTCTCCGCCCTGCACGGGCGAGGCTCCGGGGACCTGCTGGACGCCGTCCTGGCGGCGCTGCCCGAGCCACCCGACATGGACGAGGTGGTCCGCGACGGTCCGCGCCGCGTGGCCATCGTCGGCAAACCCAATGTCGGCAAGTCCTCGCTGCTCAACAAGCTCGCCGGTGAGGACCGGGTCGTGGTCGACAACGTCGCCGGCACCACCGTCGACCCGGTCGACGAGCTGGTGCAGCTGGGCGGGAGGTCGTGGCGGTTCATCGACACCGCCGGGATCCGAAAGCGGGTGAAGGAGGCATCGGGACACGAGTACTACGCCTCCTTGCGCACCAACGCCGCGATCGAGCGCGCCGAGGTGTGCGTGATGGTGGTCGACGCCGCGCAGCCGCTGTCGGAGCAGGACCAGCGGATCATCACCTCGGTGGCCGAGCACGGTCGCGCGCTGGTGATCGCCTACAACAAGTGGGACCTCGTCGACGAGGAGCGTCGTTACTACCTCGAGCGCGAGATCGAGCGGGAGCTGGTCCGGGTGCAATGGGCTCCGCGGGTCAACCTCGCTGCTCTCACCGGGCGTCACGTCGACCGGCTGGTCCCCGCCCTGGACGCCGCCCTGGCGGGCTGGGAGACCCGAGTCACGACCGGACAGCTCAACGCCTTCCTCGGCCGGCTGGTGGCCGAGCACCCGCACCCGGTGCGAGGTGGCAAGCAGTCGAAGATCCTCTTCGGCACCCAGGCCGCCACTGCGCCCCCGACCTTCGTGCTGTTCACGTCCGGGCCGCTGGACGCCGGCTACGTCCGGTTCGTCGAGCGTCGGCTGCGGGAGGACTTCGGCTTCACCGGCACCCCGGTGCACGTGGAGGTCAAGCCACGGGCGAAACGCCGGCGCTGAGTCAGCTGCGTGAGTGGTAGGCCGTGAGCAGCTGGTCGACCGGTGCGTGGTCGTCGGTGAGGACCTGCGCATCACCTACCCACTCCTCGAGTGCCGCGTCGGTGATGACGGACCACCCCGTCGCACGCTCGGCGAGCCCGGACTCCACCGCGGCCAGCCGTAGCGGCTCCTGCGAGGCCACGGCGACCAGGTTGCCGCCGCTGAGCCCCTGGAGGGTCTCGGAGCCGGCGGTGAGAGCGACGTGCTCGAAGCCGTCCTGGAGGGTGGCGAGCGCGGCGCGGGCGAAACCGAGCGGTGGATGGTCGATCAGGTTGACGACGTAGATGCCGTCCTCGTCCAGGACGCGGTCGACCTCCTGCAGCATCTCGCGGGTGGTGAGGTGCCACGGCACCGACATCCCGCCGAAGGCATCGCCCACCACCAGGTCCCGGCTCGCGGTCCCGATCCTTTCCACCCCGAGCCGGCCGTCCTCGATCCGCACCTCGATGCCGTCGCCCTCCTGGAGGCCGAGCCGGTCCTGGTCGACGCGCAGCACGCCGGCGTCGATCTCGGAGACCACGCTGTCGGTGCCGGGACGCTGGTGGTCGAGGTAGCGGGGGAAGGTCAGTCCGCCGCCTCCGAGGTGGTAGGCCCGCACCGGCGTCGGGGCCGGTGGCAGGTGCGCGTCGGTGATCGCGGCGATGGCGCGCACGTAGGTGAACTCGAGGTGGGTGGGGTCGTCGAGGTCGACGTAGGAGTGGCGCACCCCGTCGAGCACGAGCGTGCGTCCCCCGTCACGCAGCGGGTCCTCGCGGACCACCGCGCAGTGATAGGTGGTCTCGACGTCGCACCCGTCGGGAGCCACCCAGGCCGCTGCCCCGGCCAGGAGGACCAGCGCGACGCTCGCCGCTGTGCCGATGCCGGGCCGCACCCGACGGACCCAGACCTCGACCACGACTGCGGTCACCACGAGGGCAACTCCGAGTCCGACGAGGATCACACTCACCGGCACGTGGGTGATCAGGACGAAGCCGGTGACGACCGTGCCGGCGATCGCGCCGGCCGTGCCGATGCCGGAGAGCCGACCGACCACGGATCCGGTCTCTCCGAGGTCGGTCAGCCGCAGCTTGGTGACCGTCGGGGTGATCGCCGAGAGCGCGGCGCCCGGCACCAGCAGGGCCAGCATCGCGACCAGCAGCACGGCCCCGCCCTCGCTGGTCGCGCTGCTCGACCCGGCTGACCGGACGAGGAACGGAGTGAAGCCGACCACGACTCCGGAGACGGCCAGGAGCGGCGCGAGCATCCGGTGCGGGCCGATCCGGTCGGCGGCCTGGCCACCGGTCCAGGACCCGAGTGCGATCGCGGTCAGCGCCGTACCGATGACGAAGGTGCTGGTCTCCAGCGTGAGCCCGAGGTAGGGCGCGAGCAGGCGGAGGGCGACCAGCTCGACGACGAGCACCGCCCCCGAGGACCCGAAGACCAGGGCAGCGGCGGCGAGTGGCCCGATCGACTGGTCGTCGACGGTCGGGCTGGGAGTGCTGGACACGTTGACCATCATCCTGGACGGGGCCCAACGGGTCAGGGCGGCGGCACCTTGCCTCGGTCAGGGACGTGAGGACGCAGGCGCCGGGGCGGCCCCGCTCGCCGTGGTGGGCAGCGTGTGCGCCGAGGCCGCAGCCGCGGCGGCGGCGTCACCGAGCGTTCCTCGGGCGGCCCGGAACCGCCGGCCCATGACCACGGCCATCACGACTCCGGCGATGCTGAGCACGGCCATCAGCCACGACGTGGCGGCCAGCCCCGACGCCAGTCCGGCGGCGTCGGATGCTCCCTCGGCGACCTGGTTGGCGGTCACCGAGCTGTAGATCGATGCGGCAAGAGCGGTCGCGACCGCAGCCCCGACGTAGCGCGCCATGTTCGAGACCCCGGAGGCCTCACCGACCTGGTTGGCCGGCACGCAGGCGGTCGATGCTGCCGACGCCGGCCCGTTGGACATGCCCATGCCCACGGCGACGGCGATCAGCGGGAGCACGAAAGCGCCATAGCGCCACGACGATTCGAGGAAGCCGATCACGCCGAACCCGGCTGCGGAGACCAGGAACCCCATGCCGACGACCTGGCGGCCACCGAACCGGGTCGCGAGGCGCGGCACCAGCGGAGCCACCACGACCAACCCGACGGTGGCGGGGAGGGTGGCGAGGCCGGCCTGCAACGGGCTGAAGCCGAGGGTGCTCGGGTCCTGGAAGTACAGGCTCAGCACGAACATCAGCGCGTTGACCGTCCCGGCACCGATCAGGATGGCCATGGTCGACCCGACCAGCACCCGGTTGCGAAGCAGCGACAGGTCAAGGAGCGGCAGCGCGACCCGCCGCTCGACGGCGACGAACCCGAAGCCCGCCAGCACTGCCACCACCAGGGAACCGACGGTGGCGATCGACAGCCAGCCCCACTCGCTGCCCTTGCTCAGGGCGAGGATCAGGGGGGCAAGCGTCAGCGCAACGAGCAGGGAGCCGGCGTAGTCGATCGTGGGGGCACGGTTCGGGTCGCGGGACTCTGCGACGGTGGAAGCGGTGAGCAGCATGACCAGCACCGCGACAGCGGCGTCGATCCAGAACAACCCCTGCCACCCGGTGAAGTCGACCAGCACTCCACCCAGCAGCGGTCCGGCCGCTGCGCCCACGGCCGCGGCGGCTCCCCACAGGGACACCGCCCGCACCTGCTCCCGGCCGCTGTTCGCCACGGTGAGCAGGCTCAGCCCGCAGGCCAGGATGGTTGCACCTGCCGCGCCCTGGATCAGGCGTCCCGCGATCACCATGCCTCCGGAGTTGGCGAGCGCGATCAGCACGCAGGACGCGATGAACAGCAGGAGTCCGAGCTGGAAGATCCGCTTGCGTCCGAAGACGTCGCCCAGCGCCCCCGACGTCACGATCACAGCGGCACCGACCAGTGAGTAGCCGGTCACGGCCCACTGCAGGGTCGTGACCGACATGCCGGTGTCCGAGCTGATCGCCGGGAGCAGGATGCTGACCGCGGAGGTGTTCGCGTTGACCACCAGCGTGGACACGCAGGTGGCCACGAGGACCCCGCTCGCGCGTGTCGCCGTCGCTTCTCCGAGCTCACTCATCGAGCGGGTCCTTCTGGTCGCCGGTCTTCCGCGTGCGCCACGTCAGTCGCCTGGTCCCGTCGCATCGTGTTCATCAGGTGCTCACGAAAGGCTCACGTGTGGCCCAGGCAGCGCGCATGCTGCGGCGCGTCCTGGTGACACTGCGGATCTGGCTGACGGCGCCCAGCACCGCCGCGACCACGAACAAGGCGTAGTACCACCAGTCGTCCTTCACCCGGGCAGTGAAGTCGCTGCGCGTGAAGTCGGCGGAGTCGAGGGCGCCGGTGAGCAGCATGACACCGGCCACCAGCACGACGGCGCCGGAGACCGCACTCAGCAGGACCAGGATCAGGCTGGGGACGTCGGCGATCACCGAGACGAGCCCGAGCACCAGCCCGACGCCGATGCCGACGAGCACACCCACCCAGGTCCAGTCGATCCCCAGGGCGACGACGAGCCCCGACCCCAACGTGAAGCCGACAGAGGCCATCGCGAGCAGCACCCCGAGTGCGAAGAAGGCGTTCGCCAGCAGCCCGACGACCAGGGCGAAGACGAGTCCGAGCACCCAGCCGAGTGCCGTGCCCAGGAACCGCTCGTCGCTGAGGCCTGCGACCAGGCCGGCCCCGAAGGTGAACCCGGCGAGAGCGCCCCACATGACGATGACCACCCGCAGCACGAACGCGCCGCCGACACACAGCACGAGACCGGCCGCGATCGCCAGCAACCCCAAGAAAATGTCCTCCATGGCAACACCCTTCTCGTAGCGAGCTGACGTCCGCGCGCAGGTGCCCGGCGCGCGCTACTGCGCGAGGATCTTCCTCTTCTGGGCGGCGAACTCGTCCTCGGTCAGGATTCCCTGGGCCTTGAGCTCGGCCAGCTCCTTGAGCTGCGCGATGGGGTCCGCTGCAGGTGCGGCGGGGGGTGGGGGAGCCTGCTGGGCGTAGGCCGCTTGCTGCTCGCTCATGATCTGGGCGTCGCGATCGGCAAACTTCTCTGCCTGGCGACGCTGGACCCGTCCGTTGACCGCGCTGGCAGTGCCAGCGACGACGGCGGTGCGGGCGACTCCTCGCAAGAGTCCGGGCATGTTCTTCTCCTCGGCTGTTGGTTTCGAGTGGTTTCGAGCAACTCCACTTCGGTAGCACCTTTGTACGTGTGGGGGGCCGTGAGCGCCTCACCCCGGCAGGGTGACCTTGTCCGAGCGCTCACCGGCCTCGGGCCCACGCCCGGCGGGTGTCTCGTCGGTGGAGCCGGAGCCGCGCGGGGGTGGGAGCACGGACTCCGGGGGCGGTCCCGACGTCGCTGTCGGCGGCCGGCCGAGGAACTCGATGATCACCAGCGCAACCAGCACGAGCAGCGCGACCGTGAGCACCACCCAGGCCGTGGGCTGGCTCCAGAACATCAGCGCGAGTCCTCCGGCGACGAACGAGGTGATCCGCAGCGCGGTCTTGTGGCCGTAGACCCAGCCGCCGAGGCGACCGGTGTTCCACCCTGCAGACTCCGCGCCGCTCCGTGCCGAGCCGATCCCTGAGGTGAAGGCCGAGCGGGTGCGGACGGCCGCAGCGGAACGCCCGGTGAGGAACGCTGCGGCAGCGACCAGGATCCCCAGAGTGGCGACCGCGCGGAGCCCCGTGCGCAGGAACCGCACCAGGCTGTCGAACACGTTGCCCGCCGACTCCGCCGTCAGGATGCCGGCCGGCGTCGTCTCGACGTAGAGGACCCGCACAGCTGTCAGCGCCGCACCCAGGGCCACCATGGCGATGGTGACTCCCACCGCACCCCGCAGCAGGGCCCGGCGGCGGTCGGATGCCAGGAACACGCCGGCGATGAACAGGGCGAGCGCGATGAACGGCAGCCACGCGCCGAGGGTCTCCAGGACGTCGAAGGCCCGCTGTGACTTCGAGATGCCCTCGGACTCGACGAGCGTGAAGCTCCGATCGACCTCGGGAATGTTCGCCGCGAGGTTGAAGCCCTGGTCGACCAGTCGCGTCTTGACCTCCGCTATGACGGGCTTGAGGTTGAGGGTGATGGTGTCGCCCTGAGCGGTGACGAGTCCGGAGGTCTCGCCGCCCAGCAGGCTGACCACCTGGTCGTGCGCGACCCGGTTGGCCTCGGCCCACACCTTGGCGAACTCGTCGCTGGCGACCAGGGCGGCTGTCTGGTCACGCACGAAGCCCTCGATGCCTTGGGCGATGGGGGTCGCCAGCGCAGGCAGGGCATCCGCGACGCGTGGTGGCAGGTTCTCGATCTGCGCGAGCCCGTCGAGAGCCTCGGTGATGAGGCCACTCGTGTCGAGGCGCTCCATGATCGCGGCGGTCACCTCGTCGACGATGGCAGCCTGGACGCCTGGGTCGTCGGCGACCGGTGCGACGGTCTCGACGTAGCGGTCGGTGTCCGACAGCACGCTGCTCGCCCACACCGAGGTGACCGAGAGCGGCGCGAGGATGCAGGCGAGGGTGATCAGGATGACCGAAGCCAGGGCTCCCGCGGCCCTCCCCCGATTCCGGTGGGGTGGATGGTCGGTGGTGGCGGCCCGTTCCGCCTCGAGCTCGGCCACCCGGGCACGCAGACGGGTGAGCTCCTCGGCTTCTGTCATGGCGGCGTCCTCAGGTGCAGCGGTCGTTCACGTCATCGTCGGCGAGCCGTCGTGCTCTGGCCTCCCCCGTCAGGGATGACTCCGCACCGACGCCTGTAGCGGTGCGTCGACGTGTCGAGCTCACCCACAGAGGACGAGGCGGACCGGGGGCCGTCCGCCGGAGACTGGTACGGGCAACCTCTGCTCCGTGACAACGAAAGGAGCCCAGCGATGGACTTCTGGGAAATCGTGTGGTTCTGCTTCGTCAGCTTCGTGTTCGTGGCCTACCTCATGATGCTGTTCTCCATCGTGACCGACCTCTTCCGTGACCCGGACACCGCGGGAGTCGTCAAGGCCTTGTGGTTCATCGCCCTGATCTTCCTCCCGTTCATCACCGCGCTGGTCTACGTCATCGTCAGGGGTCAGGGGATGACAGAGCGCCGGGTGCGCGACGTGCAGGCGATGCAGCAGCAGCAGGATGCCTATATCCGCGATGTGGCGGGCGAGGCGACGAGCCCGGCCGAACAGATCGCTCAGGCCAAGTCCATGCTCGACGCGGGGACGATCACCCACAACGAGTACGAGCAGCTGAAGCAGAAGGCGCTCGCCTGACCGGCTCCATCCGGGTCCCTCGCCCAGGTTGTGACAAGCGGTGGGTGAAGGAGTCTGGAGGGGGTGCGTGATGACGAGTGAGACACCGGAGAGGTCCGGCTTCGTCGAGCAGCTCGCCGGCTACCGGCACCTGCGCGAGGACATCGAGCGCAACGTCCTGCCGATGGCGACGTCGGTGGACGGCACCACCTTCGAGTTCCAGGCCTCGCTGCACGACCTGCAGATCCGTCGCGCAGGCTATGTCGAGCTCGACGTCGGGGGGCCTGGGGCTCTAGGTCAGGTGACAGAACTGCGCATGGCTGCACTCGAGGCGCACGAGAGCGCGGCCGGTGGAGTCTCCAACATCCGGGTGCGCCTGGCCCAGGGCACCGGCGTCGTCCTGGACGGAGACGGCGCGCCCTTCCACGACGCGCCCGTCCGTCCGGCGACGTCCGACGAGGTCGGCAGCTGGCAGGAGCGCACCCGGCCGGCGCGGGCGGGGTTGTCCATCGGTGAGCTGCAGCTCGCCCCTGGCGTGCCAGCGATCCTCGACAGCGGCGGGCTGGGGCGTCACACGTTCATGTGTGGGCAGTCGGGATCCGGCAAGACCTACTCCCTGGGCCTGCTGCTCGAGAGGGTGCTCGCCGAGACCAGCCTCCGCGTGATCATCCTCGACCCCAACTCCGACTACGTCGGTCTGCCCGACATGCGCGAGGAAGCAGCACCCGAGGTGGCGGCACGCTACGAGGCCGTGCGCTCCGGGGTCGCGCTCTGGCGCGACGATCCCGAAGCGGCGCACCGGCTCAGGCTGCGGTTCGCCGACCTCGAGCCCGCCTCCCGCGCTGCGGCCCTGGACCTCGACCCGGTCCGTGACCGCGACGAGTACGCAGTGATCGTGAACCTGCTCCATCGCCAGGAGACGGGTCGCCCCTTGGTGGTCGACATCGACCAGCTGCTCGCTGACGAGACCCCAGGGGCTCACGAGCTGGGCGTGAGGGCGATGAACCTGGGTGTCCTGGACTGGAAGGTGTGGGGACCGGACTCGCCCTCGTTGGTCTCCGAGCTGCGCAGCCCCACGTCCCGGTGCACGGTCGTCGACCTGGGTTCGCTCGACACGGTGCGGGAACAGCGCCTCGTGGCGGAGGCCGTCCTCTCCACGCTGTGGGACACCAGGTCGTCGCGCGAGCCGTGCCTGGTCGTCATCGACGAGGCGCACAACGTGTGTCCGGCCGAGCCGACGGACCGGCTCACCGCGCTGGCCACGGAGAGGGTGGTGCAGATCGCAGCGGAGGGACGCAAGTACGGGCTCTATCTCCTCTGCTCCACGCAGCGGCCCCACAAGGTGCACGAGGACGTGGTCTCCCAGTGCGACAACCTGCTGCTGATGAGGATGAACTCCCAGGCCGACGTCGCCGACCTGAGCCGCCTGTTCTCCTTCGTGCCGCCGGGCCTGATGAGTGGCGCGACCTCGTTCCGCATGGGTCAGGCGTTGGTCGCAGGCAAGATCATGCCGCAGCCGGCGTACGTGCAGATGGGCGAGAGGGTCTCGCGCGAGGGCGGGTCCGACGTGCCGGCGACGTGGGCCGACCCGCGTCCCGACTAGGCCCGGTCAGTCGTCACCGCGGACCCCGGGCAAAGCGTTCGGGCGCGAACCGGACGTGAGCACGCGCAGGGCGGTGCCGAGGTAGATCAGGTTGAAGAGCATGTGAACGGTCACCGCGAGCCGGGACGCGGTGGCGGATGCGTGGACGTCGCCGAAGCCCACGGTGGCGACCAGGGTGACCGAGAAGTACAGCGCGTCCGTGCGGTCCTCGATCCCGTCGAACTGCCCGGGCACCTGGATCCCGAGAAACGCGTACAGGAGCGCGAAGAGCAGGACCAGCGCGTACAGGGAGCTCAACAGCCATTGGATCCGCAGGTAGTCAGAGGTCTGGCTGCGGCGACTGCGTCTCAGGGCACCTCGGAACATCAGGCCGAGCAGCCCCAGCGCGACCAGAGACAACGAGAGCCGAAGCCAATGGTTCGCGTCGACCCGATCGAAGCGCAGCGGGAGCAGGTAGTAGGCGGTGGTCAGGAGGACCAGGACGACCGTCGTGTGGCCGAGCATCCTGGTCAGCGGATCGGACCGCAACGTCCGCAGCATCTTCGCAGTCTGCCCGGCACCCGTGGGTGGGGGATCATCCGCTGCTGACGAGCCCCGTCGGCCACCGGAATGGGATCGTGACCCCTATGGCTCGCCACGAGATCCTGGTGTTCCAGGCGTGGCGTCGCAGCGGCACGCCTGGACGCCACGCGGAGCACAGCACGGCGACCGCGATCTACGGGATCATCGTGAGCGCGGCGGTGATGGCTGCCTCCCACGCGGAGTCGGCGGTTGCCCTCGCGGTGAGCGTCCTGGTCACACTTCTCATCTACTGGAGCGCGGAGCGCTACGCACGGCTGTTGGCCGAGCGCATCCACGCCGGGCACCGGCCGGCCTGGGGCCATGTGCGGGCACAGCTGACCAGCGACTGGGGGTTCGTGACGGCCTCGTTCCTGCCCTTGACCACCTTGGTCGTGATGCGCCTGCTGGGTGCGGACCTCTCCGTCAGCGTGCTGGGAGCGCTGACCTGCAGCACGCTGCTGCTGGGGGCCGCGGGCTGGCACGCCGGGGCCCAGGGGCAGCTCACCACCTGGGAGCGGATCGGCAGTGCCGGTGTGGCGGGCGCCTTCGGGGTGGGCCTCATCGTGCTCAAGGCCCTGCTCCACTGACCGCGGCGCGGCGGTCCCCGACGAGCCGAACCTCACCGCGCGATGACTGCGTAGACCTAGGGTGCTGGCATGACTCTTCCCGCACCTGGACCCGACCGCGCCTGCGTCGTCACCGGAGCCTCCTCGGGCATCGGGGTGGACATCGCCCGCGATCTCGTCGCTCGAGGCCACCAGGTGGTGCTGGTGGCCCGCTCGGAGGGACCGCTTCGTGCGTTGGCCGACGAGATCGGCACCGGGACGGTGAAGGCTCACGTGCTCCCCATGGACCTCGGGGACCGTGCCTCCCGCGCCCAGCTCGTGGACCGGGTCGCCGAGCTCGGCCTGAGCGTGGACGTCCTGGTGAACAACGCCGGCTACTCGACCCTGGGCAAGGTCGCCGAGGCCGACCCGGAGGACGAGATGACCATGGTCGAGGTCGACGTGGTGGCGGTGCAGGACCTGTGCACCCGGGTGCTGCCGGGGATGGTCGAGCGGGGCAGGGGAGCGATCCTCAACGTCGCCTCGACTGCGGCCTTCCAGCCGCTGCCGGGCCAGGCCAGCTACGGCGCGGCCAAGGCCTTCGTGCTCTCCTACACGCTGTCGCTGGCCGGCGAGCTCGCCGGCACCGGCGTTACTGCCACGTGCCTGTGCCCGGGACCGGTGGACACCGGGTTCGGCGAGCGCGCCGGGTTCGAGAAGGACGACTTCGACTCCTCGTTGCCGCCGATCATGTGGGTCAGCTCCGAGGAGGTCGCACGGTACGGCGTCCGGGCGCTCGACAAGGGCCAGCTGGTGGCGATCCCCGGCCTCGCCAACCAGGTGGGCGCCCGCTTCTCCCAGATGGCGCCCCGGCGCGCGTTGCTGGCGATCCTGAGGCGGATGCACCCGGCCATGAAGTAGGGACTCAGGCCGGCAAGCGGAATCCTGACGTCAGTCGGTACCTCTCGTAGCCCGACAGAGTGATCGCATGCAGCCCACCGACGGCGCTGGTCGGAATCAAGTACATGGACACATCACCGTCGATGACGAAGAAGTAGTCGATCTCGTCGATGTCATAGGTCTTGCGAACTTTGCCGGTCGTCGAGAGCCACACTGTCCATGACTGTCCCGCGCGCACGGTTGTCGTCTTCACGTGGACGCGCCTGATCTCGCCCATCGTCACGAGCAGGTCGTACCGAGCGGGTTCCAGGGGCCAGGAGACTTCGTGACCACAGAGTGTGAACCAGGCCGCGGCAATCAGATTGCCTGACCGCTTGAGATTCTGGCGGGCTGGATTCGCGAGCACCTGCGGTCGCTCGGGGCCTCTGCTGACGGGCTCGAGATGAGAGACCTCGATGCCGAGCCGGACAGCATGACCCCGAAGCGTGACCTTGCTGGTCTCGTCCTGCAGACCCAGCGCGCGGACAACGTCGCTCCAGTTTGCTGCTCCTGCCACAGCCGACCTCAACTGCTCGTCGGTCCAGCGTCGTTGACCCGAGAAGTGGCTGTGGTCGAGCCCTAGCCCGTCCGAGTGTCGGCGGACCGAGCGAATTGCCGATGACGACGTGGCCATCAGATCGAGGGCCCGCAGAACACCTCGCCAGGAGTGCGACGTGGCGACCGCGTGTCTGAGCGCCTCATCTGAATAAGTGCGCGGCCGACTCATTCAGCGAGCCTAGTTCGACTGCGCCAGAAAGTCGCGTCGCAAACGTCCCTGTTTGCTCTCGCCGACCCCAACCGGTGCTTTGCGCTGCCTGTGCGAGGCACGAGCCCTGTCCCGAGGGGTTTGAGCCGTGGACACAGCGGTTCCAGTTCTGAACCAGCCCTGGGGTAGTGTTCGGTGCGCGTTGCTCGTCTGCTCGGGCAACGATCGGGCTGTAGCGCAGTTTGGTAGCGCACTGCACTGGGGGTGCAGGGGTCGCAGGTTCAAATCCTGTCAGCCCGACATTGTGGAGGTTACGTCGACAAGCTCGCTGTACGCAGACCCCGTGACGCTCGCTTGCAGGCGATATGCCGTGAGAGCCCGCGATCCAGGCCGACTTTGGGTCAGTGGTTCCGCAACGCGTCGATGAGCTCGTCCTTGTTCATCGAGGAGCGACCCTCGATGCCGATCTCGCGGGCACGCTCCACCAGGTCCTGCTTCGACCAGTCCTCGTAGCTGCCGGAGCGGCCGCCCCTGCTGGCCACGTCGGACCGGGAGCTGTTGCTGCTCGCGTTGGCGATCCGGGCAGCCTTCTCCTTGCTGGCTCCTTCGTCACGAAGCGCTTCATAGGTCTCGTCGTCCTTGACCGAGGGGCCAGGGGTCTTCTTGCCAGGCATGTCATCTCCCTCACTGGGCTCGACGGCAGCCCCGGGCGATCGCCGAGGCTGGTTTCAATTCCCCGGTACCCAGATCCGGTCAGGTCATGCAGTCACCCCCGTCGCCGCCCGGCTCAGGGCTTGAAGACGACCTTGAACGTGCCGTCCTGCTTCTTCTGGAAGTCCTGGTAGGCCGCGGGCGCCTGGTCCAGGGGCAGCTGGTGGGTCGCGAAGCCCTCGGTCCCCAGCGGGTCGGCATCGTCGATCAGCAGGGGCATGATGTCGTCCACCCACCGCTTCACGTTCGCCTGGCCCATCCGGAACTGGATC
This sequence comes from uncultured Actinomycetota bacterium, assembly GCA_963728505.1. GTDB lineage: Bacteria > Actinomycetota > Actinomycetes > Propionibacteriales > Nocardioidaceae > Marmoricola_A. The sequence goes on along the minus strand of CAVSKH010000006.1, from coordinate 908,251 downwards.
TGCTTGTCGAACATGGTCAGCATGGGCATCGGATCGGTCTGGCCGCCGTACACCCCGATCAGGGAGACGGTCCCGCCGCGACGAACCGCGTCGATGGCTGTGTAGATCGCCGACATCCTGTCGAGGCCGACCTTGTTCATCAGGGGAGCGATCAGCCGCTTGGGGAGCGCGTTGAAGACACGCTGGCCGACCTCGGCGACCGGGGAGCCGTGGGCCTCCATGCCGACCGCGTCGATGACGGCGTCGGCACCGCGACCTGAGGTGAGCGAGCGCACCTCCTCGCCCACGTCGTCGACTGCGGCCAGGTCGATGACCTCCACGCCGCGCGACTCGGCCTGAGCCAGCCGCTCGGGCACCCGGTCCACCCCGATCACCCGGTGACCGCGGTGGGTGGCGATCCGGCAGGCCATCTCGCCGATGGGGCCGAGTCCGAGGACGAGCAGGGTGCCGTCCTTCGCGACGTCGGCGTACTCCACCGACTGCCAGGCCGTGGGCAGGACGTCGGAGAGGAACAGGAAGCGCTCGTCCGCCGGACCCTCCGGCACCTTGATCGGCATGAACTGGGCCTGGGGCACGCGCAGGAGCTCGGCCTGCCCGCCCGGCACCTCGCCGTAGAGCTTGCTGAAGCCGAAGAGCGCCGCACCCATCCCCTGGTCACGCACCTGGGTGGTCTCGCACTGGGTGTGCAACCCCTGCTCGCACATCCAGCAGTGCCCGCAGCAGATCTGGAACGGGACCACGACCCGGTCTCCGACCCGGAGGTCACCCGCCTCGGGACCCACCTCCTCCACGATCCCCATCGGCTCGTGCCCGAGCACGTCTCCCTCACCCATGAACGGGCCCAGGGTCTCGTAGAGGTGCAGGTCGGAGCCGCACAGGCCGCTGGACGTGACCCGCAGGATCGCGTCGTTGGGCTCCTGGATGACGGGGTCGGGGACCTCCTCGACACGCACGTCGCGCCGGCCGTGCCAGGTGACTGCCTTCATGGTGTTCTCCTATGTTCCTGGTTCCGGGGTCGTCGGAGTGGTCGTTGCTCGTCAGGCGATGACGGCGTCGATGGTCTTCTTCAGGGCGCTGGGCTGAGAGGGACGCTTCGGCGCCTTCTTACGGGCCTCGACCATCTCGGCACCGATCTTCTGGAGGGCCTTGCGCCCGAGGCCCTCGCGGACCTTGGGGAACCACTCGCTCTCCTCTTCCTCCATGTGGTGGCGCACGTTCTCGATGAGGACCGTGGTCTTGGCGGTGAACCGCTCGCTGTCGGGCTTCATCGCGGCGAGCTCGGTGACCAGCACGTCAGCGACGTGGTGCTCCTCGAAGGACTCCAGGACATCGTCCTCGACCTGGGGGAGCAGCTCGCGCACCCGCGGGTACATGACCTCGTTCTCGATGTAGGTGTGCACCGTGAGCAGCTCGATGATCCGGTCGACGATCTTGCCCTTGGTGGCGAAGGCGTTCTCACCTGCCTTCTCGAAGTCGTTGAACGCCTTGCGGATGAGCTTGTGCTCGTCCTTGAGCAGGACGATGGCATCGGGTGACTTCTGGGGCACGGGGATCTCCTCGAATCGACGAACGCTCGTCTGGCCAGATGTGGGGTCAATGGGGGGTCTACCCGGGCCGGGCCCACCTAATCGTCACCGGCGGCTCACTGGCGTGAGCCCCACGGTTTTCTACCCCTGGGGGTGGAGTCAGCGGGGCGAGGATCCCTCGTTGTGCGCCGCGCTCTCGCGCTCGGCGAGCCGTGCGCGCTGAGGCACGACGGTGTACTTCGGGTCACGAGCGGAGGCCAGGCCCGCCTCGAACACCCCGAACCGGGTGGTCAGCGAGGCCGCGGCGTAGGTGAGACCGGCCAGCGAGGAGAGCGCTCGGGAGCGCCGTCCCGCAATCAGTGTGGTGAGGGCGGCGGCAGCAGTCATCCCTCGCGCCGTCTTCATCAGGAACCCGGGGCGTCCCTGCTGGTAGGGCTCGGCGAGCATGCCCAGTCGACCGGTCAGCCGATGAGCAGCGACCATCTCCACGGCCGCACCCGCGACTGCCATCCGCCGGGCGGGGCCGGCCTGGGCGGTCGGGGTGAACATCATCGCCACGCCACCCGCCGCTGTCGCGCCCGACCCGGTGAAGACGAACGGCAGCTCGCGGTGCGCCTCGTGCCAGGCCGGTACGGCGGTGTTCGCCAGCAGGGCTGCGGTGTAGGTCACCAGCGGCGGGCCGAGGGCCGCGGTGCCGACACCGGCGAGCCTGCCCAGCCGGGGAAGCAGGCCAGTGACCTCGGATGCGACGGCGGCGGTCGAGAGCGCGCCGAACGGAGCCAGGATGAACGAGCCCACCGACAACGGTGATGTCGGCTTGAGCACGCGCAGCATGTTGAGGAAGCGAGCCGGCCTGCCCAGGTCGTGGATGAGCGCCACGGTCCCGATGCTCGCGCCCGCTGCGGCGGCGGCTCGGGCGACCCGTTCCAGGTCGGGGAGTCCTCTCAGCGCCGCGCCTTCGGCCAGAAGCGCGGAACCGCCGGCCATGCCTCCCACGAAGAGGTAGATCGGGACGTCCGGGGTCTTCCAGGTGGGGGTCTTGATGATCTGCCTGCCGTAGTAGGACTCGAAGTCCGGCTCCGGCACCATCGCGCGCTCTCTCATCAACGACCCCCGACGAACGAGCCGATACCGATCGCGAGCAGCCCGGCGGCCGCAGCGCCGACGTGACGCCACATCGAGCCCAGGTCCCGGGTCGTCACCACCGGGTCAGGAGGCAGGCCGTAGACCTCCGGCTCGTCGAGCAGCAGGAAGAAGGCGCCGTCGCCCCCCACGCCGTCCTCGGGGTCCGCGCCGTAGAGTCGAGCGGCGTCGACGCCCTTCTCGTGGAGCTCGGCCACCCGGCCGGCCGCCCGCTCACGCAGCTCGCTGAGCTCGCCGTACTGGATCGAGTCGGTGGGGCACGCCTGGGCGCAGGCCGGGGTCTGGCCCTCCTTGAGCCGGTCGTAGCACAACGTGCACTTGAACGCCCGGCCGTCCTCCTCGCGCAGGTCGATCACTCCGTACGGGCAGGCCGGCACGCAGTAGCCGCAGCCGTTGCAGATGTCCGGTTGCACCACGACGGTGCCGAACTCCGTGCGGAACAGCGAACCGGTCGGGCACACGTCGAGGCAGGCCGCGTGGGTGCAGTGCTTGCAGACGTCGGAGGACATCAACCAGCGCACACCGCCCTCTCCGGACGCGGTGGACTGCGCCTCGATTCCGCTCTCGTAGCCCTCGGAACCCGGGACCCCCATCCCCGGCAGCCCCAGGTCGGTCGTGGTCAACCGGGGAGCCTCCTCCAGCGGCTTCTCCACGAAGGCGACGTGACGCCAGGTGTCCGACCCCAGCGCTGCGGTGTTGTCGTAGGACATCCCGGTCAGCCCGTTGCCACCGTCGGGGACCTCGTTCCACTCCTTGCAGGCCACCTCGCACGCCTTGCAGCCGATGCAGACCGAGGTGTCGGTGAAGAAGCCCATCCGGGCCGGGTGGTCCGCGGGGTAGCCCGCTCGGCCCTGCACGTCGTCGGTCCGGCCGGACAAGGTGCCGCTCACGGGTGCTCCTGGTTGGTCGGCTGGTCAGTCGTTGCGCGGGTGCGGTAGTCCTCGACGTACGTGGTCAGCTCCGCACCTCGGGGACGGCGGCCGGGCTGGATGTCGCAGGTGCCCACCTTGTCCTGGATGTGGACGTTCGGGTCCAGCGTGATCCCGACCAGGTCGTTGGCCGAGTCGCCCGTGGACAGGCCGTTGCCTCCCCAGTGGTAGGGCAGCCCCACCTGCTCCACGACCCGGTCCCCCAACCGCAGGCTGCGGAGCCGCTGGGTGACCAGGACCCGAGCCTCGATCGCCGAGCGTGAGGTCACGATCGTGGCCCAGCCGCCGTGCTCGAGCCCGCGTTCGGCCGCCAGTCGGGGCGAGACCTCGCAGAACATCTCGGGCTGAAGCTCCGAGAGGTACGGCAGGGTGCGGCTCATCGCGCCCGCGGTGTGGTGCTCGGTGAGGCGATAGCTGGTGAACACGTAGGGGAAGACGCGGGAGAACGCCGGGTTGGACCGGTTGGCCGGGTGGTCGACCTTCTCGATCGCCGGGTTGCTCTGCTGCCCGTAGAGCGCGTTGGGCACCGGCGACTCCGGCGGCTCGTAGTGGGCGGGCAGGGGCCCGTCCGCGAGTCCGGAGGGGACGTAGAGCCAGCCCTTGCCGTCGGTCTGCATGATGAACGGGTCGCGCCCGCCGATCGCGTCGGGCCCCTTCGCGTCGTCCTCGGGGACGTGGTCGGGCCGGCGGTCGGGGATGAAGTCGGGGACGTCCTTGCCCGCCCACTTGTGCTCCTCCTCATCCCACCAGACGTACTTCTTGCGCTCGCTCCACGGCCGGCCGTCAGGGTCTGCGGAGGCACGGTTGTAGATGATCCGACGGTTCGCCGGCCACGCCCAGCCCCATTCGGGGGCGACGTCGTTCTGCTCCCAGCGGGGTGTGCGCCGGGCGGCCTGGTTGACCCCGTCGGCATAGACCCCGCAGTAGATCCAGCACCCGCAGGCCGTGGTGCCGTCGTCGCTGAGCTGGGTGTACGACGACAGCGCGGCGTCGTCTGCGTCCCAGCCGTTGATCTCGCGCAGCACCGCCTCGCCGCTGGGCTCGTGGAGTGGACCCTCGGTCGGGTAGTCCCAGGTGAGGTCGAGCAGCGGACGGTCCCGCTCGTCGGTGGACCCGGCCAGCTTCGCGCGGATCCGCTGACCGAGCTCGTAGTAGAACTGCAGCTCACTCCTGGCGTCACCCGGCGGTTCGACGGCCTTGTGCCGCCACTGCAGCATCCGCTGGGTGTTGGTGAACGTGCCCGCCTTCTCCACGTGCGAGGCCGCGGGCAGGAAGAAGATCTCGGTGCCGATGTCCTCGGTGACCAGCTCCCCGGTGGCGATCTCCGGCCCGTCCTTCCAGAACGTGGCCGTCTCGATCATGGCCATGTCCCGCACCACGAGCCAGTCCAGGTTGGCCATCCCGAGCCGCTGCATCTTGCCGTTCGCCGAGCCGACGGCAGGGTTCTCACCGACGACGAAGTAGCCCTTGGAGCGCCCCTCGATCTGGTTCACGACCGTGTCGTAGGTCCCGTGGTGCCCGGTCAGGCGCGGCAGGTAGTCGAAGCAGAAGTCGTTCTCGGCGCTCGCGTGCTCGCCGTACCAGGCCTTGAGCAGGCTCACCGTGTAGGCGCGCATGTTGCCCCAGAAGCCGGTCTTGCCCGCGTCGTTGGCGACGAACTCGTCGAGGCTGCGATGTTGCCGCGCGTGCGGCATCGGGATGTAGCCCGGAAGGATGTTGAACAGCGTGGGGATGTCGGTCGACCCCTGGATGCTGGCATGCCCGCGCAGCGCGAGGATGCCACCACCGGGTCGACCGATGTTGCCCAGCAGGAGCTGGAGGATCGAGGCGGTGCGGATGTTCTGCACGCCCGTGGTGTGGTGGGTCCAGCCGACGGCGTAGCAGAACGCGGTGGTCCGCTCCCGGCCGGAGTTCTGGGTCAGGGCGCGGGCGACCTGGTCGAACTGCTCGGGGGAGATGCCGCAGACCCGTTCGACCATCTCGGGGGTGTAGCGGGCGAAGTGACGCTTGAGGATCTGGTAGACGCACCGGGGGTGTTGCAGGGTCTCGTCCCGCTCGGCCTTGCCACCCACCGACGGGCCTCCGGAGCCTGCGGACTCCGACTGGGCAGCCCCGTGCTCGTCACCGTGCGCGCCTCCGTCCGGATCCCGGTCCTCGGGAGCGGGGCCGGCAGCCTGCGCCGGGTCGCGCTGTCCCGCTGCCGGTGCCTGCGGTGCCCCGGCGTACTGCCAGCTGCTGGGGTCGTACTGCTGCCGCTGCGCGTCGTAGCCGGAGAACAGCCCGTCCAGGTCCTCGGTGTCCTCGAACGCCTCGTCGATGATCGCAGCGGCATTGGTGTAGTTGACGACGTACTCGCGGAAGTCGAGCTCATGGGTCAGGACGTAGTGCACCAGCCCGCCGAGGAAGGCGATGTCCGTGCCCGCCCGGATCGGCAGGTGCAGGTCGGCCACGGCCGAGGTGCGCGTGAAGCGCGGGTCGACGTGGATGATCGTCGCGCCCCGTCGCTTCGCCTCCATCACCCACTGGAAGCCGACCGGATGGCACTCGGCCATGTTGGAACCCTCGATGAGGATGCAGTCGGAGTTCGCGAGGTCCTGCTGGAAGGTGGTGGCCCCTCCCCGGCCGAAGCTCGTCCCCAGACCGGGGACGGTGGAGGAGTGTCAAATCCTGGCTTGGTTCTCGATCTGGATCGCACCCATCGCCGTGTACAGCTTCTTCATGAGGTAGTTCTCCTCGTTGTCGAGGGTCGCTCCTCCGAGGCTGGCGATGCCCATGGTCCGACGGACCCGGTTGCCGTCGGACTCCCACTCCCAGAACTCCTTGCGGGTCTTGATCACCCGGTCGGCGATCATGTCCATCGCGCGGTCGAGCTCGAGGTCCTCCCACTCCGTGCCGTGCGGGCGGCGGTAGCGCACCGTGGTGACCCGGCTGGCCGAGGTGACCAGCTGCTTGCTGGCGCTGCCCTTGGGACACAGCCGACCACGCGAGACCGGGCTCGCCGGGTCTCCCTCGATCTGGGTGACCGCGCCGTCCTTGACGAAGATCTTCTGGCCGCAGCCCACCGCGCAGTAGGGGCAGACCGAGTCGACGACCCTGTCCGCCGCCGACGTCCGCGGCGTGAGGTCCTCGCTGCGCGACGACATGGCGGCGGCGCCCCGGCCGAGCCTGTCGGCGCCGGTGGCCTGCCGGATCAGGGGCCAGGAGCCGATGAGCTTCTTGAGGCCCACAGCACACCCCCGCTCCCGACCGCGTTCGACATGTCCCTCGAGACCCTACGCCCTGAGGTGAGCCCTCTGCATCAACCATTTGCGGGCTTCACAGACGCGTCAGGAGGCGTACGGCACCAGGTCACCCCGCCCCGGGTGCACGTCCGGCTAGGGTCGGCCTGCGCCGGGGGAGTGCCGGGCGCGCTGCTCCTCAGCCGACCGGGGGTGTGTGGGACGTGAACTGGTATCGAGTCAGGCAGGCCTGGACCGATGCCGAGCGCGCCAAGATCGCCGACCTCAACCGGCGGATCGTTGCTGAGAAGCTCTGAGCGTGACGCCCGGTGGACTCCGGCCGGATGGGTAGGTTCTGGTGATGAGCGATGACGACAGGCAGGCACGCCACCGCAAGGGGCAGTGCGACGTGGTGGTCGAGATCCCGAGAGGCAGCCGGAACAAGTACGAGGCCTCCGAGGACGGGATCATCTGGTTCGACCGGCGGCTCGGTGGGCCGGCCGGGTTCCCCGGTGACTACGGATACGTCATCGGTGCCGACGGTGAGGACGGCGACGCGCTCGACGCGCTCGTGCTGATCGACGAGGCCACCTTCCCCGGGGTTCACGTGCCGTGCCGGGTGATCGGCGCCTACCTGCTGAAGGTGGGCGACATCGAGGAGACCAAGCTGCTCGCGGTTCCCGAGCGCGACCACCACCACGACCACCTCGAGGACATCGCCGACCTCCCACCGAAGTTCCTCGAGGAGCTGGACGCCTTCTTCACCGCCTACCGGATGCTCGAGGACCCCGAGGTGGAGGTCCTGGAGCACCTGGACCGAGCCGCCGGGATCCGGGCGTTGGGCGGGGGATCCTGAGCCGGCCTGCCCGTGGGGTGGCCTGCGGCCTAGCGCGCCGGTCCGGGAGCGGGCGACGAGTCGTCGTCGTCGGGAGGTGAGGTCCGGCTGCCTCGTCGGTCTCCCAGCCAGGGCATGCCGGCCCACAACAGGGCGAAGAAACCGAGAGCGGCGCCGAGGATCGACACCGCGGGCACCGGCCCGACGACGACGTCGAAGACGAGGAACAGCACTCCCGAGCTGGTCACGGCGAAGCAGGCGAGCCCGATCCTGGCGCAGGCGTTGCCGGCGGAGACCAGCCAGGCGCGTTGCTGGCGACGGAACAGCATCCGGTGGGATGCGACCGGCGCGACGAAGAAGCCGGTCGTGACCACCGCCCCGCACAGCACCATGAGGTATGTCCGTACCTGTCGGTCTTCGAGCTGGGCGAAGACCGAGGTGAAGGGAACCGTCAGAAGGAAGCCGGTCAGGATCTGCGCGCCGGTCTGCATGACCCTGAGCTCCTGCAGGAGCTCGTTCCAGTTGCGGGTCAAGGTCTTGCGACCGGGGGACTTCCTCGACATCCTGCTCACCCCCTAGTGCTCTCGATCGGTGTTGAAACCGGTGTCAGGATCGGTGTCCGCCTGACCCATCGGCAGCGGCCCGGGCAGCTCGCATCCGGTCTCCGCCATGGCCTGCCCCAGCTGGAAGCGCATGTGCTGCATCAGTGACGCGGAGGCGCCGAGCACCGCTCGCTCTCGTCGCGGCCAGGCCACGGCCTGGACCCGCCACTGCTGACCGAAGACCACGTCGATGCGGGCGCCCCGTGGGGGTATGGAGCCGCTGGCTCCTCCGGGCAACCGAGTGCCGAAGAAGGAGACCGGAACCACCGGCGCCCCGCTCACCAGCGCAAGGTAGGCGCCGCCGTGGTGGAACCGTGCGAGATCGCCGGCGCCGCGGGTCCCTTCGGGGAAGACGGCGGTCGCCCCACCGTCAGCCAGCACCTTGGCGCAGGTCCGCATCGCGCTGGGGTCGGCGTTGAACCGGTCGAGCGGGACCTGGCCGCTGGCGCGCAGGAACGTCCCGAGCGGGCCGCGGAACATCTCCTCCTTGGTCAGTGCATGCACCGCCCGCGGAGCCAGGATGGCCAGGGCCGGTCCGTCCATCCACCCGACATGGTTGCTGGCCAGGATCACGGGGCCGGTTGCCGGAACGCGGTCGGCGTGGTGCAGGCGGATGTCGAACCGGCGCTGAAGCAGCCGCTGCGCTCCCGGTCGAGCCGCTCGGAGCAGCCAACGTGGGGGGTGACGGACACCGCGCGCCAGGTCGATGCGCGCATCGCCGGCACGGGGATCACGGCCGCCGGTGCGGTGCCCCTCGTGTGGACCGAACTGGCTCGACACGTCCGGCAGACTAACCCGGCCGAGGCGACGCGCGCTCATCCCGACGCCTGGGTGCGACTCCTCCTGCCCGGCTAGGTTCGAGCGATGACTCCCGTGGGGTTGCCGAGTCGGCAAGCGCTGCGACAGGTGGCGAGCCTCGTCACCGTGGCGCTGCTGGTCGGCTGCCACCCGGTCGCAGACCCACCGAGCGCCCAGTCGACGCCGGGGACCTCCGGCGCCGGGTCCCGGATGTCGACGGCGGAGGCCCGCGAGGCGTTGCGCGGTCTTGCCCGGACGCCGCGCTCGCCCAGCGGCCCGGCGTACGAGCGCGACGCCTTCGGCGAGGCCTGGGCGGACATCGACGGCAACCGTTGCAACCAACGAGACGACGTGCTGCTCCGCGACGCTGTACCGGGCAGCGTCCGAGTGCAGTCACAGGGTGCGTGTGACCACGACGTGCTCGCAGGAACGTGGATCGACCCCTACACCGGCACCACGTTGACCTTCGACGATCTCAAGGACCTGTCCCAGGCCCAGGCGATCCAGATCGACCATGTGGTCCCGCTCGCGGAGGCGTGGGTCTCCGGGGCGTCGACGTGGAGTGCTCGCCGCCGCGAACGCTTCGCCAACGACCTCCGCGTGCTGGTGGCCTCCGACGGGCCGACGAACGCCGGCAAGGGGTCGTCCGACCCAGCGGCCTGGCGGCCCCGCAAGGGCCACCAGTGCGACTACGCGCGACGTTGGATCCTCGTCAAGCAGCGGTGGGAGCTGAGCGTCGATGACAGCGAGGCCGCCGCCCTGAGCGAGATGCTCGACCTCTGTGACCGCTGAGAACCGCCTCGATTCCTCCCCCGCTTCGACCCCCAGAGCTGTAACTGGTGTGACAGATGGGGCTATTGTGATGGTCAATCTCCCACGGAGGGATATCTGGTGCGGGTCGTGAACACGTCTTCCCACCGCAGTCGCCCTGGCCGCCGTGCCACGCGCGCGGTGTGTCTTGTCGTGCTCTGCGCGGTGGTCTCGGGGCTCCCGAGTCTCCCCTCCGGATCCGCCGACGAGCTCAAGGATCGCAAACAGCGCGTCGAGCGCAGGATCAACCAGGCGCAGGGCGACCTGCACCACTCCAGCGCCGAGCTGGAAGCGTCCGCACGGCGACTCATCGCGGCGAGGTCGGCGCTTCGCTATGCCCGCGAGGACCTGGCGACGGCACGCGGCAAGCTGGCCGCGGCGGAGGCGCTCGACCGGCAGATGCAGGCCGCGTTGGACCGCGCGGTCGCAGCGCTGACCCAGGCCCGGGACGAGATCTCCCGGGGCCTCGCCGAGGTGGCCGCGAGCGAGGAGGAGCTGCGGTCCCTGGCGGTGGAGCTGCAGGCTGCCGGGGGGGCCGAGCTGATGTCCCTGTCGGCGGTGTTCACCGCGCGGGAGCCCGCCCAGCTCAGCGAACAGCTCAGCTCCCAGCGCAGCGTGGTGGACAAGGAAGCGGCCACGGCGGCCAGGCTCGACGCGGCCCAGGTCCTGCTCACCGTGCAGGAGGAGGCGCTCGAGGAGGCCAAGCAGGAAGTGGCCGTGCGTCGCAAGGCGGCGGCGAAGAACCTCAGGGTCAAGGCTCGGCTCGAGGTCAAGGCCGAGAAGGCCCGGGACCAGGTGGTCGCTCTCGTCGACGAGCGCGAGCAGGCCAAGCGACAGGCCGCGGCGGCCAAGGCCGACGATCTGCGACGGCTGGCCCAGTTCCGCCGCGAGCGCGAGAAGGTCTCGGTCCTCCTGCAGCGGCGTGCCGCGCGCGCTCGCGCGCGCGCTGCGGCCGTTGCGCGCGCAGCCGGACGTTCACTTCGGACGCAGCCCAGTTCGCCGGGGGTCCTGATGCACCCGGTCGACGGTTACATCAGCTCCCCCTACGGGATGCGCATGCACCCGGTCTACCACCAGTGGCGACTGCACGACGGCACGGACTTCGGCGTCGGCTGCGGGACGCCGATCCGCGCAGCAGCCGGCGGCCGCGTGGTCGGGCGCTACTACGACAGCGCGTACGGCAACCGGGTCATCGTCGACCACGGGTGGGTCGGCGGCGCCGGCCTGGGCACGTCCTACAACCACTTGAGCAGCTACTCGACCTACGTCGGCGAGCAGGTGAGCCGCGGCGAGGTCATCGGATACGTCGGAAGCACCGGCTTCTCGACCGGATGCCACCTGCACTTCATGGTGTTCCGGAACGGCGCGACGGTGGACCCGATGAACTGGCTGTGACCCGACGGCTCCGCGCCAGCGAGACCGCAGCGACGAGGCCGAGCATCAGCCCGCCCGCGATCGCGAAGCCACCCGGCCCGAGCCAGCCGACCAGATCGACCAGCCACCGTTGCACGGTCAGTGCAGCGTCGATGACCGGATCCTCGGCCGGGGCGCCGCCCAGCACCCGGATCTCCCACCAGCCGTAGTAGGCGACGTACGCACCGACCACCAGCAGCAACGCCCCCGCTGCTCGCGGAATCACACCCCCGAGTCGGCGCGCCCTGCGCACCAGGGAGTGCTGCGCCAAGGCCGTGGCCACGGCGGCAGTGCCCACGACCAGACCCATGCCGGCGGCGTAGAGCAGGAAGAGGGCGGTGCCCGCCAGGACCGAGTCGGCCCGGAAGGAGGAGACGACGACCGCCAGGAACGGCGCCACCGTGCAGGTCAGGCTCGCCAGCGCGTAGGAGACGCCGTAGCCGAACATCGCTGCCGGTGAGCGCGAGGTGGGAGCCCCACCGGCCCTGATCCTGGGCCCGCGCAGCTCCCGGCCTGTCAACAACCAGATGCCCGCGGCGAGGAGGAGCAGGCCGACCCCGAGGCTGAACCACGGCAGGTAGCGCTGCGCCGAGCTCGCGACCGGCGCGACGGCCAGCCCGAACACCGCGAAGACAGCCGTGAAACCGGCGGTCATCGCCGCTGTCATCACCAGGGCCCGAGAGACCGCCACCGCGCGGCTCGGCCGGTCACTGGTGATGAGCAAGGTCAGGTACGCCGGGAGCAGCGCGAAACCGCAGGGGTTGAGCGCCGCCAGCATGCCCGCCCCCAGGGCGACTCCGGCACCGCCGTCGAGCACCTCAGCCCACCAGGTCGGCAACCTCGGCGGCGAGCTCCTCGTTGCCCAGGCTCTTCTCCAGGACCACACCACCCTCGGCGTCGAGCAGGACGTAGGTGCTCTGCTCGGTGATGCCGAAGTGACGCCACACGTCGCCGTCGACGTCGACCAGGTGGACGGGGCCGGCCACACCTCGCGCGAACTCACCGATCGCGTCGGCGTCGCTCAGGCCACCCACGCCGAGCACACTGACCTGGCCGTCGTACTGCTCCGCCACGGTCTCGACGGCCGGCGCCTGCGCCCGGCAGGTGGGGCACCAGGGTGCCCAGAACCACAGCACGGCCGGCTTCCCCGCGAGCTGCGAGCCGTCGTAGGACGCACCGTCGACGGTGGTGCCGGCGAACTCGAGGGTCGAGGCCCCCGCTTGCGCCCCAGCCGCGGTGTCACCCCCCGCGGCGTCGGTGGCCGTGCCGCAGGCACTCAGGGTCAGCGCCAGGGCGGCCAGGAGTGCGATCGCGGTCCGCATGGCTCCAGTCTGACCCACCCGGCCAACCGGGCCCTCAGCCCTCACCCGCAACGGGACCGAGGGCAGCCACGGGTCAGGGGGCGCGGTCGCCGTCAGGCATCACGGCGTACCAGTTGCCACCGTTGAGAAAGACGTCGTGACACTTCACCTCACCCTTTCCCTCATGGGCGTAGTAGTACAGCGGGTGGCCGTCGTAGGTGACCTGCGCACGACCGTCCCGCCGATCGGTGGTGCCGAGCAGCGAGGTCCTCACCGCCCCGCCCGCCCGTGGCTCACCCTGCGCGTAGACCGGTGGCCAGGCCTGGGCGCACGATCCGTAGCACTGCGGCTTCGGTGTCTTCTCCACGTCGAAGATGTAGATCGCCTGCCCGCCGTCGTCGAACAGGATGGTGCCGAAGTCGCTCTCCCTCGCCACGATCCTCGTGCCCTGCTTCGCAGCCTTCGGCTTCGCCGATCGGGTGGTGGTCGGCGTCTGCGTCTCGGGCTGAGGGGCTGCTGCGGAGGTCTGGTCCGACGAGTCGGTCTCGTCGGCTGCCGGGACCGCATCCTCGCCGCAGCCGACGAGCAGCGTGAGGCACAGCAGGCCGACGAGCCCACCGGCAGGCGCCGAACGGGAGATGCGCATGGTCACCACTCTGACCGGCGCAAAGCAGCGAGACAACGGCCACCATGCCCGACCTGGATACTTGACTGATTCCAGAAACAGTTGAATAGTGCGCCGTGTGTCGACCACAGCCGATCTGGAGCAGATGCTGCGATCGGTCGACCTGCGGGTGACCCGGCCCCGCGTCGCGGTGCTGGCCGCGGTGCACGAGCACCCCCACGCCGACACCGACACCATCCTGCGCGACGTGCGTGAACGCCTGGGCGTGGTGTCTCACCAGGCGGTGTACGACGTGCTGCACGCGCTGACCGACAACGGACTGGTGCGCCGCATCCAGCCCTCACGGTCAGTGGCACGGTACGAGGCTCGGGTGGGCGACAACCACCACCACGTCGTGTGCCGCTCGTGCGGCGCCATCGCCGACGTGGACTGCGCGGTCGGGCAGCGTCCCTGCCTGAGCGCCAACGACGACGCCGGCTTCGAGATCGACGAGGCCGAGGTCATCTACTGGGGTCGGTGCCCGCAGTGCACCGATGACGATCGATCCGCCACATCCGGCAACCAACCGACAGGAGATGCAACAACGTGACTGACCACGGCAGCGAGAGCGAGAACCCGGTCCTCGACGCACCGGAGCCGGCGACCGAGCACCGGCCGCGGAGCAACCAGGACTGGTGGCCCAACCAGCTCGACCTGCGGGTCCTGCACCAGCACGCCCCGGCGAGCAACCCCATGGACGACGACTTCGACTACGCCCGTGCGTTCGAGGGGCTCGACGTGGAGGCGCTCAAGCAGGACGTCTTCGAGGTCATGACCACCTCGCAGGACTGGTGGCCGGCGGACTACGGCCACTACGGCCCGCTGTTCATCCGGCTCAGCTGGCACGCTGCCGGCACCTACCGGATCGAGGACGGCCGCGGCGGGGGCAGCGACGGGTCGCAGCGGTTCGCGCCGCTCAACAGCTGGCCCGACAATGCCAACCTGGACAAGGCCCGCCGCCTGCTCTGGCCGGTGAAGAAGAAGTACGGCAACGCCATCAGCTGGGCTGACCTGCTGGTCTTCGCAGGCAACTGTGCCTTGGAGTCGATGGGCTTCAGGACCTTCGGCTTCGGCTTCGGCCGGACAGACATCTACGAGCCCGAGGAGATCTTCTGGGGCCCGGAGGACACCTGGCTCGGTGACGAGCGCTACTCCGGCGAGCGCGACCTCTCCGGACCGCTCGGAGCGGTCCAGATGGGCCTGATCTACGTCAACCCGGAGGGCCCCAACGGTCAGCCCGACCCCGCCGCCTCGGCGCGCGACATCCGCGACACCTTCGCCCGGATGGCGATGAACGACGAGGAGACCGTGGCCCTGATCGCCGGTGGCCACACCTTCGGCAAGACCCATGGTGCCCACTCCGCGGACCACGTCGGTCCGGAGCCCGAGGGCGCGCCGCTGGAGCAGCAGGGGCTGGGCTGGAAGAACAGCACGGGCACGGGCGTCGGCAAGGACGCGGTCACCAGTGGACTGGAGGGGGCGTGGACAGCCACCCCGATCCAGTGGGACAACAGCTACTTCGAGACCCTGTTCGGCTACGAGTGGGAGCTGGCCGAGAGCCCGGCCGGCGCCAAGCAGTGGCAGCCGAAGGACGGCGCAGCCTCCGACGCGGTTCCCGACGCGCACGACTCCTCGGTGCGTCACGCGCCGATGATGGCCACCACCGATCTCGCGCTGCGGGAGGACCCGACCTACCGCGAGATCTCGCTGCGGTTCAAGGAGAACCCTGACCAGCTGGCCGATGCCTTCGCCAAGGCTTGGTACAAGCTGCTGCACCGCGACATGGGTCCCGCGGCGCGCTACCTCGGGCCATGGGTGCCCGAGCCGCAGCTGTGGCAGGACCCGGTGCCCGCTGTGGACCACGAGCTGGTCCAGGACAGTGACGTCGCGGACCTGAAGCAGAAGGCACTGGCCACCGGCCTCTCGGTGTCACAGCTCGCGCAGACGGCGTGGGCCTCGGCCGCCACCTTCCGCCGCACCGACATGCGTGGTGGGGCGAACGGAGCCCGCATCCGGCTCGAGCCGATGCGCAGCTGGGAGGTCAACGCCGGCGTCGGTGAGGTGATCGACGCCCTCGACCAGGTGCGCCAGGACTTCAACGCTGAGTCGGGCGGCAAGCAGATCTCACTGGCCGACCTGATCGTCCTCGCCGGATGCGCCGCCGTGGAGAAGGCTGCCGCGGACGCGGGGCACGACATCACCGTGCCCTTCACCCCGGGACGCACCGATGCCTCGGCCGAGCAGACCGACACCGACTCCTTCTCCGTGCTGGAGCCTCGAGCCGACGGCTTCCGCAGCTACCTGCGCGCAGGGGAGAAGCTCCCGGCGGAGTGGCTGCTCCTGGACAAGGCGAACCTGCTCGGACTCTCGGCTCCCGAGATGACGGTTCTTCTCGGCGGTATGCGTGCGCTCGGTGCCAATGCAGGCGGTAGCTCCCACGGCGTCCTCACGGACCGTCCGGGCACCCTGAGCAACGACGTGCTGGTCAACCTGCTCGAGCAGGGCACCGAGTGGAAGGTCTCGACCTCCGACGAGAACGTCTACGAGGGACGCGCCACCGGCAGCGACCAGGTGCGGTGGACCGCCACCGCACCGGATCTGGTCATCGGCGCGAACTCACAGCTGCGCGCGATCGCGGAGGTCTACGCCCAGGACGACGCCTCGTCGAAGTTCGTCGCCGACTTCGTCAAGGCGTGGGACAGGGTCATGAACCTGGACCGCTTCGACCTGGACTGAGCCTGGAGCCAGCCGCACCCACGACGCCCCCGACGGACGACCGTCGGGGGCGTCGGCGCGTGTGCGGCCGGATCAGGAGACGACGCGCCGGTAGACCCGCACGGCCAGTGGTGCGAACACCACGAGGATGCCCGCGGTCCACGCAAGAGCGAGCAGGACCTGGCCCGCGACGGTCTGCCCGGGCTGCAGCGCGCCCTCTCCCACCATGAGTCCACGAGCCGCCTGAGCGACGGCTGAGACCGGTTGGTTCTCGGCGAATGCCTGCAGCCAGCCCGGCATGGTCTCGGTGGGCACGATCACCGCGCTGGCGAAGACGAACGGGAAGACCGGCAGGAAGACCGCGGTCTGTGTCGCCTCGGGGTTGCGGACGAGCAGTCCGATGGTGGCCATGATCCACGTCAGCGCGTAGTTGAACATCATGATGATCCCGAAGCCGGCGAGGAACGACCAGAAGCTGGTCTGGTAGCGGAAGCCCAGGGCGACGGCGATCAGGACCATCAGGGCCATCACGAACGTCCCGCGCACGAGGTCGGCCAGCGTCCGGCCGGCCAGGACCGCGGAGCGTGCCATCGGCAGGGACCGGAACCGGTCGATCACGCCCTTGGAGAGGTCCTCGGTCAGTCCGAGCGCGGTCTGCCCGGACCCGAAGACCGAGATCTGCACCATGAGCCCCGGCAGCAGGTAGATGATGAACTCCCCGCCGATCAGCTGGTTCGCCTCCGGCGGCAGTGCCTGGGTGATCGCGCCGCCGAAGACGTAGGTGAACAGCACCAGGAACATCAGCGGCTGGATGGTCGCGAACAGCAGCAGCTGGGGGAGCCGGACGATCCGCAGCAGGTTGCGGCGCGCGATCACCGCGGTGTCGACGGCGGCCTCGCGGAGCCCCACGTGCTCGCGGCTGGCCGCGGTGGGGCTGAACGGCTGGCTCGAACGCGTCTGGCTCATGCCGTGGTCTCCTCGTCGGTCGATGCGCTCGAGCCGGTGAGGGACAGGAACACGTCATCGAGCGTGGGCTTGTGGATGCTGATGTCCTCCGGCGTGACTGCCGCGCTGTCCAGGAGGCGCACGACGGTGGCCATCGTCGACGACCCTTCCGGAGCGGGGACCAGCAGTCGGCTGCGTTCGCTGTCCCAGGTCACCTCCCCGTCGAAGGCGCCGCGCATCGCCTGCATCGCCCGGTCGCGGTCTGCGGAGTCGACCCCCACCTCGACCGTGCCGTGCCCGAGCTCGCCCTTGAGCTCCTCGACGGTGCCCTCGCTGATGATGCGACCCTCGTTGATGACGCCGATGCGGTCGGCGAGGCGGTCGGCCTCCTCGAGGTACTGCGTGGTGAGCAGCACCGTGGTGCCGCTGTCGACGAGATCCTCCATCAGGTGCCACAGCTCGCGTCGGCTCCGCGGGTCGATCCCGGTGGTGGGCTCGTCGAGGAACATCACCTCGGGTCGTCCGACCAGCGAGGCGGCGAGGTCCAGCCGACGCCGCATCCCGCCGGAGTAGGTGCCGACCTGGCGTCCGGCCGCGTCCGCCAGGTTGATGGCCTCGAGGATCTCGGTGGTGCGGCGCCTGGCCTCGCGCGCGTCGAGGCCGTAGAGCCGTCCGACCATCTCGACGTTCTCGCGCCCGGTCTGGTACTCGTCGACGGCGGCGAACTGACCCGCCAGGCCGATGTGCGCCCGGGCTCGGGAGGGCTGCTCGAGCACGTCCACCCCCGCGATCCGCAGGCTGCCCGACTCGGGCCGCAGCAGCGTGCACAGGACGCGGATCAGGGTCGTCTTGCCGGCGCCGTTGGGCCCGAGCAGGCCGTAGACCGTGCCCGGCTCGATGCTCAGGCTGACGCGGTCGACCGCGGTCACGTCGCCGAAGCGCACGACCAGGTCCTCTACCTCGACAATGGGAGCCACGAGCACACGCTAGTGGGGGCGTGGTGGCACGCCCGTCGGGGACCTGCCCGCAGTCCTCAGAGGTCGCGTCGGGTCTCCGACGCGGTCGGGGTCGGTCGACGCCGCAGACTCACGATCGCGGCGACGAGACCACCCCAGATCACGAGCATCGCCAGGATCATCATCAGCACTGCAGCCGTGCTCATCGAGCACCTCCTCCCGTGGTCGGGCTGGTATCAGGCGCATCCCCCGCGGCGGGCTGCGGCTCCAGTGACGTCCCTGCGCGCCAGGGGATGCGAGCCAAGGCGAAGCCGACCACCGCCACCGTGGCGACCGCCAGCCACCCGAACACGACCAGCATCCACGTCGGGTAACCCTCGTACGGCGTCCGGATGTCGGCGCGCAGCTCGAGCACCATGACCCCGGTGAGCGCCAGCGGGGTGATGACCGACAGCAGTCCGATCCACACCCTGCCCAGCTTGGGGAAGCCGAAGACGTTCAGGTGCTCGGCCAGGCCGGGCAGCGCCCGCGCCGCCCACGCGAGGGCGAGCATGCTGACGATCGCGACCACGAGGATCCCGTAGCGGTTGATGAAGTGGTCGACGATGTCAAGCACGTAGATGCCGCTGGTGGTGCTGAACAGGACCAGCGAGAGAACGGCGGTGGGCACCATCACCGCAGCCGTCGCGGCGGTGCGCCCCATCTCGAACTTGTCGCGCACGGCCGAGATCACCACCTCGATGACACTGATGAGCGAGGTGACTCCCGCGACCACCAGCGAGCCGAAGAACAACAGGCCCAGCAGAGTGCCGGCGGGTGCCTCGTTGATGATCGCGGGGAACGCGATGAAGGCCAGCCCGATCCCGTCGGAGGCGACCTCGTCGACGGGGACCCCCTGGGACTGCGCCATGAACCCCAGGGCAGCGAAGACCCCGATGCCCGCCAGCAGCTCGAAGCTGGAGTTGCTGAACCCGACCACCAGTCCCGAGCCGGTCATGTCGCTGCGGCGGTGGACGTAGGAGGAGTAGGTGATCATGATCCCGAAGCCGATCGACAGGGAGAAGAAGATCTGGCCGAACGCCGCCGCCCACACCGCGGCGTCGCTCAGCGCTCCCCAGTCGGGGGTGAACAGGGCGTCCAGCCCGGTGCCGGCGCCGTCGAGCAGCAGTGCCTGCACCACCAGCGCCGCGAACGCCAGGACCAGGACCGGCATCGCGACGAGGGACGTCACCCCGATGCCGCGCTGCACGCCCAGCGCCATGACCACGCCGATGACCACCCAGACCACGGCCAGCGGGACGATGACGCCAGGGACGAAGTCCATGGAGACGCCGGGGTCACCGGCCTGCAGGAACGACCCGAAGAAGTAGCCCTCGGGGTCGTCCCCCCACGCCTTGTCGACCGAGTAGAGCGTGTAGCGCAGCGCCCAGGCGATGACCGCTGCGTAGTAGACAGCGATCATGAAGCAGATGCCGACCTGCCACCAGCCGAGCCCCTCCGTGCCCCGCTTGGTGCGGGCGAAGGACAGCGGAGCCGAGCCCCGCTGCCGGTGGCCCAGCGCGTAGTCCAGCAGAAGGAAGGGGAGGCCCGCGGTCAGCAGGGCGACGAGGTAGGGCAGCATGAACGCCCCGCCGCCGTTCTCGTAGGCGACGTAGGGGAACCGCCAGATGTTGCCGAGCCCGACCGCGGACCCGATCGCGGCGAGGATGAACACCGTGCGTGAGGAGAAGGCCCCCCGGTTCCGCTCCTCGTGCTCCACTGCTCCGCTGGACATGGCAGACCTCCGTTCCGTTGCGAACATCGCACCCCTCATGGCGGCTCGGGTCAAGCCTGGAGGGACGCAACCCCCTGGGTCCTGAGCGACCGATCTCCTCCTGCTGCGCGCCAGGCGGCGCTCACCAGGCACCAGCATGCCTTCACGACGCCGTCTTGCCATCGAACCCGCCTGATGCCGCTCGCGACGGCGGCCATCGGTGGGTCCGGCCTTAGGCTGAGTCCGGCGTTGCGCTGCGAAGGGAGTCGCTGACGTGGTCCGGGCACTGGGGCTGGCAATGGTGGTCGTTGTCGTCGGCTACGGCGCGACCACGCTTCCGGGAGCCCGTCCGGGTGCCGGCTTCGACCCCTGGCTCGACGGTGTGCTGTTCACCGGGGGGCAGGTGCTGGCCGCCGTCGTCGCCACGAGCCTCGCGTGGCGCCGCCGGTACGCCACGTTGTGGCTCCTGATCGCCGCGTCACTGTGGTTGCGGGTGCTGGGAACCATGGTCTTCGTCCTGACCGTGAGTGAGCCCGACCCCGTGCCCGGCGTGGCCACCGACGTCCTGTGGCTGGCCGGCTCCGGCACGCTCGCCGTCGCCCTTCTCCTGCGGATCCGTGACCGTGCGAGCTCGCTCTCCGTGCTGTCGGTGATGGACATCGTCGCCGGGGCTGCGGCGATCACCAGCGCGTCCCTCTCGATCCTCTACGTGGCCCTGGTCGACCTCGCTGCCGAGACGAGCGCGACCGTGACCGTGTTGTACCTGATGCAGTCCGTCACCGATGTGCTCGTCCTGATGTGCGTGGTAGCGCTGCTTGCGGCCGTCGGCTTCCGGCCGACGCTGTCGCGGGGGCTCCTCGGGTTGGGTCTGGTGACGGTGGTCGTCGCGGACATCGCGCTCCGCTACCGGGTCGGAACAGGCTCCTACCAGGCCGGAGCCTGGATCGCGGCACTGTCCTTGGTCGGGATGGCCGTCATCGTCGCTGGGTTCGCAGCTCCAGACGATCCGGGGCCGCCGCTCACCCGCCCGCCGGGCCTGTGGCTCCCGATGGTCTATGTCCTGGTGGCGACCGGTGTGATGGTTGCCGCCGCCTACAGTGACGTTCCGGCCGCCGCACTGCCGCTGGCCGTCGGTGCGCTACTGCTCGAAGTGGTGCGGGGCATGCGCACGGTGAGGCTGCAGTCCGAGATCGCCGAGCGCCTGGTCTCGGCTGCCGAGGTGGAGAGCTGGCGGTTCCAGAGCCTCGCTGAGAGCTCCAGTGACTTGATCGCGATGGTCTCGGCGGACGGATTCGTGGACTACCTCAACCCGGCGGGTCAGCGCGTGGCCGGTGCGACAGAGCCCGACGGGTCGTTGGCGCTCACCGACCTGCTCACCGATGTGGGCCGGGCGGGATGGCGCACGATGCAGGAGGCGCTGCAGGGCAGGGGCTGGGCGGAGGGTGAGCTGGAGCTGGGCAGCGGATCTCGTCGTGTGCCGGTCGCGGCATCCGCCTTCCACCTCCGCGACCAGGAGCACGGAACCGCCTTCGACGTCGGTGTGATCATGCGTGACATCACCGAGCGGCGCCAGGCTCAGGACCAGGTGACCAGCCTGGCTGCCGATCGGCGAGAGCTCCTTCGGCGGTTGGTGCTGGCCCAGGAGGACGAGCGGACCCGCGTGGCCGCGGACATCCACGACGACTCGATGCAGGTGCTGGCAGCCCTCCACCTGCGCCTGACCTTGCTGGAGGAGAAGCTCGAGGTCCGCGACCCGGACCTGCACGAGGACATCCGGCAGGTCGGGCGGACGTTGGAGAACGCCATGGAGCGGCTGCGTCACCTGATGTTCGACCTCGACTCCCCGGCCAGGCGGGGAGCACTCGACGACGCCCTGGAACAGGCGGCGGGCCACATCCTGGGGAAGCGGACCACGTGGCGCCTCGAGGTCCAGGTCCACCTGCCGCTCTCCGAGGAGACCAGGGTGACGGTGTACCGGATCGCGGTCGAGGCGCTGACCAACGTCCGACGCCACGCGGCCGCATCACACGTGGACATCGACCTCAGGCTGGAGGACAAGACGCTTGTCCTCGAGGTCACCGATGACGGTCGGGGTGCTGAGGAGGAGGCACTGCGTCCGCGCCCGGGCCACCTCGGCATCGCCGCGATGCACGACCGGGCACGGGCGGCGGGCGGAAGGCTGCTGGTGAGCGGCGTCGACTCGCGCGGCGGCACCCGGCTGCGGGTGGACATCCCGGTCGAGGGCCCAGAGTCCGCTGGGGCGGAGAACCTCCCGGATCCCGACCCGGCTGCCGAGGGGACGTCGAGTCGGTGGGGTGACCCGACGCCCGTGTCCGGGCCGGGTCCCTAGACCGTGTCCGGGCCCACGAGCCCGCGACGAGTGGCGATGGCCAGCGCCTCCAGCTTGGAGTGGGCGCCCAGCTTGGAGCTGATGTTGGCCACATGGTTGCGCACCGTGTTGACGCTGACGTGGAGCTTGCCGGCGATCTGGGCGTTTGTCATACCTTGCGCGACCAGGCGCATCACCTGTTGCTCGCGTGAGGTCAGGGTGGGTGAGGGCAGGTTGCCGTGCCTGCTGATCCGGGTCAGGAGCCGGTTGAGGAGCTCGGTTGAGATCACCGCCTCGCCGTTGGCCGCGGCCCGTACCGAGGCCGTCAGGTCGGCCAGGCCACGGGTCTTGGACAAGAAGCCCGCAGCCCCACCATCGATGGCGGCGAGCAGATGGTCGTCGGTGTTGCTGGCGGTGACCACGATCACCGCGGTCGCGGCCGAGCGCTGTTTGAGACCGGGGATCGCGGTGATCCCATCGCCATCGGGCATGCGGTGATCCAGCAGGAGGACGTCGGGGGCGGTCTCCTCCAGCAGGCGGGCTGTCTCCTCCAGCGTGGCCGCGACGGCGACTGTGCGCAGATCGGGTTCGGAGTCGAGGACTGCGGTCAAGGACTCGGCGAACAGGGCGTGGTCGTCGGCGATGACGACTGAGATCGGGTCCGGTTCGGGACCGCGACTCGACGCCGCCTCTCCCATCAGTGGTGTTTCTCCCACCCTTGTCCCTCACATCCGTGTGACAAAAGACAGCCGGGCCTGCCGAGAGTGTACAAAGCCTGTCCTGTGGCCCGGTTGGGCAGGATTGGCTCATGTCCCCGGCCGATCGACGTCACCTGGCATCCCGGTTCGAGAGCGGCGTCCGGGGAGTCATCGGGCCTCGGCTGCTCGCCAGGGACTGGACTGCGCGCGTGGTCCCGTTCATGGGTTACGGGCGCCCGGACCAGGTCCGCCTGCTGGCGCGGGTGCTCCTCACCCCGCCCGGCCACTCGGAGCTGAGCCAGTACGGTCGCCGTGGTTGGCGCCGCTTCCTCAGCGCTCCGGCGTCGTACGTCGACCTCCGCGTCGAGGCGGCCGGGCAGGTCCATGACGTGCGCAGCGACCGGGACGGCTACGTCGACGTGCTCGTTCCGGGCGACTTCCCTCCGGGGTTGTCGGTCGTGACCTGGACCGTGGGGGACCGGAGGCCGGTCTCCAGCGAGGTGCTGGTCGTGGACCCCGGCCAACGGCTCGGTGTGGTCAGCGACATCGACGACACCGTGATCGTCACGATGCTCCCGCGACCCCTGGTGGCGTTCCGCAACGCCTTCCTGCTGCACGAGGACGACCGTCGGCCCGTTGCCGGGATGGCGCGGCTCTATCGCCTGCTGGCCCGTTCCTACCCCGACCTGCCCTTCGTCTACCTGTCGACCGGCGCCTGGAACGTGGCCCCCGCCCTGACGCGCTTCCTCCACCGCCATGGCTATCCCGGCGGTCCACTGCTGCTGACCGACTGGGGCCCGACGGAGCAGGCGGTCTTCCGTTCGGGACGCGAGCACAAGCATGCCCAGCTGCGTCGGCTCTTCACCGAGCTGCCGCAGGTGTCGTGGCTGCTGATCGGCGACGACGGACAGCACGACCCGAGCATCTACACCGCGGTGGCGCGCGAGCATCCGGACAGGGTGGCCGGCATCCTCATCCGACAGCTCAGCCCCACCGAGCACCTGGCGACGCACGGAGCGCCGGGGCCGGCCGATGACCCGCACAACGTGGAGATCCTCACCGGCAAGGACGGCGAGGAGCTGGCTGCGTCGTTGCGCGGGCTGGGGTTGTTGCCGCGCGACTGATCATGCGCCGGCGGCGACCAGCAGTCGCACGCGCTCGTAGGTCTCCTCGTCGGCCGCAGCGATGAGGTAGCGATCGCCCAGGTAGGGCCGGTAGGCAGCCCCGTCCATGGTCCCCACATGGCCACCGGCCTCGGTCAGGAGCAGGGAGGTCGGAGCGTGGTCCCAGGGCTTCGGGCCCCCGTAGAGCAGGAAGTCACAGTCCCCCTCGATGAGGTGCGGGTAGTCGATGCCGCAGCAGACCCAGGTCAGGGACAACGGGGGGAGCCGGCCGAGCTGTCGCCCCACCCAGCTGCGCTTGGACGCCGCCCCTCGTGGGGGCTCGGCGGTGGGGGAGCAGCGCACGCGCTCGCCGTTGCGCCACGTGCCTGCGCCTCGCTCGGCAACGTAGGACGTGCGGTGCTGCGGCTGCCACACCCACGAGCGCTCGACGACGCCCTCGATGACCTCGGCAAGCATCATCGCGTGGTCGGGCGAACCGTGGACGAAGTTCTTGGTCCCGTCGACCGGGTCGACGGTGAAGGCGTGCGAGGCCGCCTCGTACCTGCCCATCAGGTCCTCGTCCTCGGCAGAGGCCTCCTCGCCGAGGACCAGGGCGTCGGGGTAGGCGGCACGCAGGGCGTCGGTCAGGCGTCGCTCGGCCTCGTGGTCGGCTGCGGTCACGAGGTCACCGGGTTGCTTCTCGTCGATCTCCTCGGCATCCAGGTCACGGAACCGCGGGTCGACGACCTCGGCACCCACCTGCTGGAGCAGGCGCAGGATCTCTTCCGTGGTCATGTGGTCGGCCCCTTAGATGAGGAGGTGGATCATCTGGACCTGGAGCTCGCCGACCAGGCCGCCGAGGATCGCGCCGACGGTGATCAACAGCCACTCGTCGTCCTTGAAGACCGGCCGCATCACGGCCTCGAACTCGTCGTTGCTCATCTGGTCCATCTTCTCAGCCAGCAGCTCCTCGACGGCCAGCTTCTCCGCGGCGTACTTCTCGAAGTCGGACGGTTCGTCCCCGACCCGGATCGAGGAGAGCACCTGCTCGCTGATGGACGCCTTCATGGCCTGGTAGCGCCGCGTCCCGATCGCCAGCTGCACCACCGGGCGGGCGGCGCCGGTCTCCTGGTCGATGGCGGCGGAGATCTCGCGCCCGACGATCGCGAACAGCCGGTCGGATCCGGGCCCGGTGATGATCGCCTCGAAGAGCACTGACGGCGCGAAGAGGTCGGTGGCCATGATCTCGGCGTAGTCGCTGGTGATCTCGGCCCGTTTGGCCTGGAGCACGCCCTCGAGCCTGATACCCAGGAACGTCCGGGCGGTGCGGGGTCGGAAGAGCATGTTGAGCGCGAGCCAGTCGCTGGCGAAGCCGGTGATGAACCCGAACACCGGCATGATCCAGAAGCTGTGGAAGTACGCCCAAGCGGCCATCTGCACCAGGCCGATGATGAAGCCGAACCAGACCCCACTGCGGCGCACGAAGGCCATGGCCGAGCCGCCGGTGCGTCGCATCAGCTCGTTGAGCCGCTCCTTCTCCCGGACCAGCGTGGACACGGTGAGGAACCGGATGTCGATGATCTGGTCCATGTTGGCGCGGATCTGCGTCATCAGGTTGTCGATGACCATGGGGGCGCGGGCGCGGACCCGCTCGACCACCGCTTGTCGGGCGACGTCCGGCAGGGAGTCCCAGGCTCCGGGTCGCAGCTGCTCGGCGATCTGGCGGGCCATCTGGTCCACGGCGTCCGTCAACGGCTCGCGCAGGTCCTCCAACGCCTCGTGGACGTCGATGCGATCCAGCAGCTCCTCGGGCCGCAGGATGTTCTCCTGGAGAAGATCGATCGTGATTGCCGCGACCTTGCCGGCCCGACGGGGCACGATGCCCTGCCAACCCAAGGGCCCGATGCCCTTGAACTCCACCGGCCGGTAGAGCATCTCCAGCGCGAGCAGCTTGGTGATGTAGCCGATGAATGCCGCGATGACGGGCATCGAGACGTAGATGTACCAGTACTCGTTGACATCAGTCCTGATCTCGGACCACGTCTGGATCATCGGGACCAGGTGGCTGTGCACCGGGGCTCAGTCCTCGTCCGGAGTGGGTTGCTCGGTCGGGTCGGGGGCGTCGTCCGCGCGTTCGAAACAGGTCTCCCACAGCTCCAGCCCCAGGTCGGAGAGCTGCAACGAGTGGCGCTCGGTGCGAGCCGTCAACGGGGTGCGCGAGGCCTTCTTCACTGCCTTCATCACCCCCGGGTCGGCCATCAGGATCTGGTAGTCGTCCTTCTGGTCCGGCACCTCCGGTCCGACGTCGACCAGCCCGAGCGCGCGAAGTCGAGTGATGTAGAACGGCGTCAGCTCCGGGAGGTTGACGTTGGCGAGCTTTCCGATCAGCGAGGCGTTCCGCAGCGTGGGCGCACCCAGGATGCCTGCCCGGGTCCACCCGTAGACGTGGACCAACGGAACCACCTGTCCGTCCGCGAGCGCACCGACGATGCGGGCCTCGTCGGGCGTCAGCTGGTCGACCACCCGGTGGAACAGCTCGAGCCTGGCGCTGTCGGGGTTGTCGTGCAGGGCACGGACCAGCAGGTCGCTCACCCGGGCTCCGAGGGCGGTGCGGAGGTCCTCACGGTGCTCTTGCGGCGACTCCTGCTGGCTCTTGCCGCTGGGAACCAGGGAGGCCGCCGACCGCAGACCTCGCACGCTGCGGTCCGCAACGCTCTCGGCGACGGAGATGTTGGTCCTCACCACGGCCGCAGGAACCCGCCAGAGGGGGCTCAGAATGCCTGGGTGATAGTCCTCGTCCTCACGGTCGGTCACCATCCCCTCCTCCTGGGTCACTGCGATCGGCGCAGCATGGCCGATAGTAGTGCCGCTGGAACCGGGGGATGACCCGGTTCGCCCGGGTCAGTCGCTACGTCGCCGGCGGGTGCGCGACACCGCGGCCGAAGCCGTCATGGCGAGCCCGACCAGACCCAGCGGGAGGACGGCGGCACCGATGGGGGAGCTGGGCTCCTCGACGGCCGGCGGCTTCTCGCCGGGCAGGGTGACGCGGTAGACGTCCAACCCCCGCACCAGGTCGATCGAGTAGACGAAACGAGTCTTGCGGGCGGTCATCCTGCCGTGCTTGTAGACCGGCACCCACATCGAGTCCCACACCTCGGAGGCGCCCCAGATCGAGTGCGCGTAGGACTTGATGTCCCGCGGGTTGCGCACGTCGAGGATCTGCGTGCCACCACCGTAGAAGCCGGCCGCGACCAACCCACCCTGCCGGAAGTCGAACCAGTGCGAGGAGCAGAAGGCGCCCTGCGGGGACGGGAAGTTGCCGAGGTCGGAGAGCTCCACCTTGTCGAGCGGGACGATCGCCCCCTTGGTGCCGTCGAGGCGCTTGACCCACCAGGTCTGGAACGAACCCGCCTTGGAACAGTCGGTCTGCTCGTAGTCCTCCTCCGTCACCAGCAGCACGTTGCCGTTGCGGAAGGCGGGCTTTCGGCCCGGGCGGAACGCCTTGGCGTTGGGACGGAAGGAGTTGTGGTGGATGAAGTCGTTCCAGCCCGGGTACCTCGGGTCCTCCCCGCGGCCCGCGGCGCCGGTGGTCGTGACCAGCCGCGGGTGTGCGGGCTTGCGGACGTTGAAGACCGCCGAGCCGTCCCACCCGGTGTGGGTGCCGTAACCGGCGTTGTCGAAGTTCCACTTGTGGCCCGCGGTCGGGCTGGGGAAGTTCTGCAGACCCGCCTTGCGAGGCGCACGGTCGAGCTCGCGGGGCCGGTTGAGCTTGCGCAGGTCGAAGATGCTGTAGCTCTGCGAGCCGCTGTCACCGGCGCTGTAGGCGTAGGTGCAGTCCCGAGGCGTCGCGCACGCCACGGTGTGGGTGCTGGTGGTGCCAGGAGTCCGTGACTGGATGGTCGGGGCGCTGGGCCTGGTCACGTCGACCACGATCAGCTCGTTGCCACCGGCGTTGTAGTGGTCGGGGTCGTCAGGGGAGGCCTGGACGAGGTCGACGCCGATCAGCGCGAAGCGCTTCACACCGTCCTTGGTGCGGCGCTCACCGCAATTCATCGCCTCGTTCTCGAACAGGGCGTTGTGCAGGGTGCCCAGGAGGCGGGGGGTCGCCGGCTTGGCGACGTTCCACACCTGAACCGAGTTCACGCCGCTGGTGACGAACAGGGGAGCGGTCTGCATGAAGCACCCGGAGATGCCCGTCTGACCGGGCAGGGACGCGGTGGAGGTCATCCGGTCGCTCTGCAGCGGCGCAGCGGTGCCGCCTGCACCCAGCTCAGCCTGTCGGGTGATCAGGTCATCGGTCCCGGCGTGAGCAGCCGTGGGGGAGAGGGCAAGCAGGCCCGCGACGGGGGCGATCGCCGCAGTCAGGCGGAGGATCCGGTTCATGGCGTGTCCAACGAGTCGGGACCCGCAGGGTCACGGCCGCGTTGTGGGCGAAGGGAACGGACCCGACGACGCGCGTCGTCAGGGTCGCGCGATCGAGGTGACGATCGTGGACAGGTCGGGGCAGTCGATGCGGTGGCGCCAGGCGATCTCGGCCACCTCGTGCCGTACGGCACGGAGGTCGAGATCGTTCTCGCGGGCGTTCAGGAAGGTGATCAGGTCGTCGGCCAACGGGGTGTCGATCTCCCGGTGGTCCCACGCGATGCGTTTCACGCGTTGCAGCACCTCACCGTCCTCGGCCCGGGCCTCGGGCTCCACCTCGGGCCGGGCCGGGCCGAGGCCGGAGCGGAGCGCTCCGCCGACTCCGAAGACCAGGAAGGTCACCCCGAGCACCAGCACCAGCGCGAGGAACAACGGGATCATGCGCACGGCAGGAGCCTCCTGAGGACGACGTGTCTCCCATTGTGACGCTCTCGACAACCCAGCGGACAGCTCGGCTCAACCAGGATCCGGCCTCAGAGCCCGTCGAGCCGGTGCAGACCGCTCACGTGCAGTGCCGGCTCGCCCAGGGCGTCGGTCTGGGCCAGGTCCAGGACGGCCTCGACGGCCCAGTCCCGATGCCCCTGGGGGTCGTCGATCGTCTGGCGCACCCGCCAGATGGTCGCCTCGGCGTCGATGGTGAAGAGGTCCGGCCCCCGGGCGTCGGGGCCGATGCCCACGGAGTCGTGCTCCGCGTAGTAGCGCTCGAGAGCGGCGTCCCAGCCGGCCTTGCCCGGGGCTTCGAGGTCTGTCGGAGCGCGTTCCTGGTCCGCCTCGTCGAGTGCCGCCAGCCCAGTCACGTCGTCGCGCGCGATCAGCTCCACCCGGCGCCACATCGCGTTGCGCACCATCACGCCCAGCACCCGCTCCTGCTGCGCCAGGCTCAGTGGTGGCGGTGGGGCCTCGTGCCGCTCGATCAGGTGCTCGGGGTCCTGGAGTGCCTCCCACTCGTCGAGCAGCGAGGAGTCGGTGTGCCGCACGGTCGCCCCGAGCCACTCGACGAGGTCGACGAACTCCGGACTGCGGTGGTCCTCGGTCACGGTCTGGCGCAGGGTGCGGTAGGCGTCGGTGAGGTAGCGCAGCACCAGCCCCTCGCTGCGCGCCAGCTGGTAGCGGCTCACGAAGTCGGTGAAGGTCATGCCCTGCTCGTACATCTCCCGCACGATCGACTTCGGCTGCAACGCGTCCTCGTGAAGCCAGGGGTGTCGCTCGCGATAGGTCGTGTACGCCGGCTCCAACAGCTCGGCCAAGGGGCGCGGCCAGGTCACCTCGTCCAGCAGGGTCATCCGCTCCTCGTACTCGATGCCCTCCGCCTTCATCTGCTGCACCGCTTCGCCACGCGCTTGGTGCTGCTGGGCGAAGAGCACCTGGCGAGGTCCCTCCAGCACGGACTCGACCACGGAGACGACGTCGAGGGTGTGGTCGGCACTCTCCGGGTCGAGCAGGTCCAGGGCAGCCAGTGCGAACTGGGCCAGGGGCTGGTTGAGCGCGAAGTCGTCGGGAAGCTCGACCGTGAGCACGTAGCGCCGACCGTGCTGGTCCGGTTCGTCCAGCCGGGTGACGAGTCCGGAGCGCACCAGCGCCCGGGTGTGGCGCAGGGCGCGGCGCGCCAGGCGGAGCTGGCTGCGCCGGTCCTCGTCACTGTCCTCGATCAGTCGCCGCATCACCGCGAGCGCGTCCTCCTGGCGGGAGAGGACGTTGACCAACATCGAGTCGTCGACCTTCATCTGCGAGCGCAGCGGCTCCGGGGACCCGGCGAGGAGCTTGTCGTAGGTCTGCTCGGTCCAGACCACCGTGCCGTCTGCCGGCTTCTTGCGCTGTACCTTGCGTCGCTTCTTGGGGTCGTCGCCGGCCTTGGCCAGAGCGCGTTCGTTGTCGATCACGTGCTCGGGCGCCTGGACGAGCACGTAGCCGACGGTGTCGAAGCCCGCCCGCCCGGCCCGGCCGGCGATCTGGAGGAACTCGCGGTGCTTGAGGATCCGCTGGCGCGTGCCGTCGAACTTCGCGAGCCCGCTGAACAGCACGGTGCGGATCGGCACGTTGATCCCGACGCCGAGGGTGTCGGTGCCGCAGATGACGCGCAGCAGCCCACGCTGCGTCAGCTGCTCGACCAGCCGCCGGTAGCGGGGCAGCATGCCGGCGTGGTGCACCCCGATGCCGGAGCGAAGCAGCGGGCTGAGCGTCCGCCCGAAGCCGGCGCCGAACCGGAACCCGCCGATCGCCTCCGCCACCCGGTCACGCTCGCCCCGGTCGAGCAGCTTGGTGCTGCGCAACGCGGTCGCGTGGGCCACGGCGGCGGCCTGGGTGAAGTGCACGACGTACGCCGGCACCTGCCGGGCGGTGACCAGCTCCTCGATGGTCTCGTCCAACCCCGTCGTCGACCAGGTGAACGCCAGCGGGACGGGTCGGACGGCGTCGGCGACGACGGCCGTCTCGCGACCGGTTCGCCGCTGCAGGTCCTCGACGAACCGGTCGACCGGTCCGAGGGTGGCGGACATCAGCATGAACTGCGCCTGCGGCAGCTCGATCAGCGGCACCTGCCACGCCCACCCACGGTCGGGCTCGGCGTAGAAGTGGAACTCGTCCATGACCACCAGGCCGACATCGGCGTGGCGGCCCTCCCGCAGCGCGATGTTGGCCAGGACCTCCGCGGTGCAGCAGATGATGGGAGCGCTGGAGTTGACCGATGCGTCGCCGGTCAGCATGCCGACCCGCTCGGCGCCGAACACCTCGCACAGCGCGAAGAACTTCTCGCTGACCAGCGCCTTGATCGGGGCGGTGTAGTAGCTGGTCCGGGCCGAGGCGAGTGCGGCGAAGTGGGCGCCGGTCGCGACCAGGGTCTTGCCCGAGCCGGTGGGGGTCGCCAGCACGACGTTGTGGCCCGAGACGATCGACATCAGGGCCTCGTCCTGGTGCTCGTACAGCTCCAGGCCGAGCTCCTCGACCCAGGAGGTGAAGGCGCTGTAGACCTCGTCGGGGTCGTCGCCGGAGGGTAGCCGGGCGACGAGACCCGGCAGGTGATCCTGCACGGCGGCCTAGGCGGGGACCCAGCACAGGCCGTACCGCTGGCCGGCCTGCCACTGCTCCTTGGTCGGCCACTCCCAGCCGTAGTCGAACTGGAGCGAGTTGTTCTGGGTGGCCCGGGCCTGCGACTGGCACTCCTCCTCGCCGGCGTCCCGGACGGTCTTCGTCCCGGGGTACTTGGTGCCCCCGCCGATGCCGATCGTCGAGGTTGCGCGCCACGCGTGCTTCTCGGCGCACACCACCCGCTCGAACTTCTTGTCACCCGGAGGAGCAGTTCCGCAGAGACCGAACTCCTGCTGTCCCTGCTTGCCCTTCAGCGCCCCCTTCATCGTCGCGGGGAGCTTCATCAGCTCGTTCTCGCGCTCCAGCACGACGACGTCGCAGCGCAGCCACTTCGCCCCGGCGTCGACCTCGTCGAGCGCAGGCACGAACCAGAACACCTCCACCCGTGTCAGCGGCAGCGCACCCTCGGTGCTGCCGAGGTAGGACGCCGCCTTGCCTCGGCAGATCTCGGATGCCTTCCGGTTGGCGGCGTCGTCGGTGAGCTCGCCTGCTTCGCCCTTCGCAGCCGGCTTGAAGGTGCCGACGTGAACGGTCTCGGAGGTGTGGTCCTTGGTGCAGTCGACCGGGTCCTTGGTGTCGGCTGACTCCAAGACCTCGTCCGAGCTCAGGTCGTGACACTCGCCGACCGTTGGGCGCTCGGGCGCGCTGGTCTCCTCGGTCGAGCCCGATTCCGGGTCGGCGGTGGTCTCGGACCCACACCCGGCGACGAGCCCGGCGAGCAGCACCACGGTGGCCAGCAGGGGAGCGGTGGGGGGGCGGGTCATTCGGGGTCCTTCCGTCGTCGGGTCGACACTGTCGGCGGCCCCGAGGCCACGTCCTCTCTGCGGCGGATCACTGGTCGGGCTTGGCCCAGCACACCGACTGGCGGTTGCCGGTCTGCCACTCTGCCTTGCCGAACCAGGTGTAGCCGAACTCGTAGTCCAGCGGGTAGTTCAGCCACGCTCCCACCCAGTCGGAGCAGTAGTCGCGGGAATTGACCTCGACCACGCGCTTGCCGGGCCATTTCGTCTTCGGCTTGCCCAGCACCACCGCGCTGACCGCTCGCCAGACGTGCTTCTCCGAGCACGGCACCTTGGGTGCTTCGGCGACCACCGGGCCGTTCGCGCAGAGCATCCACCTCGGGGGCGGTATGCCGAGCAGGACTCCCTTTGCGGTCTCGGGGAGGTCGACCAGCTCGGCGGACTCCTCGTTGCCGCCGACGACGTCACAGCGGAACCAGCGCGCGCCGTCGTCCCAGGCTTCCTCCGACGCCCGCCACCACGCCCAGTCGATCACGGTGCGAAGCGCCAGGCTCTTGGTGGCGCCGACGTACTTGACGTAGCGCTTGTTGCACTCCTGGTAGACCCGAGCACTGAGCGAGCGGTCGTCGTAGTCCAGGTCGTCGGCCTCGCCGAACTCCCCGACGTAGAACGTCTCGGCGTTGTGCTTCTGGCTGCAGTCCACCGGCTCGGTGTCATCGGAGGCCGCGGTGATGCTCTCCGCGTCCAGCACCCGGCACGTCTTGGGCTCGGGCGGGTCGACGTCGGTGTCCCCGTCGCCCCCGCCACCCCCGCCGGGCAGGGCCTCCGTGGAGCTCTCGTCGAGCGGACTCCCGTCGCACGCCGCGAGGCCCGGAGAGAGCAGCAGGACGGCGAGGCCTGCGACCAGCCGACTGCGCACCACGTTGCCCCCAACTGACCCGGGTTCGGTATGACCGGCCCAGCCTACTGAGCACGGGCGCTCAGCGGTGCCGGAGAGGCCGGAAACGTAACCCCTCCATCCCCCGCGCATGGCCATGACCGATGGTGGGCAGGATCGTTGTGCCTGGCATCACTCTCGGGCGGAAGCAGGCTGACACATGTGGGGACCACGAGCGAGGGCGGCGGCGGGGCCGGCACTGGGACTGGCCATGGCTGTCTCGCTCGGGCCTGCCCTGGCAGCCATCCCGGGATCGCCTGCGGCATCGGCGGAACCGGGTCACGACGTGCGCCCACTGCACTTCAAGGTGGTGGTGGGCCCCGACGACGACAAGACCTGCGACATCGTCGGCGACCTCTACGTCCCCGACGACGCCTCGGCCGAGGATCGGATGCCGGCCGTCCTGATGACCAACGGGTTCGGCGGGAGCAAGGACGACCAGGCAGCGCTCGCGGCCTTCTTCGCCGAGCGAGGCTACGTCGCACTCACCTACTCCGGGCTGGGTTTCGGTGGTTCGAGCTGCGAGATCACCCTCGACGACCGCGACTTCGACGGCAAGGCTGCCGCTGCCCTGATCGACTTCCTCGGCGGCACCGAGGGTCTCGCCTTCACCGGCTACGACGAGCTCACCGAGCAGCACACCGGCCCGGTGGCCGCCCTCGACGTCGTCGAGCTGGACGGCGACAACGAGCAGCACGACCCGCGAGTGGGCATGCTGGGAGGCTCCTACGGCGGACAGGTGCAGTACGCCGCGGCGTCGGTGAGCGACAAGCTCGACACGATCGTGCCGATCATCACCTGGAACGACCTCAGCTACTCCCTCGGCCCGAACAACACCTCCCAGACCAGCGGTGTCACCACTGACGTGCCCGGCGCGGTCAAGCTGAGCTGGGTGGCAGGGTTCTCCGCCCTGGGCGTGCTGGCCGACC
This sequence comes from uncultured Actinomycetota bacterium, assembly GCA_963728505.1. Classification (GTDB taxonomy): domain Bacteria; phylum Actinomycetota; class Actinomycetes; order Propionibacteriales; family Nocardioidaceae; genus Marmoricola_A. The sequence goes on along the minus strand of CAVSKH010000006.1, from coordinate 874,401 downwards.
CGCAGAACCAGCAGCCGCCCGAGCCCACGGAGCTGCCCTGCCCGAACTTCCCCGAGTGGGTGTGCCCGGCGCTCGCTCAGGGAGTGGTCACCGGCACCCTCTCGGACGACGCGATCGGTCGCCTGCGCGACGCCTCGGTGTCGACATACGTCGAGGACGTCGACATCCCCACGCTCATCCTGCAGGGGCAGGCCGACACCCTGTTCAACCTCAACGAGGCGGCCGCCACCTACAAGGCGCTCCAGCAGCAGGGCACCGAGGTGAAGATGAGCTGGATCGAGTACGGCCACTCCGGTGCGCCCGCTCCAGGGGAGATGAACTTCGCCGCCCCCGACCCGGCGACCCAGCACATCACCAAGCGGGTGACCGACTGGTTCGACCACTACCTCAAGCAGACAGCCGCACCCACCGGACCGGAGTTCTCCTACTTCCGGCCATGGGTCTCCTACGACGGCATCGCCACGCCGGCGTACCGCAGCCACACCCGCTACCCCGTGGGTCGCGACTCGGTCTACTACCTCTCGGGAGGGAAGCGGCTCCTGACCGACCCGGACGACGTGACCGCCGGCAGCCAGTCGTTCGTGACCTCCGCGGCGCCCACGGGCAGTGACGGCGACATCGATGTCCTCGGGGGGTTCCTGGAGCGACCCGGGGAGACCGAGACCGATCCGCCTGGCACCTTCGCGCAGTACTCCACCACTCCGCTCGGCCACGGGGTCGAGGTGGTCGGACCACCTCGGGTACTGCTGCAGGTAGAAGCCCCGACCGTGGCCCCGGTGCAGGGGGACGACACGCTGAAGCTCGTGGTCTTCCTCAAGGTCCTCGACGTACCTGCCTCCGGCAAGGCGACGGTGGTGCGCAACCTGGCAGCGCCGGTGCGCGTGCCCGACGTCACCCGCCCGTTCACCGTGACCATGCCCGGGTTCGTGCACCGCTTTGCGCGAGGCCACCGGATCCGGCTGGTGGTCGCCGGGAGCTCGCCGAACTACCTCAACGGCCGCAACGCCGCGCCGGTCACGATCACGACCGCGCGTGCATCCGATGGCACGCCGGCGTCGTCGGCCCGTGCCGCCGGCGTGGCCCTGCCACTGCAGAGCATCACACTCCCAACGATCGGGAAGCTCCCGCCGTCCCGGTCCGGCACGACCAGCCCGCCGTCGAACAGCGGCCCGGGCGCCGGCGGCGGCGCCACGGAGCCGGACGGGGACGACGGTGGTGCCACCGGCCGCGCCGGGCCCGGCGCGGCAGGCGATACGAGCCCCCGCACCGACGACGCACAGGCTCCTGCGGCGGCTGCGGGCCGCGCCGCGCCGGGCGATGGCTCCTCGTGGCTGCCTGACACAGGTGGACCCGCCGTCTGGTTGCTGCTCGCGGGTGCGCTGCTCACCGGCGCGGGGACCTGGTTGGTGAGCCGACGACGCGCCACAGGCTCCGACGCGACGGCCTGACGGCCCGGCCCGACGACACCGCGGCGGCTAGGAAGGGGCCGGTCGATGCAGCTCGAGGCCGTGCGGCGAACAAGCATCCGCGACGAGTGCTGGCATCGTCCGCTCGAGGTCGAGGGGAGCAGTGCCGGTTCCCGGACGATTCGCATCGAACACTCGTTGGACGGCGTGGCTGCCAGAATTGCCGAAGAGGACGCCGGGGCCGTAGGCGATCGCCAGCGTGCCGTCGGCCAGGGCGGTGACCGCAGCGCCGTGCTGGATCCCGCTGGCGATCGTGGTGACGGACATGGGCACCTCCACCGCGCACGGGCGTGGGGGCAGGGAGGGCACAGCGCGCGGTGGGGCCGAACCTGGCTCCGGTCGCCGCCGAGCGCTTGAGGCTTTGGTCCGTGGACCGCGGGCCTCAGCCCCCCGTGTAGTGGTTCCGTTCAGGGGCGTCTGACCGATAAGCCGCATTCGGGCCCTCTGCCGGAAATGGGTGACCGAAGCCTGACCCGAGAGAATAGGGAGAACTGCATCGCGTGGGTTAACGTCGCGCCATCTGCGTCTTCGTCCTGGGGGTCTTCCAATCATGCGTCGTCTGATTCTGCTCGTCGTTCTCGCGCTCGGCGTGGGGATGCTGTCGGCCGCGCCCGTCGGCGCGGCGGGCGCGCCCGGTGGGGCTGTCTTCAACGTCCCGCCACCGTGGGGCACCCGTGCGCAGAACTACAAGATCATCCTCCACGTCGAGCACGCAGTAGAGGCCGTTCCCAAGCGCTCTCAGGACCCGACGACTCCCACAGGCCTGGGCCCCCAGCCTGAAGTGCTCATCACGAGCTACTTGATGGACCGACGGGCGACGGTCCTGAAGCTCATCGAGGCCTGCCGCAGGGGGGCCTCGGTCCGGGTGATCCTCGACCAGGACATCCAGTCCGGTGCGGCCACCAACCTCATCAGCGCCCTCAACGGCGACAACCACATGGATCGCAACGGTGACGGAGATGTCACCGACCCCGGTGACCAGCCGCAGACCGGCCCGTGTGGCGACGGTCGGCCCCCGGCGACGCCCCTGGCGCGGACGGCGGAGCCCGCGCCGGTCGACCCGGCCAACCGCGAGCCCGTCGACGAGGTCGTCGACGACCTGCCGAAGCTGACCACCCGTGAGGCGTCCGCCAGCCTCGCTGCCGACCTGACGAACGAGGCGTCACGGGGCGGCGACAACAGCTACGTGACCCAGTGTCAGGGGAGCTGCCGCGGGGGCGGGGGCAGCATGCACACCAAGTTCTACGCCTTCTCCCACACCGGAGGGGACCGCAACGTCGTGATCGTCAGCTCGTCCAACCTCAACGCCGGCGGCGCCCTGAAGGGGTGGAACGACTCCTACACGATGAAGAACCGCCCGGTCAGCTACGCCAACTACCGCGACATCCACGACGAGATGGGCGTCCAGCGAAGGGGCGGTTACCGTGAGGTCCGCGACGGGCGGTACACCAGCCGGTTCTTCCCGATGGCCAACGGCAGCAAGGCCAATGACCCGACGCTGCAGGACCTGAACAAGATCCGGTGCAAGGGCAGTGTCTTCGGCAACACTCAGGTGAACATCGCGATGTTCTACTGGGAAGGCACCCGCGGCGAGTACCTGCTCGACAAGGTGCTGGCCCTGGCCAAGGCCGGCTGTCGGGTCAACATCATTGTCGGCGCGCCCTCGCTGATCATCGGGGGACGGATGCGGGCCGCGTCACGGGCGCGCCTCATCAAGGTCTGGGACAGCCGGGTCTTCTCGGCCAAGCGCGAGTTGAAGGTGCGCACGCACAACAAGTACGTCGCGATCAAGGGCACCTACGGCGGCAACCGCCGCGCCAAGGTCGTCATGACCGGGTCGCAGAACTGGGGCCACGGGTCGTTGGACAAGAGCGACGACAGCACGTTGAACATCGAGCTGGCGTCGGCCTACAGCCAGTATCTCCGGCAGTGGAACCAGGTGCGTCACCACTCCGTCCGGATGGCAGCGCCGCGGTAGCGATCTCCTCGTCCGCGCCACGACAAGGGGGCCCCTGCGACTCCGTCTCGGGGGTCCTGTCGTCGAGCCCGGTGCCGGTTCGGTGCCTCACCAGCGCAGCGCGGGCTCCGAGACGTAGGTCCGGCCCGCGGCCGGGCAACCGCCTGCGCGCCTGGTCACCGGCACACCGCGGCAACCATGTTGGCCGGCGCAGCGATCGGCTTCTACGACCGGGCGCTGGTTTCGGAGGGGCGAGGGGAGGCGACCTGCGGGCCGGGGGACGGCTCGCCGGTCGTTGTCACCACGCCATCATTCGAAGTGGGTGGAGCGAGATCTGGCGCTGACAGGCAAGCGCTCAGACGAGGCTGGTGCCGGGCCACCCGCAGCCGTCACAGGGCGGCGCGGAATCGCTCAGGAACTCGCCGCAGCGGCGTGGTCTGGAGGGACGCAACCTGGTTCGCGTTCGCCTGCCAGTTGCCGTCGTCGTCGAGCTGCACCAGGTCGGCCAGGTCGAGCTCGGCCGGGTTGAGATCAGGAGCGTCGGTGGCGCCCAGCGTCCACTCGGCGAGCAGGGCCGCGACCTCGTCCTCTGTCATGGCCCAGAAGCTCCGCGGGTGGCCCCTGCCTTCGAGACGGTGGGCGCTTTGTCGCGCACGGGCGGTCTTGCGCAGGAGACCTTCGTCGGCGAACTTGAGGTGGAACATCCATAGCTCCGGGTCCACGGTGAAGGACGAGGCGCTCGCGTGGAACGCGCTGTGCCACCGGCTGTTGCTGCGTCGCACGTGTGGTTTGCACATTGCCGGTGAGTACTTCACGAAGCTGCGCTGGGCCAGGACCGGTCGGCTCTGGTCGAGTGGAGGCTCGACGCCGGGGTGGTGCATGACCTCGACTGCGAGCGCAGCGACGACCGCGGTGTCCGAGCGTGCTGCGAGATAGACGCCGAGCCCCGCGTGGACGGCGGGATCCGCGACCAAGAACTCGTCGACGTCGGTGTAGATGACGACGTCGTTGACGGCCAGCAGGGCGGACGCGAGACCGTTGACCATCCGCAGGCGGGTCCTGCCCCACCCTGCCTTCCACGGCCCGCGTGGGAGTCTGTAGCAGACGCACGGCAGGTCGTCGGTCGACCCGTCCACGGTGTTGTCGTCGAGCACGATCAAGTTCTGATAGCCGAGCTCCGCCCCGTAGTAGCTCACCCAGCGCGGCAACATCTCCGCCTCGTCGCGCGCGATGGTGATGACGGCGACGCGTGGCGAATCCGTGGAGGCTGCCATTGGCGGGGAGGTGCTCATGGGTCGAACCGTATCCACGGTCGTCTACCCTCGGCCACATGGCAAGGCGGGTGTTCCTCCACGTCGGCACCACCAAGAGCGGCACGACGTTCTTGCAGCGTGTCCTGTGGAGGCATCGGGACCACTTGCTGACGCAGGACCTGCTCCTGCCGGGCGGTCGAGGCCCCGACCACTACGCGGCAGCCCTCGACGTCCGCAAGGAGCCGTTTCGCTCGGCGACCCCGAACGACGTGACTGACGGCTGGCGCCGTCTCGTCGACGCCATGGCCGACTGGGACGGCGACGCGCTCGTGACGCACGAGCTGTTCGCGCCGGCCACCATGGAGCAGGCTGCGGGTGCGATCGCGATGCTCGACGGGGCTGAGGTGCACGTGATCGTCACGGCCCGGGATCTGGCCCGCCAGGTGCCGTCGGAGTGGCAGGAGCATCTCAAGCACCGCTCGGTGCTCACGTTCCCCGATTTCGTCCGCGAGGTCAGGGCAAGTCCTCGCGGTCCGTTCTCTCCCAACGGCTACTACTTCTGGGATCAGCAGGACCTCGGTGGACTGCTCGGCCGCTGGGGGCAGGTGCCTCGGGATCGTCTGCACCTGGTGACCGTGCCCCGGCCCGGGGTCGGCCAGGACCTCCTCTGGGAGCGCTTCACGTCCGTGCTCGGGATCAGCGCTGAGGGCTTCGACCTGACGGCTGGTCGCACCAACACCTCGCTGCGCGGCGAGCAGGCCGAGCTGATCCGGCGACTGAACACCTCCCTCGGCGCACGGCTCCCCTTGCCAGGGCCTTACACCGGCGTCGTCAAGACGCTGCTTGCCCATCGTGTGCTGGCCGGCCGCCCCGGCACCAGCTTCGCGCTGACCGGACAGGATCACGACTATGCGGTGCAGCGCGCGCACCGCATCGTCTCCGACGTCGAGCGCTGTGACCCCAACGTCGTCGGAGACCTGGCAGAGCTGATCCCGGATGCGAACCCGCCTGCCGAGGTCTCGGGTGATGCCGCAGTCGCGCCCGACGCAGTCCTCGAGGAGGCGGTCGAGGCGCTCGCCGAGGTGCTGGACCGGCTCGCCGACGAACGTGCCCGGAGCCGCCGACTGAGCGCTCGACTGGAGTCGACGAAGGGCTCGTGAGCTGCCGGGGGCCGTCATCAGTCTGGCCTGATGGTCACCTGCTGACTGAGATGCTGCAGTGGTCCACCTCGTGGACGTTGTCCCCCGCCTCGTACGGTCTCGTCTCGCCGACCACCGACCCGCGGGTCAGGGAGATCCTGCGCGGTCACCTCGCTGCAGACCTGGCTGACCGAACGCCGCCCCTCGACACCGGACCCCTGTTCCGCTCCGTCGACCGCCACGGCCACCCCTGTGGACGGTCGCCAACAGTGTCAAGCCATCGGTGGGACATCCAGTCCGACGAGCGCGAGGAACTCCGGGCAACACGGCTCGGCGTGGTAGTCAGACTGGAACCCGGAGAGTTCGCGTCGCAGGTCATCTTCACCTGGGAAGACCAGGGAAGACCTGCGCCGCTCATGTAGCCGAAGTTGGCGGGGGTGGCCAGCACGTAGCCGTCCGCCCCGAGCAGGCCGTTGGGTTGGCCTCCAGCGCTGGGTCGACCATCGGGTCGTTCGCCCCTTCGACGAGCTGATCGGTGAGTGCCCTCATCGACCGGGTGGGAGAGTGGTGCACGATGAGGAGCCGACCCATGCTCCTAGGGTAGGCGCCTCAGAGGCGGACTACTGCGACTCCGTCTGCGCATCGGCCCAGAAGGTGATGAGCGCATCGACGTCTCCATCTGGAGCCCTGACGATCCCGATGCAGCGGCATCGGTTCGAACGCCAGTAGAGGCGCGCCGTTTCCTCGGCGTCCACCCGCGAACGGTGCGTGTAGGCAAAGATCCCGTCGAACGTGTCGGGCAATGGTTCGACCGTGACCTCTCGCAACGTGCCAGGCTCCGCTTCGCCGAGCAGCAGCTCCTCCTCGGGCCCGAGCTCGGAGCGGACTCGCTTGCGCATGAAGATGCCTTCGTGGTCCTGGCTCTCACAGAGCACGAGCTCGGCGTCGGCGAAGGTGTCCTGGATCGGCGCCTCGCCCGGCGCGACGTCCTGGCAGGAGCCGGCCGCGAAGACCTGGGTGGCGAACGCCGTGAGCTCGGGGGAGTCGAAGGGAGCCGCGATCGCCGGGGACTGCGGACCTTCGGGTCTCGGTGACGTGCCCGGTGCAGAATCGTCTTCAGAGTCCAGGCACGTGGTCAGCGAACGCAACTTGTCGGCGGCTACCGTACGGGAGTCCGGTGGACCGTAGAGGTCGAGACGCTTCTCGTACATGGCGCTGAGCACGCCCACGCGCATCGCCTCGGTGACCGATGCGAATTCCTCTGTGACGCAAGGTTCCAGGTTTCCGTAGTCCGTCGACCCCGTGGCCCCGAAACCGACCGCGTACATGGTGGGGATCTTGCCGAGGCTCGGGACGTCGACACACTTCGTGATCATCTCGGCCGCGGTCCTGGCGCCCGTGCCAGCGGGCACATCGAGGACTTGCGCCAGATCCAGTTCGTTCTCCACACACTCGACCCCCGGCCCGCTGAAGCCAGGAAGCAGATAGTCCGCAAGGTCGCCCTCATCCTCCAGCTGGGTCGCCGGATCTGTGAATGGCTCGATCGAGTCGGGATCCCCGAAGATCGATGCGGCGGTCTCAGCTGGCTCAACCGGTTCGTCATCGCGGCTCAGGAGCACCACGGTGAGCACCCCCGCGATGACGAGCACCACCGCTGCGGCAGACACGATCACGACTCCCCTTGATCCCCTGACAGGCCCCCCGCCTCCCTCTGGAGACGGGGGTTGGCCAGCGTCCACCGGTGGCCGCCGAGGGACGAACGTCGCGTCAGGTCCGGCGGGCGCAACGGGCGCCGCCGGCGGGGGAGGGGCCCCGGCAGCTGCAGCGGGTCCGGCGGCCCGCTCGTGCGGCACCACGGTCTGCTCGACCGCCTCGTGGGCCGTGGGGGCGCCGGGCGTGGCCAGCACCCGGTAGGTTCCCGGGTCGACTCCGGCCTCGCGCCGGGCAGCTTGCAGCTCTTGTGCGAAGGTCGCGCAGTCCGGTGGGCGATCCGTTGGCTGTTTCGCCATGGCCCGGTACAACACGTCGGCGACCGGACCGGGCACACCGTGTTGTCGCAGGTGGGGTGGTGGTTCGGAGGCGATGCGTTGCAGCATGGGCAGGATCGAGACGTCGGTGTCGCGCACGAACGGCGCCTCGCCGGTGATCAGGGTGTGGATGGTGGAGGCCAGGGAGTAGAGATCGCTGGCCACCGTTGGTCGTTCCCCGGCGATCAGCTCGGGTGCGATGTGGGCGGGAGACCCGGTCAACATCCCGGTCTTGGTGACCGAGGCCTGGGTGCTGGCGCGCGCGATGCCGAAGTCGGCCAGCTTGCTCACGCCGTAGGAGTCGATCAGCAGGTTGTCGGGCTTGATGTCGCGGTGCAGGATCCCGGCCTGGTGCGAGGTGGCCAGGGCGCCGGCGATCGACAGCCCCACCGTCGTGGCCTCGTCCCAGGAGTAGCGGCGGCCCTTGCGCACGGCGTCGCCGTGCGAGCCGCGCTCGCAGAACTCCATCAGCAGGTAGGGCTTGCCGGACTCGGTCGTGCCGTGGGCGTGGACCGCGACGATGTTGGGGTGACCCGACAACCGACCCACGGCGCGCACCTCGCGGGCGAAACGCTCCAGAGCCTTGTCGTCGGCGTCGACGTTGGCGAGCACCTTGACCGCGACGATGCGGTCGAAGGACTCCTGCCGTGCTCGGTACACGACACCGAACGCGCCGGAGCCGATCTCGAGGGCGTCTGAGACGTCAGGGACGCCGATGCCCATGGCCCCCACCTGGTGGGAGGTCGGTGATGTCGTGACCGACCGGGCGGATCTTGCCTGCAGCCAGGATGGGGGAGCGCAGCAGTGCGGCGAAACCCGCGACCACCCGAGTTCGCATCATGTTGGCCCCTCCACCCGTTCGACCCGCTGCTCCAGCCTAGTCAGCGGTCGGGGTCGGCGGGGGTGGGGTGACCAGAAACATTCGCCGCTCGAGCTGTGGCTGGTGCAGGCTGGTGCCAGGCGATATTGAAACAGGTTCTTCCATACCGTACGGTATGGAAGTCGTTCGACTGGCTCGCGAAGGGGGAGCATGGCCACCGCGACCACCCGTGCCGTCGGGTTCCTGGAGTCGATCGGCGACTTCTTCCTGTTCCTCGCCGCGGTCGTCCGCAACACCCCTCGTCAGCCTGTCAACGTCGCGGAGACGACCCGGCAGGCATGGACGATCATGCGAGTCATCATCGTGCCGACTGCGCTGGTCTCGATCCCGCTCGGTGCGGTCGTGGCGCTCCAGATCGGGAGCCTCACCCAGCAGCTCGGAGCGCAGAGCTTCGCCGGCGCCGCCTCGGTGGTGGCCATCGTGCGGGAGGGCGCACCACTGGCCACTGCACTCCTGCTCGCCGGGGCCAGTGGTTCGTCGATCTGCGCCGACTTCGGCTCGCGAGTGATCCGCGAGGAGGTCGACGCGCTGAAGGTGCTCGGCATCAACGTCGTCCACCGCTTGGTCGTGCCTCGGGTGGTCGCGGCGACCTTCGTCGGAGGCGTGGTCACGGGCCTGGTCATGGGGGTCGGGATCGGCGGTGGCTACTTCTTCAACGTGGTCCTGCAAGGCGGCACCAGCGGGGTCTACGTGCAGTCCTTCAGTGCGCTGGCGGAGCTGGCGGACCTGAGCGTCGCTCTCTTCAAGGGGTTCCTGTTCGGCGCCGTCGCAGCCGTCGTCGGCTGCTACAAGGGCCTCAACGCCAAAGGCGGGCCCAAGGGTGTCGGTCAGGCGGTCAACGAGTCGGTGGTCGTGACCTTCCTGTTGCTGTTCACGATCAACTACGTGGTGACCATGGTCTACTTCACCGTCGTCCCGCAGGGGGCCCGGTGATGGATCAGTGACCAGTCCGATCAAGGACCCGCTCAACGCCGCCAACCGCCGGCTCGAGCTGCTCGGTCACCAGCTGCGCTTCTACGGTGCCTCACTGCGCTGGACGCCCAAGGCCGCGGTCCGATACCGGCGCGAGGTGATGTCGGTGCTGGCCGACGCCAGCTTCGGGTCGGGTGGCCTCGCCATCGTCGGGGGCACCGTCGGGGTGATGGTCGCCCTGTCCTACGCGGTGGGCGCCGAGGTCGGCATGCAGAGCCACGCCTCGCTCGACCAGATCGGTGCCGGCAACTTCACGGCGTTCCTCTCGGCCTACTTCAACACCCGGGAGGCCGCACCCCTGATCGCCGGCGTCGCGCTCGCGGCGACCATCGGCTGCGGCTTCACAGCCCAGCTGGGCGCGATGCGGATCAGCGAGGAGGTCGATGCCCTCGAGGTGATGGCCGTGCCGTCGATCCCCTACCTGGTGACCACGCGCATGATCGCGGCGGTGATCGCGGTCGTTCCGCTCTACGCGATCGGGATCTTCTCCTCCTACCTCGCGACCCGCATGGTCACCACGTGGCACTACGGGCAGTCGGCCGGCACCTACGACCACTACTTCCTGCAGTACCTGGCACCGGTCGACGTGATGTGGTCCTTCGGCAAGGTGCTGGTCTTCGCGGCCGTCATCATCCTGGTGCACTGCTACCACGGCTTCCACGCAACCGGCGGCCCCGCAGGCGTCGGTGTCGCGGTGGGCCGGGCCATCCAGACCTCCATCGTCGCGCTGGTGGTCATGGACTTCTTCATGAGCTTCGCGATCTGGGGCTCCAGCACCACGGTTCGGATCACCGGGTGACGCCGTGAGAGCTTCCTTCCCACCCGAGACCAGGGGCGAGGCACTGCGGCTGCGCGCCGGCGGGCTGGTCTGGCTGGCCTTCCTGGCGCTGCTGGTGGCGCTCAGCGTCGCCACCTACGCCAAGGTCTTCGGTGACCACGTGACGGTCACGGTCAAGGCGCCGCGTGCCGGCATGCAGCTCAACCCCGGTGGCGACGTGCGCATGAACGGCGCGATCGTGGGGCGGATCTCCGACGTCCGGGCCACCGACCAGGGCACCGACGTCGAGCTGCAGATCGACGGCGAGAAGGCCGACCGGATCCCCGACACCTCGCGGGCGCGGATCCTGCCGACCACGCTCTTCGGACAGAAGTACGTCGAGCTGCGGTCCTCCGCAGACCCGGGGGACGACCACCTGCGCGACGGCACCGAGCTGCGCACGGCCCGGGACGCGACGTACGTCGAGCTCACCGACGTGCTCGACGGACTGGAGCCGCTCCTGACCACGGTGCGGCCCGGCGAGCTCTCGACACTGCTGCACGAGAGCTCCGCTGCGCTCGACGGGCAGGGCGCGACGCTCGCCCAGCTGCTGAACGGTGGCGGCGCCTACCTGGAGGACCTCAACGAGCTGACTCCCCGCTTCGAGCGCGACCTGAGGCTGCTCGACCGGGTCAGCGGACAGTACGCCGACGACGCGCACTCGATCATCGACCTGCTCGACCAGTCGACGGTGGTCCTGAACACGGTCACCGAGGGCGACCAGTGGCACAGCGTGCTCACCGGGACGACCAAGGCCTCCCGCGCCGGCGAGCAGCTGCTGCGTGCATCGCGACGTGACTTCCGGCTCGCGACGCGGCTCTCACGCCCCACCCTGGAGCTGCTCGCGGAGTACTCCCCGCAGATCCCGTGCACGATCAGCGGCTTCCTCGGGGTGCGTGACAGCTCCGCTGCCCAGATCAAGGGCCGTTCGGTCGAGGGCTACTTCACGCCGGGCCAGCAGGTTCGCGGCTACAAGCCTCAGGACCGGCTACGCATGGGCGACGTCGGCACCGGGCCCGCGTGCCGAGGCCTGCCCGACCCGACGGTGCCCTACCCCGGGGTCGATCTCGATGACGGCGTCAAGCCGGAGATCCAGGACTCGGCCAACCCTCAGGTCAGCCCCCCCGACAGGGGCGGGCGATGAAGCAGCAGCTCCCGGTCCGCAGCTCGGCCGTCTGGGTGAGCGTGATGACCGCGCTCTCCCTGGTCACGGTCGTGGTGGTCGGCGCCACGATCCGACCGTTCTCGTGGGGGGCCGACCAGACCTCCTACACCGCGGTCTTCAGCTCGGCCAGCCGCGCCCAGCCCGGTGACGAGGTCATGGTGGGGGGAGTCGGGGTCGGGCGGATCACCGACGTGAGGCTCGCGGCCGATGCCACGGCCCGGATCACCTTCGAGGTCGAGTCCGAGCTCCCGGTCAGCACTGCGACGCGCGCCGAGCTTCGCTACCTCGACCTGGTCGGCGGCCGCTACCTCTCGCTGATCGATCCGGGGCGTGGCGAGCAGGACCGTCAGCCGTCGGACCAGCCGATCCCTGTCTCACGCACCTCGCCGGCGTTGGACCTCAACGCGCTGCTGAACGGTTTCAAGCCGTTGTTCAGCGCGCTCGACCCCGACGACGTCAACGCGCTGGCCATGGACATCATCAAGACCTTCCAGGGCGAGGGCATGACCGTGCGGCAGCTGATCACCCGCACCGGCTCGCTGACCACAGGTCTGGCGAAGCGCGACGAGGTCATCGACGCCATGCTCACCAACCTCGGCCGCACCGTGACCACGGTCGCGAAACGGCACGACCAGCTCGAGGCGTTGATCGGCGACCTCTCCGCCTTCGCCGTGGGGCTGGCACGGGACCGGCGCGCGATCGGTGACTCGTTGCGCCACATCGACACCATGGCAGCACTGTCCGCCGGCCTGCTGCGCGATGCCCGTCCGTCGCTGAAGCGTGACATCGCCCAGCTCGGTCAGATCGCCCGGCTGCTCGCCACGGGCAAGGGCAAGGCTCAGCTCGAGCACGCTCTCGACCACCTGCCCCGCAAGCTGGAGCGGCTCTCGCGGACCGCGACCTACGGGTCCTACTTCAACTACTACGTCTGCTCGGTGAAGTTCCGCGTCGACAGCACCAACCCGGTGGACCCCGCAGTCCGACGGATCCTCAACCGGGTCACCCTCAACGACTCTGCGAAGCGGTGCGACCCATGAGCCGACGCGCCAGGGTCGGGCTGTACGGGATCCTCGTGATCGCGCTGCTGCTCCTGGGCGCCCAGCGGCTCGACGCGATCGTCGAGCTCATGTCCGACAGCGACGAGGTCACCGCCTACTTCACCGACTCCTCCGGTTTGGCGGAGGGCGACCGGGTGGAGATCGCCGGAATCGCCGTCGGGCGCGTGCGCGAGGTCGAGATCGACGGCAGCCGGATCCGGGTGGTGGCCGGTGTCGACAGCCCCGTGGAGCTGGGCGACCGCACGCGGGCCGCGATCAAGGTCGGCAACCTGCTGGGCAGCAAGTACCTCGAGCTCGAGCCCCGGGGCACCTCGGCGCTGACGCAGGCCATCCCGCTGGAGCGCACCAGCCCGGCCTACGACGTGGTGTCGGCCGTCAGCGACCTCAGCGACACCATCGAGGACATCGACACCGAGCAGCTGGCGACCGCGCTGGACACCGTTGCCAAGACCTTCCGCGGCAGCTCGCCCCAGATCCGCAGAGCCGTCACCGGGGTCTCCGCGCTGAGCCGCACGATCGCCAACCGCGACCAGGAGCTGCACGACCTGCTGGCGCGGCGCCGAGCAGGTCGCGGCCTCACTCGACGGCAGCAAGGAGCAGCTCTCCCGATTCGTCCGTGCCGCGGGGTTGCTCCTGGCCGAGGTCGACCGACGGCAGGCCGCCATCGACGGGCTGATCGAGCACTCGGCCGCGCTGTCGGAGCAGCTGCGTGGACTGGTGCGCGACAACCGGCGCCAGATCGGGCCGGCGCTGGCCAACATCACCCGCGTCGTCGGGATCCTCCAGGCCAAGCAGGATGAGCTCCAGCGCACCGTCCACAACCTCGCGACGTTCGCCCGGGTGTTCATCAACACCATCGGCAGTGGTCCGTGGTTCGACTCCTACATCGCCAACGCGCCGGACGAGGTCTCCACGTCAGGGCCGGAACGATGAGCCGCCGGGGTCTGGTGGTCCTGGTCGCCGCGGTGCTCGCCGCCGCGGCGGTGACCTGGGTCGCGCTGCGCGGCGGCGAGCGCCGGGTCTCGGCCGTGCTGCCCAGCGCCGTGAGCGTGTTCGAGGGGTCGGACGTGAAGATCATGGGGGTCCGCGTCGGCGAGGTCACCAAGGTCGAGCCCCGAGGCACCACCGTCCTGGTCGAGATGGCCTATGACGACGAGCACCGGCTGCCCGCCGACGTGCGGGCCGTCGTGGTCTCACCCTCGGTCATCGGCGACCGCTTCGTGCAGCTCACCCCGGCCTACGACGGCGGCGAGCCCATGTCGGACGGCGCCACGATCCCGCAGGAGCGGACGGCCGTGCCGGTGGAGCTCGACGACATGGTCGCCAACACCACGGACCTGGCCACGGCCCTCGGACCGGAGGGCGCCAACCGCAGCGGTGCGGTGTCGCGGATCCTGACCGTCGCCGCGGAGTCGCTCGACGGGCTGGGAGCGGATCTCAACGCGTCCTTGCGGGACGTCGCGAGAGCCAGCGACACCTTCGCCGAGGCATCGCCGGGGCTGCGACGCACCGTTGACCACGCGGCCGGCCTGACCGGCGAGCTCGCGACGTACGACGCCTCGATGCGGCGGTTCAACACCCGTCTATCCCGGGTGGCGCGAACCCTGGCCGCAGACCGCCAGGACCTCTCGACCCTGCTCGCCAGCCTGGCGAAGTCACTGGCCGAGGTGGAGTCCTTCGTGCGCGACAACCGCCAACGGGTGACGCGCACCGTCGGTGGCCTGAAACAGGTCGGAGCCCGGCTGCGCGCCGAGCGGCGGGCGCTGGCCCAGATCGTGGACCTGGTGCCGCTGGGGTTCACCAACCTCGTCGAGACCTACGACCCCGGCACGGCCACGGTGCGCACGCGGGCCAACTTCACCGAGATCCTCCGAGCCGCAGACACGGTGGTCTGCGCGGAGCTGGAGAAGCAGCTCGGTGACGCGGCCACGGAGCAGTGCGGGCTGATCGGGCAGGCCGTGGCGGGCGTCGGCCTTCCGGGCGCAGCCGGGATCGGGCGCGCCCCGGTCGGGGAGCGGATCCTCGGCGCCGTCACCGGGAGGTCGTCGTGGTGACCCCCGTCGGCACGCTGCGCCACGCCGTGGTCGCGTCGGTGACCGCGGCGCTCCTCGCCGGATGCTCCTTCGCGGGCCTGCAGGACATGGACCTGCCCGGAGGCCCCGACTACGGCGGGGAGACCTACACCCTCACCGCGGAGTTCTCCGACGTCCTCGGTCTGGCCAAACATGCTGCGGTCAAGGTCGACGGGGTCACCGTCGGTGAGGTCGTGGAGATCGACCGGTCGGGGTGGCACGCCGCGGTCGAGCTGCGGCTCCCCGGGGACCTCGAGCTGCCCACCGCGACGACTGCCCGGGTCCAGCAGACCAGCCTGTTGGGGGAGAAGTTCGTGGGACTGCACGAGCCTGAGACGGACTCCGGCAGAGCCGGCGCCGGCACCCTGGGCGACGGAGACCGGATCCCGCTGGATCGCACCAGTCGCGGCACCGAGATGGAGGAGGTGCTCGGCGCCGCGTCGCTGCTGCTCAACGGTGGCGGGCTCGACCAGGTGCAGACGATCTCGCGGGAGCTGCACACCGCCCTCGACAGCGACGAGGTCGACACCGGCAGGTTCCTGGGCGAGCTCACCACGTTCATCACCACGCTCGACCGCCAGCGTGAGCGGATCGTCCGCATCATGGCCAACCTCAGCCGGCTCAGCGCCACGATCAACGACGACGAGGAGGTCGTCGAACGCGCGCTCGCCGACCTCGCCCCGGCGCTGCGCGTCCTGGAGCAGCAGCGCAAGCCTCTGGTGCGGATGCTGCGGTCGCTGTCGCGGTTCGGCGCGGTCTCCACCCGGGTCATCCGGGAGTCCGGAGATGCGCTCGTCGCGGACCTCGAGGCGCTCGAGCCGATCGCGCGAGCGCTGCGTCGACCCGGCAAGCGACTGCCCGAGTCGATCGAGGCGATCCTGTCCTTCCCGTTCCCCGACGAGGTGCTGATCGCATCGCGTGGCGACTACGTCAACCTCGCCGTGGAGATGGACCTGACGCCACTGACCCTGCTGGGCAACACCACGGGCACCAACGAGGAGCCCGGTGGTGGCATCGGCATACCTGGACTCCCCGAGGTTCCGGGCAGCGACGTGCCGGGCGACCCGCTCGGACTCACGGGGCTGCTGAACGGTGGTGGACGGCGATGACGTCCTCGGTGCGGCTGCGGCTCCTCGTCTTCGCCCTCGTCGGCGGAATGGCGGTGATGGTCGCCGGGGTGCGCTACGCCGGCGTCCTCGACGTCCTCAGCCCCTCGTCGTACTCGGTGACGGCGGAGATGCCACGCAGCGGTGGCATCTTCGAGCGGGCCGAGGTCACCTACCGAGGCGTCACCGTCGGCCGGGTGCGCGACGTCGACTTCCGGCGGGAAGGTGTCGTGGTCACGCTGTCCATCGAGGACGAGTGGCGCATCCCCGCCGAGCTCACCGCCAACGTCCACAACCGCTCCGCCGTAGGGGAGCAGTACGTCGACCTGGTGCCCAGCAGCGACGGGGCGCCGTACCTCGAGGCCGGCGACGTCATCGAGGCCCCCGACACCACCACGCCGGTACGCACCGAGGAGCTGCTGGTGGCGCTGGACCGCTTCGTCGACTCGGTGCCGAAGCGGGGGCTGCGCACCACAGTGAGAGAGATGTCCACGGCGGTGGAGGGCTCGGGCGACGACCTGCGCGCGCTGCTGACGAACAGCCGGACCATCCTGCGCGAGGCGCGGCGCTCGCTGCCGGCGACACGGCGGCTGCTGCGCGACGGCGGGACGGTGCTGCAGACCCAGGCCGACCAGGCCGCGGCGATCAGCACCGCCCTGCGCAGCCTCGACGACCTGACGCAGGTGGTCGCCGACCAGGACGGCGACGTGCGAACGATCCTGCGTGACGCGGTCGGCGCCGCCCGCGAGCTCAGGTTGCTCGCCGCCGCCCTGCAGCCCGTGCTGCCACCGATGCTCGGACACCTCGGGCTGGTCTCCGGCATCGCCAGCGAGCGTCTGCGAGCGATCGAGGAGAGCCTGGTCGCGATCCCCTACGCCTTGGCGTCGGCGATCACGCCCGGCAGAGGCGAGCGAGCCCACTTCGCGTTCCAGGGCACCTCCGACCCGCCGGTCTGCCAGCGGGGTTATGTGCCGCCACGCAAGTGGCGATCGCCGCACGACACGTCGTTCAAGCCGATGGACGACTCCGTCGGCTGCACCCGGCGCGGCAACACCCTCCCGCGCGGCTCCAACTCGGTGCTCGACGGTGACCCGGAGGCTCGGCATCGCCGGTGAGCGATGATGGGGCCGTGGCAGAACTCGTGCGGACCAACGACCTCGGCCTGATCTCGGTGATCGAGGGACTGTTGAGCGCCGCCGAGATCCCGTATCACGTCGCCGACCGCAACATGAGCATCCTCGACGGCTCGATCCAGGCCATCCAGATGCGCGTCCTGGTGCACGACGAGAGCGAGGGAGAGGCCCGTGAGCTGCTGACCGACGCCGAGCTCGGCCACTGGCTGCGACAGGGACGATCCCGACGATGACAACCCACCCACGGAGGAGACATTCATGTCCATGACACAACCACCGGCCGTCGTAGGCCTGACCCAGCGCCTGGAGGAGGCAACCGTCCTGGACGGTGTCGTCAATGCGGTCGCGCCCGTGGTCACCACGTTGTTCGGCACGGGCGCCCGAGGGGCCGCGCTTCGGGGTGAGTGGCTCGGCCATGCGGTTCACCCCCCGGCGACCGACGTCGTCATGGGCACCTGGTTGTCCGCGAGCATCCTGGACCTGGTGGGCGGCCCCTCGGCCCGACCGGCGGCTCAGCGGCTCGTCGCGGCCGGACTGCTGGCCGCCGGCCCCACGGCCTGGGCCGGGTGGGCCGAGTGGTCCACCGCGGGTGCCAGGGAGAAGCGGGTCGGCCTGGTGCACGCGGTTCACAGCGGGCTCGCGGTCGGCGCGTACGCCGCGTCCTGGCGCGCGCGGCGTCAGGGCCGCCACCTGACCGGAGCCGGGCTGGCGCTGGTCGGGTCGGCGATCATGGGTGGCTCCGCCTACCTCGGTGGCCACCTCGCGACCGTGCGCAACGTCGGCTCGCGGCACGAGGCGTTCTCTGACCACTGACCCGCTTCGTGGCTCGCACGGTGGTTGAGGTGCGAGGAGTGCTGGCGACCGCACGGCGGTTGAGGTGCGAGGAGCGCCAGCGACGAGCCTCGAAACCTCGTGACCTGTGCACGAGAACTGGCCCACGAGAAGTTCGTTCAAAAAACCCGCGCTGACCTGCGGAAACAGCCCCGAGACTGTCGGTGGCGGCACCTAGGTTCGAGGGTATGGAAGCCCACCCGATCACCGCGTTCAGCACCCGGTTGCACCAGGTGCTGGACGAGGTGCTGGCCGGGTCTGCTGCCGGTCTGGTCGCCTGGCTCGGCCGGTGAGGCCGCGGTGCTGGTGGCCAGGGCCGAGGCCCGGTTGTCGGCGCTGCGGCTGCGGCTGTTGGACCAGGCCCGCCGCGCCGACACCATCTCGGCCCACGAGGTGGTCTCGGAGGGTTGGTGGGCCGAGGCGTCGGCGTCGGATCATCGCCGGTCTCGCCGGGACTTCCGGCTCGCGCGTGACCTGGGTGGCGACTTCCACCGCACCGAAGCCGCCCTCGCGGCGGGTGAGGTCACCCAGGCCCAGGCCGAGGTCATCCTCGACGCCGTCCGCGCGCTGCCGGCGTCGGTGGGGCCGGAGGGTCGGGAGAAGGCCGAGCTGCACCTGCTCGAACAAGCAGCCGACTTCGGACCGCGCAAGCTCAAGCTCTTGGCCAGGCACCTGGTCGACGTGATCGACCCCGACGCCGCCGAGGCACGCCTCGCCGCCGCCCTGGAAGCCGAGGAACGCAGAGCCGCACGGTCCTGCTTCCTGCAGATCTTCGCCGACGAGCACGGTGTGACACACCTGCGTGGCGCGATCCCGACCCTGGCCGGTGACCAGCTGCTGACCGCACTCAACGCCTTCGCCTCACCCCGCCGCCCCGACCCCTACAACCGCGAGGACGCCACCGGCAAGAACGCAGTCCGGCGGCACCAACGCCACGATCCTGGTCACCATGAGCATCCAGACCCTCCTCGGCGGCCTCGAATCGGCCGACCTGCTCACCGGCCACCAGCTCTCACCCGCCGAGGCCCGACGACTGGCCTGTGAGGCCGGGATCGTCCCGGTCGTGCTCGACGGGGACTCCCAGCCACTCGACCACGGCCGGACCAAGCGGTTCCACACCCCCGCCCAGCGCCGCCTGATCTTCGCCCGCGACAAGACCTGCCGCGCCGAAGGCTGTGAGATCCCCGCGAACTGGTGCCACGTCCACCACGAGAACCCCTGGAGCCAAGGCGGCCCGACCAGCGTCGCCACGGGCCTCACCCTCTGCGCCCGGCACCACACCGCCGCCCACGACACCCGCCACACCACCGACCGACAACCCGACGGACGACTCCGCTTCACCCGCATCCAGACCTGAGAAGGTCAACGGAACGGCAACCTCATGAGGGCCACGCCACTGCACGGATATGCCGAGTTCCGGCGGTTGAGGAGCGAGCTTGCGAGCGTCTCGAAAAACCACGCCGCACTGTCGAGGCCAGGGCGTGGGCCAGCTCGGCGTGCATGTCGGCGGCGCAGATGTCGTCGCGCTCCGGACGTGCACTACTGCCGATATCGACGATCTACTGCCCGTCCTGGCCTCCAACGCACGTCCGTCGACGGACCAATCGCTCATGCCGCTGCGCGAGTGGTCGAACTGGTGAGTGTGCTCAGAAGGCCGGCGTCTTCCGAGCTTGCACGGCGGTCTCGATGGTTGAGGCGAGGCGTTTCTTTGGCTGCGACTTCGAGTCGCTACTTCAGGGCGACCATCTCGTGCATGGTGCGGCCGGTCTCCTTCAGCACCTCGTCGTCCAGCCGCACTGTCAGGTCGAAGTCGGACTCGAAGCGGAAGTAGCCCGGACGTCCGAGCAGCCCGTTGACCACGGCCTTGATCGGCTTCCACCGCACCACCGGCAGCATCTCCAAGAAGTCGTTGGCGTGGACGATCCGCTGCACCTCGAAGGTCAGATCCACCTCGTCGCTGTTCAGGTTCAGGGTTGCCGGGTAGTCACGGTTGGCCACCTCGTTGAACACCTGTGGGCCCTCGATCGAGGTCACCTCGCCGGTGCTGAGGAGGATCTCCGAGCCACGCGCCACCATCAGCGGCATCGACGCGTGTGAGCCGTACTTGCCGGTGGTGTGCACGTTGGCGTAGATCACCGTGAGGTCGTCGGTGTAGAGCCGGCCCCAGTACCAGTGGTCGATGATCCGCTTCATGTCGCCGACGCCCCAGTTGTGGTCGTGGTAGCCGATCCCGCTGGCCTGGATCGTCTCGCCGTGGATCGTGACGGTGCCGGTGACCGTCGCGCGCGGGGCTCCGACGCACCAGGCGAAGTAGTCACGATCGCCGTAGGTGGTGCGTCCGCCGCCGGGCATCCAGGTCGGCACCTGGTTCTCGAAGGTCAGGTCGAAGCTGATGCCGTCCTCCGACAGGTGGAGCCGATGCACCGGCAGGTTGTCGTCGGGGAACTCCGCCTTGGCCCAGTTGTGCCCGACCTTCACGTCGCACTGCTCGCGTGAGGCGCTGGCCTCCTCGTCGGCGTAGTGCTTGATCACCTCCAGCCGGGTGCCGTCGGGTCGGTAGACGTGCAGCTCGACGCCGGGCTTGCGCTGGATCAGCTCCTTGGTCTGGATGAAGCCGACCACGATGTGGCCGTCGTCCAGACGCGCGTCGAAGTACCAGTGCTCGAAGGCGAGCTTGTGGTCGTCGAGGTGGGCGGCGTTCCCCTCCGGCCCGACGGGGCGGATCTCCCCGTCACGGCGGCCGGGGCCGTGCCAGGCTTCGACGATCTTCATGGTTGTCTCCTCTTGGGGTCTCGACAGGCTCGACCGGCGGATCTCGCTCAGCGACGCAGCGCGCTGCTGGCGTCGAACTCCGCCTGGCGTCCCTCCATCTGGAAGTCCCACCAGTTCTTGCGGTGCACCTGCATCACCCGGTCGTGCAGGCCCTGGAGGCCTGGCAGGCGGCGGCCCAGCTCCATCGCGGTGACCAGGGGCCAGCGCAGCGGGAAGAGCAACGCCCACGGCAGCGCGCTGGGCATGTCGTACTTCTTGCGGGTGCCCGGCGCCATCCAGAGCGCGCTGTAGGCCGAGTAGATCCCGTAGTTGTAGCGGGCCCGGAGCCTGTCCAGCCCCTTCTGGTGCTCGCGCGGGGCGAAGGCACGAGGGAACGACTCGATCAGCTCGGTGCCGTGCTCCCCGGAGTCGTAGGAGCGCGCCGCGGTGGACATCGCGAGCAGCTGGAGGCACTCGCGCACGGTCTCGGGGATCCACTGCGGCTGCACGCCGAGCAGGTGGCCCATGTACTTGTTGAAGTGCTGCAGCGCTCGCATCTCACGGGGCGTGATCTGGTAGCCCAGCAGGGACAGCGCCAGTGACGGCGCGACGCTCCCGCCGACCTGGGTCAGCATCGCCCAGGTCTGGCTGATCGGGAGGCCGTACTTGTCGTAGTCCCACTCCTCGTGCTCGCCGACCCGCTTGCGGACCGAGACGTGCATGACGCGCACCTGCATGGCTGTGGTGCGGCCTTGGGAGCCGGGGGTGAACAGAGCGCCGGGCTCGGAGACGTCGATCCAGAACTTCGCGGTCTCCAGGAAGCGTCGAAGCGCGTTGTCGCCGGCATAGCCGCCGGCCAAGGACAGGGGAGTGGCGACGCCGGCCTCGGTGTAGACCTCGAGAGTGATCGCTCCGGCGACGCTGAAGAGCATCGTGCCCCACCGACGCCAGATCGCGGCGCCCAGCTCGACCTGCTCACGGTCGACCCACTCCGGCACGGTGTTGAAGTCGTCGAAGAGCACCTGCATCGACTCGGGCGCGTCGGGAACCGCCTCGATGCCGTCCTCCAGTGCCTTGACCAGCAGCTCGCGGCCACGCTGGTGGCCGACCTCGCCGAACAGCACCTCGCCGACGAACCGCTCAGCGACCGGGTCACCGCTGAAGAGGTCGTCGCAGACCATGCGGGCCTGCTCGTCGGTGGGGAACAGCTCGTGGCCGAACCGACGGGTGATGCGTTCCAGCCGCTGCCACCTCGGCTCCTGCTTGGCCTCCCAGTAGCGGAAGTGCTCGGGGCAGCGCCAGACCCGGTTGCCGTGCTCGTCGGTGACGGGCGTGGTGGACGGTGCATTGTCCGCGACAGCGGTCATCGGGCCTCCTCGTCGTCTCTCCATACCATACGGTATGGTTTGGTCGTCTGGCAAGATAGTTGCCGTGAGTACACCGGCGCCCGTGGGCCATCGCTTGTCGTTGGACGACTGGACCGCGCGTGCGCTCGACCTGCTGATCTCCGAGGGTGTCGGCGCACTCAAGGTGGCGCGGCTGTGCCGCGAGCTGGGCGTGACCAAGGGCAGCTTCTACTGGCACTTCGCCGACCTGGAGGCACTGAAGAAGGCGGTGGCCGACCGGTGGTGCGAGCAGACCCGAGCTGACCTGAACCAGACCTCGGCCTTGAGCGACGTGCCCCCGCTGGAGCGGATCCGGATGATGGCCGCCGGACTGTTGGAGGACCGTTCCTGGAGCGTCGAGCGCACCCTGCGCGAGTGGGCCCGCAGCGATCCGCAGGTGGCCGAGACGATCGCCGAGAGCGAGCGTCACGTCTTCGCCCTGGTCGAGGACGCGCTGAAGGAGCTGGGCCACTCCGACCGGGACGCGCGGCTGCGCGCCGGGCTCCTGGTGTACGCCGGCATCGGCTTCGCCCACGGCCAGCAGTCGCTCCCGCGCCCGACGATGGCCGACCTCGACGACCTGGTCGACTTCCTCTCCAGCGACATCGAGGCCCGCAGCCGACTCCCGCGCGGAACCAGCTGACCCCCGCCACCGTTAGGGTCGGCAGGACGACCCGACCCTGCGGAAGGCGAACTGGTGGACGCACAGGAATTCCTCGGCATGGTGGACCACACCCTGCTCAAGGCCTCGGCGACCCGCGAGGACGTCTCGGCCCTGTGCGCCGAGGCCCGCGACCTGTCCCCGGCCTCGGTCTGCGTCAACGGGCTCTGGGTCGCTCACGCCACGCAGGAGCTCGACGGCTCCGAGGTCCCGGTGTGCAGCGTCGTCGGCTTTCCCTTGGGAGCGATGGCCGCGACCAGCGTCGCCAACGAGGCCGAGGACTCCATCGACGACGGCGCCCGCGAGATCGACATGGTGCTGCCGCTGGGGCTGCTGAAGGGCGGCGAGGACGACGCGGTCCGGGCCTTCGTCGCCGAGGTGCGCAGTGCGGCGGGCGGTGTCTCAGGCGCGGGGTCGGATGGTGACCGGGTCGTGCTCAAGGTGATCCTCGAGACCGCGATCCTCGACGAGCAGGAGATCAAACGAGCCTGTGAGCTGGCGGTCAGCGCGGGCGCCGACTTCGTGAAGACCTCGACCGGCTTCCACGCCGCCGGCGGTGCCACAGCTCGGGCGGTCTCGCTGATGCGGGAGGCCGTCGGTGAGGACGTCGGGGTCAAGGCGTCCGGCGGCATCCGTACCAAGGCCGACGTCGAGGCGATGATCGCCGCGGGCGCCTCCCGGCTGGGCATGAGTGCCGCGGCCACGGTGGCCAAGGAGTTCTGACCCGCTCGGTCAGAGACCGAGTGCGCGGGCGACATCGGCGCGAATCGCGTCGAGGCGCTGCACCGCCACGATGCGCGCAGCTGCCAGGGCCTCGAGCGGCTCCTGGTCGTCTCCCACGGGCACGACCACCTCGAGGTAGCACTTCAGCTTGGGCTCGGTGCCGGACGGCCGCACGATCACCCGAGCACCGTGGGCCAGCAGCAGCCGGAGGCCTTCCGTCGGGGGGAGGCTCTCGCTGCCCTGGGCCAGGTCGTCGACCTGCTCCACGGCGAGGTCTCCGAGGCTCTGCGGCGGTCGGGAGCGCAGGCTCGCCATCGCCTCGCCGATGAGCGAGAGGTCGGTGACGCGCAGCGACAGCTGGTCGGTGGCGTGGACCCCGTGCCGCACTGCGATGTCGTCGAGCCGGCCCAGCAGGGTCTGCCCCTCGGTGCGCAGGCCGGCCGCCAGCTCGAGCACCAGCAGCAAGGCGGAGACCCCGTCCTTGTCGCGCACCAGGTCCGGGGCGACGCAGTAGCCCAGTGCCTCCTCGTAGCCGAAGGCCAGGCCCCGCACCCGACCGATCCACTTGAAGCCGGTCAGCGTCTCCTCGTACGGCTGTCCTGCCGCTGCGGCCAGCTTGCCGAGCAGCGTGGAGGAGACGATCGAGGCGGCGTAGGTGCCACCCACCCCCTGGTGAAGCAGGTGGTCGCCGAGCAGCGCCCCCACCTCGTCGCCGCTCAGCATCCGCCAACCGTCGCCGCTCGGCACCCCCACCGCACACCGGTCGGCGTCGGGGTCGTTGGCGATGAGCAGATCGGCGTCGTGCTCGGTGGCCAGGGCCATCGCCAGGTCCATCGCCCCCGGCTCCTCCGGGTTCGGGAAGGCGACCGTGGGGAACGCCGGGTCGGGCTCGGCCTGCGGCTCGACGACGAGCGGCTCGGGGAAGCCGGCCCGGCGCGCGACCTCGACGACGGTCGCACCGCCGACCCCGTGCATCGGCGTGTAGACCCAGGTGATGTCGCGAGGTCCACCGCCGACGCGGGCAGCCAGGGCCTCCAGGTAGGAGTCCAGCACCTCCTCGCCCAACCGCTCGACCGCACCACCCCGGGGGACGGCCGCCACCGGGCCGACCGCCGCGATCCGGGCCGCGATCTCCGCGTCCGCCGGGGGCACGATCTGGCTCCCGTCGCCCAGATAGACCTTGTAACCGTTGTCCTGGGGCGGGTTGTGGCTGGCGGTCACCATCACGCCGGCAACGCTGCCGAGCTCGCGGATCGCGAAGGCCAGCAGGGGAGTGGGCAGCGGGCGCGGTAGGACCAGAGGGCGCAGTCCGGCGCCGGCGACGACCTCGGCGGTGTCCTGCGCGAAGACCTCGGAGTTGTGCCGGGCGTCGTACCCGATGACGACGGAGTCGCCCTCACTCGCACCGTGGTCGCGCAGGTAGGCCGCGAGCCCGGCCGCAGCCCGGGTCACGACCACGCGATTCATCCGCATCGGCCCGGCCCCCAACCGGCCACGCAGACCAGCGGTGCCGAACTCCAGGGTGCCGGCGAACCGCTCGGCGAGCTCGGCTGCAGCGGAGTCATCGCCCGGGGCCCGCTCGATGAGCTGCTCCAGCTCCCCGCGGGTGGCGGGGTCGGGGTCGTCCAGCGCCCAGGCCCGGGCGGTGTCGAGCAGGTCCGGGTGATCGGTCATGGTCAGCGGGTTCGTGAGGTGAACTGCGGGAGCTCGCGCCGGAACGCCGCATCGCGGGCGATCTTGGTGTTGTGGCTCATCAGCAGCGTGATCTGCTCGATCCGCTCGCGGGCGAAGGTGCGCCGCGGAGAGCGGTGCCAGGTGTTGTTGAAGAGCCGCTTGGCAGCGGCCAACGCGTCGGGCGAGCGGGTCATCAACCGCTCGGCCAGGGCCTCTGCCGCGATCATCGGGTCCTCTGCGATCTCGGTCACCAGGCCGATCTCTCGCGCTCGCTCACCGCTGAGCGTCTCGCCGGTCATCGTCAGCAGCTTCGCGGTGTCCATGCCCACGACCTCGGCCAGGCTCCGGACACCCGACATGTCCGGGATCAACCCCCACTTGGACTCCATCACCGACCACTGCGCGTCCGAGGAGCTGATCCGGAAGTCGGCACCGAGCGCGATCTGCACCCCGCCGCCGTAGCAGTGGCCGCGCACTGCCGCGATCACCGGCACCGGCACCCGGCGCCATGCCCAGGCGGCCTCCTGGAAGGTGTTCGTGCCGCGCCACAGGTTGGGGACGAAGGACAGGGCGATCTGGCGCGGGTCGCGCATCACCGAGGCGAAGTCCAGCCCGGCGGTGAAGGAGTCGCCCGCGCCGGTGACGATGACCGCGCGCAGGTCGCGGTCGTGGGCCAACCGGTGAGCCGTCGCCGCGAGCTCACGCAGCATCGGCAGCGTCAGCCCGTTGAGCTGGTCGGGCCGGTCCAGCCACACCCGAGCCAGGCCCTCGTCATCGATCGTGCAGGTGATGTTGTTCGCCGAGTGCGTGGTCATGGTGTCCCAGCCTAGGTGCCCCGGCTCACAGACCCGTGGAGCGGCAGGCTCGGCGGCGGAGCGCAGCGACGTAGTCCTCGGGAGCATCGGCGGCCTCAGCGGCCTGCACCAGCAGGCCGAGGTACGACGCGGACGGCAGTCCGCCCTCGTAGGCAGCCAGCGCGTAGGTCCAGGCCAGCTGCTCTCCCTCCAGGGTGGAGACCCGCACCCTCGTGCTCAGGTAGAGCCCGGTGGTGGCCGACTCGAGCTCGTCGAGGTGTGCGCGGTCCTCCAGGGGCACGTCGTAGAGCGCCACGAAGACCTGTTCCGCGGGGTCCTCGACGATCGTGGCCAGAGCCCCGTCCCAGCCGAACTCCTCACCACCGAACGTCAGCCGCCAGCCCTGCAGCCACCCGGTGCTGCGCAGCGGGGAGTGGGGGCATCGCTGCTCCATCAGGGCTGGGTCCATGTTGGGACCGTAGGCGGCATACAGGTTCACGGATTGCGAGCCTAGTGCCCAGTGCGACAATGGCGCGCGTGACTCACGTGGCGATCATCGGTGGCGGTCCCGGCGGCTACGAGGCGGCGCTGGTGGCCGCGCAGCTCGAGGCGGATGTGACCGTCGTCGACTGCGACGGGGTCGGTGGCTCCGCGGTGCTCACCGACTGCGTACCCAGCAAGACCCTGATCGCCACCGCCGAGGTGATGACGCAGACCGAGGTGGCAGGAGAGCTCGGGATCACCTTCGGGCAGACCCGGGACGGGACGCCCGACCGCAGCGCGGACGCCGCGGTCGACCTGGACAAGGTCAACCGGCGCGTGCTCGACCTCGCCCGGGCCCAGTCGGACGACATCCGGCAGCGACTGGAGCGCGAGGGTGTGGAGGTCCTGGCCGGACGGGGCCGTCTCGACGGCCCGCAGCGTGTCGTCGTCGCCACCGACGACGGGGAGCGCAGCATCGACGCCGACGTGGTGCTGGTCGCCACCGGCGCCGCACCGCGCACGGTCGACACCGCCCAGCCGGACGGCGAGCGGATCCTGACGTGGGAACAGGTCTACGACCTCGACACCACGCCCGAGCACCTGGTGGTCGTCGGTTCCGGAGTCACCGGAGCCGAGTTCGCCGGCGCCTACAACGCCCTGGGCATCGAGGTCTCGCTCGTGAGCAGCCGGGACCGGGTGCTGCCGGGGGAGGACGCCGATGCCGCCGAGGTGCTGGAGCAGGTCTTCGGCCGCCGCGGCATGAACGTGCTCTCCACCTCCCGGATGGCGCAGGTGAAGCGGTCCGGCGACGGGGTGGAGGTGACCCTCGAGGACGGCCGCGTGGTCGAGGGCAGCCACTGCCTGCTCGCGATCGGCTCGGTGCCCAACACCGGTGGCCTCGGGCTGGAGGAGGCCGGTGTCCGGGTCGACGACGGTGGCTTCGTCGAGGTCGACCGGGTCTCGCGCACCACCGCTCGGGGGGTGTACGCCGCGGGGGACTGCACGGGAGTGCTGATGCTGGCCTCGGTGGCCGCCATGCAGGGCCGGATCGCGATGTGGCACTCCCTGGGTGACGCCGTGTCCCCGCTGGACCTGAAGACCGTGTGCTCCAACGTCTTCACCGCCCCGGAGATCGCCACCGTCGGGTGGACCCAGAAGGCGGTCGACGCGGGGGAGATCGAGGCGGAGGGGGTCACGATGCCCCTGGCGACCAACGCCCGCGCCAAGATGCAGGGCATCCAGGACGGCTTCGTGAAGCTGTTCGCCCGGCCCGGCACCGGCATCGTGGTGGGCGGCGTGGTGGTGGCGCCCCAGGCCAGCGAGCTGGTCCACCCGATCTCTCTGGCCGTGGACCACGGCCTGACCGTCGACCAGGTCGCCGCGGCGTTCACGGTCTACCCCTCCCTGTCCGGCTCGGTCGCCGAGGCGGCGCGGCGGTTGCATCGACGCCACTGACCTACGGGGCACAGGGCGTTTTTCCCGTTTCTGCTGTGACAGGTGTGACGAGAGCCGATACTCGGGCCCATGGCTTCGAACCCTGCGCGCCTTGCTGCGCTCGCTCTCGTGACCGCGACGGCCGGTGCGCTGAGCGTCCTCACCTCCGGTCAGTCCGCAGCAACGGTGAGCGTCAACCAGGTGTACTCGGTCCCGTCGTCCGGAACCTTCACTGTGCGTGGGCACGGCTACGGCCACGGGAACGGCATGTCCCAGCACGGTGCCCAGGGAGCGGCGCTGCGCGGTCTGAGCTACGGGCAGATCCTCGACTTCTACTACCCAGGCACCGATCGGGTCGTCGCCAGGATGAAGAAGATCCGGGTGCTGATCTCGGGTGACACCAGCGACCCGGTCGAGGTCGAGCCCGCGCCCGGCCTGCGGGTGCGCGACCGGGGAGCCCGGACGTCGTACGTGTTGCCCACGGGCCTGGGGGCGACGAGGTGGCGGATCGTTGCCGCCTCGGCAGGCAACGACCGCGTCCAGTACGAGCGCAACGGCTGGCGCACCTGGAACGCCGGAGGGAGGACCGCGCTGGTCGGCGGTGGCCAGTTCTTCCGGCCGAAGGGACGGCCGATCACGCTGATCACGCCCTCCAGCAAGGTCTCCTACCGAGGGGTGCTTCGTGCCGCCGCTCCGTCCTCGACGTCGACTGCGCGGGACACCGTCAACGTGCTGTCACTCGACAAGTACGTCATGGGTGTGATCCCGGCCGAGATGCCGGCGTCCTGGCAGACCGAGGCGGTGCGGACCCAGGCGGTCGCGGCGCGGACCTACGCGGTCTACGACCGCAACGCCCACCTCGACCGCTACTACCAGATCTGCGACACCACGTCCTGCCAGGTCTACCGAGGCAAGTCGGCCGAGCACCCGGCCAGCAACGCGGCAGCACGCGCCACTGCCGGAGAGATCCTGAACTACCGGGGCGAAGCCGCGTTCACCCAGTTCAGCGCGTCCAGCGGGGGCCGAACGAGCTCCGGATCCTTCCCCTACCTGCGCAGCAAGAACGACCCCTACGACGACTGGTCCGGCAACTACAACCACGACTGGTCGGTCAAGCTCTCCGCCTCACGGATCGCAAACGCCTACCCCGGGATCGGCCGGTTGCAGCGGGTCCGGGTGACCAGGCGCGAGGGTGGCGGCGACTGGAAGGGCCGGGTGGAGACGGTGGTGCTCGAGGGCACCCGCGGCAAGTCGACCATCAGCGGTGACACCTTCCGCTACCGCTTCGGGCTGAAGTCGACCTACTTCCGCCTCTAGCGCGCCGGTTCAGTCGGTGACCTCACAGATCACGGCGCCGTTGCTGACGGTGGCGCCGACCGTGGCGTCGAGCGAGGTGACCTTGCCACCCTTGTGAGCCTTGAGCGGCTGCTCCATCTTCATCGCCTCGATCACCACGATGGTGTCGCCCTCGGAGACCTCCTGGCCGTCCTCGACGGCGACCTTCACGATCGTGGCCTGCATCGGAGAGGTGACCGCGTCGCCGGACGCCGCGGCGCCGGCCTTCTTGCCACCCTTGCGCTTGGGCTTCTTCGCTCCGCCGCCGGCCGGAGCAGCCGCCGCGAGGCCGGCGGGCAGGATGACCTCCATCCGGCGACCACCCACCTCGACCACGACGTGCTGCCGCTCGCTCTCGTCCTCGTCGGAGTCCGCGCCGCCACCGGAGTAGGGCTCGATGTCGTTGTCGAAGTCGGTCTCGATCCACTGCGTGTAGACCCCGAACCCGCCGGTCCCGCCTGAGCTCGTCGCAGGCTCGCCGACGAAGGCCGGGTCGCGGACCACCTTGCGGTGGAAGGGGATCACGGTCGGCATGCCGTCGACGACGAACTCGTCGAGCGCGCGGCGCGAGCGGGCCAGCGCGTGGTCGCGGTCGCGGCCGGTGACGATGAGCTTGGCGATGAGCGAGTCGAAGGCTCCGGGGACGGTCTCGCCCTCGTTGTATCCGCCGTCGAGGCGCACGCCGGGTCCGGAGGGCGGGAGGTAGGAGGTCAGCGTGCCGGGGGCGGGCATGAAGTTGGCCCCGGCGTCCTCCGCGTTGATCCGGAACTCGATCGAGTGGCCCGTGATCTTCGGGTCGTCGTACCCGAGCTCCTCGCCCGCGGCGATCCGGAACATCTCCTGCACCAGGTCGATGCCGGTGACCTCCTCGGAGACGCAGTGCTCGACCTGCAGGCGGGTGTTGACCTCGAGGAAGGAGATGGTGCCGTCCTGGGCGACCAGGAACTCGCACGTGCCGGCACCGACGTACCCGGCCTCGCGCAGGATCGCCTTGGACGACTCGTAGAGCCGGGTCAGCTGCTCTTCGGAGAGGAACGGCGCGGGCGCCTCCTCGACGAGCTTCTGGTTGCGGCGCTGCAGCGAGCAGTCGCGGGTGGAGACCACCACGACGTTGCCGTGCTGGTCGGCCAGGCACTGGGTCTCCACGTGACGTGGCTTGTCGAGGAACTTCTCCACGAGGCACTCACCGCGACCGAAGGCCCCGACCGCCTCGCGCACAGCGGCTTCGAACTGGTCGGGGATCTCCTCCAGCGTCCGGGCGACCTTGAGGCCCCGGCCGCCACCTCCGTAGACCGCCTTGATCGCGACCGGCAGGCCGTGCTCCTCGGCGAAGGCGACGATCTCGTCGGCGTCCTTGACGGGGTCCCTGGTCCCCGGCGCCAGCGGAGCCTCGGCGCGCTCGGCGATGTGCTTGGCCTTGGCCTTGTCGCCCAGCGCGTCGATGGCCCCGGGGGTGGGGCCGATCCACACCAGTCCCGCGTCGAGGACGGCCTGGGCGAAGTCGGCGTTCTCGGCCAGGAAGCCGTAGCCGGGGTGGATCGAGTCCGCACCGCTCTTCTTCGCCACGGCGACGATCTTCTCGATCGAGAGGTAGGAGTCGCCGGGGGTCGAGCCCTCCAGGCTGTAGGCCTCGTCGGCGATCCGTACGTGCAGTGCGTCGCGGTCGGGCTCGGCGTAGACCGCCACGGAGCCGATGCCGGCGTCCTTGCAGGCCCGGATCACGCGGACCGCGATCTCGCCGCGGTTGGCGATCAGAACCTTCTGCAGCGGATTGACCTGGGGACTACCGGCCACGGGTGATTCTCCTCGTCTCGGCGTGCTCTCCGCCGGAGTCTAGGGGTACCCGTGGTCCAGCCGTGCACCTGCTCGGGAACGTGGTAGCGCCCCGCGCCCGCTCGGTGCCCGGCTGACACACTGAGCCGCATGTCGTTCGAACTCAGCCCCGAGCACGAGGCGTTCCGCGCCAGTGTGCGCGACTTCGCGGGTCAGGAAGTCGCGCCCCATGTCGCGCAGTGGGACAAGGACCATCACTTCCCCGTCGACCTGGTGCACAAGATGGGCGATCTCGGGCTGTTCGGGTTGACCGCCCCGGAGGAGTACGGCGGGGCCGGGGGCGACTTCACCAGTCTGTGCGTCGCGATCGAGGAGCTCGGGCGGGTCGACCAGGCGGTCGGGATCACCCTGGAGGCCGGGGTGGGCCTGGGGATCAGTCCGATCCAGACCTACGGCACGCCGGAGCAGCGGGAGCGCTGGCTGCCCGACCTGGTGGCCGGACGACGGATCGCCGGGTTCGGGCTCACCGAGCCGGGTGCCGGCTCCGACGCCGGTGCCACGCGCACCAAGGCCCAGCTCGACGACGGGGAGTGGGTGGTCGACGGCGCCAAGGCGTTCATCACCAACTCGGGCTCGGAGATCACCTCCCTGGTCACGGTCACCGCCCGCACCGGCACTGTCTCGGGCCCCGGTGGGGGCCGGCCCGAGATCAGCGCCGTCGTCATTCCCGCGGGCACCGCCGGCTTCGTCGCCGAGCCGCCGTACGACAAGCTCGGCTGGCGCATCTCCGACACCCACGGACTGACGTTCACCGACGTCCGGGTGCCGGAGGACCACCTGCTCGGAGAGCGCGGCCGCGGTTACGCGCAGTTCCTCGCCACGCTCGACGACGGTCGGGTGGCCATCGCCGCGCTCGCCGTAGGGGCGATCCAGGCGTGCCTGGACATGTGCGTGGAGTACGCCGGGCAGCGGACCACGTTCGGCGGCCCGATCGGGCGCAAGCAGGGGGTTGCCTTCCAGATCGCCGACCTCGAGGTGATGCTCCAGGCCTCACGGCTGCTGGTCTACAAGGCCGCCGCTATGAAGGACGCCGACAAGCACACCGGGGGCGGGGTGAAGGCGTTCAAGCAGGCCGCCTCGGTGGCCAAGCTCTACGCCACCGAGTCCGCAGTCACCGCGACCCGGATCGCCACCCAGGTCTTCGGCGGCTACGGCTTCATGGAGGAGTACCCAGTGGCCCGCTTCTACCGGGACGCCAAGATCCTGGAGATCGGCGAAGGCACCTCGGAGGTGCAGCGGATGCTCATCGCGAGGGGTCTGGGTCTGCCGGTGGAGTGAGGCGCCACAGCAGGTGCCACGGGTAGCCCAGCTCGGCCAGCATCTCGCGCAGCAGCGGCAGCCCGATGCCGACGACCGTGTGCGGATCGCCCTCGATCCCGCTCACGTAGGCGCCGCCCAGACCGTCCACCGTGAAGGCCCCCGCCACCTTGAGCGGTTCACCGGTGGCGACGTAGGCCCTGATCTCCGCGTCCTCGAGCTCTGCGAAGTGCACCACGGTTCGCGCCTCACGGGCGATCTCACGCCGGGTCGTGCCGGCGGCCTCGATCAGGCAGTGACCCGTGTGCAGCACCCCCGAGCGGCCGCGCATCCGCTGCCACCGGACGAAGGCCTCCTCGGTGGTGGCCGGCTTGCCGTGGATCTCCCCGTCGAGCTCCAGGACCGAGTCGCAGCCCACGATCAACGCTGTGGACTCGGTGCCCTCGGACCCGAGCCCCTCGGCCACTGAACGGGCCTTGCGCTGTGCGAGCTCGACCGCGAGCCGGGCCGGGTCGTGGTCTCGCACCTGCGACTCGTCCACGCCGGACACGATGACCTCGGGGTCGAGCCCCGCCGAGCGCAGCGTGGCAAGCCGGGCAGGGGACTGCGAGGCGAGGATCAGGCGCGGGGTCATGCCGGGGAGTCTGTCAGGTGTCCGCCGGCTGTCCGGGCCGACCACCCCGAAGGGTGGAAATCGCGCGAAATGCAATCTTTTCTTGCGAATCCTGTGTGCGCCAGTTCACGACGGGGACGGTCCGCTCGAGAGAGAACCGGACCAGCCCCCTGGCCCGGTCGGAGGAAAGGAAAACCCACCATGAGACGAGCCACTACGCTCGCGCGCTATGCCATCGGCTTGATCGCCCTGGCCACAGCCCTGCTGACCTTCGGGACGGCATCGATGACCACGACGGTCGCCGCCCCCAGTGTGGGCGGCGGTACCCGTGTGGTCGCTGACAACGACCTCGGCAAGATGAAGTCGGGCGTCGCCGGCGCCACCGAGGACGGTCGATCCATCAAGGCCGGCAAGTTCACCCCGGAGTCCTTCTTCATGCAGGACGGTGCCCTGATGGTGACCGGGACCCTCGAAGGCGTCATTCCCAAGGAAGGACGCTTCAGCGAGGTCATCACCACGACCGTGGAGTCCGCCAACGGCGTGCCGCTGACCGACTCCGGTGACGCACGCGCAATGAACCTGGCCGCTGCTCAGGACTGCGACGTCCTCAACCTGGTGCTCGGGCCCCTGGACCTGAACCTGCTCGGTCTGGAGGTCCACCTGGACACGGTCGTGCTGGACATCGTCGCTGTGCCCGGGGCCGGCAACCTGCTCGGCAACCTGCTCTGCACGGTCGCCGGTCTGTTGGACCCCGCCGGCCCACTCGAGGGCCTGCTGACCCAGCTGACCGGGTTGCTGCAGCAGATCCTGGGAGCGCTGAACCTGGGGCTCTGACTCTCCTCGAGGGAGGGAGCGCGGCCTGTCCGGTGCGACGTCAGTCAGCCGGGCAGGCCGCTTCGCGCCCAGCCGTCGGGGCCGGCGTGGTGGGCCCCTCGCATCCGGCGGCCGGGGTCGGCCCACACCGAGCGCGGTCGTCGAGGCTTGTCGCCCGAAGCGGCTGCGGCCATCGCCTGCACCACCGCGACCAGGGCTGCGACCTCCTCCGGGGAGGCGTCGCCCTTGATCGCGACCAGCGGCCGCTGGGGGGAGGCGTCGGTCTCGGACTCCTGTGCGACGGGGTCGCTCACAGCGGGATGTTCCCGTGCTTCTTCGGTGGCAGCGTCGCGCGCTTGGTGCGCAGCAGCCGCATCGCCTTGACGATCTCGGCGCGGGTCTGGCTGGGTTCGATGACCGCGTCGACGTAGCCACGCTCTGCCGCGATGTAGGGGTTGGCCAGCGTCTCCTCGTACTCCTGGATCAGCTCGGCGCGCTTGGTCTCCTCGTCGTCGGCGTCCTTCAGGGTGTGGCGGTGCAGGATGTTCACGGCCCCCTGGGCGCCCATCACCGCGATCTGCGCGCTCGGCCACGCCAGGTTGACGTCGGCACCGAGGTGCTTGGACCCCATCACCACGTAGGCGCCGCCGTAGCCCTTGCGGGTGATCACGGTGACCAGCGGCACGGTGGCCTCGGCGTAGGCGTAGATCAGCTTGGCTCCGCGCCGGATGATGCCGCTGTACTCCTGGTCGGTCCCGGGCAGGAAGCCGGGCACGTCCACGAAGGTCAGCACCGGCACGTTGAAGGCGTCACAGGTGCGCACGAACCGGGCAGCCTTCTCGGAGGCGTCGATGTCCAGCGTGCCCGCGAACTGCATCGGCTGGTTGGCGACGATCCCCACCGGCCGACCCTCGACGCGACCGAAGCCCACGACCATGTTCTGCGCGAACAGCGGCTGCACCTCGAGGAAGTCCTCGTCGTCGACGACCGACTCGATCACGGTGTGCATGTCGTAGGGCTGGTTGGGGGAGTCGGGCACCAGGGTGTCCAGAGCCAGGTCGGTCTCGTTGGGCTCCAGGTCCACGACCTCGTCGTACGTCGGCAGCTCGTCGAGGTTGTTCGAGGGGAGGAAGCCGATCAGTGCCTTGACGAAGTCGAGGGCGTCCTCCTCGTCGCTACCCATGTAGTGGGCGTTGCCCGACTTGGTGTTGTGGGTGCGCGCTCCGCCCAGCTCCTCGATGGTGACGTCCTCGCCGGTCACGGTCTTGATCACGTCGGGACCGGTGATGAACATCGCCGAGGTCTTGTCGACCATGACCGTGAAGTCGGTGACCGCGGGGGAGTAGACGTGCCCTCCGGCGCAGCTGCCCATGATCATGCTGATCTGCGGGATGACGCCCGAGGCGTGGACGTTGCGCTTGAAGATCTCGCCGTAGAGACCGAGGGAGACCACGCCCTCCTGGATGCGGGCACCGGCGCCCTCGTTGATGCCGATGATCGGTGCCCCGGTCTTGAGTGCGAGGTCCATGACCTTGACGATCTTCTCGCCGTAGACCTCGCCCAGGCTGCCACCGAAGACCGTGAAGTCCTGGGAGAAGACGCAGACCTGGCGACCGTCGATCGTGCCGTAGCCGGTGATCACACCGTCGCCGTACGGTCGCTTCGTCTCCAGTCCGAAGGCCGTCGAGCGGTGGCGGGCCAGCTGGTCCAGCTCGACGAACGAGCCGTCGTCGAAGAGATACTCGATGCGCTCCCGCGCGGTCTGACGCCCTTTGCCGTGCTGCTTCTCCTGTGCCTTCTCGGCCGGAGCGACCA
Source organism: uncultured Actinomycetota bacterium (assembly GCA_963728505.1). Lineage (GTDB taxonomy): Bacteria > Actinomycetota > Actinomycetes > Propionibacteriales > Nocardioidaceae > Marmoricola_A. The sequence goes on along the minus strand of CAVSKH010000006.1, from coordinate 838,954 downwards.
CGGCCTCGTGGTTGCGCCGTTTCAGGTCCTGCAGCTTGCCGGCGCTGGTGCTGATGTCGATGTCGTCGGGAACGTCGGTTCCCTCACCTGGGTGCACCGGTGCTTCACTCACGGTCTGGTTCACCTTCCGTCGGGAGAGTGCTTCGGTCAATCTAGTGGCTGTGAGCCCTACCCCGGATACCCGCCCGTCCTTGGACCCCCACGCCTTCGATGCAGTGCCCGCCCCGTTCCGCGTGGAAGTGGTGGAGTCAGCAGCCTCCACCAACGCCGTGGTCGCGGAGCGGGTCCGCGACGGTGAGGGTGAGGGGCTCGTCGTGATCGCGGAGCACCAGACCTCGGGGCGGGGGCGGCTCGATCGGCAGTGGGTCACCCCGGCGCGCGCCGCGGTGACCTTCTCGGTGCTGCTGCGCCCGGTCGCCGCCCCGAGGCGCTGGCCGCTGCTGGGGCCGCTGGCCGGCCTCGGGCTCGTCGACGGGGTTGCGGCAGTCGGCGGTCCGGCGGTGGCGCTGAAGTGGCCCAACGACGTGCTGAGCCACGACGGTCTGAAGCTGGCCGGAGTGCTGCTTGAGCGGATCGAGCTCCCCGGCGGCGACGCCGCGGCGGTGCTCGGCGTCGGTCTGAACGTGACGACCACACGCGAGGAGCTCCCGGTCTCCACCGCGGGGTCACTGGTGACCGCGGGCATGGTCGACCCCGATCGCTCCGACGTGGCCGCGGGAGTCCTCGCGGCGGTGGTCCGGCGTTACAGCGCTTGGAACGCCGCGGAGGACACTGCGCGGGCGGACGACGACCTCTTGGCGCAGTACTCCGCCTGCTGCGACACCCTGGGACGACAGGTCGAGGTGCAGCTTCCGACGGGGGAGGCGCTGGTGGGCCGGGCGACCGGGCTGGACGGGTCCGGGGCGCTGCTGGTCGAGGACGACACGGGCTCGCACCGGGTCCAGGCCGGCGATGTCGTCCACGTGCGCGTGGAATGATGCGCGCGTGGCGATCAACCCCAAGCTGCTGAACGAGGGCGAGCGCGTGGTCGTGACCACACGCACCCACGTCAAGGTGCTGTTCGCCCCGCTCGTGCTGCTGCTGCTGATCGCGTTCCTCGCCAGCTACCTCGCAGCGCTGATCGGGCGCCAGGTGGACAACGACTCGCTGCGCAGTGCGGCCTACATCGTCGTGGCGGTCGTCTCGGCAGTGGGCGCGATCGTCTGGGTGGTCAAACCCTTCCTCGCCTGGTACTTCACCTCCTACACGTTCACCGATCGCCGATTCATCCAGCGCAGCGGCGCCCTCACCAAGGAGGGGCGCACCATCCCGCTGAACCGCATCAGCGGCGTCGACTTCGAGATGGGTGTGGTCGACCGGATCTTCCGGTGCGGCACCCTGGTGGTGTCCGACGCCAGTGAGCAGGGCAGGGTTCCGGTGCGCGACGTGCCTGGGGTGGAGACCGTTCAGAAGCAGGTGGCCGCCCAGCTGCACTCCATGGGCCGGGAGGACCTCCACCGCGACGACGGGACCTGAGACCTGGGTGGGTAGTCCCTTCGGGCCACTCCGTCTGGTTTTCAGACATTTCACCCTTTCGGCCGGGGCACAATGGAGTGGTGCTGAACGTGCAGGACGTCGTTGTCGACCCGGTCGCGCGCCGGGTCTGGCGCGGCGATGACGAGATCCGACTCTCCCGCAAGGAGTTCGACCTGCTGCATGCCCTGATCAGCCGTCCTGGTCAGATCGTGAGCCGTGACGTCTTGATGCAGGAGGTCTGGCAGACCACCTTCTGGACGTCGGTCAAGACCATCGACGTCCACCTCGGATGGCTGCGCCGCAAGCTCGGCGACGACCCGAGACGTCCGACCTTGATCACCACCATCCGAGGGCGCGGTCTGCGCTTCGAGGAGACCGGTGAGGGGCTCGACACCCCGCCCCACGGAGCTGCTCGGGGGTCCGAGGGGCTGTCTCCCCCGATCGCGGCAGCGGCCCCTGAGACCGAGGACCCGGGCGACGTCTCGGCCTGACCGGGGTCGGCTCATCTAGGCTTCGGACGTGCCCGAGCAGACGTCCACCCCTGTGCTCGCCGTCATCGGCGGCGGTCAGCTCGCCCGGATGATGGCGCAGGCGGCCGTCGGTCTCGGCGTGCCGTTGCGCCTCCTGGCGGAAGCCGCCGGAGTGTCGGCTGCGCAGGTGGTGCCGGACCACACGGTCGGCGACTACCGCGACCTGGCAGCACTGCGCGGAATCGCCGAAGGGTGCGCGGTGGTGACCTTCGACCACGAGCACGTCCCCCCGGCCCACCTGGAGGCACTCGCCGCCGAGGGGCATGCCTGCCGACCCGGCCCCGACGCGTTGGTCCACGCCCAGGACAAGGCAGTGATGCGTGAGCGGCTGAGCGCCCTGGGCGTGCCCAGCCCGCGACACCGCATCGTGGCCGACACCGACGAGGTCGCAGCCTTCGCCGATGAGGTGGGCGGGTGGCCGGTCGTGCTCAAGACCACGCGCGGCGGCTACGACGGCAAGGGGGTCTGGATCGTCGGGTCGCTCGTGGAGGCCGCCAAGGCGTTCGAGGAGTCGGCGTCGGTGGCGACTCAGGGGTCGCGGATCCTCGTCGAGGAGCTGGTGGACTTCACCCGGGAGCTGTCGGTGCTGGTGGCCCGCTCACCGTCTGGCCAGAACGCGGTGTACCCCGTGGTGGAGTCCGTGCAGCGCGACGGCGTCTGCTGGGAGGTGACCGCCCCGGCCCCGGACCTCGAGGGGGACCTCGCGGTCCGCGCCCAGCAGATCGCGCAACGGGTTGCGGCCGAGCTCGACGTGACCGGGATCCTCGCCGTGGAGATGTTCCAGACCAGGGACGGTCGGGTCCTGGTCAACGAGCTGGCGATGCGGCCCCACAACACCGGCCACTGGAGCATCGACGGAGCAGTGACCAGCCAGTTCGAGAACCATCTGCGAGCAGTGCTCGACCTGCCGCTCGGGGCCACGACCGCCCGGGCGCCGTGGACGGTGATGGTCAACATCCTGGGCGGCAGTCATCCCGAGCTCTCCCGCGACCTGTACGCCGGGTATCCCCACACCTTCGCCCGCGACCCGGCGATCAAGGTCCACCTCTATGGCAAGCCGGTGAGACCGGGACGCAAGGTGGGCCACGTGACGGCCTACGGCGACGACCTCGACGAGGTGCGTGAACGCGCCCGTCATGCCGCGGCCTGGTTCCGCGGTGACCTCGGATGGGAGAGCGAATGAGTCAGAGTTCAGCAGCCGGGGTGTCCGGCCCGGCTGTCGGCATCGTCATGGGGTCGGACTCCGACTGGCCGGTGATGCGCGCGGCCGCGCAGGCCTGCGAGGAGTTCGGAGTGGCCCACGAGGCCGACGTGGTCTCTGCGCACCGGATGCCGACGGAGATGCTGGAGTACGGCCGGGATGCCGCGGGTCGCGGACTCCAGGTCCTGATCGCCGGTGCGGGCGGCGCCGCTCACCTCCCGGGGATGCTCGCGGCGGTCACCCCGTTGCCCGTCATCGGCGTCCCGGTCCCGCTCGAGCACCTCGGCGGGCTGGACTCGCTGCTCTCGATCGTGCAGATGCCTGCCGGCGTGCCCGTGGCCACCGTCGCGGTCGGCAACGCACGCAACGCCGGCCTGCTGGCGGTCCGCATCCTCGCGGCGGGCGACCCCGGACTTCGCCGGCGCATGGTCGACTTCCAGGAACAGCTGCGTCTCAGCGCCCAGGCGAAGGGCGAGGCGGTGCGGTCACAGCAGCAGAGGCCACCGGCAGGCTTCAGCTCATAACACCGATCGGGTCGTAGGGCGTGCCCGGGAACACCGTGGCGACGGCCTTCCCCGGGAACCGCTTGTGCACCACCTCACCCAGGACCTGCCTGTAGTCGGTGGTGACTGCGAGGTCGTCGTCGATGCCGGTGCTGCTTCCCAGCCCCGGCCATCGGCCGTGATACTCGCCGCCCCTGACTCCGGCGCCCATGACCAGCATCGCGTTGCCCCAACCGTGGTCGAGACCCCAGTTCTGGTTCTCCGCCACTCGGCGACCGAACTCGCTGATCGTGACCAGGGTGACCCTGGAGCGCAGCGCCCCCAGGTCCCGCATGAAGGCATCGACACACCGGGCGAAGGCATCGACCATGTCGATCATCGAGCCCCAGTCCTGGTTGCCGTAGCCCTGGTGCATGTCCCAGCTGCCGAAGTCGACGGTGACCACCTCGGTACCGATGTCGGCCTTGATCAGCCTCGCGGTGTCGCTCAGGGCGTCGGAGAGGTTCTTGCCGGGCCAGTCGGCGGGGTAGGTGGCGGAGGGGGTGTAGGCCGACTGGCCCACGGCGCCCAAGGAGTCCGAGGCGGCCAGGGCGACTTTGGCAGCCCCGGCGAGGGGAGCCGAGCTGGCCCCCCACATCAGCTGCAGCTGACGTCGTCGAGCCGTCGCCCAGCCGTCGTCGGACCCCGCAAGCCGTACGTCGCGCAGGGAACGGGTGGCCACGGTCGGTGTAGGGCCACCGACCATTGCCGGCGCCATCGCGTCACCGATGTGGACTGCTTCCACCGCGGTCGACGAATCGCCCAGACCGACCATGCGGTTGACCCAGCCGCGGCGCTCGGACGAGCCGGGGTCGGCGTCCTCGACCAGCTCCATCGCCTCGAAGTGTGAGCGGTTGGGCACCGGGAGCCCTACCGCGTGCACCGCTGCAAGCTCTCCGTCGCGCCACAACCACTCCAGCGGTGCCAGCTTGGGGTGCAACCCGAAGAGCGGGCTGCGTTGGAGCAATGACGCCGTCGGCACGGCAAGACGCGGCCGGGCCCGCTCGTACTGAGGGTCGCCGTGGGGGACGACCAGTCCGAGGCCGTCAATGCCGCCGCGGAAGCTGAGCACCACCAGCACGTTGCCGCCGGTGGTCGCCGCGAAGCTGGCCTGACGCACGGCGTCGCCGAAGATCGACGTGCCGAGTCCGGTGGCTCCGCCGGCTGCGATCGCCCCCAGCAAACGTCGCCGTGAGAGCCGGGTCGCGGCGTCCAGCTCCTCGCAGCAGGTGCGCGTCATCATCGGTGACCTCATCGGGACATGTGATCGGGGGAGTCGAGCAGGACGAGCAGCAGCCGGGGCATCTTCCAGGCGACCAGTGGGTGCGAGGCGGTGATCGTTTCCCGGAGTCCGACTCCCGTGGCGAGCGAGGCGGCGTCGCGCAACGTGGCCGTGGCGCGGCGGCCCAGAAGCAGGCGGCTCAGGTGGTCGACGAGGAGATCGAACCGGATGGACGGCTGCGGCAACCAGGAGGAGGGACGGCGATAGGTCACCGCTTTGCTCGGCCACCAGCCACCCGCTGCGTCCCAGTGCATCCGCCAGCTGTTCAGCATGCGGGTGGCCGAGCCCCAGGAGCCGGCGTCGTCCGGGGCGCCGTCGGGGCGGGGCCACTGGAAGGGCAGGGTCGAGCTCAGGGTCCAGGCCAGCGAGTGTGCGTAGCTGTCCAGGGCTGATGCACCGTTCAACGGGCTCTCGGCGCGGACACCCAGTGCCCGCGCCGTGCGAATGGCGTCGTCGGAGGGGGTGGTCGCCTTGCGACCCGCCGAGGCAGTGAAGGCCTCGCTGCGCACCAGAGCGCGTAGGGTCGCCTTGATGCTGGTTCCCGAGTCGAGGTAGACCCCCGCCAGGGAGTTGACCAGGGCGTCAGGGGGGTTGTCCGAGACGAACCGCAGGCACAGCTTGCGGGCGATCCGGCGCGCGGTCGCAGGGTGTCGGGCCAGGTAGGACAGGTAGGCTCGCGCAACGTCACGGCCATCCGGGTCGTTGTTCGGGTGGCCGAAGCCGAGCACGGAGACGGCACCCACCGAGTGCTTGCCCGGGTCGTAGTACGGCGCCCAGGGGTCGGCGACCGAGCCGTTCCAACCGCTGTGCACGGTGTGCCCTGAGAGGATCCGCGCCGAGTCCTTGACCATCGCCTCGGTGTAACCCGCTGAACGGCCGACGGTGTGCAGCTCCAGCAGCTCGCGCCCATGGTTCTCGTTGGGGTGGTCGCGCTCTGAGACCCAGGTGTCGAGGTAGAGCGTCATCGCCGCGTGCAGCGTGGCCTCCGTCAACAGCGTCTCGAAGCGTCCCAGGGCGTGGCGCCTGATCAGTGCGTCGTAGGAAGGGCGGTGGGCGAAGCCGGGGAAGTGCTCCGAGCTGACGTGGAGGTGGTTGCTCCAGAAGTCGACCATGTTCTCCAGCACACTGCGCCGTGAGTGGATCCGACGCAGCAGCGAGCGGTTGGCCAGGTCGCGGCCGTACTCCCAGGCCTGCTTGGTTCCGCTGCGGTCGTCGGACCAGATCTGGTCGTAGGACTTGGACAGGTCGGGAAACCAGCTGTCGACCTGGGCAGCGGTCCGGTCCTCGGCGACGCGGCCGGGACGGAGCTGGGCCTCGAACCACGCCAACGGCCCCCCGGCCTTGCGCAAGCGGGCCAGGTCGCCACGGGTGTATCCGCAGCCCATGCGGTTGAGCATGTGGCGCTCCCGGGCCGAGGGCACAGGCGTGCGCCGGTAGGTGGGGGCGGTGGGCACCCGTTTACGGTAGGGACAAACCCTACGAAGTGCGGGGTTTTGCCCTATTTCGGCATCCCGGTCGGCGTGCACAGGTCGTCGGGGATGTCTCCGGCCTCGTTGCGCTGCAGGTAGCCGAAGAGCTCGTCGGCGCGCTCGGTGTCCCAGTTGACCGCGAAGTCAGCGATCGGCACAGCGCAGGTCTTGCCCGACTTGCCATCCACGCGGTCCATCGCGATCCCGAACTTGGCCACGGCCAAGGGCCCGGTCTGCTCGCCCAGCCGGACCGATGCGGCGCCTCCGGTCACCACCCGGTAGTACCGGTAGGGGTTGACGAAGGTCTTCCAGGACAGGACCTCTCGGCCGATGGCGGAGACCACCTCGCGCTGGTTCTGGGCGCGTTGGATGTCGCCGGTCTGGAACAGCTTGCGCGAGCGCGCATAGCCCAGAGCGGTCTTCCCGTCCGCCTCCTGGCAGCCCGCCTTGATGTCGAGCTCGGCATCGGGGTCGACCATGTCCTGCTTCGGGCAGATCTCGACGCCTCCGACCGCGTCGACCAGGTTGATCATGCCCTTGAAGCCGATCTCGACGTAGTCGTCGACGTAGATGCCGGTGTTGGCCTCGACGGTGCGCACCAGAAGCTTCGGGCCACCGAAGGCGAAGGCCGCGTTGATCTTGTTCGTGCCGTTGTCGGGGATGTCGACGATCGAGTCACGCGGGATGGACATCAGCACGTTGGGACCCTGCCCGGTGTGCAGCAGCATGATCGTGTCGGTCCGGCGGCCCGCGAGACCCGGGCGCTGGTCGGACCCGACCACCAGGTAGTTGGTGCCGCCCTCGTCCGCCGGTCGGTCACCGTCCGGCTCGGCCTTGACCTTGGTGACGTCGAAGTAGGCCCACAACGGCACGGCGATCAGGAAGGCCAGGTAGGCCAGCAGCAGCCACTTCACCCAGCTCAGCTTCCCCCGGGAACGCTTGGGTCGTCGCGGACTCTTCGTGGGCGCGGACCGCTCGGCGCGGCCACCACGCTTGGGCTCGGGGGCGATCGAGGTCGGAGGGCCCTGGTCCGAGGACGAGCGGCCACCCGATCGACCCGCTCCACCGCCGGCGGGGATCACCTGGGTCGCCTCGGCGTCGTCCGAGCTGCCGCCCGAGGCCCGGCCCCGGCCGTTGCCCGAGCCCCCCTTGCCGGAGTACAACCAGTCGTAACCGTCCTCTCCGGACCCACCCCGGGACCCGGAGTCTCCTCGTTGCGCCATGCGGCGACGCTACCGTGCTCTACGGTGCAGATGTGGCTGAGAGCAGTGCTCGACCGGGTGTCGCACCGGACTACGCCCGGACCTCGTTGGCGGTCCTGATGGACAGCTCGCACGTGAACCTCCTGGGCAACGTCCACGGCGGGGTGATCATGAAGATCGTCGACAGCACTGCGGGGGCCGTGGCCCAACGACACAGCGGCGGTCCGGCGGTCACCGCGGCGATGGACGAGATGGCCTTTCTCCAGCCGGTGCAGGTGGGAGACATCGTGCGCACCTACGCCCAGGTCAACTGGGCAGGGCGTACCTCGATGGAGATCGGCGTACGCGTCGAGACCGAGCGGTGGAACGAAGCCGGCATCGAGCCGGTGCACGTCGCCTCGGCCTATCTGGTGTTCGTGGCGATCAACGAGGACGGGCAGACCCGGGACATCCCGGCGCTCGAACCCGGCACGCCCGCGGAACAGCGCAGGGTGCGGGAGGCGGAGATCCGGCGTGAGCACAGGCTGGCTCGACGACGCGAGATCGAGGCCGGGCGCTCCGGCGTGCCGTGACCGCTCGGCGCGGAAAACCCTAGATACTCAGGCACACCTCGCGAACTTCCCCCAAGCGCGAAAGGTTGCCATGGCAACGCTGTCTCCCACCCAGGCCGGCCCGCGGTCGGGCGCGGAGCGGAGAGACGCCAGATCGAGCGTCCTGAACCGGATCCGATTCCGGCGAGCCCTCACCCTGCTGCTGATGACACTGGTGCTGCCCGGCTCGGCTCAGCTGGTGATGGGCAACAAGCGGATCGGGCGGGCCGCCATCCGGGTCTGGCTGGGTCTCCTGGCGGGGACCGTTGTGCTGATCCTGCTCGGACTGGTCGCCCGGACGGTGGTGATCTCCCTGCTCTCCAGCACCGCGCTGCTCGCACTGTTGCGGTTCGGGCTGATCGTGTTGGCCATCGGGTGGGCCGGGCTGTTCGTCGACGCATGGCGGCTGGGGCGGCCGCTGGAGCTCAAGCAGCGCCAACGCATGGCGCTGGCCGGCTTCAACGCCGTGGTGAGCCTGACCGTGGTGGGCTGCCTGCTGTTCGGTGCGCACCTCGTCGCCGTCCAGCGCGACCTCGTCGTGACGCTCTTCGGTGACGGGACCGCCACATCGAGCACCGACGGTCGCTTCAACGTCCTGCTCGTGGGCGGTGACAGCGGAGCGGGTCGCGACGGCTTGAGAACCGACTCGATGACGGTGGCCAGCGTTGACGAGGACACCGGTCGCACCGTGCTGTTCGGCCTGCCGCGGAACCTGACCAACTTCCCCTTCCCCGAGGGCTCGTTGCTGGCCGAGCAGTTCCCCAACGGCTACAACTGCAGCTCGTGTGAGCTCAACTCGCTCTCCACCTGGGCTCATGACCACGAGGATCTCTTCGACGGCATCGCCGACCCGGGGATGGCGGCGACCATCCAGGGCGTCGAGGGAATCACCGGTCTGAGCATCAACTACCACGTGGTGGTCGACCTGGCGGGATTCCGCGAGCTCGTCGACGCCATGGGCGGGGTGACCCTCAACGTGCGCGACGACATCCCGATCGGTGGTGGCGAGCAGGGGCAGATCGGCACGATCCGGTCCGGGGTCCACCGGCTGAGCGGCTACCAGACCCTCTGGTTCGCCCGCTCCCGCATGGCCGCCGACGACTACTCGCGCATGGCTCGTCAGAAGTGCGTGCTGACCGCGATGGCCAACCAGCTCAGCCCCGGCACGGTGATCACCCGCTTCGGGGACCTGGCGCGTGCCAGCGAGGCGTTGATCAAGACCGACCTGCCGGCCTCGGAGCTCGACACCTTCGTCGACCTGGCGCTCAAGGCGCGCTCCGAGCCGATCAGCTCGGTCTCGTTCGTTCCGCCGGTGATCATGACCTCGGACCCCGACATCGACAAGGTCCACGAGATGGTCGAGTCCGCGATCTCTCGTGCCGAGGGCGACGGATCCAGCGTCGAGGCGGGCAAGGGGTTCAACCGCCGGCACCGTGCCCCGTCCACCGGCGGGTCGGTGGGCAGCCTGGCCGAGGGCTACGAGGCCAACCAGGCAGACGATCTCGCTCGGGTCTGCTGAGGCACGTACTCGATATGGTCCGAGGCGTGAGCCACGCCGCAAGCCCGCGCACCCAGGAGGACCTGGACGTGGTCGCGGTGGTGGTGACCTGGAATCGCGCCGAGCTGCTCGAGCGGGTGTTGCGCGCGGTGGACCAGCAGACCGTGCCGCCCTCGCGAGTGCTGGTGGTCGACAACGCGAGCACCGACGAGACCCCTGAGCTGCTGACCCGGCTCACCGAGGAGCTGGAAGTCCGTATCGAGGTCACGAGGCTGGCTCGCAACAGCGGTGGTGCCGGTGGCTTCCACGCCGGCATCGAACGAGCCTCGGCAGGTGCCCCCGACCTGCTGTGGCTCATGGATGACGACGGGCTGCCCCCACCGGACTGCCTGGAGTCGTTGGTCGCGCGCCGGGGTGACTACGACTTCTGGGGTCCCGCGGTCGTCGCGGACAGCGACCCTGACCGGTTGTGCTTCCCGATCCGACTGCCGGGCACCGCCCGCGTGGTGCACCGGTTGGCCGACGTGGAGGCTGCTGCCGGTGCCGACCACGTCCTCCCCGGGGTCGTCATCCCGTTCAACGGGGTCCTGGTGACCCGCGAGCTCGTCGAGCGGATCGGGACGCCGCGCGAGGAGTTCTTCATCTGGGGCGACGACGTGGAGTACCTGTGGCGGGCCAAACGAGCCGGTGCCCGCGTCGCCACGGTGGTCACCAGTCATTTCGCCCATCCCGCGACCGACGACCTCGGGACCCCCATGCTGGGGGGGCGCACGACGTACAACCACTCCCCGTCGCAGCTGAAGCACTACTGCATGGCGCGCAACAACGTGGTCAACCTGCGCGACTACGTCGGCTGGGTGGGCGTAGCCGCGTTCGTCGCCAAGACGGTGTGGTTCTACACGGTGACCAGACGTGACCTCAAGAGGCTGCGACTGAGCGCTCGCGCCATGCTGGCGGGTGTGCGCAACGACTTCTCCGGGCACGAGGAGTTCCTCCGATGACCGCGGAGAGCGTCGCCGTCGTCATCGTGAGCTTCAATCGGGTCGCCCTGCTGCAGCGGTGCCTGATCGGGCTCGAGGCGATGACCCGCGTACCCGACGCGATCTACGTCGTCGACAACGCCAGCACCGACGGGACGGCGCAGCTGCTGATCGATGCCACGGCGCGTGGGGTGCTGCCACTGCACGTCATCACCCCGGTCGAGAACCTCGGCGGCGCAGGCGGCTTTCATCTCGGCATGACCCGCGCCTGGTCCGACGGATGGGACCGCGTGTGGTTGATGGACGACGACGTGGTCCCGGCCCCGGACTGCCTGGAGGTGATGCTGGCGCACCCCGGCCCTGCACTGATGGCGGTGCGTGAGGACCTGCACGGCGCGTTGTGCGAGAAGGCAGCGACCGTCTTCGACCTCGCCAGCCCATGGCGTATCCGACCCAAGCGCGAGATGGTCGAGGACCGCTACCCGAGCCGGGAGCAGATGCCCGAACAGGTCCCGTTGGAGAACGTCGCGTTCGAGGGCTTCATGGTCACGCGAGAGGTGATCGAGCGGGTCGGTCTGCCCGACCCGGGCTTCTTCATCTTCTACGACGACGTCGACTACGCGGTGCGCGTGCGGCGCGCCGGCTTCACCATCCTGGGCCTGCGCGACGCGGTGCTGGTGCGGCAGCTGGACTTCGACCAGCAGCACGACATGCGCGGCTGGAAGGGGTACTACATGTACCGCAACCTCTTCGTCGTGCACCGCCGGTACGGCGAGTCGCTGCTGGTGAGGTGGAAGCCCCTGCTGATCACCCTGGTCGTGCTGGTGCTCGCCCCGTTGCGAGGGGGGCGTGCCGAGGCGCGCAACGTCTGGCGAGCCTGGCGAGACTCGGGTCCGCTGTCACGCTCGCAGCCGCCGGCCGCGCCGGTAGACTCCCCTCGGCCCGGGCGTGCCCACGACCGGGCAGACCCGGACCCGAACCCTGAGGAGCATCGCTCGTGAACCCAGACATCGTCATCGTCGGAACCGGATTCTTCGGTCTCACCCTCGCCGAGCGGTGCGCCAACGAGCTGGGTCTGAAGGTGCTGATGCTCGAGCGGCGCCACCATCTCGGCGGCAACGCCTACAGCGAGGCCGACCCGGAGACCGGGATCGAGGTCCACGTCTACGGAGCTCACCTGTTCCACACCTCCAACAAGCGGGTGTGGGACTACGTCACCCGGTTCACCGAGTTCACCAACTATCAGCACCGGGTCTTCGCCAAGGTGGGGGACAACGTCTACTCGTTCCCCATGAACCTGGGAATGATCAACCAGTTCTTCGGCCGCTACTACACCCCTGACGAGGCGCACGAGCTGATCAAGGAGCAGGCCAGCGAGATCGACACCGCCGACGCCAGCAACCTGGAGGAGAAGGCGATCTCGCTGATCGGTCGCCCGCTCTACGAGGCGTTCGTCAAGGGTTACACCGCCAAGCAGTGGCAGACCGACCCCAAGCAGCTCAGCCCTGACATCATCACGCGGCTCCCGGTCCGCTACACCTTCAACAACCGCTACTTCAACGACACCTACGAGGGTCTTCCGGTCGACGGCTACACCGCCTGGCTGGAGCGCATGGCCGACCACCCCAACATCGAGGTCCGGCTGAACACCGACTTCCTGCAGCCAGGTCCTCACAGCCGCGAGGAGTTCCTGGGCAAGCTGCCGGTGATCTACACCGGCCCGGTCGACGAGTACTTCGGCCACTGCGAGGGCCACCTCTCCTGGCGCACGGTCGACCTGGAGCCCGAGGTGATGGCTACCGACGACTTCCAAGGCACCTCGGTGATGAACTACAACGACGAGGACGTCCCGTTCACCCGGATCCACGAGTTCAAGCACTTCCATCCGGAGCGGGACTACTACCCCGAGGGCAAGACGGTGATCGTGCGGGAGTACTCCCGCTTCGCCGAGAAGGGGGACGAGCCCTACTACCCGATCAACACCGCGGAGGACCGCGACAAGCTGTTGAAGTACCGGGAGCTGGCGAAGAAGGAGCCGATGGTGCTCTTCGGTGGTCGGCTGGGCACCTACAAGTACCTCGACATGCACATGGCGATCGGGGCGGCGCTGTCGATGTTCGACAACAAGATCCGGCCTCACTTCGAGGACGAGACACCCCTGGCCAGCGGCGGCGTCGAGGACTGACCTACTCGGCCCGGGCGGTGGCGACCAGCATCGGGTGGTCGCTGGCGCGACCGGTCTCCAAGCGCCCGTAGTCGGTGAAGGTCAGGTCGCTCGTGCCGAAGATCCAGTCGATGCCCATCAGGCCCGGCGCGGAGCACCCGCCGCCCCCACCGGGGTTCGCGGCTTCGATGTCTCCGCCACCGGTCACCCGGCAGTAGGCCTCCAGCTTCTCGTTGAAGTCGCCCATCAGGATCACCGGCACCCGGGGCGCAGCCTTGCGCAGCTCGCGGACCTTGGCCACCTGACGGTTGGTCGCCACGTCGCGCCAATGCTCGTTGTTGCCCCGGCGGGGGTTGCTGGCCGGGTTGTGGATGTTGATGACGTACAGCTGGCGCTTGCTCTGCTTGTGCGTCAGCAAGATGACGGGCATCGGTACCGGGTTTCCCCGGAAGTACGGAACCGGCATGGTGGTGTAGTCGGCGAGGTCCCAGACGTCGCGGCGCCAGGCGATCGACTGGCGCAAGCCTCCCCGCCCCTCGCTCAGCGCCGGGTAGACGCCCCACCCACCGCCGGTGCGACGCATGAACGATCGGAACTGCGGCGGTTCGAACTCCTGGAACCCGACCAGGTCGACGTCGTTGTTCCGCACCATCGCCAGCTGCGTGCCCATGCGCCGCTCGCCACTGGTGTATCCGGGCTTGTTGCCGCGAGCGCTGGTGTGCGCAGCACCCAGGATGTTGAAGCTGCTGACCCGGAAGTCGAAGGGCACGGTGGCCGGCTTCTCCGAGCCGTCGGAGTCGACCAGGTCCTGGGCCTTGGCGGCGAGGTCGCCGGCGTCTTTGCCCAGGCCCGAGGCGAGACCCGACCCGACACGCAGACCCGACTTCTTCGCGGGCCGTCCCGGGAAGGCGTCGGCGGCTTCGCCAGGAGTCGAACCGTTGCTGCGCTGCTGCTCGGCTCGACGTGGTTTCTTGACGGGGGAGTCGGGTTGTTCGCTCTGCTCGGCGCTCCCGGCGGCCGACGCTTTGTCAGGCTCATCAAGGGTGCCGATCGCGGCCTGCACCCCGGCCGCGAGGCCGAGCACCAGGACCAGCCCGAGGACCGTGAGCACCGCAGCGCGTCGCTTGGTCGATCCCGGTCGACTGTGCTGACCCACGACGCGTCCGTCCCCTCTGGTGCAGCGGTCCGTCACGTCGAGATCGGCGGATCCGGCTAAATATCAGCCTATCCGACCCAGCTGCGGCGCCATCCGGCGTGTGTTCCCCCACATCGATGGACCCCTCCAGGCGGGACCATCGCCGTTGTCGTGCGAGAAGACCGTGTGCAATGCGGTCAAGCTGCCCATCTGGGTTACATTTGCGGCGATTTCCCACACCAATGCTCTTGGGGGTTCCCTGTGCGCCGACTCGCACTAGCAATCGCGTTGCTGATGTCACTCAGCCTGCTGACCGCGCCACCTGCGACGGCCGACGAGCCCGTCGGTGGCGCCGTGTTCAACCGACCGCCCCCGTGGGGTGAGAAGCAGGAGCCCTGGCGGATCGTGCGCCAGGTCGAGGCTGCCATGCGGGGGGTCCCCGCCGCGCAGTCCGGGTTGGCCAAGCCGGAGATGCTGATCACCTCCTACCTGCTCGATCGCAAGCCCAGCATCGACGCCATGATCGCGGCGTGCCGGCGAGGCGTCTCGGTGCGAGTGATCATCGACAAGGGAATCGAGTCCAAGGGTTCCAAGCGGCTGATCTCCGCCCTCAACGGCGACAACTGGATGGACCGCAACGGCGACGGGGACAACGTGGACCCCGGGGACCAGCCGCAGACCGGCCCGTGCGGTGAGGGCGACCCGGTCGCGAAGGCGCGCAAGTCGTCCCTGCAGGACCCGATCGTCGAGGGTGACGGTGAGCCACTGCAGAAGTTGAGCGACGAAGCCGCACGAGCCAGCGTCAGCGCAGAGCTGACCACGGACGCCAAGTGGGGCGGGGACCAGAGCTACGTCACCAAGTGCAAGGGCGCCTGCCGGGGCCGCAAGGGCCGCATGCACGCCAAGTTCTACGCCTTCTCCAAGTCCGGCTCTGCGGACCACGTGGTCATCGTCAGCTCTTCCAACCTCAACGTCGGTGGTGCGTTGAAGGGGTGGAACGACAGCTACACGATGAAGGGTGTGCCGCGGACCTACGCGATGTACGAGGAGGTCCACGACGAGATGGGCCGCGACCGCCCGATCGCCCAGAGCTACCGCACGGTGCGTGAGGGGCCTTACGTGAGTCGGGTCTTCCCGATGGAGAACGGCAACAGGTCGACCGACCCTGCTTTGGCCGACCTCCAGAAGGTTCGGTGCAGCAGTGCCTTCGGTCGAACCAAGGTCTTCATCTCGATGTTCTACTGGCAGGGCGTGCGCGGCAACTACATGGCCGATCGGGTGCTGAAGATGGCGCGCCACGGGTGCCGGGTCTCGATCATCATGGGCGCGCCCTCGAGGGACATCGCCAAGCGGCTCCGCACATCCGCCCGCGCGGGTCACATCCGGTTGTGGGACAGCCGGGTGTGGACCAAGCGGCGGGTGCTGAGGGTGCGGACCCACCACAAGTACACCCTGGTGCGGGGCACCTACAACGGCGACAACTCGGCCCACCTGGTGATGACCGGTTCTGCAAACTGGGGTCACGGCTCGCTGGACAAGAGTGACGACAACACCTTGAACATCGAGCGGACCTCGGCCTACAACCAGTACCTCAGGAACTGGCACGAGGTCCGGCGCCACTCAAAGCGCGTCGGCTGAAGGTTCACCGCCGCCCGGCTCACCAGCGCATGGTGGGCTCGGGCACGCGGTCGACGCCAGGGCCGGTGACCTCGAACCGGACCGACAACGGTCGGTGGTCCGACGAGTAGCCCCTCAGGATCGACTGTGTCCGCGGGATGAACACCAGCCGTGGCATGAAGTAGACGTAGTCGATCAGTCGGGTGCTGCTGCCACCGTCACGGCGCACATGGGTGCCGGTCCGCGGCACGCCGAGGTGCTCGTAGTTGGCGGAGACGCTGACGTCCTTCAGGGTGGCGTAGGGGAAGAGCGGGTCCCGCACCGTGCGGTCGCGCCGGTAGTTCACGTTGAGGTCGCCGAGCACGAAGATGCCGACCTGGCGCCGCTTGAACTGGCTCACCAGCGACTTCAGTCCGTCCATGTGCTTGCGGTAGAGCGCCAGGCGGCGCCGGTTGTTGTTGGCGCCCCCGTCAGAGGCCTGGACGCTGGCCACCGTGTGCGAGTTGATGACGTACAGGAACCGACCGGTGCGCTTCTCCTGGAGCTTGACCCAGTTGGCGTACTTCGGGGGGAGGGTCGATGGCCCTGCGCCTCGCGGGCCGATGTAGGTCCGGTCCGAGAGCATCACACTGCCGCTGTCGAACAGGTCGAAACGGTTGGCGTTGTAGAGGATCGGGACGGCGCCGATGTTGGCAGGTGCGTCGAAGAACGCGCCGCGCATCACGCACGTGTCACAGTCCTGGACCGCAGCCATGACGGCGTCGCGGCGCTTGCGACTGGCCATCTCCTGCAGGCCGATCACGTCGGCACCGCCGGCCGCCAGCCCGACGACGTCGTTGCTCGCCGCGCTGTTCGACAGAGCATGGCGGATGTTGTAGGTGACCAGGTCGATCCTGGTGCTGTAGGTGGTGCGCTTGGCCTTGGCTGCGTGTGCGGGGTTGAGTGCGGCCGCTCCCAACGGCATCGCACCCAGCACCAGCGAGCACGCCAGAGCGCTCATCAGAGCGCTCACTCGAGATCGTGACATGTCGTTTCCTCCCAACGCGCCCGTGAGGAGCGCGCCCTGCGACGTGGACTTCGCCAGGTTAGGGAGGACTAAGGCCTAATGTCCTGAGAATGGTGAAAGGGCGTCAAGTCGGACACTCATGTGCCACCATGCGCCGCGGCAGCCGGTTGCCGAGCAGCCAGGGGTGGGCGGTCCGGGGGTCTTAGCGACCGATCCGGCGAGCCGCGTGCTTGGTGAGCCACCGCCAGTTGCGGATGTACTGCTTGTAGGCGCGGCGCCCGGAGATGCTCAGGGTGTTCTCGTCGCCCGCCCGCAGCGAACGACCCCAGTTGGCGGAGCCGGTGTGGACCTGCCACGATCTGCGGTCCCGCCCGTACCACCCCTTGATGAGCAGGTACTTGTGGTGCGTGCGCAGGTCGGGCTTGAGGTCGTAGTCGAAGTCGACCCGGCTGTCCCACAGCCGGATCCCGCCGTGTCGCGCGGAACGCATCAGGATGCCCCACACCTTGCGGCCCGGGGCGCCGAAGATGACCGAGACCTTGCAGCCCTGGTTGTCGAGCCTGACCAGCTTGCGGGCGATCTTGAAGCCGCGCTCGCTGTTCCAGCGGAACATCGAGACGTTGATCGCGGTCCGGCCGCCCTTGGCGCTCTTGCAGTGGACCTTCCGCAGGTCCAGCATCACCGGATCGGGTCCCTTCCGCTTGGGGAAGAACCGGGCCAGGATGCGGCCCCGACGGAACTTCAGGAAGTGGTCACCGTCGCCGCTGGTGTCCGCGGACATCTGCTTGTGCACCCTGCCGAAGTCGCGGATCAGCTTCTTGCGCCCCTTGAGGACGTAGAGGTCGTTGAAGCCCTTGACCGCCCCACCCTTGTTCAGGTTGGAGGAACTGACCATCACTACGTTGCGCGCCTTGCCGGTGCGGGTGAAGGTGAAGTACTTGGTGTGGTTGGGCTTCCCGACCGCTCGGCACGACTTCTTGCAGAACACCACGAAGCTGCCATCGGGCCCACCGCGTCGCCGTTTGCCCGCGCGCTTCTTCTTGCCCTTCTTGCCCTTCTTGCCGGCCTTCTTGTGGCCCTTGTCGGCGTGCTTCTTCTTGGTGCGCTTCTTGGCCTTCTTGCCCTGAGCCTTCTTGGGCTTGATCAGCTTGTGGTTGTCCCGGTTGAACTTGCGAGCCAGACGCTTGGTGTGCGGGTTGCGCGCGGTCCCGTCGAGGACCAGCTGCACCTTGACCCCGCGATTGCGAGCGCCGATGAGCAGATCGGTCGAGGCCCTGGAGTCCATCATGTACATCGACATCTGGATTCGAGAGCCACGCGGGGAGTGCTTGATCGCCTTGTTGACGGTCTGGATGATCCGGAACCGAGCGTCGCGATTGCCCTGCGGGTTGTTGAACATCGCCCCGCCGGGAGGCGTGTAGGCAGCCGAGGCGACCGGGGGAGCAAGGACCAGCGACAACAGGAGCGCCACGACGACGACGATCGAGCGTCTCAGGTGCACGGGTGGTCCTCTCGGGAAGGCGGATCATGAGCACATGCGTCACTTGCGGCACACAGACAACAACTCTAGGGATGGCAAGGGCGAGGTCAAGCGGGCACGGCGCTAGGTGCGCTTGTGATTGGTGTGACCAATGTCCGCCTTCGGGGACTACGAAATACACCCGTATCGGTGCTTACGAGCATTCAGTCCCGGTGCAGGATCCGTCGGCGCGCCCGAGCGAGTCGGCCGCTGGGCGGGGCCGCGGCCTCCGACTGGCTCGGGCGCGTGGCCGCGGGACGCTGGGACCTGCCGGTGTCACGTGACAGCTCGACCAGGGCGGCGACGGCGGTGCGGAGCAGGTCGGCATCGCTGACGTCCCCAGGCTGACGTCCCTCCCGAGGGGGCGTCGGACGGAGCTCGGCGAGGTCGCCGACCACATCGACCCCACTGCTTCGCACGGCGTCGATGTGCTGCTCGGCGACGTCGCAGGCCCAGGAGTGCACGGTCGGCGGCAAGGCCAGGGTCGACTCGCCGCCCCGTCTGGTGGCCAGGACCTCTTTGGCGAGCCGGTGCTTGAAGTTTGGGTTGTAGCCACGCACCGCGTCCCCGCTCTCGGTGAGGAACAGGTTGATCCGGCGCATCAGCTCGGCCGACTCCAGACCGAGCGACTCGTTGCCGCCCAGCCCCTCAGTGGTGTAGCCGTCCGGGGCGATGTCCAGCACCCCGGCGAACCGCTGCCACAGCAGATCCCGCTCGGCGCCCGGCTGGGGCAGCGTGATCACGTGGACCTGGTCCGCGGGCAGGTGGGAGGACCAGCGCTGCAGGAGCCGAGGCAGGTGCTGCTGGGCCCAGAAGGCCTTTCCGCCGGTGTTGGTGTCCTCGGGATCCCTCACTCCGGCCAGGAACTCCTCCCAGGTCCAGGTCTGGCGGTTCTGCATGAACTCTTGCCAGGCGGCAGGCAGCGTGCGCGCGAGGTCACGAGCGGTGAAGACGACCTCACAGTCCCGCCCGGGGAATGAGCCCAGGATTCGTTCGATCTGCCGGTCACCGGCAGCGCACAGCCACTCCATCGAGACGACCGAGTCGCCCTTCCAGGCCAGGATCTCCTCGGCCAGCCGGTCCCACCGGCCTTCGACCCGGGAACGTGCGCGGTCGTCGTACAGGCCCCGCACGTCGCGTACGGCGATGACCTGGTCCGACCAGTCCGTCCCGGGGAAGAGCACTCCCGACTCTCGGCGGAGCCGGTCGCGGTTGGCGTTCAGCAGCTTCTGCAGGTACGACGTGCCGCTCTTGGGCAGCCCGACGTGCAGGAAGACTCGCGGGCTCACCGCTCAGCGCTCCATGTCGCCACCATGCGGCACACGATCGGGTCCTCCGACTCGTAGGGAGCCAGCCCTTGGCCGACGGTCTGGTCGATCACCCGGCCTCCGGCTGACGCGATCAGAGACCTGACCTTGTCCGGCGAGAGGAAGTGCCGCTTGTGGTTGAAGACGTGGGGAAGGGCAGCGTCCTGGTGAGTCCGGAACTCGACGAACAGCTTGCCCTCGCGGCGCAGCGCCATGGACGCCATCCGGATGAGATTCTCCTGCCCTTCGTCCCTGAGCGCATGCAGCGTGAACCGGGCGTAGATGTCACACGGGAGCTCGCGGTGAGCCAGCGTCGCACCCCAGGTGAGCACGGCTCGGCTGTCATAGAGATTGACCAGGTGGAATTCGGCGTCCAAGGAGCGGCGCTGGCTTCGCCTGGTCGCCCGACGCAAGACGCCGAGGTTGTAGTCCAGGCCGGTCACGTGGCGCCCCCGCGAGGCGAACCACAACGAGTCCCTGCCGGTGCCGCATCCGACGTCGACCAGGGGACGCGTGCTGTCGTGGTGCTCCGCCACCCAGGTCGCGAATGGTGAGGGCTCGTCGGGAACCAGACCACGCTGCTGGGAGTAGAAGGCGTCCCAGTACTTGCGGTGAGAGATGAGTCCGCCGAACCAGCCGTTGATCCGCCGGTGGAGCCGACGGGGGGTGTCGTACTTGAAGGCGGGGTCGGGTTTCTTCCAGCCGGGGCCATAGGTGGCGGCGAGCAACAGCTCAGGCTGGTTGGGTGCGGGCATCGGATGTCCGTGAAGGTCCACCTCACCCAGCGGCAGGATCGTGTCCTGCGGCAACCGGAACCCGGTGTCGGAGGGCATGTAGAGCACACCGTCCACCCAGTGCGCAGTGAACACATCGATGCCGCGCAATGACCTATCGCTCAGCTTGACGCGAACGTTGAGTCGCGCCCCCGAGCCGCGACGCACCTCCCACCCCGCCTCCCGCAGGATGCGCTCGATCTTCAACCCCTCGCGAGCCACGTCGACCGGGTAGGGCAGCTGACTGAGGTATGCCAGGTCGACGTCGTTGTCGTGCTTGATCAGGCGTTGGTCGCGCACGGCACCCAGGAGCGTTCCGTAGACCACGAAGGCCGCGACGCCGGCCCGCTCCTGAAGCACCTCGAGCATCTGCGAGCACACGTCCAGCAGCTCGTGGACGATTTCCGGCTCCTGCTGCGACAGGGGGCGGGTCAGGCGGCCGTACTTGTCGATGATCAGCGGCCGACCGGCTCGGTCGGTGACCGAGGCGGTCTCGTCCTCGACCCCGGCGAAGACGTGGTCGATCCCGGCCAGGATCTGGCCGGAGACGTGGTGACGAAGGGACACCGTCGCACGCCCGGCGAGTCGCTTGCTCAACGCAACTGGCCACGGGACGTAGGACGCCGCGGGGCGCTCGTCACCGTCCGGCCCGGGGGCGGTGTCGGGGGCCATCGGCGGCCTGGTCGCGTCGCGTGCCGGCACGAAGGACCACACGTGGTGATCGTTGATCAGGACGTCGTAGGTCAGGTCCGGATCGACGGCATCGGGCAGGCTCACGCCCTTGTCGTCCACGGTCCATGTCGGTGTCGTCATCTTGCCCCCCTGCCGGGCAGGCGTCGGCGCAGCCGACGTAGCCGGCGCCTCACACCCGCAGCGACCTGCTTCGACCCGGTCCTCCCACCGGCGGCGTTCCGTGCCTCGTCCCGTTGAGCTGTCAGGCGACGCACGTCGCGGATCATCTGGTCGATGGCCACGGCCGCGACCTCGAGCATCTCGGTCTCGGTCACGTCGCCGGGGTGGGGCTTGGGGGATCGCTCGTCCTGAGGCACCAGGTCGTCGAGGTCCCCGGCCACGGGGTAACCCGCGGCACGCAGGGTCTCGACGGCCACGAGCGATCGCTCCCGCAGTGCGCTCACCTGCTCGGGGCGAAGGCCGAATCGCTCTCCTCGTTGCGGCACGAGGACCTCGTGGCCGAAGTACTGCCGGACCCACCGGTGCTGCACCGGCTTGCGGGTGAGGGGCCCGGTGAGGTGGGGCTTGACGCGGCAGAGCAGGGCCGCCTGCGCAGCCCCCAGGGACTCGTTGCCCACGCTGACCGACAGGTCGAGCTCGGAGTCGTCCAGGCCCAACGTCTGGCACCAGCGCTGCCACAGCAGCTCGCGGGGCGCGCTGGGTGGTGGCACGGTGATGATGTGCAGCCGCTCAGTGGGCACCGCGGTCGCCCAGTTCGCGACCACGCGGGTGAGGTCCTGACTGTTCCAGCTCCATGCCCCGGTGAGCCGCTCCTCGTCGGCGGCCACCATGAACTCGTCCAGGGAGAGAGCGGAGCTCATCTTGAGCGCCTCCTGCCACACCGCCGGGAACTGCCGCACGTAGTCGCGGGCGGTCAGGACGACGTGGACCTCGGCCGGGGCAAGCTCGGCAACGGCACGCTGGGCTTCCTGGGCGGTCGCCATGGAGAAGAACTCGTGACTGATCAGGCCTGCCTGGGGCCACTGGCTCAGCTCCTCGCGCAGCCGGTCCCAGGCCCCTGTCGGAGGGCGGTCACGCTTGCGGCGCACGTCCTGGCAGGCGTGGAAATGATCCATTCGCCGGTTGCCCGGGTACAGCAGACCCTGTGCGCGCAGCGCGGGCCGGTTGTGCCACATGGTGGTCTGGAGATAGGTCGTGCCCGATTTCGGGACACCGATGTGGAGAAAGACCCGAGCCGCCATCTGGTCCGGCGCCCCTACAGCGACGAAGTGTAGGAATCGAGGCGTTCGCGCAACCGCTCGTCGTCGCGCTGGGCCGCGGGGAGCAACAGCTCCTGGACCACATCGGTGAGCTCGGCCAGTCGGCGGTTCAGCCGCCGGGCCTCCTGGACCTCCTCCTCGAGCTCAGCAATCGCAGCCTCGAGCTCCTCGACCTTCTCCCGCGACGCGAAGCGCGCATAGAAGGCCTCACGGATCTTTGCTCGCACTGCACCGTCCTCCTCGCTGGGCCCGTCGGCCGTGTCTGATGCTCGTCCTCTGGCGGTGGTGAGTGTAGTGCCGGGGGCAGGCTCACGCGCTCGTCGATGCGTGGGTGTTGCGGATCTCCACGCACTCCAGCAGCAGGTCCGCCACCACCTGGACCGACTGCTTCAGCTCTTCGTCATCGGGACCGTCCCACTGGTCGTCCGGCTGCTCCACGTCGGTGTCGCGAGGATTGGCGTCGTCGTACTCGTCCTCGTCGTCATCCTGGTCGTCACCGTCGAGGGCTCGCTCGACGAAGTCCACCGCGCCGGCCAGCAGCTTCTCCCGGTGCTCTCGCAGGAACTCCTGCGAGGACTCGGCGATCCGCAGCAGGTCCTGCGCCGACGGCTCGGCGAGCTTCTTGGGGACGTCCTCGGGCGGAGGGCCCTGCCACAGGTCGTCCAGGTCGCCCGTCACCTGGGCTCCGCTGGCCTGGATGGCAGCGCGCACCTGCCGGTTCCAGCGCGCCGCGTGCCTCATGCCACGTCGGTTGAACCGGATCGGGCTCTCCGCCTCCCCGCGCTGCAGCAGGTGGCGGACCAGCTCCCGCTTGATCGGTCGGACCGCCCGCGCACGTCCTCTCGAGCCCAGGGTGACGTTGACCAGCCGCAGGAACTCGGTGGACTCGTGACCCAAGGAGGTGTGGATGTAGGAGGTCGGGGGAGTGCAGACGCTCGGATCCACTCCGATGACCGACGCGAAGCGGGTCCAGAGCAACGTGGGGTCCGAGCCCTTGGGGGGGACCGTGACCACGTGGGTGCGCTCCGGTCCGACCAGGGGGGACCAGATCTCGAGCATCCGCGAGATCCACTGGGTCCGCTGCAGCAGCCGGGCCGCGCGGCCCGGGTTGTCCGCCTCCGGCGGGCGCCCCAGCGCGGTGATGACGCGACGTAGCGGCACCACCCCCGCCATCCGACAGCTCGTCTGCCACTGCGCGGGTACTGAGTACCGCGCATCACGGACAGTGACGATGACGTGGACCTCGTGGTCGGGGAAGTCCGTGATGATCCGGCGCGCCTGATCGACGTCGGCATAGCTCAGGAACTCCATCGAGAAGATCGAGGCGTGCCCGGTGTGCTCGCGCATCTGGTCGGCGATGCGGTCCCACATCCCCACCGCGGCCGGGTTGCGCGGGCTCCTCCCGGCAACCGAGGACATGACGTCCATCGCAGCGAAGGTCTGTTGATCCCAGCTCTCACCGGGCCACAGGATGCCCTCGGCAGCAAGCGGTTCACGGTTGTCGTCCATGAGGTGCTGCAGATAGGTCGTCCCGGTCTTCATCGCGCCGATGTGGAGGTAGACACGAGGACGAGAGGAGCCGGTGAGGACGTCTTTCACTCGCTGGCCCAGTGACACGGTCGTCAAGTTAGCACGGTGATACGTCGCCATCCCCGGACCACGTCGCGCGGCGGTGTGCTTCACTCTGCGCGTGTCCTGGGCGAGGGAAATGAGGCGTTGATTCCACGATGATCGGAATGGTTTTGGCCGCGGGTGCCGGGCGGCGGCTTCGTCCTTATACGGACACGTTGCCGAAGGCGCTGGTGCCCGTCGACGGTGAGACGACGATCCTGGACATCGCTCTGCGGAACTTCGCCGACGTGGGCCTGACCGACGTCGCCATCGTGGTCGGCTACGCGGCCGACGCGGTCCGGGAGCGGCGTCGCGATCTCGAGCGTCGACACGGTGTGACCCTCGACCTGGTCTTCAACGACAAGGCAGAGATCTGGAACAACGCCTACTCCATGTGGGTGGCGCGAGAGGTGATGAGCCAGGGTGCTCTCATGGTGAACGGCGACACCGTGCACCCGGTGGGGGTGGAGCAGGCGTTGCTCGAGGCCCGGGGACCTGAGCTGCTGCTCGCGCTCGACGTCGACAAGCAGCTTGCGGAGGAGGAGATGAAGGTGCAGGTCGACGAGAACGGCCACGTGCGTCGCATCACCAAGAAGATGGACCCGGCCGGCGCCTACGGCGAGTACATCGGCGCCACGCTGATCGAGGCCTCGATCGTGCCGAGGCTGGCCGACGCGCTCGAGACGACCTTCGAGCGGGACCCCGACCTCTACTACGAGGACGGCTACCAGGAGCTGTCGGAGCGCGGCGAGCCGGTGTCCACCACGGCGATCCCAGCGGGAACGGCGTGGGTCGAGGTCGACGACCACGCGGATCTGGCGAAGGCCAGGGAGATCGCGTGCCAGTACTGACCCGGATGCTGCCCAGCCCGCTGCACGTCGACATCCGCAGCGGCTCCGTGGCAGGTCTCGGCGACCTGCTCCTCGATCGATTCATCTCCGCCGACGGGCGGGTCCTCGTTGCCGTGGGCCCCTCCCAGGGGGTCGAGATCTGGCGGCTGCTGGAGCCGTCGTTGCCTCAGGCCGAGGTCATCGCGATCTCGGAGGCCAGCCTGGTCGAGGCGGGGCGGATGCAGGAGGCCCTGAGCGCAGGTCGTGGCTTCGACGCGGTGGTGGGAATCGGTGGTGGCCGCACGCTCGACGTCGCCAAGTACGCCGCAACCCGCGCCGGTGTCCCCATGGTCGCGGTGGCGACCAACCTGGCTCACGACGGCCTCTGCTCGCCGGTCGCGTCGCTGGAGCACGCCCACGGCAAGGGGTCCTACGGCGTCGCGATGCCGCTTGTGCTGGTGGTGGATCTCGACTACGTGAAGGCCGCACCCCCCGAGATGGTCGCGGCGGGCGTCGGCGATGTCGTCAGCAACATCTCGGCGATCGCCGACTGGACCTTGGCCCAGCAGGAACGAGGAGAACCGGTCGACGGGTTGGCGCTGGCCTTCGCGCAGACCGCCGCCGAGGCAGTGCTGCTGCGCACCGACGGCATCAAGGACGACGACTTCCTGGTGGTGCTCGCCGAGTCGTTGGTCCTGTCCGGCATGGCGATGTCGGTGGCAGGTACGTCTCGCCCCTGCAGCGGCGCCTGCCACGAGATCGTCCACGCGGTGGACCAACTGTTTCCCGGAACCTCCAACCACGGGGAGCTCGCGGGTCTGGGCGCGCTGTTCGCGACCCATCTGCGGGGTGACGACCGGCGCTTCACCCAGATGTCGCGGTGCCTTGCTCACCATGGGCTGGCCCGCCGGCCGGCGGAGGTCGGTCTGAGTGATGCCCAGTTCGTCCAGGCGGTCCTGGCGGCTCCGGGAACGCGCCCCGATCGCTACACGATCCTCGAGCACCTCGACCTGTCGCAGGCCCAGGTGCACGCGCAGCTGGAGTCATTCGGGACTCGTCTCGATGAGGCGTAGCGCGTCGTTCTCTGCTGATAGTTTAGGCCCGCCCAACTCCCCAGTCCCCATGAGGTGTGACAGTGACCGAGGCCACCCCCGAGGCCGCCGAGAAGGCTCCAGCGACCGGCTTCCGGGTCGTCCAGACGACGCTGATGCACGCCGACCAGGAGCACGACGTACGCGCCCTCTACATGGGCGGCCTCACCGGCGGGAGTGGCGGCACGGGCACCGGGCGTTCCGGTGAGGGCGAGGATTCCGAGGACCAGGCGGACCCCGGTGACAACCCCGAGGGGTCGCAGCAGATCCAGGGGTTCGGCCGGGTGGACAGCTCGGGTCACGTGGTCGTCGACCCCGAGAACCGGGTGGGCTTCGCCACGTACTTCAACGCGTTTCCGGCCAGCTACTGGCGCCGCTGGACCGACTTCGACGAGGTGCGGCTGTGCGTCAGGGCGCGCGGCCACGGCACCGTGGTGGTCTACCGATCCACGTCGAAGGGGCACGTGCTGCGCGCGACCTCAGGTCGCATCGACAGCGACACCACCCAGGACCTGGAGTTCGACCTGCCGTTGAAGCCGTTCATCGACGGCGGCTGGTACTGGTTCGAGGTCCAGGCCGAGGAGTCCGAGGTGGTCCTCGAGGAGGCCGTGTGGGGCGTTGACACCGACCGACTCGAGCAGGGCCGGGTCTCGATCGGGATCACCACGTTCAATCGACCGGACTTCTGTGTCGACCAGCTGGTCCAGCTGTCCCAGAACCCATCGGTGCTGGAGATCCTGGATCGCGTGTACGTCGTCGACCAGGGCACCCAGAAGGTGCGCGAGAACGACAAGTTCGCCGCTGCGGCCGACGCCCTGGGGGAGAAGCTCCAGGTCATCGAGCAGCCGAACCTCGGTGGCTCGGGAGGGTTCTCCCGCGCGATGAGCGAGGCAGCGGCAGCGGGGGAGTCGGACTACGTCCTGCTGCTCGACGACGACGTCGTCTGTGAGCTCGCCGGCGTGCTGCGTGCGGTGGCGTTCGCCGATCTGGCGAAGTCCTCGACGCTGGTGGGCGGCCACATGTTCAGCCTGTTCGACCGTTCGGTGATGCACGCCTACGGTGAGGCTCTGGCCCGCTACAAGTGGTTCTGGGGTCCTGCCCCAGGGACCCAGCATGGCCA
Source organism: uncultured Actinomycetota bacterium (assembly GCA_963728505.1). Classification (GTDB taxonomy): domain Bacteria; phylum Actinomycetota; class Actinomycetes; order Propionibacteriales; family Nocardioidaceae; genus Marmoricola_A. The sequence continues at coordinate 812,020 of CAVSKH010000006.1, read as the reverse complement.
CGACTTCTCTCGCCGGACCTTGCGCTCCACCCGGTGGCTGCACCGCCGGATCGACGTCGACTACAACGGCTGGTGGATGTGCCTGATCCCCACGCAGGTGATTCGCGAGATCGGACTGTCCCTGCCGATGTTCATCAAGTGGGACGACGCGGAGTTCGGCCTCCGGGCGCAGGAGGCCGGCTACCCCACGGTCTCCTTGCCGGGTGTGGCGGTCTGGCACGTGCCGTGGACCGAAAAGGACGACACCCTGGACTGGCAGGCCTACTTCCACGAGCGCAACCGGCTCATCTCCGGTCTGCTCCACTCGCCGTACCCCCACGGTGGACGTCTGGTGCGCGAGAGCCTCGAGAACCACGTCAAGCGCCTGATGTCGATGCAGTACAGCACCGGCGAGATCATCCTCCAGGCGCTCCAGGACGTCCTCGACGGCCCTGACCGGATGCATCGAGACATCGTCCACCGGCTCCAGGAAGTGCGCGCTCTGCGCAACCACTACCCGGACGGGGTCGCCGAGGCAGGCCTGGACGACTTCCCCGCACCGAAGATGAAGAAGCCACCGCGCAAGGGCAAGGGTGTCGGCATGCCCACGTCGCTCCCGGGACGGGTGTCGATGGCGCTGACCGGGCTGGCCCGACAGGTGTTCCCGACCCGGGAGCTGGCCTCGACGAGTCCCGAGGGGATCGTCCCCCACGTCGACCAGCGGTGGTGGCGCCTGGCGCACTTCGACTCCGCCATCGTCTCCGCGGCGGACGGGAGTGCGGCCTCGTGGTACCGGCGTAGCCCCAAGCAGTTCCGCGACCAGATGCGCCGTTCTGCCGAGCTGCACGGTCGGCTCTACCGGGAGTGGGCGGACCTGGCCCAGGAATACCGCACGGCGCTGCCCCAGCTGGTGGCCCCCGAGACGTGGAAGGCGACCTTCGAGGGTGAGGTCGAGGGTGAGGCCGAGGAGCTCCTGCCTCGGATCCCCGACGAGGACACCGCGTGATCAAACAGCCGGTGGAGCACACCGTCGACCCCGCGTGGGTGCCGGATGCTCCCCTGCGGTCGCCGTCGGACCAGGGCGGCCTGCGCGATGTCTTCCGTCGTCGCTACCTGCTGCGGCTGCTGGTGGGCAAGGAGCTCCAGGCGCGCTACAGCGGGTCTGTTCTCGGTCTGCTCTGGTCATACGTGATGCCGCTGTGGCGATTCTGCGCCTACTACTTCGTGATCGGCATCGTGCTGCGACTGCACGACGACATCCCGAACTTCCCGCTGCACCTGTTCTGCGGCCTGGTGTTCGTCACCTTCTTCACCGAGACCTTCCAGGCCGGGACCCGCTCGGTGGTGCGGAACAAGGCCCTGATCCGCAAGATGGCGATGCCGCGGGAGATGTTCCCGATCTCCTCGGTGCTCGTCTCGGCCTTCCACACGGTGCCGCAGATCCTGGTGCTCACCGCCGGAGCGTTGGTCTACGGCTGGTCACCCGGGGTGGCAGAGCTGGCCGGTGGCCTGCTGGGGATGGTGGTGATGGCGTTGTTCGCCACTGGGTTGGCGCTGGTCTTCTCGGCGTGCAACGTGTACTTCCGCGACTTCGCCCAGTTCGTGTCGATGCTCACGATCTTCACGCACTGGGCAGTTCCCATGCTCTACCCCCTGTCACGGGTCACCGAGAGCCCCGTGGGCGGCACCTGGGTGGAGTCTCTGTACCTGGCCAACCCGCTGACAGAGGCGGTCCTGCTGCTGCAGAACGCATTCTGGCTGCCCACCTGCAACGGGCAGCCGAACTGCACTCCGGCCGAGGCCATGCCGAGCCACCTCTACGCCCGCGGGTTCATCATGCTCGCGGTCGGGCTGGTCTTCGTGTTCGTGTGTCAGTGGCTCTTCAGCCGCTTGGAGAGCAAGTTCGCGGAGCGCCTGTGAGCACCGGCAGCGACTCGATCGTGGTGCGTGGAGCGACCAAGTGGTTCACCATGCACTACCACCGGACTCTCAAGCAGATGGCCGTGGCCGCGGTGCGAAGCGAGGACATCAGCGAACGGTTCCTCGCACTCGACGACGTGTCGTTCACCGTGCGGCAGGGCGAGTCGATCGGACTCATGGGACTGAACGGGTCGGGCAAGTCCACGCTCCTCAAGCTGATCAACGGCGTGATGCCCCCCGACAAGGGCGAGGTGCTGACTCGCGGACGGATCGCCGGACTGATCGCCACCGGCGCCGGGTTCCACCCCCAGCTGACCGGACGCGAGAACATCTTCCTCAACGCCGCGATCCTCGGGATGAGCGAGCAGGAGACGAAGGGCAAGTTCGACGCCATCGTGGAGTTCGCTGACATCGGCAAGCATCTCGACACCCGGGTCGGGGTCTACTCCTCGGGTCAGTTCTCGCGGTTGGGCTTCGCCGTGGCCGTTCACACCGAGTCCGACATCTTTCTCGTCGACGAGGTGTTGGCGGTGGGCGACCGGCCCTTCAAGCGCAAGTGCATCGCGCGGATGCAGGAGATCCGCAACGAGGGCCGCACCCTGTTCTACGTCAGCCATGCGGCTCCCTCGATCCGCAAGATGTGCGATCGAGTGCTGGTGCTCGAGCAGGGGAAGCTGGCCTTCGACGGTCCGGTGGACGAAGGCATCCGCTACGTCAGGTACGACGACGAGGACGGCGACGACACCAACCCCAACGACGACGACTCCGATGCGGAGCTCGGCTCGGACGTCTGAGCGGCACTACTTGTCAGGCTCAGAATAATTACAGGTCTGTAGTTCACAAGAACCGATTGCGGGCCCCTGATACCGGTGTGACATTTGTGGTCCCTGTGACTCTGACCCCGGGAGCTCCATCTTGTCTGCGCCCCGCCGCCCGCTCCTCCTCGCCTGCCAGTCCACGATGGCGGCGGCTACAGCTGCGGTCCTCTGCCTCCCTGCGATGAGCGTGGTTGCCCTCGACATCGTCCCGTCGGTCCCGAGGGCGGACGCAGGTCCGCGCCCCACCGAGCCCCAGACCAGGATCCAGGCGCACAGCGAGCCAGCCACCTCGGTGGTCTCGACGCGGCCGGTCCGGCCCACCGTCTCCGAGGTCGACCTGGAGTCGCGCGAGGTCGAGCGGCCGGCGCCGCGGTCGACCGTCCTCACCCGCCCGATCAAGGTCGAGGGCTACGCGACCGTGGGCGTCACCTGGAGCCACGCCTCCTCCATGGGCGAGGAGGACATCGCGATCTCGCTGAGCACCTCCGAGCGAGGCGAGTGGACGCCGTGGGAGCCGATGAGCTTCGACCCCGAGCACGAACCCGACCCTGGCGGCCCCGAGACCGACGCCACCGCCCGTCCCGGGACCGACGCTGTCGTGGTGGGTGAGGTCGATGCGGTGCGCGTCCGGGTGCGAGCGCGGACCGGGCAGCTGCCGGAGGACCTCGAGCTTGCCGTGGTGGACCCCGGAGTGGACCGGGGCATGAAGCGCGAGCCCGCAGCAGCACTGAGCGGTGACGAGGCCGGGGACGCCGGCTCGACCGAGTCGGCGCAGGCGACCCAGGCTGCGGTGCTCGCGGCGAGCTCGGTGCCCCGTCCCAGGATCTTCTCCCGCGCCCAGTGGGGCGCCAACGAGTCGCTGCGGGACAAGGGATCGCTGCGCTACGGCAGCATCCACGCGGGCTTCGTGCACCACACGGTCAACTCGAACGGCTACTCCAAGTCACAGGTGCCCTCGATCATCCGTGGCATCTACGCCTACCACACGCAGAGTCGAGGCTGGAGCGACGTCGGCTACAACTTCCTCGTCGACCGGTTCGGTCGGATCTGGGAGGGCAGATACGGCGGGGTGGCGCGACCGGTGGTCGGCGCCCACACCCTGGGCTACAACGACTACTCCTTCGCGATGTCGGCGATCGGCAACTTCGACATCACGGGGCCACCGCCGGCCATGCTCGACGCCTACGGTCGGTTGTTCGCCTGGAAGCTCTCGCTGCACAACGTGGACGCCTCCAGCACCCGGCAGCGGGTGGGCAGAAGCTACTTCCCGGCGATCAGCGGCCACCGAGACGCCGGCCAGACCGCGTGTCCCGGCCGGTACCTCTACGCCAAGATCCCGGGCATCCGCACCCGTGCTCGCCAGATCCAGAAGGGTGGCGGTGGTGGCTCGGTCTCGACCCAGACCGCCGCGAAGAGCCCGAAGACCAACATCTCCGGTGCTCACTGGCCGGACATCGCCTCCCGCCGGGGTGGCGTGCTCACGGTCAACCGCACAGGTGGGCAGATGCGGTTCCGCAAGCCGGTGACCGCAGGGCAGAACTGGGGTGGGAAGGACCTCGTCGCCGCTGCCGGTGACCTGACCGGGGATGGCGTCGGCGACCTCGTGGCACGGGACCGGGCAAACCAGGCGGCCTCGCTCTACGCAGGGACAGGGAAGGGCGGCTACAGCTCGACGCCGGTACGCAAGTACGACCGCTTCGCAAGCGTGGACACCCTGATCGGCGTCGGTGACTTCGACGGCGACGGCAATGACGACCTGGTGGGCCGGTTCGCCGACAGCGGGCGGCTGATGTTGTTCGCCGGGAAGGCCGGAGCCGGGTTGCGCCGGGCCCAGGAGCTGGCGCCGCGATGGAACTACCCCCTCACAGCCGCGGGTGGTGACGTCGACGGGGACGACCGACCCGACCTGGTGGTGCGCAAGGACGGACGGCTGTCCCTGGTGCGTGGCTTCGGTGACCGGATCGGGGCACCGGTAGAGCTGCCCCGGGACTGGTCCCGGTACGACGTGATCTCCGGGGGCTACGACCTCTCGGGAGACGGTCGCGACGATCTCCTCGTGCGCGTGGGCAGCACCAAGATGAGCTACGTCTTCCCGGGGGACGGGGCGGGTGGGTTCGGACGACGCTTCGGTCCGTTCGGCGCCTTCAGGGCGATGGGTTGGTTCGCGGCCAACGGTCAGCTCGCGAAGGGCAAGGGCCGAGACGTCGTCGGGGTCAAGAGCGGCAAGGGCGTGCTGAAGGTCTTCGGGAACTCCGGGCGGCAGAACCTCGGGCGCACCATCACCCCGGGGGTCTCTCTGCGTGGCGCTGACCGCGTCCTCCCGGTCGGCGACTGGAACAGGGACGGCCGCGGTGACCTGATGTACCGCGAGGCCGCCGGCGGCCGTTTGATGTTCCTCGCCAACCGAGGCAAGGAGTCCTACGCCGATCCCGTCGCCGCGGGCTCGGGGTTCGGCGACGTCACGGGGCTGGTCGCTGCCGGCGACGTGAGCGGCGACGGCAAGCCCGATCTCATGGGCGTGAACGCCAACGGGGTCGTGCGGGTCTACAAGGGTGACGGTCGCACCGGATTCGACGGCGGGTTCGCCGCCTCGCGCGGCTCCGCCGCACCTGCCGGGAAGCATCGCGGGGTCGTGGTGCGCCGAGCCGACGGATCGGTGTGGCTGTGGCGGCTCGACTCGGGCGGGGGCCCGATGTCGTCGACCAAGGTCGCATCGGACGCATCGCGCTACGACTGGTTCCTCGCGTTGGGTGACGCCGACGGTGATGGCCGCCAGGACGTTCTCGCTCGTGCCAAGCCGACCGGGCTGCTGTGGTTGATCCCGGTGACCGCCAATGGCTTCGACACCCGTCGCTACGTGAGCGAGGACCTGAAGGATCGCGACCTCGCCGGCTGAGCCCGTGCGGAGCTGAGCCTCGCGCAGGGCTCAGAGGAGCCGGGCCCGCTCGGTGCGGGCCAGCTCCTCGAGCCGGTGCCGGCCGGGCTCACCGGGTGCAATGCCGGCGACCCAGACCGTGCCGGCGCCTGACCGCAGCGGTCCGACCAGAGTGGCCAGCCCCACTCGGCTGGTGACCGGCTCAGTGGTGAGCGCGCGCTCACCGGGGCCGTCCAGGTCGAGGACCTGGGCCTGGTCGAGGCTCCCGGTGGCGTCTCGCCAGGCGATGTCCGCCGACGTGGGCGGGTCGAGCACCACCAGCGAGTCCGGTTGTGACCAGACCACCTCTCCGAAGTCGATGACCGGCGCCGGTGGTGGGGTCGTGAAGCGCGCGCCGAGGGGGCGCAGTGAGCAGGCGACCACCTCGCCGGGCGCCTGCTCGGCGCGTCGCTGCACGGTGTCGGGTCCGCACACGACGACGTCCGCAGCGTCGACCGACCCGGGATCGGTGGCTGCGGTCACCGTGGCGCCGAGCGCCCACGCGGCGCCGACCCAGACCGGGCCCAGCCAGTGCGTCGGCAGGTCGACGACGACCGTGGCCCCACGCTCCACGTCGAGCTCGTCCTGGAGCAGGGACGCGGTCTTTGCGACCCAGTTGGCGTAGGTGGTGTAGGAGAGCTCGACGCGCTCACCGCTCCGGTCGTCGTAGAAGGTCACCAGAGGCTCACCGCCGCTGCGCGTGACCTCTCGCTGAAGGACCTGCCAGAACGCACCTGTGGGGGTCGCAGCCATGAGCGCAGCGTAGGCGGCTCCTACGATGTGCCGCATGTCTACCCGACACCGCCCGGAGGCGGTCATCGTGGCCGGGGGTCTCGGCACGCGCATGCTGCCGCTGACCGAGCGCCGTCCCAAGCACCTGCTCGAGGTGGGGGGAGTGCCGTTCCTGGAGCACCAGCTCACCAAGCTCGCCGCTGCGGGCGTCGAGCACGTCGTGCTCGCGACGTCGTACCACGCCGATCTGTTCGCGCCCGTCCTCGGTGACGGGGGTCGCTACGGCCTTCGCCTCAGCTACGTGCAGGAGGACGAACCCCTCGGCACCGGGGGAGCAATCCGCAACGTGGCCGACGCCCTCGACCCGGAGCCGGACCACCCGGTCGTGGTGCTCAACGGGGACGTGCTGTCAGGACACGACCTCCAGGCCCAGCTGGCCGACTACGCCGAACCACGTCAGAAGCGGCCCGTCGACGTCTCACTGCACCTGGTCGAGGTGCCCGACGCCCGCGCCTTCGGTTGCGTCCCCACCGACGCCACCGGGCGCGTCCTGGCATTCATGGAGAAGTCCGACGATCCGCCGACGAACCAGGTCAACGCGGGCTGCTACGTCTTCCGCCGGTCAGTGATCGACACCATCCCTGCCGGGCGAGTGGTCTCCGTCGAGCGCGAGACCTTCCCCGGTCTGGTCGAGGCCGGGTCGCTCGTCGTCGGCTACGTCGAGACGGCGTACTGGCGAGACGTGGGGTCGCCGGAGGCGCTGGTCGCGGCCTCGCGCGACGTGATCACCGGTCTGGCACCCACCCGGGCGGTGACACCTCCAGCGGGGGGCGTCCTGATCGCACCCGACGCAGAGGTGCACGGGGACGTCGGAGCCGGGAGCGTGGTGCTGCCCCGGGCCCGGGTCGCAGCCGGGGCGAGTGTCACCGAGTCGGTGGTGATGCAGGGAGCGAGCGTCGGCAGCGGTGCGCGGGTGCACGCCAGCGTGCTGGGCCCCGGAGCCGAGGTCGGCGACCACGCCGTGCTCGTCGGGGTCACGCTCGGTGACCACGCCGTCGTGACCGAGCAGGTCACGCTCGAGCGTTGCCGGGTCGCGTGCGGGGAGCGGGCTTAGGCCGCCCTCGGCTCGGGGGCGTCGCTGAAGGGGTAGTCGACCACGAAGTCGTCGACCGCCTCACCGCTGACCTCGGTGCAGTACTGCCACACGCCCAGCTGACCCTTGGCGTTGCCGTTGGTGTCACCCATCGACCAGTGGGTGAGAGCGACGTGCGCGCCGTCGGGGAACTCACCCTGGTCCTCCTCGGTCCACGGCGCGGCCATCACCTTGTCCTTGGGGTCGGTGCCCTCGAACTTGTCGATGATCCCGCGCAGGTCGGCCATCGCCGCATCGTCGTCGGCAACGCTCTGGTCGTACCAGATGATCGTCCAGCCGTGCTCCAGGCTGTGCACCAGCCGCTCGACCGGCGGGCGGTCGTCGGGTGTCCAGAACTTGCGGATCTGGCCCCCCACGAGGAACTGGCCCCAGTGGGGGCCCATCGCCGGAGGTGACTCCTCGTAGTCGATCGGGGCGCCCTCCTCGCGGTGGTCGTTGTTGCCCTCAGCGGGCTCGGTGGTGACCTCGCGGCACGCGTCCGCCGCAGGTACGCCGATGGAGGCGAGCTCGGCATCGTTGCGCACCGACTCCTGCTGCACCTGGAGGTAGACCACCACGGCGATCACCACGGCCAGCACCACCGCCGGCGCGACGGCGAGCAGCGTGCGTCGCCGCTCGGACGCCTTCTGCTTGGCCTGGATCTGCGCGACCGCCTCACGACGGTCGACGGGCCTCTTGCCGGACTTGCTCACGCGGTGACTCCCTGCAATTTCAGATCGTGGCCTTCGGACCGACTGCTGCAGTGCAGTCTAGAGGCGCGGCGATGCGAGGACCTGGTCGCGCGTGATCTCGCTGACCCGCCAGCCGTGCGCGTGGGCCACGACCTGGAAAGTCGTCGCCGCGCGGCCCGCGTCGAATTCCGTCGGGGCCGGCTCCAACCGTAGCCAGACCCCGTCACCGTCCGGGAACTCCCCCGTCGCCATCTCGGACACGCCGAGTCGAACCAGGGCGCGGCCCAGCGCGGAGCGCAGCTCCGCAGCCGTCGCCGGTGCTCCGTAACCGCGCCGCGCGGCGTCGGAGTCGGTAGCACCCAGCGCTGCCAGGGCGGCTTCGCGCGCGCCCAGACCGAACATGTCGGACTCCTCGGCGCGGATCAGCGCGTGGGCACCGGGGTCGGCCTGGTCTGCAGGCAGGACAAAGCGGTCGAGGCCTCGCACCAGCGCGGCCGGCGAGTCCGAGAGCTTGCCTGTGGCGAGCTCGGCCAGACCGGCGACCTCGTCACCCACGGCCGGCGCGGTCACGAGCAGCGGATTGCCGTAGCGGTCGTGCCGGCCGCCGTGGTCGTCGAGCACCCGTAGTCCTGCAGCACCCAGGGCGATGTCGGTCTGCCCGTTGCGCCAGGCACGTCCGCTGGTGTCGCTGACCACGACCGCCACGCGGACCCCGTGGGCGGCAGCGAAGTCCGCTCGCAGCCGTGCTGCCGACGCGTCGGGGTCGAGGGGGAGGAGCACCAACGAGCCCACGGCGACGTTGCTGGCGTCGACCCCGGCCGCCGCCATCACGAAGCCGTGGCGGGTGCGGACGATCCTCGTGTCGCCGCGACGCGCCACCTCCCGGTCGGTCTCCGCCGCGACCGCCGCATCCCTGTCCGGTGGCCCGGCGTGGCTCGGTGCCGTGAGCACCCGTCCCTCCGCCTTGCTGACCACCTTGCTGGTCACCACGACGACGTCGCCGTCCTCCACCGATGTGCCGGCCCGGTGCCAGGCGGCGTGGAGCAGGCCGCACAGGTCGTCACCCGGGGTGATCTCACCGACGCCGGCGGCGGCCCAGGCGCTGATCGCTGGCGCAGTCATCGAGCACTGGCGCCGGGGGTGGGCTGGGTGAGCAGCAGCGCCTGGGCAGCCATGTCGGCGGAGGCATCAGGGGTGGTCATCATCAACGGCACCGCTCGGCTCGCCATCCCGAGCCCCTCGATGCGGGGGACCAGGTGCGCGTCACGCTCGTCCACGAGCCACGCATCCAGGATGCCGCCGGTTCCACGGGCGCCGTACAGCTCGGCGACGCCGGCGGCCGAGACCTCCTGGCCCGAGGCGGCCAGGAGCTGCGAGGCCATGCCCCGGACATGCTCACCGGCGACGATGGGGGAGAGGCCGACGACCTTGGCGGGTGTTGCCCTGAGCGCCTCCCTGATGCCGGGGACGCCGAGGATCGTCCCCACCGACACGATCGGGTTGGAGGGCGGCACGATCACCACCTCCGCCCCCGCGATCGCCTCCAGCACGCCGGGCGCGGGCGAGGCCTTGTCGATCCCGATCGTGACCACCGAGTGCACGGGGACCAGGGCCTGGTCCCTCACCCAGTACTCCTGGAAGTGCACCACGCGGCTGCCGGACGGGCTCTCCGGATCCTTCACCACGACGTGGGTCTCCAGCCGGTCGTCGCTCATCGGGAGCAGGCGGACCCCGGGCTGCCAGCGTGCACACAGCGCAGCGGTGACCTGGGAGAGGGTGTAGCCGGCGTCGAGCATCCGGGTGCGCACCAGGTGCGTCGCCAGGTCGCGGTCGCCCAGACCGAACCAGGTGCCCTCCACGCCGTAGGCGCGGAGCTCGTCGTTGGCGTGCCAGGTCTCCTCGGTGCGGCCCCACCCGCGTTCGGGATCGATGCCGCCGCCCAGGGTGTACATCACGGTGTCGAGGTCGGGGCAGATCTTGAGGCCGTGCAACCAGATGTCATCGGCGGTGTTGCCGATCACGCTCACCTCGCCGGCCGCCCTTCCCTGCCGCTGCAGGTGCAGCACCAGCCCCTGCAGGAACCGGGCCCCTCCGTAACCGCCGGACAGCACGACGTACGGTGAGGCCCCCGCCGGGGTCTCTGTCGGGGTCCGGTCCTCGAGCCCGTCTTCGGGCGCAACGCTCATGGGCCTCTCCTATCGGGTCATACCGGGGCGGTCAAGTCGTAGTCCGACCGGGCCCTATATCAGACCAGGGGTTGACTTTCGGCGTACGACAAGCTTGTAATTCTCACAGTGTCATTCACTGCAGTTCGGCTCCTGTCGGCGCACCTGCGTCGGTCGGCGAAGTGCAGCAGAGCGGCGCCGACCACGCCAAACACGGAGTGGACAAGCAGGGTCCACCGGGTCGAAGGGGCAGGGAGATGCGCGAACTATTCCTGATCGACGATGTCGACGAAGTCGAGTCGGAAACTGAGGAGCTCGACTGGCAGGAGAGGGCGCTGTGCGCCCAGACCGATCCAGAGGCGTTCTTCCCGGAGAAGGGCGGCTCGACCCGCGAGGCGAAGCGGGTGTGCACCACCTGTGACGTCCGGGGCGACTGCCTGGAGTATGCGCTCGCCAACGACGAGCGCTTCGGCATCTGGGGCGGGCTCTCGGAGCGGGAGCGACGCAAGCTGAAGCGCCGCGCCGTCTGAGCGTGGATCCAGGGTGAGCCCTAGTCGGGGTAGCGCGGGTCGATCTCGTGGGGCGGGCGCCCCAGCAGCTCTGAGATCTGCTCCACCACGACAGTGAGCACCAGCGCCGCGACGTCGCTCTCGGTGGCTGCGCGCAGCTCGATGGGACGACGGAACACCACGAGGCGGTAACCATGTCCGCGTCGCACCAACGAGGCCAGCGGCACCGTGTCGTCGGGCCACTGCGGGGGCAGCACCGGCGCCTCCTCGACCGCCAGCTCGACGTCGGCCAGCTCCTGGGGCCAGCGCTCCTCCAGCGCATCCATCACCTCGAGCACGACGGCGTCGAAGCGGCTACGCCGGCTCGGGCGGCTCGGCGTTCCCTCGGGGGTCAGTGGTCCCGGCACCGTGTCCGGGCCCCGGCGGCCTCGGCCGCGACGGTCCCGACGCGCCCCTCGGCGAGGCGGCGCCCACGGCGCGGACCCCGGATCTTGCCTCGAGGAGCCCGGAGCAGCCATTCCGCGAGCCTAGCGGGGAGAGCGCTCGGGCAGCGGTAGCGTCTACGGCGTGACTCCGATCCGTCGCTGCTCGCGCACGGCCTGCCGCCGGCCCGCTGTCGCCACGCTCACTTACGTCTATGGCGACCAGACCGCGGTCCTCGGGCCCCTGGCCACGTTCGCCGAACCGCATTCCTACGACCTCTGCCCCGAGCACAGCGACCGACTGTCCGCGCCGCGCGGGTGGGAGGTCCTGAGGTTGGCTCCGGATGCTGACGAGCTCGGCCCCTCGGGCGACGACCTGCTCGCTCTGGCCGACGCCGTCCGCGAGGCCGCACGCCCGCACCCGCCGGTCACGGACTCGGTCGAGGAGCCTGTGGGTCGGCGCGGTCACCTCAGCGTGCTGCGAGGTCTCTCCGAGTGACCTCGGTCTTCAAGGCCTACGACATCCGGGGGCTGGTCCCCGACGAGATCGACGGGTCACTGTGCCAGGCCGTGGGCAACGCGTTGGTGGTCGTCACGGACGCGTCGCAGATCGTGGTCGGGCACGACATGAGGCCCTCGAGCCCCGAGCTCGCCGAGGCGTTCGCGCACGGCGCTCTCGCGGCCGGGGCCGACGTGGTCATGGTCGGCCTGGCCTCCACCGACCAGCTCTACTACGCCTCGGGCGCCCTCGGCGTGCCCGGCGCAATGTTCACCGCGAGCCACAACCCGGCCCAGTACAACGGGATCAAGCTCTGCCGTGAGCACGCAGCGCCCGTGGGGCGAGACACCGGCCTCAGTGAGATCCGCGACCGTGTGCTCGACGGTCAGCCGGTGCTCGCCTCTGCGCCGGGAGCGCTCAGCCGACGTGACGTGCTGACCGACTACGCCACCCACCTTCGCTCCCTGGTGGCTGCGCCCCGACGCCGGCTCCGCGTCGTGGTCGACGCAGGCAATGGCATGGCCGGGCACACCGCACCCGCGGTCCTCGACGACCTGGTCGACCTGGTGGCGCTGTACTTCGACCTCGACGGCACCTTCCCCAACCACGAGGCGAATCCGATCGATCCGGCCAACCTGGTCGACCTGCAGCGTGCCGTGGTGAGTCACTCCGCGGACATCGGGCTCGCCTTCGACGGTGACGCGGACCGCTGCTTCGTCGTCGATGAGCGTGGGGAGCCGGTCGACCCGGGTGCCCTGGTGGCGCTGATCGCTGATCGAGAGCTCACCCGCGTCCCGGGTTCCACGGTGATCTACAACCTGATCACGAGTCGCTCGGTGCCTGAGCTCGTCACCCGCCGAGGCGGCACGCCCGTACGCACGCGGGTCGGACACTCCTTCATCAAGGCGACCATGGCGGAGACCGACGCGGTCTTCGGCGGTGAGCACAGCGGGCACTTCTACTTCCGTGACTTCTGGCGCGCCGACTCCGGCATGCTGGCCGCGCTGCACGTGCTCGGGGCCCTGGGTGAGGACGACCGGGCGCTGTCCGCGCTGCTCGAGGACTACCGGGCCTACGTCTCCTCGGGCGAGATCAACTCCACGGTGACTGATCAGCCCGCGGTGCTCGCCCGCCTCGAGCAGGCGTGGGACTCCCACCCTGGTGCCACGCTGGACCACCTGGACGGGCTGACGGTCAGTCACCATGACTGGTGGTTCAATGTGCGGGCGTCCAACACCGAGCCGTTGCTGCGGCTCAACGTCGAGGCTGCGGACCGAGCCACGATGGTCTCGCTGCGCGACGAGGTCCTCTCGAGCATCAGGAGCCACGGATGAGTCGGACATGAGCCTCGACCCGGATCTGCTGGAGATCCTTGCCTGCCCGCAGTGCCGCCAGTCGGTGCGTGAGGACGGCGGTGCCGTGCTCTGCCAGGGGTGCGGGCGCACCTACCCGGTGCGCGAGATCCCGATCATGCTGCTCGAGGAGGCAACAGGTGGTGAGTGAGGTCTTCGACGAGACTCACCTCGACGACCCCACCGAGCTCGAGCGTGCCGACATGGTCCTGCGGCCGTTGGCGGAGGCCGGATCGAGAGTTCGACGCGAGTGGGCCGAGTGCGCCGACGCCGTCGATGCCTGCATCGCCGACATCCGCGACGACCCGCCGCGTGCCGTGGTGGCTGCGGGACCCGACTCCAGGCTGCTGCGCGCCGTGCTGGAGCCCACCTGCCCGGTCCCGTTCGTGGCCTGGCCGGCGCAGGGGCTTCCCGGCTGGGCCGGAGCCCTGGACCTCGTGGTGATGCTTGCACCGCAGGGTGATGACCAGGCAAGCGCAGCGGCGGTGTCCGAAGCGGTGAGGCGAGGCTGCCAGGTCGTGGTGGCTGCCCCCGGCGACTCGTTGGTGGCCGAGCACGCGCGCGGACGGCACTGTGCAGTGCTCCCTACCCGCACCGGCGACCAGCTGGCGAGCGCGGTGGTCGTGCTCGACCTGCTGTCCCGCGTCCGGCTGGGCCCCCCGGCCGACGCCGAGCAGGTCGCGACCGCACTCGACGACGTAGCGATGTCGTGCTCCCCCCACCGGGATCAGACGGTCAATCCCGCCAAGCTCCTCGCCGTGGCCCTGGCGGACAGCGTGCCGCTGTTCTGGGGAGGCAGTGTGCTGGCCGCCCGTGCTGCGCGTCGGATCGCGGAGGCGGTGCGACGCAGCAGTGGTCGCTCGGCGCTGGCCGGCGACGCGGAGCACTTGCTGCCAGTCATCGGAGCGGTTGCCCCGCGCGACGTGTTCGACGACCCGTTCGCCCAGGGCGAGATCGCAGAAGCGCGCCCGGCACTGGTGGTGCTCGACGACAGTGCGAGCGACCCCGGGCGTGCTGAGGTGCGCGATCGCCTCACCGAGACCGCCGACGAGAGGGGTGTACGTGTCGAGGTCGTCTCCAGCGGCGCCGGCACCGACGTCGCGCGGTACGCCTCGCTTCTCGGGCAGGGGCGGTACGCCGCTGCCTATCTCGGGGTGGGCCTCGGCCGCCACCTCTTCTGAACCCGTCCCACGTAGAGTTGGGGCGCCGGAGCGTACCCAAGAGGAGAAGAATGGACTTCAAAGTAGCCGACCTGTCCGCGGCCGGATTCGGTCGCGCCGAGATCCAGCTCGCCGAGCACGAGATGCCCGGCCTGATGGCGATGCGTGAGCGATATCAGGACAGCAAGCCGCTCGCAGGTGCTCGTATCGCCGGATCGCTGCACATGACGGTGCAGACCGCGGTGCTGATCGAGACGCTGATCGATCTGGGAGCAGAGGTCCGCTGGGCTTCGTGCAACATCTTCTCCACGCAGGACCACGCGGCGGCCGCGGTGGTGGTGGGTCGTGACGGCACGCAGGACGCGCCGGCTGGAGTGCCGGTGTTCGCCTGGAAGGGCGAGACGCTCGAGGAGTACTGGTGGTGCACCCAGCAGATCCTGGGATGGCCCGACGCCCCCGACGGCACCAAGCGATTCGCGAACATGATCCTCGACGACGGCGGTGACGCCACCCTGCTGGTGCACCTCGGTGTCCAGACCGAGAAGGAAGGCGTCGCGCCCGATCCCGCGACCGCGACCAGCACGGAGCAGCGGGTGATCTTCGAGACCCTCCAGCAGTCACTGGCGCAGGACCCCACGCGTTGGACCGCGATCGCCAACGAGCTCAAGGGCGTCACGGAGGAGACCACGACCGGCGTCCACCGGCTCTACGAGCGGCTGCGTGAGGGCACCCTGCTCTTCCCGGCGATCAACGTCAACGACTCGGTCACCAAGAGCAAGTTCGACAACCGCTACGGCTGCCGGCACTCGCTGGTCGACGGCATCAACCGGGCCACCGACGTGCTCATGGGCGGGAAGGTCGCCGTGGTCTGTGGCTACGGCGACGTCGGCAAGGGCTGCGCGGAGTCGCTGCGCGGTCAGGGCGCCCGGGTCATCATCACCGAGATCGACCCGATCTGCGCGCTCCAGGCCGCGATGGACGGCTACCAGGTCGCGACCTTGGAGGGCGTGCTCGGCCAGGCCGACATCATCATCACCGCCACCGGCAACAAGAACGTGGTGACCGCCGACCAGATGAGCCGGATGAAGCACCAGGCGATCCTGGGCAACATCGGCCACTTCGACAACGAGATCGACATGGCTGGACTCGAGTCGTACCCCGGCGTGGAGCGGGCGACGATCAAGCCGCAGGTCGACGTCTGGACCTTCCCCACGGGCAGGAAGGTGATCGTGCTGTCCGAGGGTCGGCTGATGAACCTGGGCAACGCGACCGGACATCCGTCCTTCGTCATGTCGACCTCCTTCACCAACCAGGTGCTCGCGCAGATCGAGCTCTTCGTCCACACCGAGGACTATCCGCTGGGGGTGTTCACGCTGCCCAAGCGCCTGGACGAGGAGGTCGCGCGTCTGCACCTCGGTGCCCTCGGGGTCGAGCTGACGAGTCTGACTCCGGAGCAGTCCGGCTACCTCGGCGTGGACCCGGACGGCCCCTTCAAGTCCGAGCACTACCGCTACTGAGCAGCCGGCATGACCACGTCTCCCGTGACGCCTGAGCGGTCCCCCACCCGGGGGCGGGTCCTCGTGGTCGACGACGACCCGGCGCTGTCGGAGATGCTCGCGATCGTGCTGGCCAACGAAGGCTTCGACTCGCGAGTGTGTGCCCGTGGGGACCTCGCCATGGGGGAGATCCGCCGTTACCAGCCTGACGTGGTGCTGCTGGACGTGATGCTGCCGGGCAAGGACGGGATCGAGGTCTGTCGCGAGCTGCGGGCGGAGTCCGGTGTCCCGATCGTGATGCTCACCGCGCGGAGCGACACGGTGGACGTCGTCGTCGGTCTCGAGTCCGGGGCCGACGACTATGTCGTCAAGCCCTTCAAGCCCAAGGAGCTGGTGGCGCGCATCAGGGCCAGGGTCCGACGGGGTGAACCCATGCCCAGCGAGCAGCAGCTGGAGATCGGTGACCTCTCGATCGACGTGCCCGGGCACCGGGTGCTGCGAGGTGCCGAGGAGCTGTCGTTGACGCCCCTGGAGTTCGACCTCCTCACCTGTCTCGCGCGTCACCGGGGGCAGGTGTTCACCCGCGATCAGCTGCTCGAGCAGGTCTGGGGCTACCGGCACTCGGCGGACACCCGGCTGGTGAACGTCCACGTGCAGCGATTGCGGTCGAAGATCGAACGCGACCCGGAGAACCCCGCCATCCTCCTCACTGTCCGGGGCGTCGGATACAAGGCGGGTTGAGCCTCGGTGGGATCGACACCGGGTCTCCCGATCAGCGCGCTGACCGCGCCGGTTCTCGGCGTGGTCCACACCTGGCGCCGCTCGATCCAGGCACGGGTCCTGCTGAGCACCGTCGTCCTCAGCGCACTGGTGATCGCACTGCTGGGGTTCGCGCTGCTGCGTCAGATCGGGGACGGTCTGGTGGAGACGCGGGTGGAACGCTCGCTCGACCAGGCGGCGCGCAGCACCGCGGAGGTGCAGACCGAGCTGAGTGCGGCCGCTGGTGACCTCGACCTGGACACCAAGCTCCCGGCACTGCTCGCCCGCGTCGTCTCGCGTGGGCAGGGACAGGGTTTCCAGGTCGTGCTGGTCGGCCCGTTGCCGGCACAGGGTGGGGTGACCGAGGGAGGTCAGCGCTTCACCCCCGGGCTCGACCCGGCCAGCGTCCCGGCGGTTCTTCGGCGGCGGGTCGAAAGCGGCGGCGTGGACACAGCGGCGTGGACGTTCACCAGGCTGGTGGGGGCCGACGGCAGCCGCGGCGACCCGGCGGTCGTCGTCGGATCCGTGGTCCGCGTGCCTGCTGACGGCTCGAGCTTCGCGCTGTACCACCTCTACCCGATGTCGGAGGAGCAGGCGACCCTCGCGCTCACGCAGCGCGTCCTGCTGTCCAGTGGCCTGTTGCTCCTGGTGCTCGTCCCTGCGGTCGCCTGGTTGGTCACGAGACAGGTGGTGACCCCCGTGCGTCACGCCCGGCGGGTTGCCGAGCGGATCGCATCGGGTCGCCTCGAGGAGCGCATGACGCTGAGAGGGGAGGACGACCTGGCGCGACTGGCAGGGTCGTTCAACCAGATGGCGACCAACCTGCAGCGCGAGATCACCGCACTGGAGGACATGTCTGCCACGCAACGACGCTTCGTGTCCGACGTGTCCCACGAGCTCCGCACACCCTTGACGACCGTCCGGATGGCCGCAGACGTGATCCACGATCACCGTCACCGGTTCGATCCCGCCACGGCACGGGCCGCCGAGCTGTTGCACACAGAGCTCGACCGGTTCGAGAACCTGTTGACCGGCCTCCTGGAGATCAGCCGGTACGACGCCGGCGCCGCCGCCCTGCACCTCGACCGCATCGACCTGGTCGACGTCGCCCGTCGGGTCCTGGACCAGATGTCCGGCCTCGTGGAGCGTGCCGGGGTGCGGCTGGTCCTCTCAGTGCCCGAAGGCCCCGTGCTGCTCGAGGCCGACGCGCTCAGAGTCGAGCGGATCGTCCGCAACCTGATGTCGAACGCCCTGGACTTCGCTGCTCGCGCGCAGCGGCGGGAGATCGTGGTCGAGGTCGCCCGCGGCGTCGACGTCGCTGCCCTGACCGTCCGCGACTACGGAAGCGGCCTGCAACCGGGTGACGAGGTACGGGTCTTCCGGCGATTCTGGCGCGCCGACCCCTCCCGGGTGCGCACCAGCGGTGGTACCGGACTGGGGCTGGCGATCGCCCAGGAGGACGCCAAGCTGCACGGTGGCGAGCTGGATGCGTGGGGAGCGCCGGGCGCCGGTGCTCAGTTCCGACTGATCCTCCCGGTCACGCCGGGCGGTCGGGTGCGCGGCTCCCCACTGCGGCTGCGTCCGGTGGATGCCGCTGCGGGCGTGGAGGCACTGCGATGAGACGTCGGGGTGTGCCGTGGATGGCCCTCCTGCTGCTGGGGACGGTCACTGCCTGCGCCAGCATCCCTGAGTCGGGGCCGGTGAACGAGGGCACCTCACCGGAGGTGACCTCATCGGCAGCGCCGTTCGACTTCTCACCCCCGCGACCCGAACCCGGGGCGACACCCGACCAGGTGGTCAGCGGATTCCTCACCGCTCAGCAGGCGACGCCGTCCTCCACGACCGTGGCCCGGACGTTCCTCACCGAGCGTGCCGACGAGGCGTGGTCACCCGACCGAGGCACACTTCTCTACCGCGACCTGGAGGTGGATGGGCCCGCGAGCGCCTCCGGCCGGGTGCCCGTCAGCGTGCGAGTCGTCCTCGCCGGAGCCTTCGCGCTGGACGACACCGGGCGCTGGTCGGGCCGGCAGAGCCGCTTGGAGAGCCCAGGCATCTTGTTGACCGTGGCCCGCGAGCAGGGGGAGTGGCGCATCGTCGACCCCCCGGACGCACTCATGCTGCCGCTGTCTCATGTGGACAACCGTTTCCAGAGGCTCTCGGTCTACTTCGCGGACCCGACCGGCAGCGTGCTGGTGCCGGAGCCGATCTACCTGCCCATGGAGGTGCAGACACCGACGCAGCTGGTCGAGGCGCTCCTGGCGGGCCCCCAGGGACGAGAACGCCGCGCCGACCGCACGTTCCTGCCCGCGGACAGCGAGCTGCAGGTCAGCGTCCCGGTGTCACCGAGCGGGGTAGCCCAGGTCCCGTTGAGCGGGGAGCTGCTGGAGCTCGACCGCGGCGACCTGATGGTGGCGGTCGCTCAGCTGGTGTGGACCCTGCGACAGGTCCCACGCATCTCGGCGGTGTCGGTCACGGCCGATGGTGAACCCGTGGCAGTGCCCGACATCGGGGTGGAGGTCCCGGTCACCGCTTTCGACCAGTACTCCCCGCTCGGCGTCTCATCGGCCTCGGAGCTCTACGGCCTTCGCGGGCGCAGGGTGATGCGAGTCGTGGGAGGAAAGGAGTCGGTGCTGCTGCGACTTCCCCGACGAAGTCGACCCGAGGCCCTGGCTGTCAGCCTCCTGGGCAACCCGCTCGCGGTTGCCGACGCATCGGGCGGAGTCGACGTCTTCGCGCGGGGGAGTCAGGAGCAGCGAGGCAGGGCTCGTCCGCTGAGAAGCATCGCCACCGGCCGGGTCGCCGGGGTGGCCTGGGACTGGTCGCGCACCCTGTGGATCGTCACGCGCCGCCTCGAGGACGGGGTGCGCGCGGTGGTGGGTGATCGCGTCAGGCGACTGGCGTGGCCGGACCCCGGGCTGCGCGGGCGTCGCGTGCAGAGCCTGGCGGTGTCGCGTGACGGCACTCGGGTGGTGATCGCCGTGCCCGCGCGCGGCCGACGAGGCAGCGAGCTGTGGGCGGCGCGCGTCGCCCGCAGCGCCGACGAGTCCGTGGGGCCCGTCGCCTTGCGCGCAGCCCGCCGGATCCGGACCGCCTACCCGCTGCCTCCCGTGGTGGAGATCGGGTGGAAGGATCCCCAGACCGTGGCGGCTCTGGTGAGACGTGACGCGCTCAGCAGCCGACTCCTGGCCGTACCCGTCGACGGGCAGCGGGAGTCGGGTGTGCTCTCGGGGGACAGCGACGTCCTCTTCGGCACCGCCATCGACCTCGCGGTCTCACCGGTCGACGGGGAGGCGTTGGTGGTCACCGCCGAGGGGCAGCTCCAGGTGCTGAGCGAGCAGGGTCGCTGGCGCCTGGACACCGAGACCGGTTCACCCCTGCGGTCGCCCACGTTCGTGGGCTGAGCCCGGATCCGCGCGCAGCGGGCCGGACCGGTTCGCCGGGGACCATTGCGCTCCTTCGGGGTGGTCCACCGGTCCGGTCGTCCGGGCAGTGGCGGAGGGGTCCCTCGGGCAGGCTGGGGCGGTGCGTGACGCGATGCTGGACCTGGCGACCGGGGCCGCCTGCCTGGGGTGTGCCCGACCCGGCCGGGTGCTCTGCCCGGCTTGCCGGGCCCTGCTCACCCCGACGCCGCGGCAGACCATGCCCCAGCCACCCCCACCCGGCCTTCTGGCCGTCTTCACCGCGAGTGACTACGACGGCGTGATGCGCGATCTCGTGCTCGCTCACAAGGAGCGGGGGCTGCACGGACTCGCGGTGCCGTTGGGGCAGGTCCTGGCCCATGTCGTCCTCGGGGCCGCTCGCTCGGTCCTCGACGACACCATCCACACGCCGGTGAGCCTGGTCCCGGTCCCCTCGCACCCGTCGGTGGTGAGGGGGCGTGGTCACGACCCGGTGCTACGGATCGCTCGGCGGGCCGCACACGAGCTCCGCCGCCGTGGGACCCCGGCAGGGGTTCGGCGCCTGCTGGGAGTCGTGGGCAGGCCGCAGGACCAGGCCGGGCTCGGCGCCGTCGAGCGTCACGCCAACCTCACCGGTCGCTTCCAGGGGCGACCTGCGAGGTCATCGGACCTGTCCGCGGTGGTCATCGTCGATGACGTGATCACCACCGGTGCCACCCTGCGCGAGGCGCAGCGCGCACTGGAATTGGTGGGGTGGTCCCCGCAGGCTGCGGTGACCCTCGCTGCCACGCAGCGCCGCCGGGGGCTACCGGAGTCGCCCCCGGACGGCTAGCGTCTAGGTATGGAGTCCGTCCGGGTCCGTGGTTGCGCCGGAGGTCCCCGCGGGTCTTTTCGGTCAGCCGATGCCAGTCGCAGGCAAAACGGTCCACGTAAGTCGCGTCCCGCCCTCGGGTGGGACCGACGATCACGGTGCGGCTTAGAAGTAAGTCCTGCCGGTGCGCTCCCGTCGGATGCGGGAACCGTGCCGAGAAGGTGGGTAGTGGCATGCAAGCTGCGAGAGCCTCAGCAGGCGGTTGTGGGGTCGAAGACCAGGTCGGCCGGGCGGGCTCCATCTCCTTCCACCGGCTCCCGATCAGGATTCAACCCGACATGGAGGTGCCCATGGACATCGTCGTCAACGTCCGTCACGGGGAGGTCTCGGAGCGGTTCCGAGACCACGTGCAGGACAAGCTCTCCCGCCTCGAGAAGCATGACCACAAGGTCATCCGGATCGAGGTCGAGGTCGAGAAGGAGCGCAACCCGCGCCTTCACGACCGAGCGATGAAGGTGCAGCTGACGGCGTTCACCAAGGGACCGGTCGTGCGGGCGGAAGCCGCAGCAGAGGACAAGATGGCCGCGCTGGACATGGCGCTGGACAAGATGACCGCCCAGATGCGCAAGGCCGCCGACCGCAAGCGGGTCCACCGCGGTCGCCACGCCCCCGTCTCTGTGGCCGAGGCCACGGCACAGCTGGAGGGCCACCTCCTGACCGACCTCGCCAGACAGGGTGTCAACGGGACCGAATCGGCTGGGACGGCGTCCGACGAGCCGGTGGCTGTCGAGGGTGAGGGGCCGATGGTGGTGCGGGAGAAGACTCACCCTGCACGTCCGATGACGCTGGACCAGGCGCTGTACGAGATGGAGCTGGTCGGGCACGACTTCTTCTTGTTCCTGGATCAGTCCAGTGGTCAGCCCTCCGTGGTCTACCGGCGTCGCGGCTATGACTACGGAGTGATCCGGTTGGAAGTTCAGGACCTGAGCATGGTCCGCTAGGGGGATAGACCGGATGTGCACGTTTCACCCAACGGCATAGCTCAGTCGTGCCATGATGCCGAGGTGGCACCTGACCCCACCCTCCCGCGCAGCGACTCCTCGATCCGAGTCGTGGTCGTCGACGACCAGGAGCTGTTCCGGCGTGGTCTGACGATGCTCCTCAACGCTGAGGACGACATCGACGTGGTTGGTGAGGCCTCGGACGGGCCCGGTGCGGTCTCGTTCGCTTCGGCCGAGGGGCCCGACGTGGTGCTGATGGACGTGCGGATGCCCAAGCAGAGCGGCATCGAGACCTGCCTCGCCCTCAAGGAGGCTGCGCCCACCGCGCGGATCATCATGCTGACCGTGAGCGACGACGAGGCCGACCTGTACGAAGCGGTCAAGAACGGCGCCTCGGGCTACTTGTTGAAGGACTCCTCGATCGAGGAGGTCTCGCAGGCGATCCGCGTGGTCGCCGACGGTCAGTCGCTGATCAGCCCTTCCATGGCGATCAAGCTCCTGGACGAGTTCAAGCAGATGTCGCGCGGCGAGCGTGTCGTCAGTGCCTCTCCTCGCCTCACCGAGCGTGAGCTGGAGGTGCTGCGGCTGGTGGCGCAAGGGCTGAACAACCGTGAGATCGCCAAGCAGCTGTTCATCAGCGAGAACACCGTCAAGAATCACGTGCGCAACATCTTGGAGAAGCTGCAGCTGCACTCGCGCATGGAGGCGGTCATGTATGCCGTGCGCGAGAAGCTGCTCGACATCCCGTGACCCGGAGCCGCGCCGAGCTCTCCCTCGCGCAGGCTCGACGTGTGGCCCTTGCTGCGCAGGGCTTCACCGACCGGTCGCACCGCACCCCGAGCATCCGCACGATCTCGCGCACGCTGGCCCGGACCCAGGTCCTCCAGATCGACTCGGTCAACGTGTTGCAGCGCGCTCACTACCTGCCTCTGCTGAGTCGCAACGGTCCCTATGACGTCGGGTTGCTGGACCGGGCGGCCTGGCGCTCGCCTCGTCGGCTGGTGGAGTACTGGGCGCACGTGGCCGCCCTGATGCCGGTCGAGCTCTGGCCGACGATGCGGCACCGGATGAGGCACTACCGCGAGCACGGCCACCAGTGGATGGCGCACCGCCCCGACTTGGTTGCGGGGCTGCTGGCGCAGATCCGTGCCGATGGCCCCGCCACGGCCAGGGAGCTCGACGACGGGTTGCCCCGGAGCCGCGAGCACTGGGGATGGAACTGGTCGGAGTCCAAGAAGGCGCTGGAGTACCTCTTCGCCGCCGGGGAGCTCACGGTGGCCACTCGCACGGCGTCGTTCGAACGGGTCTACGACCTTCCCGAGCGGACGTTGCCCAGTCACGTGCTCGAGGCGGCCGAGCCGACCCAGCAGGAGGCTGAGCGCGAGCTGGTCCGGCGGGCGGCCCGGGCTCACGGGATCGCCAGTGTCCGGTGCCTCGCCGACTACTTCCGGATGGGGGCCGCAGCCACGCGCCGAGCCGTGCTCGACCTGGTTGCAGCCGGAGAGCTGAGCGAGGTCAGTGTGCGCGGCTGGGAGGAGCAGCTGTTCCTCCATCGCGACGCAGCAGTGCCTCGGCGGGTCCAGGCACGGGCGTTGCTCAGTCCCTTCGATCCGGTGGTCTGGGAGCGGCGCCGGACCGAGCGGCTCCACGGTTTCCGCTACCGCATCGAGATCTACGTGCCGGCTTCCCAGCGTGTGCACGGGTACTACGTGCTCCCCTTCCTGCTCGGTGACCGGTTGGTGGCGCGGGTGGACCTGAAGGCCGATCGGGCGACGGGGACGCTGCGGGTCCGCTCGGCCTACGCCGAGCCGGTCGCTCCGGAGCAGACCCCGGAGCAGCTGGCGCTGACGCTGGGCGAGCTGGTGTCCTGGCTCGGCCTCACTCGTGTGCAGGTGGAGGGCCGTGGTGACCTGTCACCCGTCTTGGCTGCTCTCCTGACGGACTGAGCACCCGTCCTGGGTAGAGTGGCGGGCGGACCATTCCACGACCGGGAGCTCACCTCAGTGCCTGCCATCTTCGACAAGCTCCTTCGCATCGGCGAGGGCAAGATCCTTCGCCAGCTGGAGGCGGTCGCCCAGGCGGTCAACGCCATCGAGGACGACTTCACCGCGATGAGCGATGACGAGCTCCGCGCGATGACCGATGAGTTCAAGAAGCGCTACGCCGACGGCGAGTCGCTGGACGACTTGATGCCCGAGGCGTTCGCCACCGTGCGCGAGGCGGCTCACCGGGTTCTGGGTCAACGGCACTTCGACGTGCAGGTGATGGGCGGAGCAGCGCTGCACCTGGGCAACATCGCGGAGATGAAGACCGGTGAGGGCAAGACCCTGGTGGCGACCCTCCCGACGTACCTCAATGCGCTGACCGGCAAGGGTGTTCACATCGTCACGGTCAACGACTACCTCGCGAGGTATCACGCCGAGTGGATGGGCCGGGTCTACAACTTCCTGGGGCTCAGCACCGGGGTGATCCTTTCCGAGTTGACTCGTGTCGAGCGCCGCGAGGCCTACAACTGCGACGTCACCTACGGCACCAACAACGAGTTCGGCTTCGACTACCTGCGCGACAACATGGCGAACAGCCTGGAGGAATGCGTGCAGCGCGGCCACCACTACTCGATCGTGGACGAGGTCGACTCCATCCTGATCGACGAGGCGCGCACGCCGTTGATCATCTCCGGGCCGACGCAGGACGAGGTGCGCTGGTACCCCGAGTTCGCCACGATCGCCGACCGCATGGTCCGCGACGAGGACTACGAGGTCGACGAGAAGAAGCGCACCGTCTCGGTGCTCGACAGCGGTATCACCCAGGTCGAGGACTACCTCGGCATCGAGAACCTCTACGACTCGGTCAACACCCCGTTGATCTCGTTCATGAACAACGCGATCAAGGCCAAGGAGCTGTTCCGTCGCGACAAGGAGTACATCGTCCGTGAGGGGGAGGTGCTCATCGTCGACGAGCACACCGGACGCACGCTCATCGGTCGTCGCTACAACGAGGGCCTGCACCAGGCGATCGAGGCCAAGGAGAAGGTGCAGATCCGTGAGGAGTACCAGACCCTCGCGACGATCACGCTGCAGAACTACTTCCGGCTCTACGACAAGCTCGCCGGGATGACCGGAACGGCTCTGACCGAGGCCTCGGAGTTCGACAAGATCTACAAGCTGGGGGTCGTGCCGATCCCCACCAACAGGCCGATGGCGCGGGCCGACCAGCCGGACCTGGTCTACCGCACCGAGGAGGCCAAGTACGACGCTGTGGCCGACGACATCGCGGAGCGTCACCGAAACGGTCAGCCCGTGCTCGTGGGCACGGTCTCGGTCGAGAAGTCGGAGTACCTCGCCTCGCTGTTGCGAACGCGCGGCATCCCGCACTCGGTGCTCAACGCCAAGCAGCACGCTGACGAGGCCAAGATCGTCGCCATGGCCGGCCACAGGGGCACCGTGACCGTGGCGACGAACATGGCTGGTCGAGGCACCGACATCATGCTCGGTGGCTCCGTGGACTTCCTGGCCGACCAGCACCTGCGAGACCTCGGACTCGACCCCCACGAGGATGCCGAGGCCTACGAGGCCGCGTGGCCGGAGACGGTGGAGCGGATCAAGGCGCAGGTCGCCGCCGAGCACGACGAGGTGAGCAGTCTCGGTGGGCTGTACGTCCTGGGCACCGAGCGTCACGAGTCGCGCCGGATCGACAACCAGCTGCGTGGTCGGTCCGGGCGCCAGGGTGACCCGGGGGAGTCACGCTTCTACCTCTCCCTCGAGGACGAGCTGATGCGGCTCTTCAAGTCCGACTGGGTGGACTGGGTGCTCACCACGCTCAAGGTCCCCGACGACGTGCCGATCGAGAACAAGCGGGTCACCAACTCGATCGCTTCCGCGCAGTCCCAGGTCGAGTCGCAGAACTTCGAGTCGCGCAAGAACGTCTTGAAGTACGACGACGTGATGAGTCGGCAGCGCGAGGTGATCTACGCCGAGCGTCGGGCCGTGCTCGAGGGCGCTGACCTGCACGAGCAGATCGACGAGATGGTCGACGAGGTCATCGCCGGCTACGTCAACGGCGCAACGCAGGGGTTCCCCGAGGAGTGGGACCTCGAGGCGTTGTGGACCGCCTTGAAGCAGCTCTTCCCACTCGCAGTGACGTGGCAGGACCTCGAGGAGCGCGTGGGGGGGCGCGACGCCCTCGACCGCGAGGAGCTGGTGGAGCTTCTCCAGGGCGAGGCACACACCGCCTACAGCGCCCGCGAGGCCCAGCTCGGCTCAGAGGTGATGCGCGAGCTCGAACGTCGGGTGATCCTGTCGGTCCTGGACCGCAAGTGGCGAGAGCACCTCTACGAGATGGACTATCTGCGCGAGGGAATCGGTCTGCGGGCCTACTCCCAGCGCGACCCGCTGGTGGAGTACCAGCGGGAGGGCTTCGACATGTTCGCGGCGATGATGGAAGGGATCAAGGAGGAGTCGGTGGGCTTCCTCTTCAACGTCGACGTCGAGCTCGCGGACGAGGACTCCGAGGAGCCTGACGACGAGTACGTCGGAGAGGACGAGGAGTTCTCGCTGACCCCCGCCGCCGCTGCGGCGACAGCGACTCGCAACCCCTCGATCCAGGCCAAGGGGCTGGAGCGCCCGCAGGGCCAGCAGCCCAACCTCACCTACAGCTCTCCCACGGAGACCGGGGAGACCGAGGTGCGCCGCGGCGAGGGGAGCCAGGATCGCTACGCCGGTATCAGCCGCAACGCACTGTGCCCCTGCGGGTCCGGGAAGAAGTACAAGCGCTGCCACGGCGCGCCGGGCGGACCGACCGGGACCACGGCACGCATGAGCTGAGTCACCCGAACTCGATCGCAGTGCACCGCCACCGGCCCTCGGTCGCCTCGAGTCGCAACGCGAGGGCTCGTGAGCGACGCCCGTGTCGCACCCGCACGCTGACTTCGGCGACGTCGGGTCCGAGCCGACACACGTGGACGCTTCCGACCTGAGGCCTCATCGCGCTGCGCTGGTTGGGGATGCCACGTCGCGTCGGAGTCGAGCGTGCGGCCAGCTGGGCGCGGCGCTCGAGATCTCGGAAGACCGTGGGTGTGGCCCAGCTGAGGAGCTGAGCGACATGGCGGTGGCCCGCGACGACCTCCACCACCGCCTGGGCGAAGCGACTCGCCCACGCCCCGGGGTCGGACGGCACCACCCTGATCGCAGGGGCAGCCGTCGGAGGAGCCACCTCCTCTTCCCACGGGAGCACGCCTTGGTGGGTGTCCTCGTGCAGCGGTCGATCCCCGCTGGGAGGTAGCAGTCGGGTGACGAAGGACGTCGGGAGGCCCGGGGTGGCGTGACCGGCGGACTGACTACTCATGGGTGATGGCTCCTCGGTGGGTTGGCGGGAAGGTTGCCCGGAGATCCGGGACGACCAATGTCGAACCTGGTCGCAGCAGGTCGGGGTCCGGGCCGACGCGTGTGCGGTTGGCGGCGTACAACCGCCGCCAGGCCCGGTCGATCTCTGCCTCCGAGGCCTGGGGGCCCAGGACACCGGCCGCGAGGCTCCACAGGCACGCCCCCGGTCGCACCCGCACCGTGATCGGCGCCGGGCGCTCGGTGCTCACCGGCCGCACGGGAAGGGGGAGGAAGCGTGGGGAGCCGAGGTCTGAGTGATCGGGGGCGGCACTGGCCGGGTGGGCGGCGGCGCACACCAACGCCGCCCCGACCAGGACCCGGACGCTTCGCGGTCGCAGCGCACCGAGGGCGGGGTGGGGCCACTGCTGGTGGGTGACGAGGAGGTCGTGGACGCAGACCACGACGACCAGACCGAGCCACAACCCGACTGCGGTGACGCCCGCGCCGGCGAACGCCAGGCACAGCCGGGCCGCGGTGGTCGGCGACGGGTCAGCCACCAGCCGAGGCAGGGCCCCCAGGTCGCCGGTCGAACCGAGGCCGAGCCGGACCATGCCCGCGCTGGTGCAGGCCAGCCCCGCGAGCACGACCCAGGAACGTCGGTGACCCATGATACTCGACCCCGTTAGATGCGATTGAACGCTGTTTATCTGCGTTTGAGAATGTTGAACCATAGTCAAACATGCTTGACCGGCAACTGGTAACCCTTGTCCACAGGGCTCCCACTCGGGGCGAGTTTCGGCCCGCGCTGTGGCACCGTGCGTGCATGACCTGGGAACTCGCGCTGGCCGGGCTCTTCGACGAGCTCGAGACCGAGGCTCACGGTCAAGCGCTGGCCGCCCGGGCCGAGGACGTCGCAGACCTCGCGCGGGTGGAGTACGCCGACATCGGGCTCGAGGCGAGGTTGTCGGGCTCGGTCGGTGAGCCGGTCAGGCTGGACCTGTTCGGGGCGACCCTGCGAGGGCGCCTGCTCCGTGTGGGGCGTGGCTGCCTGGTGGTGGGGCGGGAGGATCATCCGAGGCGCCCGGTGCTGGTCAACCTCGAGCACGCGATCACCGCGCACACCCCCTCGACCCGCGCCACCTCGGAGCAGGTGCGGCCGCTGACCTCGAAGCTCGGGCTGGCCTCGGCGCTGCGTCACCTCGTCACCGACGAGGACCGGCTGCTGGTGCTGCTCCGCGACGGTCGGGTCGTCAGCGGCGAGGTCGAGCGGGTCGGGGCGGACTTCGTCGAGCTGTCGAGCAGTCAGGGAGCGGGGCAGGAGACGATGCTCGTCCCCATGGCGATGCTGGTCACCGTGGAGCCGGCATGAGGCTCACCGCAGCGGGGGAAGGCGCTCAGCGACGCGCGGTTCTCAGGTGCTCCTCGGTCTCGGCGTACATCCGCTCGATGAAGCGCTCGAGCTCGACCCCCTCGACGCGCCACTGGCCCCGCCCGCCGATCTTGATCGCCCGGATCTCGCCACGCTGCACCAGAGCCGTCACCTGCGCGAGCGAGGTGTTCAACACCTCGGCGACGTCGTTCAGCGTGAGGAAGCGGGGGCCTTCGGTCATGTGCTCCATCCTGGCAGTGTTTGACCCCGGTTCTCGACATTTAACATCGCCTGTTGTGCACAACAGTGCCCGATTTCAGAGGAGCACCCCGACATGTCTGCCCTGACCGCACCCACGGACAGACCCCGCACCGAGCCCGGAGGGGGCGGGGAGACCGGTACGCCGGGCAGTCGCTCCTCGACAGGTGCCACTGCCGCTGCTCGTTTCCGACGTCCGGGGTGGCGAGATCCGCGGCTCGTGGTCGGTGTCGCCCTGGTGTGCCTCTCGGTGGTGCTGGGCGCGCGGGTCCTCGGCACCGAGGACGAGATGAGCCCGGTGTGGTCCGCCGCGGCCCCTGTCGCCGCGGGCGAGCCGATCACCGCCGAGGACGTGCGCGCGACCAGGGTGCGGTTCGACCAGGCCGGCGACGCAGCGCGCTACCTGGCTGCGGATGAACCCTGGTCGGACGTCGTCGCCCTGCGCGACGTCACCGAGGGGGAGCTGATGCCCGCCGCGGCGGTGGGGACGAGCGAGCCCGAGCTCTCCGAGCTCCCGCTGGCCGCCCAGAGCTCCGGCGTCCCCATCGGGTTGTCGGCCGGGGACCGTGTCGACGTGTGGACCGTTCCGCTGGCCCGCACCGCTTCCCGGGCACCCAGCGGACGGCAGGTGCTCTCCGACGTGCCCGTGCTCCGGGTCGGCGGCCGAGGTGTGAGCGGGCCCGAGTCGACCAGGCAGGTGGTGGTCGGCGTGCCCGCGGAGGCCGACCTCGGTGGCACCGTGGGTCGTCTCGCCGACAGTCATGTCGTGCTGGTCCGGAGGCCCTGATGACGAGTCAGGCGAGCGGGATGACCGGTGTCCTCGTGGCCGCGGAAGGGCAGGCGTGGGAGCCCGGTGCGCTGCAGGCTGTGGCCGCGGCACCTGATCTGGTCACGGTCCGACGTTGCCTGGACATCAACGACTTGCTGGCCGTGGCAGCCACAGGCACCGCGCACGTGGCCGTCGTCGCGGCACCGACCCCGGGCATCGATCGTGACCTGGTCGACAGGCTCGCCGCCGACGGTGTCGTCGTGGTGGCGGTCGTCCCCCAGGCCGGGACACCTGCCCTGTCGCTGCGAGACCTCACCTTGCGGCTGGAGAGCATCGGGGTCAGCGGGGTGCTGTCGGGCGAGGTGATCGACGACCAGCTCGTGGCCACGGTGCGCGAGTCTCTCCCCAGGCCCGGGGGCACCCCTTCGGGGATCACCGCCGAGTCGACGACGGGTCGGTCCGAGGGCCCGCCCGAGTCACGAGGACAGGTCGTGGCCGTCTGGGGGACCAACGGCGCCCCCGGCCGCACGATGGTCTCCACCGGGCTGGCGGCCGGACTGGCGAGAGCCGACCTGCACACCCTGCTGGTGGACGCCGACCCGTACGGCGGCACGGTGGCGCAACAGCTGGGCGTCCTGGACGACAGCTCCGGAGTCCTGGCGGCAGCCCGGCAGGCAAATGCCGGATCGCTGGAGCATGACCGGTTGCGGGCGGGACTCCGTTCGGTGGGCGAGGGGTTGGAGGTCCTGACCGGACTTCCGCGATCCGATCGGTGGAGCGAGATCCGCCCGGCCAGCCTGGTGGAGGTGCTCGGTCGAGCGGCGGAGCGCGCCGATTACGTCGTCGTCGACTGTGGGTTCGGCGGGGAGCCCTCCGCCGGGGTGGCCTCCGCGCGCGGGCGGGACGCGCTGGTCTCGGCCGCTGTGGACAGCGCGGACCAGTGCGTGGTCGTCGGGTCTGCGGAGCCGGTGGGGCTCACGCGACTCGCCCGGCTCCTGGTGGACGCCAGGCAGGTCAGACCTGCCGGCATCGACCAGGTGGTGGTCAACCGGATGCGGGCAGGTCTCGGGTGGCGTGAGCACGAGATCACCGACATGGTGGCGAGAGTGTCCCCGGGAGCGACGGTCCACTTCGCGCCGTTCGACCTCGACGCCGCCGACGAAGCAGGCCGAGCCGGTCGAAGCGTCGTCGAGATGGGCGACTCACCCCTGTCGGGTGCGCTGCTCGATCTCGCGGTCGCGGTGTCGGGGGAGCAGGCCACGAAGCGACGTGCTGGACGGCGCCACCGAGGGCGGTGGCGCGCTCAGACGCTGAGCAGCAGGTAGAGCCCACCGACGGTGTAACCCACCATGACCATCAGCAGCGGGAGCTGGCCGCTGAGCTGGTGGCGCGGCGGCAGGACTCGCATCGCACGGTCGTGCGCGGCGACGACTGCGAGCACGTGACCTCCGACGATCGCGAGCACTTTCGTCCATGCCAGGAAGCTCTGGTGGTTCGACAACCAGTAGTTGATCTGGAGGTCGGCGGTCCCCAGCAGGTCGGCGCCGGTGCCCATCGGGTCGCTGAGCTCGATCAGCCCCCGCTGACCGGTCTCGACGAGCAGCGTCAGGTAGTGCGCCGCCATGTAGCCCACGACGATCGGCACCAGCGAGTGGGCGAAGGTCCTGGGCATCCGGAGCCGATCGGGCCCACCCGAGAGGAGTGTGGCGAGGGTGAAGAGCCCCCCGACCACCACGCAGAAGCCGGCCAGGGCCAGGGTCTCGATCAGATGGGTGCTGCCCCCGGCGTCCTGCAGGATCCGCAGCCAGGTCAGGGACTCCTTGAAGCTGTCGAAGGCGGTGCTTCCCAGCAGCACCGAGACCACTGCCACCAGACCGGGCACCGCCGGTACGCCGTCCAGGTTGCGCAGCGGGGCCCTGAGCACGAGCCGCCCATCGGCCCGGCGACCGAAGAGCGACAGGTGCGCCACGAGCCGGGAGTAGGCCTCGAAAGGATCGGCGGCGGCGATCCAGCGGTCCCCGAAGACGGCGGCTCCGACCAGCAGCACGGCGGCGTAGATCGCGAACCACAGCCGCACGGGGGCGAGGTAGTTGGACTCCGGGTAGACCAGCTCCAGGTAGACGAACCCGAACAGACCCAGGGCGGCGGGCCAGAGGCCCACCCACGAGGGCATCCTCGCGACGCCGGCATCGGGATCGCCCCCGGTGACGCGGGAGAGCAGCCGATGGACCGTGCGGATCGGGTTCATCGCGGCGTACACCGGCCCGAACAGCAGCGACGCCGGCACCAGACCCACCCACAGCAGCACGAACACGAAGATGAAGGTCGGGTTCACCGCGGTGTCGGGTCCCGCGACGGCGGCCCAGCTGACGTAGGCCGCGACGGCCAGCCCGATCACTCGCAGCACCCACGTGGCCGCTCCGTCGGGCCCGAGGGCACGATCCAACCACTCCGGGAGCGGCCGGCCGCCGGTGCGCGCGTCGAACCGGGAGTGGCGCCAGGCGAGTGAGAGCACGATGAAGGACACGCCCAGGGCCGCTGCGCCGCCCCCCAGGGCGAACGCCAGCGGAAGCGGAAGGTCCTGTGCGCCCCCGACTCCGTGCGCGAAGACCTTCACCGCGCTCCTCTCCCTGTGACCGATGCTTTGCTGCGGCTCGAGCGGTGTGTGGTGAACTCTCTGGTCGAGCCGTGTGGAGACTCTGAGAGAATCGCACGACCACACCCAGCGACACGAGGAGGGGCAGACGGTGGAGCGACTGCGTCCTGGGGATGCAGCCATCTTGGAGATGGAGTCGGGCAGCACGCCGATGCACCTGGCCACGGTCGAGGTCTTCGAGCCGGGCAGCGAAGGGTTCGACTACGCCAAGCTGGTGGCCCTCGTCGGCGACCGGCTGGCCTTCGTGCCCCGCTACCGCCAGCGCCTGATGTCGGTCCCGGCGGGGATCGCCGCGCCGATCTGGGTCGACGACCCCGACTTCGACATCACCTACCACGTCCGGCAGTCCGCCGTGCCCCGCCCCGGGACGATGGCACAGGTGGAGGAGCTGGTCGCCCGCATCATCGCCCGGCCCCTGGACCGGTCCCGTCCGCTGTGGGAGATGTACCTGATCGAGGGCCTGGAGGGTGGGCGGTTCGCCATCCTGGCGAAGTCGCACCAGACCCTGGTCGACGGGATCTCCACGATCGACCTGGGGCAGGTCATCCTCGACACCGACACCGTCGCTCGCGAGCGCATCCCGGACGACTGGAGGCCACGGCGGGCGCCGTCGATGGCCTCGCTGCTGGGGTCGGCGCTGGTCTCACGCGCCCGCGCCGCCGACCCGCTCGGCACCGTGACCGAGGTCGGCGCCGGTCTGGTGCGCAACAACCCGCTGGTGCGCTCCATCCAGGGCCGGGGGAGCGCCCCCGAGACTCCGCTCCAGGCCTCGTTGTCGCAGCAGCGCCGGTTCCACACCGTGCGCACCGACCTCGACGACTACCGCACGGTCCGTCGGGTGCACGGAGCCACCGTCAACGACGTGGTGCTCGCCACCGTGACCGGAGCGCTGCGACTGTGGCTGATGACCCGGGCCGAGTCCGTGCACAGCAGTCGTCAGATGCGCGCGATGGTGCCGATGAGTGTCATGGACAGCGACCTGGAGCCCACCTCGCTGGGCAGTCAGGTGACCGGCCAGGTGCTGGCGCTCCCGATCGGTGAGAACAGTCCGGTGGTGCGGCTCCACCAGGTCTCCTACGCGCTCAAGGCGCACCGTGACACGGGCAAGGCGGTCTCGGCCCTGCGCCTGATCGGGGTGGGCGGGTTCGCTCCCACGACCTTCCACGCGCTCGGCTCCCGGGTCGCCGCCGACTCCCGTGGCCGGGACTTCAACCTCGTGATCACCAACGTTCCGGGCCCGCAGTTCCCGTTGTACGCCTCCGGCTCCCGGATGCTGGAGAGCTACCCCGTCCAGCCGCTCCTGCCCGAGCACGCCCTGGCCATCGGCGCCACGTCGTACAACGGGGCGGTGCACTACGGCATCACTGCCGACCGGGACGCGATCGGTGACATCCATGTG
Organism: uncultured Actinomycetota bacterium; assembly: GCA_963728505.1. Classification (GTDB taxonomy): domain Bacteria; phylum Actinomycetota; class Actinomycetes; order Propionibacteriales; family Nocardioidaceae; genus Marmoricola_A. Next base: position 778,489 of record CAVSKH010000006.1, on the reverse strand, counting down.
ATCGGGCAGTGCATCCAGGAGGCGCTGACCGAGCTGGTCGACACCACCTCGGAGACCCGGATGCGCGCGCCCCGCGGGCGCTTCGAGGACGGCTCCGTGCCGCGATCGGGTGACTCCTCCTGACTCAGCCCGTCCTGACCTAGAGTCGGGGTATGGACGCAGTCACGAGCACCCCGGACCCGGTCAACGAGCCCCAGCTGACCTACGCCCCCGGCAGTCCTGAGCGGGACACGCTGCTCGCGGAGCTGGTGCGGCAGAAGGCCCAGCAGGTCGAGCTGCCCGCCACCATCGGAGGTCGTCAGCGGATGTGCTCCGGCCCGGAGTTCTCGGTCGTGCAACCCCATGACCACCAGCACGTGCTCGGCATCAGCAGGGAGGCGACGCGGTCCGACACCACGGCCGCCATCGCCGCTGCGGCGCAGGCGGCGCCGCAGTGGCGCGAGCTGAGCTACGACGACCGCGCGGCGGTGATGCTCAAGGCCGCCGACCTGCTGGCCGGGCCCTACCGACAGCGGATCAACGCCGCCACGATGCTGGGACAGTCCAAGACGGCCTTCCAGGCCGAGATCGACGCCGCCTGCGAGCTCATCGACTTCCTGCGCTTCAACGCCCACTTCGGACGTCAGATCCTCGCCGAGCAGCCGATCGCCAACTCCCGCGGCGTCTGGAACCGGTCGGACCACCGCCCGCTCGAAGGTTTCGTCTACGCCGTCACCCCCTTCAACTTCACCGCGATCGCCGGCAACCTGCCCACGGCACCGGCGCTGATGGGCAACACCGTGCTCTGGAAGCCCGCGCCGACCCAGCAGCTCGCGGCCCAGGTGACGATGGCGGTGCTCGAGGAGGCGGGGCTTCCGCCCGGTGTCATCAACCTGTTGCCGGGCACCGGCCCCGAGGTCTCCGCGGCGGCCCTGGCCCACGAGGACTTCGCCGGACTGCACTTCACCGGATCCACCCCCACGTTCCAGCTGTTGTGGCGCACCATCGGGGAGAATCTCACCGGATACCGCTCCTACCCGCGCATCGTGGGGGAGACCGGCGGCAAGGACTTCGTGGTGGCGCACCCGTCGGCCGATCCCGATGTGCTGCGGGTCGCCCTGATGCGGGGCGCTTTCGAGTACCAGGGCCAGAAGTGCTCCGCAGCCTCGCGCGCCTACGTGCCCCGGTCGCTGTGGGAGGGCGGTCTGCGCGACCGGTTGGTCGCTGAGACCGAGGGCCTTCCGATGGGCGACGTCAGCGACCTGGGCAACTTCATGGGCGCGGTGATCGACGATCGCGCTTTCGACAAGCATCGCCGTGCGATCACCCGCGCCAAGCGCTCGAGCAAGCTCGACGTGATCGCCGGTGGCAAGCTGGACGACTCGGTGGGCTGGTTCGTGCGTCCGACCGTCGTGGAGTCCTCCACCCCGGACGACGCGATGTTCTCCACCGAGTACTTCGGTCCGATCCTGGCGGTCAGCGTGTACGACGACCGCAACGCCTCGGCGTTCGAGCAGGCGGTCGACCAGATGGAGTCCTACGCCCCCTACGCCCTGACCGGCGCCGTGGTCGCGCAGGATCGGCAGGCCATCGCCTGGGCGTGCGAGCGGCTGCGGTTCGCGGCCGGCAACTTCTACGTCAACGACAAGCCGACGGGAGCAGTGGTCGGGCAGCAGCCCTTCGGTGGGGCGCGGGGCTCGGGAACCAATGACAAGGCAGGCTCGGCGGCCAACCTGATGCGCTGGACCTCGGCCCGCAGCATCAAGGAGACGATGGTGCCGCCGGTGGACCACCGCTACCCGCACATGGACTGACATGGTGCTGTGGCACATGGGTGACCTGCACCCCGTGGAGACCTGGCTGGTGCTCCTGGTCGCCTTCGGACCGTTCGTGGTGATCGCGTTGCTGGTGCGGCGCGACCGCCGGCGTCACCGCGACGAGGAGGATCAGCGCTCGCCCTGAAGCCAGCGCAGTCCGACCTCACGCTCGCGCCGCAACCCGCTTCCGAGCACCTTGCCGATCAACGGTTCGAGCTTGCCGCCCAGCAACGGGATGGAGACCTTCACCTCGGCGTCGAACCGCTGGGTGCTGGTGCCGTCGGCGTTGTCAGTCAGCATGACCCGCCCGGTGAGCTGGCCGGGCTTGCCGGGAATGACGATCCGCAGCGTCGCCTCGGAGTCGGACTCCCACGTCTCGTCGTGCTCGGTGCGGACGGTGTCGCCCGCCACCTTGCGCGCGAAGGACGGGACGCCGTCGGTGGGCAGGTGGAGGCGAACCCTCACCGTCGACGGGGGGTTCGACGAGCTCACCGAGACCTCGTACGTCGGGGCCTCCTGAGCGCGGCACACCGCCTCACGGAAGGTGGGGTCGAGAAACATCGCGAGCACCTCGTTCGCCGGGGCTGGGTACTCGTGGGTGCGCAGGAACTTCACGGACGTTCCCCAGCCAGCCATGCCTGCCCGGCCTGGGCCTCCTGCTCCCTGGCCTCCACGAACAGGTCACCCATGACCTTCTCCAGCTTGCCCCCGAGCATCGGGACCGAGACCTTGCAGGTGCCCTCGAAGCTCTGTGTGGTGCGCCCGCCGATCTCGACCAAGGTGTAGCTGCCTTCCAACCTCGTCGGTTTGCCCGGCGTCTCGACCACCAGGGCGGCGCTGCGTGGTGAGGACCAGACCTCGCTGACCACTGCCTGGGTGGTGTTGCCGGCGAACTTCTTGGCGAAGCCCGGCACGCCACGGACCGGCTGGACCTGGTCCATGCGCACGGTGTGACCCTCACCCTGCGCCTGGATCTCCACCGAGACCTCCAGCACGCCGGAGCGCTTGGCTGCGAACTCTCGGAAGGCCGGGTCGGTGAGCATCGCGTAGACCTGCTCGGGAGGGGCGTCGTAGACAGCGGAGTGGCTCAGGTGCATGTCGGCCATCATGGCGCATCGTCCGGGTGGTTGGCACCGACCCGATCGAGTCCTAGGGTCGAGGAGATCAGTCGTCGATGGGAGGAGTCCCGTGCCACGCAGGTCTGGTGATCCCAAGGCCGAGCTCATCGCCAGGGCGGCTGGTCGCGCCACGGCCAAGAAGGGCACCGGAGCACCGCCGAAGGAGTCAGCGGAGCAGTTCCTCAAGCAGTACTACCGCCACGTCGCCTTCGAGGACCTGAGCGAGCGCTCGGACACCGATCTCTGGGGTGCCGCGGTGAGCCACTACCGCCTGGCTGCGGCCCGTCTCCCCGGCGTCGCGCACGTGCGGGCCTTCACCCCGACCGTCACAGAGCACGGGTGGTCCGCGGGAGGTCACACCATCGTCGAGGTGGTCACCGACGACATGCCCTTCCTCGTCGACTCGGTCACCATGGAGCTCAACGCGCAGAGCCGCGGCGTCCACGTGGTCATCCACCCCCAGCTGCTGGTCCGGCGCAACGTCACTGGTGAGCTGACCGAGGTGATCGATGACGAGTCCTACGTCGTCGGAAGCGAGCACGACGTGCGTCGCGAGTCGTGGATGCACGTCGAGGTGGACCACGAGACCGACCACGACCAGGTCGAGCGCACCGTGGACCGGCTCCGCGGGGTGCTCAGCGACGTCCGGGAGTCGGTCGAGGACTGGGACAAGATGCGCCAGAAGGTGCTCGACGTGGTGGCCGGCCTGGAGGAGCATCCACCGTCCAGCATCGACGAGCAGGAGATCTCCAACGGCGTGGACCTGCTCTCCTGGCTCGCCGACGACCACTTCACCCTCCTCGGCTACCGGGAGTACCGCCTCGGCGAGACCGACGGTGAGGACGTGCTGCGGGCAGTGCCCGGCACCGGGCTGGGCATCCTGCGCGCCGACCAGCCTGCCTCGGACCAGGGGAAGATGCCTCCGCTGGTCCGCGAGCGGGCACGGGAGAAGTCGCTGCTGCTGCTCACCAAGGCCAACTCCATCTCCACGGTGCACCGACCGGTGCACCTGGACTACATCGGGGTGAAGACCTTCGACGACGATGGTGAGGTCGTCGGTGAGCGGCGGTTCCTGGGGTTGTTCTCCTCAGCGGCGTACACCGAGTCGCTGACCCGGATCCCGCTGCTGCGGGAGAAGGCCTACGGCGTCCTGGAGTCGGCCGGTGTCGAGCGGGAGAGCCACACCGGCAAGGCGCTCATGGACGTGCTGGAGAACTACCCGCGCGACGAGCTCTTCCAGACCCCCGCCGACGAGCTGCAGCGGATCGCGATGGAGGTGCTGCAGACTCGCGAGCGCCGCCGGGTCCGCCTGTTCGTGCGGCTCGACCCCTACCACCGTTTCCTGTCCTGCCTGGTCTACCTGCCGCGGGACCGGTACAACACCTCGGTCCGGGAGAAGATCTCCGACCTGCTCCTGTCCGAGCTCGGCGGTGAGGCGATCGAGTACACCGCTCGAGTCTCGGAGTCCATGCTGGCTCGGGTGCACTTCGTGGTGCGGCCCGGCAAGGGCGAGACCATCGAGGCCGACTTCGACGTCGCGGAGGTCGAGAAGAAGCTCGCGGAGGCAGCGCGGTCATGGACCGACGACTTCGTCGCCGCGGTGCGCGAGGAGTACGGCGAGAGCAAGGGGCCCGCTCTGCTGCGCCGCTACTCCGACGCCTGGCCCGAGGCCTACAAGGAGGACTACTCGCCCAAGACCGGGGCTGCCGACATCGGCGAGCTGGAGTCGATCGAGGGGGAGGACGGCATCGGTCTCTCCTTCTACCGCCCACCTGACTGCTCCGACCACGAGGCCCGTCTGAAGATCTACCGGATCGGTGGCCCGCTGTCCCTGAGCAACGTGCTGCCGATCCTGGCCTCGATGGGCGTCGAGGTGGTCGACGAGTGGCCCTACACGCTGGAGGGCGTGGACCGGGAGACCCACATCTACGACTTCGGTCTGCGCCACTCCCGGCCGGTGCCGTGGGAGGCGCGCCAGCTCGTGCAGGATGCCTTGGCCGCGGTGTGGGATGCGCGCAACGAGGCCGACGGCTTCAACGCGCTGGTCATCGACGCCGAGCTGACCTGGCGTCAGATCACGGTGCTGCGCGCCTACGCCAAGTACATGCGACAGGGCGGGACCCCGTTCGCGCAGGACTACATCGAGTCCGCCCTGCTGCAGAACCCGGAGATCACCCGACACCTGCTGAACCTGTTCGAGTCCCGCTTCGATCCGGACTTCGAGGACGACCGGGAGCAGGCGGCCGAGCGCATCGAGCAGGAGCTCAGCAGTGCGCTGGACGCGGTGGTGAGCCTCGACCAGGACCGCATCCTGCGTTCGTACTTCACGGTGATCCAGGCGACATTGCGCACGAACTTCTACCAGCGCGCCGACGACGGGGGGCCGAAGTCCTACCTGTCGCTGAAGCTCGACCCCAGCGCCATCCCGGACCTGCCGGAGCCGCGGCCGAAGTACGAGATCTTCGTCTACTCGCCGCGGGTCGAGGGTGTCCACCTGCGCTTCGGTGACGTCGCCCGCGGTGGTCTGCGGTGGAGCGACCGCCGCGACGACTTCCGCACCGAGGTGCTCGGTCTGGTGAAGGCGCAGATGGTGAAGAACACCGTGATCGTGCCGGTGGGCGCCAAGGGCGGCTTCTTCCCCAAGCAGCTGCCCGACCCCTCGGACGACCGCGAGGCCTGGATGGAGGAGGGCAAGTCCTGCTACCGCACCTTCATCTCCGCGCTCCTCGACATCACCGACAACCTCGTCGACGGTGAGGCCGAGCCCCCGGATCGGGTGGTGCGTCACGACGGTGACGACACCTACCTCGTGGTGGCGGCCGACAAGGGGACCGCAACCTTCTCCGACACGGCCAACGGGATCGCCAAGGACTACGGCTTCTGGCTCGGGGACGCGTTCGCCTCAGGCGGGTCGGTCGGTTACGACCACAAGGCCATGGGCATCACGGCGCGCGGCGCCTGGGAGTCGGTCAAGCGGCACTTCCGCGAGATGGGTGTCGACTGCCAGGAGGAGGCCTTCACCTGCGTCGGCATCGGCGACATGTCCGGTGACGTGTTCGGCAACGGCATGTTGCTGTCTCATCACACCAGGCTCGTCGCGGCCTTCGACCACCGTGACATCTTCGTGGACCCCGACCCTGATCCGGAGTCGTCGTACGAGGAGAGGCAGCGGCTCTTCGAGCAGTCGCGCTCCTCCTGGCAGGAGTACGACGAGTCGAAGATCTCCCAGGGCGGCGGTGTCTGGTCGCGAACCAGCAAGAAGATCCCGATCAGCGACGAGATGCGCTCGGCGCTGGCGATCGAGGGCGGCGCGAAGTCGATGACCCCGCAGGAGCTCATCCGGGCGATCCTGCTCTCCGACGTCGACCTGCTGTGGAACGGCGGTATCGGCACCTACGTGAAGGCCGCCTCGGAGTCGCACGCCGATGCCGGGGACAAGGCCAACGACGGGATCCGCGTCGACGGCGGCGAGCTGCGGGTGCGCGTCATCGGTGAGGGTGGCAACCTCGGGCTCACCCAGCTGGGCCGCATCGAGTACGCCCGTGAGGGGTGCGAGGGCAACGGCGGCCGGATGAACACCGACTTCATCGACAACTCCGCCGGTGTCGACACCTCCGACCACGAGGTGAACATCAAGATCCTGCTCGACCGCGTGGCGCGCGACGGTGACCTCACCGAGAAGCAGCGCAACAAGCTGTTGCGGGAGATGACCGACGACGTCACGGCACTGGTGCTCGTCGACAACTACGAGCAGAACGTCGCGCTGTCCACCGCGACCATGCAGGCCTCCGCGCTGGCCCACGTCCACGAGGACTGGATGCAGCGGCTGGAGCGGGCCGGCTACCTGGACCGACAGCTGGAGTTCCTGCCTGACGGCGAAGGCATGAAGGCACGCATCGACTCCGGGGAGGGGCTGTCCGCCCCTGAGCTGGCGGTGCTGCTGGCCTACACCAAGATCGTGCTGGCCGAGGAGCTGATCGCCACGGACCTGCCCGACGACCCCTATCTGCGCACTGACCTCAAGGAGTACTTCCCCGAGGTGATGCGCGAACGCTACGGCGACCAGATCGACGACCATCCGCTCCGGCGCGAGATCGTGGTCACCGGTGCGGTCAACGCCCTCATCAACGGTGCTGGGATCACCTTCTTCCACCGGCTGTCGAGCGAGACCGGAGCGACCGCCGAGGAGCTGGTGATGGCCAACTTCGTGGCGAGGGACATCTTCGGCTCGCGGGCCTTCGTCGACAACGTGTACGCCTTCGACAACCAGATCGCGTCCGGCAGCCAGCTGACCATGCGACTGCTGATGCGCACCCTGGTCGAGCGGGCCACCCGATGGTTGCTGCACAACCGCCGGGCGCCGCTGGACACCGCTGCGACGGTCGAGCACTTCCGCGAGATGGCCTCCGACCTCATGCAGGAGCTGCCCGATCGGATCCTCGGACGGCAACGTGAGCAGTTCGAGCAGCTGCGCGACGGGTTGCTCGATGCCGACGTCCCGGAGGATCTGGCGACTCGCGCGGCGATCTTGCCGCTGTGCCCGCCGTTGCTGGCGTTGGTCGACATCGCCCAGCGCGGCGGTCAGGAGCCGCAGCTGGTCCTGCAGACCCACCTGCACCTGGGCGAGCGACTGCACCTGGCCTCGCTGAGCGAGCGGATCCACGCTCTGCCCCGTCAGGACCGCTGGCAGACGATGGCCAGAGCAGCGCTGCGCGACGACATCCAGGCGGTGCACGCCACGCTCACCTCGCAGGTGCTCGCGGAGACGGAGTCCGCGGACTCCTCTGACGAGGCGGTGGAGAGGCTGCTCGACGAGTGGGTCGAGAGCGATCGGGCCGTGGTGGAGCGTGCCGTCAACACGCTCAACGAGATCTGCGAGGACGACAAGGCCGACCTGGCGCGGATGTCGGTCGGCCTGCGGGTGGTGCGGACCCTGCTCTCGTGAGTGGACCGGTGGGCTAGCGTCTGTGGCTGTGACCGAAGACCTGTTGTACGCCGGCGTCGAGGGCCAGGCTGCGGCCGTCAGGGCCGGGGACGTCTCCGCCATCGAGCTTCTCGAGACCGTGCTGCGCCGCATCGAGGCGGTGAACACCACGCTGAACGCCTTCACCGTCGTCCTGGCCAAGGAGGCCCGACAGGAAGCGATGCTGCGCGACGAGGCGCGCATGGCCGGCGGCGAGCTGGGGCCCTTGCACGGGGTGCCGGTGGCCATCAAGGAGGAGAACGACGTCGCCGGCACCGTGACGACGTACGGCGGCCGCGCCAACGAGGTGGTCTGCGAGCACGACAGCCTCGTGGTGGCCAGGTTGCGCGGGGCCGGCGCGGTGATCGTGGGCCGCACCAACATGCCCGAGTTCGGCGAGCTGCCGTTCACCGAGTCGGCGCGGTTCGGCATCACCCGCAATCCCTGGGACACCTCCCGCACGCCCGGCGGGTCCTCGGGTGGCACAGCCGCGGCGGTCGCCTCGGGGATGGTGGCCGCAGGGATCGGCGGAGACGGCGGTGGCTCGATCCGTATCCCGTCGTCGGCATGCGGGTTGTTCGGGCTGAAGCCGACCCGTGGCCGCGTCGCCACGTCGCCGCACCCCGACCTGTGGGGGGAGCTGGGCACGGTGGGACCGCTCACCCGGGGTGTCGTCGACTCGGCGATCGTCTACGACGTGATTCGCGGCAGTGGACCGGAGGATCGCTTCAGCGCCCCGGAGCCACGCTCCAGCTTCACCGATGCGGCGCGCCTGGCCACCGAGGAGTCACAGCGTCCGCTTCGGGTGGGATGGTCGACGAAGTCCCCGGTCCCCGGCACGAAGGTGGCGCCGGAGCACGTCGCGGCAGTGCGGGAGACCGCTGACCTGCTGCGCGACCTGGGGCATCGCGTGTTCGAGATCGACCCGCGCTACCCGATTCCGGCGCCGGCGTTCTTGCCGCAGTTCTTCCACGCCGTACGAGAGGAAGCGGCGCGGGTCAAGGACCCCTCACTCCTGGAGCCCCGGACCCGGCAGCTGCTACGCCTCGGGGTGCCGGTGCGACCGGGGATGGCGCGGGCCGCGGAGCGTCTCGGTGGTCGGATGCGGCACGCCGTCGACCAGCGGGTGTTCGGTCTGTGCGACGTGCTGCTCTCCCCGACCGTGGCCGGCCGGCCGCAGGAGCTGCCGGTGATCGGGCAGCGCTCCGCGGTGCCCGCGCTCCTGGCGTCCTTGCCGATGGTGGCCTTCTGCGGTCTGTGGAACGTGACCGGTCATCCTGCCGCTGCCCTGCCCGCGGGCTTCGCCGAGGACGGTCTGCCGACGTCGGTCCAGCTCATCGGTGGCTACGGCGAGGAGACCACGCTGCTGTCGCTCGCCGCCCAGATCGAGTCGACCCGGCCCTGGGCGGAGCAGCGACCCCGGTTGTAGCCGCCTCCGGGCTCAGGACGCCTTCTTCTTGGCGCTCTTCTTGGCCGGAGACTTCTTCGCGGTCTTCTTGGCTGTCGACTTCTTGTCGGCGCTCTTCTTGGCGGGGGTCTTCTTGGCCGCTTGCTTGTTGCCGGACTTCTTCGCGGGCCGGGCGCCACTGTCATCGTCGGAGCCCCCCTCATCAGCGTCCTCGCCGCGCGCGGTCTTGGCCGCGGCGACGGACTTCTGCAACGCGGCGAGCAGGTCGACCACCTCACCGGACGAGGGCTTCTCCTCCTTGACCGGCGTGATCTCACCGCCCTCGAGCTTCTGCTGCACGAGGGCGGTGAGGGCCACCGCGTAGTCGTCCTCGAAGTCGGCGGGGTCGTAGTCACCGGCCAGCGTCTCCAGCAGCAGCTCAGCCATCTTCAGCTCCTTCGGTGACGCCTCGCCGACGTCGTCGAGAGAGGCGAACGTGGGCTCCCGGATCTCGTCGGGCCACAGCAGGGTCTGCATGACAAGAACGTCGTCGCGGACTCGGAGCACCGCTGGGGTCATCCGGTTGCGCAGTGAGACCGTGACCACGGCGACGCGGTCGCTCGACTGCAGTGCGTCCCGCAGCAGGGCGTAGGGCTTGGCGCCGTTGCGCTCCGGCTCCAGGTAGTAGGGCTTGTCGAGCTGCATCGGGTCGATCTGGTCGCCCGGGACGAACTTCTCGACCGAGATCTCACGGCTGCTCCGTGCGGGCAGCTGGGACAGGTCGTCGTCGTCGAGGACCACCATGTCGCCGTCCTCGGTCTCGTAGCCCTTGGCGATGTCGGCGTACTCGACCTCCTTGCCGCACACCTGGCACACGCGGCGGTAGCGGATCCGCCCGTGGTCCTTGGCGTGCACCTGACGGAAGCTGATGTCGTGGCTCTCGGTGGCCGAATAGACCTTGACCGGGACACTGACCAGTCCGAAGGAGACCGCGCCCTTCCAGATCGCTCGCATGGGCACGACCGTACCTCGCGCGCGCCTGTCAGGATGAGTCCATGCGCCCGATGCTCGCGACTCGCGGCACGACCGTGCCGACGGGAGACGGCTGGCGCCACGAGGTGAAGTGGGACGGGATGCGGGTCATCGTCCACGTCCGGGGCGGGGCGGTGCGAGTCACCTCGCGCAACGAGAACGACGTGACGGCGTCGTTTCCCGAGCTGGCGGCGCTGACGTCGGCGCAGGCGCTCGGGGGCACTGATGCGGTGCTGGACGGCGAGGTCGTCGCCCTGCTGGACGGCATCCCGGTGTTCGGCGCGCTCGCCGACCGGATCCATGTCACCAGTGCCCGCAAGGCGGAGCAGGCGATGCGGCACAACCCGGTGACGCTGCTGGCCTTCGACCTGCTGGCACTCGATGCCCACGACGTGCGTGAGCTGCTGTGGGAGCAGCGGCGAGACGCGTTGCAGCAGATCCTGCCGACGGGCCCCTCCTGGCAGGTGCCCCCGACCTACGACGACGGCGAGGTGTTGCTGGAGGTGACCAAGCAGCGTGGGCTGGAGGGGGTCGTCAGCAAACGCGTGGGCTCGCCGTACCGCTCGGGGGTGCGGTCGGCGGACTGGCTGAAGTTCCCGCACCGCGACAGCGTCTCGGTGGTCGTCGGTGGGTGGCGCCCGGAGACGGAGTCGTCGCGGCTCGGCTCACTGCTGGTGGGGGAACCGACCGACGACGGGTTGGTCTACCGGGGCCGGGTCGGCAGCGGTCTGGCCGGTCGGGCGGGGGAGCGGGTCGCCGGCATGCTGTCAGGGCTGGAGACCGTGGACAACCCCTTCGCCTCCGACGTGCCACAGGTCGACGCGCGTGGTGCGACCTGGGTGCGCCCCGAGCTGGTGGTGGAGGTGGCGAGCCTGGGCCTGACCCCGCAGCGCCGGCTGCGCCAGCCGGCGTTCCTCTCGGTGCGCCGCGACCTGCGGCCGGCGGACCTCTCCGAGCTCGGCGGCATGGATGGCTGAGCGGGGCGGGGCGAAGCAGGGCGAGCGCGTCCGGGTGGAGGTCGGGGGCCGCACGCTGGAGGTGAGCAACCTCGACAAGGTGCTCTACCCAGACTCCGGCACCACGAAGGCAGAGGTGCTGCAGTACTACGCCCACGTCGCCGACACACTGCTGCCGCACCTCGAGGACCGGCCGGTGACCCGGATCCGCTGGCCGCACGGCACCGGCGACCAGTCGTTCTTCGAGAAGAACGCGCCCTCCGGCGCGCCGCGATGGCTGACGACGGTCGCGGTCGCCTCGACGGGCTCGCGCGGGGGAGGCGACCGGATCGAGTACCCGGTCGTGAAGTCGTTGGCCGACCTGACCTATCTGGCCAACCTGGCCTCGCTGGAGCTTCACGTGCCGCAGTGGAGGTTCGACGACGACGGCGCTCCCCGCAACCCGGACCGGATGGTGATCGACCTCGATCCGGGCCATCCGGCGAGCCTGCACGAGTGCTGCCAGGTCGCGCTGCTGGTGCGGGAGCGGCTGTCCGGGCTCGGGCTGCCCGCCGCGGCCGTGTCCAGCGGCAGCAAGGGGCTGCACCTCTACGCGCCGATGCCCGGTGACCTCAGCTCGGACCAGGTCCGCGAGGCGGCCAAGCAGATCGCGGAGGCGCTCGAGAAGCAGCACAGCGCGCTCGTGGTGAGCCAGATGACCAAGGCCAAGCGCCCCGGCAAGGTGTTCCTCGACTGGTCCCAGAACACAGCCTCGAAGACCACGATCAGCCCGTACTCGCTGCGGGGCACGCTCACCGCGTACGCCGCGGCACCGCGGACCTGGGACGAGGTCGAGGACGGCGCGGAGGAGAGCGGTGCGATGACTCAGCTGACCTTCACGCAGGTCGCGCAACGGCTGTCGGACCTCGGCGACGTGCTGGGGGACTCACTCGCGGGTTGAGGGTTTGAGGCATTTGCCGTGACTGTGATCGACGAGACAAGAAGGAGAGTGGCGTACAGCGCCGAGCAGGCGCACGATGGGGGTGAAACAACGAGTGCTCCACGACGGGGCGCAGGGTCCCGTCCCAAGGGAGCACACCGGCTCCCAAGGAGGACGTCATGACCACCTCGACCACGACTCACACCACCGAGGCCCACGCGCGCACCGAGGCTCGGCACGGTCCCATCGCGGTCCTCGCGGGACTCGTTCGCATCTCTCTCGGTTGGGTCTTCCTGTGGGCCTTCCTCGACAAGACCTTCGGGCTGGGCTACGCCACCGAGGGCAAGGACGCCTGGATCGACGGCGGGAGCCCGACCTTCGGGTTCCTGAACTTCGGCACCACGGGCCCGTTCAAGGACACCTACACCTCGATCGCCGGTCAGACCTGGGCCGACTGGCTGTTCATGATCGGCCTGCTCGGCATCGGCCTGGGGCTGATCCTCGGTGTGATGATGCGCCTCTCCGCCTGGTCCGGCGCCCTGCTGCTGGTGCTGATGTGGAGCGCGGTGCTGCCCCCTGAGAACAACCCGTTCATGGACGACCACATCGTCTACGCGCTGGTCCTTCTCCTCCTGGCCGAGATGGGTGCCGGGCGTTGGCTCGGCCTCGGCGGCTGGTGGGAGCGCCAGGCGATCGTGGAGCGGCACGCGGTCCTGCGCTGATGCGCTGACCGTGGGCTGGACGGCCCGGGGAGCGAGCCTTCCCGGGCCGTCTGCTGCGTCCCGGTGACTGCCTGACCACCTCGCCGGACGGACCTGGGAACCGTGATTGGTGATGCTCTGAAAGCCCTGTGAGACGGGTGTGGCGGGCTTTCCACAGCCTGGGCGGCTCGATGTGCGAAACCGGGTGGTTTCGGGTCACCATGTGATGCAGCACGCACTGCCAGGCCAGCAGATCCACGGGGGAACATGAGCCTGACCACGTCCATGGCGCCCACGGACGCCGCAATCCGTCCGTCGCTCGACGCGACCCTTCGCGGCCGGGTCCGCAGCGAGGGCCTCGACCCGCAACGGGACACAGCAGCGCTGCGCCACCTGGCCGCGCGCGTCGTCCGCGAGCACGACGAGCGTTCGCTCACCGGCGTCGTCTCGCCGATCTCCGATCCGGAGGGGGTGGTGGACAGCCTCGTCGCCGACCTCGCCGGCTTCGGGCCGCTTCAGCCCTTCCTCGATGATCCCGAGGTCGAAGAGATCTGGATCAACGATCCGGCACGGGTCTTCATCGCCCGCGAGGGGCGTCACGAGCTCACCTCTGTCGTCCTCACCAAGGCGCAGGTCACCGAGCTGGTCGAGCGGATGCTGAAGTCCAGCGGGCGGCGCGTGGACGTCAGCACTCCCTTCGTCGATGCGATGCTTCCTGGCGGTCATCGGCTACACGTGGTGCTGGAGGGCATCTCCAAAGGATTCTCTGCGGTCAACATCCGCAAGTTCGTCGTCCGGGCCGCGCGACTTCACGATCTGGTCGGCCGCGGGACGTTGACGCCGCAGGCCGCCGGGTTCCTCGAGGCCAGCGTGGTCGCCGGGCTCAACATCATCGTCTGCGGCGCGACCCAGGCAGGGAAGACGACACTCCTGAACACTCTCGCTGCAGCGATTCCCGGTGGGCAACGCGTCGTCAGCGCGGAGGAAGTCTTCGAGCTCGACTTCCGCCACGCGGACTGGGTGGCGATGCAGACCCGGCAGCGGGGACTGGAGGGCACCGGAGAGGTCGTGCTGCGCGACCTGGTGAAGGAAGCGCTGCGGATGCGGCCTTCACGGATCCTGGTGGGGGAGGTCCGCGCGGCCGAGTGCCTGGACCTGTTGCTCGCGCTGAACGCGGGGCTGCCCGGGATGGCGACCCTGCACGCCAACAGCGCGCGCGAGGCACTGACCAAGATGTGCACCCTGCCGCTGTTGGCGGGTGAGAACATCGCGGCGAAGTTCGTGGTGCCCACCGTGGCGTCGTCGGTGGACCTCGTGGTCTTCATCGATCTCGATCCGCAAGGTCACCGCAGGGTCTCCGAGATCGTGGCAGTGCCGGGGCGGGTCGAGGGCGACACGATCGAGACCCAGCCGCTCTTCGTTCGTCGTGGAGGCGAGCTGGCGAGGGTGGCCGGTGAGCCGCCGCGGCCGGAGCGGTTCGAGCGCGCCGGCATCGACCTCTCGGTCGTCGCGGGTGGTGCCGGCTGATGGGGGTGACGATCGGTCTGCTGCTCGGCGTGGGGCTGCTGCTCGTCTGGTCGGCCTTCGCGATGCCTCGCCAGGCGGCCGTGCGTCGGTCCCGGCTGCGTGACCGGCTCGACGCAGCGGGCCTGCAGAACACGTCGGCGACCACCGTGGTGGCCGCATCCGTCGCGGCCGCTGGAGTCGTCTTCGTCGCCATCCTCTTGGTCTCACACACGGTTCCGGTCGCTGCGGTCTTCGGTCTCATGGCCGGCTACGCACCGTTCACGTGGGTGTCCTCCAGGTTGCGCAGACGGCAGGACGAGCGGGCCGAGGTGTGGCCGGACGCGATCGACAACGTCGCCTCTGCCGTACGAGCCGGCCTGTCGCTGCCCGAGGCGCTGGGTGGGCTCGGCGATCGGGGACCCGAGCCCTTGCGTCAGCCGTTCCGGCAGTTCACGCGCGACCACCAGGCCTCCGGCCGGTTCGGCGAGAGTCTGGACGGCTTGAAGGAGCGGTTGGCCGATCCCGTGGGAGACCGGGTCGTCGAGGGTCTGCGGGTGGCCAGGGATGTCGGTGGCGGTGATCTCGGTCGACTGTTGCGGACGATGTCGGGCCAGCTGCGCGAGGAGGCTCGCACCCGGGCCGAGCTGGTCGCACGGCAGAGCTGGGCGGTCAACGGTGCGCGGATGGCGGTGTCGGCGCCGTGGCTGGTGCTGCTGCTCATGGCCTTCCAGCCCGATGTCGTGAGTCGTTACTCCTCGCCGTCCGGTGTCGTGGTCCTCACGCTGGGCGCAGCAGGGTGCCTGGTCGCCTACCGGCTGATGCTGCGCATCGGCCGCTTGCCGGCCCAGGGGCGGGTGCTGTCATGACGGGAGCCTGGTTGGGGGGACTGGTCGGAGGCATGGCCGGCGGAGGGGCTGTGCTGTTGGTGTGGCATGCCGCACGCACGCGACGCGCAGACTTCGCCGGTCGGGTGTTGCACCATCTGTCGGACATCCCCGAGCTCGCTCCGTTGGCGCCGGGACGCGGAGGCGGTCGGCCGCTCAGAGTCGTGGCTCACAAGCTGGACGAGCTGCTGGGAGGCAACGAGTCGGTACGACGCAGGCTGGAGCGCGCCTCGCTCGACATCTCCGTCGCCGACTTCCGGGTGCAGCAGGCGACCTGGGGTCTGGTGGCTTCCTCTCTGTTCCTTGCTCTCACCGTGGTCGTCGCTTCTGCGAGTCCCGCACGGTTGCTCCCGATGCTGGTGCTCACCGGCGTCGCCGGGTTCCTCGCCGTGCTGTTGCGGGAGAACCGGCTGACCCAGCAGGTCCGTGCCCATGAGCATGCGGTGCTCGCCGAGCTCCCCGCACTTGTCGAGCTCTTCGCTCTCGCCGTCGCGGCGGGTGAAGGGCCGGTCGCTGCGATGGAACGAGTGGTCAGCCGAAGCACCGGCTCCTTCTCCCGGGAACTGAGCCAGGTGCTCTCGGAGATCCGCACCGGCACCCCGGTCTCGACGGCTCTCGACGACTACTCCAGCAGGACCGGGGTCCCCGTCGTCGCGCGGTTCGCCCAGGCGGTCGCGGTTGCCTTGGAGCGTGGCACTCCGCTGGCCGACCTGCTCCATGCACAGGCCACCGACGTCCGCGAGGCCCAGCGGCGACAGCTGATCGAGTCCGGCGCGCGGCGCGAGGTCACGATGATGGTGCCTGTTGTTTTTCTTGTCCTTCCGACAACTGTGATGTTCGCCTTCTGGCCCGGGCTGGTCGGACTGCGCTTGGTCACGCCATGACTTCTCACCTCAAGGAGAAATCGATGAACAAACTCGCATTGCTGCTGCTCACCTGTGTCGCGGCCCTGAGCGCACCGCGCAAGCGGGACGAACGTGGTGACGTGCCGGGATGGGTGTTGGTGACGGTGATGACCGCAGGTCTGGTGGCCGCTCTCTGGGCCGTGGCCGGCCCTGAGCTGGAGCGACTGCTCCGTCAGGCGCTGTCGTCGGTGGCGTGAGGGGCGCGGCTTCTGCGCGGATCCGCGACGATCGTGGCGCCGCAGTGGTCGACTTCGTCCTGGTGGTCGTGGTGCTGGTGCCGTTGGTGCTGGGCATCTTCCAGGTCGGGCTCGTGCTCCACGTGCGCAACACCCTGACGGCTGCGGCCTCGGAGGGTGCGCGGTACGCAGCCACCGCCGACCGCGGCCCAGGGGAGGGTGCCTCCCGGACCCGTGAGCTGATCAAGGACGCTGTGGCCGCGGACTTCGCCTCCGGCGTCTCCGCCCGCGACGTGTCGTTGCGCGGAGGCCCCGGGGTCCGGGTGGACGTGGTTGCCGACGTCCCCCCGCTGGGGCTGTGGGGACCGGCGGTGCGGCTCCAGGTGAGCGGGCACGCCGTGGAGGAGCAGCCGTGAGCCGCGACGAGCGCGGTTCCGCCCTGATCGAGATGACCTGGCTCTCGCTGTTGCTGCTCGTCCCGTTGGTCTACATCCTGCTGTCGGTCTTCGCGGTCCAGTCAGGGTCGTACGCCGTCAGTGGTGCCGCCCGCGCAGCGGCCCGGGCCTACGCGCTGGCTCCCGAGGAGTCCGCCGGCCCTGGGCGAGCGCGCGCGGCGATGGAGATCGCGCTGGCTGACCACGACATCGACGGTGGCGACGCCGTCATGGAGGTCGTCTGCCGTCCGTTGCCGGGCAACTGCCTGTCTCCCGGGAGCGTGATCACCGTGCGGATCCGCCACCAGGTCGACCTGCCCTTGACTCCCCAGGCGCTGGGGTCGCAGGCACCGAGCGTGCGGGTCGAGGCCGAGCACGCGGTGGGCTACGGCACGTTCCGGGAGGACCGATGAGGCGCCCAGCTGACCAGCGCGGCCAGGTGGGGCTGTTGGTCGTCGGGTTCTTCCTCGTCGCCGTGCTGCTGGTCGCGGTCGTGGTCGACGCCTCCGCCGCGTTCCTGCGTCGGCAGCGGCTGAACTCTCTGGCCGACGGCGCCGCGCTCGCTGCCGTCGAAGGCGTCGAGGGGGAGGCGGTCTACCTCGACGGCCTGGGGGAGCGGGCCCAGATCGACCCGGGCGCAGCGCGCGCCTACGCCTCGGAGTACCTGCGCTCGCTGGGTGCCCAGGGCGCCTATCCCGGGCTCGAGCTGCGGGTGGTCACCGTGCAGGACTCGGTGCGGGTGCGGATCACCGCTCCGCTCGACCTGCCCTTTGCCCCACCTGGGTGGGCCGACAGCTCCCAGGTGAGCGGCAACGCGGCGGCGTACGTCACGGTCGGCGACTGACTCCGGGCCCAGGTCATGCCGGACGTCCTGAGGCCCGGGGGCATCAGGACGTCCGGCGTGAGCTCCACGAACGGTCGAGCAGCGATGTCAGGCGCGACCCCGCAGCACGGGACGGTTGCTGCGGAACGTGCCGTCGGGGTCGATGGTGGTCTTGACCCTGGCGAGCCTGGCCAGGGCGTTCGGGGTGAACACCGAGACCGGGTCGTCGTTGTCGGCGAGGAAGTTGAACATCTGCCTGCCGGTCAGGTGGCTCGCGAGGGTCTCGCGGACCCGGGCGAACGAAGCCGTCACCGCTGCGGCCACCTCGGACGCCACCGGGACGCCGAGGCAGAACAGCTGGTAGGGCTCGGTGATGGCCCCGGTGGGTCCGTCCGCCTGGGTCGCCCGGGCCAGGGCGCCACCCAGGTGCCGGATCTGAACGACGGCCAGCGGCGACTCCGGACCACCCGCGACGGACAGCAGCCGGTCGATGGCCACGTCGTCGAGACTGCGCAGCATCCCGGACAGCTCCATCGTCGGCATCGGGTCGACGGGCTCGGCGACGATGCCTCCGAGATCCGCCAACGGCACCGTGCCCAGCGAGTCCATCCACAGCGTGGGCAGCGAGCGCAACGGTGCCAGCAGCGTCTCGGCCTCTGCGGCGCTGCCCAGGTGGGTGACCTCGACTGACACGAAGGAGCCACCGCGAAGCGGCTCGGGGATCTCCGGGAAGGGGGGGAACCGGAGCAGGTGCGCCCACAGCGTGGTCGCCTCGGACGCGTTCTCGGTCACCCGGCGGAAGGCAGTGAGCACCGGCCGAGCCATCTCGATCGGCCAGAGGAGACGCCCTCCGTAGACGTGGGGCGCCGGGTGCAGCGCGATGTCCATGGCGGTGACCATCCCGAAGTCCCCGCCCCCTCCGCGCAGCGCCCAGAACAGGTCCGGGTCGCTCGTGGCGGTTACTCGACGGAGATCACCGCCGGCGTCCACGATCTCGACCGCAACGATGCTGTGGGCGGCGAGGCCGTAGGCGCGGCCGAACCAGCTCAGTCCGCCGCCGAGGGTGAAACCGACGACCGACGGGTCCGGGCTGGAGCCGGCCAGGCCGGTCAGCCCGTACGGCGCGGTCGCGGCCAGGAGCTCGCCCCACTTCACTCCGGCGCCGACCCGGGCGACCCGGTTCTCCGCGTCCACCGTGATCGACTGGAGTCCCCTGGTCCGGACGAGGACAGTGCCGCTGAGCGCCGTGGTGGCGCCGTGTCCGACCGGCTGGGCCGACACGGTGAGGCCGTGACGACGGGCCCACTGGACGGTGGCGACGACGTCCTCCTCGTCCGAGGCGTTCACGACCGCGATCGGTCGCTGGGGCACCGACAGCGTCCAGGGGCTGCTCATGCCTGCCCAGTCGGGGTGCCGGGGGTCGACGACCTGCCCGGGCAACAGCGTGGCCAGCTCGTCGACGGCCGCGTGGGCCTCGGTGTCGATGCTCAGGGTGATGCTCATGTCAGTTCCTTTCGAAGGGTGGGAGGTCAGCACGAGACCGACGGGTTCCAGGGAGCGAAGACCCCGGCCGGGTTGGCCTCGAAGAGCCACACGTGCAGGTCGTAGTGGACGGGCATGCCGGGCTCGTGGCCGAGCATCGGGCCGTCGAACGGGCGGCCCCACAGGCTGGGGCGATCACCGTCCGTGGTCACGTCCTGATCGGCGTCGGCCTGGAACCACTCGGCGCCCATCAGCTCGTAGCCGGCCGAGGTGGGCGCGTAGAGCAGGATCGCCGGCTTCGCCGGGTCGACGGGCGCCATGGCCCTGGCCGGGTTGAGGAAGTGCACCCCCATGCCCCCGTCCGGCGACTCGGTGCACTCGGAGACGGGCACGAAGCCGTCGGTGAGGGCACGGCCGACGTCCTTGTACGGCGTCAAGTCGCGTCGTAGCTGCGCCAGCTGGTCGCCGGCACCGCCGCGTGAGTGCAGCTCGGCACTGGTGCGGTGGGGCCGGTCGTCATGGGCAGCGGCCGGGCCGACGAGCACCCCGAGGCCGAGGCAGGCCACCGCTGCGGTGAGGAGGGGCTTGTAGTGGGACATCCGATGCTCCTGAAGGTTCGGTGGTTGTTGTCGAGGACCCTGTCCGCGCTCGCTCACCGCGCGCTTACGGCGCGTGGTCGCCGACTTGCGGTCGGCTTACCGCCGCTGTGAGGCGACGGCGCGCGGCCGTCCGGATAATCTCCGCTCATGAGCGGGGCCGGGTTCTGCGTGCTGGGCCGCGTCGCGGTCACGGTGGACGGTGACGAGGTACGGATCCCGGGCCGTCGCGAGCGCGCTGTCCTGGCGACGCTTCTCGCGGCGCGGCGCCAGGTCGTCTCGGTCGACCGGCTGATCCTCGACATCTGGGGCGACGGTGCGGCCGAGAGCGCTCCGGCCTCGCTCCAGGTTGCGGTCTCCCGTCTCCGATCGATCGTCGAGCCGGAGCGGGCGCCACGCGCGGACCCGCTGGTGTTGGTGAGCTCCGGTGCCGGCTACGCGCTCCTGACAGACCACGAGACCGTGGACGCCGAGCAGTTCACCGCGCTCGTCGACGACGCCTCCGCCGCGTTGCAGTCCGGCGAGCCCGAGCGTGCCCTGCGACTGTGCGAGCAGGCGGAGGAGCTCTGGTCCGGCGTCCCGTTCGCCGACGCCCTCGACAGCGAGCTGGTCAACGGGGAGAAGACCCGGCTCGAGGATCTGCGACTCACCTCCCTCGAGGTCCGCGCCGAGGCGCTCCTGGAGCTGGGGCGGCACACGACGGTCACCAGCGATCTCGAAGCCCTCGTCATCGCTCATCCGTTCCGGGAGCGGCTGTGGGGGCTGCTGGCCCTGGCGCTCTACCGCTCGGGCCGGCAGGCAGACGCCCTGGAGACCTTGCGGCGCTCGAAGCAGGTGCTGGCCGAGGAGCTCGGCCTCGATCCGTCACCGGCGCTGCGCGAGCTCGAGGACGAGCTGTTGACGCAGGCGAGCGGGCTCTCACGCGCCCCGCGAGCAGCCACGAGTGCCCACCTGCCACAGGCCGACAGCTCGGGCGGAGTCATCGGTCGCGAGGCTTCGCTCGCCGCACTCGGCGCAGCCCTGGCCGGCGTCGTCTCCACCGGACGTGCCCGGACGGTGGTGGTCAGCGGTGAAGCCGGCATCGGCAAGACGAGAATCGTGACCGAGCTGGCCCGGAGCGCGGTCCAGCAGGGTGCGCGGGTGCTGTGGGGGCGTTGTCACGAGGCGGATGTCTCTCCGGCGTACTGGCCGTGGGTGCCAGTGATCCGGGACCTCGCGGGCGCCCGACCGCCCGAGGCCGTGCGTGCGGTGCTGTCTCCTGGGTCGACGACGATGAGCTCGGACGCGAGCTCTGTGGCCTTGCGGACCTACGACGCCGTCACCCGGCTCGTCGAGTCGGCTGCCAGGGACGCCCCGGTGGTCGTCGTGCTGGAGGACATCCACTGGGCGGACACCGCGTCCCTGCAGCTGCTCGCCTTCGCCGCGGACGCGATCGTCGACGCCCCAGTGCTCCTCGTCGCCACCGTGCGTTCGACGACCGAGCCTTCGGAGGCGCTGCAGGCGTGTCTGGCTGCGCTGGCGCGGCGATCGGCGACCCGCGTCTCGTTGAAGGGCCTGGGAGCGGACGAGGTGGCGGAGCTGGTCCGTCAGCTGACCGGCATGGTGACGGACGAGGAGCTCACCGCGGTCCTCACCGACCGCTCCGACGGCAACCCGTTCTTCGTCATCGAGCTCGCGCGGCTGCTCGAGGCGGAGCACAGGCTGGATGCCGAAGGTGCACGTGCCGTGGACGTGCCCGACGGGATCGGCGACGTGCTGCGTCTGCGACTGGCACGCGTGGACGGGGACGTGCGCCAGCTGCTGAGCGTTGCCGCGGTCACGGGTCGCAGCTTCGACCTGGCTCTGCTCACGGACGTGTCGGGAGCCTCCTTGGAGCGGACCGTCGACCTGCTCGACGCTGCCGTCGCCACCCACACGATCGAGGAGACCAGCACCGCCGGCACCTACCGGTTCTCGCACGCGCTCGTGCGGGAGACGCTCTACGGTTCGCTCACGGCCACGCGTCGCGGGCTGCTGCACGCGAGGATCGCGACGTTCCTCGAGCCGCGCCTGTCCGCGGAGCCTGAGCTCGTGGTCGAGGTGGCCCACCATTTCGTCCTCGGTGCCGCGCTGCGCCCGGAGCTCGTCGAGGGGGCGGTTCGGCACTCGATGGCGGCCGCCCGCGTCGCGGAGGCGCGAGGTGCGCTCGACCAGGCGCTGGTTCACTGGGAGGAGGCGCTCACCGCCGAGGCGATGGGAGCCGACGAGCCGGCGCGGCGCTACGAGGTCCTGCTCGGCCTGGGGCGGGCGCGCTACCGGCGCGGCGACGTCGCCGGTTCGCGCGAGGCCCTGACCCAGGCGGTGGATCTCGGTCGCGCCCTGGCCGACCCGTCTCTCATGGCCGAGGCGGCAACCAGCTTCCGGGGAGCCGGGGTCTGGCACTGGCGGGAGTTCGGGACCAGCGACCCGGCGATGGTGACCGCCCTCGAGGACTGCCTGGCAGCCCTGCCGCCCGGACCACTCCGGGCGCGGGTCCAGGTCAGTCTTGCCCTCGAGCTCAACTACCAGTGGCGCTCGGTGGAAGCCGAAGCGGTTGCCGAGGGCGCCGTGGACGCTGTCCGACCGCTCCACGCCGATGAGTTCGCCGACGTCGTCGCGATGCGCACGCTCTCGCTCTGGGGGAAGCCGGGCGCCGCCGGCACGCGCATCGAGCTCGCTCGAGAAGCTCTCGAGCGCCCCCTCTCCCGTGAGCAGGAGCTCTACGTCCGGTTCGGGGCCGCGGCGGCGAACCTGCAGCTCGGCAACCGAGCGGCGGCACTCGCCCAGATGAACCGCTGTGTCGAGCTGACCCGGCGGCTGCGGCACAGCGGCGCCGACGTGCCGATCGCCTGGTGGCTCTACTACCGCGCCGTCGACGCGGGTGACATGGAGGCGGCGACCCTGCTGCTCGATGACGCGCTTCACCGACATCGGCACAGCTCGACGGTGGGGATCTCCGACTTGGAGCCCATGGCGCGGCTGCGGCTCGAAGGCCCCGGGGCCGCCGTACCCCTGGATTGCGTCGAGAAGGGGAGGACGCATGCGAACCCGGCCTTCCGGGCCTTCGTGGCCCATGCGCTCGCCGAGTGCGGCCGGGCCGCCGAAGGCATCGAGCTGCTGGGCGATCCGGTCCCCGACGGCGCCTGGGACTACGCCTCTGTCGCGGGCGACTGTCTCCGGGTCGACGCGCTGGCTGCGGCAGGCGAGGTCGAGTCCCTGCGCGCCGCGCTCGCGCGGATCGTCGACTGGGGGGAGGAGTTCGCGATCTACGGCTCGACCGACTGCATCGGCTCGATCCACTACTTCATCGGCCGCGGGTTCGAAGGCCTCGGGGACCTCGACCGCGGCCGTCGCGAGTATGCGCTCGCCGTCGAGGCCAACGCGAGGGGTGGCTTCGTGCCGTGGGAGCGCCGCGCGCGGGCGAGGCTTGACCTCCTAGGCTGAACCAGCCTCGTCCCGGGTCCATCGGACGCTTCGGTTCACCAGGTGGATCATATGGTCCGCCTAAATCCCACCATGTCCGGCGCAGTGTCGAGCCGAGGGTCCAGAACACCCCCGAACGGGGGACTGACAGGTGGTCCAGACCATCCGATGATTGCGGTCGGGCCGACTTCGGTCGGCCTGGCGGTCCCGGCCCCCTCAGCGGGGGTTTTCGGCCGGGGCCGCCCCTCACACTTCCGAGCTCAGCTCAGCTGGGCGGGCGCCGGCACCTTGGCCGTGATGAACCCGTCGCGGTGCGCCACCTGGAGCAGCTGGACCCGGGTGCTGACCGGCCGCCCCAACGTGGAGTACTTCTGGCGGATCCGCTTCAGGTGCTCCTTCACCGTCGACTCGCTCACGCTGAGCCGACGAGCCGCCTGCTTGGTGATCAGCCCTTGGTAGAGCAGGTTGAGCACCTCGACCTCTCGCGCACTCAACCGCGGCCGCTGGTTCCGGCCCGCTTCGAGCAGCGCGGCGACGTCGTCGGGCAGCACCTGCTCGCCGCGGCAGACACTCAGGATCGCGTCCAACAGCGTCGACTCGCTGTGGTGCTTGCAGACGATGCCGGCAGCACCCGCCTCCAGGGCGTCGGTGAGCACGTGGACGTCGCACCTCTCGGAGTGGACCAGGACGGTCAGGCCGAGCCGGTGCAGCGTGGCGATGTTGTCCCGCGGATGCGACCCGTCGCTCAGTGCGAGCTCGAGCAGCGCCACCTCGCCGACAAGGCCGTCCGGCCGTGTGCGCAGGCTCGGGAGGACGGCGGCGAGCTCGAACCGCTCACCGTGCTCAGCGAGCGTGGCTTGCAGTCCCCGGGTGGAGAGCGGTTGGTCGTCCACCGCGAGCACGCGCACCCGTCTGGGCGCGCGGCTTTGCGTCGGATCGCATGGATCCGACGTACGACCCCCCATGGCCATGTCCTGATTATTCCTTTCCCCCACCTGCCCCGGAATCTTCGCCCGGTACGGACCCGATGAAACCTAGTCGCGAGCACCGACATTTCCCGATTGTGCGGGTGGTCCCCCTTTCAGGGGACGGGGGTTCGGACGGGTAGGGTCATGCCTCATGGCCGGTCCCGATTTTGACGCGCGCATCAAGGAGCTCCGCGCGACGATGCGCACGATCGAGCAGGTGATCGATCTCGACGCGATGCGAGCCGAGATCGCCGACCTCAGCGACGAGGTCGCGGCCCCCGACCTGTGGGACGACCAGAGCAACGCCCAGCGCGTCACCGGTCGGCTGTCGACGCTCCAGTCGGAGCTGGACCGGTTCGGCGACCTCGCCGCCCGGATCGACGATCTGGAGATCCTGGTCCAGCTCGCCGCGGAGGAGAGCGACGCCGACACCGCGGCGGAGGCGCAGCGTGAGCTGGACAAGATCGCCAAGGCGGTGGAGCGGCTCGAGGTCCGCACGCTGCTGGCGGGGGAGTTCGACTCCCGCGAAGCCCTGGTGACCATCCGGTCCGGCGCGGGTGGCGTGGACGCTGCCGACTTCGCCGACATGCTGATGCGGATGTACACCCGCTGGGCCGAGCGTCACAAGTACGGCGTGGAGGTCTTCGAGACCTCCTTCGCCGAGGAGGCCGGCATCAAGTCGGCGACCTTCGCGATCCATGCGCCCTACGCCTACGGCACGTTGTCGGTCGAGTCCGGCACCCACCGGCTGGTCCGGATCAGCCCCTTCGACAACCAGGGACGACGACAGACGTCGTTCGCCGCGGTCGAGGTGGTGCCGGTCCTGGAACAGACCGACGAGATCGAGGTGCCCGAGGACGAGGTGCGCGTCGATGTCTACCGCTCCAGCGGCCCCGGTGGTCAGAGCGTCAACACCACCGACTCAGCGGTGCGGCTGACCCACCTGCCCAGCGGCGTGGTCGTCTCCTGCCAGAACGAGAAGTCCCAGCTCCAGAACAAGGCCTCGGCCATGGTCATCCTCAAGGCCAAGCTCCTGGCGCTGAAGAAGGCCGAGGAGGCCGCGCAGATGAAGGAGCTCAAGGGTGACATCGCCGCCAGCTGGGGCGAGCAGATGCGCTCCTACGTGCTGAACCCGTACCAGATGGTCAAGGACCTGCGCACCAACCACGAGTCCGGCAACCCCCAGGCGGTCCTGGACGGCGAGATCGACGACTTCATCGAGGCCGGCATCCGCTGGCGCCGCGGCGCCGAGGCCGCCGCCTGAGACGCATCCGGGGGACGCACCCCACCGGGGTCCCGGATCCAGAACCCCGTCTCACCTAGCATCGACACACTGTGATCACGTTCTCCCACGTCACCAAGACCTATCCCGGGCAGCAGCGCGCTGCGCTGGACAACGTCTCGGTCTCGATGGACAAGGGCGAGTTCGCCTTCCTCGTCGGCGCCTCCGGCTCCGGCAAGTCCACCTTCCTGCGCCTGGTGCTGCGTGAGACCCGGCCCACCTCCGGCAAGGTCGAGATCGACGGTCGCGACATCGCCAAGCTCGCGGGGTGGCGGGTTCCCCAGCTGCGGCGCTCGATCGGCACGGTCTTCCAGGACTTCCGGCTGCTGTCCAACAAGACCGTCTACGAGAACATCGCCTTCGCGCTCCAGGTGATCGGCAAGCCACGCTCCGTGGTGAAGCAGACCGTGCCGGAGGTGCTCGAGCTGGTCTCGCTGGAGGGGAAGGGCTCCCGGATGCCGGACGAGCTCTCCGGCGGCGAGCAGCAGCGGGTCGCGATCGCGCGTGCCTTCGTCAACCGGCCCCCGATCCTGATCGCCGACGAGCCCACCGGCAACCTCGATCCCGACACCTCGGTCGGCATCATGCGGTTGCTCGACCGGATCAACCGCACGGGCACGACCGTGGTCATGGCCACCCACGACGTCGGCGTCGTCGACCAGATGCGCAAGCGGGTGATCGAGCTCTCCGACGGCCGCGTGGTGCGTGACCAGGTGCGAGGTATCTATGGCTACCAGCACTGAGCCGAGGACCGGCCCGGGTCGGTCGAGGAGGGGCGAGCGATGCAGCTGACCTATGTCTTCTCCGAGCTCGCCACCGGTCTGCGGCGCAACGTCTCGATGACGATCGCGGTCGTCCTGACCCTGTTCGTCTCCCTGACCCTGGTGGGACTCGGGCTGCTGCTCAATTCCCAGGCGGACAAGGCCGAGGAGTTCTGGGGCGACCGGCTGCAGATCACGATCTTCATGTGCACCGACAGCTCCCCGACCACCAACTGCATCGAGGGGCGGGCGACCGACGCGCAGAAGCAGCAGATCGAGGAGCTTCTCGACTCCAGTGACGAGGTGAAGGACTGGCGGTTCGAGGACAGCCAGCAGGCTTACGAGAAGTGGCGTGAGGTCTACGCCTCAGGCAGCGGCACCCAGCAGCAGGTGATCGACTCGATCCGTCCCAACGACCTGGCCGAGTCCTACTGGGTGACGTTGCAGGATCCGCGCCAGTTCGAGGATCTGCGCGACCAGGTCACCAACCGAGCGGGAGTCGGCTCGGTGCGCGACCTGCGCGACGTCCTCGAGCCGATCTACTTCTGGATCGACGGTTTCAAGTGGGGCGCGATCGTCATCGCCGGCTTCCTGCTGTTCGCCGCGATCCTGCAGGTGGGCAACACGATCCGGCTGGCGGCGTACGCCCGCCGCAAGGAGATCGGGATCATGCGCCTGGTCGGCGCCTCCAGCCTCTACATCCAGCTGCCGTTCCTGCTGGAGGCCCTGGTGGCCGCCCTGCTGGGCATCGCGCTGGCGGGAGCCGCGATCTTCGCCTTCCTCAACATCGTGGTCTATCGACTGCTCAGGCCCAACTCCAACCTGGTCGCCTGGATCGACTACCAGGACGGGGTGATGGCCATGGTGGCCATGACCTGCGTCGGTCTGGTTTTGACATTGGTCCCGACTTTGGTCCTGACTCGGAAATACCTACGCGTTTGATTTCTGTCGGCTAGCGTCGAGACGTACTGTTTCCTCGACCTGTTCGCCTGACCAATTCGCTCGGGCGAGCCGTCACCGACCAGCCGACTCCGCTTCGGCGCGAAGGATCTCCGTGGCACGCCGCTTCCCCAGTTCTCGGGCACGCTCGCGCCTGGTCGCTGCCCTGGTGGGCGCGCTCATGCTCGCCGCGGGCCCGTCCCTGGCCTACGCGGCAGACGCCGAGCAGCCGAAGGGTGAGCAGACCAAGGACGCCCAGCCCAAGGACGCCCAGCCCAAGGACGCCCCCAAGGATGCCCAGTCCAAGGACGAGGAGAAGCCTGCCGAGGTCGAGGACCTGAAGCAGAAGAAGGACGAGGCCGAGGAGAAGGTCAAGGAGGCCGACGAGAAGCACGCGGAGGCGTCGAAGGCGCTCGAGGCCGCCACTGCTGCGCTCACCCAGGCGCAGAGCGACCTGCTCCAGGCCCGGGCACACCTGTCCCAGACCCGCGGCGAGCTCGCGGCAGCCGAGGCGCTGGACCAGCTCATGCAGCGACGTCTCGCCACCGCGGTGAATCGCCTGGACAAGGCGAAGAACGCCCTGGCCAAGGGTGCGACGCAGGTGGAACGGCAGCGCCAGGACCTGCGGGCGATGGTGATCGCCAGCTACGAGCAGGGCGACCCCTCGCTGATGGGGCTGTCGATGATCTTCTCCGACCAGGACCCGGCCCGGATCGCGGGCAACATGAACGCCTCGGCCACCGTGGCCAACAAGGAGTCGGCGATCCTCGACGGGCTCCAGGCCACCGAGGTGATGCTGGCCGTCCACCGCGCGGAGATGGCAGCAGCCAAGGCCGAGGTGCAGATGCGCCGCGAGGAGGCGGCAGCCAACCTGGCGCAGAAGAAGGCGCTGGAGCTGCAGGCCGAGGCCGCCGAGTCGCAGGTGTCGCAGCTGGTGAGCCTGCGCTCCCGGGCCCGTGACGCCGCGGCCAAGGCCAAGAAGGCCGACATGACCGTGCTGGCCGGCCTGCTGGTGGAGCGCGACAAGATCGAGAACCTGATCCTCAGCGTGGCCTCCCAGGGCTCCGGCTACGTGGGGCCCGTGAACGGCAACGGCTTCCTCGACATGCCCGTCGACGGGTACGTGACCTCGCCGTTCGGCTACCGGATCCACCCGATCTACGGCTACCGCAGCCTGCACGACGGCGTCGACCTCGGCGCCAGCTGCGGCACGCCGATCAGGGCGTCCGCCAAGGGCAAGGTGCTCTCGGAGTACTACCACACGGCGTACGGCAACCGACTGGTCATCGACCACGGTGTGCACTTCGGGGTCGGCGTCGCCACCATCTCCAACCACCTGAGCATGTACGCGGTCGCCGAGGGCGAGAAGGTCAAGCGCGGCCAGATCATCGGCTATGTCGGCAACACCGGGTGGTCGACCGGCTGCCACCTGCACTTCACGGTGCTGGAGAACGGCGAGGCCGCCGACCCGATGCGCTGGTTCTGACCCCTCGTAGGGTTGGGCCCATGGCGAAGGACCCGAAGGCGAGCGCTGCGCGGAAGATGATCGCGTCCAACCGGCGAGCGCGCCACGACTACCACATCGACGACACCTACGAGGCCGGCATCGTGCTGCAGGGCACCGAGGTGAAGTCGCTGCGCGCGGGCCGTGCGTCCCTGACCGACGCCTTCTGTGACGTGGAGAACGGCGAGATCTACCTCCATCAGGTGCACATCCCCACCTACACCCAGGGGAGCTGGACCAACCACGAGCCGCGACGCCGTCGCAAGCTGCTGCTGCACCGCGAGGAGATCGCCAAGATCGACGCCAAGGTGCGGGAGAAGGGCTTCACCGTGGTCCCGCTGCAGATGTACTTCGTCGACGGTCGCGCCAAGGTCGAGATCGGTCTGGCGAAGGGCAAGAAGAGCTGGGACAAGCGCCAAGCCATCGCCGAGCGCACCGCCAAGCGTGAGGCCGAGGTCGCGCTCGGCCGACGCGTCAAGGGCATGTGAGTGTGGTCCGACGAGGACCTGCCGACCTGGTGGGAGTCCCTGGGTGTCCCCGGTCTCTTCGACGTGCACGTGCACTTCCTGCCGCCCCGGATGCAGCGCAGCGTGTGGGCCGCCTTCGAGGACGCGGGCCCACTCATCGGGCGGGAGTGGCCGATCCACTACCGGCTCGACGAGCAGGAGCGCGTGAGAATCCTGCGTGACCTCGGGGTCCGCCGGTTCTCCGCGCTGGCTTATGCCCACCGGCCCGACATGGCCGAGTCGCTCAATGACTGGGCCGCAGAGTTCGCCGACCGCACCCCCGAGTGCCTCCGCTCGGCGACGTTCTTCCCCGAGCCCCAGGTGACGCGGTACGTCGAGGAACGGCTGCGTGGCGAACGCGGTCCGGCAGTCGAGGTCTTCAAGATCCACGTGCAGGTCGGGGACTTCGACCCCAACGTGCCCGTGTTGGCCGACGCCTGGGGGATGGTCGCTGACGCCGGAGTCCCGGTCGTGATGCACGTGGGCTCCGGGCCGATGCCCGCCGCCCACACCGGCCCGGACACCCTGGCCCGGCTGCTGCAGGCCCACCCGCAGCTGCGGGTGGTCGTGGCCCACATGGGTGCCCCGGAGTACGCCGACTTCCTGGACCTGGCCGAGCGGCACGACCGGGTGCTGCTGGACACGACCATCGCGTTCACAGACTTCACCGAGGAGGACTCCCCGTTCCCCCCGGAGCTACGACCGCGGCTGCTGGACCTGCAGGACCGGATCCTGCTGGGCTCGGACTTCCCCTCGATCCCGCACCCCTACGCCCACCAGGTCGAGGCGCTTGCGCGCCTCGACCTGGGTGACGACTGGCTCCGAGCGGTGTGCTGGGACAACGGGGCCTCGCTGCTGGGCCGAGCGGGCGGGGCGGCCCCCGACTGAGCCGCGGCGGCGCCGGTCGGCGCGCCGGCGGGTAGCCGGACCGCCGCCGTGCTCCCCCGATCAGGCGCGGGAGGTCTCCTCGGCAGGCTCAGGATCCGCGCCCCGGGCTGGTCGCCGGTCCTGCGCCAGACGGAGGGCGATCGCGTACACCGGCACGGCCACCAGGGCACCCAGGACCCCCGCGACCAACGCCCCGATGCTCACCGCGAGGACGATGGCGGCGGGGTGCAGGTGCAGCGCGCGCCCCATCACCAGGGGTTGGAGGACGTTGCCCTCGAGCTGTTGCACGGCGATCACGGCACCCGCCAGGATCAGCGCCTGGACCGGGCCCACCGTCACCAGGGTGACGGCCACCGCGACGACACCGGCGATCGTGGACCCGACGATGGGGACGAAGGCTCCGAGGAAGATCAGCAGGGCCAACGACAGGGTCATCGGCACTCCGAGGATCGCCATCACGATGCCCGCCCCGACCGCGTCGGCGCTGGCGATCACCACGGTGCCGAGCACGTAGCGGGTGATCACCTCCCAGGCAAGCTCCCCACTGCGGCGTAGGCCGGCACGTCGATCACGC
Source organism: uncultured Actinomycetota bacterium (assembly GCA_963728505.1). GTDB lineage: Bacteria > Actinomycetota > Actinomycetes > Propionibacteriales > Nocardioidaceae > Marmoricola_A. The sequence goes on along the minus strand of CAVSKH010000006.1, from coordinate 747,948 downwards.
GGCGACCAGGAGAGCAGCCATGGCAGGAACGAGCGGCCGTCCTTCAGCATGAAGAACCACAGGAACAGCGTGAGCGCCAGCGCGCTCGCGATGTCGACGGCGATGCCCGCTCCGGTCGACGGAGGCGGCAGGGCAGCGCGTAGGGCGTCGAGAAGCCGGCCGGGCACCTGGTCCAGCTGCTCGGCATCGATCGGGAGGGACGACTCGAGCAGGAGCTGACGCAGCCGTTCGCCGCTCTCGCTCAGGGCGCCGCTGAGGTCCTCCGACTGCTGCACCACCCGCTCGACCAGGAAGAAGCCGAAGCCACCCAGAGCCGCGAGCGTGAGCAGCATGGTGGACAGGGCCGCCAGCCAGCGCGGCAGTCGCCACCGCACGAGCTGGGACGTCAACGGCTCCAGCAGCGCCGTGAGCAGCGTCGCGGCCACGACTGCGGTCGTCACCACGATCAGCGCGACAAGGACGCGGGCGAGCAGCCACAGCGTGCCTGCGGCCGCGAGCAGCAGGAGGCACCACACGAGGGCGGTCGGCAACCACGCCGGTAGCCGGATCTGACCCGGGCGTCGTTGCGAGCTCGGGCTCATCGTGGAAACCGCCGATGCGTGCCGAGGAGCCGGTGGTCGGGCATGTGCGAGATGCTCGTCATGAGGTACACGTGCCCGATCTGGCGCCGAGTGCACGTCGTCGTCGCTGGGTATCACGGAAAAGTCGCGGTCGGGAGGGTGATGTCGTGGACGTACCTGTCCTCGTCGTGTGCTTCGGCGCGTTGCTGGTGGTGGCCGTCCTGGTCTCCGAGCTGGCGAACCGCACCGTGCTCTCCACGGCCGTGCTCTTCCTCGTGGGAGGGTTCCTGCTCGGCCCAGGAGTGCTCGACGTGCTGCATGTCGAGGCGGGTGACCCAGGGGTCTCGGTGCTCGCCGAGCTCGCGCTCTTCGCGGTGCTCTACAGCGACGGGATGCGGGTCTCGCTGCCGGACCTGCGGACGGCTTGGCGGCTCCCCGGGCGCGCGCTCGCACTCGGACTGCCGTTGACGCTCGGGATCACCGCTGCGCTTGCGCACTGGGTGGCCGGCCTGCCGTGGCTGGAGTCACTGCTGCTGGGCGCCGTCCTCGCGCCCACGGACCCGGTCTTCGCCGCAGCGCTGGTGGGGCGCGACGAGGTGCCCCCGCGGTTGCGTCGCCTGCTCAACGTGGAGTCCGGCGTCAACGACGGGCTGGCGCTCCCGGTGGTGCTGGTGCTGCTGGCCGTGGTGGGCGGCGAGAGCCCCGGCGGCTGGGTGCTGGCCGAGGAGCTGGCACTGGGGGTGGCGATCGGTGTCGTGGTGCCCTGGGTGGTCCTGCGACTCGAGCGGCTGCCCTGGTTGGCCTCCGTGCGACACCTCGAGCCGTTGCTTCCGGCGGCGATCGGGCTGCTGGTGCTGGGTCTGTGCCTGACCACTCACGCCAACCTGTTCCTCGCCGCCTTCGCGGCCGGAGTGGTGGTGGCCACGACGGCCCCCGAGTTCCGCCACGAGTTCGAGCAGCTCGGCGAGCTGGTCGCCGAACAGCTGAAGCTGGTGGCGATCCTGGTCTTCGGCGCCCTGATGACGCCGCAGTTCCTGGTCCAGGAGATCAGCTGGCAGGGCTGGGTCTTCGCCGTGCTGGCCCTGGTCGTCGCCCGGCCCCTGGCGCTGCTGATCTCGTTCGCGGGGGCTCGTCTGACCCCTCGCGAGCAGGCGGCCGCGATGTGGTTCGGCCCGAAGGGGTTCGCCTCGGTCGTCTACGGGCTGATCGTGCTGGAGTCGGGGATCGACGCCGCGGACGAGCTGTTCCACCTCGTCGCGCTCACGATCAGCCTGTCGATCCTCGCCCACTCCTCCACCGACGTCCTGGTGGCCCGGCAGTTCGCCGGCGACGACATCCCCGCCGAGCCGAGACCCGCCACCTAGACCACGAGGCCATGGCCTCGACTGGTCGCGGGAGCGGGTGGATGCTGACCACGTGGGCCGAGGAGGACGTCATGGATTTGGGTGAGCTCCACCGCCGTACCGTCGAGGGCTGGGAGGCGCGGGTCGCCGGCGTCGCTCCGGGTGACTTCGGGAGGGCGACGCCCTGCCGGGACTGGGACGTCCGCGCGCTCATCTCCCACGTGGTCGGTGAGGACCTCTGGACCACCCCGATCGCGCAGGGCCGGACGATCGAGGAGGTCGGTGACCGGTTCGACGGTGACCTGCTGGGCGACGACGCGTACACCGCGGCCCGCGACGCAGCGCACGGGGCAATCACCGCGATCGCCGAGCACCTGCCCTCCCACGGGATGGTGCACCTGTCCTTCGGCGAGGTGCCCATCGACGAGTACGTCTGGCAGGTGGCCACCGACCATCTGGTCCACACCTGGGACCTGGCCTCGGCCACCGGTCAGGACCGGGCCATGGATCCGGACGTCGTGGCGGCGGTGTCGACCTGGTTCGCAGACCGCGAGGAGATGTACCGCGGTGCCGGGGTGATCGGCCCGCGTCAGGAGGCCGGGAGCGACGATCCGCACGCGCGGCTGCTGGCGGGGTTCGGCCGTGATCCGGCGTGGCACGACGGGTCGCCCGGGGAATAGTGGTTCGCCGCAGTCGGTTCTGGTCACTACACTGGTGATTGACAACTCAAGAGGGGCTGATCGGTTTCGACTTGGGACGTTTCATGTCCAGGAGAAGCGGGTCGAGGATCCAAGCTCATCTCGTTAACGATGCTTGGAAACAAAATAACTGCCAACTCTAAGCGCAGTTCGTACGCCCTCGCCGTCTGACGGCGAGCGCTACGGGTCAGACTGAGGACGCCTCCGACTCAGTATCTGGCCTCAGCTAGGAGGCTCGCTGCATCACCCTCGTCGGAGGGGTGATGCGGGACTCTCATCCGACTGAGCCCGTCGGCAACGTGTCTGTGCGAGTGCCGGGGCTGAGAAGACGTCATCGCAGACTGCACCCGGAGAAGACCTGACATGGCGCTCGAGGACGCGGGTTCGATTCCCGCCAGCTCCACGTCACGACACGTGTGTCGTGAGAGAACCCCGCACCTACCACGGTGCGGGGTTCTCACTCGAGGGGGAATGCGGCCGCTGTCGGTCGACCTCGTGTCGGCATCTGGCCCCAACTCGACCCACAGCGCAGACGCTGGTCGACCACGTGAGGACCCCGATGAACCCAGCACCCTGGATCGACCGGCTCCCCGAGGACATGGTCGACCCTCACATCCACCAGTGGGACCCGCTGACGACCACGCGGGTGGTCTCGCGTGAGGCGCGACTGGTGCGCCGGGTGAACCGGGTGCCACGGTCGCTGGGGCGCCTCCTCCCGCAGGCGGACCGTGAGTTCGCCGGCGATCCGCACCACCTGCTCAAGCCCTACGTGCCGCAGACCTACGCCGAGGACGCACGTGCGCTGCCGATCGGCTCGGTCGTGCACGTGGAGGCCAAGTGGCCCGTGGACGATGACGCCGTGAGTCACCTGGGTGCGGTGGAGGAGACCCGCTGGGTGCTGGGGCTTCCCTTCGGCCAGGACGGCCTGCCCTCGCTCGGCGGCCTCGTCGTCGCGGCGGACCCGCGTTGGGACGACGCGGGCGAGGTGCTCGATGCGCATCTGGCGACCACCGACAAGGTGCGGGGGGTGCGGCTGACCGCTGCCCACCACCCCGACCCGGGGGTTCGTGACTTCTGCGAGACCCCGACGCTGTTCAGTGACCCTGCCTTCCTCGACGGATTCGAGGCCGTCGCCTCCCGGGGGTTGTCCTTCGAGCTGTGGTGCTACTCCCACCAGCTACCGACGGCGCTGGAGCTCGTCCGGCGCTACCCGGAGACCACGTTCGTGCTCGACCACCACGCCACCCCGGTCGGGCTGCTCGGTCCACGTGGGCGCCACACCGCCCGCTACGAGCACCAGCGTCGCGAGCTGCTGGCGACGTGGCGCGAGGACGTGGCCGCCCTCGCCGAGCACAGCAACGTCGTCGCCAAGCACTCGGGCCTGGGCATGCCGGTGCTCGGCGGGAACCGGCCGCACGAGCTGGACGTCGAGGGGCTCAGTGGCTCGGGCGAGCTCCTCGAGACCCTGGCGCCGGTCGTGCGCCACGTCCACGAGTGTTTCGGCGCAGACCGGGTGATGTGGGCCTCGAACTTCCCGATGGACAAGCCCAGCCTCACCTTGCCCGCGACCCTGGGCGTCCTCGTCGAGATCCTCGGGGAGTCCCTCGACCTCACGGCGCTGACCCGCGACGTCGCCCGTCGGGTCTACCGACTGTGATCCAGCCTCGCGCCGCGACCAGGTCGGGGGACGTGACCGTCGTGTCCGGTCGGTAGTCATCGGCGATCTCGGGAGGCGCGACACCGACGTGCAGGCGTGTCATGGTGAGGCATGGCCCGCACGATCTTCTACACCGCCACGACCCTGGACGGCTATCTCGCCGACGCCGGCAACTCGTTGGAGTGGTTGTTCGTCCAGGAGCACGACGACGCTGGGCCGATGGGCTACACCGAGTTCATCGGCAACGTCGGCGCGATGGCGATGGGTGCCACCACCTACCAGTGGTTGATCGACCATCTCGCCTCCACCGGTGAGGAATGGACCTACACGATGCCGTGCTGGGTCCTCACCCATCGAGACCTGCCGCTGATCGGCGACGGCATCCAGCTGACCCAGGAACCGGTTGAGGCAGTGCACGCGGAGATGACGTCGGCCGCCGACGGCCGCGACCTGTGGATGGTCGGCGGAGGCGACCTCGCGTGTCAGTTCGCAGAGCGCGGTCTCCTCGACGAGCTGGTCCTGATGATCGCCCCGGTCACCCTCGGGAGCGGTGCGCCGCTGTTCCCGCGTCCCTTCGACCTGCGGCTGCTCGAGCACGACCGCAACGGGTCGTTCCTCTGCGCCCGCTACGAGGTGCTGGGTCCGCGTTGAGCGGCATGCGCCAGGATCGACCCATGGAGCTGGCCTACTTCACCCTCGGCAGCGAATCCTCCCTGGTGCCGACCGTCGCGGCCACCAGCGCCTGGTCGTCCGAGCAGATGCACGGGGTGGCCACCTGTGGTGCCCTCGCCCGAGAGGCGGAGGCGTGCCTGACCGAGCTGGGTCGCGGGGACCTGAGGCCGGCCCGCTTCACCGTCGACTTGTTCCGCCCGGCCGGCATGGTTGCCGCACAGACGTCGGCCAGGGTGGTGCGTGAGGGGTCCAGGATCTGCCTGATCGACGCCACCCTCCACCAGGACACCCTGCCGGTGGCCCGGGCCAGCGCGGTCTTCCTCAAGCACACCGAGACGCCCGAGGGCGAGGTCTGGAGCCCCGCCGAGGTGCCGTCGCCACCGCCGGAGGACGTCGCTCCTCCCGGCGAGGAGCCGCACGTGCCCTTCATCCTGAGCTCCGCGGGGTGGTCACAGGACTTCGGGGCACACCACGACGCGGCCCGCAAGGTCTCCTGGAGCCGGATGCCCTCGGTCGTGGCGGGGGAGAGACTCTCACCGTTCCAGGCCGTCGCCGGCATGTGCGACGGGGCGAGCATGGTGACCAACTGGGGCACCAGGGGGATCCAGCACATCAACACCGACGCCACCTTGACCCTCGCCCGGCTGCCCGAGGGCAACGAGGTCGGGTTGGCGGCCATCGACCGGCACGAGGCCGACGGCATCGCGGTCTCGGCTGCGACGGTCTTCGACCGCAGCGGCGCGCTGGGCAACGTGGTGATCACCGCGATCGTCAACAGCGGCCGGACCGTCGACTTCGACGGGGTCACCTACGAGGACGACGGCAGCATCACCCGGCACTAGATGATCGAGTCCAAGGTCTCACGCTCCCCTTGGACTCCCTCATCGAGCCCGGTGCGGCACGATGTGCGCCATGGCCTGCACGTTCTGCGCGATCCTCGCCGGGGAGAAACCGGCCGCGGTGGTCCTGGACGAAGCAGACTTCGTCGCCTTCCTCGACGCCCGGCCGGTGTTCAAGGGACACACCCTGCTGGTGCCGCGCGAGCACATCGGCACGCTGCCCGACCTACCTCCCCCACTGCGCGACCCCTTCCTGGAGGCCGCGCAGCGACTCAGCGTCGCGATGACCACAGCCCTGGGCGCGCAGGGGTCGTTCGTCGCGATGAACAACGTGGTCAGCCAGTCGGTGCCTCACCTGCACGTGCATGTCGTGCCGCGCACCAGGGGCGACGGGCTGCGCGGATTCTTCTGGCCACGCACCACGTACGCCGACGGCGACGAGCAGGCCGACTACGCCAGCCGCCTGCGCTCGGCGCTGGTTGAGCCTCGGGGGGCCTGACAGCGCGATCGCGAGGGGCAGGGGTCAGGCAGGCTCGTGCCACACTCGGGCACGACGACGACAGGTGGCTCAAGAGCACTCAGGCAAGGAGGCCGAGATGGGGCGGTACGACGGGCGTACGGCGATCGTGACCGGAGCGGCACGAGGGATCGGAGCGGGCATCGCCCAGCGCCTCGCCGCCGAGGGAGCCTCGGTGGCAGTGCTGGATCTCGACGAGTCGGCCGCCGAGGCGACCGCCTCGGACCTGGCTGGTCGCGCGATGGGCGTGGCCTGCGACGTCTCCGACGCCGATGCCGTGGAGGCGGCGGTGACGAGGGTCGCCGAGGAGCTCGGCGGCGTCGACGTGCTGGTCAACAATGCCGGTATCACCCGTGACAACCTGCTGTTCAAGATGAGCGAGGACGACTGGGACTCGGTGCTCTCGGTGCACCTCAAGGGTGCGTTCCTGATGTCCCGGGCGGTGCAGAAGCACATGGTTCAGGCCAAGTACGGGCGGGTGGTGAGCCTCTCCAGCGTCTCCGCCCTGGGCAACCGCGGCCAGGCCAACTACTCCGCCGCCAAGATGGGTCTGCAGGGCTTCACCCGCACCCTCGCCCTGGAGCTGGGGCCGTTCGGGGTGACCGCCAACGCGATCGCTCCCGGGTACATCGTCACCGAGATGACCGACGCCACCGCGCGTCGGGTGGGCGTCGACCCGGAGGAGTATCGCGCTGCGGCGGCGAAGGCGAACCCGGTGCGACGCGTCGGCTGGCCCGAGGACATCGCGGCTGCTGTCGCCTTCCTGTGCAGTGACGAGGCCGGCTACATCACCGGTCAGACGCTGTACGTCGACGGTGGCGCGAAGGTCTGACTCGGCGCCGTCTGGACCACTGAGTCCGAAATCGCGCGGATTGTCGCAAAGCAGGGTTGGCCCCCAGCTGACCCGCTACGGTCGTCCAACTGCCTCGCCGGGCAGTCGGCTGAGGGGCCCGCCGAGTCCTGCCTCCCCGAACGCCGCCCATCGTCCACAGGTATCAGGCAAGGAGTGGGGGACCCAGGTTCCATGTGCCCTGCGGGGCACTTGGGGTGAAGCCGACGGTCCCACCGGACCGTCGGCAGAGCACCTTCTCGCTCTAACCCGACAGCTCACCTCACAGGCGTGTGAAGGGATTGCTCATGCCTGTGCGACCGCACGTGCCCGTTCTTCTCGATCGACCGCTCATCCTGCTCACCCGCTCCCTGTTGGTGCTCGCCGTCACCATGGCTCTGCTCGCCACGGGCAACCCGGGTCCGCTGGGCGCCAGGTCCCACCAGTCGGGTGACAGCGTGGTCGAGGCCGACATCCGGCCCGTCGCCTCACGCGCGACCAAGGCGCGCCGTGCCCTACGGATCGCCAAGAACCAGATCGGCGACCCCTACCGGTACGGCGCCGCCGGACCGCGGCGGTTCGACTGCAGTGGTCTGGTCTACTACAGCGCTCGCAAGGCCGGCTTCTCCGGGGTTCCGCGCACCTCGGCCCAGCAGAGCCGCCACATGCACCGGATCAAGCGCTCGCGGATGCGTCCGGGTGACTTCATGTTCTTCCACAACAGCTCGGGGGTCTACCACGTGGCGATCTTCGTCGGCTGGAAGGACGGGCGGCGGCGGATGGTTCACGCTCCGGGTAGCGGCCAGCGGGTCAAGCGCAACGTCACCTGGACCAACCGGTGGTTCGCGGGCACCCTGCGCCGGTGAGGGAGGTGAGCAGGGCATGCTTGGGCCATGACATCTGAGCCCTCTCCGGTCAGCCCTGCACGCGTTCCGGTTGCTCGGTCTGGACTCCGTCTCGCCGCGCTGCTGCTGGTGGGGGCGCTCGCGCTGGCCGGTTGCAGCGGTGACGACCTGCTCGACAAGAATTCGTCCCAGGAGGAGTCCGAGGGCGCCACGCTCTCGCGCACCTCGCCGCTGACCGGCGAGGTGCTCTCCGAGCAGCCCGGGCACCCGATCCTGACGATCAAGGTCGACAACTCGGGCAGCGCGCAGCAGGTCGGTCTCGGCAAGGCCGACCTCGTCGTGGAGGAGCTGGTCGAGGGGGGCACCACCAGGCTGGCCACGTTCTTCTACAGCTCGCTGCCGCCGCGGGTAGGGCCGGTGCGCTCGATGCGCGCCACCGACGTCGGCATCGTGAGTCCCCTCAAGGCGGTCCTGGTCGCCAGTGGTGCTGCTGCACCGACCTGGCGGGTGGTGCGCAAGGCCAAGATCAAGACCGTCACCGAGCGCAACGGCCGTGGCTACTTCCGCGGCCCGGGGGCGGCCCCCTACAACCTCTTCATGGACGTCAAGAAGCTCGTGAAGCCGATGAAGCCGCTGCAGCGGGTCCCCGAGCCCTACCTGCCGTTCGGGGACGAGCCGTTGCCGAAGGGCAAGCCGGCCAAGCGCTTCACGGCCGCGTTCTCCCAGGCCGCCGACTCCAACTTCGTCTACCGGGGCAAGCGCTACGTCACCACCGACGCGTACTTCCGCAAGGGCGACGCCTTCGTCGCCGACACGGTCCTCGTCCTGCGGGTCAAGGTCCGCCCCGCGGGCTACACCGACCCCGCCGGCTTCCCGGTTCCGGAGACCCGCTTCACCGGCCGCGGCCCGGCGACGGTCTTCCACCAGGGTCGGCGGGTCGAGGCCACCTGGGTCAAGAAGGGCCTCGAGGCGCCGATGACGTTGCAGGCCCAGGGGAAGGACCTGGAGCTGCCCCCCGGCAAGGTGCGCATCGAGCTGGTGCCTCGAAGCGGCGGTTCGTTGCGCGTCGGCTGACGTCGCGCCACCCGGGCCGGGCGCGGTGTGTCCAGCGACACCCCCCGTTGTGCGCGGCATCACCGCTGGTCTCCTTGGTCGCGCGGTGTCGGTTTCCTACGATGGAGAAGTACCGGAATCGGTACCAGTAGGGAGTCTCCATGACCGAGCAACCGAGCAGCACCAAGCCGTTCGTCGAGCGTCTGAGCCGAGCCGTGGAGCAGGAAGTGCGCTCGGCCGGGCGACACGGCCGAGGTCGTCATCTGCACACCCGTGGCGTCGGCGCGCCGTTCGCGACCGTCGCCAACCCGGCCCGCGCGCGCTCCCGTGACGACCTGATGGCTGAGCGCACCCGCGCTGCCCTGGACTGAGCCGCCGGGGCGCCACCCTGGCTGGAGGAAAGGCACCTTTCCTCCCGGCCGGCCCCGGACGCCTGCCACGCGTGGCGCGCGGTCTCTCCCTTGACCGCCGTCACACTCCCAGGTGGTAGGCGTTCCGGGGCCCGGTTCCTGTTCCCCCGGCTTGTCATCGCGCGCCCACCGCTCGCCCGCACGATCCTTGGAATCACTCGTCTAGGCTCGACCTCGTGATGTCGTCGTGACCGACCCTGTCGAAGGCTTCACCACGACCACCGAGCCGCCTGCCGCCGGTCGGCTGCTGGTCGCCGCCCCTGAGCTGCAGGACCCGAGCTTCCACGGTGCGGTCGTCCTGCTCCTGGACCACGACGACGACGGAAGCCTGGGTGTGATCCTCAACCGCCCGACCGCGGTGGTGGTGTCATCGGTCCTGCCGGCATGGACCCCGAGCGTCTCTGCGCCGGAGGTGTTGTTCGAGGGGGGACCGGTCAGTCGGGACTCGGCCCTGGCAGTTGCCCACGTGCCCGATGAGGAGGACCCGGTCGGGTTCCGACGGATCGCCGCGGACATCGGCATCATCGATCTGGACACGCCCGTGGACGTGATGGCGCCGGCGATCAGCAACCTGAGGATCTTCGCGGGTTACGCGGGGTGGGGTGCGGCCCAGTTGGCCGAGGAGCTCGAGGAGGGCTCCTGGTACGTCGTGGATGCCCTGGCTCGAGACGTGTTCGGTCCGGATGTCTCCCGGCTCCGACAGGCCGTGCTGCGACGCCAGCCCGGCGAACTGGCCTGGCTCTCCACCCGGCCCGAGAATTCCACCCACAACTGAGCCCGTCGGGGCGCCGGGACCGATGACCGGAGGTGGCGACGTAGAATGCAGCAAATGACCGAGCCCTCCACCACCACGACCACGACCCTTCGTCCCGACGCCGAGACGGTCGAAGATCGTCAGCAGCTGACCACCGAGGACGGCGACCACGAGCGCTTCTCCCACTTCGTGGAGAAGGACAAGCTCACCGAGGCGATGGTGATGGGCACCCCGGTGGTGGCGCTGTGCGGCAAGGTGTGGGTGCCCAACCGTGCCCCGGACAAGTTCCCGGTCTGCCCGGACTGCAAAGAGATCTGGGAGTCGCTCAGCGACGACGACGACGCGGAGTGAGCCACCTCCACTCCGCCGGCCCGCTGCCGCCGGCCTACCCCGACCGCGCTGCGTGGGGGACGGCCACCAAGCTGCGCGCCTGGCAGACCGAAGCCGCGCAGGTCTACACCGAACGCCAGCCCCGTGACTTCCTCGCTGTCGCCACACCAGGCGCCGGGAAGACCACCTTCGCGCTGACCATCGCCGAGCAGCTGCTCGCCCAACGCAGCGTCGAACGGATCGTGGTCGTCGCTCCGACCGAGCACCTGAAGACCCAGTGGGCGAGCGCGGCCGCCAAGGCAGGGGTCCCCATCGACCCGACCTATGCGGGGGGACAAGGACGCACCAGCAAGGACTACGTCGGAGTCGCGGTCACCTACGCCGGTGTCGCTGCCAACCCCTTGGCGCTGCGCGTGCGCACCGAGCGGTTCCGGACCCTGGTGATCCTGGACGAGATCCATCACGCCGGGGACGCCTTGTCGTGGGGTGACGCGGTGCGGGAGGCATTCGAGCCCGCCAAGCGGCGGCTGGCTCTGACAGGCACGCCGTTCCGCTCCGACGTCAACCCGATCCCGTTCGTGACCTACGCACCGGGAGCCGACGGGGTGCGGCGCAGCGTCGCTGACTACACCTACGGCTACTCCCGCGCCTTGGCAGACCACGTCGTGCGACCGGTGCTGTTCCTGGCCTACTCCGGCTCCATGCAGTGGCGGACCCGAGCTGGTGACGAGATCGCGGCGCGGCTGGGGGAGCCGCTGACCAAGGACCAGACCGCGCAGGCGCTGCGTACCGCCCTGGACCCCACCGGGTCCTGGATGCCGTCGGTCCTGGCGGCCGCTGACAAGCGGCTCACCGAGGTGCGGCGCCACGTGCCCGACGCGGCTGGGCTGGTCATCGCCGGTGACCAGAACTCGGCACGCGCCTACGCCCGGTTGATGGAGGAGGTCACCGGGGTCAAGCCGGTGCTGGTGCTGTCGGACGAGAAGGAGGCCTCCCAGCGGATCGAGTCGTTCGGCGAGTCCGACGACCGCTGGATGGTGGCCGTGCGCATGGTCTCCGAGGGCGTCGACCTGCCCCGGCTCGCCGTGGGGGTCTACGCCACCACCACGACGACACCGTTGTTCTTCGCCCAGGCCGTGGGTCGCTTCGTGCGCGCCCGCAAGCGCGGGGAGACCGCCTCGGTCTTCTTGCCGTCCACGGCCCACCTGCTCACCTTGGCCTCCCAGATGGAGGCCGAGCGTGACCACGTGCTCGGGCGACCCGTCACCGACGAGGACGACATGCTGGCCGCCGAGGAGGACCTGCTCGCGCGCGAGCAGGTGGCCGAGAGCGCCTCGGCGGAGGAGCTCGCGACGCCGTTCCAGGCCCTGGGCTCCGACGCGCTGTTCGACCAGGTGGTCTACGACGGGGCGGCTTTCGGTCATGCCGGTGAGGTGCACGTCGGCTCGGAGGAGGAGATGGACTTCCTCGGCATCCCCGGTCTGCTCGAGCCGGACCAGGTCCGCGACCTGCTCCGGCAGCGGCAGCACGAGCGGGCCCGAGGCCGGGTCGGGTCTGGCGACCCTGCGCCGCCGCCGCGTGAAGCCACCGCGCACGAGCAGCTCAGGGCGTTGCGCAAGGAGCTCAACACCCTCGTGGCCGCGTGGTACCACCGCACCGGCCAGCCGCACGGTGTCACCCACGCCGAGCTGCGGCGCGACTGCGGCGGACCGGCCGCGGTCACGGCAACGGCCGAACAGCTCCAGGAGCGCATCGACAGGGTCCGGGCCTGGGCCACCGGGTAGGACCACGGCGGGATTCTGGCCAGGAGGCTAGCCTGCCTCAAGGGGCCGCAGCGGCAGGAGGACCGGGGCAGATGACGCAGAGCGCGCGCGGCACCGCGGGCGACAGGTCTCGCTGGCGGGAGTGGTGGCGCGGTCGGTCAATGTTGGGCACCATCCTGGCGATCTCGGCATTCCTGGCATCGTTCGCCCCGAGCCTGCTGCCGAACGGATGGTTCTTCCAGGCAGTGGTAGCCGGCCTGTCAGCTGCCTCGGCCTACGCACTCGGGGTGCTGGTCGCCTTCCTGCTGCGACCGGTCGTGCGCTTTCTCGGCGTCCGGTTCGTGGTCGAGCCTCGGCGACGGCGCCTGGTGCTGGGCCTGGCGTGGCTCCTGGTCGCGGCGCTGGCGGTGGTGACGGGGTGGCAGCAGCGTCAGGACCGGGTGTTGACAGCCGAGCTGGTCAACATGTCGCCGCCGACGCTGTCGGAGGACCTGGCTTCCTACCTGGGTGGCGTCGTCATCGCCCTGGTCGTCGTGCTCCTCGTGGTGCTCGTCCGAGTCGCGCTCGCAGGCTCGCGATGGGTGCTGCGGCTCGCACTGCCGGGGTGGGCCGCGCGGGTCCTGGCCGTCGTGGTGGTCGTCGGCCTGATCGGCTTCCTCAGCAGCGAGTTCCTGGTCCGGCGAACTCTGGAGGCGGTCGCGGCCGGCGCGACGCAGCTGAACGAGACACCCCCTCCCGATCTCGAGGCACCGTCGTCACCGTTGCGGTCCGGCAGCCCCGGCGCCGCCCAGCCATGGTCCGACCTGGGCTACAACGGTCAGAGATTCACCGCTGCCGGACCGAGCGCCGAGGACATCGAGCAGGTCACGGGGCGGCCGGCCCAGGACCCGATCCGGGTCTACGGCGCGCTCCGGGACGGGATGTCCCTGGAGGACGTGGCCGACGTCGCGGTGCGTGAGCTCGAGCGCACCGGTGCCTTCGACAGATCGACACTGGTCGTCATCGGTACCACCGGGCGGGGCTGGGTGGACGAGTACAACGTCGCGGCCGTGGAGTACCTCACCGGCGGCGACTCCGCCACCGTCGCGATGCAGTACTCCTACCTGCCGAGCCCGGTCGCCCTCTTCACCAGCCGGACGGCGCCGACCGAGGCCGGGCGCCTGCTCTTCGACAAGGTCTACCAGCTGTGGAAGGACCGGCCGGTCGACGACCGACCCAGGCTCTACGTCAGTGGTGAGTCCCTGGGTGCCTACGGGGCCACGGCCGCGTTCGACGACGCGGACGAGATGTTGTCGAAGGTCGATGGCGCGGTCTGGATCGGCACCCCGAGCTTCACCCCGTTGTGGCGCTCGATCACCGACGAGCGGCTGCGTGGCAGTCCGATCGTGTCCCCGGTCTACGAGCAGGGACGTCAGATCCGGTTCGTCACCGGCGCGGCCGAGCTGGACCAGGACGCCTACGGTCGCGAGTACGGACGATGGCTTCGACCGCGCGCCGTCTTCCTGCAGCACGCATCCGATCCGATCGTGTGGTGGACCCCTGGGCTGACGTTCGATGAGCCGGACTGGACCCGCGAGGGTGCCGGCACCGACGTGAACCCCGATCTGCGCTGGTGGCCGCTGGTCACCTTCTGGCAGGTCGCCATCGACCAGGCAGCGGCCAACGCCCCGCCCGACGGGCACGGCCACGTCTACGAGGACGACATGGTCCCGGTCTGGGACGCGGTGCTGCACACCCCCTCCCGCGACGCCGCCGAGCTGGCGGGAATCGTCGAGGCGTTGCAGGCTGCCGACCCGGAGAACAAGAGCTGAGCGTGGTTGCGCCGATGCCGGGCGTGGAGTCATGGTGACGAGATGACCGACAACCCGAGCACTGAACCCAGGACCACCCAGCTGACCGAGGACGAGCTGCGCGCAGACCTCACGCTGGAGCAGCTCAAGGAGCTGGTGGGGCTGGTGGAGTACGACGCGAGCCGCGACCCGTTCCCCGTCATCGGGATGGACGCGATCGGCTTCGTCGTCGGCAACGCGACCCAGGCGGCGGCGTACTACCAGCTGGCGTTCGGGATGGAGCTCGTTGCCTACCGGGGCCCCGAGACCGGCTCGCGCGAGGCCAAGTCCTACGTGCTTCGCTCCGGCAGTGCGCGGTTCGTCCTCACCGGCGCGGTCGAGCCCGGTAGTGCGGTCGCAGACCATCACCGGCGCCACGGAGACGGTGTGGTCGACCTGGCGCTGGAGGTGCCCGACGTCGACCAGTGCGTCTCGCACGCCCGGTCCGCGGGTGCCACGGTGCTGCTCGAGCCCCATGACGAGTCCGACGAGCACGGCACGGTGCGCACCGCCGCGATCGCGACCTACGGCGAGACCAGGCACACCTTGGTCGACCGCAGTCGATACGACGGGCCGTACCTCCCCGGCTACGTCAGGCGCACCTCCACCGTGGTCCGGAAGGAGGGACGGCCGCGCCGGCTGTTCCAAGCAGTCGACCACTGCGTCGGCAACGTCGAGCTCGGTCGTATGGACGAGTGGGTGGCCTTCTACAACGGGGTCATGGGTTTCACGAACATGGCGGAGTTCATCGGCGACGACATCGCCACCGACTACTCCGCGCTGATGTCGAAAGTCGTGGCCAGCGGCAACCATCGCGTGAAGTTCCCGCTCAACGAGCCCGCGGCCGCGCGCAAGAAGTCACAGATCGACGAGTACCTCGAGTTCTACTCCGGCGCCGGGTGCCAGCACATCGCCCTGGCCACCAACGACATCCTGCGCACCGTGGACGTGCTGCGCGACAACGGCGTGGAGTTCCTGGAGACCCCCGACTCCTACTACGTCGACCCCGAGCTGCGGGCCAGGATCGGCGAGGTGCGGGCACCGATCGGGGAACTGAAGAAGCGGGGGATCCTGGTCGACCGGGACGAGGACGGCTACCTGCTCCAGATCTTCACCAAGCCCATGGGCGACCGGCCGACGGTCTTCTACGAGTTCATCGAGCGACACGGGTCGCTCGGGTTCGGCAAGGGCAACTTCAAGGCGCTGTTCGAGGCGATCGAGCGCGAGCAGGATCTGCGAGGGAACCTCTGAGGCCAGTCAGCCGTTGGTGAAGTACTGGTCGTACAGGTCCTGATAGACGCGCTCGCGACGCAGCTTGGCCAAGACACGGTCGAGGGAGCGCCGCAGCTTGTCGTCGGAGGGGGAGACGGCGTAGCCGTACTGCTCTCCCGTGGGGTGGTCCTCGGCCATGGTGAACCGCTGGTTCTCCGCGTGGACCAGGTTCAGCGGGAGCTCCTGGAGCACGGCGTCGACCCTGCCCTGGCGAAGCGCGGCGAACATGTACTGGTCACCGGCGAGCTCGACCAGCCTGGTCCCTGACGGCGCCTGCTGCTCGGCGTAGCTGGCTGCGGTGGAGTCTGCCTGCACCGCGAGCCGGCGACCCGAGAGGTCCGCGAGCCCGTCGATCTCCGAGGCGGAGGGGAGCAACAGAGTCAGGGTGACGTCGTAGTGCGGCGTGACGAAGTCCATGACGCTCTCGCGTTCGTCGGTGATCTCCAGCGCGGCTGCGGCGACGTCGCAGCGCTTGTTCTCCAGCGCGCTGCCGTCGTCCATGGCGGCGTACGGCGTCGGTCGGACCTCCAGCTCCAGGTCCAGCCGCTCGGCCATCCGCCGCAACAGGTCGATCTCGAAGCCGGTGTACTCCCCGTCCTCCTCGTCGACGAACGGGGCGTACGGGGTCTCGGTGCACACCACGAGGGCGCCGGGTTCCACAACTTCTGGCGTGGGCCCGGGGTCGGTTGCCGCGGGTTCGGCGCTGTTGTCACAACCCGCGGCCAGCAGTCCGAGGACCACGAGGACGGCGACCCCACCCCTCACGGCAGCAGCCCGAGGTCGACGAGGTCGCCGTACGGGTCCTCGACCCCGCAGCACCCGAACGAGGTGAACCAGCGGCGGGTGCGCAGCAGCGCGTCGTGGCCCAGGTCGTCGAGACGCGCAAGGAGCGCATCGGCGTCGCTCTGCGCGAGCACGGCAGCGGAGTCCTCACCGTCCAGACTCGCACGCGTCGCCAGCAGCACGTTGAGAAAACCGTGCTCGGCGCGGTCCGTGCCGGGGTCGATGTGTCGCACCGCGTGATGCAGCCCCGCGGTGCACTTGAAGGCCAGCTCGCGGTCGAGGGAGGCCTCGATCTGCGCTGCCAGCGCTGCCGGGTCGGGCGTCAGGTGCGCCTCGGGTCCGCCGGTGCGGAACTTCAGGCGCAGGTCCGCGGCGGCGAGCTCGTCCAAGGCGCCCAACCAGCCGGGGTCGGCTCGTCCGTCGGGCGCCAGGGCCGGGACCTCGACGTAGACCGGCACCTCGATGCCTGCGGCCGCAACGGCGTCGGCGGCGCGGGTGACCCGTTGCGCACTCCCGGGCAGGTCGTCGAGGTCTCGTAGCGCGAGCTCGAGGCCGTGCAGGGCGACGCCGTCGGTCTGCTCTGCCCACAGCGCCGCCGGTTCCAGGCTGCCGGCACCCCCGGAGCACACCACGCTGAGCGGCAGGGAAGCTGTGGTTCTCGCGAGCAGGCCGGACAGCTCGGGCAGGACGCGGTCGCCGACCACGAGCGGGCCGACCAGGTCGACCCAGGGCTCCTCGAGCCGCGTGAGGTAGGCAGCGACCGCATCAGTCAGCGGCGCGTTGCCGGGCGGGAAGATCGCAGCGTCGTCGACGAACCCCGACCACCACGCCCGCTCGCCACCGCCTGCCAAGACCAGAACTCAGAGCACCTTCGACAAGAAGGACTGGGTCCGCTCCTCCTGCGGGTTGCCGAGGACCTCGTGCGGGTCGCCCTCCTCGACGATGACGCCGCCGTCCATGAACACCAGGTTGTCGCCGACCTCGCGGGCGAAGCCCATCTCGTGGGTCACGACCATCATCGTCATGCCCTCGTTGGCCAGGTCCCGCATCACGCCGAGCACGTCACCGACGAGCTCGGGGTCCAACGCGCTGGTGCACTCGTCGAACAGCATCATGTCGGGTTCCATCGACAGCGCGCGGGCGATCGCGATCCGCTGCTGCTGGCCGCCGGACAGGTGGGCGGGGTAGGCCGTCTCCCGATCGGCGAGACCCACCTTCTCCAGGTTCTTGCGTGCGATCTCCTCGGCCTCCTTGCGGCCCCTTCCCTTGACCTTCTCCTGGGCGATGCACAGGTTGCGCATCACCGTCAGGTGGGGGAAGAGGTTGAACTGCTGGAAGACCATGCCGATCCGGCTGCGGATCTTGTCGAGGTTCGCGTCGGGGTCGGTGATCTCGTCGCCCTCGATGAAGATCCGGCCCGACGTCGGCTCCTCGAGGCGGTTCACGCAGCGCAGCAGCGTGGACTTGCCCGAACCTGAGGGCCCGATGACGCAGACCACCTGGCCGTTGTCGACGTTGAAGTCGATGCCGGTGAGCACTTCGTTGTCCCCGAAGGACTTGTGCAGGTCCTGGACGTCGATCGCGTGCGGCGTGCCTCTGTCGTCGCTGCGGCTCTCCGGGGTGTTCTCCTTCTCGGCCATCAGCGAGCCCTCTCCGAGCGTGCTTCCATCCGTCGGACCAGGATGGACAGTGGAACAGTGATGATCAGGTAGCACAGGGCCGCCACGGTCAGGGGCGTCAGGTTCGCCTCGTCGTTCAGACCCTCGCGGCCGAACTTGGTCAGCTCGTACTCCGAGATCGAGAGCCCCAGCACGTAGACCAGCGAGGAGTCCTTGGTCAGCAGGATCAGCTCGTTGGTCAGCGGCGGCAGGATGATCCGGAATGCCTGCGGGATGACGATCGAGATCATCGACCGGCTGCTGCTCATCCCGAGTGTCCTGGCCGCCTCCATCTGCCCCTTCGGCACCGCCTGGATGCCGGCCCGGATCGTCTCGGCCATGTAGGCCGCCCCCACCAGGCCCAGCGCGATCGTCACCGTGCCGAACGTGCCGCCCGGCATCTGACGCCCCGGGAACGCTGTCGGCAGACCGAAGTAGAGGCCGATGAAGACGATCAGCGCGGGCACGCCGCGGAAGAACTCGATGAACGCCGTCGCCAGCCAGCGGTACGGCCCGACCGGTGAGAGCCGCATCAGAGCGAGCACCAGCCCGAGCAGGAGACCGAAGGTGAAGGCCCCCAGGGTGTACAGCACCGTGTTCTTCAGCGCGGTGGTGATCACCTCGGGGAACTGGTCCTTGACCAGCTGCGGGTCCAGGAAGGCGTCCTTGAGGGTCGCCCAGTCCGCGGTGAAGATCAGCGCCACCAGCAGGATGACCAGCACGGCGTACTGGATCCCACGACTGACCTGGGCACGCTTGCGCGGGGTCAGCGCCATGGCGATCTCCTATCGGCAGAGGTGACGGCGGGCATTACTCGGACTCAGGGGCCTTGCCGAACCACTTCTTGTAGATCTCGTCGTAGGTCCCGTCGTCCTTGAGGTCGGCGATGACCTGGTTGGTGGAGTCGAGGAGCTCTTTGTTGTTGTCCTTCTGCACCGCGAAGCCATAGTCCTCGTCGGTCTGGAACTCCGCGGTGACGTAGGTCTTCGGGTTGGTGTTCGCGAAGTCGAGCAGGGGGCCGTTGTCCTGGATGACGGCATCGACCCGGCCGGTCGTGAGGGCCGTGGTCTGCAGGCCGAGATCCTCGAAGGATCGCAGGGTGACACCGTCAGGAGCGTTGTCCTCGGCGTAGAGCTCGCCGGTCGTGCCGGACATCACCGCCAGCGACTTGCCCGTGAGCTTGTCCAGGGAGTCGACGGACTCGTCCGTTGTCAGCAGGGCCTGGGTGGCGTTGAAGTACGAGTCGGTGAAGTCGATCGCCTTGGCGCGCTCCTCGGTGATCGTCATGCCGGCTGCCGCGATGTCGCAGACGCCGGAGTTCAGGGCTTGGCCGGACTGGATGCCTTCGAAGCCGGTGATCTCGAGGGTCATCTCGAGATCGTTGGCCTTGGCGACCTCCTTCATCAGGTCCATGTCGAACCCGACGATCTCGCCGCCCTTCTTGAACTCGAACGGCTTGTAGGGCAGGGACGTGCAGACGGTCAGCTCGCCTTCCGAGATCACGTTGACGCCGCTCTCGGTGGTCGAGGTCTCCGTCGCGCAGGAACTCGCGACGAGAGCGAGCGACGCGGCGGCGGCCAGGTGAAGGACTGTGCGGTGTCGAGTCATGTACCTCACCTTAGGCACTTTTTCGTCGCTTGCCCCTCACCATCGCGTAACGAATCCGTGACGCGCCGTGAACGGGGCCGTGGCGGCGCCTCGCCGGGCGGGGCCCGTTGACACCACCCCGAGGCGTCCCCAAGGGTGGATCAGGGGGTCAGGACCGGAGGTGAGCCGTGGCGTACTACCGAGCGGTGGGCGCTGTGCCACGCCAGCGTCACACGCAGTTCCGCGACGAGTCGGGGGCGTTGCTCTACGAGGAGCTGATGGGGGAGGAGGGGTTCTCCTCGGACTCCTCGCTGCTCTACCACCGCGGCGTACCCTCGGCCCTGTCGTCGGCCGAGACCTGGGACCTGCCCGACCACACCACTCGGCCGAACCATCCCCTCCAGCCGCGCCACCTCAAGCTGCACGACCTCTTCCCCGGCGACGCCGAGTCCGGGCGGGGCGTGGATGCGGTGACCGGCCGCCGGGTGGTGCTGGGCAACGCCGATGTGCGGCTGGCCTACGTCGTCGCCGCCGAGACCTCGCCCTACTACCGCAACGCGACCGGGGACGAGTGCGTCTTCGTCGAGCAGGGCGAGGGCGTCGTGGAGACGGTGTTCGGCCTGATCTCCTACCGTGCCGGTGACTACGTGATGCTGCCGCGCGCCACCACCCACCGGTGGGTACCGCGCACGACCAGCCGGTTGTACGCCGTGGAGGGCAGCAGTCACATCACGCCGCCCAAGCGCTATCTCTCGCGGTTCGGCCAGCTGCTCGAGCACGCGCCGTACTGCGAGCGAGACCTGCACGGACCCAGCGAGCCCCTGGTCCAGGAGGGCACCGACGTCGAGGTGCTGGTCAAGCACCGGGGCAACGTGCCGGGGGGCGTCGTGGGCACCCGGATGGTCTATGCCACCCACCCGCTGGACGTCGTCGGCTGGGACGGGTGCCTCTACCCCTTCACGTTCAACATCGAGGACTACATGCCGATCACCGGCAAGGTGCACCAACCGCCGCCGGTGCACCAGGTGTTCGAGGGCTGGAACTTCGTGATCTGCAACTTCCTGCCCCGCAAGGTCGACTACCACGAGCTCGCGGTGCCGGTGCCCTACTACCACTCCAACGTCGACAGCGACGAGATCATGTTCTACGTCGCCGGCGACTACGAGGCTCGCAAGGGCAGCGGGATCGACCGCGGCTCGATCAGCTGGCACCCGGGGGGTCACGCCCACGGTCCGCTGCCCGCGGCGATCGAGGCCTCGCTGGGCAAGTCGTACTTCGACGAGGTGGCGGTCATGGTCGACACGTTCCGGCCCCTGGAATTCGGCGAGGCCGGGGCCTCGTGCGAGGACCCGGCCTATGCCTGGAGCTGGGTGCGAGCCCAGCAGTGAGCTCGTGGCTCGATCAGCCGGTGACGGGCACCGACCTGCGGACCGGGTCCGGAGCGGGGGCCGGAGCCGGGGCGTTGGCCTTCCGCGGCAGCGGCTCGCCACAGGTGGTGTGGCCCAGGATGATCTCGCCCTGGCCACCGCCGAGCTCCACGACGACGCCGTCGACGTCGAAGGCACCGTTCGGGCGCTTGGTCTGCCGGTTGAACGTGACCTGGACAGCCTGTGCCAGCGGCTCGGCATCGCCCGCGAACAGCTTGGTGTTGGCGGGGATGTCGCCCTGCAGCGGCTCGGGGGCCGGGGCGCCGAGGATGGTGGTGCCGGCCAGGCTCATCCGGCCCGTGTCGCCGTCGCACTCGATGTCGACGGTGTCGACGGCGGCGAGTGCCGGCACGTCGGCGTCGAGCAGACCGTTGCAGAACTCGGTGACGGCACCCTCGTCCGGGAGCTGGAGCTCGGTGGGCGCGTTGTCACGGATCTGACCGAGGATCGGCTCGAGCGCCTGCCCCTCGACCGGCGTGACGACCTGCTCGCACAGCTGCTGCAGCTCGGTGATGCCGTCCTTGGCCTCCTGGGGCAGCTGGTCGAGCGCGGAGCCGATCGTCAGGTTGGCGACCTGGATCCGGGCGTAGTCGTCACCGGCCTGGAACTTGGCGATCTCGCCGCTCACGATCGGGTTGTCCGGCAGGGTGGCGTCAGGGTTGGTCTGGGTGGATCCGTCGGTGGACTCGACGTAGGGCTGCTGGCCCTCGCCGTTGACCGACAACCCCCAGGCGTAGGACTTGGTCGGAGCGGCGCTGCTGGCGGTCTGCGGCGTCGTGACGACAACCCCCGCGGTGACAGCGGCGAGTGTGGCGGCGCCGATCGCGAGCGGCGTACGGATCCTCATCGGAACATCTCCCTCATCGTTGTGCGTGCTGTGCAGGTCGGCGCGCGAACGAGCCACCCTTTGTTCCCCCAGGTATGACCACTCAACGAGTCGGGATCAGGGAAGTTATTGCGCTCACGGTGACCCCAGTCACACATGGTGTGTATCGGGGCAAAGCATTCCCCGATCCGCGAGGAGCTACGCCTCGTCGATCGTGACGACGCTGCCCAGCGGCACCTGTCGCAGCAGATCCATCCCGTCGTCCGGGACCCGGATGCAGCCGTGGCTGATCGCCTGGCCGAAGACCGACGGGTCCGGCCACCCGTGGAAGGCGACCGTCCCTGGTCCGCCGCCGTAGGTGTCGAGGGTGTCACTGTGGGTGCCCAACGGGATGATGTAGTCCGAGAACGACTGGTTCGGGTCCTGGATCAGGCCCAGCACGAAGGTCCGGCCCGTGGGCGTGGGCGTGCCGGCGGCTCCGATCGCCACGGTCCAGGAGCCCGCCGGGGTGCCGTCCCGGATGACCTCCAGGGTCCGGCTGCCCAGGTGCACCTGGACCTCGTAGGACGACGTGCGACGCTCCACGCCTCGGGTGCGGACCCAGCCTGCGGACGCGTTCGGCCGCGCGGGGAGCATCACCTTCGTCCAGCCCTTCTTCCGGCCCACGACCGGGAGCCACAGCTCACCCATCTGCTGGGGGCCGACCTTGGCGAAAGGCTTGCGACCGGGTTCGGCGAACACCGGGATCATCCGAAGCGGGTGGACCACCTCACCGTCGACCGCCTGGTCA
Source organism: uncultured Actinomycetota bacterium (assembly GCA_963728505.1). GTDB lineage: Bacteria > Actinomycetota > Actinomycetes > Propionibacteriales > Nocardioidaceae > Marmoricola_A. The sequence goes on along the minus strand of CAVSKH010000006.1, from coordinate 725,506 downwards.
CCGCGGTCACGGGCCGAGCGAGGAAGCCGAGCCTTGGTGTTGGCCAGCTTCAGGTCGGCGAGCTTGACCTTGGCCTTGTGAGGGCGACTGGCTGCGTTGTCGTCCTCCGACCAGGATGGCCGCCAGCCCGTGAAGGCGATGACGGTGCCTGCGACCAGTGCGACCACGGTGAGCAGCGAGATCGGTCCGGTGACCGCACTGACTCGCGACGTGCTCACGTTGCCCCTCCCAGCTCAGGTCCTGCTCTCTCTCCACCCTGCCAACGAGCCTAGATGGCCTCGGGTGACGTGCGAGCGGGTGTCACCATTCAGCCATGTCGACCTACGTGGCCTTCCTGCGAGCGATCAACCTGGGCGCCCGACGTCGAGTGCCCATGGCGAAGCTGAGCGAGGTCCTCGAGCGGGCGGGCTTCGAGGACGTGAGCACCCACCTGGCCACCGGCAACGTCAGGCTCGAGTCCCGGCGTCGCTCGACCGCCGGCGTCGAGGATGCCGTCGAGCAGGCACTCCTGAGCGAGTTCGGCTTCGAGGTGCCCACGGTCGCGCTGACCCTCGACGACCTGCACCGGATCGTCGAGCAGGTCGACGAAGTCGTGCCCGACGTGAAGCGCACCTACGTGACCCTGCTCAAGCAGGAGCCTCCCGCCGGCCTGGTCCATGACCTCGACTCCTGGTCGGCGCAGGGCGAGGGCGCGAAGGTGGGCCACCGCTCGGTGCTCTGGTGGGCCGACCACGACATGCACCAGGGCACGCTCGCCAACGACGTCGTGGAGAAGCAGCTCGGGGTCGCCACGACGCGCACCACGAAGGTGATCCGCACCGTCCACGACAAGTGGGGAGGCTAGGGTCGCCGTCATGACCGAGCAGCTCGGGATCGAGAAGTCCGGCGGCGTCCTGCGGATCACCTTCCGCCGCGAAGCGGCCTTCAACGCGCTGAGCGAGGAGATGGCTGTCGGGCTCGTCGACCAGCTGCACGCAGCCGTGGGTGACGACGACGTGAGAGTTGTCGTGATCACCGGCAGCGGCTTCGCTTTCAGCGCCGGCGCCGACCTCACCGGGGACAACCCCGTCGAGAACTTCGACCAGCGCACGATGGACGGCGCCGCGGCCATCATCCGCGCGGTCACCGAGCTGGACAAGCCGGTGGTCGCGGCGGTCAACGGCGTCGCCGCCGGCGTCGGAGCCTCGATCTGCTTCGCCTCGGACCTCGCCATCTGCACGCAGTCGGCGTCGTTCATCCTGGCGTTCTCCCAGGTCGGCCTGATGGTCGACGGGGGCTCCTCCTTGACCGTGGCGGCTTCCTTGGGCCGGGCACGGGCGATGCGCATGGCGCTGCTTGCCGAGCCGTTGAGTGCCGAGGACGCCGCGGCCGCCGGGCTGGTGAGCCACGTGGTGCCCGACGAGGGGTTCGACGCGCTGGTCGACAAGACCGCCCGACGACTCGCGACCGGGCCACCGCTGGCCTTCGCCGCCACCAAGCGCGCCATCAACGCGGCCACCATCCATGGTCTGGACCAGGCGTTGGACCGGGAGAGCCGCGGTCAGGTGATGCTCTTCGGCACCGAGGACGCCGCGGAGGGGATGCGTGCCTTCGTCCAGAAGCGCCGCCCCAGCTTCACCGGCCGCTGAGTCCGCCTCGCTGCTGCAGAAGTGTGGTCACAGACGACAGACGAACCGGACACAGGCATGTCGTCTGTGACCACACTTCGTCAGGGACAGGAACCCGACGCGACACCCGCTGTCACCCGGCTGACGCCGGTCTGCTCGAGCTCGCCAGCTGGGCGCCGGCTTCCTGCATCTCGCGCAGTGCCTCCTCGGTGGTCTCGTCCGCGACGCCGGCGCAGAGATCGCAGAGCAGCCGGACGGTGAAGCCGTCCCGCGTCGCATCGAGCGTGGTGGCCCGGACGCAGTAGTCCGTCGCCAGCCCGCAGACGTCGACCTGGTCCACGCCTCGTTCGCGCAGCCAGTCGGCCAGACCCCTCCCGTCGGCATCGGTGGCCTCGAACCCGGAGTAGGCAGCTTCGTACTCCCCCTTGCGGAAGACGGCGTCGAAGGGCTCCGGATCCAGGTTGGGGTGGAAGGCGACCCCGTCGGTGCCGACCACGCAGTGTCGCGGCCAGCTCTCGCGGAAGTCGGGTTCGTCGCTGAAGTGGTCGCCAGGATCGATGTGGTGGTCCAACGTGGCCACCGCGACGCTGTAGTCGGCTGCACCCGGGGCCCGACGGCGCCACTGCTGCAGGGTCTCGGAGATCTGCTGGGCGACGGCGGCGCCGCCCTCCACAGCCAGGCTGCCGCCCTCGCAGAAGTCGTTCTGGACGTCGACGACGATCAGTGCCCGTGTCATGTGCCGAGCCTAACCGTCGGGATGACCGGGTCACCCTTCGTCAGCGAGCGGGCCTGGCCGGGCAGCTCGTCGCGGACAGCCCGGTGTCGCTCGCGCGCGTCCTCGACGGGCTCGCGGGCGACCACCGTGCCCTGACGCACCAGCGGCACCAACAGCTCGCGGTCGCTCGTCCTGAGCCCGGTCGAGGGGTCACCGTCGTCCTGGGGGGGTCGCCCGACCCCGATCACCTCTGCCTCGGCGACGCCGTGGCTGTCGCGGCGGCGCAGAGCGTACTTGCGTCCGCCGGTGGTGCCCTTGTCCTTGCTCAGCTTGGCCACCGGCACCTGCTTCCCGTCGGCGTCGGCGCGAGCAACCAGCTTGTAGACCAGGCCGCTGGTGGGGTGGCCGCTCCCGGTGACCAGTGAGGTGCCCACGCCGTAGCCGTCGACGGGTGCCGCGGCGAGCGCGGCGATCGCGTGCTCGTCGAGGTCCGACGTCACCAGGATCCGGGTCTCGGAGGCGCCGAGCGAGTCGAGCTGGCGGCGCACCTGACGGGCGGTCTCTCCGAGGTCGCCGGAGTCGATCCGCACCGCGCCGAGCCCGGGCCCAGCAACCTCGATCGCCGTCCGGACCGCGTCGTTGACGTCGTAGGTGTCGACCAGCAGGGTCGTGCCGGCACCCAACGCCTCGACCTGTGCGGTGAAGGCGTCCCGCTCGGTCTCGTGCAGCAGGGTGAAGCTGTGCGCTGCGGTGCCCATCGTGGGGATCCCGTGGCGCCGTCCTGCCTCCAGGTTCGAGGTCCCGGTGAAGCCGCAGATGTACGCCGCACGGGCCGACGCGATGGCTGCGTGCTCGTGGGCGCGACGCGATCCCATCTCGACGCAGGGACGGTCACCCGCCGCCCAGGTCATCCGCGACGCAGCGGACGCGATCGCGCTGTCGTAGTTGTAGATCGAGAGCAGGACCGTCTCGAGCAGGACCGCTTCGGCGAAGCTCGACTCCACCACCAGCAACGGTGAGTAGGGGAAGTAGATCTCACCCTCGGCGTAGCCCCAGACGTCGCCGGTGAACGACCACGTCGACAACCGGTGCGCGGTGGTCTCGTCCACCACGCCGGAGTCACACAGGAAGGCCAGCGTGGGCTCGTCGAACCGGAAGGACTCGATGGCGTCGAGGGCTCGACCCACTCCTCCCACGACGCCGTACCGCCTGCCACCGGGGAGCCTGCGGCCGAAGAGCTCGAAGACCGAGGCTCGTTCCGCGGTGCCTGAGCGCAGCGCTGCCTGCAGCATGGTGAGCTCGTAGTGGTCGGTCAGCAGCGCCGTCGACGCGTCGTTGGCCATCGGCCCAGAGTAGAACCCGGGCCGCGTCGTCTACCCTGACCGACGTGTCCATGCCCCCAGCCCCCCTTGAGATCGAGGAACCGGAGGTCGACGACCTCACCGCGCTCGACCGCCCGTGGCAGACCGTGGTGTGGAACGACCCGGTGAACCTGATGTCCTACGTCACCTTCGTCTTCCAGCAGTACTTCGGCTACACCCGCAAGAAGGCCGAGAAGCTGATGCTGGAGGTTCACAACGACGGCAGGTCCGTGGTGTCGACCGGGAGCCGGGAGGAGATGGAGCGCGACGTGCAGGCGATGCACGAGTTCGGATTGTGGGCCACCTTGGAGCGTTCCGATGGGTGACGGGTTCCACGCTCGTCGGGGCGGCGGCGTCGTGGCGACCTTCGAGGCGCACGAGGCCGATCTGCTGCGCAACCTCGCTGCCCAGATCATCGAGCTGCTGCGGCACGAGTCGGCCGTCCCCGACGACCAGGACGACCCGCTGGAGGCGATGCTGGACTTCACCGGTCCGACCACCGCTCCGGACGACCCGGTCCTGGCCCGGCTGTTCCCCGACGCCTACCGGGAGGACGAGGAGGCCGCCGGCGACTTCCGGCGGTTCACCGAGGCCGAGCTGAGGGCGGGCAAGGCGTCGCACGCGGCTGCGGTCATCGACGACCTCGAGGACGCGGGTCTTGGCGACCAGCCCGAGCCAGGGACGATGATCGACATCGAGGTCGACATCGGTCGTGCCATGGACTGGCTCAAGACCTTCAACGACATCCGACTGGCGCTGGGCACGCGGCTCGGGATCGAGGACGAGAGCAACCTGGACGACCTGCCCGACGACGACCCGCGGATGATGGTGGTCGAGATCTACCAGTGGATGAGCTATCTCCAGGAGTCGCTGGTCCACGCCTTGTCGGCCGGGCCCAACCGTGGCTGAGCCCCCACTACCCTGAACACGTGCTTGTCATCGACCGTTCCACCCACGACGCGATCGTGGCCCACGCCAAGCGCGACCACCCCGACGAGGCGTGCGGCGTCGTGGCCGGCCCGGAGGGGTCGGACCGTCCGGAGCGGCTCGTGCCGATGATCAACGCCGCGGGATCGACGACCTTCTACGAGTTCGACTCGGGTGAGCTGCTCGCGCTCTACAAGGAGATGTGGGAGGTCGACGAGGAGCCGGTGGTGATCTACCACTCCCACACCGCGACCGAGGCCTATCCGAGTCGCACCGACATCGGCCTGGCCAGCGAGCCCGGAGCCCACTATGTGCTGGTGAGCACACGTGAGCACGGGAATAGTGAGGGCCCGGTCGAGTTCAGGTCATACAGGATCGTGGAGGGCGAGGTGACCGAGGAGGAGGTCGACGTCGTCGACGAGCTTCCGGAGCCCGCCGTCTAGCCCGACGTCCTGACCGGGCGTCGACAACCGAACCGCTGAGGAGTTTGAACATGCCCATCGAGGTCCGCGTGCCGACCATCCTGCGCACCTACACCGACGGTGAGAAGTCAGTCGTGGCCGAGGGGGAGACCCTTGCGGCTGTCCTCGACGACCTCGAGCAGAACCACTCCGGGATCAAGGAGCGTCTCGTCGACAACGGTGAGCTCCGGCGCTTCGTCAACGTCTACGTCAACGACGAGGACGTTCGCTTCACCGGCAGCCTGGAGACCCCGCTGCAGGACGGTGACCAGGTCGTGATCCTCCCGGCAGTCGCCGGTGGCTCCCTGCCGGTCGAGGTTGCCGAGACCGCGGCCTGACTCTCTGCCCGATGCGCTTCGACAACCTCCTCGACTCGGTCGGCGGCACCCCGCTGGTGGGGCTGCCGCGGTTGTCGCCGTCCCCTGAGATCAGGCTGTGGGCGAAGCTGGAGGACCGCAATCCCACCGGCTCCATCAAGGACCGGGCTGCTCTGAAGATGGTCGAGGAGGCCGAGAAGGACGGCACGCTGCGCCCCGGCTGCACCATCCTGGAGCCGACCAGCGGCAACACCGGGATCTCCTTGGCGATGGCAGCCCGGCTCAAGGGCTACCGGATCGTGTGCGTGATGCCCGAGAACACCTCGGTCGAGCGCAAGCAGCTGCTCGCGATGTGGGGTGCGGAGATCATCTTCTCGCCCGCCGCGGGTGGGTCCAACGAAGCGGTCCGGGTCGCCAAGCGGATCGCGCAGGAGAACCCCGAGTGGGTGATGCTGTACCAGTACGGCAACCCGGCCAACGCCCTGGCGCATCAGCAGGGGACCGGCCCCGAGATCCTGGCTGACCTGCCGAGCGTCACCCACTTCGTGGGTGGGCTGGGCACCACCGGCACGCTGATGGGGGTCAGCCGGTTCTTCCGCGAGCACAAGCCCGACGTCCGCATCGTCGCGGCCGAGCCTCGCTACGGAGAGCTGGTCTACGGGCTGCGCAACCTCGACGAGGGCTTCGTGCCGGAGCTCTACGACGCCTCCCTGGTCGACGCGCGCTTCTCGGTGGGGCCACGTGACTCGGTGCAGCGCGTGCGTGAGCTGCTCCAGACCGAGGGGATCTTCGCCGGGATCTCCACCGGTGCGATCCTGCACGCGGCGCTGCGACAGGCCCAGCAGGCCGGACGTGCCGGTCAGTCTGCCGACATCGTCTTCATCGTGTGTGACGGCGGGTGGAAGTACCTCTCCACGGGTGCCTACGAGGGCACGCTGCAGGAGGCGGAGGACCGCCTCGAGGGCCAGCTCTGGGCCTGACCCGGGCGAGGCCCGACCACAGCGTGCGACCCGAGCCGCGCCGTGTCGTCGCGACTGAGTGAGCCGCAGGGGCACATGGGTTTACGCTGTCGCGTCATGACGGACGCTCCGATCGGGATCTTCGACTCAGGCTTCGGTGGGCTCACCGTGGCCCGTGCCGTCATCGACCAGCTGCCCCATGAGTCGGTGCTCTACCTCGGCGACACGGCGCGGCAGCCCTACGGCCCCAAGCAGATCGGCGAGGTGCGGGAGTACGCCCTGGAGTGCCTCGACCACCTGGTCGACCGCGGGGTCAAGCTGCTGGTGATCGCCTGCAACTCCGCCAGTGCCGCGGTGCTGCGCGACGCCCGGGAGCGCTACCCGGTGCCCGTCGTGGAGGTGATCTACCCCGCCACCCGCCGCGCTGTCGCCGCCAGCCGCAGCGGACGGATCGGCGTGATCTGCACCCGGGCCACGGCGGAGTCGATGGCCTACGACGACGCTTTCGCCGCTGCGCCCCACGTCGCGCTGCACACCCAGGTGTGCCCCCGGTTCGTGGAGTTCGTCGAGGCCGGGGTCACCAGCGGCCCAGAGCTGCTCCAGGTGGCTCATGACTACCTCGATCCGCTGACCTCCTCCGGGATCGACACCCTGATCCTGGGGTGCACCCACTACCCGCTGCTGACCGCCCCGATCTCCTACGTCATGGGTGACCAGGTGACACTGGTGAGCAGCGCCGAGGAGACCGCCAAGGACGTCTACCGCACCCTGGTCCGCAGAGAGCTCGAGCGCCCCGCTGAGGCGGGAGCGCCCAGCTACCAGTTCCTGACCACCGGCGACCCAGCGGCCTTCGAGGTGATCGGGCGACGCTTCCTGGGGCCGGAGCTGGGCGCCGCGGAGCGTTTCGCGTGGGTGACGGCATGAAGCTCACGGTGGTCGGGTGCTCGGGCTCGTTCGCCGGACCGGAGTCCTCCGCGAGCTGCTACCTGCTCGAGGCTGTCGACAAGGGCGGGGGCCGGTTTCGGCTGCTGATCGATCTGGGCTCCGGCGCGCTCGGCGCGCTGCAGCGCCACTGCGACCCGCTCAGCATCAACGCCGTCCTCATCAGCCACCTGCACGCCGATCACTTCTTCGACATCAGCGGCTACTACGTGATGCGGAAGTACCATCCCGACGGCTCGGCGCCTCGCATCCCGGTGTGGGGGCCGCGAGGGCTCAAGCAGCGCGTCGCACGGGCTTACGGCTTGCCCCTGGATCCAGGGATGAACGAGGAGTTCGAGTTCAAGCGCCTGCGCAAGGGCGAGTTCGAGCTCGGTCCCTTCAACGTCCGAGCCACCCGCGTGCTGCACCCGATCGAGGCCTTCGCCTTCCGCATCGAGTGCGAAGGACGCGTCCTGGTCTACAGCGGCGACACCGCCGCCTGCGACCAAGTGGCGGACCTGGCCGAGGACGCCGACCTCTTCCTGGCCGAAGCAGCATTCCGCGACGACGCCGACAACCCGCCCGGGGTACACATGACCGGCTCGGAGGCGGCCGTCATCGCCCGCGACAGCAACGTCGGGGTGCTGGTGCTCACCCACGTCCCGCCGTGGCACGACAAGCAGGACGCGCTGCTGGAGGCCGAAGGCGTGTTCAGCGGGCCCACCCTGCTGGCGTCGGAGGGCGCGACCTTCCAGGTCTGAGCCGTGGGCGAGGCGGGCCCTGCCCGGCGGGGTCAGGGCGGGGCCGGGCGGATTCGGCTTTCACCGCCCGCGGATGCGTTGCACAATGCCCTGTGCCCACAAAGCGACCGCATGCTCCGACCCGACCGACGCGCCTGGTCGCCCTTCTCGTGCTGACCCTGTGCGCTCTGACGACCGGGCTGCTCAGCGGCGCCACCGGCGCCGCCTCGGCGACGACCGACGAGGGCGAGTCGGCGCAGGTCCAGGAGGCCGAGCCGAGAGTCGTCCTGCGTGCCGCCCGGGTGGTCACCTACCACGTCGAGAAGCGGGGGCCGCTGCGCGCGAGCATGAAGGTCTTCCGCCGCGACACGCAGCAGACCCTTCGACACACGTTGGGATGGCACCGCACCGGCATCACCTTCCGTCGCGTGGCGAAGGGCGGCAACTTCACGTTGGTGCTGGCCGAGCAGGCATGGCTGCCGCGCTTCTCCTCGGGCTGCAGCCGCGAGTGGTCCTGTCGAGTGGGGCGGTACGTCATCATCAACCAGACCCGATGGCTGAGAGCCACGCCGCTGTGGCGGAAGAGGGGCGGAACCAAGCGCGCGTACCGGCACTACGTGCTCAACCACGAGCTCGGCCACTGGCTGGGCCTCTCGCATCGCCGTTGTCCCGGTCGGGGGGTCAAGGCGCCGGTCATGCAACCGCAGAGCAAAGGCCTGGACGGATGCAGGATCAACGCCTGGCCGCGACCGGGCGAGATCCGGGCGGCCCGCTGAGCACGCCGCGACCGGTCTGGGTGAGACTGGCGCCATGATCGTGGTCGAGCGCGTTACCAAGACCTACGGCGGCTTCCGGGCTGTCGACGACGTCTCGTTCGTTGCCCGCCAGGGCCGGGTCACCGGCTTCCTCGGGCCCAACGGTGCCGGGAAGTCCACCACGCTGCGGGTGCTCGCCGGACTCACCCGACCGGACTCCGGCAACGCGACGATCGACGGTCGCCGGTTCCGCGACCTGCCCAACCCCGCGCGTCGGGTCGGAGTGCTGCTGGACGCCTCGGCGCAGCACAACGGCCGCACTGCACGCGAGGTGCTGACGCTGGCAGCGACCACCGTCGGGCTGCCACGCTCGCGGGTGCCCGAGTCACTGGCCCTGGTCGGCCTCGGCGAGCGCGAGGCCAAGCGGCGGGTCGGCAACTACTCCCTGGGGATGAGACAGCGCCTCGGTATCGCCCACGCACTGCTGGGTGGGCCCCAGGTGCTGGTGCTCGACGAACCGGCCAACGGGCTGGACCCGGCCGGCATCCACTGGATGCGCCACATGCTCCGGCGCTTCGCCGACGACGGCGGCACGGTGCTGCTCTCGTCGCACCTGTTGCACGAGGTGGAACAGCTCGCTGACGACATCGTCCTCATCGGCGGTGGCAGAATCGTGGCCTCCGGGCCCAAGGACGAGCTGTTGGCGACCACCGGCTCCCTGGTGCGCTCAGCCGACGACGCGCTGCTGCGCGAAGCGCTCATCGGTGCCGGTCACGAGGTGTCGGGCCTGCCTGACGGTGGACTGAGCTGCGGGGCTGCCCCAGCCGACGTCGGGCGGGTCGCGCTGGGAGCGGGAGTGGCCCTGGTCGAGCTGCGCACCGCCGAGGGGGGCGGCCTGGAGCAGATCTTCCTCCAGCTGACGGCCCAGACCCAGCGTGACCAGCCGAACGCGACGCAGAGCATCCAGGGAGGAGCAGCATGAGCACCTCGATGCCAGCCGGATCAGCCACCGAGACCCTGCCCGAGGTCGACGCGCCGGTGCCGCTCTCGCGGCTGGTCCTGGTGGAGATGCGCAAGATGCTGGACACCCGGGCGGGGTTGTGGCTGCTGCTCATCATCGTGGTGCTGACCGCGCTGCTGATCGGCGCCGTGGCGTTCTTCGGTCCCGACGAGGGCACCACCATGGGGGTGCTGCTGCTGGCCACGAGCACGCCGCAAGGTCTGCTCCTGCCGGTCCTCGGGGTCCTGCTGGTCACCAGCGAATGGGGCCAACGCGCCGCGATGACCACGTTCGTGCTGGTGCCCCGACGTGAGCGGATCATCGTGGCGAAGATCCTCGCAGCTCTTGCCATCGGGGTCGCGGTGCTGGCGGTGACGATCGCGGTCTCCGCCATCGCCACGCTCGCCAGCGGCGCCGAGATCGGCGACGTCGAGCCGCGGGTCTTCGGGCACGTCACCCTGTTGCAGGTGCTGGGAATCGTCCAGGGGCTCGCCTTCGGCCTGCTGCTGCTCAACAGCGCGGCAGCGATCGTCTCCTACTACCTGGTGCCCATCGTCTTCAGCGTGCTGGTCAACGTGGTCGCCTCGCTCCAGGATGCTGCGCCCTGGGTCGACCTCGGGACCGCCCAGGGGCCACTGACCGGATCGGGCGCGCTGTCGGGCACCGACTGGATGCAGCTGCTCAGCGCCGGCACCCTCTGGATCGGTCTGCCCATGGCGCTGGGGACCTGGCGCATGCTCAACGCAGAGGTCAAGTAGGCCGTGGCTAGGGTTGCTGCCCATGACGAACCCACGTGCTGACGGTCGCGCTGATGACGAGCTCCGCCCGGTGCGGCTGACCCGGGGCTGGTTGGACCACGCCGCCGGGTCCGTGCTGGTGGAGTTCGGCCGCACCCGAGTGCTCTGCGCCGCCTCCGCGTCGGTGGGCGTGCCGAGGTGGCGCCGCGACTCAGGGCTCGGATGGGTCACAGCGGAGTACGCGATGCTGCCGTCGTCGACCCACACCCGCTCCGACCGGGAGTCGGTCAAGGGCCGCATCGGCGGCCGCACCCATGAGATCTCCCGGCTGATCGGCCGCTCGCTGCGTGCGGTCATCGACTACAAGGCCCTCGGGGAGAACACGATCACCCTGGACTGCGACGTCCTCCAGGCCGACGGGGGCACTCGCACGGCCGCGATCACCGGTGCCTACGTCGCTCTGGCCGACGCGGTGGAGCACCTCCGCAAGCGCGGCGCGCTGCCCGGAGAACCGTTGCGGGACTCGGTGGCCGCGATCTCGGTCGGCATCATCGACGGCACGCCGCGCCTCGACCTGCCCTACGAGGAGGACGTCCGGGCGGAGACGGACATGAACATCGTGATGACCGGGGACGGCAGGTTCGTGGAGGTGCAGGGGACCGCCGAGGGCGAGGCGTTCGACCGGGCGCTGCTCGACTCGCTGCTCGACCTCGGCGCGAAGGGCTGCTCCGACCTCACGTCGATCCAGAGTCAGGCGCTCGCGGCGCCGCTCGGTGGCTGAGTCACCGGTGAGCGAGAGCCCACGGGTCTTCCTGGCCTCGCGCAACCGCAAGAAGCTCGCCGAGATGCAGCGAATCCTGGCCGAGCACATGCCGCAGGTGCAGGTTCTCGGGCTGGACGACGTGGCGCCGTACGAGGAGCCGGCGGAGACCGAGCCGGACTTCGAGGGCAACGCACGGATCAAGGCGCTCGCCGGCCTGGCCGCCACGGGTCTCCCGTCGCTGGCCGATGACAGCGGGTTGTGCGTCGAGGCGCTGAACGGCATGCCCGGCGTCCTGTCCGCACGGTGGGCGGGCCTGGCGGCGGGGGATGCGGCCACCAAGGACCGGGCGAACAACGACCTCCTGCTCGCGCAGCTGTCCGACGTCCCGGACGAGCGTCGCGGCGCGGAGTTCCGGTGCTCGGTGGTGCTGGCGGTGCCTAGGGAGGGCGGGCCAGGGGTCCACTGCGCGACGGGTCGGATGCGGGGGCGCGTGATCCGCGAGACCCGAGGCGCCGGCGGCTTCGGTTACGACGTGCTCTTCTGCGCTGAGGGGTACGACATCACCACGGCGGAGATGGACTCGGAGTCCAAGGACGCGATCTCCCATCGGGGAGAGGCGCTGCGTGCCATCGCGCCCACCGTCGCGACCTGGTGCGCCCGGTGAGACTCGAACTCACACTGGCACGGACCTAAACCGTGTGCCTCTGCCGATTGGGCTACGGACGCGCGGCGGTCAGTCTAGGGCTGCCGGGCCGGGTCAGGCGGTGAGGCCGAGCTCGCGGCGCAGCTTGTCGACGTGGCCTGAGGCGCGCACGTTGTACTGCGCGACCTCGACCTTGCCCTCCTCGTCGATGACGAAGGTCGAGCGGATCACGCCCTGCACGGTCTTGCCGTACATCTTCTTCTCGCCGAAGGCGCCGTAGGAGCCCAGCACCTCCTTGTCCGGGTCGGACAGCAGGGTGATCGTGAGCCCATCGCGCTCGCGGAACTTCGCGAGCTTCTCCGGCTTGTCGGGAGAGACCCCGAGCACCGTGTAGCCCGCGGACTGCAGGGACTCGAGCGAGTCGCTGAAGTCGCACGCCTGCTTGGTGCATCCCGCAGTCATCGCCGCGGGGTAGAAGTAGAGGATCACCTTGCCGCCTCGGAGGTCGTCCAGGGAGGTCTTCTCGCCCTTGTCGTCGCTGAGGGTGAAGTCGGGGGCGTCGTCACCGGGGGAGAGGCGGCTCATCGGGCTCCTTGTGGCACGGGTCTGGGGTCGGGTGGCACCCGGCCTTATTGCACATGATGTGCAAGAAGGTAGGTTGGGTGCGCTGCCCGACCAAACTAGCCCCTGCTTGCGGAGCATTGATGCACGTCCCCGACGGATTCCTCGACGCGCCCACGTCGATCGCGACCGCGGCGCTGGCCACGGCCGGGATCGGGCTCGCGCTCAACCGGTCGCGGCGCGAGCTCGACGACCGGACTGCGCCGCTCGCCGGCCTGGTCGCAGCCTTCGTCTTCGCCGCGCAGATGGTCAACTTCCCGGTCGGCGCCGGCACCAGTGGCCACCTGCTCGGCGGCGCGCTCGCGGCCGCGCTCGTCGGTCCCTGGACCGCCTCGCTCGCGATATCGGTGGTGCTGCTGGTGCAGGCGCTGCTGTTCGCTGATGGCGGCACCACGGCCTTGGGGACCAACATCGTGCTGCTCGGCCTGGTGGCGCCGTTGGTCGCCGCCGCAGTGATCGCCGTGGCCCTGCGTGTGCTGCCGCGCCGTCTGTCGTGGGTCGCACCAGTCGCCGCCGTGGCGGCGTTCGTCTCCGTCCTGGCGTCGGCAGCGGTCTTCACGCTGCTCTACGCGATCGGCGGCACCGCCCCGGTGCCGCTCGACGCCCTGATCACCGCGATGCTCGGTTGGCACGCCCTGATCGGAGCGGGGGAGGCCCTGCTCACCGGCCTCGTGGTGGCAAGCGTCCTCGCCACCCGCCCGGACCTGGTGTACGCCGCTCGCGGCGTCCTGCCCCGGCGAGACCTGGAGATCCGGACGGCGGCGCATCCGGCGGTGGGCGCACCGTGATCCGACGTCCCTCGACCCGCGGCCTGCTCGTGGTCGGGCTGCTGGTCGCCCTCCTGGTCGCTGGTGTGGGCAGCCTCGCCGCCTCGAGAAGCCCGGACGGCCTGGAACGCGTCGCCGGTGACCAGGGGTTCGCCGACCGCGAGCAGCGCCACGCCGCCGCGGACGGCCCCTTTGCCGACTACCGCGCCCGGGGGGTCGGCGACGGCCCGCTGGCCGACGGACTGGCGGGAGTGGTCGGGACCGTCGTCGTCCTGGGACTGGCCGGCGGTCTGTTCCTGGTGCTGCGGCGTCGCCGTCCCGAAGGCAGCTGAGGATGGGCGCCCCGCACGGCCACCTGCTCTTCTACTCTGCTGAGTCACCGGTGCACCGGACCCGGCCGGAGCGCAAGCTGCTGGCGCTGGTCGGCTTCGCGCTGCTCGTCGTCGCCACCCCTGCCGACTGGCGCCCGGCGTTCGCCGGCTACGCGGGTGTGCTGACCGCGGTGCTCGTCGTGGCCCGGGTGCCGGCGCCCTTCGTCGGCAAGCGGATGGTGGTCGAGACGCCGTTCGTGGTCTTCGCGCTCCTGCTGCCGTTCGTCTCTGCCGGTCCGCGCACCGAGCTGCTCGGCCTCAGCGTGAGCGAGCCGGGCCTGGTCGCAGGGGTCACGCTGCTGGTCAAGGGCACCCTGGGCGTGACCGCGGCGTTGCTGCTGGCCGCGACCACACAGCCTCACGAGGTCGTCCGTGGTCTCGAGCGGCTGAGGCTCCCAGGGCAGCTGGTGCAGATCATGGCTTTCATGGTGCGCTACCTGGAGGTCGTCGGCTCCGACCTCGCGCGGATGCGGGTCGCGCTGGTCTCCCGCGGCTTCCGGGGCCGGGACCCGCGCCACTGGCCGGTGCTGGCCAGGTCACTGGGTGCGCTGTTCGTCCGGTCCTACGAGCGGGGTGAGCGGGTGCACCTGGCGATGATCTCCCGCGGGCACACCCTGACGCCGACTGGAGGCCGCCGGTGAGCTCGCCCGTGCTCGACGTGCGGGGCCTGGCCCACGCCTACCCCGACGGCCACCAGGCGCTGTACGGCGTCGACCTGCACGTCCACCAGGGTGAGCGGGTGGCGCTGCTCGGCCCCAACGGTGCCGGCAAGACCACGCTCGTGCTGCACCTCAACGGCGTGCTGCGCCCCGGTGCCGGCACGGTTGCGGTCTCCGGGCTGCCGGTCACCAGTGGCAACCTCCAGGAGGTGCGGCGCCGCGTCGGCATCGTCTTCCAGGACCCCGACGACCAGCTCTTCATGCCGACCGTGCGCGACGACGTCGCGTTCGGCCCGCGCAACCTGGGGCTGCGCGGTGCCGACCTGGACCGGCGGGTGGCACGCGCGCTGGAGCAGGTCGGGATGGTCGAGCACGCCGACCGCCCGCCGCACCACCTGTCCTTCGGGCAGCGTCGAAGGGTCGCGGTGGCGACCGTGCTCGCGATGCAGCCCGAGATCCTCGTCCTCGACGAGCCGAGCTCCAACCTCGACCCCGCCTCGAGACGCGAGCTGGCCGACATCCTGCGCAGCCTGGACGTGACCGTCCTGATGGTCACCCACGACCTGCCGTACGCCTGGGAGCTGTGTCCTCGCTCGGTCGTCCTGTCGGGGGGCGTGGTCGTCGCCGACGCAGACACCACCGGCGTCCTGTCCGACTCGGCGTTGCTGGCAGCCCACCGGCTGGAGCTACCCGCGGGCTTCCACCCCACGGCTGCGCCTCGGGCTCAGGCTCAGGGGGCCGAGGGCGCGTTGTAGCCTGTCGTCTGGTTCGTACGCCGCCCAGCCGACCCGCCAGGAGACCACGTGAGCGACCCCGCGAGCGCCGCTGCGCCGGAGTCCATCGAGAGTGACATCGAGCAGACCCGTGAGCGCCTCGCGCAGACGATCGACATGCTGCTCGAGCGCACCAGTCCCAAGAATGTCGTCAAGCGTGAGATCGCACAGGTCAAGGCGTTCTTCGTCGACGGCCAAGGCAGTCCCCGCACCGACAACATCTTGAAGGTCGCTGCCGGTGTCGGGGGCTTCGTCGGTGTCGTCATCGTGATCCGGAAGGTCACCCGCTGAGGACCCCGATCCGGATGCTGCACGACCGGGTGCTCGTGCAGATCGACACCGATGCCGGCGAACGCCGCTCCTCCGGAGGCATCGTGATCCCCGCGACGGCCGCGATCGGCAACCGCCGTCTCGCCTGGGCCAGGGTCGCCGCCGTCGGGCCTCACGTGCGGGCTGTCGAGATCGACGACCGCGTCCTGTTCGACCCCGACGACAAGGCCGAGGTCGAGGTGCACGGTGAGGCCTTCGTGCTGATGCGCGAGCGCGACGTCCACGCCGTGGCCGCCACTCGGGTCGACGAGCAGGAGACCGGGCTGTATCTGTAGCCCGCAGGTGCGGGGACGCCTACTGCACCAGCAGCCGGGCGACCAGCTTGTCCGAGTCGTGCTCCTCGATGTCGACCTGGCCGGGTTTGTCGATCGTGAGGTCTCGACGGGTCTCGCCGGCCTTGAACTCGACGGACTGCTCGGGGCTGGAGTGGACGTGGAGCTCACCGGCCCGGTCGGAGACGACCCGGATCGTCAGGGTGTCGCCGACCGACATGGTGATGGTCTTCCCGCTCGGGGAGATGTCGTCGCCCGCCACCTCGATGGCGAGCGTGGCCCCCGCCTCGCTGTCCGAGGTCTTCTTCGGTGGCTCCTCGGTCGCCTGGGAGGTCGTGACGTCCGGGGTGGGCTCTGCCTCGGGTGTGACCTCGGCACCGTCGTCGCCGCACGCGGACAGGGGCACCAGCAGGCACAGGCACACGGAGAACGTCGCAGCGAATCGGCGTGGCGCAGCCGGAGAAGGTGTCATGGGACCATCCTGCCCGACCCAGTGGTCTAGACCGATGGGTAAGGGTTTCGGGACCTAGGTTTGTATCAGTAGGGACTAAGGTGAGTATGGATTCAGGCCCATCCCCGCTGGGCCCCAGCCCAAAGGACACATCATGAATGCATCGGCGCCCTCCACCGCTGTCGCCGACGCCGCCACTCGCGGCGTCCCGGCACAGCGCACCTCAGACGCCTACACGGCCTACGCCTCGGTGCACCAGCTGGGCATTGCCCTGCAGCGCGCCAGCCAGGACGAGCCGCTGCGCACCACGGCCTGACTGACCCCCGTTCGTTCGGTGGCATGCCTGTGCCGCCCCCGAGCCGCCGCTGAGGATCGCCGCTCGGGCGTTGGCTGACCCACCCCTCCACGTCACCACCCATTCACCTTCGTTGGTCACCGTGATGGCATGGCGCCACCGGTCGACCGCCTCCTCCGGCCCGCAGGGGAGACCCCCGCGGGCCCTCCGTGGGTCGTGGCCCACCGTGGCGCCAGTCACCTCGCTCCCGAGAACACTCTGAGCGCCGTGCGCAGCGCGCTCGCACGCGGCGCGGACATGGTGGAGGTCGACGTACGACGCACCGCGGACGGGGCGCTGGTGCTGCTGCACGACGCCACCCTTGAACGCACGACGAACGTCGCGCAGATCTTCCCTGCACGTTCGCCGTGGTGGGTCCAGGACTTCACGCTCGCGGAGATCCGCCGCCTGGACGCCGGTCGGTGGAAGGCATCGACGTTCACGGGCGAGGCCGTGCCCACTCTCGACGAGGCGTGGGAAGCGGTCCGGCGAGCGGGAGCCGGGCTGCTCGTGGAGGTGAAGCAACCGGTCACGCAGCCCAGGATCATGGCTGACGTCTCCGAGCTGCTCACCAGGCGCCCCCCGGCACCGGGACAGGTCGTGGTGCAGTCCTTCGACGCCTTCGCCGTCCTGGACTTCGCTGACCACCGACCCGACATCGAGGTCGGTCTGCTGGCGCCGTTGTCGGTCGGCGATCTCGAGCACGTGGCGCCTTGGGCGTCGTACGTCAATCCGCACCACCGTCGGGTCACCCGCGACTACGTCAGCGCGGTGCACGACCACGGCCTGCGCTGCGTTCCCTGGACCGTGGACGACCCCGAGCGGATGCGGTGGCTGATGCGCCTCGGCGTCGACGGCGTGATCTCGAACCGTCCGGGCGTCGCGATGCGGGTGCGAGCGACACCCGTGGGAGGTCACCGGGCAGACTGAGCCCATGCCGGTCGAGTGGACGCTGCTGGGTGTCTCCCTGTTGCTGATCCTCGCGTGCGGTGGCTTCGTGGCCGCCGAGTTCGCGTTCATCACCGTGGACCGCTCCGCCGTGGACCGGGCCGCCGCGGAGGGCGACCTCAGCGCGGGTGGGGTGAAACGGGCCCTGGAGCACCTCTCGACCCAGCTGTCGGGGGCCCAGGTGGGCATCACCGTGACCAACCTGGCGATCGGGTTCCTGGCTGAACCGGCGATCGCGGAGCTGGTGCGAGGCCCGTTGACGGGTCTGGGTGTCAGCGAGGGCTCGGTGGGCAGGGTGTCGATCGCGCTGGGACTGGTGCTGGCCACGGTGCTCACGATGATCTTCGGTGAGCTGGTGCCCAAGAACCTGGCTATCGCACGGCCGATGGCCACCGCGCGCGTGACGCAGGCCTACCAACGTGGCTTCACCGCGATCAACGTGTTGCCGATCAGGCTGCTCAACGGCAGCGCGAACGCGGTGGTGCGCAGCCTGGGGGTCGAGCCGCAGGAGGAGCTGCGGTCGGCCCGCAACGCCCCGGAGCTCGCCTCACTGATCGGTCGCTCGGCATCCGAAGGGACCCTCGATCCGGAGACCGCCGGCCTGATGCAGCGTTCGGTGAGCTTCGGTGAGCGCACCGCCGGCGAGATCATGACTCCTCGCATGCAGGTCGCCTCGGTGCGGCCCAAGGACTCTGCCCTGGCGGTGATCGAGCTGGCACGCAGCAGCGGGCACTCCCGCTTCCCGGTCCTCGATGGTGACGCCGAGGACGTGGTGGGCGTGGTCCACATCAAGCACGTGGTCACGGTCCCGCGGCGTTCCCGCGCGACCGTCAGGGTCTCCAAGCTGATGGTCGAGGCGCCGGTCGTGCCCGAGAGCCTGCGGCTCGACCCGCTCCTGGCCCTGCTGAAGCAGGAGAGCTTCCAGCTCGCCGTGGTGATCGATGAGTACGGCGGGACCGCGGGCGTGGTGACGATCGAGGACGTGGTGGAGGAGATCGTCGGTGAGATCAGCGACGAGCACGATCCGCTGGACTCCAGCGCCCGCCCCAACCCCGACGGCACCTGGACGCTCTCCGGCCAGCTGAGACCCGACGAGGTCGCCGACATCACCGGGGTGTTGCTGCCCGAGCACGACGACTACGACACCATCGCCGGCCTGGTGCTTCGCGAGCTCGGCCACGTCCCTGAGGTGGGGGAACAGGTCGAGGTGCACATGCCCGGTGGCTTCAGTCGCGATGGCGAGGAGGTCCCGGCGCGCCGGATCGAGCTGCAGGTGCTGCGACGGGAGGCGTTGCGGATCGACCGGGTCCGGATGCAGGTGCTCGAGGAGGCGGACGTCGATGAGTGACCTGACCGCGCTCCTCGTCGCGGTGGCACTGCTCGCCGCCAACGCGTTCTTCGTCGGCGCCGAGTTCGCTCTGGTCTCCGCTCGGCGTACCCAGATCGAGCCGAAGGTCGAGGCGGGCTCACAGGCCGCCCGCACCACGCTGCGCGCCATGGAGCAGGTCTCGCTGGTGATGGCGGGAGCCCAGCTCGGGATCACCGCCTGTTCCCTCGGCCTGGGTGCCATCGGGGAGCCGGCCGTGGCGCACCTGATCGAGCCCCTGATGCATGCTCTGGGCGTGCCCGACGCGTTCCTGCACCCGATCGCCTTCGCGATCGCGTTGAGCGTCGTGGTGTCCCTCCACGTGGTGCTCGGTGAGATGGTCCCGAAGAACCTCGCGATCGCCGGCCCGGACCGGGCGGCGCTGATCCTGGGACCACCGATGATGCTGGTGGTCACGATTCTGCGCCCCGTCGTCTTCGTCCTCAACGCCACAGCCAACGCCGTCCTGCGGCTGGTGCGGGTCGAACCCCGGGACGAGGTCAGCTCCGCATTCACCCGCGACGAGGTCGCCTCGATGCTGGAGGAGTCGCGCGAGGAGGGCCTGTTGGAGGGCCAGGAGTACGACCGGCTCAGCAGCACCCTGGGCTTCACCGAGCGCACCGTCGATCGGGTGATCCTGGCTCCCGACTCCCTGGTGACGGTGTCGCGGGGCTGCCCGGTGACCAAGGTGGAGGACGCCTGCGCCGAGACCGGCTTCTCCAGGTTCCCCGTCGACGGTGAGGGGGGAGAGCTGATGGGCTACATCCACGTCAAGGACGTGCTCGACACGGACCCGCAGCCGGACGACCGGCTGGAGGACGAGTGGCTGCGCAGCTTCGCCACGGTGCACCCCGACCAGCGGTTGCACGAGGCACTGTCGGTGCTGCGTCGCCGTGGCGCCCACATGGGTCAGGTGGTCGACGACGAGGGGCAGATGCTCGGCGTCGTCACGCTCGAGGACGTGCTGGAGGAGCTGGTCGGCGAGATCCGCGACGCCCTCAACCCAGCGCGCTGACACCGCTCCCTAGAGGCGCGCCTCGCCGTGCCAGGACTCGGTGACGTAGGACAGCGTCCAGCCCATCGACGAGTAGAGGCCGTCGGCCCCGGTGGGGGAGTCCGCGTCGACCTCGAGGTCCACGCGGTTGCGGCCGCGCTCGTGGGCGTCCTTGATCACGGTCTCCAGCAGGGCCTTGGCCACACCCATCCCGCGGGCGCGCTGGTGGACGCCGATGTAGTCGACGTAGCTGCCGCGCACGCCGTCGCTGTCGGGCCACATCACCGAGGCGACCAGCGCACCGCCCGGGGCCAGCTGCCCGTCCTCCTCCACCTCGGCGATCCACCAGTGGTCCCAGCGATGACCGGGGTCCTCGCGCAGTCGCTGCACGAACTCCGGGAAGCTCTCGCGGTAGCTGTTGAAGTGGTCGGCGAAGGACTCCTCCAGCATCAGGTGCACCACCTGGATGTCCGTGGCGACGGGCTTGCCGTTGTCGTGCTGCGCCACGCGTCGGATGACGACTCCCTCCCGCTCGCCGGTCATCTCGTCGGCGTCGTCGACCCCGCGGGTCAGCTGGAGCCAGGTGCGCTGCTTGCGGTACCCGGCATCGGTCAGCCACCGCTTCAAGCGCTCGTCCGCAGCGTGCGGGCTGGCGTCGAGCTGGGTCGACTCGAGCTGGCGCAGCTCGGCGATCTCCCGCGCGACCGTCTCGATCCACCGCAGCAGGATCGGCGCGACCTGGTCACCCTTGCTGTGCCCGGGGGCGAAGTAGACATCGATCATCGTGCGACCGGCGGCCCGGTCGTGGACCGAGACCCAGGCCTGGAGCTGACCGGCTTCGTCCGCCACGGCGAGCTGACGTCGAGTCCAGGAGCCCGATCCGATCACCAGCGCAGCCACCGCCTCCTGGTTGACCTTGCCCGAGCCGCGCACGGCCCGGTGGTAGGAACTGGCGAGGGCGGACAGCGCCGCGACATCGTCGGCATCCGGGATTCGGGCGCTCCACCCCTCAGGCAGTCCTTCGAGGGGTACGTCGTTCGCGTGCTCGGGAGCATTCACCCGCCGAAGTCTTGCAGATTGGGTTGGACTCAGCCGTTCGGGTTCAGAAGCTTCCGCTTCCCCTCGAAGGCGAAGAGCAGCAGGTCGACCATCCTGAAGGTCTTCTCATCCGGCCCGAGGTCGGGTCGCCAGTCGGAGTCGCGCACGATCGAGAAGCGGCTCCCCTCCATGGCGCGGTGGAAGGTCTCGGCGACGATGCGACCACCGACGCCGGTCATCCGGCCGCGGTTCAGCTCGGCCTCGCGCAGGACATAGAACCAGAGCGGAGTGTTCTCGGCGAAGGTCTTGCGCTCGTTGGCGGTCAGATCGTCCAGAACCGCGCCGTTGCTGCCCTCGATGATCTGCTGCTTCGTCAGAGGTGTGACGTCGACACCGCTGGCCTGAAGCCGCTTGACCATCTGTTGTCCGGTGGCCAGCTTGAGCATCTTGGCGCGCATCAGGTTGCGGAAGGCGAGGTTGCGGCGGATGTCGGACTGGGGCATCGGCTCGCCACCGAAGGATCCCAGGCGCAGCTGAGCCAGCGGGTCCACCAGGCCGGTGTCGATCCTCATGGCGTGGTTGAACTTCGCCGCCGGCACGGTCAGGTCTGCCCGTCCGGCCTCGCCGAAGTCGTAGAGCCGTCGCCAGTCGGCCACCCACACGCTGATCAGGCGCTTGTTCGCGCCCAGGGGGCCACTGGTGGCCGAGAACTCGAACAGGTCGAACAGTGACGCGCCACCGTCGTCGAAGATTGCGTTCCAGCTGTAGTCGTTGCGGATCATGCTGTGGCCCATCCGGAAGGCGGCCACCGAGAACTCCACGGGCATCGTGGGGACCGTCATCGGACTGGCCCCGGGCTCGATCAGCTTCCGGCCACTGGTGAAGACATCGCGCACGATCGCGGGCTGGACGACCCGAGGGAGATAGTCGGTGCGCAGCATCCACTGGTAGTGCTTGACCACGCGGCGCCGCGCTCGGTGGAAGCGCTTGTCGGTCGGCACAGAGGCGGGCAGCTTGTCGGCCACGCGGTTGTGGAAGCGGATGAACGCCGCGTGGGTCTGCGCCACGGCCAGGTTCTCGTCGTTGCGTAGGTCGGGGATGTTGGCCCTGCGAGCCTGCTTCGCCCGGCCCGTGCCCACGCGGGGCAGGTCGAAGCCGGCGCCAGGTCTCGCCTCCAGGGTGCGTCCGACCTTGAGGTGGTGGGCGTCGGCGTAGAACCGCTCTGACGCCTCGTCCAGCGGCCCGTTGCCGTAGAGCGAGTCCAGGTCGAGCCGCGGTGAACGACCCTGGACCAGCTCCGCTGGACTGACGTGATCCCCGAGCTCGTTGCCGGTGACGTCCGCGGTGAGGTCGTGGTCGACGAACTGACCCAGGTAGGTGAAACCCGCCGGCATCTTGGTGTCGGTACGGCCCCGCCGCTGCATCATCGCCCGGGCGACCTTCTCGAGGTTCTTGTCGCTCAGCTGGCGACCTCTCGGACCCACCCTGGAGAACCGGAACGGTGGTGCCTCGTCAGCCGCCAAGGCCCTGGGCGTGCCTGCCCCCGGGTCGGTGACCCGGTCCGGCTCGTCGCCGCGACGTCCGCCCAGGCTGGTGTCGACCAAGCCTTCACCGTCGATGGAGAAACTCTCTGCGCCGTGGTTCATGGGGGCTCCCTCGGTAGAGGTTCAGAAAGTAAAGCCGCCGCGCTCCGGTTGTCGATACCCCCCGGCACGGCACGGCTGCCGTCCGGTCGGTCAGCACCCACCGGGGCCAGGTGATCCGAGGGTGTACCGGCCTCGCGCGGGGTCGCGTCGCTGACGAAGCGGCACGCCCAAGAAAAGCCTCTGACCCGCGTTTCCGCAGGTCAGAGGCTTGTCGAGTACGCCATGAGGGACTTGAACCCCCAACCCGCTGATTAAGAGTCAGCTGCTCTACCAATTGAGCTAATGGCGCCTGGAACGTCGCACAGGTTACCAGCGGGTCCTGGTTGGGCGAAAATCGACGTGGACCCATCTGAGTGAGGTTGAGCACCGAATCTGAGAGTGTCAGGGCGTGCACGGACGTTTCCTGAGATCCGGCCGGTGATGAGGAGGAGGCGGCATGGCAGCGCAGCCCAAGCTCCGGGTGGTGACGCCGGGCGAGGCCGACGACATCGAGGTGTTGCTCGGCGATGTCGCGCGTGGTGACAGCTCGGCGTTCGAGCGGCTGTACGACGCGATGGGATCTCTGGTGTTCGGGCTCGCGCGGCGCGTGATCCGCGACCCCGACCGAGCCGAGGACGTGGCCCAGGAAGTGTTCGTCGAGGTCTGGCGCAAGGCGCCGTCCTTCGACCGCGCCAAGGGCAGCGGCAAGAGCTGGATCCTCACCATCACCCACCGCCGGGCGGTCGACGCCATCCGGCGTGTGGAGACCTCCCGCAAGTACGAGGCGCAGGTGGTCGGTGACGAGGTCGACGACGAGGCGCCCGGGGAGGCACTGATCGCGCGCGAGGAGCACGGTGCGGTCAAGGAGTGCCTCAAGACGCTCACCGACCTGCAGCAGGAGTCGATCCAGCTGGCCTACTACCAGGGCTACACCTACAACCAGGTCGCTCAGCTGCTCGACAAGCCACTGCCCACCGTCAAGACTCGGATGCGTGACGGCCTGATCCGGCTTCGCGACTGCCTGGGCATCCAGTTCACGGAGGTGGCCCGGTGAGCATCGACACCCACACGTTGTCGGGCGCCTACGCGCTCGGGGCCTTGGAGCCCGAGGAGGCCGCCGTGTTCGAGGAGCACCTGCGGGGCTGCGACACCTGCCGCGCCGAGGTGAGCGAGTTCCGCGAGGTCGCCTCGCGCCTCGGCGCCAGTGCGGCGGAGAAGCCACCACCGGCCCTGCGGGAGAAGGTCATCACCCAGGCCGACCGGGTCCGCCAGGACCCACCCCCGAAGGTGGCGGCAACCGTCATCCCGATCCATCGGGGGCGGCGCTGGGCGATGTCGTTGGCAGCGGCAGCCCTGGTGGTGATCGCCGGCGTCGTCGGCATCCAGGCGATGCAGGACGACGCGGAGCCGGCGCCGTTGGCCGCCCCTGCCGCCGAGGTGTTCTCGGCCGTGGACGTCGAGACCGCGGCCGTGCCCACCAGCAACGGTGGCACGCTGCGAGTCGCCGTGTCCCCGCAACGCGACGAGATGGCCGTGGACACCCGCGACCTTCCCAACCCGGGTGAGGGGCGGGTCTATCAGCTCTGGACCGGCCACGACGGCAGGCTGACCAGCGTCGGGACGCTGGGCACCGCTGACACCGGGGCCGCGATGGGTATGCCGCCGGGTGGTGACATCGTGGCCGTCACCATCGAGCCGTCGGGTGGCTCCTCGCAGCCCACCACGCGCCCGATCGTGACGGTCGAACCCACCACGATCTGAGGACGAGCGGGCTCAGGCCTCGGAGTCGTCGCCCGGCCGCGCGCGCCCCGTGGCCTGGAGCACGGCCATGGCGGCGTTGTGCCCACCGATCCCGCTGACCGCGCCGCCGCGCACGGCCCCGGCGCCGCAGACCAGCACGTTCGGGTTGGGCGTCGCCACGCCCCACTGCTCGGCGGCGGTCTCCAGGGCCCCCCTGCCCGGGGCCCACGGCCAGGACAGCGGACCGTGGTAGATGTGCCCACCGGGCATCGCCAGGTCCGCCTCGACGTCCTGGGGCGCCTTCGCCTCCAGGCAGGGGTTGCCGTCCTCGTCCAGCGCGAGCAGCGACTCGATCGGTTCCTCGAGGTAGACGTTGAGGGTGTCGAGGATGCGCAGCACCGTCTCGTCGCGCTGCGGTTCCACGTGCCCGGAGTAGAGCCGGGCAGGGGTGTGCAGCCCGAAGTAGGTCACGGCGTGCTTCCCCTCCATCGCCAGCGTGCCGAGGATCGAGGGGTCGGTGAGGCTGTGGCAGTAGACCTCGCCGGGTGGTGTCTCGGGGATCTCCCCCTCCTGCGCCTCGACGTAGGACTGCTGGAGCTGGTGGTAGTTCTCCCCGACGTGGAAGGTCCCGCCGAAGGCCATGGGCGGGGAGGCGCCGGCCCGTAGCCGCGGGAGCTTCTCCAACAGCATGTTGATCTTGACCTGGGACCCTTCGGGGCGGGGGCCGGGGTTGTTGCCGAGCAGCAGGTCCATGACCCACGGAGCCACGTTCCCGAGCACCCAGTCACACTCCACGACGCGGGGCTCCCCGGCGTACTGGAAGCGCACCTGGGCCCGCTTGCCGTCGGTCAGCACGCGCTGGACGAACGCCTTGGTGAGCACCTCGCCGCCGGCCTTGCGCAGGGCGCGCTCGAGCGAGGCCGACAGCTCACCCATCCCTCCCAGCGGCACCTTCCACTGGCCGGTGCCGTTGCAGGCGGCCTGGTAGAGGAAGCACCGGTTCTGCTGCAACGTCGGGTCGTGCATGTCGGCGAAGGTGCCGATCAGCGCGTCGGTGGCGACCACGCCACGCACCAGATCATCGGCGAACCGGTCTTCGATCGTGGCCCCCAAGGGTTGCTCGACGAGCATCTCCCAGGTGGGTGGGTCCACCCGCTGCTGCAGCTCCTGCCGCGGCACCAGCGGTTCCAGCAAGCTGGGCGCGAGCACCTGGCTGAACCGCTCCACCTGAGAGAAGAACGAGCGCCAACGCTCGTACTCCCGCTCGGAACCGGTCAGGGCGGAGAAGGAGTCCGCGGTGGCCTGCGACGGCTCCCGCTCCACCAGGAGCCCGGTATGGGTGCCGCGCCGGATGGTCGGGGTGTACGACGCGGTGCGGCCTGAGCGGAACTGTGCGTCGAGGCTCAGGTCGTTCACGATCTGGTCGGGGAACAGCCCCACGAGGTGGGCGTAGCGGGAGATCCGGGCCGGGACGCCGGGGAAGAGCTCACCGGAGGTGACCGCTCCGCCGGTGCGGTCGAGTCGCTCGAGCAGCAGCACCGACATGCCTGCCTGGACCAGGTAAGCGGCAGCCACCAGGCCGTTGTGGCCACCACCGACGACGACGACGTCGTAGTGGGCCTGCTGAGGAAGATCGCTGGTCATCGCAGGAAAACGTACCGGTGGCGAGGCTCGTGGGGAGGGTGACGCGACACATTGGTCGCATCACAACGCCGTAACCCTTCCTGAGGCGGGGCGTTGGGGTCTGTGACACCCACGAAGGAGCACGATGCACCCGGTCCGCGACACACTCACCACGACGGCCAACCCGTTGGTCCTCGTCGCCCTCACCTGGGCGTTGTTGTGGGGGTACGGCGCCAGCCAGGTGCCGATGACCCTGGACCACCCCGGGGCCCACGCCGACCGCGCCGCCGGAGCGGCCAGTGGGTTCGCCAGTGAGTCGGTGTGGGACGAGTCCTGGTCCGAGCGCTACCCGGGCTGTGTGGCACTGGCCCTGTGGCCGACCGACGAGAAACCCGTCGCCCTGGTCGTCCGGGCCGTAGGTGGCGGTGTCGCTCGGGTGTCGCCGGCCGCGGTCCAGGCGCCGGGTCGCGTGGTCGGCGCCTGTCGCTGAGCCCTCCGGTCCTCGTGCTGAGGCATGCTGGGAGTCATGGCGCAAGCGACCACGGACCCTGAGGCGCGCCGCCATCGCTGGGAGGACCTCACCACCTGGCCGCTGATGGCGGTCGCGCTGGTCTTCCTCGCCGCCTTCGCCTGGCCGATCGTCGACACCGGTCTGGATCCTGACATCCGCCGGGTCTCCACCACCGTGCTCGTGCTCAGCTGGTGGGCCTTCCTCGTGGACTACGTCGTCCGGCTCGCGCTGGCCAAGCAGCGGCTGCGGTTCATGCGACAGCACCCGCTCGACCTCGCGAGCGTCGCCATCCCGGCGCTGCGCCCGCTGCTCCTGCTGCGCGTGATCTCGGTCTTCGAACGCGCTCTCGGGCGGAACCTGAGCAGCCGGCTCATGGTCTACGTGGTGGCCGTGTCCACACTGGCCCTCGGTGTCGGCTCCCTGGCGGTGCTCAGCGCGGAGCAGGGGGAGCCCGATGCCAACATCCAGGACCTGCCCACCGCCTTGTGGTGGGCCATGACCACGGTGACCACGGTGGGCTACGGCGACCGCTTCCCGGTCACCGAGCAGGGACGACTGGTCGCCGCAGCCCTGATGCTCTGCGGCATCGCGCTGCTCGGCGTGGTGACCGCCTCCCTGGCCTCCTACATCGTCGACCGGGTCGGGGAGCAGGAGGAGTCGATCGAGCAACGCACCCACCGCGACGTCGAGCGCCTGGTCCGGGAGGTGCAGGCGCTGCGCGCCGAGGTCGCCGCGCTCCGCGGCGCCGGTGGCGCCGACGGCCCCCCTGGTTGACGCCAGCTGATGCCAGTTGATGCCAGGGCGCCACGTCGGCCCCGATCGGATGCCCGGGCGGTGGTGGATACGGTGAAGCAGAGGGCGGCGCCAGTGCCGCTACGCCACGATCCCCGAGACAGCGAGTGACAGGTGACCAAGCAAGCCAGGCAGAGGACGGAGGAGCTGCGCCGCCTCCAGGCCGAGAAGGCTCGTCGTGAGGGCAGGCGTCAGCGAGTGGTGTGGGTGATCGGCGGGGTGCTGGTGCTGGGCCTCATCGTCGCCATCGGCGTGGCGGTCACCATGGCTGCGCGTGACAGCACCGGTGGCAGCGCGACCGGTGGTGAGGCTCCGGCGAACGTGGTCGACGGGGCCATCCCCGTCGGCGACGAGGACGCCCCGGTCGCGGTGACCTTGTACTTCGACTACATCTGTCCCGCCTGCGGCCAGTTCGAGCAGGCCAACGGGGAACAGCTGGACCAGATGCTCACCGACGGTGACATTCGCATGGAGCTGCGCCCGATCGCCTTCCTGGACCGGGCCTCCCAAGGCACCCGCTACTCCACCCGCAGCGCCAATGCCCTGGCCACCACCGCCGATGGCGCGCCCGAGCAGGTCTGGTCGCTGCACCAGGCCCTGTACGCGTCGCAGCCGGCGGAGGGCACCTCCGGACTCAGCGACCAGGAGATCGCCGACATCGCCGAGCAGGCCGGGGTGCCCGCCGAGGTGACCCAGCGTTTCGCCGATCTCGAGTACGAGGGATGGGTCGCGGACGTCACCGAGAAGGCATTCGACGCCGGTGTGACCCAGACGCCGACGATCCTGATCGACGGTGAGGAGTTCACCGGCGACCCGTTCGCTCCCGCTGAGCTGAAGCAGGCCATCGACAGCGCGGCCGGCGGCGGCGCCGAGTGACGTTGCCCCCCGCCAGGCACCGCGCCGTCTGGTCGACGATGCTGGTGGCGTCGTTGGCCAGCCTCTACGCCTCGTTCGTCCTCGCCATCGACGCCCTGAGGATCGCGGAGGACCCCACGGCCGACCTGGCGTGCAACATCAATGCCGTCATCAGCTGTGGCACCGTCGCCAACTCCTGGCAGGCCTCACTGCTGGGGTTCCCCAACGCATTCATCGGGCTGGTCACCGAACCTGTGGTCATCACGATCGCGGTGGCGGCCCTGTCGGGGGTGCGCTTCCCGCGGTGGTTCATGGTGGCGGCGCAGGCCATCTACACCCTCGGACTCGGCTTCGCCTACTGGCTCTTCCACCAGGCGATGTTCGACATCGGAGCGATCTGTCCCTGGTGCATGCTCGTGACGGTCGCCACGACGCTGGTGTTCTTCGAGATGACGCGCATCAACATCGCCGACCAGAACCTCCACCTGCCGGCGCGGCTGCAGTCCTCGCTGGAGTCGGCGCTGCGCCTGCGGATCGACGTGCTCGTCCTCGTCGTCTGGCTTCTCGTGCTCGTGCTGGTGGTCGTCCTTCGCTACGGCGAGGCGCTGCTCGCCTGAGGAGACGACGAACGCCCGAGGCCGCGGCTGCGTGGCACGGACCTCGGGCGCTTCCTGGGGTGAATGACGGGACTTGAACCCGCGACATCCGCGACCACAACGCGGCGCTCTACCATCTGAGCTACATCCACCAGGTCGCCGGGCGCAGGCCCGGCGAGCACCAGGAAGTGTACCCGGCCTCAGCCCGCGCTCTCGCCGGGGGCGCCGCCCGGGTTGTGGGCCTTCGACGTCGCGTCGTCCTCGGCGGTCTCGCCGGTCACGAGCCCGGTGATCGAGCCACCGTGCTCCCGCGCCAGCTCCTTGGCCCGCTCAGGTGAGGGTCCCGGGGATTCGACGAAGACCGCCGCCCGGTAGTAGCGCAGCTCCTCGACGCTCTCCTGGATGTCGGCCAACGCCCGGTGGTTGCCCCGCTTCTCCGGGGCGGCGTAGTAGGCGCGTGGGTACCAGCGTCGAGCCAGCTCCTTGATCGACGAGACGTCCACCACCCGGTAGTGCAGCAACGAGTCGAGCTCGGTCATGTCGCGGGAGATGAACAGCCGGTCCGTGCCCACGCTGTTGCCGGCCAGCGGTGGCCGGCTCCCCTCCGGACAGTGCTCACGCAGGTAGCCGATCACCGCCTGCTCCGCATCCTCGAGCGTGGTGCCTCCGGCCAGCTCTTCCAGGAGCCCGGAGCTGGTGTGCATCTCACGGACGTAGGGGTCCATCTGCACCAACGCCTCGTCGGGTGGCTTGATGATGATGTCGACGCCCTCGCCGAGCACGTTGAGCTCGTAGTCGGTGACGAGGGCCGCCACCTCCACCAGCGCGTCCGCCACCGGGTCGAGCCCGGTCATCTCACAATCGATCCATACCAGCCGGTCGCTCATTGGCCCGACCCTACTCACGGTCAACCCCGCGTGAACCTAGGCTGGCCCGGTGACAACGAGACAGAGCGACGCAAACGAGCGCCGATGAGTGAGCTGACGGACTTCATCGCCGGTCTGCCCAAGGTCGAGCTCCACGTGCACCACATCGGCTCGGCCCTGCCCGAGACGGTGTCCAAGCTCGCAGAGCGCCACCCGGGCACGGTGCCCGCGGACCCCGATCGGCTCGCGGAGTTCTTCACCTTCCGCGACTTCGACCACTTCATCGAGGTCTACCTCGCCGTGGTCGACCTGGTGCGCGACCCGGAGGACGTGCGGCTGCTCACCTACGAGATCGGTGAGGAGATGGCCCGGCAGAACATCAGGTACGCCGAGCTGACGTGTACGCCGTACACCAACGTCGCGGCGGGGGTCGAGATCGAGGCCTTCATCGAGGCGATCGAGGACGCGCGCGTGGCGGTGGAGCGCGACTACGGCCTGGTGCTTCGCTGGATCTACGACATCCCCGGCGAGCTGGGTCTACCCGCCGCTGAGGGCACCTTGTCCTACGTGGATCTTTCTCCGAGCACACTGGTCGGCTTCGGGCTCGGGGGCCCGGAGGTCGGCGTGCCACGGCCGCAGTTCGCACCGTACTTCGAGGCGGCACGCGCAGCCGGGCTGCACTCGGTACCGCACGCGGGGGAGACGACCGGTCCGCAGACCATCTGGGACGCCCTGCACGATCTCGGCGCCGAGCGCATCGGTCACGGCACGTCGGCACCTCAGGACCCGGCGCTCCTGGCACACCTGGTGCAGCGCAGCATCCCGTTGGAGGTCTGCCCGACGAGCAACCTGGCCACCGGAGCCGTGGCCACCCTCGACGCCCACCCCATCGGTGACATGGTGGCGGCCGGCGCGCTGGTGACCATCAACAGTGACGACCCGCCGATGTTCGGGACCAGCCTCAACCAGGAGTACGCCGTCGCTGCCGACCTGCTCGGGCTCGATGCCGATGGCGTGGCAGCTCTCGCCGCTAATGCGGTGCGCGCCTCCTACCTGGATCCGGCCGGCCAGGCACGGATCCTCACTGAGATCGACGAATACCGACGTCGGTCCGCGGGCTGATCGTCACCGCAGCCTCGAGCGACGCCGTCACGGACACGAACCCCGTCACGAGCCCGGTCTCCTCGTCCACGTAGTGCAGCCGCAGCTCGATCGGCTTCAGCGGCGGGGAGTAGGGCGTGGAGAACCGGTTGAAGGTCGGCTGCTCCTCCACCCCGCCCGAGGTGCCGACCTGGTCGATCAGGGTCCAGGTGACGTCCTCGGTGTCGGTGTTCCACGCCAGCCAGGGGCCGTCGTTCTCGTGCCAGTGGCCGTAGCTGACCGAACCCGGTGGCAGGTCGGGGACCCCGTCCTCCGACGGCACCGTGAGGTCGTCCCCGGGCCCCCGCAGCGACCTGATCCCCGACATCTCCGCGACATCGAGGTAACCGAGCGCCATGTCGTTCTGGTGCGCCAGGACGTGGACCGACTCCCCGTCCTCGAGCGCGGACTCGACCTCCTCGCGCAGCTGCGCGCCGCGCTCGGTCGGGGACACCCCGGACGGATTGGTGATCGAACCACCGAACAGCGACTTGAACTCCGGGTCAGCGGCACCGGCGAACCTGAGGCCCGCGGTCTCGACCACCTCGCCGTCGAGGGTCTCGACACCGGCTCCGGTCAGCTGGTCGACGGTCTTGCTCGAGTCGTGGTCGCCCTTGACAGCCAACACCGGCACCCCTGGTGAGGCCGATGCCTCGTCCTCGACGAAGCGCTTCTCGGCCACGGTGCCGTTGGAGGTGATGTCACCGGACATGGTGCGTGCCGCGACCGCCTCTGGCCCCAAGGCGTCCTCGAGCTCTGAGTAGAGCGCGCGCCGGACCTGGGTCCCGACCCGGCTGCCCTGGGGGTCGGCCTCGACCAGCACGATCCGCTCACCCGGCTCAGGGCGCAGGGAGTCTTGCGAGGCCCGCACGATCGACCGGAGCGCTGTCGTGGCCCGGACGACGTAGCGGTCGGCGCCGTTGCGGAGACGGGTGAGGTTCTTCTCGATGAAGGGCCCCACCTGCATCGCCACCTCCCGGGCCTGCGGCGAGTCGAAGCTGACCCAGCCCGGGTCGGACATCGCGTAGAGCTGTTCGGGCTCGTCGCTGCCCTGCCACCGGTGGTGCTGCCAGAGCGCGAGGCCGCTCGACGTCATCGCGAGCGCCAGACCCACTGCGGAGGCGA
The DNA here is from genome assembly GCA_963728505.1 of uncultured Actinomycetota bacterium. Classification (GTDB taxonomy): domain Bacteria; phylum Actinomycetota; class Actinomycetes; order Propionibacteriales; family Nocardioidaceae; genus Marmoricola_A. Next base: position 693,803 of record CAVSKH010000006.1, on the reverse strand, counting down.
CGAGCACCCTTCCGCGTGGACCTCGTCGAAGCAGCACCGGGTGCAGCCGGACTGCGAGGATCCAGCCACCCAACAGTGCGATCAGACCCGCCCGCACCGCGAACCCCTCGGAGAAGCCGCGCCGGAGCTGAGCCGTGTAAGCCTCGGCGGTCCGGTCCAGGTCGGTCAGCACCGCGGTGTTGGCGCGCACGAAGCCGGGGTCGACGTACGAGGCCAAGGTTCCACCGGCGTCCGGTGGCCCGGTGACCCGCACCGCGATGCCCAGGCCTGCCACCCCGGTCCGGTCCAGGAAGATCGAGCCGAGGACGCCGGTGTCGACTTCCGAGTAGCCGTTGTGGACCAGACCCACGTGCACGGGCAGTGTGCCGAGCCGGTCTGCGAATCCGAGGTCCTCAACGGTCCGTTGCGCGATGAACGGGCTGGTCACCAGGACAGCGGCGACGCCGTAGGCCAGGGTCAGCAACAACCACCGGGCCACGCGCGCGCCACGGGATCCCGGGCCGCGCGCGGGCAGGGAAGATCGCTCGGCCATGTGCCCCCGGCAGGATTCGAACCTGCGACCAACGGATTAGAAGGCCGTTGCTCTGTCCAGCTGAGCTACGGAGGCTAGTTCGCTCGGGCCCCATGGGGCTGCGGTCAGTATGCCGCAGTCACCGCAGGGCCTATGCTCGCCCTGACCCTCCCCAGCCTGCCTCGGGCGGGGCGCAGGAGGAGGTCTTCGTGGGGACAACCGGAGCTGGGCCGCTCGCCGACAGCCCGTTGGGCGATCCGGACGGTCGAGCCCGCGCCGAGACTGCTCGCCGACTGGTTCCGGACCACAGCGCAAGCACCTCCCTCAATCGGCTCGCCGAGCTCGCGGCCACCCTGCTCGACGCGCCGTCGGCGCAGATCTCGCTGCTGGCAGACGTGCAGCACATCGCCGGTGGGCACGGGCTGGAGGAGGGCGCCATCGGCAGCCAGTGCCCGCCAGAGGAGTCGCTGTGCACCGTCACGGTCGCCGGTCGCGCGCCGCTTCAGGTGGAGGATGCCCCGTCCGACTCGCGCGTCAACTCACTGCCGCCGGTGCTCGACGGCCACGTCGCCTCCTACCTGGGGGTGCCGTTGACCACCGAGGCCGGTCACGAGATCGGCGCCCTGTGCGTCTTCGGTCCCGAGCCCCAGGTGTGGAGCGCCCGTGACGTGGAGCTGCTGCTTCGCCTGGCGGCCCCGGTGGTCGCCGAGCTGGAGCTCGCTGCGCTGAGCCTGGAGTACGACACCACGCGCCTGGCCTGGCAGCTTGCCGTGGACGCCGCCGGAGTGGGCGCGTTCGACTGGAACCTCACCACTCATCGGATGCAGTGGGACGACCGGCTGCTGGAGCTGTTCGGCTATGACCACGAGAGCTTCTCTTCCCACATCGACGACTTCAACCGGCGACTGCACCCCGACGACGTACCGCGGGTCACGGCAGCCCTGCAGCAGTCGATCGAGAGCTGCGGGGAGTACGCCGCGGAGTACCGCGTCGTGTGGCCAGACGGGTCAGTGCGCTGGATCGCAGCCCGGGGGCGGGCGCTGGCAGGGGAGCACGGCACCGCCGAGCGGGTGGTCGGCGCTGCCTACGACACCACAGAGGTGCACCTGGTGGAGACCCGCATCTCGCGGCACCTCGAGGCGATGTCCACGCCCTTCCTCAGTCTGGACGCGGCTTGGCGGCTCGGTTTCGTCAACTCAGCGGCCGAGCGGATGCTCGCGGCCGACCGCGACCAGCTCCTCGGGCAGCCTTTGTGGGACCACCTCCCGCCCGCCCTGCGTCGCGACTTCGAGGAGCGCTGCCGGGCCGCGAGCCTCGCCGGTGAGCCCACGACGTTCGACGTCGAATTCCCGGCGCCGGTGGATGCCTGGTTCGAGGTGCGGGCCTGGCCCAGCATCGACGGGCTGTCCGTGTCCTTCCTCGACGTCACCGAGCGGCGTCGTGCCGCCGCGCTTCTCGCTCGGGCGGCACGTCGCGCCGAGGTGCTGTCACGGGTCAGCGGCGAGCTGACCGGCAGCCTGGAGGCCGAGGAGTCGGTGGCCCGGTTGACCCAGGCGCTCGTGCCCGACTTTGGCGACTGGTGCAGCGTCACCCTGCTCGACGAGCAGCCGCATCCGGACCCCCGTGAACGGCTGCGCAGCCTCGGCTGCTGGCACGTGGACCCGACCATGCAGCCGGTCCTGGAGCGCTACACCGAGCTGGGCATCGCCCAGCTGCGCGACTCCGAGCTGGTGCGCGAGGGGCTGAGCGACACGGCGACGACCATGGTGATCGACGACCCCGGCGAGCTCCTCGACGAGGTGCTGCCCCCCGGCGAGGCGCGCGACCTGCTCGAGCAGCTCGGCCCCGGTCCCAGTGTGTCGCTGCCACTGCGTGGCCGGGGCAAGCTGATCGGGCTGTTGGGGGTGACCCGGCGCCGTGGCAGCCCGGTCTTCGACGAGCAGGACGTCTCCACGCTGGAAGAGATCGCGGCGAGAGCGGGCCTCGCACTGGACAACGCGCTGCTGTTCGGGCGCCAGCGCGATCTGGTCGAGGGCCTCCAGCGCAGCCTGCTCACCGACCCTCCGGCGATGCCCGGGGTCGATGTGATCGTGCGCTACCAACCCGCGGCGGAGGCGGCCCAGGTCGGCGGCGACTGGTACGACGCCTTCCGGCTGCCCGACGGTGACCTGGCGCTCGTCATCGGCGACGTCATCGGCCACGACACCGCCGCCGCGGCAGCCATGGGGCAGCTGCGCAGCCTGCTGCGCGGCATCGCCGTGCACAGCAACGACGGCCCCTCCGACGTGCTGCGCGGGGTGGACCGCGCGATGGAGACGCTGCAGATCACCTCCACCGCGACCGTAGTGCTGGCGCGCCTGCAGCCCTTCGAGCGTGACGACGGCACCGGCGCCTACCGGTTCACCTGGTCGAACGCGGGCCACCCACCGCCGTACGTCGTCGTGCCCGGGGAGCCCGCGGCAGAGCTGGCGGCCGGGGGGAACAACCTGCTGCTCGGCATGGATGCGGAGGCCGGGCGCTCACAGCTCTCCCTCAACCTCACTCGGGGTGCCACGGTGCTGCTCTACACCGACGGACTGGTGGAGCGACGAGACCAGCCACTCGAGGACGGGGTGCGGTTGCTGCGCCACACCTTGGACGAGCTCGTGGGCGAGACGCCCGACCTGGAGCACCTGTGCGACGAGCTGCTGCGTCGGTTGGTGCCGAGGCGAGGCGAGGACGACGTCGCCCTCGTTGCCGTCCGACTCGGCTGAGCCGAATCCAGGGTCAGTCGGTGGTGTGGGTGCCGGTGTGGTCGACGGTGTAGGTCCGGCCTTGGGGGCTGGTCCAGGTGACGTGGGTGGGTCCGGTTCTGCGGTAGTCCCAGGCGCCGTGGGTCTTCACCCGGTGGTGGTAGCGACAGAGCCGGGCGGTGTTCGCGGTCGACGTCTGGCCGGGCGGTCCGCCGTCGTCGGGGGACACGTAGGGGTCGATGTGGTCCAGGTCGTAGGTCGCGCCGGCTCGGCCGCACCAGGGGAAGGCGCAGGTGTGGTCGCGTTCGGAGACCTCCCGGGCCAGTGCGGCGGGGTGTTCGTAGGCATCGACCGCGATCTGCTCGGCCAGGTCGACCACCCGGGTGGTCTCGATCCGGGTGCCGGGGGTCAGCCCGGCCAGCCAGCGCTCGACCGCGGCGGTGGGCACCGGGCCGGGTCGCCAGGAGTGCAGGCCCTGGGCCTGGACCCGGGTGACCGGCCCGAACACTGGTCACCGCTGCCTCGCTGGACGCGTCCGGGCGCCGCAGCGGCAGCTGGTGTGCAGGTGCAGGTGGAACACCGGCGACGCGGCGGTGCGCTTGACCTTCGCAGGTCCGTCCACGGTCTCGCTGGTGGCGGCGGTGGCGAGGTCGATGGCGTACTGCGGGTCGGCCAGCACCCCGACCGCACGAGCCCGCCGCACCTGCCGGCTGGAGCCGTCGCCGAGTGCGCCGAGCACGGTGGCGGTGTCGTCGAGTGCCCGGTCGAAGGCGTGGGCGTCGGGTGAGTCGACCACGGCGTCGATCCGGGTGGTGCCGTCGGTGGTGTCATCAGAGACCCACACACCGCGGCCCTCCGCAGCCGCCTCGGCGCGACGCTCGGCGAGGTCGGGCTGACAGCGGATGATCGCCGCCTCCACGCACTTGGCTGATCCGGGTCAGCGACAGCTGGTGGGCGAACTCGGCGAGCTGGGCGTCGACGAAGCCCGCGGTGGCGGCGTTCAGCGGGATGGTCTGCTCGGCGATCCGGCGCGCCTTCCACACCGGCAACCGCCCCGCCATCACCTGCCCCCACAACCGCGGGAGCCGGTCGCGCAGCTCCACGACCTGCCCGACGTAGTCCCGGGCGCCCTGCTCCGAGAGGCCCAGGGTGACCGCGAGGTCGGTGACCGCGAACTCCCGCACCGCGAACGCACCCTCACCGGCCAGGCGCAGCACACCCTCGGTGCCCAGCCCACCGGGCTGGTGGGTCAGGTCCTCCAGCATCGCCCGGCCATCGGCGGAGATGCCGCCCCGCACCGCCCAGTCCTCCGGATCGACCACCCGGTGCTGGTCGGCCCAGTGCGCCACCGCGCGGGCCTCGACCACCTGCGCCCACTGCGCGGCAGCCCTGGCCTCGGTGATCGTCGCCAACGTGGCCTCGGCGTCCAAGCCCAGCACGTCGACCTGGTCACGCTCAGCAGCCGCGGCCGCGATCCCGGCCACACGCGCAGCAGCCCGAGAACCCCGTGCCAGCCGCGTCGCCATACCCGTGAACCTACGGACCCCCACCGACAGTTCCGACGTCGTTCCCGCAGGTCACATCAACCCTTCGTCAGCATGCTCGGTCGACGTCCCGCCGTAGGTCACCCGGTCTCGGAGGTTCGTCCGCTGGTGCTCCTCGCACCTCAACCAGCAACGACAGGGCTCGGTCGGGGAGACTGGGCGCGTGAGCGAGCAGGAGCACTACTTCAGCGCGGATCCGTCCGTCGCGTTCGAGCGGGTGCCGGTGCGCGCAAGCGTGTGGGGGTCTGACCTGGCGCTCACCTCGGGCAGCGGCGTCTTCTCCCGTGGCCGGCTCGACGCGGGCACGGCGGTGCTGTTCCGCGAGACCGAGCCGCCCACCAGCGAGGGGCCGTTCCTCGACCTGGGTTGCGGGTACGGCGTGATCGCCTGCGCGCTCGCCATCAGGCGTCCGCAGTCTGAAGTCTGGGCCACCGACGTGAACGAGCGCGCGCTCGCGCTGACCCGGGGGAACGCCGAGGCCCTGGGGTGCTCGGACCACCTCCGCGCCGTATTGCCGGACCAGGTGCCGGAAGGCCTCCGGTTCGACGAGATCTGGTCGAACCCTCCGATCCGGATCGGCAAGCCGGCGCTGCACGACCTGCTGCTGACCTGGCTGCCCCGGCTGACTCCGGACGGACGGGCAGTGATGGTGGTCGGCAAGAACCTGGGAGCCGACTCGCTGCAGCGCTGGTTGGGGGAGCAGGGCTTCCCGACGACGCGGCGGGCGAGCGCCAAGGGCTTCCGAGTGCTGGAGTCCCGCCGCGCCTGATGTGCATGCACCTGGCAGCCTGACCGAGGACCGGTATTGAATGAGGACATGACGAAGTACGTGTACGACTTCAACGAGGGTGACCGGGGCCAGAAGGATCTGCTGGGGGGCAAGGGCGCCAACCTGTGCGAGATGACCAACCTCGGTCTCCCGGTCCCGCCCGGGTTCGTCATCACGACCGAGGCCTGCCGCGCCTATCTGCAGACCCGCGGCCGATCCATGCCCGAAGGTCTCCCGGACGAGATCGACGAGCATCTCACCGACCTGGAGAAGGCCATGGGCAAGCGGCTCGGCGATCCCGAGGACCCGCTGCTGGTCTCGGTGCGCTCGGGCGCGAAGTTCTCGATGCCCGGGATGATGGACACAGTCCTCAACGTCGGTCTCAACGACGCGTCGGTGCGGGGACTCGCCCGCCAGGCTGACGACGAGCGCTTCGCCTGGGACTCCTACCGTCGCCTCCTCGCGATGTTCGGCGAGACCGTCCTCGGGGTGGACGGGGAGCTCTTCGGCGACGCCCTGGAGGAGCTCAAGCGCGAGCGGGAGGTCACCGAGGACCTCGGACTGGGCGCGAGCGACATCGAGACCCTGGTGGACACCTACAAGCGCATCGTCGCCGAGCACAGCGACGTGGAGTTCCCGCAGGACCCGCGCAGGCAGATGGAGCTCGCGATCCGTGCGGTCTTCGACTCCTGGAACACCGGGCGCGCTGTTGTGTACCGGCGACAAGAGCGGATCCCGGCCGACCTCGGCACTGCGGTCAACATCTGCTCGATGGTCTACGGCAACCTCGGCATGGACTCCGGCACGGGCGTGGCCTTCACCCGCAACCCTGCGTCGGGGGATCAGGGCATCTACGGGGACTACCTGCAGAACGCGCAGGGTGAGGACGTCGTCGCGGGCATCCGCAACACGGTGCCGTTGGCCGATCTCGAGGACCTCGACAAGGCGTCGTACGACGAGCTGCTCGGCATCATGCAGCAGCTCGAGGAGCACTACCTCGACCTGTGCGACATCGAGTTCACGATCGAGCGGGGCAAGCTCTGGATGCTGCAGACGCGGGTGGGCAAGCGCACCGCCGGCGCGGCGTTCCGGATCGCGGGCCAGCTGGTCGACCAGGGTCTGATCGACATGGACGAGGCACTACGGAGGGTCACCGGTCCGCAGCTGGCGCAGCTGATGTTCCCGCAGTTCGACCCGGAGGCCGAGCGAGAGCTGATCGCCAAGGGGATGAACGCCTCCCCGGGCGCGGCGGTCGGCAAGGCCGTCTTCGACTCGGTGACGGCCGTCGAGCTCGCCGAGGAGGGCGAGAAGGTGATCCTGGTCCGGCGGGAGACCAACCCCGACGACCTCAGCGGCATGGTCGCGGCGACCGGCATCCTCACTTCGCGCGGAGGCAAGACCTCCCACGCGGCAGTTGTCGCGCGCGGCATGGGCCGGACCTGCGTGTGCGGCGCCGACCAGATCGAGGTCGACGTGACCGCCGCCCGCTTCCGAGTGGGTGACGTCGAGGTCCAGGAGGGGGACGTGATCTCGATCGACGGCACCACCGGCGAGGTGTTCCGCGGCGAGGTGCCGGTGATGAGCTCGCTGGTGATGCAGTACTTCGAGGGTGCCGACAATGTCTGCGACGACGACGTGGTGGCAGCGGTGGCGCGGATCATCGAGCACTCCGACGCCACCCGGCGGATGGGCGTGCGTGCCAACGCGGACACCCCGGGCGACGCCGCCCGAGCCCGGCGGTTCGGTGCGCATGGGATCGGCCTGTGCCGCACTGAGCACATGTTCCTCGGCGAACGGCGCGAGCTGGTCGAGCACCTGATCCTCGCCCGCGACGAGAAGGGTCAGTACAAGGCGCTCGAGGCCTTGCTCCCGCTGCAGCGTCAGGACTTCGAGGAGATCCTCGAGGCGATGGACGGGCTCCCGGTCACGATCCGGCTGATCGACCCGCCGCTGCACGAGTTCCTGCCCGGCTTCACCGAGCTCTCGATGAAGGTGGCCGTGGCCGAGGCCCACGGTCGGCCCAGCAAGAAGGACGTCCGGCTGCTGCGCGCCGTCAAGCGGATGCACGAGGAGAACCCGATGCTCGGGCTGCGCGGCGTACGTCTCGGGATCGTGATCCCGGGGCTGTTCGCGATGCAGGCCCGCGCCATCCTCGAGGCGGCCGCCGCTCGGGTGGAGGCCGGCGGTGACCCACAGCCGGAGATCATGATCCCGCTGGTCGCGACCGTGCAGGAGCTGGAGCACTCCAAGGCCGTCATCGACGGCGTCGCCCGGAGCGTCGCCGAGGAGACCGGCGTGGAGGTGCCGTACAAGGTCGGCAGCATGATCGAGCTGCCGCGCGCTGCGGTGACCGCGGACCAGATCGCCGAGCAGGCGGAGTTCTTCTCCTTCGGCACCAACGACCTCACCCAGATGACGTGGGGCTTCTCCCGCGACGACGTCGAGGCGGCCTTCTTCAGCCAGTACCTCGAGCACGGCATCTTCGGGGTCTCCCCGTTCGAGAGCCTCGACCGCGAGGGAGTGGGGTCGCTGATCTTCCGCGCCGTCCAGCTCGGCCGTCGCACCCGCCCCGAGCTGCACCTGGGGATCTGCGGTGAGCACGGTGGAGACCCCGACTCGATCCACTTCTTCGAGGAGGTCGGGCTGGACTACGTCTCGTGCTCGCCGTTCCGGGTGCCGGTCGCCCGGCTCGAGGCCGGTCGGGCCAAGCTCATCGAGGGCTGACGAGCCGGCCGACCTCCGCGGCGGCCCGTTCCTGGTCGGCCTGCACCTGACGCACGACGCCGATCCACAGCACGAGAGCGACAACAGCGCTCATGGCAGAGACCCGAGCGACGGCGGGAACGGCCCCGATCACGTCCAGGTCGCCGATGCCGTTCGCTGCGAAGCTCCACGTGAGGTACCAGCTGAGGAAGGATGCCCACCACCAGCGGACCGTGGCTCCGGCACCGCCGGTGGGCGACGTTGCCCCGCGGACATCGCGGACGAGCTGGTAGGGAAACCACAGGTTCGCGACGGGGACCAACCAGCCGCCCCACACCCATCCCCTCGCTCGACGGTGTTGGGCGTACGGACGCAGCGCTTCTGCGTTCTCGCGGACCCGCCACAGCCACAGGCAGCTCGAGATCCAGGCCCCCAGCATCGCAAGCATGAGAAGAAAGCCGACGGCGTCGAAGGGGGTGAAGACGTCGTAGTAGTCAACCCCGGCCGCATCAGCCCTCCGGTACTCCTCGACCGCGTCCGGCGCGACCAGGGCAAGGATCACGGCGAGCGCGGCAATGACCGCGCACAGGACCCAGGTCACCATGCCTACCGTGCGGGCGGGACGGTAGTAGCGGGGGTCCCTTGACTTCTGCCCGGTCTCGACAACCGGAGGCGCCCAGGGCTGCGTGGCCTGGGCCCGGTGCTCGGTCCAGCTGGTGCCGTTCCAGAAGCGGAGGGCGTGCGCGTCCTCGGGGTCTGCATACCAGCCGGCGGCCGGTGCGGCGGGCGGCTCGAGGTGCGTCATGTCTCTCTCCGGGCTCAGGCCCCGGTGCGAGCGTCAGGGCATCGAGACGGATGCACTATAGGCCAGTCAGTCCAGCCACGAGGAGCGGCCGAGATGCCGGCGGGGAGTCCTGCGCTCACCAGGTGGAGGCAGGGCTCCCCACCGTCCCAGCAGAGCAGGCTCCCGCGGCAACCCTCATCGCGGTATGACCGCGGCGTCGCCGGCCGGCAGCCGGCGTACGACGTCACCCACCCGGATCCGGCCCGGCGCGACCACCGAGGCGTTGGCGCCTCTCAGGTTGAGCTCGCGACCGACCCTGCTGTTGACGAAGCGCATCGCGTCCTCGCCGTAGCGGCGCAGGAACTTCGCGCAGCCCCGGTGGGGGATCGCCGTGACCTCGACGACGGCACCCTCGTCACCGACCTGCAACCGGCTGCCGGCCGGCAGGTTGGCCCCGGAAAGGTCCAGGTCGAGGTGCAGCTGGTCCCCGGTGCCGGCGCGCAGCAGCGGGTCCTCGCTCAGCAGCGCGCTCATCCGGGCGTTGATCAGGTTCAGCTGCATCTCGGGGTGGGCCGACCCGTCGGGCGTGCGTCTCGACCCCCGTGTGAGCCAGTCGTCCCCGACCAGGCCCGCGCGGCTGTCGAGCATCGCCTCGGCGAGCACCTCGCGCTCGCCAGGGGACGGTCGACGCAGCAGGAAGTCGACCCGGCCCACCTCGCTCGGCGAGCGGCGCAGCAGCGGCAGGTGGGCCTCCAGCTCGGCGGTGCTGCGGTGGGCGGGGTCGCTCATGGCGCGATCATCGCGCACCGTCGACGGCGCAGCACAGCGGATATCGGCTCGACCCGCAGCCGGGCGGGGTCGACAATGTGCGCGTGGGACACCTCGACCTCGCCGGCATCCGTTACGAGCTGCCCGACGGCCGGGTGCTGCTCGACGACGTGTCGTTCCGCGTCGGGGACGGTGCCACGGTGGCCCTGGTGGGCGCCAACGGCGCCGGCAAGACCACCCTGCTGCGCATCGTGACCGGCGACCTCGTGCCGCAGGCAGGTGCAGTGACCCGCTCGGGCGGGCTCGGGGTGATGAGCCAGATGGTCGGTGCGGACTCGCAGACCGTCTCCGAGCTGCTGCTCGCCGTGGCTCCGGAGCGGTTGCGCCATGCTGCGGCCGAGGTCGAGCGGCTCGAGCTGGCGCTGATGGAGTCCGAGGACGACGCCACCCAGATGCGCTACGCCAACGCGCTCGCCGAATGGGGCGACGCCGGTGGCTACGACATCGAGGTGACGTGGGACGTCGTGTGCACCGCGGCGCTCGGCGTGCCCTACGAGCGCGCGAGGTACCGCGACCTCGCCACGCTCTCCGGGGGCGAGCAGAAGCGGCTGGTGCTGGAGTACCTGCTCGATGGACCGGAGGAGGTGCTGCTGCTCGACGAGCCCGACAACTTCCTCGACGTGCCCGGCAAGCAGTGGCTGGAGCGACGCATCCGCGAGTCGGCCAAGACGATCCTGTTCATCAGCCACGACCGCGAGCTGCTGGCCAACACCGCCACGCGCGTGGTCACCGTCGAGCTGGGTGCCGCCGGCAACACGGTCTGGACCCACGCCGACGGTTTCGGCAGCTACCACCAGGCCCGGCAGGAGAGGTTCGCCAGGTTCGAGGAGCTGCAGCGTCGCTGGGACGAGGAGCACGCCAAGCTCAAGGCGCTCGTGCTGCGCTACAAGATCAAGTCGGAGTACAACGACGGGCTGGCGTCGCAGTACCGAGCGGCGCAGACCCGGCTGCGCAAGTTCGAGGAGAAGGGCCCGCCGAGCGGTCAGCCGCGCGAGCAGCAGGTGCGGATGCGGCTGCGGGGCGGCCGCACCGGCAAGCGGGCGATCGTGTGCGAGCGGCTGGAGCTGTCCGGACTGATGCGGCCCTTCGACCTCGAGGTCTGGTACGGCGAGCGCGTGGCCGTGCTGGGTTCGAACGGTTCCGGCAAGTCACACTTCCTTCGGCTCCTGGCCGCCGGAGGCAGTGATCCGGACGTCGGGCACCGGCCGGTCGGGGAGGTCGAGGTCGCCCCCGTGTCCCACGAGGGCCGCGCCCGGCTGGGCGCGCGGGTGCGGCCCGGCTGGTTCGTGCAGACCCACGCCCACCCCGAGCTGCTGGGGCGCACGCTGCTGGAGGTCCTGCACCGGGGGGACGACCACCGCGACGGGATGCCGCGGGAGCAGGCATCGAGGGCGCTGGACCGCTACGAGCTCGCCGGAGCCGCCGAGCAGCGGTTTGAGTCCTTGTCGGGCGGACAACAAGCGCGCTTCCAGATCCTCCTGCTGGAGCTGTCGGGAGCAACGCTGCTGCTGCTCGACGAGCCGACGGACAATCTCGACCTCCAGTCGGCGGAGGCGCTGGAGGAGGGTCTGGCGTCCTACGCGGGCACCGTGCTGGCGGTCACCCACGACCGCTGGTTCGCCCGCGGCTTCGATCGCTTCCTCGTCTTCGGTGCCGACGGCTCGGTCTATGAGTCCGACGTGCCGGTGTGGGACGAGGCGCGGGTGCAGCGCGCGCGGTGAGCGCGGCTTGCGGCTGTTGCGTCAGGATGGGTCCATGGCCGACCCTCGCGCCGGACAGCGCGCCCTCCCTGAGGACCTGATCGACGTCGCCCACCTGGTGACCGCCTACTACACGGGCCGGCCCGATCCGGACGACCCCGACCAGCAGGTCGTCTTCGGGACCAGCGGCCACCGCGGCAGCAGCCTGAGCAACGCCTTCAACGAGACCCACATCGCGGCAACCACGCAGGCGATCTGCGACCACCGCCGCGAGCAGGGGTACGACGGGCCGCTGTTCCTCGGCCGCGACACCCACGGCCTCTCCGAGCCGGCCTGGGCGACCGCGATGGAGGTGCTGGTGGCCAACGAGGTCACGGTGCTGGTCGACTCCCGCGGCGGCTACACGCCGACCCCGGCCATCTCGCACGCGATCCTGCGGGCGAACGGGTCTCGGCGAGGCTCGACCGGCGGTGGTGCCGGGAGTGGACTGGCCGACGGGATCGTGGTCACGCCGTCGCACAACCCGCCCTCGGACGGCGGGTTCAAGTACAACCCGCCGCACGGAGGACCCGCGGACACCGGAGCCACCAAGGTCGTCGCCGCCCGCGCCAACGAGCTGATCCGAGCCGGTCTCGACGGCGTGCGGCGGGTGCCGTTCGCCCGCGCCCGAGCAGCGGCGGAGTCCTACGACTTCATGGGCAGCTACGTCGACGACCTTCCCGCTGTGCTCGACATGGACCTGATCCGGGAGGCCGGTGTGCGGATCGGCGCGGACCCGCTCGGTGGCGCGAGTGTCGACTACTGGGGCGAGATCGCCGAGCGTCACCGGCTCGAGCTGACCGTGGTCAACCCGGAGGTCGACGCCACCTGGCGGTTCATGACGCTGGACTGGGACGGCAAGATCCGCATGGACTGCTCCTCACCCCACGCGATGGCCTCGCTGATCGAACAGCGCGACCGGTTCCAGATCGCCACCGGCAACGACGCGGACGCCGACCGGCACGGCATCGTCACACCTGATGCCGGGCTGATGAACCCGAACCACTACCTCGCCGTCGCGATCCGCCACCTCTTCGGTGGCTCCCGCCCGGACTGGCCGAGTGGCGCGCGGATCGGCAAGACCCTGGTCTCGTCCTCGATGATCGACCGCGTCGCAGCAGAGCTCGACACGGCGTTGGTGGAGGTGCCGGTCGGCTTCAAGTGGTTCGTCGACGGCCTGCTCGACGGGTCCTTCGGCTTCGGCGGTGAGGAGTCGGCCGGGGCATCGTTCCTGCGTCGCGACGGCTCGGTGTGGACCACCGACAAGGACGGGATCGTCCTGGCCCTCCTGGCCTCCGAGATCCAGGCGGGCACCGGTCGCAGCCCCAGCGAGCACTACGCCGACCTGGTCGCACGTCACGGCGAGCCGGCCTACGCGCGCATCGACGCCCCGGCGAGCCGCGAGCAGAAGGCAGCGCTCTCGGCGCTGTCCGCCGACGACGTCGGCGCCACCGAGCTGGCCGGGGAGAGGATCACGGCGAAGCTCACCGAGGCGCCCGGCAACGGGGCCGCGATCGGGGGGCTGAAGGTGATGACCGAGTCGGCCTGGTTCGCAGCCCGGCCTTCCGGCACCGAGGACGTCTACAAGATCTACGCCGAGTCGTTCCGGGGGCCCGAGCACCTCGCCCAGGTCCAGGACGAGGCGCGCGACGTGGTCAGCGCAGCGCTGGGCTGATCAGCGCCCGGCGACCGATCCGGGGAACTCCAGGCCGCGGTCGCCGGTGTAGATCTGCTTGGGGCGGGCGATCTTCTGGTCCTTGTCCTGGACCAGCTCCAGCCACTGCGCCAGCCACCCCGGGGTGCGACCGATCGCGAACAGGACGGTGAACATCTCCGGCGGGAACTGGAACGCCTCGTAGATCAGCCCGGAGTAGAAGTCGACGTTGGGGTAGAGCTTGCGCTTGACGAAGTAGTCGTCCTCGAGCGCGATCTTCTCCAGCTCCAGCGCGATCTCGAGCAGCGGGTTGACCCCGGTGACCTCGAAGACGTCGTCGCAGGCCTTCTTGATGATCTTGGCCCGCGGGTCGTAGTTCTTGTAGACCCGGTGGCCGAAGCCCATCAGCCGCTCGTTGCCGTCCTTCACGCCCTTGATGAAGTCGGGGATGTTCTCCTTCGACCCGATCCGGCGCAGCATCTTCAGCACCGCCTCGTTGGCGCCGCCGTGCAGCGGGCCGTAGAGGGCGCCCACTCCGGCGGCGGTGGCGGAGTACGGGTCGACCTGCGAGGAGCCGACCGAGCGCACCGCGTTGGTCGAGCAGTTCTGCTCGTGGTCGGCGTGCAGGATGAACAGCACGTCCAGCGCCTTGGCCAGCCGCTCGTCGGCGACGTACTTCTGCTCGCTCATCTTGAACAGCATCGAGAGGAAGTTCTCGGTGTAGCTCAGCTCGTTGTCGGGGTAGATGTACGGCTTGCCCTGGGCGTGCCGGAACGCCCATGCGCCCAGCGTCGGCATCTTGGCGATCATCCGCACGATCTGGTTGTGCCGGGCCTCCGGGTCCTGGATGTCGCCGGACTCCGGGTAGAACGTCGACAACGCTCCGACCGAGGCCATCAGCATGCCCATCGGGTGGGCGTCGTAGCGGAAGCCCTGCATGAAGGACTTGACGTTCTCGTGCACGTAGGTGTGGTACGTGATCTCGTGCACCCAGGCGTCGTACTGCTCCTTGGTGGGCAGCTCGCCGTAGATCAGCAGGTAGGCCACCTCGAGGAACGTCGACTTCTCGGCCAGCTGCTCGATCGGGTAGCCGCGGTACTCCAGGATCCCCTGCTCACCGTCGATGTAGGTGACCGCGGAGCGGCACGAGGCAGTGTTGGTGAACCCGGGGTCGTAGAGCGCGAGCCCTGGCTCGTCCTCCGAGACGGTGATCTGGGAGAACTCCGAGGCCCGCAGCGTGTTGTCTGTGATGTCGAGCGTGTAGTCCTTGCCGGTTCGGTTGTCGGTGACGGTCACGGTCTGCTCGGTGTCGGACACATCGGCTCCTGGGGTCTCGGCTCTGAGAGGACTGCACCTGCGGCTGCATGCCTGGCCTCTCCAACCTATTGCCCCCCGTCCAGCCAAGGAAACGCTTTGGTCCAACACGTGGGTGACGATGCTGGCCCGAGACGGACCGTCGGGCCGGGGGATCGGGCCCACGGCGTTTTGACCGGCCCTCGGCGCCGCCGGTAGAGTGTCGCGCTGCGGCCCTTGCCGCGTCCCCGCTCTCGCACGGGCGAGGATGCAGACCCGAGACCGACCAGCCAGGTCGGCGTCCGGGCAGTGTTCGTCAAAGGCTGTGAATCCCCGCCGGCGGCTTGATCGCACCAGGTTGCGACCGAGCGAGAGAGCCCGACCGGACACGAACGAAGAGAAAGTAGCAACGTGCGCACATTCAGTCCCAAGCCCGCTGACATCCAGCGCGAGTGGCACGTCATCGATGCCAACGACGTCGTGCTGGGCCGCCTGGCGGTGACCACCGCCAATCTCCTGCGCGGCAAGCACAAGCCGACCTTCGCCCCCCACGTCGACGGGGGCGACTTCGTGATCGTCATCAACGCCGAGAAGGTCGCGCTGACCGGCTCCAAGAAGACCTCGAAGCTGGCCTACCGGCACTCCGGCTACCCCGGTGGTCTCTCGTCCATCGCCTACGGCGACCTCCTCGAGAAGGACCCGCGCAAGGCGATCGAGAAGGCGGTGTGGGGCATGCTTCCGAAGAACCGCCTCGGCCGTCAGGTGCTGAAGAAGCTCAAGGTCTACGCGGGTCCGCAACACCCGCACCAGGCCCAGCAGCCGCAGCCCTACGAGATCACCCAGATCTCCCAGTAACCACCAGACCTGACACAGACCGAGGAACGCATCAGTGACTGACACGACAGCCGAGCAGGGCACCGACGAGACCTTCGCGGCCGACGAGCAGGGCCTGGCCTACAGCTCCGAGAGCGCGCCCGCAGCCGACGCTCCCCCCCGTCCCGCCACGATCGCCCCCGCGGCCGCCACCGGTCGACGCAAGGAGGCCGTCGCCCGCGTCCGCCTCGTCCCGGGCAGCGGCAAGTGGACCGTGAACGGCCGCGAGCTGGACTCCTACTTCCCGAACAAGCTGCACCAGCAGGTCGTCAACGAGCCCTTCGTGGCCACCGACCTCGTGGACCGCTTCGACGTCATCGCCCGCATCCACGGGGGCGGCATCACCGGCCAGGCCGGTGCGCTGCGCCTGGGCGTCGCCCGCGCGCTCAACGCGATCGACGTCGAGAGCAACCGCCCGATGTTGAAGAACGCCGGACTGCTCACGCGCGACGCCCGAGTCATCGAGCGCAAGAAGGCCGGTCTGAAGAAGGCCCGCAAGGCTCCGCAGTACAGCAAGCGCTGATCCCGCCCGTGGGTCGCATCTTCGGGACCGACGGCGTCCGCGGACTCGCCAACGGCAGTCTCACCGCGGAGCTCGCGGTCGACCTCTCGGTGGCTGCTGCTCACGTGCTGGGCGAGGCCGGTGTCTTCCAAGGACACCGGCCCCGGGCCGTCGTCGGCCGCGACCCGCGACTGTCCGGGGAGTTCCTCGAAGCCGCCGTCGTGGCCGGGCTCGCCTCCGCGGGCGTGGACGTCCTCCAGGTCGGGGTGCTCCCCACGCCGGGGGTCGCCTACCTCGCGCAGTCCCTCGATGTCGACCTCGGCGTCGTGATCTCCGCCAGTCACAACGCGATGCCCGACAACGGCATCAAGTTCCTCAAGCGCGGCGGCTTCAAGCTGGACGACGACGTCGAGGAGGTCATCGAGAAGCGCCTGCAAGAGCCCTGGGACCGGCCGACCGGCGCCAAGATCGGCCGGATCAAGCGGTACTACCAAGGCCTGCACCAGTACGTCGCCCACCTCGTCGGCGCGCTGCCGACGGGTCTGGAGGGCCTCAAGGTCGTCGTCGACTGCGCCAACGGAGCGGCCTACGCCTCCGCCCCCGCAGCGCTGCGCACGGCCGGCGCCGAGGTGGTCGCGATCAACGCCGCGCCCGACGGGCACAACATCAACGACGGCTGTGGCTCCACCCACCTGGGCCCCCTGCGTGAGGCCGTGGTCAGTCACGGTGCCCACGCCGGCTTCGCCCTGGACGGTGACGCCGACCGCTGCCTGGCCGTCGACGCCGAGGGCAACGAGGTCGACGGCGACCAGATCCTGGCGATGCTGGCGCTGACCCTGCGGGATCGAGGGCGCCTGGCCAACGACACCGTCGTGGCGACCGTGATGAGCAACTTGGGTTTCGTCAACGCGATGACCAGCGCCGGGATCGATGTGCAGCAGACCAAGGTCGGTGACCGCTACGTCCTCGAGGCGATGCAGGAGGGTGGCCACACCCTGGGCGGGGAGCAGTCGGGCCACGTGATCCTCACCGACCACGCCACCACGGGAGACGGCACGCTGACCGCGCTGATGATCATGAGCCGCATGGTCGAGACCGGGCAGAGCCTTCAGGGACTGGCCTCGGTGATGACTCGGCTGCCGCAGGTGCTCGTCAACGTGCCCGACGTCGACAAGACCCGCACCGACTCCGACGAAGAGCTGTCTGCTGCGGTGGCGAAGGCCGAGGCGGAGCTCGGCGACAACGGGCGCGTGCTGCTACGGCCCTCCGGCACGGAGCCGCTGGTCCGGGTCATGGTCGAGGCCGAGAGCGGGGAACGCGCGCAAGAGGTCGCCGAGCGTCTCGCCGAGGTCGTGCGCGAGCGTCTGGGGCTCTGAGGGCTCAGGCAGGGACCTGCTCGGCGTCGAGCTCCTGGAGCATCTTCTGGGCGAAGCGATCGCCCATCCGGTTCATCACTCCTTGCATCACCCGCTGCACCATGCCGCCGGCCGCCTTGGGCAGGGGGAGCGCGGCGCAGACCTCGAGGTAGATCTCGAGCCTGGTGCCCTCGGGGTGCTCGTCGAGCACGTAGTGCCCCGTCACCGCGGCGGGCTCCTTGCCGCCACGCGGCGCGTGCTCGTAGTCGATGCGTTCGAGCTCCTTGAAGGTCATCCGCTCGGTGAACCTGGGGGCGAACTTCACCGGCAGTCCCGGGATGTTGCTCATGTGCCAGATCCAGAGGTCGTCGTCGACCTCGATGCGTTGGAGGAACGGCGTGAGCCGTGCCACCGCCGCGGGATCGGTGAGGAGATCCCAGACGGCCTGGCGACCAGCGGTCACGACGGCTTCGCTCTGGGTGGTTCCGGTGAATCGCGCCATGTCCCCATTCATACCCTGCGCCCGCGAGGAGCACGCTCGAGCTCAGCCATGGCGTAACTCACGCGCACGGGGCGGGCCGACTCAGATCTTGCGCAGGCGGATCCAGTTCACCGAGTGGTCGCCGGCCTTGCGCAGCACCAGGCTCGCCCGGCTGCGGGTGGGTGCGATGTTGTGGGCCAGGTTGGGGCCGTTGATCCCCTCCCACAGCCGGTTGGCCTCCACCTGTGCCTCCCGCTCGCTGAGGCTGGCGTACTTGGCGAAGTAGGACGACGGGTCGCGGAAGGCAGTCTCGCGCAGTCGTTGGAAGCGCTCGACGTACCACCGCTGGATGTCACCGGCCGCGGCGTCGACGTAGATCGAGAAGTCGAAGAAGTCGCTCACGGCCAGGCCGGTGCGGCCGTCCTCCCTGACCCGCGCCGGCTGGAGCACGTTGAGCCCCTCGATCACCACGATGTCGGGTCGCTTCACCACCACAGGCTGGTCGGGCATCACGTCGTAGGTCAGGTGGGAGTACGACGGTGCGGTGACGTAGTCCTTGCCGGACTTGATGTCCATGACGAATCGCAGCAGCCCCTTGCGGTCATAGGACTCGGGGAAGCCCTTGCGCTCGAGGATCCCGCGACGCTCGAGCTCGGCGTTGGGCAGCAGGAAACCGTCGGTGGTGACGAGGGAGACCTGGGGATGCTCCGGCCAGTGCGCCAGCATCTCCTGGAGCAGACGCGCGGTGGTCGACTTGCCCACTGCCACCGACCCTGCGATGCCGATCACGAACGGCGTCCTCGGGGGCTGCGGCAGCTCCAGGAAGGACTCCTGGGCACGGTGCAGCCTGGCGGCGCTGTTGACGTAGAGGCTGAGCAGCCGGGAGACCGGGAGGTAGATCTGCTGGACCTCGTCGATGTCGAGCTCGTCGCCGAGACTGCGGACCCGGTCGATCTCCCTGGGCGTGAGCGGCTGCGTCGTCGCCGCCCCGAGCGCGGCCCAGGCGCTGCGGTCGAGCTCGACGTAGGGCGAGCGCTCGCTGTCGCGCACGGCGAAGCCGGCGCCGAGATCGACAGAGGCCATGGCGACATTGTCGCGCACCCTCGTCGCTAGAGTGAGGCCCATGTGCGGAATCGTCGGCTACGTCGGCCCCAAGTCGGCAGAAGAGGTCGTGGTCGAGGGACTGCGGCGCCTGGAGTACCGCGGTTATGACTCCACGGGCATCGCCCTGGTGCACGACGGCGAGCTGGTCGGGGACAAGCGAGCGGGCAAGCTGGCCAACCTCGACAAGGCGTTGGCGGACTCCCCCCTGCCCGAGTGCCACACCGGACTGGGGCACACGCGCTGGGCGACGCACGGACCGCCCACGGACCGCAACGCTCACCCCCACCGGGGCGCAGCACAGCGCGTGGCGGTGGTGCACAACGGGATCATCGAGAACTTCTCCGGACTGCGCACCGAGCTGGAGAACGACGGGGTGGACTTCGGGAGCGACACCGACACCGAGGTCGCTGCCCACCTCCTGGAACGCGAGCTGAGCGAGGGGGCCGACCTGACCGGTGCGATGCAGCAGGTGTGCCGTCGGCTGGAGGGTGCGTTCACGCTCGTCGCGATCGACGCCCAGGACCCGCAACGCGTCGTCGCGGCGCGGCGCAACTCCCCCCTGGTGGTCGGCCTGGGGGATGGCGAGAACTTCGTCGGCAGTGACGTCTCGGCCTTCATCGATCACACCCGTGACGCGCTCGAGCTGGGTCAGGACCAGGTGGTCACCATCACGCGCGAGGACGTCCAGGTGACCGGCTTCGACGGCGAGAAGTCCCAGGGCGCGCCGTTCCACGTCGACTGGGACCTCACCGCGGCCGAGAAGGGCGGCTACGACTGGTTCATGCGCAAGGAGATCTTCGAGCAGCCGCAGGCCGTGGCCGACTCGTTGCTCTCCCGGCACGACGGCCAGGGCAGGCTGCAGCTCGACGAGATCCGGATGAGTGAGGACGAGCTGCGCGGCGTCGACAAGATCATCATCACCGCCTGCGGCACCGCGTTCTACGCCGGCCTGGTGGCGAAGTACGCGATCGAGCACTGGACGCGGATCCCCTGCGAGGTCGAGCTCGCCCACGAGTTCCGCTACCGCGACCCGATCCTGACCCGCGACACCCTGGTGGTCGCCATCAGCCAGTCCGGTGAGACCGCAGACACCCTGATGGCGATCCGCCACGCGCGTGAGCAGCGCTCGAAGGTGCTCGCGATCTGCAACACCAACGGCGCGACGATCCCGCGCGAGTCCGACGCCGTGATCTACACCCACGCCGGGCCCGAGATCGGGGTCGCCTCCACCAAGGGGTTCATGACCCAGCTGGTCGCCTGCTACCTGCTCGGGCTCTACCTCGCGCAGATCCGGGGCACCCGCTTCGGTGACGAGATCAACCGGATCGTCGACAGTCTGGCGGCGATGCCGGGGCTGATCCAGGAGCAGCTCGACCGCGCCGACGAGGTCTACGAGCTGGCGCGAGAGCTGGTGGGCACGACGTCGGTGCTCTTCCTCGGTCGCCACGCAGGCTTCCCGGTGGCGCTGGAAGGTGCGCTGAAGCTCAAGGAGCTGGCCTACATCCACGCAGAGGGCTTCGCGGCCGGAGAGCTCAAGCACGGTCCGATCGCCCTGATCGAGGAAGGGATGCCGGTCTTCTGCGTCGTGCCCCCTCCGGGGCGCGACTTCCTGCACGCCAAGATGCTCAGCGGCATCCAGGAGATCCGGGCACGCGGCGCGAAGGCCATCGTGCTGGCCGAGGAGGGGGACGAGGCGGCGGCGGAGCAGGCCGACGTCATGATCGCGCTGCCACCCACCTCGACGCTGATGCAGCCCCTGACGGCCGTGGTCCCGCTGCAGCTGTTCGCCTGCGAGCTGGCCACCCTGATGGAGCATGACGTCGACCAGCCCCGCAACCTCGCCAAGTCGGTCACGGTCGAGTAGCTCGGGCGATGATCATCGGTATCGGTGTGGACGTCTGCGACCTGGAGCGGTTCGAGACCGCGGTCGGGCGCACCCCCGAGATGCTCGACAAGCTGCTCACCCCGGCCGAGCGTGACCTCCCCGTGGCCTCGCAGGCCGCGCGGTTCGCGGCGAAGGAGGCCCTGGCCAAGGCGCTGGGTGCGCCCGCCGGGCTCGGCTGGCACGATGCCGAGGTGGTGCGGAGTCCAGACGGTCGACCGGGCTTCGAGCTGCACGGCTCGGTCGCAGCGGTCGCCGAGCAGCTCGGCGTACGCCGCGTGCACCTGTCGATATCGCACGACGCCGGAGTCGCCACCGCCTTCGTCGTGCTGGAGGGACCGGCGCCGTGAGGGCAGCGCACACGGTTGCCCAGGTCCGCGCTGCTGAGGACGACCTGCTCGCGGTGACTCCCGGCGATGCGCTGATGAAGCGAGCCGCCAGCGGCCTGGCCCATGCGATCGCAGACTTCCTCGGCCACACGTACGGCGCGCGGGTGTTGCTCGTCGTCGGTGCCGGCAACAACGGGGGAGACGCTCTCTACGCGGGCGCCTTTCTGGCACGTCGTGGCGCGAAGGTCGACGCGGTGGTGCTGAGCCCGCAGAAGGTGCACAGCGCGGGCCTGGCCTCGCTGCGGGCAGCGGGAGGCAGCGTGGTCGATGCTCCGCGCGGCCCCTACGACGTGGCGGTCGACGGGATCGTCGGGATCGGTGGTCACGGCCCGCTGCACGACGACGCGCGCGAGGTGGTCGAGCGCGTGGGCGACGTGCCGTGGGTCGCTGTCGACGTGCCCTCCGGGGTCGAGGTCGACAGCGGCGAGATCACCGGCGCCCACGTGCCGGCCACCCTCACGGTCACCTTCGGCACCCACAAGTCGGCGCTGCTGGTCGATCCGGCCGCCCAGGCCTGTGGCGCGGTGCACCTGGTCGACATCGGTCTCGACCTGCCGGATCCCGCACTCCGGGCGTTGCAGGCGGAGGACGTCGCCGCACTGCTGCCGAGACCCCGCCTGGACGCGCACAAGTACACCCGTGGCGTCGTCGGGGTGCGCGCCGGATCCTCGCAGTACCCCGGCGCCGGCCTGCTGTGCGTGGCCGGCGCGGCCACGGGACTGGTGGGGATGGTCCGCTACGTGCCCGCTGACCCCGACGAGGGCGAGGAACGCGCACCGGTCGAGGCATTGGTGCCGGCGAGCCGTCCGGAGGTCGTGCTCGGGCCCGGCACCGTGCAGGCATGGGTGGTGGGATCGGGGGCAGGCAGCTCGGCCGAGCGGCAGCTGCGCGCGGCGCTGGAGGACGAGGTGCCGCTCGTGGTGGACGCGGACGCGCTGGCGGTCATCGAGTCCTGTGGTGGGGTCCACGGACGCCCCGCGGTGCTCACCCCGCACGCCGGAGAGCTTGCACGCATGCTCGACCGGCCGCGGGAGCAGGTCGAGGCGGCGCAGCTCGCCAGCGCCCGCGAGGCGGCTGAACGTTTCGGCTGTGTGGTGATGCTCAAGTCCCGCCACACGCTGATCGCGGAGCCGGCCGGACGGGTCCACGTGACCACCGTCGGACCGCCGTGGCTCGCCACGGCCGGGGCCGGCGACGTGCTCGCCGGACTGGTCGGGGCGCTGCTCGCCGCCGGCCTGCAGCCGGCTGACGCCGCAGCCGTGGGGTCCTGGGTCCATGGCGCGGCCGCGTCATCGGTGCGAGCCGAGGGACCCATCGTCGCGGGGGAGGTCGCACGCGCCGTGCCCGACCTGGTCGCGACGCTGCTGCGCGCCGAATGAGCCCGCGCGGAGCGAAGTTTGGGAGCATGGAGCCATGAGTGACTCCGCCGACGCGGCACCGCGCGCGGAGATCGTGGTGGATCTGACCGCGATCCGTGACAACGTCGCCCACCTGCGGCGCGTCGTCGCCCCAGCGCAGCTGATGGCCGTGGTGAAGGCCGACGGCTACGGCCACGGCATGGTGCAGGCGGGGCGAGCGGCCCGCGCGGGCGGCGCCGACTGGCTCGCGGTCGCCGTGCTCGAGGAGGCCCTCGCGCTGCGCGACGCCGGTGACCGGGGACCGCTGCTCTGCTGGCTCGCGGTGCCGGGTGAGGACTACCGCCCGGCGATCGAGGCCGACATCGACGTCACGGCGTACTCCGTCGACCAGGTGGACGCCGTGACCCGGGCCGCCTCGTCGCTCGGCCGGGTGGCGCGGCTCCAGCTGAAGGTCGACACCGGGCTCAGCCGCGGGGGCGCCACCCTCGAGGACTGGCCGCAGGTCGTGGCCACCGCGCGACAGGCCGAGACCGACGGACTGGTGTCGGTCACGGGCGTCTGGTCCCATTTCGCCTGCAGCGACGAGCCAGACCATCCCGCCAACGACACGCAGGAGAAGGTCTTCACCGAGGCGGTCGCCACCGCGGTGGACGCGGGACTGCGACCGATGAGACACCTGGCCAACTCGGCCGCTGCGCTGACCCGACCCTCCGCACACTTCGACCTGGTGCGATGTGGCATCGCGATCTACGGCTGCAGCCCGGCACCCCAGGTCGCGGACTCTGCCGGCTTCGGACTGCGCCCCGCGATGACCGCCAGCAGCCGGATCGCGATGGTCAAGCACGTCCCCGCGGGGGCGGGGGTCTCCTACGGCCACACCTACACCGTGCCCGGCGACCCGGAGAAGGACGCGGGCACCAAGGTCGCGGTCGTCCCGGTCGGGTACGGCGACGGCGTGCCTCGTGCGGCGTCGTCCCGGGCACCGGTGCTGGTCGGTGGCACCAGGCGCACGATCGCGGGCAGGGTCTGCATGGACCAGTTCGTGCTCGACGTCGACGGCGACGAGGTGCGCGCCGGCGACGAGGTCGTGCTGTTCGGCGACGGCTCGGCCGACGAGCCCACCGCGCAGGACTGGGCCGAGGCGTGCGAGACCATCTCCTACGAGATCGTGACGCGCATCGGCGGCCGCTTCCTCCGCCGCCACGTGGGAGAGGTGACATGAGCCGGACCAGGAGGATCGCCAAGCTGGCGGCCGGGATCGCCGGGGCCAGCGCCACCGGGTTCGCCGCCGACCGCTACATCGGGCGGCGGCTGCGTGCGACCGCCCTCGACGACCAGGACGCGGGCGACGAGCTCGGCTCGCTGCGCGGTCACGTCGTCAAGCTGACCGCCGACGACGGCATCACCCTCCACGCCGAGATCGACGAGGTCTCGCCCTACGTCGGTGATCGGCAGGCTGCTGCTGCCGGCCAGGCCACGCTGGTCTTCGCCCACGGTTTCGCGCTGACCCAGGACTGCTGGCACTTCCAGCGCCGGGCCTTCCGCGGCAAGCGACGGATGATCTTCTACGACCAGCGCTGCCACGGCCGCAGCGACATCTCGGAGACCGAGAACGCGACCATCGACCAGCTCGGACGCGACCTGAGGCTGGTCATCGACGAGCTGTCCCCCGATCAGCCGGTGGTGATCGTCGGCCACTCCATGGGCGGCATGTCCGCGTTCGGCCTGGCCGAGGAGTTCCCGGAGTACTTCGGCGACCGCGTCGTCGGCGCCGCGCTGATCTCCACCACGGCCGGCAAGCTGCGTGCCCACAAGGTGGTCTCGCGTTACATTCCCGACTCGATCGGCCGGACGGCTGTCGAGCGCGGTCTCCAGATCGCCTCACAGCGCGAGCGACTGCTCGACCTGGTGCGGCACCGGGGTTCGGCTGTCTCGCTCGGGGTGATCCGAGAGTTCGCCTTCGGTGAGACCGACGTCCCGATCTCGCAGGTGGCCTTCATCAACGACATGATCGCCGGCACGCCGTTGAAGGTGCTGGTCGAGTTCATCCCGCACTTCCAGTCGCTGGACAAGTTCTCCTTCGTCAAGGCCTTCGAGGCGATCCCGACACTCATCATGTGCGGCACCAAGGACAAGCTCACCTCCGTCGGGCACTCCCGCAAGCTGCACTCCCAGATCGAGGGGTCCCGACTGGTGGAGCTCGACGGCGGCGGACACCTGCCCCTGTTCGAATTCGTCGACCAGCTCGATCAGGAGCTGGAGGCGTTGTTCGAGCGGGCGGACGAGCGCGTGCGGGAGAGAGCAGCGTCAGGCGACGGAGGATGATGGTGGTTGCGCACGACCGGGGGACAGGGACGGGCGAGGACCCGGCACCCCCGGCACTCGTGGTGGTGAGCGAGGCAGCCCCCGACCGGGCGCTGGACATGGTTCACGTCATCCTCGAGGCATTCAGTCGACGTCCCGCTCTGGCGCCGCCTGCTCCCGCGCTGCTGGAGAACGAGGAGTCCGTGGCGCAGGCGCTGCGCTCGGAGGGCGGCCTCGTGGCCGACGTCGACGGTCGGGCGGTCGGTGCTCTTCTGCTCAAGGAGATGGGGACTCCGCGTGGCCCCTCGCTGGATCTGCGCCGGGTCAGCGTCCGGCCGCGGGCCCAGCACCTGGGTGTGGCTCGGGCGTTGGTCGAGGCGGCTGAGGACGTCGCCCGCGCGCGTGGTCTGGCTCGGGTGCAGCTCACGGCTCGCGAGGAGCTGCCCGCCACCGTGAGGTTCTGGCGCCGGTTGGGCTACAGCGAGGTCCAGCGCGAGGGCGCGGCCATCACCATGGCGCGTGAGCTGCCGCTGCGACGCCTCGCGGAGGAGCCGGAGCACACCCGTGACCTCGGCCGCCGGCTCGCCGAGCACCTTCGTCCCGGCGACCTGGTGCTCCTGACTGGTGACCTGGGGGCCGGGAAGACGACGTTCACCCAAGGCGTGGGCAGCGGGCTCGGCGTGCGCGGAGCGGTGACCTCGCCGACGTTCGTGCTCTCCCGGGTGCATCCCTCGCAGTCCGACGGACCCGCGCTGGTGCACGTCGACGCCTATCGCCTGGGGGGTGTTCCCGAGCTCGACGACCTGGATCTCGACATCAGCCTCGAGGAGTCGGTCACGGTCGTCGAGTGGGGTGGTGGAGTCGCCGAGGGTCTCGCGGAGGACCGCCTGGAGATCGACATGGGGCGCTCGGAGTCCGCCGACGACGAGCGCCGCATCGTCAGCGTGACGCCGGTCGGCGCCCGCTGGGTCGGCAGCGACCTGACCCGGCTCTGACCTGACGCAGCGTGCCCGGCCGCAGGCCGCCACCGGGGCTGACTACGCTCGACGGCGTGCTGCTCGCGATCGACACCTCGACACCGCTGGTGTCCGTCGCCGTCTGCGAGCCCGACGACGCCCGCCTGGTGGCGGGGGCGTCGAGCCAGCGGCCGTTGGCTCATGGGGAGTCCCTGGCCCCCTTGGTGCACAGGGTGCTGGAGCAAGCCGGACTGGAGCCAGGTGCGCTCAGCGTGATCGGCGTCGGCACCGGCCCCGGACCGTTCACCGGCCTCCGAGTCGGGCTGGTCACGGCGCGGATGCTGGGGTTGGCGCTCGGGGTGCCCGTGCGCGGGGTCTGCTCCCTGGACGTCGTCGCCGCCCAGGCCGTCGGGTCGGGCTTGCGTGAGCCCTTCGTCGTGGTCACGGACGCTCGCCGCAAGGAGCTCTTCCACGCCTCGTACGACGAGCAGGGCGGCCGGGTCGACGGGCCGCAGGTCAGCCGCCCTGCCGAGGTCCTGCCCGAGGGCTCACGCGTGCTCGTGGTCGGGCCAGGCGTGCCGGTCCACCCCGAGGCGTTCGAGCGGACCGCTCCGCCTGACCGGGTGGACGCGGCCGCGCTCGCGGGGCTCCTGGTCTCGGGCGCGGCCGAGGTGACCGAGCCCGAGCCGCTCTACCTACGCCGTCCCGATGCCGTCGTGCCCGGGCCACCCAAGCAGGCCTCGTGAGGGACGTGTCGGACGTGATCACCGGACTCGGCGTGGTGAAGCTACGTGCGCCGGCACCCGAGGACCTCACCGCGCTGACCGAGCTGGAGGACGAGGCCTTCGGCCCGGACGCCTGGTCCGCCGCCGGGGTCGAGTCCGAGGTCACCGCCGAGTCGCGGGCCGCGCTGGTCGCCGAGGGACCGCACGGGGTCGTGGGGTACGCGGTCACCCGGTTCGTCGGGGGTGTGGTGGATCTTCAGCGGGTGATCGTCGAGGAACGGTTCCGGCGCCGAGGTATCGGAACGCTGCTTCTGAGCGGGCTGCTCGACCGCGCTGCCCACGGCGGTGCTGAGCGGATGCTGCTGGAGGTCGCCTCGACGAACCGGCCCGCGCTCTCCTGCTATGCGCAGTTCGGCTTCGACACGATCGACCGACGAGCGGAGTACTACCGCGACGGGAGCGACGCCTTGGTGATGGAGCTCGACATCTCGGGGAGGGGGGCGACGTGAGCGCAGAGCCACCGCTGGTGCTGGGTATCGAGACCTCGTGCGACGAGACCGGGGTCGGCCTGGTGCGCGGCACCCAGCTCCTGGCCGACGTGATCGCGTCCTCTGTCGAGGAGCACGCGCGCTTCGGGGGCGTCGTGCCCGAGGTGGCCTCGCGCGCCCACCTGGAGGCGATGGTGCCGACGGTCGAGCGCGCCTGCGATCGTGCCGGAGTGCGGCTGAGCGACGTCGACGCCGTCTCCGTGACCAGCGGGCCGGGTCTGGTCGGGGCGCTGCTGGTCGGCGTGGCAGCGGCGAAGGCGCTGTCGCTGGGACTGGGCAAGCCGCTGTACGGCGTCAACCATCTCGCCGCCCACGTGGCGGTCGACCAGCTCGAGCACGGGCCGCTGCCGCAGCCCTGCCTGGCGCTGCTGGTCAGTGGCGGGCACTCCTCGCTGCTCCTGGTCGAGGACGTCACCGGCGACGTGCAGCCGTTGGGGGCCACCATCGATGACGCGGCGGGGGAGGCCTTCGACAAGGTCGCGCGGCTGCTGGGGCTGCCGTTCCCGGGTGGGCCGCACATCGACCGGGAGGCGCGCTCGGGGAGCAGCGTCGCGATCGACTTCCCGCGTGGGTTGAGCGCGCGCCGTGACCTGGAGCGGCATCGTTTCGACTTCTCCTTCTCCGGTCTCAAGACCGCGGTCGCCCGCTGGGTGCAGGCCCGCGAGGCTGCAGGTGAACCCGTGCCGGTCGCCGACGTCGCGGCGTCGTTCCAGGAGGCCGTGTGCGACGTACTCACCCGCAAGGCGCTGGACGCTGCGGCCGACCGTGGCGTCGACCACCTGCTGATCGGTGGCGGGGTGGCCGCCAACTCCCGGCTCCGCGCCCTGGCGCAGGAGCGCGCGGCCGATCGCGGCGTCACCGTGAGGGTGCCGAGGCCCGGACTGTGCACCGACAACGGTGCGATGGTCGCGGCGCTGGGCTCGGAGATGGTCGCCCGCGGTCGCGCCCCCTCAGCGCTGGACCTGCCGGCCGACTCCAGTCAGCCGGTCACCCTGGTCCAGGTCTGAGCCTCGGGGCGCTCAGCCGAGGCGGATGGCGGGGCCGCCGTCCACGAGGGGGTCGCCGGCGCCCGTGACCGAGTCGACCTCGCTCAGCGAGCCGTCGATCCCGGCCCGCAGCAGCAACCAGGAGTCCTCGTCGCCGTCCCACACGGTCACCAGCAGCGTGGAGTCCGACTCCCAGGCGATGTCGAAGATGGCGCTCATGCCCTGACCGGTGTCGGCGAACCGCACCAGCTCGCGGCCGTCGGCCATGTCGACGATGCTCACAGACCGGGGCCCGAGCCCGTCGAGGTAGGCAGGGAGCCCGAAGGCGTAGCGGCCGTCGGGGCTCACCTTGCCGAAGCTGTTGTCGCAGGTGCGCCAGGCCTGGTCGCCGCCGGAGAGGCCGCGCAGCGCGGAGCACGAGCCGAAGTCGTCGGCCGAGACCATGCCGAGCACCTGGTCGTCGACCACGTCGGCCACGGAGCGGAAGCCGGGCAGGTCGTCGACGGTGCCGTTGGAGGTGGCGTAGCGGACGCCGCCGGCGCCGAGCTCGGCCACGACCGTGCAGCCGCCCTGCTCGCTCTGTGCCTCCTCGCACGTCCCGGAGCCCACCACGGCGGAGATCTGGTCGACGTCGCCGACCCGGTCGGCGGCCGCGATGCTCAGGTCCCCGTCGGTGGCCGTGATCGTGTGGATGTCGCCGTTGCCCGCGACGTAGGCCGCCACAGTGCCGTCGGCCGACATCACCGGGCCGGAGCGAGCCGGGACCGAGCTCTCGACCTCCCCGGACTCGGTCACGGTGTCGAGGGCGTAGCGGCCCTCACCGAGGTCCTTGAGCACCAGCCAGCGCTCCCCGAGCACGTCCACTCCGGCGGGCGTGCCATCGCCGCCGACCTCGACCCGGTCGCCACCGGGGGCGACGATCGAGCCGGCCTTCACGTAGGGCCGTGCGGCAGGCTGGCCGCCGCCCTCGACGTCGCCGAGCAGGGAGACCTCGACGAGCTCCCCGGTCGGCGCCTGCAGCGGGGTCTGGCTGGGGGACTGACCGGCGACCGGAGGGGCGTCCTCACTGTCGAACGTGCCGGTCAGCGCCATGCCGGCCGGCACCGCCAGGGCGATGACCGCGGCGGTGGAGAACGCCGCGAGCGCCGTACGACGGCGGCGGATGCCGCGCGCGGTCGCGGTCACGGAGTCGAGGTCGAGCTCGTGCGGTGCGCCCCGCTCGGCCTGGCTGCGCAGCGCCTGACGCAGCTGGTCCTCGTGCTGGTTGTTCATCGCGGGTCCTCCATGAGGTGGGCGATCTCGGTGGAGCGGGCGCGCAGTGCGGCCAACGCTCGGCTGGTCTGGGACTTCACGGTGCCGACACTGACGCCGAGCACCTCGGCGGTCTCGGCCTCGCTGAGCTCCTCGTAGTAGCGCAGCACGATGGCCGCGCGCTGCTTGCGAGGAAGTGACTGGACGAAGGTCCACAGGTCCGCGTCGGCTGTCCCGGCGCGTGCCTCGGTGCAGGGCTGTTCCGGCACCTGGTCGGTGGCGCTCTCGCGACGCTTCCAGGGCCGACGCCACAGCGAGTTGTGCTCGTTGACGATGATCCGGCGCACGTAGCCGTCGATGGAGTCGCGCTGGGCGATCTTGTCCCAGCTCAGGTAGAGCTTGGCCAGCGCGGTCTGCACCAGGTCCTCTGCGGTGTGGGGGTCACCCGAGATCAGGTACGCGGTGCGCAGCAGGCTGGCCTGGCGGGCGCTCATGTAGGCAGCGAACTCGGTGTCGCGATCGGTTGCCCGGTGGCTGCTCGGCATGGTCGCTGTCTCCCGGCTGGTCGTGGGCGAGGGGAGCAGGGCGGTTGCCGTGCCGGTGGTGACGGTCATCGCAGCTCCTCTCGCACAGCCTCCCGCCGGGTGGCGGCCTCTGCGTCCAGGACGCGCCCGGGGGCAGGAAGGTTGCACGCGATCCGGCTGGTCTGGACCGGTGAAGTCGGGCGTGGTGGGTTGGGACCCCGACATCGCCGCAGGCGGCACCCGCCACAAGCGCTCCACCGAGGCGGTGAGCCTGGCCGCCTAACCCCACCAACACGAAGGCGGACCGCACGAGCTGACGGTCGGGGCGAGCCCCACGCGGCATCGAGGACCAACCACCTCGCCGACCATCAAGGGCAGCCCCGCCCGTCGTCGCACCAACCCGATTACCCGCTGCCGGGCACCAGCCCCATTCAGCTATGCAGGGACCGACGACGGACGTGGCACCGACCAAACGCTTGACGCAAACCGCCTTACGCTGATGGTCGGGCGAGCGTAGGCGCCTTCAACGCGGCACGAGCGTGCGTTGATCCAGGGGTTTCAGGCCCTACTTGTCTCGTCGGGTCAGACGAACGACCACAAACACGATGAGTGCTAAACCTGCAATGAAAAGCGCAGCGAGCAGCGCGGGGAGCCAAGGATCGACACCATCACCGAGTGAGATCATGGGGCGAGACTAAGAGGTGGACCTTTACGTGTCGCCTGACGCCCGACGTTCGCTCATCGGTGCGACCGCGCACCGTCAGCGCCATGAGTGGATAGCCGCGGGGAGGCACGTCACGCGGGGGCCGAGACTTCAGGCGCGTCTACATGCCGCCGAAGCCGCCGAAGCCGCCACCTCCGTCCCCCGTCCCCGAAGGAGGGAAGCGGTTGGCCGTGACCACTTGGTGGCTGTACTTGCCGCAGCGTCCGCATTCTTGCCATCGAGCACCAGCGTTCACGCGCGTTACCCACGTATGGCTGCCCACCCAGCAACGGAGTGACTTGCCTCGAACACCTTGAACCATCGCCGACCTCGCTTCGGCGCGAACCCATCGGTCGACGTACCGTCTTGTCCCAGTCACAGGTGAAGTAGCCGCTTGAGCGAGAGTGGGCAACGCCCGCACATCGGCATCACAGGCACTGGCCGAGGTGTTGCAATGACCGCCTGAGCCCGCAGGCATGAGCGTGCACATCATCGTCGGGCGTCACACTCGTGCGTGGCTGAGCCCAGACCTGCATGGGAAGATGGCGCCATGGCAGACGGACTTGCCGCTCGCTTGTCGGGCGTGGGTGAGCACGAGATGGAGTTCCGCAAGGAAGCCTTGACCATGGCCCTCTACGTGGCGATCTGCCTGATGGCGTCCTTGATCGCGATCCCGGAGAGCGCCGTTGCGCAGACCAGCGTGATGGGCCTCATCTGGGGGATCACGCTCGGCCTCGCGATCGCGCACTGGTTCGCCTTCCGGGTCTCGGCACGGATGGTGGGGGCCGGTACGGTCCGCTCGTCCGACATCGAACTGGCTGGTGCCCAGCTGCTCGGCGCGGCCGGCGTCGCATCGTTGGTTTCCCTTGGTGTGCTCCTGCTGCCCGACTCCGCGGAACTCGAGGGCGCCGAGTTCCTGCTCGCCGCCTTGATCTCCCTGATCGGGTTCGGCGTCGCTCGAGGCGCGGGCGCATC
Organism: uncultured Actinomycetota bacterium; assembly: GCA_963728505.1. Classification (GTDB taxonomy): domain Bacteria; phylum Actinomycetota; class Actinomycetes; order Propionibacteriales; family Nocardioidaceae; genus Marmoricola_A. The sequence continues at coordinate 662,330 of CAVSKH010000006.1, read as the reverse complement.
CCTGCTCCGGGCGGTGGCCTACTCGCTCGCCGTCCTGACGTGCGCGGTCACCATCGCAGCCTTGAAGAACCTGCTGGCCGGGCACTGACGGAATCCCTTCCCGATGGCTGCGGGTCGCCGCCAACGGCAACCGTGCGCGCCACCCGATGGGGCGGACCTTCAGCTGGGCGTGGTGCGCGCGCCCGCCGATCCTCCGCCATCGAGGGTTTGCTGGAGCCGCTCCAGTCTCGAGGTGATCTCGGCGAGCTGGGCAGTCAGCTGCTCGATACCCACCGCCTCCTCGGTCTCGGGCTCGGCGACACCCTCCCGTCGCGCCCGCTCCACGAAGCTGGAGGTGATTACCGCGGTCACGATCGTCACGAACGCGATCGCCTCCAACAGGAACATCGCCCCCACCAACCGCCCTGCCGTGTTCTCAGGGGTCACGTCGCCGTACCCGACCGTGGTCACCGTCTGCAACGCCCACCACAGCCCCGAACCCAGATCCGGGAACTCCTCCGGATCAACCAGGGTGATCAGCACGCCGCCGACCACCGTGCTCGCCAGCGTTGCGGCGACGATCACTCCCATCGCGTTGCGCACCGACAGAGGGTTGTGCCGAAACGCCTCGTACCTTCGCTGCACCAATAGACGAGCCATGACTGTCCGATCCCTCCTGGAACGCAATAAGCACGATCGTCCCACCGACACCCACGCCCGCGGCATGTAGCCGGCGCCGGGTCCGCACGCTCCACATGCCGTCCGCTCCTCGGCACGAGCGAGCTGATCTGCGGCAGTGAGCGCGCGTCTCTTGGCGGCTAGCCGGGTGGCTGTTCGCGGAAGGTTCCAGCCTCGATTTGTTCGGCCAGAGTCACCGCTTGGGCGCGAGCCTCTTCGAGCGTGTCGCAGTGCAGCATGTAGACATCGGTCCGCTGGTCGCTCTCCACGCGCTCGACGGTGACCATGCCCGTGACCTCGGGCGGCCCTGACTTCCCGAAGACGAGCGCCCATCCGGAACGCCCAAATGCGGGGACACCTTGTATCCAGTAGCGGCGGCCTGCCGGGTCAGTGGCCCACTGCAAGTGCGGCGGGTTGTCCTCAGGCTTGAAGTCGCTCACGTGTCCAGTGTGAACGCCGCTCCGGCATACGTCCGCTCAACGGCAAGAGGGTGGGCGTCGTGGTTTCGAGACGCTCGCAAGCTCGCTCCTCAACCACCGGAACTCGGCATGGTCGTGCGATTTCAACACCGCGCAATGGACGCTGTCGCTGACAAGCAGGCGGTTGACCTTCTCAGGTCTGGATGCGGGTGAAGCGGAGTCGTCCGTCGGGTTGTCGGGTGGTTTGGTAGCGGGTGTCGTGGGCGGCGGTGTGGTGCCGGGCGCAGAGGGTGAGGCCCGTGGCGACGCTGGTCGGGCCGCCTTGGCTCCAGGGGTCCTCGTGGTGGACGTGGCACCAGTTCGCGGGGATCTCACAGCCTTCGGCGCGGCAGGTCTTGTCGCGGGCGAAGATCAGGCGGCGCTGGGCGGGGGTGTGGAACCGCTTGGTCCGGCCGTGGTCGAGTGGCTGCGGAGTCCCCGTCGAGCACGACCGGGACGATCCCGGCCTCACACGCCAGGCGGCGGGCTTCGGCGGGTGAGAGCTGGTGGCCGGTGAGCAGGTCAGCCGATTCGAGGCCGCCGAGGAGGGTCTGGATGCTCATGGTGACCAGGATCGTGGCGTTGGTGCCGCCGGTCTGCGGCAGCTGGCCGACGGGGTAGCGGGAGATCAGCTCGACGAAGGCCTGGCCGAGCAGGTCGGCGTTGGCGACCTTCTTGCCGGTGGCGTCCTCGCGGTTGTAGGGGTCGGGGCGTCGGGGTGAGGCGAAGGCGTTGAGCGCGGTGAGCAGCTGGTCACCGGCCAGGGTCGGGATCGCGCCACGCAGGTGTGTCACACCGTGCTCGTCGGCGAAGATCTGCAGGAAGCAGGACCGCTGAGCTTTGCGTTCCTCGGCTTCCAGGGCGGCGGCGAGGCGTGCCTCGGCGGCGTCGGGGTCGATCACGTCGACCAGGTGCCTGCCGAGAAGCTTGAGCTTGCGCGGGCCGAAGTCGGCTGCTTGTTCGAGCAGGTGCAGCTCGGCCTTGTCCCGGCCCTCCGGACCCACCGACGCCGGCAGCGCGCGGACGGCGTCGAGGATGACCTCGGCCTGGGCCTGGGTGACCTCGCCCGCCGCGAGGGCGGCTTCGGTGCGGTGAAAGTCGCGCTCAGCCAGCCCGCGACCTTGAAGTCGCGACGCGACCGGCGATGATCCGACGCCGACGCGTCGGCCCACCACCCCTCCGAGACCGCCTCGTGGGCCGACATGGTGTCCTCGCGGCGGGCCTGGTCCAACAGCCGCAACCGCAGTGCGGAAATCCTCGCCTCGGCCCTGGCCAGCAGCACCGCGGCCTCACCGGCCGACCCACCCGACAGACCGGCAGCAGACCCGGCCATCACCTCGTCCAGCACCTGGTGCAACCGGGTGCTGAACGCGGTGATCGGGTGGGCTTCCATACCCTCGAACCTAGGTGCCGCCACCGACAGTTCCGGGGCTGTTTCCGCAGGTCAGAGCGGGTTTTCTGAACGATCTTCGGGGCCAGTTCTCGTGCACAGGTCACGAGGTTTCGAGGCTCGTCGCTGGCGCTCCTCGCACCTCAACCAACGGATGGGGGCGCTGGCGCTCCTCGCACCTCAACCAACGGATGGGGGCGCTGGCGCTCCTCGCACCTCAACCGCCGTACGGTCACCAGGGCTCCTCGCACCTCAACCGTCGTGCGGTCGCCAAGCGCTCCTCGCACCTCAACCACCGAGTGTTCGGCGGGCTCAGATCCGACGGACCGAGAGCACGGTCGCCCTGCCGGCCACGCGTGTGATCACCAAGGTCGCCTCGGCGTCGCCGCGCGGGGCCAGCCGCCGCCGCAGCTGCTCCGGCACGATGTCGACGCCGCGCTTCTTGATCGTCAGTCGCCCGATCCCGCGCTCACGCACGGCGGCCCGCAGCTGCTTCTCGGCGAAAGGCAGCGTCTCGATGACCTCGTAGCCGGTGGCGAACGGTGTCGAGGGGCGTTCCTCGCAGCTGAGGTAGGCGATCCGGCGGTCGAGCAGCGCACCGCCGACCTGGGCGGCGACGGCGGTGACCAGCCCGGCGCGGATCACCGCACCGTCCGGCTCGAGGAGGAAGCGGGCGACCGGCGCCACGCCGATCGCGTCGGGCCCGGGGTCGTCCTCCGCGGTCAGGGTGGCCAGGCCGGCGGGGCTGATCACGGTCGCACGGCGGCTCGTCGTCGCCAGGTGCGGTGACCACAGCGCTGCTTCCTTCACCTCGCCCCGCCAGCTGACCAGCTCGGTCTCCACCCCCGGTGGCACCCGGTCGCTCGGGATGCCCGGCGCGACCTTCACCACCGAGAGGCCGGTGAGCAGCTGCTCCACCCAGGACCAGGGGGGCGTGTAGAGGTCCGGGTCGAAGCTGCGCCCCCGCCCGGATCGCCGTGCCGGGTCGGCGACGACCACCCCGAACGGGCTCAGGTTCAGCGTCGTGGCGTCGGCGGTGGTCACCGCGCCGTCCAGGCCGAGAGCGCTGAGGTTGGCCGCGGCGAGGGCGGCGCGCACCGGGTCGGCCTCGACCCCGGCCACAGGTGTCCCTGTGCCCTGCAGCCGCCGGGCTGTGGCGAGCAGGTCACCGCCGATGCTGCACCCCAGATCCACCACGGACGACGGATGGCTGAAGGAGACCCGGGCTGCCCGGTGGGCGGCGACCTCGGCGCGGGTGCACTGCTCCAGTGCCTCAGGCGTGAAGTACATCCGCGCCGCGTCGGCTCCGAGCTTGTCGCGGGCCCGTTCGCGCAGCTCCACCTGGCTCATCGCGGCGGCCGCCAGCTCGGCGTCCACCTCACGACGCAGTGCCGTGCCTGCTCTGATCGGGTCGTCGTCGGCGGCACGGAGGTCCTCGGCCAGGGCCAGGGCGCGCTGGCCTTCGGGGGAGAGCAGTCGCTCCACCGTGCTCAGCTCCACGCGTCGATCCTGCCAAGGGCGTGGCCCGGTGCGACGCGGGGCCCGGAAATTCGAACTTGTCTGGCACTCGACTTGACCGAGTGCTAACCGCGGACTAGTTTCGGAGTTGGCACTCTCGCTCTGAGAGTGCTGACACGCTCGGAGGGTACGACCCCCGCGACGGCGTGCTGGCCGAGCGGAAGCTTTTCATCTCGACGAACGAGAAAGTGGAGGTCGACGACGTGTCGGTCAACATCAAGCCCCTCGAGGACCGGATCCTCGTCAGGACGCTCGACGCGGAGCAGACCACGGCCTCAGGCCTGGTCATCCCGGACACTGCGAAGGAGAAGCCCCAGGAGGGCGAGGTCATCGCCGTGGGCCCGGGTCGGTTCAACGAGGACGGCGACGAGCGCGTCCCGATGGACATCTCCGTGGGCGACAAAGTGATCTACTCAAAGTACGGCGGCACCGAGGTCAAGTACTCCGGTGAGGAGTACCTCATCCTGAGCGCGCGCGACGTGCTCGCCATCGTCGGCTGAACCCGGCGAAAAGTTCTGACGACACCGCCCCGGGCGGCCCAGACCCGGGCCTCCGGGGCGCTGTCGGTTCTGAGCCCCCGAGCCGTAACCCCTCTGCACCCCTGACATCCAACGAAAGGCAGTGATCTCGCGATGCCGAAGATCCTGGAGTTCGACGAGCAGGCAAGGCGCGCGCTGCTGCGCGGCGTCAACCAGCTCGCCGACACCGTCAAGGTGACGCTCGGCCCCAAGGGCCGTTACGTCGTCCTCGACAAGAAGTGGGGCGTCCCCACGATCACCAACGACGGCGTCACCGTCGCCCGTGAGGTCGACCTCGATGACCCGTTCGAGAACCTTGGCGCGCAGTTGACCAAGGAGGTCGCGACCAAGACCAACGACATCGCCGGTGACGGCACCACCACCGCGACCGTGCTCGCCCAGGCGATGGTTCAGCGAGGCCTGCACGCAGTGACGGCCGGCGCCAACCCGATGGCGCTCAAGCGCGGCATCGACCGCGCGGCCGAGGCGGTCGCCGAGGCCCTGCTCAAGGCAGCGCGCGAGGTGGACTCCAAGGAGGACATGGCTGCGGTCGGCACGGTCTCGAGCCGCGACGCCCAGATCGGCGACCTGCTCGCCGAGGCCTTCGACAAGGTCGGCAAGGACGGTGTCATCACCGTCGACGAGTCCAACACCATGGGCACCGAGCTCGAGTTCACCGAGGGGATGCAGTTCGACAAGGGCTACATCTCGCCCTACTTCGTCTCGGACGCCGAGCGGATGGAGGCCGTCCTCGACGAGCCGTACATCCTGCTGCACCAGGGCAAGATCAGCGCGATCGCCGATCTGCTGCCGATCCTGGAGAAGGTGATGCAGAGCGGCAAGCCGCTCTTCATCCTCTCCGAGGACGTCGAGGGCGAGGCGCTCTCCACCCTGGTCGTCAACAAGATCCGCGGCACCTTCAACGCCGTCGCGGTGAAGTCACCGGCCTTCGGTGACCGCCGCAAGGCGATGATGCAGGACGTCGCAGTGCTGACCGGCGGCCAGGTCGTGGCTCCCGAGGTCGGGCTCAAGCTCGACCAGGTCGACCTCGACGTGCTGGGCAAGGCCCGCCGCATCGTGGTCACCAAGGACCACACCACGATCGTCGACGGCGGCGGTGACGCGGCCGAGGTCTCGGGGCGCGTGCAGCAGATCAAGCAGGAGATCGAGAACAGCGACTCCGACTGGGACCGCGAGAAGCTCCAGGAGCGTCTGGCCAAGCTGGCCGGTGGCGTCTGCGTCGTGAAGGTCGGCGCCGCCACCGAGGTCGAGCTGAAGGAGAAGAAGCACCGCATCGAGGACGCCGTCTCCGCCACGCGCGCCGCGATCGAGGAGGGGATCATCCCCGGTGGTGGTTCGGCTCTGATCCACGCCGCCTCGGCGCTGGACGGCGAGCTCGGTCTGAGCGGTGACGAGGCGCTCGGCGTCAAGGTGGTCCGCAAGGCGCTCGACGAGCCGCTGCGCTGGATCGCCGAGAACGGCGGCGAGAACGGCTACGTCGTGGTCTCCAAGGTCCGCGAGGCGGGCGAGGGCACCGGCTACAACGGCGCCACCGACACCTACGGCGACCTGCTGGCCCAGGGCATCCTGGACCCGGTCAAGGTGACCCGCTCCGCGCTGGTCAACGCCGCCTCGATCGCCGGCATGCTGCTCACCACCGAGACCCTCGTGGTGGACAAGCCGGAGGACGAGGACGAGGACGCCGCCGGCGGTCACGGCCACGGGCACGGGCACTGATCGACCGGCCCGGCGCCGACGCGCCGGACCACCTGTAGCACGACGCAACGGCGTCCGGGATCTTCCCCGGGCGCCGTTTCGTCATCCCCGGGCTCATGCCTAGGGTGAGCCTGGGAGGTGTGCACGCAATGTCTGTAGATCGGATCGCCCTGGTGGCCGCCGGTGCGGCCGTTGCCCTCTGGGCGGTGAAGGCCGCGGCCATCGGCACCGCGGGTGGCCTCGACCAGAGCCCGGCTGAAGGCCCGCTCTTCCTGGCGGGCCTGCTCGCGCTGCTCGTGGCCGGCGTTGCGCTGGGTGCTCTGTGGACGCGTCGTTCACCTCGCGCGCTGAGGTCGGCGGCGGGTGGCGGAGGTGCGCTTGCCGTTCTGGCACTGGTGATCGTGACCTCGATCCTCACCGAGCTGCTCGCCCCGAGCGACCCGCACTGGGTGTGGGCGGAGGTCAACCTCTGGGTGACCGCGCTGCTGGTCCTCGGAATCGCCTGGTGGAGTCGGCGCGGGGCCCCCGCCGACTAGCTTCCCGCCGTCCGACACCGGTTCGCGCGCGAATCCCGTGCCGGACGTCGGAGAACCGTCAGCCGACGGTGGGCAGGTGCACCGTGATGTCGCTGAGCTGCATCACGCCGGGGGTCCGGCTGGACATCCCGGCGAACATGTCGCTCTGCGGGGTGACCGTCAGGAACAGCGACTGCCCCTCCGGCACGTCGACGGCGACCGAGGGCAGCTCGAAGCGGCGGCGCTGGTCGGTGATCATCTGCGGCTCACGCACCGGCAGGACGTTGTTCTGCACGATGCGGGCGTCGGCTGGTGACGTTCCCACGGAGAGTGCGAAGAAGGCACGGGTGTCGAGTCCCAGCGTCGTCAGGTCGGCGTTGACGAACGACCGGCCCGCGATGCGGATCGGGCCGTCGGAGAGCTTCACGGCCTGTGGTGCGCCCGCAGCAGTCGTGGTCGTGACGTCGCCGAGGTCCACGGTGCGGTCGGGAGCCACCGATCCGACCGTCGTGCACCCGTTGTCGTCGGTCGCGAGGTGGTAGCGGTTGAAGCCGCGCAGGCTGCGGTCCTTGCGCTGGAGCTTCTCCTGCATGAAGCGGAAGGCGAGGTCGCCGAACGTTGCGCTGCCGAGCTTCTGGCTGCACGGGTCGGCCGCGATGTTCTCCGAGCCGAGGGGGAAGACCGACGGCAGGGTGTGACCGCCGTTGTAGCCGACGAAGATGCTGCGCTTTCGGGCCTTGGGCGTCAGCGCCCTGCTCCAGTTCTTCAGACCCTGACGGAGCGGGAAGAGGTTGTCGGTCGCGCCCTGGCCGAACAGGACCGGGATGTCGAGCCTGCGGCCGTTGCGCACGTGCCACGACGGGCCGTTCTTGCGGAAGAAGGCGTCGAGGTCGGTGGTGCCGGGGGTGGAGCCGTCGGGCCAGTTGCCGGTGGCGGCACCCTCGGCGAGTGAGGTGTAGATCTTCGTGGGCAGGGCGTCACTGGGAAGGCCGGCGGCGCTCAGTGCCGACACCCACTCGGTGCGGACCGTCTCGTCCGGGGCCAGGCTCTCCTTGAGGTCCCACCAGGTGATCTCGGGTGCGAGCGCGTCGAAGACCGGCTTGCCGCGGGTGCGCAGCTCCTCGAAGGCGCCCAGGAACTGGTAGCCGCCGCCGTAGGACCCGCCGATGGACCCGAGCCGTGGGTCTCCGGGGCCGTCCTTCTTCACCCACTTCTGCCGGGCGACCAGCCGGACCAGCCGGCGGACGTCGCGACCCTCGAAGTCGGGGTTCATGACGTGGGCCTTGCCGCCGCTCTCGCCGAAGCCGCGCTGGTCGAAGGAGAGCACCCCGAAGCCGGCGTCGAGGTAGTTGTCGAAGCTGGCTGGGTCCTGGGTGCGGCTGCCGCCCCAGCCGTGGCTGTGCATGACCAGCGGCACCTTGTGCCGCCGGCTGGCGCCCGCGGGCCTGAAGATCGTGAAGCAGATGTCCACGCGTTCGTCCGACCCGGGCTCCGGCCTGCTCTTCACGCAACCGTCCCTCGACGTGTGCTGAGCGGCGGCGGTGGCTGGGTTGGCGGCGAGCAGGGCGGTCGTGGGCGCGGCCAGGGCCAGCGCAGCGACGGTTGCGGCGATACGACGTGTTTCCCTCATGCCCCGCTCAACGAACCAACCCGGTTCCGGGTGATGGGGGACACGTCGCCTTTTCCCTGGCGCGACGCCTCAGGGGGTCCTGTGGGGCTCGCCCGCAGCGACCTGAGGTCGGCCCCTGCGCCGCGCGATCGCCACCCCGACCAGCGTCAGCCCGCCCCCGAGGTAGGTCAGCGGCAGTGGGGTCTCGGCGAGGAACACCCAGGCCAGCCCGATCGTGATCACCGGCACCAGGTAGGTCGAGACCCCGAGCCGGGAGGCGTCCATGTGTGAGAGCGCGAAGGCGTAGGTCGTGAACGCGATCGCGGTGGGGAAGAGACCCAGGTAGACCAGCCACAGCACCGAGCTGGTGGGTGCGGCCCCGGTCTCCAGCACCAGGTCGCCACCGAACGGCAGGCAGAGGACGAGACCGATCGAGCACGCGAGCCACGTGACCTGCCCGGCGGGCAGGCGCGACATCACCGGCTTCTGGACCACCAGGCTGATCGCGTACGACACCGCCGAGACCAGGCACAGCACCACGCCGAGGGCGTCGCGGTCGGCGGCCTCGGAGCTGGAGAGCGAGATCAGCGCGACCCCGGCCAGCGCCACGACCAGACCGAGCACCAGGGCGGGGGTGAAGAGCTCGCCGAGGAAGACCGCGGCGAGCACTGCCAGCACGATGGGGGCGAACTGGATCAACAACGCCGCAGTGCCGGCGTCGACGCGCTGCTCGCCCTCGTTGAGCGCCAGGTTGTAGACCGCGTACCAGAGCGTGCCGATCACGGCGAGCCGCCCCCAGTCGCCGCGCGAGGGCCGCACCAGACCCCGGTGGGCGGCGTACAGCCCGAGCGCGAGGGAGGCCACCGCCAGCCGGCCTACGGTGAGCGCGCCGGGGGAGAAGTCCCGGCCCAGGTGGCGGATCGCGACGAACGCCGAGGCCCACAGCACCAGGGTCGTGCCCACGGCCAGCAGCGGGAGCACCGAGTGGCGGGGACGGGAGGTCACCCGGGCGAGGCTAGCCAGCGCCGCCTGCGTCGGCACGCGGGTTTCGGACGGGGGTCTCGACGGGCTCGACCACCGGGTCGGGCGAGCGCAGCGAGCGTTGTCGAGATCACCTCACCCGGGTCGTAGACTTCAGGCACCGTCGTCCTCACCGGAAGGCCTCCATGGACCTGAACGCAGCCGGAGTCCCCGACAAGTTCCTCGCGCTGGGACTCACCTACGACGACGTGCTGCTGCTGCCGGGGGAGACCGACGTCATCCCCAGCGAGGTCGATACCACCTCCCGGCTGACGCGGGAGATCTCGCTCAGGGTCCCGTTGATCTCCAGCGCCATGGACACGGTGACGGAGTCCCGGATGGCGATCGCGATGGCTCGCCAGGGCGGTCTGGGCGTGCTGCACCGCAACCTCTCGAGCGAGGATCAGGCCTACCAGGTCGACCTCGTCAAGCGGACCCAGACCGGGATCATCTCCAACCCGGTCACGATCCGGCCCGACCAGACGCTGGAGGAGCTGGACGAGAAGTGCGGTGAGTACCGCGTCTCCGGGCTTCCGGTCGTGGACACCGAGGACCGGTTGCTCGGCATCATCACCAACCGGGACCTGCGTTTCACCCCGGTCGCCGAGTGGGCCACCACCAAGGTCGACGAGGTGATGACCCCGATGCCGCTGATCACCGGGCCGGCCGGGATCAGCCGCGACGAGGCCACCCTGCTGCTGCGCAAGCACAAGCGTGAGCGGCTCCCCCTGGTCGACGACGCCGGGCACCTCGCCGGGCTGATCACGGTCAAGGACTTCGTCAGGAGCGAGCAGTTCCCCCTGGCGAGCAAGGACTCCGACGGACGACTCATGGTCGGTGCAGCCGTCGGCTACTTCGGCGATGCCTGGGAGCGAGCGACCACGCTGATCGACGCCGGCGTCGACGTGTTGGTGGTCGACACCGCCCACGGTCACGCGCGCTTGCTGCTCGACATGGTCCGTCGGCTCAAGTCCGACTCCGCGACCCGCCACGTGCAGGTGATCGGCGGCAACGTCGCGACCCCGGACGGTGCTCAGGCGCTGGTGGACGCAGGGGTCGACGCGGTGAAGGTCGGCGTCGGCCCAGGATCCATCTGCACCACGCGGGTCGTCGCGGGGGTCGGCGTCCCTCAGATCACGGCAGTGCACAACGCGGCCCAGGTCTGCGGGCCCTCCGGTGTGCCGGTGATCGCTGACGGCGGGCTGCAGCACTCCGGCGACATCGCCAAGGCACTGGTGGCCGGCGCCGAGTGCGTGATGGTCGGCTCGCTGCTGGCCGGGTGCGAGGAGTCACCGGGTGAGCTGGTCTTCATCAACGGCAAGCAGTACAAGTCCTACCGCGGGATGGGGTCGCTCGGCGCGATGTCCAGCCGGGGCAAGAAGTCCTACTCGAAGGACCGCTACTTCCAGGCCGATGTCACCAGCGACGACAAGATCGTGCCGGAGGGCGTCGAGGGCCAGGTCGCCTATCGCGGCCCGCTGGCGGCGGTCGCCCACCAGCTGATCGGCGGCCTGCACCAGTCGATGTTCTACGTCGGCGCCCACGACGTGTCGCAGCTGCGTTCGAGGGGTCGATTCGTGCGGATCACGGCTGCCGGTCTCAAGGAGAGCCACCCCCACGACGTGCAGATGACCGTCGAGGCACCCAACTATCCCGGCCGGTGAGTGCCCGGGTCCCGATGGGACCCACCTACCGCAGGTAGGCTCGCGCCCGTGCAGGAGATCGAGATCGGCCGCGCCAAGCGGGCCCGCCGTGCCTGGTCCTTCGACGACATAGCGATCGTGCCGTCGCGTCGTACCCGTGACCCCGAGGAGATATCGACGACCTGGCAGATCGACGCCTACCGGTTCGAGATCCCCGTGGTCGCGGCTCCGATGGACTCGGTCATGTCGCCCGCGACCGCGGTGCAGTTCGGCAAGCTCGGCGGTCTGGGTGTGCTCGACCTCGAGGGGCTGTGGACCCGGTACGACGACCCCTCCAATCTGCTCGCCGAGGTCACGGCGTTGGAGGTCGAGTCGGCCACGCGTCGGCTCCAGGAGATCTACTCCGCACCGATCCGCGCAGAGCTGATCCATCGGCGGCTCCAGGAGATGCGTGACGCGGGTGTGACCGTGGCCGGCAGCCTGTCGCCGCAGCGCACCAAGGAGTTCGCCAAGGTCGTCGTCGAGGCCGGGGTCGACATGTTCGTGATCCGCGGCACCACGGTCTCGGCCGAGCACGTCTCCGGCCAGGCTGAACCGCTGAACCTGAAGGACTTCATCTACGAGCTCGACGTGCCGGTGATCGTCGGTGGCTGCGCGACCTACCAGGCCGCCCTGCACCTGATGCGCACCGGAGCGGCGGGTGTGCTGGTTGGTTTCGGCGGGGGAGCGGCCCACACCACCCGCACCGTGCTCGGTGTGGCGGTGCCGATGGCCAGCGCCGTGGCCGACGTCGCCGCAGCGCGCCGCGACTACCTCGACGAGTCGGGCGGTCGCTACGTGCACGTGATCGCCGACGGCTCGATCGGGCGATCGGGCGACATCGCCAAGGCCATCGCGTGCGGTGCCGACGCGGTGATGATCGGGACCGCCCTGGCCCGCAGCGAGGAGGCACCCGGTCGGGGCTGGCACTGGGGCTCCGAGGCCTGGCACCCGGACCTGCCGCGCGGCCGTCGGATCCACATCGGCACCGCCGGCCCTCTGGAGCAGGTGCTCTTCGGCCCCTCGACGGTCCCCGACGGCACGATGAACCTGATCGGCGCGCTGCGCCGCGCCATGGCCACCACCGGCTACACCGAGGTCAAGGAGTTCCAGCGGGTCGAGGTCGTCTTCTCCTGATGGGCGCCAGGCAGCTCGACCTGACCCTCCTCGCGATCCCCGCGTTCTTCGGTGCGATGGGTGCGGAGTACGCCTGGCAGCGGGCCCACCCGGTCCCCGCCGGCACCCGCGCCGGCGACTACCAGCGCGCCGACACCCTGGCGAGCCTGTCGATGGGCGTGGGGAGCCTGGCCGCGCCGTACGTCGCGAAGAGGCTGCTGGATCCCGTCACCCCTGGCGTCGGCCGGTGGGGCAAGGCGCTGCTGACCCTGGGCGCGGTCACCGCGGTGGCGACGACCGTCGGCGACGTCGTCCGCCGGCGGCTGCGTGACGGCCGGCTCCCCGACCCGCAGACCGTGCCGGACGACGTCCGCGAGGCGCAGGAGGAGCTGGCCGAGCTGAGGCAGGCACCGGCCACGCCGCGCGAGCAGCGTCCGCAGCGCCGGTTGGCACTGTCCCGCACCCACGGCGCGCTGGCGGCGACCAGCGTCTTCTCGACCGCGCTGACCGTCTCCACGGTGTGGGCGGCGCACACGTCGGGGCGCAAGCTCTTCGGCAAGGGGCTGCCCGACCTGGGCGAGGGCAAGCTCGCCTGGCTGGTGGCGATCTTCGGCTGGGACTTCATCTACTACTGGAACCACCGCGCCGACCACGAGTCGCGCTGGCTGTGGGCGATGCACGTGGCCCACCACTCCAGCGAGCGGTACAACCTCTCGACCGCGCTGCGCCAGCCGGTCGCGGAGAGCCTGACCATCCAGGTGCCGTACGGGCTGCTGGCGCTGTGCGGCGTGCGGCCCGCGCTGATCGAGCAGGCGCGCGGGATCAACCTGCTCTACCAGTTCTGGATCCACACCGAGGCGATCCGCTCGATCGGCCCGCTGGAGCTGGTGCTCAACACCCCGTCGCACCACCGGGTCCATCACGGCTCCAACCGGCAGTACCTCGACCGCAACCACGGCAGCATCCTGATCGTCTGGGACAAGCTGTTCGGCACCTTCGAGCCCGAGGACGAGCCGGTGGTCTACGGGCTGACGAAGAACATCGGGTCCTGCAGCCCCGCGGTCATCGCCACCCACGAGTGGCGCGACATCGCCGGGGACGTCGCCACCGCGCAGACCTGGCGCGACCGATGGTCCTTCCTGCTCCGCGGTCCGGGGTGGGCCTACGAGCGGCGCGACCGCACCGCCCGTGAGATCGAGGCGCCGGTCGCGAGCTGAGACGTCCGACGGACCGGAATAGTTGACGTGTCACGCAGGTTGGGTCGATACTGAATCACGACCGATGAGGTGATCTGCATGCCCGCTGTGACCGTCCCCGACTTCACCGTCCTGCCGCGCGTGGCCGGTCCGGAACTGGACGCGCGCCCCCGCGACGTCGTGCAGGTCACGACCGCTCCCCGTGGTTTCGAGGGCGAGGGCTTCCCGGTGCGCCGTGCCTTCGCCGGCGTCGATGTCGCGCGGCTCGACCCGTTCATCCACATGGACCAGATGGGCGAGGTGGAGTACGCCCCCGGCGAGCCCAAGGGCACCGCGTGGCACCCCCACCGTGGCTTCGAGACGGTCACCTACATGATCGACGGGGTCATGCGTCACCAGGACTCCCACGGTGGCGGTGGCCTGATCACCAACGGCGACACCCAGTGGATGACCGCCGGCTCCGGACTGCTGCACATCGAGGCGCCGCCGGAGGAGCTGGTGATGAGTGGCGGGCTCTTCCACGGGGTCCAGCTGTGGGTGAACCTGCCCCGCACCCTGAAGATGGCGGCCCCTCGCTACCAGGACATCCGCGGTGGTCAGGTCGCCCTGCTCTCGTCGTACGACGGCGCCTCGCTGTTGCGCGTCATCGCCGGCTCCCTGGGTGAGCACGCCGGTCCGGGAACGACCCACACCCCGATCACGCTGGTGCACGCGACCGTCCAGCCGGGTGGGCGCCTGGAGCTGCCCTGGCCGGTCGAGTTCAACGCGATGGCCTACGTGCTGGCCGGTCGGGGCACCGTCGGCGTGGAGCGCCGCCCGGTCGAGAGCGGCCAGCTCACGGTGTTCGGGGCCGGTGACTCGCTCGAGCTGACCGGCGACTCCGATGCGCAGAGCCCGGCGCTCGAGGTGCTGCTGCTGGGCGGTCGACCGATCCGCGAGCCGGTCGCGGCCTACGGCCCGTTCGTGATGAACACCCGCGCGGAGCTGCTCGAGGCGTTCGAGGACTACCAGGCCGGCCGGCTCGGAACCATCCCGAGCGAGCCGCACCCCGGCCATCTCCCGGGCTGAGCCGTCCGGCGGTCGGAGCGACGACTGCTGCACATTCCGCAGGACCGTGGTCACATCCCCGATGCGTCGGCGAGACCGTAGCGTTCGAGGATGAGGTGCGGCGTCCTCGGGCCGCTGGAGGTCCGTGAGGACGGGGGTGGGCTGCTCGTCGTCCCCGGGGCGAAGGAGCGGCGCCTGCTGGCCTTGCTGGTCGCCGCACACCCTGCGGCGGTCACGGTGGACCGCCTCATCGACCAGCTGTGGGAGGGCAGGGCCCCGCCGACCGCACGCAAGTCCCTTCACGCGCACGTGGTGCGGCTGCGCACCGCACTGGAACCGACCCGGGTGCCCGGCTCACCAGGCCGCTACGTCGTACGCCGTGAGGACGGCTACGTGCTGACGTTGGCCCGGCACGAGATCGACGCAGCAGAGTTCGGCGACCTGTGCTCGAAGGGGCGTGCCCTGCTCTCGTCCGGTGACGTCACTGCGGCCCGCTCGACGCTGCAGCGGGCGTCCGAGCTGTGGCGCGGGGACCCGTACGCCGACTGGCCGGACGCCGAGTTCTCGGGCGTCGAGCGGCGCCGGCTCGAGGAGACCCACGGCGGGGTAGAGCTCGCCCTCCTGGAGTGCGATCTCGCGCTGGGCCGCCACCGCGAGGTCCTCCCGGACCTGGAGCGGCTGGTGCTGGAGCAGCCGTTGCACGAGGAGCTCTGGTCGATGCTGGCCGTGGCGCTCTACCGCAGTGGTCGGCAGGGTGACGCGCTGGCGACCATCCGACGTGCCCGTGACGTCCTGATGACCGAGCTCGGGGTCGAGCCGGGGCCGTTGCTGCGGTCGACCGAGCACGACGTGCTGGCCCAGGCCAAGGGCCTGGACTTGCCCGGCGCCGTGGATGTCGGACGGCTGGGCACGCTCGTGAGCAATGGCCTCGACGGTCCGGGCACGGGGACGAGCGACCAGCTCGGGGACATCTGCCCCTACAAGGGCCTCACGACGTACGAGCCTGAGGATGTTGCGCTCTTCCACGGCCGCGCGGAGCTCGTGCAGCGTCTGGTCGCCAGGCTGGTCGACAGCACCCTCGTGGTGGTCTCCGGTTCGAGCGGCGCAGGGAAGTCGTCGCTGGTCCGAGCCGGCCTGCTGCCAGCTCTGGGACGTGGTGCGATCCCCGGGGCGGATCGATGGCCCCACCTCGTCGTCACCTCGGGCCCCCGGGCTGTGGACGCGCTCGCCGACCTCTCCGGACCGGACGAGCCGCAGAAGCCGGCCGTCCTGGTCTGTGACCAGCTGGAGGAGCAGTGGGCCGGCCAGACGGACCCGAAGGAGCGCGACGCCTTCCTCGACAGCGTGCGGGGACTGCTCGCCGAGGGTCGGGTCGCACGCTGCGTCCTCGTGCTGCGGGCAGACCACATCGGCAGGCTCTTCGAGCACCGCTCCATGGCCGGCCTCACCACCAGCGTGCTCGAGCTCGTGCCGTCGCTCACCGAGGCACAGCTCAGGGAAGTCATCGAAGCCCCCGCGACCGCGGTCGGGCTGACCGTGGAGCCCGAGCTGGTCGACACGGTGGTACGTGACGTGCTCGGACGAGCAGGGGGCCTCCCGCTGATGTCCATGGCCATGGTCGGCACCTGGGCTCGTCGACGAGACCACACCCTCACCCTGGCCGGCTACCTCGAGGCGGGAGGCGTCGCCGGGGCGGTGGCGCGGACGGCGGAGGAGGCGATCGCGACCTTCGACGAGGCCGGCATCGAGTCGGCTCGACGCGTGCTGGTGCGGCTGGCCGACCACGACGACCAGGGAGTCATCAGCCGTCGTCGTGCCTCCCTGGCGGAGCTGGGTCTCGTCGGGCCCGATGCCGAGATGCGGCGGGAAGTCGTCGACGCCCTGGTGGCCCGCCGGCTGCTGACGATGGACTCAGCGACCCTCGAGGTCGCACACGAGGCGCTGCTCACCGCATGGCCCCGGCTCGCCGAGTGGCTCGCCGACGACGCCGTCGGTCGCGCAGTCCGTCGCCACCTCGCACCGGCGGCTCGGGAGTGGGACGCACACGGACGTCCTGACGACGAGCTCTACCGCGGGGGGCGCCTGAACGCTGCGACCGAGTGGGCGGCGAGACCGGACGCCGACCCGACCGCCGAGGAGCAGGACTTCCTGGCCGCCGGTACGGCGCTCGCCGAGGCTGAGGTCACCGCCGCCCACGCGCGCGCCGACGCCGAGGCTGCGGCCCGCGGACGCATCCGGCGGCTCGCGGTCGGGCTCTCCGCCGCCCTGGTGCTGGCGATCCTCGCGACGGTCATCGCTGTCGGCTATCAACGCACGGCGGACGACAGGGCGACCGACGCCAGGACCGCGCGCACCATCTCCGAGGCGAACCGCCTCGCGGCGTTGTCGCGGACAGCCAGGTCCCTCGACCTGACCCTGCTGCTGGCCGCCCAGGCGATGCGCACCGCCCGGACAGCCGGCACCGAGGAGGGGCTCTTCGACGCGTTGCTCACGCATCGGCGCGCCACCGGGATCTCCGCCATCGGCGGAGGAGTCGACGAGGTCGTCATCGGCCCGGACGAGCGCACCCTCTTCGCGGCCCGCGTCACCGGGGAGCCGACCGTCGTGTCCTGGCCCGTCGGATCTCAGGATCAGCCCACGGTCCTCGACGAGGACTGGCCCTTGGCCCTGGCGGTCGCTCCGAGCGGCGACGCCCTGGCAACAGTCACCCCGGACTGGGAGGGCGGCGGCGGGCATGTCATCTCCCTGTTCTCCGCGGCGGGAGAGACGGTCGGCACCATCGAGGGCGAAGAGGCCATCGGCGGATTCCCCAGCGACATCGTCTTCATGCCTGACGGACGCCTGCTCGCCGTCGTGCTCCGAGGGGGCGACCCACGCTCGGAGTGGCGGGCCTATCTCACCGACCTCGACGTCGAGCGCGGCCGTCACGGCCCGATGCGCCTGATCGCGGGCTCCGGCTCGCCACGCCGCGAGCTGGCCGCGAGGTTCGCGACCGACGGGTCGGGCGTCCTGGTGCACGCCGACGCCGACCACCGGATCGCTTGGTACCTCGACCTGGGCACCGACGAGGTGACGCGACTCGTGCCGGACGAGCGGGGCGTGAGCAGCTACGAGCTCCTGGTCGTGCCAGGGGCCGTCCTGCAGACCTGGACCGACGGAGCGGTGACCCGCTACGACGCAAGCGGCCGGCCGGCTCAGCTGCTGACCGCCCACTCCGACGGGGTCATCGACGCGGCGGTGACCCCGGACGGCCGGACCGGCGTGACCGTGGGCGACACGGTCCAGGTCTGGGACATCTCGGCTCGCACGGGGGAGTGGCTGCGCCGCGAGGTGCTGGTCGGTCACGAGGGTGACGTCGTTCAGGCCGATGTGTCCGGCGACGGGCGGACGCTGTACACCGTGGGTGTCGAGGGGCAGGTGATCACCTGGGACCTGACGGGGACCGAGGGCTTCGGGGCGGCGTACGGCAGCATCGGTGATCGGTGGGTCTCCAACCGGATGCAGGTCGTCGAGTCCGGCCGCGTGGTCGTGATGCCGGCGCGGGGGGTGCGGAGGGGGAGGACGGCTGACCTCGGGCCCGGCAGCCTCGCAGCCGTCTTCATGGATCCGCGGACGGGACGGGAGATCGACCGAGTCGTCGTCGGCACGACCGACCCGAATGCTCTGTTCGGGTCCGCGGTGGCCGTCAGCCCGGACCGGAAGCTGGTGGCGGCGACCTACCTATGGGGAACCGCTGTCGTCGACACCGCGACGCGCGAGATCGTGGCCCGCATCACCCTCCCAGCCCGTGATGCCCAGCCCGACTACCCCTCGGAGCAGGTGTGGAGTGCATCCTGGTCTGCGGACGGGTCCGAGCTGCTGCTGGCGGCCGTGGGTGAGGAGGGCGAGCACGAGCGTCTCGTGGTGGTCGACGCCAACACCTGGCGACCCTCCGGGAAGGTGAACCTGCCCTCCGAGGCGCAGGTCCTCGAGTGGTCACCGGACCGCAGCCAGCTCGCCGCCGGTCTGGGGACCGAACGAGCGGTGACGTTCCTCGACGACGACCTGCGGCGCATCCGCACCTCTGAGGTCGGTGACCATCCCTTCGACCTCGCCTACTCCCCCGACGGCAGCATGCTCGCCGCTGCTGGCGCCGAGGGCGAGGTCACCGTCCTCGACACCGCCACCGGTCGCCAGGTGAACGCTCCGGCCAAGCTGACCAGTGACTTCATCAGCGACGTGGAGTGGCTGCCCGACAACAACACCGTGGTCGCCTCCGGGGCGGACAGTGTGGCGGTGCTGTACGACGTCGACGCCGACATCGTGCGTGCGGGCTCCATGCCGGCGGCGGACTCGCTCGAGGCCGGGTACGCGTTCCTGCTTCCCGAGCCCGACGACGAGGTCGTGGTGCTGGACGGCCAGCACCCCGGTCTCCGCTACCCGCTCGACGTGGGCCTGTGGCTGGCCCGCGCGTGCGAGGTCGCCGGCCGCGACCTCACCCGAGCCGAGTGGGCGCGGTACGTCCCGGAGGAGCCGTACCGGCCCACGTGCAGCGACCTCGGCGAGGTCGGTTAGTCACACCGCCCGGCACCCTCGGTGCGCTGATCACGCAGGTCGCGCTGGCGGGCGACCTGCCTCTCGTTGCGTTCGATGGCGAGGTGCTCCCACCCGTCGGGTGCGTTCATCCGGTCCAGGTACTCCTCCCTGGCGCGACGCTCCCAGGGGTCGCCGACGTAGGGAGCGGCAGACTTGGCCACGTCCGCGGCTGCCTCGATCTCGTCGTCGCCCTGGTCGGTCGCCGACTGTCCGCACGCAGTCACGGCGAACAACCCCGCGATCAGGAGCGCTCCGGCTGCTTGCTTGCTGGACGAGATGTTCATGATTCCCTCCTCGGACCGTCGGGCGTGTCCCGACGTCACCGCCCACGGCACACCGACGGGGTTGAGGGTTGGTCGCGGAAGGGTTGTGGCCCGGTTGTGGCTCACAGACGGAGAGACGAATCGCAGACGTAGTGCGCCGTCGGAACCGCACATCGCCTCGCTGCCGGGCAGACTGGGGCCATGGCAACCCCCTTGAGCCCGGAGTCGCGCGTGTCCTCCCTCGACGCTATGCGCCGGGGAGAGCTGGACGTCCTGGTGGTCGGAGGCGGGGTGACCGGCTGCGGTATCGCGTTGGACGCGGTCACCCGTGGGCTGGCCACCGGGATGCTGGAACAACGCGATCTGGCCTCGGGCACGTCCTCGCGCTCCAGCAAGCTGATCCACGGCGGCCTGCGCTACCTGGAGATGCTGGACTTCTTCCTGGTCAAGGAGGCCCTGGCGGAGCGAGGACTGCTGCTCACCCGCCTGGCTCCGCACCTGGTGCGTCCGGTGCCGTTCCTCTACCCGCTCGGCTCCCAGCTCGAGCGCGGCTACGTCGGCGCAGGGCTGGCGCTGTACGACGCGCTGGCGGTCGCGTCACCCTTTCCGCGCGGTGTCCCGATGCACCGGCACCTCACCAAGCGCAAGGCGCTGCGGATCGCCCCCGACTTCCGCCCCGAGGCGCTGGCCGGGGCGGTGCAGTACTACGACGCGC
Organism: uncultured Actinomycetota bacterium; assembly: GCA_963728505.1. Classification (GTDB taxonomy): domain Bacteria; phylum Actinomycetota; class Actinomycetes; order Propionibacteriales; family Nocardioidaceae; genus Marmoricola_A. The sequence continues at coordinate 642,335 of CAVSKH010000006.1, read as the reverse complement.
AGGTCGACGACGCCCGGCACACGATGATGCTCGCGCGGACCGCCGCCGAGCACGGCGCCCACGTGGCGACGCGGGTCAAGGTGACCGGTTTCCTGCGTGAGGGTGAGCGGGTCACGGGAGTGACCGCCCTGGACCTGGAGACGGGGGAGGACCTCACCGTCCACGCCCGCGTGGTGCTCAACGCCGCGGGGGTGTGGACCGACGACATCCAGGAGCTCGTCGGCGGACGCGGTGTCCTGCACGTGCAGGCGAGCAAGGGCATCCACCTGGTCGTGCCGCGCGACCGGATCCGGTCCTCGTCGGGAATCATCCTGCGCACCGAGACCAGCGTGCTCTTCGTCATCCCGTGGGGCCGGCACTGGATCATCGGCACCACCGACACCGCCTGGGACCTCGACAAGGCCCATCCGGCGGCATCCCGCGCCGACATCGACTACCTGCTGGACAACGTCAACGCGGTGATCCGGGAGCCGTTGCGCCACGAGGACGTCGTGGGGGTCTACGCGGGGCTGCGGCCGCTGCTGTCGGGGGAGCGCGAGCCGACCAGCCGGATCTCACGCGAGCACCTCGTGGTGACCCCGGTGCCGGGGCTGGTGCTGATCGCCGGCGGCAAGTACACGACGTACCGGGTGATGGCGAAGGACGCCGTCGACGCCGCGGTGCACTCCATCGGTGGCGCCGTGCCCGACTCGATCACCGAGCGGGTTCCCCTGGTCGGGGCGGAAGGCTTCGAGGTGCGCAGCAACCAGGCGCAGACCCTGGCTCACGAGGCAGGCATCCACGTCGCCCGGGTGGAGCACATGCTGGGTCGGTACGGCGACCTGGTCGACGAGCTGCTCGACCTGATCCGGGAGCGCCCCGACCTGGGCGAGCTGCTGCCGGGCACCGAGGACTACCTGCAGGCCGAGGTGGTCTACGCCGTCACCCACGAGGGCGCTCGCCACCTGGACGACGTGCTCGCCCGGCGGACCAGGATCTCCATCGAGACCTTCGACCGGGGCGTCACGGCCGCGCGTCCCGCGGCCGAGCTGATGGCCGGCCCGCTCGGTTGGGACCAGGCGCAGGTGGACGAGGAGGTCGACCACTACCACCGCCGGGTCGCCGCGGAGCGGGACAGCCAGTCGAAGTTCACCGACCAGGAGGCCGACGAGGCGCGGGTCTCGGCTCGGGACGTCCTGGGGACGTGAGCGGGGTCAGTTGACCTGGCGCTCGTGCCCCTGCCAGTACGGCGCCCGCAGCTTGAACTTCTGCAGCTTGCCGGTCGCGGTGCGGTCGAGGACCTCACGGAACTCCACCGAGGTGGGCGCCTTGTAGCGCGCGACCTTGGACTTCACGTAGTCGACCAGATCCTTCTCGGTGAGCTCTGAACCCTCGGCCCTCACCACGAGCGCGGTGATCGTCTCGCCCCACTTCTCGTGCGGGACGCCGATGACGGCGACCTCGGCGACATCGGGGTGGGAGAAGATCACGTCCTCGACCTCGATCGAGGAGACGTTCTCGCCGCCGGTGATGATGACGTCCTTCTTGCGGTCCACGATGACCAGATAGCCCTCGTCGTCGATCTCGCCGCCGTCGCCGGTGTGGAACCAGCCCCCGGCCAGGCAGCGATCGGACTCCGAGGGGTTGTCCCAGTAGCCGTCGAGGCAGACGTTGGAGCGCGCCATCACCTCGCCCTCGTCGAGCATCAGCTCCACGCCCAGCGCGGGGGCCCCGGCACGCACCAGCCTGGTGGCACGGTCCTCGGCGGACAGGTCGTCCCACTCGGCGCGGGTGCGGTTGATCGTCAGCAGCGGCGAGGTCTCGGTCAGCCCGTAGATCTGGATGAACTCCCACCCGAGCTCCTCCTGCACCCGCACGATGGTCCTGGTGGGCGGGGGAGCGCCGGCGACGATGATGCGCACCCGGTCGCGGCCCGGGATCTCGCCTTCCCACTCAGCGGCCGCCTCCAGCACCGAGGCCACGACCGCCGGGGCCGCGCACATGAACGTCACGCCGTGCTCCTCGACCCGGCGCAGGATCTCGGCTCCCTCCACCTTGCGCAGCACGATCTGTGGCACTCCCAGCGAGGTCACCACGAAGGGCATGCCCCAGCCGTTGCAGTGGAACTGGGGGAGGGTGTGCAGGTAGACGTCGCGGTCGCTGACGCCGGCGTGCAGACCGAAGGTCACGGCGTTGGTCCACAGGTTGCGATGGGTGAGCTGCACGCCCTTGGGGCGGGCGGTGGTGCCTGAGGTGTAGTTGATCGTCGCGGTGGCGTTCTCGTCCGGCTCGGACCAGGGGGTCGGGTCGTCGGTGTCGGCGAAGAGATGCTCGTCGGCGCCGATGACGAACCGGTGCTCGGCGGTGACCGAGGCCAACGCCTCGTCGAGCTCGGGGTCGACGAACAGCACCCGGGCACCGGAGTGCTCCACGATGTAGGACACCTCGTCGGCGGAGAGCCGGAAGTTGATCGGCACCAGGACCCTGCCGTAGCCGCAGATGCCGAAGAAGGCAGTGATCAGGCGTGCGGAGTTCTGCGACACCATCGCCACCCGGTCGCCTTCGTCGATGCCGAGGTCCTGCATCGCGCGCGCCATCTGGCGCGCCTTGCGCGCGACCTCGGCGTAGGTCAGGTCACCGAGTGAGGGGGCAGGCTGGTCCGGCTCGTCCACGACCCCGGTGCGCTCGCCGTAGACCTGCTCGGCGCGGCGGATGAAGTCGTTGACGGTCATGGGGACGATCACGGCGTCACTCCTGGATGGGCGGCAGTGCCTCCGACCCTAATCTCGTCGCCATCGTTCGCCCAGGGCTGGCGTTGTCAGGTCTCGGTGCGAGGGCGCTCGAAGACCCGGGAGAGCACGAAGAGCGTGCGCGTCCGGGCCACGTTGGGCACGCCGCGGATCGCGGTCACGGTGCGCTCGATGGCCGACATGTCGGCAGCCATCACGTGGGCCAGGGCGTCCGCCTCGCCGGAGACAGTCCACAGCCCCACGATCTCGGGAATGTCCTCGAGCTCGCGGGTGAGCTTGGAGGTCGCGACATTGCCCGAGTAGATGATCTCGACGTAGGCCTCCAGGTCCCATCCCAGCGACTGGGGGTCGATCAGGGCAGTGAATCCGGCGATCTCCTTGCGTGAGATCATGACGTCGACGCGTCGTTTGACCGCCGGGGCCGACAGGCCCACGGCGTCGCCGATCTGTTGATAGGTCGCCCGTCCGTCGCGCAGCAGGTGCTCGGTGATCCGACGATTCATGGCATCCATGGGTCCTCCTGCGCTCGGCGGGCCAGCAGCGATATCCCTCGCTGCGGCAACGATGTGCAACAAATGAAGGCTTTGCGCGCAAGATATCGCGATTGTTTGCGAAACAACCCACATCTACCGTTGGAAACTGCATGTTTCTGCGACGAGAGGCCGCCGCATGACTGTCCTGACCACCACCGCCCCCGTCACCACCCCGGGACCCACCCCCGCGCCAGCCGCCCCTCGTCGGGCCACAGCCCGGCGCTACCTGATGTGCCCGCCGCGCCACTTCGAGGTCGACTACGCGATCAACGCCTGGATGGACCCCTCGGTCCCGGTCGACACCGCGCTCGCGCTCGCCCAGTGGGAGGCGCTGGTCGAGACCTTCCGCGCGCTGGGGCACCAGGTCGAGCTGCTCGACCCGGTGCCAGGGCTGCCCGACATGGTCTTCGCAGCCAACGGCAGCCTGGTGGTCGACGGCCACGCCCTGATCGCCAAGTTCTGCCACCCCGAACGTCGCGACGAGGCCCGTCACCACCGGGCCTGGTTGCGCGCCGGCGGTTTCGAGGTGGCCGGCGCGCGTGCCACCCACGAGGGCGAGGGCGACTTCCTGGTGGTCGGTGACACGGTGCTGGCCGGGCACGGCTTCCGCACCTCGCTGCGGGCGCACGCCGAGGCCGGCCGGGTGCTGGGTGTGCCGGTGGTGTCCCTGGAGCTGGTGGACCCGCGCTTCTACCACCTCGACACGGCGTTGGCCGTTCTCGACGAGCAGACCGTGGCCTACTACGCCCCCGCCTTCAGCGCCGAGAGCCAGGCAGTGCTCGCGGAGCTGTTCCCGGACGCGATCCTGGCCGAGTCGGCCGATGCCTTCGTGCTCGGCCTCAATGCGGTCTCCGACGGGCGCCACGTCGTGATCGCTGACGGCGCGACCCACCTCCAGGAGCAGCTGCGCCAGCGTGGCTTCGTGCCGGTGCCGGTCGACCTCTCCGAGCTGCTCAAGGGTGGTGGTGGGGTGAAGTGCTGCACCTCTGAGCTGCGCTGAGTCGCGTGCGTCCCGCCCCTCGGCGCCGGGGTGGTCTCGCCGGCCCCCGCCGGATACCCTCGGTATATGAGTTCTGACTCCGACGGCGCAGCCGCGCTGGACCTGCGTGACCCCGATCACGACCCGACCGCGACCTATGCGCTCGACCCGGCGCGGGTGCGCCAGCTCACCGGTCTGATCCTGAGTGGCGGCACCGAGTCCAAGCGTGCGGTCACCCCGATCACCGGCCAGCCGCTGGGGGACATCCCGCAGTCCAGCGAGGACGACGTCGAGGAGGCCTTCCGGCGGGCCCGGCGCGCCCAGGCCGCGTGGGCCCGCACCAGCATGGCCGAGCGGTCCGAGAAGCTGATGCGGCTGCACGACCTCATCCTGGAGCGGCAGGAGGAGATCCTCGACCTGATCTGCTGGGAGACCGGCAAGGCCCGCAAGCACGCCTTCGACGAGCCGCTGCACCTGGCTCTCACGGCGCGCTACTACGCCCGCGCCGGAGCCGCTCACCTGGCCCCCCAGCGAGCGGCCGGTGTGATCCCGGTTCTCACCCGGGCCGAGGTCAATCGGGTCCCCAAGGGTGTGGTGGGCATCATCGCTCCGTGGAACTACCCGTTCACCCTCGCGCTGTGCGACGGGATCCCGGCCCTGATGGCCGGCAACGCGGTGGTGACCAAGCCCGACTCGCAGACCACCCTGACCGCGCTGCTGGGGGCCGAGCTGCTCCGAGAGGCCGGCTTCCCGGCTGATCTGTGGCAGGTCGTCGCCGGTCCGGGGAGCGTCATCGGCACCGCGATCATCGAGCGGGCCGACTACATCTGCTTCACCGGCTCGACCGCCACCGGCCGGCGGATCGCGCAGCGCTGCGGCGAGCGCCTGATCGGCTGCTCGATGGAGCTGGGTGGCAAGAACCCGATCATGGTGCTGCGCGACGCCGACCTGGACCGAGCGGCCGAGGGTGTGTTGCGGGCAGCCTTCTCCAACAGTGGTCAGCTGTGCGTCTCGATGGAGCGACTCTTCGTCGCCGACCAGGTCTACGACCGTTTCGTGCGCAAGCTCGTCGACCGCGTCAACGCCATGTCCCTCGGGTCCGGCCTGGAGTGGGGTGTCGACATGGGTGGCCTGATCTCGAAAGACCAGCTCGACACGGTGACCGAGCACGTCGAGGACGCCCGAGGCAAGGGCGCCCGCGTGCTCACCGGTGGCCGGGCGCGACCAGATCTGGCGCCGTACTTCTTCGAGCCGACGGTGCTCGAGGGCACCACGCCGGAGATGGCCTGCTTCGGGGACGAGACCTTCGGTCCGGTGATCTCGCTCTACCGCTTCCACGACGAGGACGAGGCGATCGAGCGTGCCAACGACGGGGACTACGGGCTCAACGCCTCGATCTACACCCGTGACACCGCGCGTGGGCGAGAGCTGGCGCGGCGGATCAAGTGCGGCACGGTCAACATCAACGAGGCCTTCGGCGCCACCTTCGCCAGCCTCGACGCCCCGATGGGCGGGATGCGCGAGTCCGGGATCGGGCGGCGGCAGGGTGCCGAGGGCATCCTGCGCTACACCGAGCCGCAGTCGGTGGCGGTGCAACGAGTGCTGCGGTTCGCCCCGATGTTCGGGATGAGCGACGAGACCTACGCCAAGGTGATGACCAGCAGCGTCAAGCTGATGACCAAGCTCGGCAGGAAGTGAGCAGCTCTGTGACCTCTCAGGCGACCCCCGGCGGCGACGACGCAGCCGACTTCGACTTCGACGTGCTCGTCATCGGGTCCGGCTTCGGTGGCTCGGTGACCGCGCTCCGCCTGACGGAGAAGGGATACCGGGTCGGCGTGCTCGAGGCCGGCGCCCGGTTCGAGGACTCCGACTTCGCCGACAGCTCGTGGGACCTCAAGCGGTTCCTCTTCCGTCCCGAGGTCGGGTGCTACGGCATCCAACGCATCGAAGCCGTGCGCGACTCCCTGATCATGGCCGGGGCGGGCGTCGGTGGCGGCTCGCTGGTCTACGCCAACACGCTGTACGAACCCCTGGAAGCCTTCTACCGGGACCGGCAGTGGGCCGACATCACCGACTGGAAGGATGAGCTGGCGCCGTACTACGACCAGGCGAAGCGCATGCTCGGGGTCAACGAGTACCCCTACTTCACGCCGGCCGACAAGGTGATGCACGAGGTCGCGACCGACCTCGGGGTCGCCGACACCTTCCACGCCACCCCGGTCGGAGTGTTCTTCGGCCAGCCCGGGCAGGAGATGGGCGAGCGCGTGGCCGACCCCTACTTCGGGGGCGCGGGTCCGGACCGCACCACCTGCAAGAACTGCGGCGAGTGCATGACCGGGTGCCGGCACAACGCGAAGAACACGTTGGTCAAGAACTACCTCTACCTCGCCGAGCAGAAGGGGGCGAAGATCCTGCCCCTGACGACGGTGACCTCGGTCGAACCCCGTGCGGGCGGGGGGTACGACGTATCGGTTCGATGGACCAAGGCGAAGCGGGCCACGGCGAAGAACACCCGCGTGCTCACCGCGGAGCAGGTGGTCTTCGCCGCCGCAGCCATTGGCACCCAGAAGCTGCTCCACAAGATGAAGGCGCAGGGCAAGCTGCCCGGCCTGTCGGACCGGCTCGGGGTTCTCTCGCGCACCAACTCCGAGTCGATCCTGGGTGCGATCGCCCCGGACATGCAGATCGACTACACCGAGGGCGTCGCGATCACCTCGAGCTTCCACCCCGACGACAACACGCACATCGAACCGGTGCGCTACGGCAAGGGCAGCAACGCGATGTCGCTGATGCAGACCGTGCTCACCGACGGGGACGGCGACATCGCCAGGTGGCGCACCTGGCTCAAGGAGCTGTGGAACCAGAAGTCCAACGTCACCAGCTTCTACGACTTCAAGCACTGGTCGGAGCGCACCATCATCTGCCTGGTGATGCAGACCTTGGACAACTCGATCACGACCTACCCGGTCAAGATCCCCGGCACCAACCGGTGGCGCGTCACCTCACGTCAGGGGCACGGCGAGCCCAACCCGACGTGGCTCCCGGTGGCGAACCGCGCTGTGCGGATGATGGCGGAGAAGATGGGGGGCGGCACCTCCGGAGGGGGTCTCACCGAGCCGTTCAACATGCCGATGACCGCGCACTTCATCGGTGGCGCTGTGATCGGCCGGTCCCCGGCGGACGGCGTCGTCGACGCCTACCAGCGGGTCTACAACTACCCCGGTCTGCACATCGCCGACGGGTCCGCGATCTCGGCCAACCTCGGGGTGAACCCGTCCTTGACGATCACCGCGCAGGCGGAGCGGGCGATGGCGCTCTGGCCGAACAAGGGTGAGGAGGACGCTCGCCCGGCCCTGGGTGAGCAGTACCAGCGGATCGCTCCGGTCGAGCCGAACGACCCGGCGGTGCCTGCGCAGGCGCCGGCAGCGCTGCGGCTGCCGATCGTCGGGGTGAGCTGAGCCCGGCTGGACCACGTCCCGAACTCGCACGAGCGTGCCCCGGAGGCCAGGCCCCCGGGGCACACGTGCGTCCAGCGCTGCTTCCCCCGTAGTAGACGGCCAGGGCCCGGCCTGAGGGAGGGAGAGAGCGGCCGGGCCCTGGACTGTCCACGCAGCTGCCTGGACAGTCAGACCCCGGCCTGGGAGGGAGAGAGAGTTCACCGGGGCTGACGACTCCTCAACGACGGGGGTCACGGCGGGTTACGTCCCAGCGTGAGCAACTCGCAATTCTTTTTCCGACCCCGCGCCCGACGGGGGTTTTGTCCCGTTTTCAGGTCGATGTCGGGTGGCGTGGGCCGATGGCCGGGTGCCCGCGAACCGGCAGTTAGACTGCCCATCTCCCGGACCCCCGATGCAGCTGAGAATGCAGCCGCGCGATGGAGGCAGTGTGACCGCCGAGCACGACCTGGTCCTCGTCGTGGACTTCGGGGCGCAGTACGCCCAGCTCATCGCCCGGCGCGTGCGCGAGGCCCGGGTCTACTCCGAGATCGTCCCGCACACCACACCGGTCGCACAGATGCTGGCTCGGCGCCCTCAGGCGATCGTGCTCAGCGGAGGCCCGTCCTCGGTCTACGCGCCGGGGGCGCCGGCGGTCGACCCGGCGATCTTCACCGCGGGGGTCCCCGTCTTCGGCATGTGCTACGGCTTCCAGGCGATGGCCCACCGACTGGGAGGCGAGGTGCGCCGCACCGGTCGCTCGGAGTACGGCCGCACTCCGGTCACCATCGGTGACCCGGGCACCCTCCTCGCCGAGATCCCTGAGCAGCACCGGGTGTGGATGAGTCACGCAGACTCTGTCGTGGCCGCGCCGGAAGGCTTCCGGGTGCTTGCCGGCACCGACGGCTCGCCGGTCGCGGCCTTCGAGGACGTCGAGCGTGGCCTCGCCGGCGTCCAGTGGCATCCCGAGGTGCTGCACACCGAGCACGGCCAGAAGGTCCTGGAGCACTTCCTGCACCAGATCGCCGGTTGCCGCCCCACCTGGACCATGGTGAACATCGTCGAGGACCAGATCGAGGCGATCAGGGCGCAGGTCGGCGACGGCCGGGCGATCTGCGGCCTGTCCGGCGGTGTGGACTCCTCGGTGGCCGCGGCGCTGGTGCAGCGTGCGATCGGCGACCGGCTCACGTGCGTCTTCGTCGACCACGGACTGCTGCGCAAGGGGGAGGCCGAGCAGGTCGAGCGCGACTTCGTGGCCTCCACCGGCGTCTCGCTGCAGGTGGTCGACGCCCAGGGGCGCTTCCTCGATGCGTTGCACGGCGTCAGCGAGCCGGAGCAGAAGCGCAAGATCATCGGGCGCGAGTTCATCCGGGTCTTCGAGCAGGCCGAGGCTGACGTCGTCGGCGAGGCTGCGGCTCACGGTGACAAGGTGCAGTACCTCGTCCAGGGCACGCTCTACCCGGACGTCGTGGAGTCAGGTGGCGGGTCCGGCACGGCCAACATCAAGTCCCACCACAACGTCGGCGGACTGCCCGACGACCTGGAGTTCGAGCTCGTCGAGCCGCTGCGGCTGCTCTTCAAGGACGAGGTGCGGCTGGTGGGGGAGCAGCTCGGACTGCCGGCGGAGATCGTCTGGCGCCACCCGTTCCCGGGCCCCGGGCTCGGGATCCGCATCGTCGGCGAGGTGACTGCCGAGCGGCTTCGAATCCTCCAGGAGGCCGATGCGATCGCCCGCGAGGAGCTGACTCGTGCCGGCCTGGACCGCGAGATCTGGCAGTTCCCGGTCGTCCTGCTCGGCGACGTGCGCTCCGTCGGGGTCCAGGGCGACGGTCGCACCTACGGCCACCCGATCGTGCTGCGGCCGGTGACCTCCGAGGATGCGATGACCGCCGACTGGGCGCGGGTGCCCTACGACGTCGTCGAGGCGATCTCCACGCGGATCACCAACGAGGTGCCCGAGGTCAACCGCGTCGTCCTCGACGTCACCTCCAAGCCCCCCGGCACCATCGAGTGGGAGTGAGCCTGCTGCGGCGCCGATGAGGTCAGCAGCGCGGCCAGGTGTTGGGCCACGCCGAGCGCCCACCCTGGGGACGCCTGGCCTTCCAGCCGCGGAACGCGACGCGCTTGGCGACCACGATCTGCTCGCGCTTGGTCGCCTTGTGCGGCCACTTGTTGCCCGAGTAGGCCGGGCCGCCGTAGTAGCGCCAGGTGGAGCGTGAGAACTGCAGTCCGCCGTAGTGCCCGTTGCCGGTGTTGACGTGCCAGCGGTGGGTGGACTCGTAGTGGGCCAGGCAGTCCCACCGGGTCGGGTGTCGGTGGGCGGCCTCGGCGGGCTGCGCCACAGCCAGCAGCGTCAGCGCCAGCATCAGCGCCGAGATCAGGTGGAGGGGGAAGCGCGCGGCAAAGCGGACGCGGGGGGTCGCAGGCATGGACCAGTTCCTTTCCGCGCCTGCGAGGTGAGCTGTCGGGCTGGAGCGAAAAGGTGCTCCGCCACCGCAGTGGCTTAGCCCCGAGTGGCCGCCGAGGGTCAGGACCGATCGGCTACCGCGTGGAACCTGGGTCCCCCGCTCCTGCCCGAGGTGGGGTTCGGGACCGGGCGGTGGCGGGCAGGACTCGGCGTGTGCCACCGCTGGTTGTTTCAGTTGGCGCCCCGGTGGGGGGACCGAAGCATCCTAGGCACTGGGCGGCCCCGTGTCAGCCACTTGACCGAGATCCCGCCGGGAGCCCCGTGGCCGGGGGTCTCAGGCGCGGCGGGCAGCCTCCAGAGCGGCGCCGCCGATCGCTGACATGCGTCCGTCCGCGATCGGCTGGAGCCGGTTGCCCAGCCGGTTGCTGACGAAGGCGAACGAGAGTCCGGTCTCCGGGTCGGCCCACCCACCCGATCCGCCGAACCCGTAGTGACCGATCGAACGCCGGGCGAACTCCGGACCACGCAACCAGGCAGGGTGGTAGCCCAGCCGCCAGTGCGGGCGGATGCCGAGCACGTAGTCGCGCTCGCGGGTCTGGGACCGGGTCATCAACGAGATCCGCTCCGAGGAGAGGTACCGCTGACCGCCGAGGACCCCGTCGTTGGCCAGGGGCGCGTACATCGTGGCGAGGGCGACGGCGCTGAACACGCCGTTCCAGCCCGGCATCACCACACCGTGGGCCTCCTCGCTGCGGGCGAGCTCGTCGAACCCCTCGGCCATGCCCGCCTCGGCGATCGCGCTGACGCCGGGCAGCGCCGACAACACCCGCCCGGTGACGCTCCACGGGACCGGACCGGGCTTGACGGTGGGGAAGACGCGGGCGATCCGGGCCCGGTCGTCGTCGGGCACGTGGAACCAGAACTCCGCCACACCCAACGGCTCGGCGACCTCCTCGCGCAGCAGCGTGGTGAAGTCCTTGCCGCTCACCCGGGCCGCGACCTCGGCCACCAGGTTGCCGTAGGTCACTGCGTGGTAGCCGGGGGCTCGCAGGCGCCGGGGATCGGGCCGCGCGGCAGCCAGAGCCTGGGCGAACCGCTCGGTGTCCAGCAGCACCTCGCGGGTCGGGGCCACGCGGCGGACGTTGTGCAGGCCCGCGCGGTGGGACATCAGCTCGCGCACGGTGATCCGGCCCTTGCCCGCCTGCGCGAACTCCGGCCAGTACGTCGCGACCGGCTCGTCGTAGTCGATCAGCCCGCGATCGGCCAACCGGTGGACCACGGTGCTCGCGACCCCCTTGCCGGTGGAGAAGCAGAGCGTGACCGTGTCCTGGGTCCATCGGCGGTCCTTGGCGGCCCAACCGGTCCAGACGTCGAGCACGAGCTCGCCGTGGAGGAACGCCGCGGCGGCGCCGCCGCCATCGGCGCGGGTGCGAAAGCGATCGAAGAATCGGTCGGCTGCCTCGCGGAACCGTGGGTCGACGGTCATCTCCCGGTCCCGTTGCGCGCTCGAGCTGCTCACACCCCCACAGTGCCCGGTCGCAGGTCGTCGACAGGTCAGCAACGCCGATCCGGTGGTCCGCGGCTCAGGCTCAGCTCCGTGCGAGCTGAGCCGCTGCGTCGGCCAGGAGCTCGGTGACCTGGACGCCCAGGCGCAGGTCAGCTGCGTGCGGTTCACCCGACCGTGCGCTCGCCACGAGTGACTCAGCGGCGCGAGCCAACGCCGGGACCTCCTCGTCCGGGATCCGCGCCGGCATCCGGGACAGGCCGGTGGCTCCCCACAGCGTGACGTCGTGGGTGATCGCCTCGGGCGGCACGAAGAGCGAGAGCGTGGCGGTGCTCGTGGCTCCTGACACGTGGGTGAGCACGAGATGGACGAGGTCCCCCTTCCCGGCCACGGCATGGATCTCGGTCGCTGGTCCGAGGGCACCGAGCAGGGTGGCCAGGGCGTGGGGCCCGATGTCCCACAGCGCTCCCTGCTCGCGACGCCAGACGGACTCGGTGTGGGGACCTCCGGGGGCGTCGAGGGCGGCCAGCCAGCGGACGTCACCACCGAGCCAGGTCGAGCCCTGCACCTGCGTGAACCAGGCAGCGCCGCTGTCGGTGAACCGGTCGGTGAAGAAGACCACCGAGGCCACGTCCGCGGCGCGGGCGGCGGCCGCCAGTCTGCGGGCCTCCGAGGCGTCCGTGCCCACGGGCTTGTCCAGCAGCAGGTGCCTACCGGCCTCGGCCGCACGCAGCGCGAGCTCGACCTGGACGTCCGGGGGAACGGCGAAGGCGACGGCGTCCACCTGGTCCAGCAGCGAGTCCAGCTCGGTGAAGCTCTCGACGCCGAGGGACTGCGCCAGGGACCCGGCCTTGGCGGGGGTGCGTCCCCAGACCCCGACCAGCTCGACCTGCGGCGAGCTGCCCAGGCCCGGCCCGTGGACGTCGCGAGCCCACGGGCCGGTCCCGACCAGCCCGAACCGCATCGATTCCGGGGTCACCCTCGCCCGCTGGAGGAACGAGGCCGACGCGAGCACGAGTCGATGGCCACAGCCGGCAGCACCGGGACGCTCATGCCGCGGCTCCGGGGGCGGGCACGTTGCTCAGCTGCATACCGGCACCTCGCCGTACGTCGTGGTGCGCTGGCGCACGGGGCGGCCGACGCCGGCTGCGATCTGGGTGAGCTCCTCGACGGTCTTGGCCGACCCGTGCTCGGAGCCGGCCATGCGAGAGATCGTCTCCTCCATCAGCGTGCCTCCGAGGTCGTCACACCCGGACTGGAGCATCAGCCGGGTGCCCTCGACCCCCAGCTTCACCCACGAGGTCTGGATGTGGTCGATCCGGCCGTGCAGCATGATCCGCGCCATCGCGTGCACCGCGAGGTTGTCGCGCAGCGTGGGCCCGGGACGCGCCACGCCCGCGAGGTAGATCGGAGCGCTGGTGTGCACGAACGGCAACGGCACGAACTCGGTGAAACCCTCCAGCCCCTGCTCGGTGGCCGCGTCCTGGATCCGCTGGATCACTCGTAGGTGGGCGACCCAGTGCTCCGGGCGGTCCACATGGCCGTACATCATCGTCGAGCTGGACCGGATCCCCAGCCGGTGCGCTGTGCTGACCACCTCCACCCACGCCGAGGTCGGCAGCTTGCCCTTGGTGAGGATCCACCGCACGTCGTCGTCCAGGATCTCCGCGGCCGTGCCCGGGATGGTGTCCAGGCCCGCTTCCTTCGCCTTCAGCAGCCAGTCGTGGATCGACAGCCCGGTGCGGGACGCGCCGTTGACGACCTCCATCGGCGAGAAGGCGTGCACGTGCATCGCGGGCACCCGGCGCTTGACCGCGGCCGCCAGGTCGAAGTACGCCGTGCCCGGCAGCTCGGGGTCGATCCCGCCCTGCATGCACACCTCGGTGGCCCCCACGTGCCATGCCTCCTCGGCGCGATCCGCCACCTGCTCCAGCGACAGCGAGAAGGCGTCAGCGTCGGTGCGGCGCTGGGCGAAGGCGCAGAAGCGGCAACCGGTGTAACAGACGTTGGTGAAGTTGATGTTGCGGTTGAGGACGTAGGTGACCTCGTCGCCGACGGTCTCGAGGCGCAGGTGGTCGGCCAGGGCGCGGACCGCGTCGAGCTGCTCACCCTCGGCCTTGACCAGAGTCAGTGCCTGGTCGTCCGTCAGCGCTCGTGGATCGCTCTCTGCCTGGGCCAGGGCTTCGGCGAAGGCCCGGTCGCCGGAAGTCGCTGACACCGGGGCGGGCAGGTTCGTCTCGGCGTCACCGTCGGTGGGGTGGGCCTGGCGGCGCAGGGTGGACCAGTCGCCGTAGACGTCGTCGAAGTCGCTGCGTCGGTCGGTGGTGCGGCCGGTGGTGTCGATCGTGGTGTTGAGGTCGGTGCGGCCCCAGCCACCGTGCTCGGCGCCGGAGAGGACTCCACCGTCGGGCTCCTGCCAGGGCAGACCCTGGGGCCGTGCATCGTCGGCGAGCAGGCCGTCGGGGCCGGCGAGGGCCGTGACGTGCGGGCGCACCCGCGGGTCGATCCACGGGTCGCCTGCCTGGACGTAGCGGGGGTGCGCGGTGAGGCGGGGTCGGAGCTCGAAACCGCTCTCGGCGGTGACCTGGCGCAGGAAGTCCAGCGAGGGCCAGGGTCGCTCCGGGTTGACGTGGTCGGGGGTCAGCGGTGAGACGCCGCCCCAGTCGTCGACCCCGGCTGCCAGCAGGTCCCGGCACTCCTCGAGGTCCACCAGGTTGGGCGGTGCCTGCACCCGCATCCTGGGGCCCAGCAGCAGTCGGGTCACCGCCACTGCGGCGAGGTACTCCTCGAGGCCGAGGTCCGTCACCGAGCGCATCGCCGTGTCGGGCTTGGCGCGGAAGTTCTGGATGATCACCTCCTGGACGTGCCCGTAGGTCGCCGCCACCCGCCGCAGGGCGAAGATCGACTCGGCCCGTTCCTCGACGCTCTCACCGATGCCGATCAGGAGGCCGGTGGTGAACGGGATCGAGAGCCGGCCGGCATCCTCGAGCACCCGCAGCCGGACCTCGGGGTCCTTGTCCGGGGAGCCGAAGTGCGGTTGCCCCTTGTCCGTGAACAACCGCCGCGAGGTGGTCTCCAGCATCATCCCCATCGACGGCGCCACCGGCTTCAGGCGGTGCAGCTCGGCCCACGACATCACTCCGGGGTTGAGGTGTGGCAGCAGGCCGGTCTCCTCCAGCACCCGGATCGACATCGCCCGGACGTAGTCCAGCGTGGAGTCGTAGCCGTTCTCGTCCAACCACTCCCGCGCCTCCGGCCACCGGTCCTCGGGCCGGTCACCGAGCGTGAACAGCGCCTCGGCGCAGCCGAGTGCGGCGCCCTCAGCGGCGATCCGCACGACCTCGTCCGGGGAGAGGTAGGGCGCCTGGCCCGCGGCGGAGAGCTTGCCAGGCACGGTCACGAACGTGCAGTAGTGACACCGGTCCCGGCACAACCTGGTCAGCGGGATGAACACCTTGGGCGAGTAGGTGACCTGGCCGGGGCGACCGGCGTCCTCCAGGCCCGCGTCCCGCACCCGGGCGGCGTACGACATCAGCGTGCGCAGGTCCTCGCCGCGGGATGCGAGCAGCGCCGTGGCCTCGGACAGGTCCAGCGCCACGCCGCGGCCGGCCCGTGCCAACGCGCGACGCACGGCTCGGTCCGGGGTCGGGCGGCTCGAGTGCATCGCCCGAGCCTAACCAGGAAGGGCGCGTTGTCAGTCGCCGGCAGTTGCCAGGTGGACCGCACGTCGCCAGCCACGGGCGGCATTGGTGCTGATGGCCGTCGACGTCACAGGTCGCTGCGGCGCCTGGTCCGGCCGACGCTCGCCAGCAGCCCGGCCAGGCCTGCGGCGATCAGCACCAGGGAGACACCGACACCATCGGTGGCCGGTCCGTGGACCACGCCGGTCTCCGAGAGCAGCCAGACCAGGGCCATGCCGAGGGCGAGCAGTCCGGCCACGAGATAGCCGATCTTGACCGGGTGTCGGCCTGACGCACGAGGCCGGTCCTCGAGCCGGCCCGTCGACCCCGGTGGGTGAGGGTCCGTCAGGACGTCTGTCGCCACGTCCGTGCCGCCCTCGTCGTAGTCATCGCCGTGATCGAGTCGTGCGGTCGGCTCGTGGTCCTCAGGTCGGCTGGGTCGACCCGTGGGCTCGTGGGTGGGCTCGTTGGTCGGCTCGGGCATGTCAGCTGCTCCTCAGGTCGATGTGGCCGAAGCCGGCGTCGAGGTCGAGGTCGACCACGGCGTCGGTCTGCGCGGTGTCGCCGTAGCGCTCGGTCAGGGTGACGTTCCACCCGTCGCGCGTCACCGCGTCGGGGGTGTCGATCGCCCCGCCGTAGCGGATCTCGGCGTCGAGGTCGGCTGCCACGCCGTCGGGCAGGATCACCACGATCTCCCCAGCGTTCACGTCCGCACGGATGGTCTGCCCGTCGAGCGCGCTCGGCTCGGAGAGCTCGCTGAGGTCGATGACGATGCGACCGGCGGGGACGCTGTACCGGTCGGCGAGCTCGGTGACCGAGTCCGGGGTGACCACCAGGTCACGTGAGCCCGAGTAGGTCGGTTCGGCGACGTCGGTGCCCGCCAGGGCGATCAGGCTGAGCAGGGCGACCAGCACCAGGCCGCCTGCCCGCCCGAAGACCGAGCCGAGCGCCAGCATGGCGCCGGTGACGGCGAGGGCCAGGGCCGCGAACCCCGCGTCGGGGACCTCGTACCCGGAGGCGTCGAGCAGCCCCAGGATTCCCCAGCCGATGGCGACCAGCGCGAGCGTGGGCCACAGCAGGAGCGGGCCGCCACGGCGCCGCCGGGGTCGCGCCGGGGGCGGCTGCCACGCCGGAGCTGATGACCCGGGTGGCGGTGGAGGAGGCGGCACCTCCCAGCCGGCCCCGGCGTCCGCGGTGGTTCCGGACGGGGCTGCCATGCGAGCCGTCGAGGGAGTGGTCGAGGAAGCCGGCGGGGGACCGGGCGACACTCCGGGAGCTCCGGAGGTGGTGGGAACCTCAGCCGAGGCGTCAGGGCCGCGCTGCTGACGGGTGAGGTACCACCCGAGGGCGGCGATCAGCACCAGGCAGAGGAACCAGACTCCGCCGCTGTCGTTGCCCAGGCCGGTGGAGAACGCGATGAGGGCGCCGACCACGAGTGCGATGACGAGGAGCGCGTTGCGGGTGTTGTCCTCGGTGTGCAGGATCGTCGACCCGTCGCTCTCCTCGGGCACGAGCAGCCACAGGGCGCCGTAGAGCAGCAGCCCGGCGCCACTGAAGAAGATCAGGACGACCAGGACCACCCGCACGACCAGGGGGTCGATGTCGAGGTGTCGGGCCAGGCCCCCCGCCACACCAGCGATCTTGCGGTCGGTGCTGCTGCGCCGCAGGGAGCGGTAGTCGCGCAGGTGGGCGCCGTCGATGCCCTCCCGACCGCCGTGAGGCGCCCCGCCGGCGCCAGGGTCGTCATGGGGTGGCGCCTGGGTGGTGGCGTCTGCGGTGGAGGTGCTCTCGTCCATGGCTCAAGCCTGGTCCACCGAGCGGCCCCCCGCCATCGGGGACGACCCTGATCATCGGCGCCGCAACGTCGGGGAGTCTCAGGGACAGGTCAGGGTCGCAACGCATGGTCGGGGCCCCGGCGCTGTGTGACGATGACAGGGCCATGACCCACCCGACCGACACCTCCGACGCCGTCCGAGCACCCGGGCCAGGCGGTCTCTGGGTGCCGCGCCGCGCGGCTCGCAGCAGCAGCGACTCACACGTCGGCGGCGTGGCGGGAGGCCTTGCCGAGCACCTCGGCCTCGAGCCACTCGCGGTCCGCCTCTTCTTCGTCGTCACCGCGCTGGCCAGCGGCCTCGGCGTGGTGTTGTACCTCGGGTTGTGGCTGATGCTCCCGATCGACACCCGGGCGGAGGTCTCCAGCCCGGGCCTGGAGTCCGCCGGGCGCCGAGGACTGCGGCCCGGTCGCGCCGAGCGGGTGCGTGATCGCGGCACGCTGCTGGCAATGGTGGTGCTGCTGCTCGGGCTGGCCGGAGTGACGGGGGTGTTCTCCGGCGGTCTCATCGGCGACGTCACGCTGCTGTGGCCGGTGGTCATCGCGCTGCTCGGAGTCACCGTGCTGTGGCTCCAGGCCGACGACGCCCAGCGTGAGCGGTGGCGACACACTGGGGAGCGCGTCGGCATCGGTCGGATCCTGCTCGGCAGCGGCGGCATCGCGGCCTGGGCCCGCCTGGCGACCGGTGTGGGCCTGCTGATCGCAGCGCTGGTGCTCTTCGCCGCCCAGTCAGGCCAGGTGACGGTGGCGCGGGACATGATCGTGGCGGGCGTGCTCGGCATGGCCGGCCTGGCAGTGACGATCGGTCCCTGGCTGCTCCGGCTCGCCGCCGAGCTCAACGACGAGCGTGCCGAGCGGATCCGCACCCAGGAGCGCGCCGACGTGGCCGCGCACCTGCACGACTCGGTGCTGCAGACGCTCGCGATGATCCAGCGCAGCTCGTCCGACCCGGCCACGGTCGCCCGGCTGGCGCGTGCGCAGGAGCGGGACCTCCGCGGCTGGCTGTACGGCGAGCAGGCCACGGCCCCCGAGGGCACGATCGCCGGGTCCCTGAGGCTCGTGGCGGCCGAGGCCGAGGACCTGCAAGGTGTCCCGGTCGAGCTGGTCACGGTCGGTGACTGCACCACGTCCGCCGAGCTGCTGCCCCTGCTGGCGGCCACCCGCGAAGCGCTGCTCAACGCTGTACGCCACGCGGGCACCGACCGGGTCGACGTCTACGCCGAGGTGGGCGAACGCCAGGTGGAGGTCTACGTGCGCGACCGCGGGCAGGGCTTCGACCTGGCCCAGGTGCCGGAGGACCGACAGGGGGTGCGCGGCAGCATCGTCGGCCGCATGGAGCGCCACGGCGGCACCGCCCTGGTCCGCGCCACTCCCGGGGAGGGCACGGAGGTACGTCTGTCGATGCCGCGCAGCGAGCTCGATGCCTCACTCACGTCCGAGGCCACCCAGGAGGCCCGATGAGTCGCAGCGTCGTCATCGTCGACGACCACGCCATGTTCCGCGCGGGCGTCCGCGGCGAGCTCGGCGCACGGCCAGACGCCGTCACCGTGCTCGGCGAGGCCGAGGACGTCGACACCGCGGTCGAGCAGGTGCTGGCCCACCGCCCCGACGTGGTGCTGCTCGACGTGCACCTGCCCGGAGGCGGGGGAGCGGAGGTGATGCGTCGCTGTGCGACCCGCTGTCCCGACACCCGCTTCCTCGCGCTGTCGGTCTCCGACTCGGCTGAGGACGTGATCGGCACGATCCGTGCCGGCGCCCGGGGCTACGTGACCAAGACGATCACCGGTCCCGAGCTGGTGGCTGCGATCGAGCGGGTGGCGACCGGTGACGCAGTCTTCTCGCCCCGGCTGGCCGGGTTCGTGCTCGATGCCTTCGCGGGATCGATCGAGGTGGCACAGGTCGACGGCGACCTCGACCGGTTGACCGAGCGGGAGCGGGAGGTGATGCGACTGATTGCCCGCGGGTACGCCTACAAGGAGGTGGCCGGGGCGCTCTTCATCTCTGTCAAGACCGTCGAGACCCACGTCTCCAGCGTGCTGCGCAAGCTCCAGCTGTCCTCCCGGCACGAGCTGACCCGATGGGCTTCGGACCGGCGGCTGCTCTGAGGAGGAGGTCCGGCCCGATGCCCGTACTGCTTGCGTCCCGCGACTACCGTGGGGCCACATGACGAGCAGCGAGGAATCCTCACCGATCAGCAAGGTCCTGGTCGCCGGGGCTTCCGGCTTCGTGGGACGACGCCTCGTCCCTGCGCTGCGGGACGCCGACTACGACGTGCATGCGATGACCCGGCGACCGGACTCCTACGCCGGCCAGGCCCAGGCCGTCTTCGGGGACGTGCACGACGAGGAGAGCCTGGTCGAGGCGCTGACCGGCATCGATGCGGCCTACTACCTCGTCCACTCCCTCGACTCACCCGACTTCGCCCGGCTCGACCGTGAGGCGGCCACGAACTTCGGCCGCGCTGCGGCGAAGGCCGGCGTGCAACGGATCGTCTACCTCGGCGGGCTGGGAGCCGACGAGGACCAGCTGTCGCCCCACCTGAAGAGCCGTCGCGAGGTCGAGCGGATCCTGGGTCAGGACGGCGTGCCGGTCACCGTCGTGCGAGCCGGGATCGTGATCGGCCACGAGGGCCTGTCGTGGGAGATGACCCGGCAGCTGGTCGAGCGGCTGCCGATGATGATCACGCCGCGCTGGGTCTCGACCCGCACCCAGCCGATCGCCCTGGCTGACGTGGTCCGTTACCTGGTCGGGGTGCTGGGCGTGCCCGAGACCGCGGGTCAGGTCTACGACGCGGGCGGTCCGGAGGTGTTGCGCTACTCCGACATGATGCGGAAGGTGGCCCTGATGCAGGGCCGCTCGATCGTGGTACTCCCCGTCCCGGTGCTCACGCCGTCACTCTCGTCCCACTGGCTGCGGCTGGTCACCGACGTCGACACCGCCGCCGGGAAGTCGCTGGTCGACTCGATGGTCAACGAGGTCGTGGTCCGCGACGACCGCCTCCAGCAGCTGATCCCGCTTCGCCGCCGCAGCTTCGAGGAGGCGGTCAACGAAGCACTCGAGGAACGTCAGCGCGAGTTCCGCCTCCGCACCGACTGGCGCGCCAGGCTGCGGGCCAAGCTGCCGATGTCGCTGTCCTACCAGGTGCCTGTCAAGCACGAGGAGAGCCTCGCGGTGCGTCGCCGCCGTCGGCGGGTGGTTCTCGGGACCTCGGTGGTGGGGGCGTCCCTCCTGGGTGCGGGGCTCAACACCCGCCCCGGCTCGAAGGCCTTCTACAGCACCACCCTCGCCGTGGCGGGGATCTACACCGGTGGCGGCTTCGCCTCCGGGCCGCTGCACCTGGGGTGGATCCAGCTCCATGACCGGACCATCCAGCGACCGATCATCACCCCGGTGCTCACCGGCGCCGGCGCCTTCGGGGTGTTCTACGTCGGCGCCCACGTGGTGAAGCTGGTGCCGCCGCTGGGACGGGCAGTGGCCTCGGTGCTGCAGTTCGCGGACCAGGGTGACGGGCGGCTGGTGACGCTGACGACCCTGTCCAACGCTGTCGCCGAGGAGGTCTTCTTCCGTGGAGCCGTCTACGCGACGTTGGAGAACTACCAGCCTGTGCTGAGCAGCACCGCTGTCTACATGATCGCGACGTTGCCCGCCCGCAACCCCATGCTGGTCTTCGCCGCCGGCCTGATGGGCGGCCTGTGGGGGGCGCAGCGGCGGGCGAGCAACGGGCTGCAGGCGCCGCTGCTCACGCACCTGACGTGGTCGACGCTGATGCTGCGGTACCTGCCTCCGGTGTTCAAGAACGTGACCCCCAAGGACCGCCGCGGTGCGACGGGCATCGAGCGCTGAGCCGGCTGCCCGGTCGCCGTGGTCGCGGCGCGGGGCGCTGGCCCCACTGCTCCTCGCGTGTCTCGCCGTCCCGGCGTGCTCGGACGCCGACGGTGTGCTCCGTGGGTCCGAGGACGCGCCATCGGTGGCGCACTCCAGGACACCCCAGCCGGAGGACCGGTCTCAGGCAACGCGGGACGGGACACCGACTCCGCCCGCCGCGCCCGCGCTGGACGACTGGGACATCGGGGCGACCAGGCTGCCGCTCCGCCCCGACGGCTACGGCGTGGTGCGGCGCACCCCTCGGGAGCTGCGGGTGCGTCGGCTGCCCACCACAGACCTGCTCCCCCCTCCACCGGACAACCGGTTCCGAGGCCGCGTCAGTCGTGTGACACCCGCGTGGGCGCAGCGGGAGTCGTTGGCGTGGGAGCGTGGCTGCCCGGTGGAGCTGGCGGACCTGCGCCGGTTGCGGCTCACGTTCCGCGGGTTCGACGGGCTGGCCCACACCGGCCAGATGGTGGTGCACCGCAGGGTGGCTCGAGACGTCGTGGGCGTCTTCCGCCGGTTGTACGCGGCGGACTTCCCGATCGAGCAGATGACGCTGGTGCGCAAGGCCGACCTGGATGCGCCGCCGACCGGGGACGGCAACAACACTGGCGCCTACGCCTGCCGGGCGACGGTCGGCACCGGCAGCTGGTCGGCCCACGCCTACGGGTTCGCGGTCGACGTGAACCCGTTCATGAACCCGTACCAACGGGGGGACCTGGTGCTGCCGGAGCTGGCGTCGGCCTACACCCAGCGCGACTGGGCCAGGCCGGGGATGATCCGCGAGGACGAGGTGGTCACCCAGGCGTTCACCGACATCGGCTGGAGCTGGGGAGGGACGTTCCGCACGGTCACGGATCCGATGCACTTCTCCGCCACGGGCCGGTGAGGGTGGGCCCTGTCGGGGCCGCGTCGTAGGGTGCCCCGAGGATGAGTGGCGAAGATGAGTGAGGCGTTCCCGATCCCTCCGCAGATGAGGCAGGCTGCCCGCATGGTCCCCGACGAGGAGACGTTGTTCCCGACGGGGGACGACGGATCCGGGTCGGCCGAGGCACCGCAGCGGCGCAGGCGTGGATCCTCGCCCGAGGTGCTTCTCGAGGGACTCAACGACCCGCAACGACAGGCGGTGACGCACGCCGGCGCTCCGCTCCTCGTGGTCGCCGGCGCCGGATCGGGCAAGACGCGGGTGCTGACCCGACGGATCGCCTGGCTGATCTCCGAGCGTGAGGCCCATCCGGGCTCGATCCTGGCGATCACCTTCACCAACAAGGCTGCCGCCGAGATGCGGGAGCGGGTCGAGGACCTGGTCGGGCGCCGGGCCCGCATCATGTGGGTCTCGACCTTCCACTCCGCGTGCGTGCGGATCCTGCGCAAGGAGGCGCACCGCTTCGGCTACAAGTCCAGCTTCTCGATCTACGACGCCGCCGACTCCAAGCGGCTGATGACTCTGGTCTGCAAGGAGCTCGAGCTCGACCCCAAGCGCTTCCCGCCCAACGCGGTCCTCAACTGGGTCTCCAACCAGAAGAACGAGCTGCGCGACCACGAGACCGCGGCGTCGGCCGCGGCCAACGACCATGAGCGCGGCTACGCCGAGGCCTACGAGCGCTACCAGTCGCGACTCAAGGCCGCTGAGGCACTCGACTTCGATGACCTGATCATGGTCACCGTCCACCTGATGCAGGCCTTCCCCGAGGTGCGGGAGACCTACCGGCGCCGCTTCCGTCACGTCCTGGTCGACGAGTACCAGGACACCAACCACGCGCAGTACGCCCTGGTCCGTGAGCTGTGCGCGCCGCTGCCGGACGAGGTGCCGCCGAGCGGGGACGCCGAGCGCGACGTCGCCGCGGGTCCGGCCGAGCTCATGGTGGTCGGGGACGCCGACCAGTCCATCTACGCCTTCCGGGGCGCCAACATCCGCAACATCCTCCAGTTCGAGGAGGACTTCCCGGAGGCGCGCACCCTGTTGCTCGAGCAGAACTACCGCTCGACGCAGAACATCCTGACCGCCGCGAACGCCGTCATCAGCCGCAACCGCGGCCGCAAGTCGAAGCACCTCTGGTCCGACCAGGGCCAGGGCGAGCCGTTGGTCGGATACGTCGCCGACGACGAGCACGACGAGGCACGGTTCGTCGCCACCGAGATCGACCGGCTCAGCGATGAGAAGCAGGCCAGGCCCAGCCAGGTCGCGGTCTTCTACCGCACCAACGCCCAGTCCCGTGTCTTCGAGGAGATCTTCATCCGCGTCGGCCTGCCCTACAAGGTCGTCGGAGGGGTGCGGTTCTACGAGCGCAAGGAGGTCCGCGACGCGTTGGCCTACCTACGGCTCCTCGCCAACACCGCCGACGAGATCAGCCTGCGCCGGATCATCAACGAACCGAAGCGCGGCATCGGCGACCGCGCGATCGCCTGCGTCGACGCGCTGGCCGCTCGCGACCGCGTCACCTTCTTCGAGGCGCTGCAGCGGGCGGAGGAGGCCCCGGGCATCGCCACTCGATCGGTCTCGGCGATCCGCGGCTTCGTCATCCTGGTCGACGAGCTGCAGCAGATGGTGCAGGCGGGGGAGCGCGCCGACGTGGTGCTCGAGTCGGCGCTCGCGAGAAGCGGCTACCTCCAGGCTCTCGAGGACAGCGAGGACCCGCAGGACGAGACCCGCGTGGAGAACCTCGCCGAGCTCGTCGCGGTGGCTCGCGAGTTCGCCGACGAACCCACGGCGCCGCCCTCGGCCGATCCGGCCGACCTGCGCCCGGCCGCCCCCGGGGTGCCCGAGTTCCTGGAGCGGGTCGCGCTGGTCGCCGACTCCGACCAGATCCCGGACCCCGAGGAGGACGGTGGGGGGGTCGTCACGCTGATGACCCTGCACACCGCCAAGGGTCTGGAGTTCCCCGTGGTCTTCCTGACCGGTCTCGAGGACGGCGTCTTCCCGCACATGCGCTCCCTCGGAGACCAGAGCGAGCTGGAGGAAGAGCGCCGCCTGGCCTACGTCGGCCTCACCCGGGCACAGCGTCGGCTCTACGTCTCACGCGCCCTGGTGCGCTCGGCCTGGGGCGCCCCCTCCCACAACCCGGCCTCCCGCTTCATCGACGAGCTGCCGGCCGACCTCGTCGACTGGCGCCGCACAGCGCAGGAGCAGAGCAGCTGGAAGCGCACCGTGATGCCGCAGCTCCCCGCACGCCGACCGGCCGGTGCCTTCGGAGCCAAGGCAGCCGCGGCGGACGCCCGGGCCAAGGGGCAGCAGCGCGAGGTGCCGTCGCTCTCACCCGGGGACCGCGTCAGTCACGACAGCTTCGGGTTGGGCAGCGTGGTGAGTGTGGAGGGGGTGGGGGACCGGGCGGTCGCCTCCATCGACTTCGGCTCCTCGGGCGTGAAGCGGCTCCTGCTGCGCTACGCCCCCGTCGACAAGCTCTGAGCTGGCCGCGCCGGCCCGACCAAGCCCATCCACGCCCGGGGGTCAGGTCCGGGCCGGGTCAGGGGGTGGCGCCGTGGAAGGTGAGGGCTTCCTTCGGGTCGACGGCGTCACCGCCGCCGGGACGGACCTCGAGATGCAGGTGAGGGCCGGTGGTGTTGCCGGTGGCACCGACCCGACCGATCTCCTGCCCGGCGAAGACGTTGTCACCGACCTTGACGCCGAACTCGAGCTGATGGCAGTACCAGGTCTCCGTGCCGTCCTCGTGGGTGAGCACGGTTCGGTTGCCGTAGGCCCCTGCCCATCCGACGCCCGTGACTGCGCCGGAGGCGACGGCGTGGACCGCCGTGCCGCTCGGCGCGGCGAAGTCCAGCCCGGTGTGGCAGTGCGACCACAGGTTGCTGCACTGGCCGAACTCCGCGGTCAGGCGGTAGACGCCGGTGGCGATCGGCAGCTGCCAGGAGTCCTTGGCGAGCTTCTTGGCAGCCTTCTCGGCGTTCGCCGCGAGCTCGGCGATGGCGGCGTTGGCCTCCTTGCCCTGCAGCGAGCGGGCGGGCTCGAGGTCGGCGCCGGCGGCGGCAGCCAACGCCTCGCGCGAGGACTCTCGGCTCGGCCGCCGGCCCTCGCGGGAACCCATGACCATGCCTTGGCCCGTGGTGCCCGAGGCGATGGAGCCGAAGGCACTCACCCGGGCCGTGGTCTGCAGGGGCTCGGGCGCACCGACGGCTGTGACGGCGCATCCGGAGACGGCGACGAGCGCAGCGGCGACCAGCCTCATCCGGGGGGACATGGGGTCCATTGTCACCTGCCGGCGCCGGGCGCGACAGATGATCCACCCAAAGCGGCTCCCCGAACCTGCCCGACCCGAGATGAGCGAGATGTCACAGGGGTCATTGCTCCCGGGCAAAGCGGTCGGGCACTAACCTGGCCGGGTGACGACCACCACCAAGTCTCCGGCTGCTCGTGCCCGGACTTCGACCATCGTCCTCAAGATCACGATGGCCCTGACCGGGCTGGTCTTCATCGGCTACGTCGTCCTCCACATGTACGGCAACCTCAAGGTGTTCGCCGGCCAGGAGGCATTCGACGAGTACGCCCACCACCTCCGGGTGATCGGCGAGCCGATGCTGCCCGAGAAGGGCCTCCTGTGGGGGGTGAGGGTGCTGCTGCTCGTCTCCTTGGCAGTGCATGCCTATGCCGCGTTCAAGCTGTGGGCGCGCGCCCAGGGCGCCCGCTCCTTCCCCTACTCCCAGAAGCGCGCGGTGGCCGCGACCCTGTCCTCGCGCACGATGCGCTGGGGTGGGGTCTCGCTGCTGCTCTTCATCACCTTCCACCTGCTGCACCTGACGACCCGCACGCTCACCCCGGGCGGAGACTCCGACAGCCCGTACCAGCGGCTGGTCAATGGTTTCTCGCCCGAGCAGTGGTGGGTCGTGCTGATCTACCTGGCCGCCATGGTGGCGCTGGGAATGCATCTGCGCCACGGCATGTGGAGTGCCGGGCAGACCCTCGGCATGACCAACACCCCCGCATCCCGGCAGGCATTCAACGCTGCGGGATACGCACTCGCGGTCGTCGTAGCCGGTGGCTTCGCGATCGTCCCCTTGTCCGTGCTGTTCGGCATCGTCGAGTGAGGCAGGTTCGATGACCCCCCCTAGTGACACCCGCTCCGGCAACGGCGATGCCGCCGGCTTCTTCCTCCAGGGAGAGCCGATCCAGGACTCCAAGGCGCCCACCGGGCCGATCGCGGAGCGGTGGACCAACCGCATGTTCGACGCCCGCCTGGTCAACCCGGCCAACAGGCGCAAGCTCAGCGTGATCATCGTGGGCACGGGCCTGGCCGGAGCATCGGCCGCCGCCACGATGGGCGAGGCCGGCTACCAGGTGAAGGCGTTCTTCTACCAGGACTCCGCTCGGCGCGCTCACTCGATCGCGGCCCAGGGCGGCATCAACGCCGCCAAGAACTACAAGGGCGACGGCGACTCGGCACACCGGCTGTTCTACGACACGGTCAAGGGCGGCGACTACCGCAGCCGGGAGTCCAACGTTTACCGCCTGGCCGAGGTCAGCGTGAACATCATCGACCAGTGCGTGGCGCAGGGCGTGCCGTTCGCCCGGGAGTACGGCGGCCTGCTCGACAACCGCTCCTTCGGCGGGGTTCAGGTCTCCCGCACCTTCTACGCGCGCGGCCAGACCGGGCAGCAGCTGCTGATCGGTGCCTACCAGGCCCTGGAGCGCCAGGTCGCGGAGGGCACCGTCACCGAGCACTCCCGTCACGAGATGCTCGAGCTGATCGTGGTCGACGGCGAGGACGGCCCCCGGGCCCGCGGCATCGTGGCGCGCGACCTGGTCACCGGTGAGCTGGAGACCCATCTCGCCGACGTCGTGGTGCTTGCCTCCGGTGGTTACGGCAACGTCTTCTACCTCTCCACCAACGCAATGGGGTCCAACGTCACCGCGACCTGGCGCGCGCACCGCAAGGGCGCCTACTTCGGCAACCCCTGCTACACCCAGATCCACCCGACGTGCATCCCGGTGTCCGGGCCCTACCAGTCCAAGCTGACGCTGATGAGCGAGTCGTTGCGCAACGACGGCCGGATCTGGGTGCCGAAGAACAAGGAGGACTGCGACAAGGACCCGCGCGACATCCCTGAGGACGACCGCGACTACTACCTCGAGCGGATCTACCCCAGCTTCGGCAACCTGGTGCCGCGCGACATCGCCTCCCGGGCAGCGAAGTACGTCTGCGACGAGGGCCGTGGGGTCGGTCCCGAGACCGAGGGTGTGCGGCTCGGGGTCTACCTCGACTTCGCCGACGCGATCGAGCGGATGGGCCGCAAGACCGTCGAGGACAAGTACGGCAACCTCTTCGACATGTACGCCCGGATCACCGGCGAGGACCCCTACGAGGTTCCGATGCGGATCTACCCGGCCGTGCACTACGTCATGGGCGGACTGTGGGTCGACTACGACCTCCAGTCCTCGATCACCGGGCTCTACGTGACCGGGGAGGCCAACTTCTCCGACCACGGCGCCAACCGGTTGGGCGCCTCCGCGCTCATGCAGGGGCTGGCCGACGGCTACTTCGTGCTCCCCAACACCATCCGTGACTACCTCGCCGACGGCCCCTTCGAGTCGATCGACGAGGAGCACCCGGCGGTGGCGGAGGCGGTGGCCTCGGCCAAGGCCCGGATCGAGAGCTTCATGTCCATCAACGGCTCCCGCAGCGTCGACAGCTACCACAAGGAGCTGGGGCAGATCATGTGGGAGTACTGCGGCATGGAGCGCACCGAGGAGGGGCTGAAGAAGGCGATCGAGCTGATCCGCGCGCTTCGGGACGACTTCTGGCGCAACCTGAAGGTGCTGGGCACGGCCAGCAGCCTCAACCAGTCGCTGGAGAAGGCCGGCCGGGTGGCCGACTTCCTCGAGCTCGGCGAGCTGATGTGCATCGACGCGCTGCACCGCCGAGAGTCGTGCGGCGGCCACTTCCGCGCCGAGTCGCAGACCGATGACGGTGAGGCACTGCGCAACGACGACGACTACGCCTACGTCGCCGCCTGGGAGTGGGGCGAGCCTGATGGCGCGGCGGGTCACGCGATGCCCACCCCTGTCCTGCACAAGGAAGACCTGGTCTACGAGGCCGTCGAGCTGAAGCAGCGGAGCTACAAGTGAACCACCGCACCAGTCCACGCACCCGACTGCTCCGGAGGGAGCTCCGATGAAGGTCAAGCTCAAGATCTGGCGCCAGGCGAATGCGGAGTCCCGGGGCGCGATGCACACCTACAACCTCGACGACGTCTCGGAGGACATGTCCTTCCTGGAGATGCTCGACGTGCTGAACGAGAAGCTCAACGACTCCGGCGAGGAGCCGATCGCCTTCGACAGCGACTGTCGCGAGGGCATCTGTGGCATGTGCGGCCTGGTGATCAACGGCGTGGCCCACGGCCCCGAGGTCACGACCACCTGCCAGCTCCACATGCGATCGTTCCGCGACGGCGACTCGATCACGATCGAACCCTGGCGCGCCGATGCCTTCCCGGTCATCAAGGACCTGTGTGTCGACCGGTCCGCCTTCGACCGGATGATCCAGGCCGGCGGCTACGTCTCGGTGAACACCGGGTCCGCCCCCGACGCCCACGCCACCCCGGTGCCCAAGCCGAACGCGGACCGTGCCTTCGACGCGGCGGTCTGCATCGGGTGCGGCGCGTGCGTCGCTGCCTGCCCCAACGGGTCGGCCTCCCTCTTCCTCGGTGCCAAGGTCACCCACCTCGGCGAGCTGCCGCAGGGCCAGGCCGAGCGACACAGCCGCGTGCTCGGCATGGTCGCCCAGCACGACGAGGAGGGTTTCGGTGGCTGCACCAACATGGGGGAGTGCTCCGCGGCATGCCCCAAGGGCATCCCGTTGGACGTCATCAGCCAGTTGAACAAGGACCTGCGCAAGGCCCTTCGCCACGCTGACTCCTGAGGCCCGTGTCGGCCCGGATCGGTAGGGGCGTGGCCGCGCCGGGTTGCCCGACGCTAGTCTCGGGGCGGCAGCCCGCTCACACGCGTGCGACGGGACCGACTGACAACAGACAGGCAGAACCTTGGACCTGATGGAGCACCAGGCGAAGGAGCTCTTCGCCAAGCACGACGTACCCGTGACGCTCGGCAAGGTCGTCGAGAACGCCGATGACGCAGTGGGCGCCGCGGAGGAGCTCGGCGGCAAGGTCGTGGTCAAGGCGCAGGTGAAGACCGGTGGCCGCGGCAAGGCCGGTGGCGTGAAGCTCGCCGAGGACCCGCAGGACGCCAAGGCCAAGGCCGAGGAGATCCTCGGCATGGACATCAAGGGCCACGAGGTCCACCGGGTGCTCATCGCTCCCACGGCCGACATCGCTGACGAGTACTACTTCTCCTTCCTGGTCGACCGGGCGAACCGCAACTACCTCTGCATCGCCTCGGTCGAGGGTGGCGTGGAGATCGAGGTCACCGCCGTGGAGAAGCCGGACGCGGTCGCCAAGGTCGCGATCGACCCGCTCGCGGGGCTGACCGACGCCAAGGTCGACGAGATCGTCAGTGCCACGGGGTTCGGGGACGACATCGCCGACCAGGCCAAGAACGTGATCCGCAGGCTCTACGACGTCTTCATCGAGGAGGACGCCTCCCTGGTCGAGATCAACCCACTGGTCAAGCTGGCCGACGGCACCATCGAGGCTCTGGACGGCAAGGTCACCCTCGACGGCAACGCCGACTTCCGCCACGAGGACCACGCGGCCTTCGAGTCGCGCGACGAGACCGACCCGCTCGAGGCCGAGGCGAAGGAGAAGGGCCTCAACTACGTCAAGCTCGACGGCGCCGTCGGCATCATCGGCAACGGCGCTGGTCTGGTGATGTCCACCCTCGACGTCGTGGCGTACGCCGGTGAGGGGCACGGCAACGTCGAGCCGGCCAACTTCCTCGACATCGGCGGCGGCGCTTCGGCGGAGGTGATGGCCAACGGGCTGCACATCATCTTGAACGACCCGCAGGTCAAGAGCGTCTTCGTCAACGTCTTCGGTGGCATCACCGCCTGTGACGCGGTGGCCACCGGCATCGTCGAGGCGCTGAAGAAGCTCGGCGACGAAGCGACCAAGCCGCTGGTCGTGCGACTGGACGGCAACAACGTGGATGAGGGTCGCCGGATCCTCCAGGAGGCCGACCATCCGATGGTCACCCTCGCCGACACCATGGACGGTGGAGCCGACAAGGCCGCCGAGCTTGCCAACGCCTGACCACGACAGACCAACGAGAAGCTGAGAGAAGCGACAACAGATGGCAATCTTTCTCACCGAGAACAGCAAGGTCGTCGTCCAGGGGATGACGGGGTCCGAGGGCATGAAGCACACCCGCCGCATGCTGGCGTCGGGCACTCAGATCGTCGGCGGGGTCAACCCCAAGAAGGCCGGACAGAGCGTCGATGTCGACGGCACCGACGTCCCGGTCTTCGGGTCGGTCGACGAGGCGATGAAGGAGACCGGCGCTGATGTCTCGGTCGTCTTCGTTCCGCCTGCCTTCACCGGGGTGGCCGTCAAGGAAGCCGCGGACGCCGGGATGCCGCTCGTCGTCGTCATCACCGAGGGGGTCCCGGTGCACGACACGGCGGAGTGCTACACCTACGCCGCCGAGAAGGGCTCGCGGGTCATCGGCCCCAACTGCCCGGGCCTGATCAGCCCCGGCAAGTCCAACGCCGGCATCATTCCGGCCGACATCACCAAGTCGGGCACCGTCGGGCTGGTGTCGAAGTCGGGCACCCTGACCTACCAGATGATGTACGAGCTGCGCGACCACGGTTTCACCACCTGCGTCGGCATCGGTGGTGACCCGATCATCGGCACCACCCACATCGACTGCCTCGAGGCCTTCGAGAACGACCCCGACACCCAGGCGATCGTGATGATCGGTGAGATCGGTGGCGACGCCGAGGAGCGCGCAGCCGAGTACATCAAGGACAACGTCACCAAGCCGGTGGTCGGCTACGTCGCCGGCTTCACCGCGCCCGAGGGCAAGACGATGGGCCACGCCGGCGCCATCGTCTCCGGGTCCTCCGGCACGGCCGAGGCGAAGAAGGAGGCCCTCGAGGCCGCCGGCGTCAAGGTGGGCAAGACCCCGTCCGAGACCGCGCAGCTGATGAAGGACATCCTCGAGAAGTCCTGACGCAGCGGGCCGGCCTCACCCCGGATCGAGGCTCAGGTGACGGGCCGACGGGTGGAGTGCGCCGGGTCGAGGTGCTCCTCTCCCGCGAGCACGGCGACCAGGTGCGCCACGGCGTCGTGGACGTCCACGTGTCGCACGTACAACGGTGCGAACCCGAAGCGGGCGATGTCCGGGTCACGGAAGTCACCCACCACGCCGCGCGCGATCAGTGCCTGGACGACCCCGTAGGCGTGCGGGTGCCGTAGCGAGACCTGACTGCCGCGAGCGTGGTGCTCGCGCGGGGTCACGACCTCGACCGCGTCGCCGACACGCTCGTCGAGCAAGGAGATGAACAGGTCGGTCAGCGAGAGCGAGACCCGGCGAAGGTCCGCGGGCGCCACGGCGTCGAAGGCCTCCAGCGCGGCGGCCACCGAGCTGAGCCCGAGCACCGGGGGTGTGCCGCTGGCAAGGCGTTGGATGCCCGGCGCCGGGGAGTAGTGAGGGGTCATCGAGAACGGGTCGGCGTGGCCCCACCAGCCGGTGATCGGCTGACGCAGATCGGCCTGGTGGTCCGGGTGGACCCAGGCGTACGCCGGTGAGCCCGGGCCGGCGTTGAGGTACTTGTAGGTGCATCCCACTGCCAGGTCGGCGCCGGCGGTGGTGAGGTCGACCGGCACCGCTCCGGCGGAGTGGCACAGGTCCCACAGCATCACCGCCCCCACGTCGTGCGCTGCCGCCGTCAGCTCGGCTAGGTCGTACATCGCTCCGGTGCGGAAGTCCACGTGGGTCAGGCACAACACCGCCACGTCGTCGTCCAGCGCGGCGGCGGGGTCGCTCGGATCGCACCAGCGCAGCTCCATGCCCAGTGTCTCGACGACCCCGGCGGCGACGTGCCCGTCGGTGGGGAACGTCGTGGGCTCCATGACCAGGGTGGAGCGACCGGGGCGCAGACGTGCGGCCGCGACGAGCAGCTTGTAGAGGGTGACCGAGGTGGAGTCGCCGAGGATCACGTCCTCTGCCTGCGTGCCGATCAGAGGCGCGAGACGAGCGGCGCAGCTCGCTGACAGGTCGGTCCAGCCGTCGAGGTTCCACCCCGAGACCAGGTGCTGCCCCCATTGGTCGGCGAGCAGTGAGGCGACCCGGGAGGGCACGCTGCTAGGCAACGGACCCAGCGAGTTGCCGCAGAGGTAGATCACGCCGTCCGGCAGGTCGAACAGCTCTCGGTGGGCAGCCAGCGGGCCGTCGGCATCCAGGGCGGCAGCGGCAGCGCGGTCCATGCTCACACCGCGACGTTAGCCGGTCCGGTTTCCCAAGGTATGTCGCCGACCTGCCACTCCCCTCGCGACGTACGTCGCGGGGAGTGGCAGTTGGCCTGCATCCCTTGGGAAACTGCCCTCGGCTGCGGCCTACCCGGTGACGACGCGGCGGGAGATCCGCTGCCGGTCGACCTGGGCCTTGGTGAAGGGGAAGGTCACCCACTGCTGGCGGCCGAACAGCCTGGTCTGGTCGGCGCTCCAGGGCGAGGTCGGGTCGGTCGACTGGCTGTAGGTCAAGATGGTGCGCGCCGAGACCCGGCCGCGGTTCCGGAACGCGATCCCTTGGATGTGGGAGGAGCCGTAGGAGACGGGCACGAGCCGGTCCTGGTTGGCGCCCGGCATCCGGCTGGACACGACGTTGGCGTTGCCGATGAAGCCGTCACCGCCGCCCAGGCTGATGGGCGGGGCTCCGTCGTCACCGGCCACCTGGAGCTTGCCCCATGGTGTGGCCGGGGCGACGCCCTTGTCCGCGAGGTAGTCCAGCGCGTCGGACATCGCCTGGATGACCTCGGGGTTGTCCTCGATGAGGTCACGCGGCGTGTTCACCGGGTCGGAGGGATCGAACGGGACCTGCCAGATCGGCGTGCTCGCATCGAGGGCGCGGAGCATGAACTCCTGGAAGATGTGCGTCCCGACGCTGTCGCGGTTGCTGTGGCCGTCCCACGCAGCCAGCACGTCGCAGGACTCACCGCCGTCGGCTGCCTCGCACACCTCGACCAGGTCGTCGTCACGCTTGGCGAGCTCGGCGCCGAACACCCGGTTCTGGTGCTCGAAGCCGAGCAGGTCGCGGTGGCTGACCTTGCGACCGCGACGGCCGTCCTTGCCGAGCAGGCGGTCGATCACGTACCGGTAGACCATCCGGGTGCGCAGGGTGCGCTCGCACTTCTCGCAGCCGATGATGCGGTCGAACCCCTCGAGGCGCTGCTTGGGGTTGGGCAGCCAGTAGCTGTCGTTGGCGTTGGCCACCCAGTCGCGGCGGTAGGCCTCGGGCAGGTTGCTGTCGCCGAAGATCCCGGGTCTGCTGGCGTCCGCATCGGTGCCCCAGGCGCAGTCGCTCTGGGCGCGGGTGCCGTCCAGCCCCGGGAGCCCGGCCTGGTCGTAGAGCGCGAGACCGACGGGGGTCAGGCACTGCTGGAACATCTCGTCGGTGACGTGGGGCACCACCGAGTGGTCGGCGTACACGGTGTCGCCGAAGCGGTCGGCGGCCGTGGTGTTGACCCAGGGCATGCCGCCGGCCTTGTCCTGCCGCGCGATCAGGTCGCGGACGTTGCGCGCCTTGCCCATGTTCAGGAAGGTGTCGACGGTGCGCAGGTGCTCGGCGTTGGCGTCGCGGATCGCGAAGAAGCCGGTGGGCAGCCACGGCATGAGCACGTCGGCATCGTCGAGCACGTAGCCCTCGTCGGTGCGGTAGAGGTCCTCCTCGACCTCCTCCAACGACCCGTCGGGCTGCTTCGCGGTGATGCTGACCGTGCGGTGGTCGAGCTGCTCGGGACCGTGGTCGGTGGCGTAGGTCATCGGGTCGGCCAGCGTCTTGTACTCGTAGGGCGTGAACCGGTACGCCGTGGACACCGTGTGGCTCCACGCCACGTTGCGGTTCCAGCCGATGTTCACCACCGGTGAGCCGATCAGGCTGCCACCGGCGACGTCGTAGGTGCCGGGGATCGTCAGGTGGGCCTGCTCGAAGCGGTAGCGGCCCCGCCACGGGAAGTGAGGGTTGCCGAGCAGCATCCCGCGTCCGGTCGTGGTGGCCTTGCCGCCGACGGCGGTGGCGTTGGAGCCGAAGGGGGACTTCGGGTCCTTGCCGAGTCCCTTGAGGAGCGCGTCCTCGCTGGGGAGCGTCGAGGGTGGCTCCTGGAAGGAGGCCGAGGCCGAGGTGCCCGGAAGTTCACCGCCGGAGACCGGGGGAGCCGCGTCGACGATCTGCGGCACGAACACCCCGGTCGAGGCGAGCAGGTTCGCCGCGTAGACGCCGTACCAGAGGTCGAGGGGCGTGACGTCGGGCTTGATGAAGCCCTTGCCGCGGCAGGTCGGGTCCTTCACCCCGTCGGCGCCACCGACGGAGCGGATGTACTTGTTGACGCCGGCGACGTAGCCGCGCACCATCGCCCGGGCCTGCTTGCCGGGGCCGCGCTCGGGGTCGGCGATCAACGACTCGACCACCTCGCGGTTGCGGATGTCGGTGAAGAGGGCATCGGTCTGCAGGTTGGTCGCGGAGAGGGTGACCTGGTCCTCGTAGCGGGCGTCCGCTCCCAACCACCGGGAGCGTTCGCCCCGCCCGGTGATCAGCGTGTCGGCGAGGTTGCACAGGTTGGTCTCGGCCGTGGCGAAGCCGTGCCCGAAGCCCAGCGAGCCCCAGTTGCGGGCCACGACGTGGGGGATGCCGTGGCGGGTGCGGGTGATCGTCGCGCGGTACGACGCGGCCGCACGGCTCTGTCCCGCGCCGGTGTCGCCGACCTGCGTGGCCGCGGCGCCGGGTGCTGCACCGGCCGCCAGGGCAGGGGCGACGGTGATGCCGCCGGCCGCGAGCGCCGCGGCAACCAGGGCTGTGGCGGCTCGTGAGCCACGTCCGCGTCCGCCCACCAGCCGCGAGCTGGACGGCAGGGACAAGGTCTGGTGCGTACGACGAGGCAAGGCAATCCTCCGCTTCGGGTGACCGGCATCACCTCCAACGAGCAAGTTACCCGCGGGTCACGTCCGGTTGCGGCCCGCGACGTCGACATCGGCGTGGGACCGACGGGTGAGGGGAGCGATCGGTGAGACTGCGAGGGATGACCGACCTGCTGATCCGTCGTCGCCCGAGCGGCTCGTCGACCACGCACTCCCGGGAGACCGGCGCGGGTTCGCCGAGCGCCGGCCGACCGCTGGCGCTCAACGCGGCGCTCGCGGCGCTCACCGCTGCGGGCATCGGGTTGCTCGGTTGTTGGGTGGTCGCACTCATCGGGTGGTTCGCCTCCGACGGCGGCGCGCACGGTGAGACCACCGCGGCGCTCAAGGTGGGGTCCGGGGCCTGGCTGTTGGCGCACGGCGCCGACCTGGACCTCGGCAACGCGGTGATCACCGCGATCCCCCTGGGTCTGACGCTGTGGTGTGCCTGGCTGGTCTTCCGCGCGGCTCGCTGGGCCGGCCAGAGCTCGCAGGTGGAGGACCTGGCCTCACTCGGACTCGCCTCGGTGGTTCTCGGTGGCACCTACGGGAGCCTGGCCCTGGCGACAGCGGTGCTGTCGGCAACGTCTCGTGCAGAGCTCGACCTCCCTGGCGCCTTCCTCGGGGCAACGCTGCTCGCCACGGTGGCGGGTGCCTGCGGGCTGGTCGCCGGCTCCGACCTGCGCGGTGAGATCCGGGCGCTGCTGCCCGGTCACGCGCGGGCGGTCCTCTTCGGCGGCGCGGTGGGTGTGGTCTCGCTCTGGGCCGCCGGTGCGGTGCTGGTCGCCGCGGCGGTCGCGATGCGCGGTGGTGCGGTGGCCAACGTGCTGGCACGGCTGCACGTCGACGCCGGGGGTGCCTTCTTCTCCCTGCTGCTCGTCGTCGTGATCGCTCCCAACCTGGCGACCTGGGGGTCGTCGTACCTGCTCGGCGGGGGGTTCCAGCTCGGCACCGGATCGGTCGTGGCTCCCTCGGGAGTGGTCCTGGGGCCGGTCCCAGCGGTCCCCGTCTTGGCGGCAGTGCCGGACTCAGGTGGCTCGCCTGCGTGGTACCTCTCCGTGCTGGCGGTGCCGGTGCTGTGCGGACTCCTGATCGGATGGGCTGTCAACCGGCGCTTCCCCACCGTGGGCTACTCCGTCGCTGCGGGACGGGCGGCGGCGGCCGCGGTGGTGGCCGCGCTGGGCGCGGGGGTGCTGGCCTGGCTGTCCGGGGGCGCGGTGGGGGCCGGACGGATGCGCGACATCGGTCCCGACGTCACCGACGTGCTGCTGATGGCACTGCTGAGTCTTGGTGCCGGGGCGGTTGCCGCCGCCCTGATCGGGTTGTGGTGGGCCCAGCGTCACGGCACCGCCCACGAGACCACCGATGCCGAGCTCGGGTTGCAGCGGCGGATGCCGTGGCGTGACTCCACCGCCGGCTCGCGTCGGTCCCAGCAGCGCAGGACGCGTCTGGTGTCGCTGCTGGCGCAGCGACGTGCGTCGCGGGGAAGTGCCCGACCGGAGACCGGCGCCTCGATGCCCTCCTGGGCACGCCTCGGGGTGTGGGGAGCCGCTCCCACACCTCCCGAGCGCGACCCGGGCGAGCCTGACGACCAGCACACCACGACCATCCGGTCGTGATCCTGCGGCGGCGCGAGGCGGCGCCCGGGCGCCGCCTGGGCGACAGATAGCCTGAGGACCGTGCCCCCGACCCTTGATGCAACGGTGCGTGACCCTGCGCGTCTGGTGGTGCTGGTCTCCGGCAGCGGCACCAACCTCGAGGCGCTGCTGCAGGCCGCACGCGAGCCGTCGTACGGCGCACAGGTCGTTGCCGTGGGATCCGATCGTGACGACATCGAGGGTCTGCGTCGGGCCGAACGAGCCTGCGTCCCGACCTTCGTCGAGCGACTGGGCGACCACGACTCCCGGGAGGCCTGGGACGAGGCGCTGGCCGCGGCGGTCGCGCGGCACCATCCCGACCTGGTGGTGCTGGCCGGCTTCATGAAGCTGGTGGGGCCCGCATTCCTCGCGCAGTTCGCCGGTCGCTGTCTCAACACCCATCCGGCGCTGCTGCCGTCCTTCCCGGGCACGCGCGGGCCGGCCGACGCGCTGGCCTACGGGGTCAAGCTGACGGGTGCGACCCTGTTCGTGGTCGACGAGGGCGTGGACACCGGGGTGATCGTGGCGCAGACCGCGGTGCCGGTCACCGAGGACGACGATGTCGAGACGCTGCACGAGCGGATCAAGGTCGCCGAGCGCCGCATGCTCGTCGACACGGTGGGCCGCATGGCCCGTGACGGTTTCACCGTCAGTGACAGGAAGGTCCGGATCGGTCGATGACGAGCAAAGACGAGGGCAGGTTGCCGGTGCGCCGCGCGCTGGTGTCGGTCTACGACAAGACCGGCCTGGCCGAGCTGGCGCAAGCCCTGCACAGCGCCGGGGTGGCGCTGGTGTCCACGGGATCGACCGCCCGCCACATCGCGGAGGCCGGGATCCCGGTGACTCAGGTCGACGAGGTCACCGGGTTCCCCGAGTGCCTCGACGGCCGCGTCAAGACGCTGCACCCGAAGGTGCACGGCGCCATCCTGGCCGATCGCCGCCGGGCCGAGCACCGCGACCAGCTGGACGAGCTCGACATCGAGCCCTTCGACCTGGTCGTGGTCAACCTCTACCCCTTCACCGAGACAGTCTCGACCGGCGCCTCGCAGGAGGAGTGCGTCGAGCAGATCGACATCGGCGGACCCGCGATGGTGCGGGCGGCAGCCAAGAACCACGACTCGGTCGCGGTGGTGGTCTCCCCGCGACGCTACGACCAGGTCGCGAGCGCGCTGACGCAGGAGGGGTTCACCCTCGCTGAGCGCCAGCAGCTCGCGGCCGAGGCATTCGCCCACACCGCCTCCTACGACGTGGCCGTGGCTTCCTGGATGGGCAACGTGGTCACCGACACCTCGGACGGCACGGGCTTCCCCACCTGGGTCGGCGCCACCTGGCGCCGGGAGTCGGTGCTGCGCTATGGCGAGAACCCCCACCAGCCGGCCGCGCTCTACCGCAGTGGCCGCGGTGGTCTCGCGGGCGCCGAGCAGCTGCACGGCAAGGAGATGTCGTTCAACAACTACGTCGACACCGACGCCGCGCGCCGCGCAGCCCATGACTTCGAGCAGCCGGCGGTGGCGATCATCAAGCACGCCAACCCGTGCGGCATAGCGGTCGGGGCCGACGTTGCGCAGGCGCATCGCCGGGCGCACGAGTGTGACCCGACATCGGCTTTCGGAGGTGTGATCGCGGTCAACCGCGCCGTCTCCGTCGCGATGGCACAGCAGGTTGCGGAGGTCTTCACCGAGGTGATCGTGGCTCCCGACTACGAGGACGGCGCGCTGGAGGTGCTGGCGGGCAAGAAGAACATCAGGATCATGCGGTGCCCCCAGCTCGAGGGTCTGGGCACCGTGGAGTTCCGTCCGGTCAGCGGAGGCATGCTCATGCAGCACGTCGACCGGTTGCAGGCCCCCGGTGACGACCCCGAGACCTGGACGCTGGTCGCCGGTGAGGCGGCCGACGAGGCGACCCTGGCCGACCTGGAGTTCGCCTGGCGCGCCTGTCGCTCGGTGAAGTCCAACGCGATCCTGCTCGCCGCCGACGGGGCGTCGGTGGGGGTCGGCATGGGACAGGTCAACCGCGTCGACTCGTGCCGGCTCGCGGTGACCCGGGCGGGTGAGCGGGCCAAGGGCGCAGTGGCGGCCAGCGACGCCTTCTTCCCCTTCGCCGACGGCCTGCAGATCCTGGTCGATGCGGGGGTGCGCGCCGTCGTGCAGCCGGGCGGATCGGTGCGTGACGAGGAGGTCGTCGCCGCCGCCGAGCAAGCCGGTCTCACGCTCTACCTCACCGGAGCCCGGCACTTCTTCCACTGAGACGCTCGAATCCAGGCGCAGCGGGGTCCGGCCGAGCAGCGCGCTGGTGAGAGTATGTCGCCCGTGACAGCACAGATCCTCGATGGCAAGGCCACGGCGGCCGCGATCAAGCGCGAGCTGACCGAGCGGGTGGCGAAGCTGGCCGAGCAGGGCGTCGTTCCCGGGCTCGGCACGGTCCTGGTGGGCGATGACCCCGGCAGCCGCTGGTACGTCGCCGGGAAGCACCGCGACTGCGCCGAGGTCGGCATCGAGTCGATCCGGGTCGACCTCCCGGCCGATGCGCCTCAGTCCGATGTCGAGGAGGCGATCACGCGGCTGAACCAGGATCCCGGGTGCACCGGCTACATCGTGCAGCTGCCGCTGCCGAAGCACATGGACGAGAACGCCATCCTCGGCATGATCGACCCGTCGAAGGACGCCGATGGGCTGCATCCGACGAACCTGGGCTGGCTGGTCCTGGGGAACCCGGCGCCACTGCCCTGCACGCCCCACGGGATCGTGGAGCTGCTGCGCCGCCACGACGTGCCCATCGCCGGCGCCGAGGTCTGCGTGGTGGGCCGTGGCGTGACCGTGGGGCGTCCGCTGGGCCTGTTGCTCACTCGACGCAGCGAGAACGCCACGGTGACGCTCTGCCACACCGGCACCCGGGACCTGGCGGCCCACACCAGGAACGCCGACATCGTCGTGGCCGCTGCCGGGGTCACGGGCATCATCAGCGGTGACATGGTCAAGCCCGGCGCGGCCGTGCTCGACGTCGGTGTCTCACGGGACGCCGACGGCAAGATCGCCGGTGACGTCGCCGAGGACGTCCTGGAGGTGGCGGGCTGGGTCTCGCCCAACCCCGGCGGCGTCGGTCCGATGACACGCGCCATGCTGCTGGCCAACATCGTGGCCGCTGCCGAGCAGGAGCAGGGCGCGGCAGGGCCTGCGGGAACTCCTGGGTCCAGGACCGCGTGAGCGTGAGCCACCCTCCCGGCGCTGACCACTCGGACCCGATCGGGCCCGACGAGGTCGACCCTGCCACCGGGCTCCGGCCGCACAGCCTGCATCCCAGGCGGCCTAGCACGCTGGGCGGCGCCGTCTACCTCGCGGTGCTGGCAGTCAGCACGATCGGGCTGTTGATCA
This sequence comes from uncultured Actinomycetota bacterium, assembly GCA_963728505.1. Taxonomy (GTDB): domain Bacteria; phylum Actinomycetota; class Actinomycetes; order Propionibacteriales; family Nocardioidaceae; genus Marmoricola_A. Next base: position 602,350 of record CAVSKH010000006.1, on the reverse strand, counting down.
TCGGCTTCGGCCCATGGCGTCCGGGGATGACGCTGTTCGGGGGCGCCTTCATCGCGGCGGCTTTGGGCCGCGCGGTGATCCCGGAGGTCAGTGCCGGCATGCTGCACCTGCGCCGCAAGGCGATCGACGTGCCGACCCTGCTGCTGATCGGGACGGCGCTGATCACGTTGGCCGCCATCATCCCGGAACGGGCGGTCTGAGCCGCCGGTCGCGAGGTCGGACTAGATCAGGCCGAGCTTCTGGACCGCGTCACGCTCGTCGGTGAGCTCCTGCGCGGTGGCGTCCATCTTCTCGCGGGAGAAGTCGTTGACCTCCAGGCCCTGCACGATGCTCCACCTGCCGTCCTTGGTGGTGACGGGGAAGGAGTAGATCAGGCCCTCCGGGACGTCGTAGGAACCGTCGGAGACCACTGCCATGGACGCCCAGTCATCCTCGGGGGTGCCGTGCAGCCAGTCGCGGGCCGCGTCGATGGTCGCCGAGGCCGCCGACGCCGCGGAGGACGATCCCCGGGCCTCGATGATCGCCGCGCCGCGCTTGGCGACCGTGGGGATGAAGTCGTTCTCGATCCAGTCCTGGTCGTCGACGACCTCGGCGGCGTTGCGGCCCCCGATCTCGGCGTTGAAGATGTCGGGGTACTGCGTCGCGGAGTGGTTGCCCCAGATCGTCAGCTTCTTGATGTCGGTGACGCTGGCACCGGTCTTGATGGCCAGCTGTGACAGGGCTCGGTTGTGGTCCAGGCGGGTCAGCGCGGTGAACCGCTCCTGCGGGATGTCGGGGGCGTTGCTCATCGCGATCAGCGCGTTGGTGTTGGCAGGGTTGCCCGTGACTCCGATGCGCACGTCGTCCGCGGCCACCTCGTTGAGTGCCTTGCCCTGCGCGGTGAAGATCGCGCCGTTCGCCTCGAGCAGGTCACCACGCTCCATGCCCTTGGTGCGGGGGCGGGCCCCGACCAGCAGAGCGAGGTTGACGCCGTCGAAGATCTTCTCGCCCTCGTGGCCGATCTCCACCCCGACGAGGTTCGGGAAGGCACAGTCGTCGAGCTCCATGACCACACCCTCCAGCGCCTTGAGCGCCGGCTCGATCTCCAGCAGCTGCAGCTGCACGGGGGTGTCCGGGCCGAGCAGGCCGCCGCTGGCGATGCGGAAGAGCAGGCTGTAGCCGATCTGGCCGGCGGCACCGGTCACGGCGACCTTGACGGGCTGGTTCACGACGTGGCTCCTAGGGGCGTGTTGTGGGCATGGCGGACGTCGATGCGCTGAAGACGTGACGCTAGCAGCGTGCGGGCGACCTGCGGGAGGTGGCTGATCACCTGCTATGCGTCGACACCGGCAGCGCTGCGGACCCAGTCCCACATCCGGGAGCGCTGCTCGGGTGTCTCCTGGTAGCGGCGCATGTAGTGGGTCGGCCGGGGCCGCCGGTCGTGCCACAGCAGACCGCTCCGCGGAGCGGGGTCAGCGGCGCAGAGCCACACGCTGGTGTCGGCGCCTTCCTCGGCATCCCTCAGGATCCGCTTGGTGAGCTTGTGGAAGCCGGGCAGCGAGTCGACCACGCCCGGGGTGTCCGCCCAGCCGGGGTGCATCGCGTGGACGTCGACGCCGTGCGGTCCCCAGCGCTGGTCGAGGATCGGCAGCAGGGAGACCTGCGTCCGCTTGCTGCGCGCGTAGGCGACGGACGGTTGGTACTCACCGCGCACGTAGTCGGGATCGTTCGCCGGCAGACGCTGGGTGTACATCCCGCCTGAGGTCACCATCACCACCCGGCCGCGGTCGCGGCTGAGTGCGGGGAGAAGCGCGTCGGTCATCACCAACGGTCCCAGCACGTGCAGCGCCATGGTCATCTCGTGACCCTGCGCCGACTCGGTGCGCTTCGGCGGCATCGCCCCGGCGTTGTGCACCACGGCCGCGAGCGAGTCCACCTGGGAGGCGAGGTCCTCGGAGAACCGCCGGACGTCGTCCAGGTCGGACACGTCGCATCGGTGGAGGTGGAGCTGCCCCGCCGGCTGCTCCACGCGCAGCTCGTCGAGCACACCAGCGCCCTTGTCCAGGTTGCGCACGACGAGGTGCACCTCCGCACCGAGTCGCGCCAGGCCGCCGGCGGTGGCGACTCCGAGCCCGGAGGAGGCACCGGTGACGACCACATGTCGACCGGCCAAGGCGTCCGGCGCCGGGTCGGGCGGATAGGTGCTGAGTCGCCGTCGCGCGGCCAGACCGATCTTGGAGTAGCCCAGCACGACCGAACGGTCGAGGGCAGTGTCAATGACGCTGCTCAGGCCTCCGCTGCTTCCGCTGTCGGGCATCAGCGCGCCCCCAGTCGGTCGAGCTCGCGCTTCATGCCCTCCTGGGCCTCGTCACCGAGCTTCTTGAAGGCCAGCCAGAGCACGGGGGCCAGCAACGGTGCCACGAACCTGAACGATCCCTTGAAGGTGAAGTCCGCGTCGTACTCCACCGAGGTGGCGCCGCCGGAGGTGCGTGAGAAGACCATCGTGTCCACGGCCTCGATGGTGGGGTTCACGCCGCGCAGCTGGAAGCGCTTCCCGTCCTCGAGAACGGTCACGGTGTAGTCGAGCTCGGTCTCGCGCCCCATGAACGAGGAGACGTTGTGGTAGATCGTCCCCTTGCCGCCGTCGCCGCTGGTCCGCGTCGTCTTCACCGTGCCGGGGTCCCAGTCGTTGGTGCTCCTGAAGTCACTCAGGTAGGAGAACACCTCGGTCAGCGGGGTGTCGGTCTCGATCTTGCGGTTGATCCTCATGTCCCCACTGTTGCCCGCCGGATCAAGCCGGTACACGGGCCGGGCGCGGTCGTGACGTGAGATTCCCGCGACACCATCCGGTCTCCGCTGTCCCGCGAATCACCCGGCTGTCCTCGCAGCGGTCAACCGATCGCGGGAAGGGGGTGCAGTCGACGGGCTGAGTGGGCAGGATGGGCGTCGAGGTGAGGGCGCGCGGGAGCGCCCGATATCTTGACATCAAGACATCGGGGCCCGTGGAAACAGGCCAGTGCCAACAGGTTCAGCGACGAAACGGAGCAGTAGTGACGGACTCGAAGATCATCTACACCAAGACCGATGAGGCGCCGATGCTGGCGACGTACTCGTTCCTGCCGATCATCGAGTCCTTCGCCTCCCAGGCCGGTGTCGAGATCGAGGCCCGTGACATCTCGCTCGCTGGGCGCATCATCGCGCTGTTCCCGGAGCGGCTGAGCGAGGAGCAGAAGCTCGACGACACGCTGGCGGAGCTGGGTGAGCTCGCCCAGCAGCCTGAGGCCAACATCATCAAGCTGCCCAACATCAGCGCCTCGGTCCCGCAGCTCAAGGCGGCGATCAAGGAGCTGCAGGAGCAGGGGTTCGACCTGCCCGACTACCCGAGCGACCCGCAGACCGACGACGAGCGTGAGGCGCGCGAGCGCTACGACCGGGTCAAGGGCAGCGCGGTCAACCCGGTGCTGCGCGAGGGCAACTCCGACCGACGGGCGCCCGCGGCGGTGAAGGGCTACGTGCGCAAGCACCCGCACTCGATGGGCGAGTGGTCCAGCGACTCCAAGTCCAACGTGGCCACGATGGACACCGGCGACTTCCGCCACAACGAGCAGTCCCACGTCATGGCGTCCGACGGCTCGCTGCGGATCACCCACGTCGACGAGCAGGGCAACGAGACCGTGCTTCGCGAGAGCGTCGAGGTGCTCGAGGGTGAGGTCGTCGACGCCACGTTCATGAGCGTCGCGAAGCTGCGTGAGTTCCTCCAGGCGCAGATGAAGCGCGCGCAGGACGAGGGCATCTTGTTCTCGGTGCACCTCAAGGCCACGATGATGAAGGTCTCCGACCCGATCATCTTCGGCCACGTCGTCGAGACCTTCCTGCCCGAGGTCTTCGAGCAGTACGGCGACACGCTTGCCGAGGCGGACCTGTCGGCCAGAAACGGCCTCGGTGGGATCCTCAGCGGACTCGACGACGTCGAGGGCGGTGCGGACATCAAGAAGGCGATCGAGGCCGGCCTCGAGTCCGGCCCCGACCTGGCCTACGTCGACTCCAGCAAGGGCATCAGCAACCTCCATGTCCCCAGCGACGTCATCATCGATGCCTCGATGCCGGCGATGATCCGCACCTCCGGGCACATGTGGGGGGCCGACGACGGCGAGCACGACGCGCTCGCCGTCATCCCCGACAGCAGCTACGCCGGGGTCTACCAGGCCGTGATCGACGACTGCCGGGCCAACGGCGCCTTCGACCCCGCGACCATGGGCACGGTGCCCAACGTGGGGCTGATGGCGCAGAAGGCGGAGGAGTACGGCTCGCACGACAAGACCTTCGAGATCGAGTCCGCCGGCACCGTGAAGGTCACCGACGGCGACGGCGGCGTGATCTTCGAGCAGCAGGTGGCCCCCGGGGACATCTGGCGGATGTGCCAGACCAAGGACGTGCCGATCCGCGACTGGGTGAAGCTCGCGGTGACGCGGGCACGGGAGACCGGTGCGCCTGCGGTGTTCTGGCTCGACGAGGACCGCGCACACGACGCCAACCTGATCGCGAAGGTCAAGGAGTACCTGCCGCAGGAGGACCTGGTCGGGAGCACCGACGGCCTGGACATCGAGATCATGGCTCCGGTCGAGGCCTGCAGCTACAGCCTGGAGCGGATCCGCAAGGGCGAGGAGACGATCTCGGTCACCGGCAACGTGTTGCGTGACTACAACACCGACCTCTTCCCGATCCTGGAGCTGGGCACCAGCGCCAAGATGCTCTCGATCGTGCCGCTGATCAACGGCGGCGGGCTGTTCGAGACCGGTGCGGGCGGCTCCGCGCCCAAGCACGTGCAGCAGCTGGTCGAGGAGAACTACCTGCGTTGGGACAGCCTGGGTGAGTTCCTGGCGCTGGCAGTGAGCTTCGAGCACCTGGCCAAGACCACCGACAACCCGAAGGCCGGGGTGCTGGGGGAGACCCTGGACCGCGCGACCGGACGCCTCCTGGACGAGAACAAGTCACCCAGCCGCAAGCTCGGCGGGATCGACAACCGCGGGAGCCACTTCTACCTCGCGATGTTCTGGGCCCAGGAGCTCGCCGAGCAGAGCGAGGACACCCAGCTGGCCGATGCGTTCTCCGACCTGGCAGCCACGCTGCGGGACAAGGAGGACCAGATCCACCAGGAGTTCCTCGACGTGCAGGGTGAGCCCGCCGACATCGGCGGCTACTTCCACCCCGACACCGAGAAGGCCTTCGCGGTGATGCGCCCGTCCAGCACGCTGAACCAGGTGATCGACCACTTCTCCGACGCCGACTGAGACCTTCCCGCAACCAATCGGCGACGAACGACGCGGATCCGGGGTGGTTCTGCGTCGTTCGCCGTCAGTTGGTGACGGCAGGGCACTCGATCTGCACAGAACCTGCACACGTCAAACACACCTTCTGACCGGTTGCGCTCATAGCCTGCGGGCATGAGTCCTGTGAGCCGTCGCGTCCTGGTCGTCGAGGACGACCGCGTGATCAACCAGGCGATCACCGAGCGCCTGCAGGCCGAGGGGTACGACGTCGTGCAGGCCTGGGACGGTCCCGGTGCGGTAGCGGCGCACGACGAGCACGGCGCCGACCTGGTGGTCCTCGACATCATGCTCCCCGGGTACGACGGCCACGAGGTCTGCCGCCGGATCCAGGCCGACCACCCGGTGCCGGTGCTCATGGTCACCGCAAGGGTCGAGGAGGCCGACGTGCTGGTGGGCCTCGGGGTCGGGGCCGACGACTACCTCACCAAGCCCTTCCGGATGCGGGAGCTCGTCGCTCGCGTCGCTGCGCTCCTGCGGCGTGTCGACCGAGCCAGCGAGTTGGCGGGCCGACGGCTGCTGGCGGCGGGATCACTGCGGGTCGACGCCGCGGCGCGGCGAGCCTGGGTCGAGGAGGTCGAGGTCCCGTTGACCCCGACGGAGTTCGACCTGTTGCTCTGCCTCGCCGAGACCCCAGGAGCCGTGGTCACGCGGGAGCGGCTGCTGGCGCAGGTGTGGGGTTGGCCCGGAGGATCGGGCACCCGCACCGTGGACAGCCACGTCAAAGGTCTGCGCGCCAAGATCGGCGCTGACCTGATCCGGACGGCGCATGGTGTCGGCTACGCGCTCGAGCCCGAGGCCGGCTCATGACCGCTCAGCCGCTGGCAGCAGTCCGGTCGCTCAAGGTCAAGCTCGGCCTGCTCGTGGTGGTCAGCGTGGTGGCCGCCGCCGCGATGACCGCGCTGGCGCGAGCCGGGGGAGTGCCCGGATGGCTCGCGACACCCGTCACGGTGGCGCTCGCGCTCGCGCTGACCCAGCTCCTGGCGGTCGGGATGGTCGCTCCGCTTCGCCAGATGACCCAGGCGGCCCGTCGGATGGCGACCGGGGACTACCAGGTGCGCGTCACCGCGACCTCCCGCGACGAGGTCGGCGAGCTGGCTCGCGCCTTCAACACGATGGCGCGTGACCTGGCCGCCGTCGACACCCAGCGCCGCGAGCTGGTCGCCAACGTCAGCCACGAGCTGCGTACGCCGCTGGCGGGGCTCTGCGCCGTGCTGGACAACCTCGTCGACGGGGTCACGCCGCAGGACCCGGCAACGTTGCGGACCGCTCTGCACCAGGCGGAGCGAACAGCTCGTCTGGTCGACGACCTGCTCGACCTGGCCCGGGTCGACGCGGGCAAGGCGCCTCTGACCCCGCAACCGGTGGCGGTCGCGAGCCTGGTCGCGTCGGTCGTCGACGAGGCGAGGCTGTCGGGACGCGAGGTGTCGACCGAGGTCTCGGTCGACCCGCCCGACCTGGTGGTGCTCGCCGATCCGGCACGGCTTCACCAGCTGGTGGCCAACCTGCTCGACAATGCTGTGCGCCACAGCCCTGCGGGAGCCGATGTCGCTGTCTCGGTCACGGGCGGTGCCACGAGCTATCAGCTGGAGGTGCGAGACCTGGGGGAGGGGGTCGCCAGGGAGGACCGGCAGCAGGTCTTCGAACCGTTCGGCACTCTCAGCGAGACCCCCGGCGGTGGCGGCACCGGGTTGGGCCTGGCCATCGCCCGCTGGGTCACCGACCTGCACGGCGGCCGGATCGGTTTCGTGGATCCGCCGAGCGGGAGCGGGGCGTGCGTGCGCGTCGACCTGCCGCTCGCCCCACCTGACCGATCGTCCATGCACCCATCCACACCTGCCTTTCCCGCTCGACAGGAGGACGTCATGACCACCGCACCACCATCGACACCCGCGCCCGCCCCGGAGGGCAGCCACCCGAGCGCCGTCGCAGCCCGCCCGGTGCTGGACGAGCTCTTCGGATCCTTCTGGCCCGATCGCGGTGTGCCGGCCCGGCCTGCCGTGGTGTGGGGGGCGGTCCTGACCGGGCTGCTGGGTGGCCTGGTCCTCCTGGACCGGAGCATGGGCCTCGGGACGTTCCTCGTCCTCCTCGCCGCCGGGGGTGTGCTCCTGCTGGCCAGCCGCCACCGACGTGACCCCTTCACCATCACCTGCGGCGCGCTGTCCGCCCTGCTCGCCGGTGTCACGGTGCTGCGCGACGCCGAGTGGATCGTCGTGCTGTGCCTGCTCGCCGGAGCCGGCGTGTCGATCTGCGGCGTGACGGCGGCTCGTCGGGCACTGGACTTCGTCGTCTCGGGTCTGGCCTGGCCCCTGGCCGGTCTGCGTGGGCTGCCCTGGTTGGGGCGAACCCTGAGCCGCCTGGTGGGGGTGGGACACGGCGCCGCGCTGCTCCGGACACTGGTGTGGTCCGCGCTCGGCCTCGTGGTCTTCGGGGCCCTCTTCGTCTCCGCCGACGCCCTGCTGGCCCGGTGGGTGGACACGGTGCTGCCTGACCTGAGGGTCGACACCCTGGTCGCGCGCGGGTTCATCAGCGTCTTCGTCGGGGGCACGGTGCTGGCCGCCGGTTACGTCGCGCTCAACCCGCCCGGGCTGACCGGCACCCCCAGTGGCTCACGCCCGGTCAACAACCGCTACGAGTGGCTCGCTCCCGTGCTGGTCGTCGTCGGCGTCTTCGTCGCCTTCCTCATGGCCCAGGCCACGGCGTTCTTCGGCGGTCACGACTACCTCGAGGCGACCACGGGGCTGACCTACGCCGACTACGTGCACCAGGGCTTCGGCCAGCTCACCGTCGCGACCGCGCTCACCCTCGTGGTGGTGTGGGCGGCCGCGCGCAAGGCACCACGCGCCACTGTCGCCGACCGCGGCTGGTTGCGCGGATCCCTGGGCTCGCTGTGCGCGCTCACCCTGGTCGTCGTGGCCTCCGCGCTCTACCGGATGCACCTCTACCAGGAGGCGTACGGCTTCACCCGGCTGAGACTGCTGGTCGACGTCTTCGAGGGGTGGCTCGGTCTGCTGATGCTCGCCGTCGTCGCCGCAGGCGTCACCTTGCGCGCCGGCTGGCTGCCGCGCTTCGCCCTGGTCACGGGAGCCACGGCTCTGCTCGCCCTGGCGCTGCTCAACCCCGACCGGTGGATCGCCGAGCACAACATCGCGCGCTACGAGGAGACCGGTCGCGTCGACTGGACCTACCTGCAGAACCTCTCCGACGACGCCGTACCGGCCCTGTCGGAGCTTCCCGCCGACGTCCGCTCCTGTGCCCTCGGAGACCGAACGGCAGCGCGAGACGACTGGTTGGAGTGGAACCTCGGCCGCGCCTCTGCCGCAGACCTCCTGCCACCCACAGCGACGACCACGACTCAGCCGAACCCGGTCACCTGTCCCGAGGACGCGACGTCGTCGCTCAGCAGGTCGTAGAGCACGGCGTCGGAGCGGCCCTCGCGGGTCTGGACGAAGGCGCGGTAGAGGCCGGCTCGTCGCATCCCGAGCCGGAGCAGCAGCGCGGCTGAGGCGTCGTTGCCGACGGCCGTGATGGCCTGGAGGCGCACCAGTCCGACCCCACCCTGATCCCCGGGGCGGAAGGCGTGGGCGATCAGCATCCGTGCCGCCGCGGTCATGGCTCCTCTACCCCGGGCGTCGGGGTGCGCCCAGTAGCCGATCTCACCGTCCCAGCCCGGGCGGACCGAGAAGAGGTCGATCGCGCCCAGCAGCAGGTCGGTCTCCGGATCGGCCACGATCCACCCGGTACGGCGACCGGCTGCGGCCTCCACGAGCATGTGCGCTCGCCACTCGGCTGCGTCCTCGGGCCCGTAGGGCTGGGGCAGCTGACCGAGCCACCAGGCGGTGGTCGGGTCACTGCACGCCTCGACGATCCGCGGGTCGTCGTCGGCCCGCGCCGGGCGCAGTCTCACCGTCTCGCCACCGAGCTCCATGGCCCTCACTGTGCTGCATCCAGTCAGTTCCGAGCCACTCGATTGCCTGCGGCGGACCAGAAGTGGTCAGTGACGACAGGAATCATCGCCTCGGACGTGTCGTCCGTGACCACTCTCCCTGCGGCCGGCCCGAGCTGCGGCGCCTATTCTGTGCGCATGGATGGACCGGCGGTCGCATGATCGACCTGCTCCCGGCGCTGGGCCTCGTGGTCCTCTTCGTGCTCATCGGTGGAGTCTTCGCTGCCGCCGAGATCTCCCTGGTCTCGCTCCGCGACAGCCAGGCTCGCGGGCTTGCCGAGCGAGGTCGGCGAGGGCGCATCGTCTCCGAGCTCAACGCCGACCCCAACCGGTTCCTCGCCGCGGTGCAGGTCGGCATCACGCTGGCAGGGTTCCTCTCCGCGGCGCTGGGAGGCGCGACGCTGTCGGTCCACCTGGCACCGTCACTGCAACGGATCGGACTGCCCGAGGGCGTCGCGGACACCGCGGCTCTGGTGCTGGTGACGATCGGCATCTCCTACTTGTCGCTGGTCCTCGGAGAGCTGGTCCCCAAACGCCTCGCGCTGCAGCGCGCGGAGTCGTTCTCGCTGGCGCTGGGCCCGACCATCGACCGGGTCGCGAGGCTGTCCCAGCCGATGATCTGGCTGCTGAGCCGGTCCACCGACGTGGTCGTACGGCTGGTGGGAGCCGATCCCCACGCCGAGCGGGAGCGGATGAGCGACGAGGAGCTGCGCGAGCTCGTCGGCTCCCACCAGGCGCTGGGCGAGGAGGAGCGCCACATCGTCGAGGAGGTCTTCGCCGCGGGGGACCGGATGATCCGGGAGGTGATGGTGCCGCGCACCGACGTGGCCTACCTCGACGCCTCGACCCCGGCGTACAAGGCGGCCCGGGAGGTGCTGACGCTCCCGCACTCGCGCTACCCGGTGATCGGTTCCTCGGCCGACGACATGATCGGGTTCATCCACGTGCGCGACCTGCTGGACCCGCAGACCGCCAACCGCTCGGTCAGGGTCGGGGAGCTGGCCCGCGACATCCTCACGCTGCCTGGCACACGGCCGATCCTGGCGGCCCTCAACGACCTGCGCCGCGAGGGCATCCACCTGGCTCGCGTGGCCGACGAGTACGGCGGGACCGCCGGCATCGTCACGATGGAGGACCTGGTCGAGGAGCTGATCGGCGACATCCGTGACGAGTACGACACCGACGTCCATCAGCCCACCCGGCTGCTGACCGGCGAGGTCGAGCTCGACGGCCTGCTGAACCTCGACGACTTCGAGGACGAGACCGGCATCGCTCTGCCGCAGGGCCCCTACGAGACGGTCGCCGGCTTCCTGATGTCCCTGCTCGGCCGGGTCCCCCGAGAGGGTGACGTCGTCGAGCACGGGCTGCACCGGATCACGGTCCTGGTCATGGAGGGCCGTCGTCTCAGCCGGGTCCGGGTCGACCTCGCGCCGGTTCCGCTGGTGCCCGGGGCCCACGAGCCGGCCGGCAAGGTGCCGTCGCGCGACGAATCGACGGACACGGCACAATGACGCTCATGCCAGACGCCCCTTCCTCACAGGCACGTCCCGCGGCGCGACCGCGAGTCCTGTCCGGCATCCAGCCGACCTCGGGATCGTTCCACCTGGGCAACTACCTCGGCGCCACCCGGCAGTGGGCTGCGCTCCAGGACGAGTTCGACGCGTTCTTCTTCGTGGCGGACCTGCACGCCATCACCGCCGAGCAGGACCCCAAGGAGCTGCGCGAGAGCAGCCGACGTGCGGCTGCTCAGCTGATAGCGACCGGCGTCGACCCCGAGCGCGCGACCATCTTCCTGCAGTCCCACGTGCCGGCCCACGCCCAGCTGGGCTGGGTGCTGCAGTGCATCACCAGCGTCGGCGAGGCCCGCCGGATGACCCAGTTCAAGGACAAGTCGGCCAAGGGCGGCGAGGGCGCCGCCTCGGTCGGACTGTTCACCTATCCGATCCTGCAAGCCGCCGACATCCTGCTGTACCGGCCGAAGTACGTGCCCGTCGGCGAGGACCAGCGACAGCACCTGGAGCTCACCCGAGATCTCGCCGGACGCTTCAACAAGCGCTTCAAGAAGGCGTTCCCCCTGCCGGAGCCCTACATCCTCAAGGAGACGGCCAAGATCCTCGATCTGCAGCAACCGACGGCGAAGATGTCGAAGTCGGCGTCCTCTCCGAACGGCATCGTCTTCCTGATGGACGAAGCGAAGGTCTCGGCCAAGAAGATCCGTTCCGCCGTGACCGACTCGGAGACCGAGGTGCGCTTCGACCGGGAGACCAAGCCGGGGGTCTCCAACCTGCTCAGCATGTACTCCGCGCTCACCGGCGACGCGGTCGAGGCGCTCGTCGAGAAGTACGTCGGGCGTGGGTACGGCGAGCTCAAGGGTGACCTGGCCGAGGTCGTGACCGAGGTGGTGACGCCCTTCCGGGAGCGGACCCTGGAGCTGATGGGCGACCCGGACCAGCTCGACGAGATCCTGCGTCACGGCGCGGAGCGTGCCAACGAGGTGGCGGAGAAGACGCTGGGCGATGTCTACGAACGCGTCGGATTCGTCCGCCCGCCACACACCCATCTCGTCGACTAGGGATCTGACAGGGATGACGACCATCGGCGTCTCGCTCGCCGTGCCCGACCCGTGGGGAGCCGAGCTGCAGCGATACCGCACCGAGCTCGGCGACGCCGATGCGGCGCTCATCCCCACCCACATCACGCTGCTGCCGCCGATCGACGTCGATGACGAGCTGCTGCCGGCGATCGACGACCACCTGGCGCAGGCAGCGGCAACCTGTCCACCCTTCCTGGTGCAGCTGCGAGGCACCGGCACGTTCAGACCGGTCTCGCCGGTGGTCTTCCTCAATGTCGTCCAGGGCATCTCCCGCTGCGAGGTGCTCGCCGGCGCCGTGCGCAGGGGCCCGTTGGCGATCGAGGCACAGTTCCCCTACCACCCCCACGTCACCGTGGCGCACCACCTCGACGAGGCACTGCTGGACCGCGCGTTCGAGGAGCTGGCGGGCTACGACCTCGAGTTCGAGGCATCCGGCTTCGTGCTCTACCACCACGACGACGAGACCGGCTGGGTGCCACAGCAGGAGCACCGGCTGACCGGAACCTCGACCGGCGAGCTCCTCTAGACTGCACTCATGTGCGGGATCGTCGTGGTCCACGACCCGGCGGGGCCGGACTCGTCGCTGGGGGAGCGGATGCTGCACCGGATCCGGCATCGCGGGCCGGACGGCCAGGGCATGCGCCGGGTCGGTTCCACCTGGCTCGGGCACGTCCGACTCTCGATCGTCGACCTCGACGAAGGCGCTCAGCCGCTGGCCTCCGGGGACGGTCACTGGGCCGTGGTCAACGGCGAGATCTACAACCACGTGGAGCTCAGGGAGACCCACCTGCGTGACCCTGCGACCGACTCCGACTCCGAGGCGGCCCTGTCCGCGGTCCTGAGCGACGACCAGCAGGCGATGCCGCGGTTGCGCGGCATGTACGCCTTCGCGGTGGCTGGTGAGGACGGCGAGCTGGTCGTCGCGCGCGACCCACTGGGGGTCAAACCGCTCTACTGGGCCCACCTGGGAACGGCGGTGGTGCTGGCCTCCGAGCTGCATGCCTTCGACCCCGAGCACCGCCCGCTGGTCGAGGCGTTCCCCCCGGGACACCGCTGGTCGTCCTCCGATGGTCTGCGTCGCTTCCGGTCCCTCCCGGACGGCGACGGTGCGGTGCTGACCGATCGCGCCGAGGCGTTGGACCTGATCCGGGAGCGAGTCGTGCGCGCTGTCCGCCACCGGATGATGGCCGACGTCCCGATCGGGGTCTTCCTCTCCGGTGGTCTCGACTCCAGCCTGGTGGCTGCGATCATGGCCCGGCATCGCGACCGGACGCACGGCCCCGTGCACTCCTTCGCCGCCGGCACTGCGGGTTCCAGCGACCTCGTGGCGGCGCGCCGGGTCGCGGAGCACCTGGGCCTGGAGCACCACGAGCGGATCTACGACGCCGATGACGTCGTCTCGGTGCTGCCCGAGGTGGTGCGCAGCATCGAGTCCTACGAGCCGTCACTGGTGCGGAGCGCGGTGCCGAACTACCTGCTCGCCGAGACCGCCGCCCGCACCGTGAAGGTGGTGCTGACCGGCGAAGGAGCAGACGAGCTCTTCGCCGGCTACGACCACTACCGCGACCTGCCGCAGGCGGACCTGCGCGCGGAGCTCCTGCGCGGCGTGGCCGGTCTGCACAACCTCAACCTGCAGCGGTGCGACCGGGTGACCATGGCGCACGGGCTGGAGGCCCGGGTCCCCTTCCTCGACCGCGACATTGCCGACCTGGCCGCGCGACTCCCGGTCGACTGGCTGTTGCCCGGCGAGCACGGGCAGGAGAAGACGATCCTGCGGGAGGCGTTCGGCGGCTGGCTCCCGGACGATCTGCTGTGGCGGCCCAAGGAGCAGTTCGGGGACGGCAGCGGAACCGCGACCGTCATGGAGCAGCGCGTCGACGACCTCGTCCCACCCGACTCCCGCTGGGCGGAGGAGAGGGTGGCGGGACTCCCGGCGCCCCGCAGCCGTGAGGAGCTGGCCTACCAGCGCATGTTCGCCGAGCGGCTCGAGGGCGTCGCCGCCGGCGTCCTCGGCAGATTCGCCACCGTGTGAGCGGCCCGGAGCCCTTCTCGCGCGAGAGGGGCCGTGACGGCCTGAGGGCCCTCGTGCACGTCGACCGGGCGGCCATCGACGCGGGGCCGCAGGTCGAAGGGCCGCTGGCCGGACGGCTGGTCGTGGTCAAGGACAACATCGCCGTGCGCGGCGCCCCCTGGGCCTGCGGCTCGGCGACTCGCCGCTCGCTGGGACCGGCCACCGAGGACGCCGAGGTGGTGCGCCGGGTGAAGGCCGCCGGTGGAGTGGTCGCGGGCACGACCAACCTCGACGAGCTCGCGATGGGAGCCTCCACCGAGACCTCGGACTGGGGAGCGACCCGCAATCCGCACGACACGACGCGGACCGCGGGCGGGTCGAGCGGGGGATCCGCGGCTGCCGTCGCGGCGTACGGCGTGCTGGGCATCGGGACCGACACCGGAGGGTCGATCCGCGAGCCGGCTGCCTTCTGCGGCGTGGTCGGGGTCGCCCCTTCCCACGGGTCGGTACCGGTGGCCGGCGTGGTGGACTTCGCGCCCAGCTTCGACCGGGTGGGCCCGCTGGCCCGCACCGTCCGGGAGGCAGCGCTGCTGCACGAGGTGCTGGCGCAGCGGTCGGGGCTGCTCGCCGCAGCCGACGGGACGGTCGACGGCGCATCCGAGTCGCGGCTCGAGGGTCGCTGGGTGGGTGTGGTCGTGCCCATGTCGGGCCACCGCAACGCACCCGAGGTGCGCCGAGCCTTCGACGCGGTCCCGGAGCTACTGCGCGCCCTCGGGGCGACTCCGGTGCCGGTCACGGTGCCCCTGCTCGGTGACCTGCTGGATGTCTACATGACCCTGACCAGCGTCGAGGCGCTGCCGGTGCTCGAACGTCACGAGGCCCTCGCCACGCTCGAACGACCGCTGGGCGCGGAGGCCCGGAGCCGGTTGACCCTGGCCCGGGAGCTGTCGGGGACCCCCGAGCAGGCCAGGGCGGAGGAGGTGCGCGCTCAGATCCGCGCCGACGTGGCCAGCGCCCTGCACCAGTGCGAGGTCCTGGTCAGCCCCACCGTGCCACTCGTGGCTCCGCCGTTGGGCCGCCCCGGCATGGCTGACCCGCTGGCGCGACCGCGCACCGACTGGTGGACGGTGGAGGCCAACCTCGCGGGCATCCCGTCGGCCTCTGTGCCGTTGGGGGTGACGGGTCTGCCGATCGGCGTGCAGATCATGGCTCGAGACGGCGCCGACGATCGGCTCTACGCCGTGGGCGCCGCACTGGAGGGCCGGCTCGGATCCTCGGCACCTGGCCGACAGTCCGACCCACCTTCCCGCGCACACCCACCCAGTCGGTGACAATGGCGCGGTGCATGCTGTCGACCCCGCTCCTGAACCTGGCATCCACCGTGACCGGTGGGGCGTCCCACGCGTCGTGGGGCGGGACCTCTGCGACCTCGCGCGACTGCAAGGCATGGCCACCGCCGCCGACCGCACCTGGCAGCTGGAGCACGTGCGACGCAAGTCGACCGGGCGCCTCTCCGAGGTGCTGGGTCGTCCGGGACTGGAGTGGGACAGCTTCGTGGTGCGCGCGGGGGTCGTCCCCCTGGCGCGGCGTGCGTTCGCGCGGTGCAGCGCCGAGACCCGGGCCTTCGTCGCGGCGTACGTCGAGGGGGTGAACCAGGTGCTTCCCGGCGCGACCTGCCCCGAGCTGGAGTTCCTCGGCATCGAGGCGGAGCCGTGGGAGGACTGGACGCCGCTGGCCGTCTTCGCCGCGCAGCACCTGCTGTTCGGCACCCTGCCTCTCAAGCTGTGGCGTCGGCACGCGCGGCAGGTCCTCGGGGAGCAGCATGCCCACCTGCTCCGCACCGACGACCTCGAGAGCTCGGGGAGCAACTCCTGGGTCGTGGGTGGAGCCCGGACGCGCAGCGGCCGGCCGCTGCTCGCCGGAGATCCCCACCGCTCCTTCGAGGACCCCAACGTCTACGTGCAGGTGCGACTGACCTGTCCGGCCGAGGGCGTCGACGTCGCCGGCTTCACCTTCCCCGGCGTTCCTGGGGTGCAGCACTTCGCGCACGCCGGGTCGGTCGCGTGGGGCATCACCAACGCGATGGGCGACTACCAGGACGCCTACGTCGAGGAGCTGCAAGAGACCAGGGACGACAACGGCCTGACGATTCACTGCCGCGAGGTCGACGGCTGGTCCGAGGCGAGGGTGAGCACCGAGGAGGTTCCGGTGCGAGGGGAGGACCCGGTCGAGGTCGAGGTGGTGCGCACCCCGCGTGGACCGGTCGTGCTCGAGGACCTGCACGGGACGAGCTTCAGCCTCCGCCGACCGTCGGACGTCCTCGATGAGATCGGTTTCGACTGCCTGGTGCCGCTGCTGCGTGCGCGCACCGCCGCCGACGTCGTGGCCGCTCTCGACCGCTGGGTGGAGCCGGTGAACAACCTGCTCGTCGCGGACCGGGAGGGGGCGATCCGTCAGCAGGTCGTGGGCCGGGTGCCCCAGCGGGCGCGGGAGAACCGCTGGGAGCCGGTGCCGGCGTGGGTCGCGGGCCACGAGTGGACCGGGTGGGTGCGGCTCCCGGGTCGACCCGTCGGAGCCGACGAGCACCTGGTGACCGCCAACCACAAGATGGCCGGCTTCGACGAGGTCGGGGTCGACTTCGCCCCGCCGACCCGCGCCGACCGGATCGAGACGCTCCTCGCCGGGCGCTCCGACCTGAGCGTGGCCGACTGCGCGGAGATCCACGGGGACGTCCTGGCCGGTCAGCCGGCGCACCTGCTGCTCGCGCTGGGTGAGCTCACCGGCTTGGAGGGTGAGGCGGAGGCGCTGCGCCGTGAGGTGCTCGCCTGGGACCAACGCTTCGACTCCGAGAGCCGCGCGGCAGCGTCGTACGTCGCGGTCCGCGACGCCTTCGTCCAGCGACTCGCGAAGGAGCCGGGCCTGGTGGGGCTTGCTCAGTCGCCGTACCCGTCCCTGCTCGACCCGTGGATGTCTCTGGAGATCAAGATCTACATCGGGCTCGGGTCGATCCTCTCCCCGGTCGGGCTGAGCGTGGTGCCCGCTCGCGACGACCTGTTGCGCGCGGCGGTCACCGATGCCGTCGCCGAGGCCGGCCGCACCTGGGGCGACAGTCTTCGCTACCAGCCGCCGCACGCCTTGGACGCGGAGGGCTTCCGGGACGGCGGCGGGTGTGGGCCGCGCATGTCCGGGGACAACGACTGCGTCCGGTGTGCGGGCAAGGTGCCGGGAGCGGTCGGTGCGGTGCGTGGGTCCGTCGCGCGCTACGCCTGGGACCTGTCGTCGCCGGAGCACAGCGGTTGGATCGTCCCCACGGGGGCCGTGAACCACCCGGACTCGCCGCACCACCGCGACCAGCTGCCGCAGTGGCTCAGCGCCGAGCTCGTCGGGGTGACGGGGATGGAACTCGTCACACCGCGCTCCGAGTCGGCCCCGACCGGTAGCCCCTGATCTGCTGCTTCCCTAGGCTCGGGGGCATGGCAACGCAGGAGCACCTGTCCCTACTCGCCGGTGCCTCCCGGCCTCACACGCGTGAGGACTGGGAGAAGGCTGCCGCCGACGTGCTTCGCAAGTCGGGACGCATGAAGGACGACGACCCCGATGCGCTGGTCTGGGAGAAGCTCACCCGGATCACGCTCGACGGCATCGAGGTGCCCCCGCTGGGCACCCCCGAGCTGGTCGTCGGCGTGCCCGATCCGGGAGTGCCGGGGCAGGCGCCGTACACCCGCGGCTCGCGGTTGTCGCGACCCGAGGAGGGGTGGGACGTGCGAGCCCACGTCGCCGACGGCGACGCCGAGCGCTCCGCGGCCGACGTCATCACCGACCTCGAGAACGGCGTGACCAGTCTCTGGCTCAGCCTCGGCGCCGGGGGAGTCGCGCTGGAGGACCTCCCGACGGTCCTGGCCGACGTGCTCCTCGACCTCGCGCCGGTCGTCCTGGACTGTCCGAGCGACCCGGTGGGTGCTGCTCGGGCCTACGTCGAGCTGCTCGACCGACGCGGTGTGGATGCGGCCCCCGGGGCCGGCCTGGGCGGCGATCCGGTCGGAGCGTCGCTGCGCGGCCACGACAGCGAGCGCGACGAGGTCGTCGTGGAGCTGGCGGGCATGGCTCGCGAGCACGGCTTGCTGGCACTGACCGTCGACGGCACCGCCGTGCACGACCTCGGGGCGACCGACGCCCAGGAGCTCGGATACACGATGGCGGTGGCCGCCGACTACCTACGGATCCTGACCGACCGGGCCGGGCTCGACGTCGATACCGCTGCCGGCCTGATCGAGTTCCGCTACGCCGCCAGCGACGCGCAGTTCCCCACCGTCGCCAAGTTCCGCGCGGCGCGCCGGATGTGGCATCGCGTGCTCGAGCTCTCCGGCGCGACCCACGCCCCGGGCCAGGTCCAGCACGCGGTGACCAGCCGGCCGATGATGAGCAAGTACGACCCCTGGGTCAACATGCTCCGCACCACGGTGGCGGCCTTCGCCGCCGGTGTGGGCGGCGCCCGGTCGGTCACGGTGCTGCCCTTCGACAGCCCGCTCGGTCTGCCCGACGCGTTGGCGCGACGCAACGCCCGCAACACCTCGGCGCTGCTGGTCTCGGAGTCCCACGTCGCCCGGGTGACCGATCCCGCCGGCGGGTCCTACGCGGTCGAGC
Source organism: uncultured Actinomycetota bacterium (assembly GCA_963728505.1). Classification (GTDB taxonomy): domain Bacteria; phylum Actinomycetota; class Actinomycetes; order Propionibacteriales; family Nocardioidaceae; genus Marmoricola_A. The sequence continues at coordinate 583,850 of CAVSKH010000006.1, read as the reverse complement.
GGATGACCGACGACCTGGCACACGCAGGGTGGGTGCGGTTCCAGGAGATCGAGCGTGAGGGCGGGGTGACGGCCTCGCTGGCGGCCGAGGAAGGTCTGTGCCTCCGGATCGAGGAGCAGGCGGTCTCCGCCAGGCAGCGACAGGTCGCGACCCGCCGTCGACCGATCACCGGGGTCAGCGAGTTCCCCAACCTCGGCGAGAAGCTGCCCGAGCGCAAGCCGTGGCCGCAGGACGCACTCCGGGTGGAGCGCTACGGCGCCGTCTTCGAGGCGATGCGCGACGAGCCCGCCGCCAAGCCGGTGTTGCTGGCCACGCTCGGGCCCATCGCCCAGCACACCGCCCGAGCCACGTTCGCGGCCAACCTGCTTGCCGCCGGTGGCGTGGAGACGGTCAGCGCCGGGGCCACGGAGTCGCCTGCGGACCTCGTGGCCGCTCTGGAGGAGCACGAGACGCCTGTGGTCTGCCTGGCCGGCACCGACGCGGCGTACGCCGAGTGGGGGACCGAGGCGCTCTCGGCCCTGCGCGAGGCAGGTGCGACCTATGTGATCCTTGCCGGCAGACCCGGGGAGGGCACGGTGGACGGCGTGGACGACAGCTGTGCGGCGGGGGTCGATGCTGTCGGCTTCCTCGGTCGCGTACGAGAGGAGCTCAGCCGATGACGGAGCCTGTGAGCAGCGACAGCGGTTCCCCGGTGCCGGCGAGCTTCGCCGACCTGGGTCTGAGCGAGGAGGACGCGCAGCCGGCGCAGGTGGGCGCCGGCGCAGGTGACCTGGGTGAGCCGTGGCCCTCTCCGGAGGGGATCGCGATCAACGGGCTCTACACCCGGGACGACCTCGAGGGGCTGGATGCCGTCGACACCTATCCGGGCCTGGCCCCGTTCCTGCGCGGCCCCTACCCGACGATGTACACCACCCAGCCGTGGACGATCCGGCAGTACGCCGGCTTCTCGACGGCGGAGGAGTCCAACGCCTTCTACCGGCGCAACCTCAAGGCCGGCCAGAAGGGCCTGTCGGTGGCGTTCGACCTCGCGACGCACCGTGGCTACGACTCCGACCACCCCCGGGTGAAGGGCGATGTCGGCATGGCCGGGGTGGCCATCGACTCGATCTACGACGCGCGCACGCTGTTCGACGGCATCCCGCTGGACCAGATGAGCGTCTCGATGACCATGAACGGCGCGGTGCTCCCGGTGATGGCCCTCTACATCGCCGCGGCAGAGGAGCAGGGCGTCAAGCCTGAGCAGCTCGCGGGGACCATCCAGAACGACATCCTCAAGGAGTTCATGGTCCGCAACACCTACATCTACCCGCCGCAGCCGAGCATGCGGATCATCTCCGACATCTTCGCCTTCACCGCGGCCCGGATGCCCCGGTTCAACTCGATCTCGATCTCCGGCTACCACATGCAGGAGGCCGGAGCGACCGCCGACCTGGAGCTGGCCTACACGCTGGCCGACGGGGTGGAGTACATCCGGGCGGGCCTCGGGGCCGGCCTGGAGATCGACGACTTCGCACCACGGCTGAGCTTCTTCTGGGCGGTCGGCATGAACTTCTTCATGGAGGTCGCCAAGCTGCGTGCCGCGCGCGCGCTGTGGGCCCGGTTGGTGAGCCAGTTCGAGCCGCAGAACCCGAAGTCGCTCTCGCTGCGCACCCACAGCCAGACCTCGGGCTGGTCGCTGACGGCGCAGGACGCCTTCAACAACGTCCAGCGCACCTGCATCGAGGCGATGGCGGCCACGCAGGGTCACACGCAGTCACTGCACACCAACGCCCTCGACGAGGCGATCGCGCTGCCGACGGACTTCTCGGCGCGGATCGCCCGCAACACCCAGCTGCTCCTCCAGCAGGAGTCGGGGACCACCCGCACGATCGACCCGTGGGCCGGCTCCTACTACGTCGAGCGCCTCACCCACGACCTCGCCGAGCGGGCGTGGGGGCACATCCAGGAGGCCGAGGAGGCCGGGGGGATGGCGAAGGCGATCGAGGAGGGCATCCCCAAGATGCGGATCGAGGAGGCTGCCGCCCGCACCCAGGCCCGGATCGACTCCGGCACCCAGAAGGTCATCGGGATCAACACCTTCCGGCTGCCGAGCGAGGACGCCCTGGATGTCCTGCGCGTCGACAACGCTGCGGTGCTCAAGTCCCAGACCGCCAAGCTGGAACGGCTGCGCGCGGAGCGCGACGACGACGTCGTACGCCGGAGCCTGGAGGCGCTGACCAGGTCGGCGGAGAAGGAGGGTGGGTCGTCCTCGGACTCCCTCGACGACAATCTCCTCGCCCTGGCGGTGGACGCGGCCCGGGCCAAGGCGACCGTCGGTGAGATCTCCGATGCGCTGGAGAAGGTGTGGGGCCGTCATCGCGCCGTGATCCGTACCATCTCCGGTGTGTACCGCTCCGAGGCGCAGGGCTCCGGCGAGCAGGGCTCCGCCGTCGACACGGTGCTGGCCGCGACCGCTCGGTTCGAGGAGCAGGAGGGCCGCCGGCCCCGGATCCTGGTGGCGAAGATGGGTCAGGACGGTCACGACCGCGGCCAGAAGGTGGTGGTCTCCGCCTTCGCCGACCTCGGCTTCGACGTGGACGTGGGCCCGCTGTTCTCCACCCCGGAGGAGGTCGCGCAGCAGGCGGTCGACGCCGACGTGCACATCGTCGGGGTGAACTCCCTGGCGGCAAGCCACCTGACGCTCGTCCCGGCCCTGAAGTCGGCGCTGGCCGATCTCGGCGCCGAGGACGTGATGATCGTGGTCGGCGGGGTGATCCCGCCCGACGACATCCCCGCGTTGGAGGAGATGGGCGCTGCGGCGGTCTTCCCGCCGGGCACCGTCATCGCCGAAGCAGCGACCGGTCTGCTCGAGCAGCTGGCGCAACGGCTGGGGCACGAGCCCGCCTGATGCCGCCGAAGCAGGTCGACGTCCCCGGTCTGGTCGAGGGTGTGCTGGCCCGCCGACGTCCGGCGCTGGCCAAGGCGATCACGCTCGTCGAGTCCACGCGGGCAGACCATCGGGCCGCCGCGCGCGAGCTGGTCTCGCAGCTGACCCGGAGCAACACCGATCGTGGCGTCGATGTGCCACGCGTGGGCATCTCGGGCGTCCCGGGTGTGGGCAAGTCGACCTTCATCGAGGCACTGGGCAAGCACCTGACCGGGGAGGGACTCCGCGTCGGGGTGCTGGCCGTGGACCCGTCCTCCGTGCGCACCGGCGGCTCGGTGCTGGGGGACAAGACGCGGATGGGGGAGCTGACCACCGACCCGGACGCCTACATCCGCCCGTCGCCGACCGCCGGCACCCTCGGCGGCGTCGCGCGGGCCACCGCGCAGTCGATGACCGTGCTCGAGGCCGCGGGGTACGACGTGGTGCTGGTGGAGACCGTCGGCGTGGGCCAGTCCGAGGTCACCGTGGCCAACATGGTCGACACCTTCTGCTTCCTGACCCTGGCACGCACCGGTGACCAGCTGCAGGGGATCAAGCGCGGGATCCTCGAGATCGCCGACGTGGTCGCGGTGAACAAGGCCGACGGCCGCGAGGTCGAGAGCGAGGCGGCCGCCAAGGAGCTCGCCGGTGCCCTTCGGTTCGTCTACCGGGGCAGTGCCTCACGGGGGGAGTGGGTGCCGCCGGTGCTCACCTGCTCGGGGCTGCAGGGGACCGGGGTCGACGAGGTGTGGGCGAAGGTGATGGAGCACCGCAGGTCGCTGGGTGAGAAGGGGCTCGCGAGCAAGCGTGCCGAGCAGCAGCTGGACTTCACCTGGGCGCTGGTGCGCGACGAGCTCGAGGACCGGTTGCGGCGCTCACCGGGCGTCGCGCAGGTGCGCGGGGAGCTGCGCCGCGAGGTCCTGGCCGGAGAGCTGCCGGCGAGCGCCGCTGCGGACCGGTTGTTGCAGGCCTACGACTCCGACGGCGGTGACACCGACAATCGGTGACGCCGACAAACGGTGACACCCACACGTTGCACAGCTCCTCCGACTAGCCTGGGGGTGTCATGCAATTGATCCCTTCTGCCACCACGCACGCCATCTCGGCACAGATCGACAAGCTGGAATCCGAGCTGATCGACCTGCGGCGAGACATCCACGCTCATCCCGAGCTCGCCTGGCAGGAGTCGCGCACCACCCAGTGCGTCGCCGACCGCCTCGGTGAGGCCGGCATCGCAGTGCAGCTGATGCCGAAGTCGGGCCTGGTCGCCGAGTTCGGCTCGGGCGACGGTCCGGTGGTCGCACTGCGTGCCGACCTCGACGCGCTGCCCGTGCAGGACCAGATCGCCGACCCGTGGCGCAGCTCGATCGACGGTGTCGCTCACGCCTGTGGCCACGACGTCCACACCGTCTGCCTGCTGGGCGCCGGGCTCGCGCTGCACCAGGTGCTGCAGGATCACCCGGTCCCGGGCCGGGTGCGGCTCCTGTTCCAGCCGGCCGAGGAGGTCATGCCTGGCGGGGCGCTGGAGATGCTTGCCGGCGGTGCGCTCGACGACGTCAGGCATGCCTACGGTCTGCATTGCGACCCGTCCCTCGAGGTGGGGCGCGTCGGCCTGCGGGTCGGGCCGATCACCGGCGCCGCTGATGCGATCCGGGTGCACCTCTCCGGCCGTGGTGGACACACCTCGCGACCGCACCTGACCCAGGACCTCACCTTCGCGCTCGCGACCCTCATCACCGACCTGCCCGCCGTGCTGAGTCGGCGCCTCGACCCCCGCGCCGGCGCCAGCATGGTGTGGGGCATGGTCCGCGCCGGCGCCGCGCGCAACGTCATCCCGGCCGCCGGGGAGGCGGCCGGCACGCTGCGGATGCTCGACCCGCTGGCGTGGGCCGAGGCCGAGGGCCTGGTGCGAGAGAGCATCGACCAGCTGCTCGCCCCCTACGGCGTCACCGCGGAGGTCGACTACGTGCGCGGCGTGCCGCCTGTGGTCAACGAGCCGCACGTCGACCGGTCGCCTCGCCGATGCCGTCGAGCTCGTGCTCGGTGAGGACGGCGTGGTGGCCACCACCCAGAGCCTCGGGGGTGAGGACTTCGGGTGGTTCCTGGAGTCGGTGCCCGGCGCGATGGCCAGGCTCGGCACCCGCACTCCCGGCGGGCCGACGTACGACCTGCACCAGGGTGACCTGCGCATCGACGAGCGCTCCGTGGCCATCGGCGCCCGCGTGCTGGCCACCGTCGCCTACGAGACCTTGTTCAAGGCCCAGCGCAAACCGGCCGCGACCGACTGAGCCTCGGCCCGATGCGTCGGTTGCCACCCGCGTCGGTCGAGCTTGTCGAGACCTCGCAACGAGGCACCCGGAATGTTCGGGAAAACATCCTCTGACCTGCGGAAACAACCCTGAAACTGTCGGTGGCGCTGCGTAGGTTCGGGCCATGGAAGCCCACCCCGTCGCCTGGTTCGCCACCCGGGTCCATCAGGTCCTCGACGAGGTGATGGCGGGCTCGACCAACGGTCTGTCCGGTGAGTCGGCCGGCGACGCCGCGATCCTGGTCGCCAGGGCCGAGGCCCGTCTGAGCGCGCTGCGGCTGCGCCTGCTCGACCAGGCACATCGCGAGGATGTGAGTGCCGCCAGCGAGTCGGTCACCGAGGGGTGGTGGGCCCACGCGGCCACGATCGACCACCGGCGAGCGCGACGCGACCTGCGGATGTCGCAGTGGCTGGCCGGCGACTACCGCTGCACCGAGGCAGCGCTGGCGGCCGGCGAGGTCTCAGCCGCGCAGGCGGAGGTGATCGTCGACGCGCTGCGTTCCCTGCCCCCATCGATCGGGCCCGAGGGCAGGGCGAAGGCCGAGCAGCACCTGCTCGAGCAGGCCGAGGAGTTCGGCCCGAAGCAGTTGCGCCACCTGGGCAGGCACCTGATCGACGTGATCGATCCCGACGCCGCAGACGAGCGCTTGGCCGCGCAGCTGGCCACGGAGGAACGGGCCGCCGACCAGCGTTGCTTCCTGCAGATGTACGACGACGGCAAGGGCACCACTCATCTCAAAGGCGCGCTGCCGACCCTGGCCGGTGACCAGCTGCGCACCATGCTGAATGCGTTCGCCTCACCACGTCGACCCGAGGCCTACGACCGCGACGATCCCGACGGCGCGAGGCTGCCCAACGCAGTCCTGCTGGGGCGTGCCTTCGTCGAGATGATGCAGCGCTACCCGGCTGATCGGGTCCCGGAGTCCGGTGGTCTCAACGCCACCGTGATGGTGACGATGTCGCTCGAGACCCTGCTCGGCGGCCTGTCGTCGGCCGAGCTGCTCGCCGACCACCAGCTCTCACCGGCCGAGGCCCGCCGCCTGGCGTGCGAAGCCGGGATCCTGCCGGTCGTCCTGGGCGGTGACTCCCAGCCGTTGGACCACGGCCGGGAGAAGCGGTTTCACACCCCCGGTCAGCGCAAAGTGATCTTCGCCCGCGACAGGACCTGTCGCGCCGAAGGCTGCGAGATCCCCGCCAACTGGTGTCACGTCCATCACCTCACGCCATGGAGCAAGGGCGGCAGCACGAGCGTCGACGACGCCATGGCCCTCTGCTCGCGCCACCACACGGCTGCCCATGACACTGGCTACGAGGCGACCCGCACCGTCGATGGGCGGCTCCGGTTCACACGCATCCGCACCTGAGTGGGTCGTAGGAGCGCTGTTGGTGGCAGCCGGTCCGTAGATCGGCAATCCTCGGACGCCGTTCTGCGGTAGTGGAACATCGGCCGTTCGAAGCGTGTGGGTGGTGGTGCCTACCATGGGGTTGTAAGGCAGATGAAGATGAGCGCGATCCCCCCTCTTGTGATCGCCATGACCGTGGTCACGGCCTGTGGCGGGCTGGCGCTCGGCCTGATTCTCTATCGTGGTGAGCTCGCGGTCCGAGGGCGTCGCTGGCTGGAGCGGGTGCTCCCCCCACCGGAACGGGCACGGGGGCGCCCCATCGAGCAGCTCGCCCGCGACCTGGTGCGGGTCCGGGCCGACCTGCTCGGGCTCCAGCCGGGGACCCCGATGGCACGCAGACAAGGCATCACGCAGGCCTACGACGACCTGTTGGACGAGGCGTGCCGAGCGCTCGGCCTCGATGATCCGCTCGCCGACGCGCCGGCCCAGCGGCGACAACAGGAGAGGCTGCGGGTGGAGCGGGCGCTCGACCGAGCCGGGATGTCGCTGCGGCGGTGACGTCTCGTCGGTACGGGGAGCTGAGCTAGCCCTTGCGATAGGGGATGCCGTCGGCGGCAGGCGGTCTCGATCGACCCACCAGACCCGCGACGGCGAAGATCGTGACCACGTACGGCAGCATCAGCATGAACTGGCTGGGCACGGGCGAACCGATCACCGACAGCACCCCCTGAAGGTTCGACGCGAAGCCGAAGAGCAGCGCGGCGAGGGTCGCGCGGATCGGGTCCCACTTGCCGAAGATCACCGCTGCGAGCGCGATGTAGCCCGCGCCGCCGGTCATCTCGCGGTTGAACTGCGGCACGGCGACCAAGGTGTAGAAGGCGCCGCCGGCGCCGGCCACCGCTCCGGCGATCAGGACCGTGCGGTAGCGGGTGCGGTTCACCTTGATGCCGACGGTGTCCGCGGCCCTCGGGTGCTCGCCCACGGCGCGGACCCGCAGACCCCAGGTGGTGCGGAACAACGCCCAGGTGACCAGGGGTACGGCGATGTAGAGCAGGTAGACGATCGCGGTCTGCTGGAAGAAGATCGGCCCGACCAGCGGCAGGTCGCTCAGGACCGGGATCGCGAGCCGGGAGAAGTGCGGGGGACTGTTGAACTTCGCGGTGTCGCTGGAGAGCACCTGGGTGAACAGGAAGCTGGTCACCCCGATCACCAGCACGTTGAGCACCACGCCGACGATCACCTGCTCGACGTAGTAGCTGATCGCGAACAACCCCAGGATCAGTGCGACCAGGGCGCCGGCGAGCATTGCGCCCGCGAGGCCGGCCCACGTGACCCCCGTCAGCGACCCCACCAGGGCGGCGGCGAACGCCCCCGCCAACAGCTGACCGTCGATGGCGATGTTGACCACGCCGGCCCGCTCGCCCAGGACACCGCCCAGCGCACCGAACACCAACGGGACCGCGAGCGCGATCGCACCCCCGAGCAGCCCGACCACGGGGATGGTGGCGCCGGCCGCTGCCCACGTGAGGAACCCGGACATCCACGCCACCGAGAAGCCGATCACCAACCACAGGGGAGTCCTGCGTCCACGGGCGTACAGGGCGAACGCGCCGGCCGTCATCAGTGCGCAGAGCACCACCATCACCCAGGTGGTGGGGGTCGAGGGCACCTGGATCTCAGGCAGCTGGGCGAAGTCGGAGGGTGTCGCGAGCCTGAAGGTCGTCGTGCCCGACTGACCCTCGAACCCCACGATTGCTGCCAGTCCGCACGTGAGCACAGCGAAGATCACCGCGGACTTCCGGTTGACCCGGGCGACGGGCGCAGAGCTGTCTGCCGGGGGGAGGGGTCCCGACGCGTCCGACTGGTTGGGTTGGTCAACGGTGGAGCTCACTTCGCCTCCTTCTGCGGCAGTCGGAAGATCGCGCGCACCAGCGGTGGAGCCGCGATGAAGAGCACGATCAACGACTGCACCACCAGGACGATGTCGACCGGGATCCCCTCGGAAGCCTGCATCGAGAAACCGCCGGCCTTGAACGCTCCGAACAGCAGCCCGGCGCCCAGGATGCCCAGCGGGTGCGAGCGCCCGAGCAGTGCGACGGTGATCGCATCGAAGCCGATGCCGGCATCCAGGCCGACGGTGACGCCACTGGTGACTGTGCCCAGGACCTGGTTCACGCCGGCGAGACCCACCAGCGCACCGGCGATGAAGAAGACCACCACGTAGATCCGGCCCACATCGATTCCGGCCGCCCGGGCCGCCGTGGGATTCCTGCCCACCGCACGCACCCTGAACCCGAGCGCCGAGCGGTTGAGGACCCACCACATCACCGCCACCGCGATCAGCGCGAGCACGAAACCCAGGTGGAGGTTGAACTGCTCGCCGAGGAGCTTGGGGAGCACGACCGAGTCCGGCATCGGCAGGGACTTCGGGTTCGCAGAGCCCGGCGCCTGCAGCAAGGCCTTCTCGGACAGGGCGTAGAACAGCAGGTAGAAGGCGACGTAGTTGAGCATGATCGTGAGGATCACCTCGTGCGCGCCGGTGCGCGCCTTCAGCAGACCGACCAGGCCACCCCACAGACCTCCCGCCAACATGCCCGCGGCGATCGCGAGCGGCAGGTGGATGATCGCCGGCAGGTCGAGCCCGAAGCCGACCCAGCCGGCAGCACCGCCGGCCAGGAGCATCTGGCCCCGCCCGCCGATGTTGAAGAGCCCGGCGCGGAAGGCGAACCCGACGCCCAGCCCGGCGGTGATCAGGGGGGCAGCGAACTTGAAGGTGTCGGTCAGCGGTCGGATGCGGCCCTCGAAGCCCTCCACCCGCGTGTTGTAGATCGACCCCTGGAAGAGCGCGATGTAGGCGCCGGTCACCGCATCCCAGCCGGCCGCTAAGAAGTCCGTGGGGCGGGCGAAGACGTAGCCGAACGTCTCCCGGGTCCGTTCGTCGGTGAAGGCGATCATCATCGACCCGACCAGGACGGCGAGCACGACGGCCATCACCCCGGCGAAGGCGTCGCCCGAGGTGATCTCGCGCATCACCCCGAGCCAGCGCGCGTCGTCCGAGGACTTGGTGGACTCGCCACGGTCCTCGGCGGTCGACTCCTGCTTCGTGGTGTGGTCCTGGGGGGGCTCCTCGCTGCTCATGCCGCCGTGCCCTCGGGGCGCTCACCGGTCATCATCAACCCGAGCACCTCCCGCGGGGTGTCGGCCGGGACGATGCCGACCACCCTGCCGCGGTAGAAGACCATGATCCGGTCGGCCAGGGCCACCACCTCGTCCAGCTCGGTCGAGACCACGAGCACCGGCACGCCGCTGTCACGCGCCGCGACGATCTGCTTGTGGATGAACTCGATCGAACCCACGTCGACGCCACGCGTCGGCTGTGCCGCCACCAGCAGCCGCAGGTCACGGGAGAGCTCCCGGGCCACCACGACCTTCTGCTGGTTGCCACCCGACAGCTGCGCGGCGGTGGTGTCCACCCCGGGGGCCCGGACGTCGTACTGGGCCAGCTTGTCCTTGGCGAAATGGTCGAGCTGGTCCAGCCGCAGTGATCCGCGACTGACGAACGGCGGCCCGAAGCTGCGGTTGAGCATCAGGTTCTCCGCGATCGTGAAGTCGGCCACCAAGCCGTCCTCCTGGCGGTCCTCGGGGATGAAGCCCACCCCGGCGGCGAGGATCTTGCGCACCGACCTCCCCACGAGCTCGGTGCCGTCGAGACGGATCGAGCCGCGGACGTCCTCCTGGAGCCCCAGGATCGCCTCGCTGAGCTCGGTCTGACCGTTGCCCTGGACCCCGGCCACCACCAGGATCTCGCCGGCCTTGATGCTGAAGCTGACCCCGTCGAGGTTGACCTGCCCGCGGGCGTCCACGACCCTCAGGTCCTTCACGACGAGGAGGTCCTCGCCGAGGTGGGGAGGGTCCTTGTGGACGGTGAGCTCGACCGGTCGTCCGACCATCATCGCGGCGAGGTCGGCATTGCTGGCCGTGGGCTCGGCCTCGCCGACCACCTTGCCCAAGCGGATCACCGTGATCCGATCGGCGACCTCACGCACCTCGCGCAGCTTGTGAGTGATGAAGACGATCGACTTCCCGTCGCTCTTGAGCTGCCGCATGATCTCCATCAGCTCGTCGGTCTCCTGCGGTGTGAGCACCGCGGTCGGCTCGTCCAGGACGAGCACCTGGGCGTCGCGCGACAGAGCCTTCACGATCTCCACCCGCTGCTGCACCCCGACCGGCAGATCCTCCACCACCGCGTCCGGGTCGAGGCGGAAGCCGAACTGCTCCGAGATCTCCTCGACCCGCTTGCGGGCGGCATCGAGGTCGAGGGTGCCGGCGAAGCCGGTGGTCTCGTTGCCCAGCATCACGTTCTCGGCGACGGTGAAGACCGGGACCAGCATGAAGTGTTGGTGGACCATGCCGATGCCGGCGGCGATGGCATCACCAGGGTCCGAGAAGTGCCGGACCTCTCCGTCGAGCTCGATCTCGCCCTCGTCGGCGGGGTAGAGGCCGTAGAGCACGTTCATCAGAGTCGACTTGCCTGCGCCGTTCTCCCCGAGGAGTGCGTGGATCTCGCCCGGCTCGACGCTCAGGGAGATGCGGTCGCTGGCAACCAGCGACCCGAAGCGCTTGGTGATGTCGCGGAGGACGAGTTGCATGGCATCGCATCCTAAGGTTCGCGGGGCGGACGCCGACAGGTTGACGGGGTCATCACGCCACCAGGAGTCGTCACGCGCGACCGGGGGAGGCCGACCTGATCAGCCGACCTCCCCCGGAACGCACCGTGGATCTGGTGACTACTGGTCCAGGTAGGACTTCACCGTGATGTCACCGTCGATGATTCCCTGCTTGATCTCATCGAGCTCGGAGGTGACGGAGTCGGAGACCTTGTCCTCGAAGTTGTGGAAGGGGGCCAGCCCGACGCCGTCGTTCTCCAGCGTGCCGACGTACGGCGTGAAGTCGAACTCCTCGTCGCTCTCGGCCGCGGTGACGGCCTCGTAGGTGGAGACCTTCATGTTCTTCAGGATCGAGGTCAGCACGACGTCCTGGGTCTTCGGGTCCGTCTCGTAGAAGTCGGCGTCCACGCCGATCAGCGCGACGTCCTTGCCGGAGGACTCGATCGCGGTCAAGGCGCCCTGGTAGATCGGACCACCCACCGGGAGGATCACGTCGACGTTCTGGTCGATGATCTGGCGCGCAGTGTTGGTCGCCTTCTCGTTGGCCTCGAACCCGCCGGTGAAGGAGCCGTTCTTGCCGTCCCATCCGACGACCTTGACGTCCTTGCCCTTCTCCTTGTTGTAGTACTCCACGCCCTGCTTGAAGCCGTCCATGAAGATCGTCACGGTCGGGAACGGCTGGCCACCGTAGGTGCCGACCTTGCCGGTCTTGGTGTAGTCGGCAGCGAGGTAGCCGGCCAGGAAGGCGGCCTCCGCGGTGTTGTACAGCAATGGCTTGATGTTGTCCTCGTCCGGCTTGCCGTCGAAGGTCTGCCCGTCGTCGCCGCCGTCCGCGGCGTCGTCGATCAGGATGTACTTCAGGTCGGGGTTGGCGGCAGCGGACTCCTTGGTCGCGGCGGCCAGCGCGAAGCCGACGGTGACGATGGTGTCGCAGCCCTCGGCGACCAGGCTCTCCAGGTTGGGTGCGTAGTCGTTCTCGCTGTTCGACTCCACTCCCTTGAACTCGGTGCCGATCTCGTCAGCGGCCTTCTCGACGCCCTCGTAGCTGAGCTGGTTGAACGACTTGTCGTCGAACCCACCGGCATCGGACACGATGCACGGCAGGTAGTCCGAGCTCGAGTCGCTGCTGCTGCCGCTGTCGTTCTCCTCCGGTGCGTCGCCGCACGCGACGAGCCCGGCTGCCGCCACGAGCACCGTCAAGCCACCTGCGGTGGCCCTCCTGATCTTGTTCACTTCGCCTCCACAGTTGCCGCCCACGCTGGACCGGGGTGATCGCCGTCACGGTAACTGACCTCAAGGCGACTCCGGACCTCGGGAGGGCCCGGGGAATCAAATGGTTACGATGTCGAGATGCGCCCCGCGCCATGGTCCAGTCGTGTCGGAGCATCGACCAGTGGGTGATCCCGAGGAGTGGCAGCCTCTGCTCCGAGCTGCCGCGGACGCGATGCGCCGGGCCTACGCGCCCTACAGCAGCTATCACGTCGGCGCGGCTGCGACGGTGGACGACGGTCGCGTCGTGACCGGGTGCAACGTCGAGAATGCTTCGTACGGTGTCGGTCTGTGCGCAGAGTGCGGGTTGGTCTCCCAGCTGCATCTCAGCGGCGGCGGCCGGCTGCGTCGGTTCGTCTGCGTGAACCAGGATGAGCAGGTGATCATGCCGTGCGGTCGGTGCCGGCAGCTGTTGCACGAGAACGGCGGTCCCGGCCTGGTCCTGCTCACTCCCGAGGGGGAGCGAACGCTCGATCAGGTGCTCCCGCAGGCGTTCGGACCGGGTGACCTGGAGGATCGGTCGGGGAGCAGGGGCCGTGAGCGCTGAGCACGACGCGGTCGAGGTGATCTCTGCCAAGCGCGATGGCGGCTCCCTGAGCGACAGCCAGATCGACTGGGTGGTCGACGCCTACACCCGCGGCGAGGTCGCCGACGAGCAGATGTCAGCCCTCGCGATGGCGATCCTGCTCAACGGCATGGACCGTCGAGAGATCACGCGATGGACCAGGGCCATGATCGCCTCCGGGGAACGGCTGGACTTCTCCGGGTTGTCGCGGCCCACCGCCGACAAGCACTCGACCGGTGGGGTGGGCGACAAGATCACGTTGCCGCTCGCGCCTCTGGTCGCGGCCTGCGGGGTCGCCGTCCCGCAGCTGTCCGGGCGGGGACTCGGCCACACCGGCGGCACGCTCGACAAGCTGGAGTCCATCGCGGGCTGGCGTGCAGAGGTCGACGACCAGCAGATGCTCAGCCAGCTCGACGACGTCGGAGCCGTGATCTGCGCCGCGGGGGGCACTCTCGCTCCCGCTGACAAGAAGCTCTATGCGCTGCGGGACGTGACCGGCACCGTCGAGGCGATCCCCCTGATCGCGAGCTCCATCATGAGCAAGAAGATCGCCGAGGGCACCGGCACCCTGGTCCTGGACGTGAAGGTCGGCACCGGTGCCTTCATGAAGAGCATCGCCGGAGCGCGGGAGCTGGCCGAGACCATGGTGGCACTGGGCACGGAGGCCGGGGTCCACACCGTGGCTCTGCTCACCGACATGTCGACGCCGCTGGGGCTCACCGCCGGCAATGCACTCGAGGTCGCCGAGTCCGTGGAGGTGCTCGCCGGGGGTGGCCCGGACGACGTGGTCGAGCTGACGCTCGCACTGGCGCGGGAGATGCTCGCCGGTGCCGGACGGGGAGACCTCGACCCCGCCGAGAAGCTGCGGGACGGCTCGGCGATGGACGTGTGGCGGCGGATGATCGCCGCGCAGGGCGGCGACCCCGACGCCGAGCTGCCACAGGCACGCCTTCAGGACGTGGTCAGCGCGGAACGGGACGGCGTGCTCTCGAGCCTGGACGCGCTGGCTGTCGGGACGGCGGCGTGGCGCCTCGGAGCGGGTCGCGCCCGCCAGGGTGAGCAGGTGCAGGCCGGTGCCGGCGTGCGGCTGCTCGTCAGGCCAGGCGAAGCGGTCAGGAGGGGGCAGCCGATCCTCATCCTGCACACCGACGACGAGCGTCGGTTGGGACGAGCCCGGTCGGCGCTGGGCGGCGGGATCGAGATCGACGACCAGGCGCCCGAGCAACCACCCTTGGTGCTCGACCGCATCACCGCCTGAGCCTGAGGCCTCAGGCGTCGGGGGACAGGATCACCACGACGGACTCTGCCACCATGCCTGGCTTGTCCTGCCCGTCGACCTCGACCACGTAGTTCAAGGTGAGGCGTTTGCCGACGTCGACGGACTCCACGGAGCCGATGCTCACCCGTGCGCGGATCTTCGAACCCACCGGGATCGCGGCCGGGAAGCGCACCTTGTTCACGCCGTAGTTGAGCTTCGCCCCGCGCTGCTCGATGACGAAGAGCTGCGAGGCGAGCATCGGGAGCAAGGACAGGGTCAGGTAGCCGTGGGCGATCGTGGAGCCGAATTCACTGGCAGCGGCTCGATCGCGGTCGACGTGGATCCACTGGTGGTCATCGGTGGCGTCGGCGAACTTGTTGACCCGCTGCTGGGTGATCGGCACCCAGTCGGTCGGGCCGATCTCCTCGCCCACCGCAGCCTGGAGCTCCTCGACGTCCTTGAACACCCGCATGGCGCCTCCTTGGTGTGGCTCGTCCCTGCAACCCTGCGTGCCATGAACCTAGCGAGCCGGCCGACTCCACGCGAGAGGGGCTGCGGATCGGTGTAGTGTGGCCGGGTCATGTCGCGCAGCCTGCAGTCCACCCAGTGGGGTCTCCCCGAGGGACTCCTTCGCTGCCGTAGCGAGGTCTGAACGCCGGACGCCTCGCTACGGTGGATCTGCCATGCAGCCGGCGCCCCTCCAGACCGCGAAGGCGACCATGACTCTGAACCCCCCCGGGGAGCACCCCGGCAAGCATCCCGGCTTCACCAACACCCAACGCCCCAGCGGCATGCCGATCCACCGCTACCGGGCGTTCCCCCCGATCGACCTGCCCGACCGGACGTGGCCGCAGCGCCAGATCACCGCGCCACCCCGGTGGCTGAGCACGGACCTCCGCGACGGCAACCAGGCCTTGATCGACCCGATGACCCCGGCGCGCAAGCTGACGATGTTCGATCTGCTGGTCCGCATGGGCTACAAGGAGATCGAGGTGGGCTTCCCGTCGGCCAGCGAGACCGACTTCGCGTTCGTGCGCCAGCTGGTCGAGGAGGACCGGGTGCCGCCCGACGTGACCATCTCGGTCCTCACCCAGGCCCGCGAGGACCTGATCGAACGCACCGTCCAGTCGCTGGTCGGGATCCACCACGCCAACATCCACCTCTACAACGCCCTGGCGCCGCTCTTCCGTCGCGTGGTGTTCCACGCCTCCAAGGACGAGGTGAAGGACATCGCGGTGCGCGGCACGCAGCTGGTGATGAAGCACGTCGAGAACCACCTCGATGCCTCGGTGATCGGGTTCGAGTACTCACCGGAGATCTTCACCTCCACCGAGCTGCCGTACTCCGTCGAGGTCTGCGAAGCCGTCTCCGACGTCTGGCAGCCCGACGACGGTCGGGAGATCATCCTCAACCTGCCCGCCACCGTCGAGGTCGCGACGCCCAACGTCTACGCCGACCAGATCGAGTGGTTCTCGCGGCAGCTGACCCGTCGGGAGAGCACCACGATCAGCCTGCACCCCCACAACGACCGGGGCACCGCCGTGGCCGCCACCGAGCTGGCGATCATGGCCGGCGCGGATCGGGTCGAAGGCTGCCTCTTCGGGCACGGGGAGCGCACCGGCAACGTGTGCCTGGTGACCCTGGGCATGAACCTGGTCACGCAGGGCATCGACCCGCAGATCGACCTCTCCGACATCGACGAGATCCGGCGCACGGTGGAGTACTGCACCCAGCTGCCGGTGCACCCTCGGCACCCCTACGCCGGCGACCTGGTCTACACCGCCTTCTCCGGCTCGCACCAGGACGCGATCAAGAAGGGTCTCGAAGCGCTCGAGGCGGATGCGCGCGAGCACGGCGTGCCCCTGCGCGACCACGTGTGGGAGGTCCCCTACCTGCCGATCGACCCCCACGACGTGGGCCGCACCTACGAGGCCGTGATCCGCGTCAACAGCCAGTCGGGCAAGGGCGGCGTCGCCTACATCATGAAGTCCGAGCACAAGCTGGATCTGCCCCGCCGGCTCCAGATGGAGTTCTCGCGCGTGGTCCAGCAGCAGACCGACAGCGAGGGCGGCGAGGTCTCCCCGACCCAGATGTGGGACGTCTTCCGGCGCAGCTACCTGGACCGGGCCAGGCCGTTGCAGCTGAACAGCCACCACACCTCCTCCGCGCACGGCGAGCTGGACCAGCTGGAGGTCACCGTCTACGTCGACGGGGAACGCCACACCCTGCACGGGTCGGGCAACGGCCCGATCGCTGCCTTCGTCGCCGCCCTGGGCGGCATCGGCTACGACGTGCGGGTGCTCGACTACGCCGAGCACGCGCTCAGCTCGGGCGGGGACGCGATCGCCGCGGCGTACGTCGAGTGTGCGGTGGGCGACCAGGTGCTGTGGGGCGTGGGGATGGATGCCAACATCGTGACCGCGTCGCTGAAGGCCGTGGTGTCGGCCGTCAACCGCGTCTGAGGGCGACCCGCCGACCTCCGTTCGGACGCCGACGCCCTGCCGCGGGGCCCGGGCGGTCTGTACCGATTCGTGCGTATCGGATGCCGTCCCGTGGGACCCTTGACGAGGCCTTGGAGAGGCGCGTAACGGACGGGAAGCGAACACCACCACCATGACCACGGAGCAGGGCTCCACGGCCGCGCCCCCGGCGGCGTCGGCCTTCAGCTCGTCCCACTGGGGACGCCGGATGGCGATCGTGACCGTGCCGGTCTGCCTGGACGTCTCGCTGCGCCTGTTGCACCCCGACCTGCACGTCACCGCCCTCTACTGCGTGGGGATCGGGGTCCTGCTGCTGGGATGGGTCATCGCTCTGGGGGCCCGCTCGCCCCAGGCGAACGGATGGGCGGGGTGGACGATCCCGATCGTGGTGCTTGCCGCTGTAGGCCTGCTGCGGGTCGTGCCGGAGCCCACCGGGCTCGGGATCATCGCTGCTCTCCCCGCCATGTGGCTCGGGGTCGACAAGAGACTTCCGGGTGTCGCGGTCGCGTCCGCCGCGGTGCTGGTCACCCAGGCGGCCCCCGGCCTGATCTCTCTCGGTCCCACCGCAGCCACGTGGGTCGGATCGGTGCAGCTGTGCCTGGTGGCCACGATCTGCGCCTTGAGCCAGTCGTGGATCGCAGACGGCTGGCGCACGCATGAGTCGCAGCTGCACGAGCGTCAGGTTCAGCTGAGCCAGACCATGCGCAGGCTCTCGGCCGGTCAGGCTCTGAACGGCGCCATCATGAACGCCGTCGACGTGGGTCTGGTGGGGCTGCGCCGCGACGGCACCTACAGCGCCATGAACTCCCATCACAAGAAGTTCATGGAGTCCGCCTTCCCCGACGGCCACCGGGGGTACGCCGGCCAGCTGGGGTGGGTCTTCGACGAGGACGGGACGACGTTCCTCACTCGCGACAAGATGCCGACGGTCCGGGCCCACAACGGCGAGGAGTTCAGCGACTACGTCATCTGGGTGGGGGAGGAGCCCGCTGAGCGCCGGGCGCTTGCTGTGTCCGCCAAGCGTGTGGACGGCGGTGGCGACGACGTCGCCGCGGTCCTGGTCTACAAGGACGTGACGGACCTGGTCCGGGCATTGCGGGTGCGGGACGAGTTCGTCGCCACGGTGTCCCACGAGCTACGGACTCCGCTGACCTCGATCCTGGGATACCTGGACCTCGCGGTCACCGACGTCCCGGAGCGCGACCCGCGTCGGGGCTACCTGGAGGTCGTCCAACGCAACGCCCGTCGACTCCTGCGCCTGGTCAACGACCTGTTGCTCACCGCGCAGACCGAGCGAGGAGTGCTCGATCTCGACCGGTGCCGGGTCGACCTCAGCGAGGTGGTCAGCGAGAGCATCGACGATCTACGGGCTCGCGCCGAGGCGGTCGACGTCAGCGTGGAGCTCGACGTGCAGCGCGAGGCGTGGGTCGCCGGTGACCGCGAGCGGCTGGCGGAGGTCATCGACAACCTGATCACCAATGCCGTGAAGTACTCCCACGTCGGCGGCACCGTGTGGGTCCGGCTGGCCGTGGCGCAGGAGGACGAGGCAGCCCCGACGGTGGTGCTGAGCGTCGGCGACGACGGCATCGGGATCGCCGAGTCGGACCGGCGGCAGCTGTTCACCAAGTTCTTCCGCACCCAGGAGGCGCAACGTCGCGCCATCCAGGGAGTCGGGCTGGGGCTGTCCATCAGCAGGTCGATCGTCGCCGGCCACGGTGGAAGCATCGAGGTCGAGAGCGAGCAGGGCGTGGGCACCACGTTCGAGGTGCGGCTCCCGCTGGCGACCGGTCCGAGCCCTGATGCCCCTGACGACCTGTCCGAGCTCCCCGACAGCCTGGGGCCCGCACGAGCGTGAGCGAAGGGGACGACGCGCGGGTCGCCGAGGTCGGGATGCGATGAGCCTGCGGTCCGGTCTGGGAGAGTGGTTGCATGCGCGCGCCCCTGACCTCAGAGCGTCTGGGACAGTTCTTCCTCCGCAGTGACCGGCTGGAGTACACCGAGTTCGGCACGGGCGACCGCTGGGTCGTGCTGCTCCCCGGTCAGCTGATGCCTCGCGTCATGCACGAGCCCCTGGCACGCTCGCTCGCATCCCAGGGCAATCACGTGGTCTCGTTGGACCTCCTGGGGCACGGACGGTCCGACCGCCCCGACGATCCTCGGGAGTACTCCCTGACCGCCTTCGCCGAGCAGGTGGTCGCCCTGCTGGACCACCTCGGCGCCGAGACCGCGGTCGTCGGTGGCACGTCGCTGGGAGCCAACGTCTCGCTCGAGGTCGCAGCGATCGCACCCGAGCGGGTCCAGGGTCTCCTGCTGGAGATGCCGGTCCTCGACAACGCGGTCGAGAACGGCATCCTGGCGTTCGCGCCGATGATGTTCATGGCCCGCCACGTGCCGGTGATGGTCAGCCTGACCGCGCGGGTGGCCCGGCTGGTGCCGCGTCGGCTCCTCGGCCACTGGGGACGGGTGGTCGTGGAGACGCTCGACCAGCGCCCCGCGGCGATGGCGGCGACGATCCACGGACTGTTCTTCGGTCGGATTGCGCCTCCGGCCCGGCAACGTCGCACCTTCGAGCACCCGGCCCTGGTCGTGGGACACCCCGCCGACCCGATCCACCTCGATGCTGACGCGCGGATGGTCGCCGAGGAGCTGCCGCACGGGGTCTACGTGCCGGCGGCCAGCATCCTGGAGTGGCGGTTGCGACCGGAGCGGCTCACCGCCCGGGCCGCGGCCTTCGTGGCACAGGCCTGGGGCGAGGAGCCGACCGTGGCTGACCCCGAGGACGGAGACCATGCCGCTCTATCGTGACGAGGCGGTGGTGCTGCGGACCCAGAAGCTCGGGGAGGCCGACCGCATCCTCACCCTGCTGACCCGCTCGCACGGGCGGGTGCGCGCGGTCGCCAAGGGGGTGCGCCGCACGTCCTCGCGGTTCGGTGCCCGGCTCGAGCCGTTCGGCCACGTCGACCTGCAGCTGGCCCAGGGGCGCACCCTCGACATCGTCACCCAGGTCGAGTCCCTGCGGTCCTACGGCGCGCAGCTGGTCGGGGACTACGCGGCGTACACCGCAGGCACCGCCATGCTGGAGGCGGCTGAGCGACTGGTCGACCAGGAGGGGGAGCCCGCCGTGCAGCAGTTCCTGCTGCTGGTGGGTGGACTCCGGGCGATGACCGACCACGGACGGCCCCCGGCGCAGGTGCTCGACGCCTTCCTGCTCCGGTCGCTGGCCGTCGCGGGCTGGGGCGCCTCGTTCGACCAGTGCGCGCGGTGCGGCGAACCCGGGCCCCACGTGGCCTTCAACCCCTCGGCCGGTGGCGTGCTGTGCGCCGGTTGCCGCCTGCCCGGATCCGCGCGACCGGCCTCGGAGACCGTGCGGGCGCTCGGCGCGCTGCTCTCGGGCGACTGGGACACGGTCCGAGAGACCGACGAGCGGCACCTGCGCGAGGCCAGCCGGCTCGTCGCCGGCTACGTGTCCTGGCACCTGGAGCGTGGCTTGATGTCGCTGAGCCACGTGGCCCGATGAGCCGCCGCGCCAAGCGCGCGAGCCGCTCGACAGTCGCGCCGAGGCCACCCTCGCCACATCCCTCGGGTGCGCGCCCACCGTCGGTTCCCCACGACCTGGTGCCCCATCACGTCGCGATCGTGATGGACGGCAACGGACGGTGGGCCCAGCAGCGTGGCCTACCACGCACCGCGGGCCACGAGCAGGGGGAGGACTCGCTCTTCGACGTCGTCGAGGGAGCCATCGAGATCGGCGTCAAGGCGGTCTCGGCCTACGCCTTCTCGACGGAGAACTGGTCGCGTTCCCCCGATGAGGTGCGCTTCCTGATGGGCTTCAACCGCGACGTCATCCGCCGTCGCCGTGACGAGATGCACGAGCTGGGTGTCCGGGTGCGGTGGGCCGGGCGGGCGCCGCGGCTGTGGCGTTCGGTGATCAAGGAGCTCAAGGTCGCCGAAGAGCTCACCGAGGCCAACGACGTGCTGACGCTGACGATGTGCGTGAACTACGGCGGACGCGCCGAGCTGGCCGACGCCGCGCGGGCCCTGGCGCAGGACGTCGCGGCCGGGCGGGTCAATCCGGACCGCGTGGACGAGCGCACCTTCGCCCGCTACCTCTACGTGCCGGAGCTGGAGACCGCCGACCTGGTGTGGCGCACCTCCGGGGAGCAGCGGCTGAGCAACTTCATGCTGTGGCAGGCGGCCTACAGCGAGCTCGTCTTCAGCGACGTGCTGTGGCCCGACGTCGACCGGCGCGACCTGTGGCGAGCGATCGAGACCTACGCGCGTCGCGACCGCCGCTACGGCGGCGCCGAGACCTGACTCTGGGTGCGGGGCCCTGGTCTCGAGGAGCACCGATGCGCGGGGCTGTCGCTCGCGCGCGTGAACCAATCGGCGGCGAACGACGTGATTCCGGCGAGATCTGCGTCGTTTGCCGCCGATTGGTTCAGCATCTGACCGGCTCGACCCGGGGCCCGTACTGGGCACTCGGTTCCAGCAACACCTCACCCACACTCGGAGCAGGTGCCGAAGAGCTCGAGGGTGTGGCTGACGTCGCTGAAGCCGTGCTCCTGGGCGACAGCGTCCGCCCAGCGCTCCACCGCCGGCCCTGCCACCTCGACGGTGCGACCGCATCGACGACAGACCAGGTGGTGGTGGTGCGAGCCGCTGCAGCGCCGGTAGAGCGCCTCGCCCTCCTCGGAGCGGAGCACGTCGACCTCGCCGCTCTCGGCCAGCGCCTGCAAGGTGCGGTAGACCGTGGCCAGACCCACCCGCTCGTCGCCCTGCTCGAGCAGGGCATGGATCTCCTGGGCGGAACGGAAGTCGTCGAAGGTCTCCAGGCAGGTGGCGACTGCGCGACGCTGGCGCGTCGGTCGCAGCGGTCCGGGTCCCCCCGAGGCCGACTCAGTGCTC
The DNA here is from genome assembly GCA_963728505.1 of uncultured Actinomycetota bacterium. Classification (GTDB taxonomy): domain Bacteria; phylum Actinomycetota; class Actinomycetes; order Propionibacteriales; family Nocardioidaceae; genus Marmoricola_A. The sequence continues at coordinate 562,150 of CAVSKH010000006.1, read as the reverse complement.
GTCATAGTGACCCCCGTGTGGCGCGTGGCGATGTCCGTCGTGCAGGTAGTCGACGTGGTCACCGTGGGGGACGGCCGGGTGCCCGCAGTCGGGCCCGTGCTCGTGGTCGTGGTCGGCGGTCTCGTCGTGCCCCCGTGCCAGGTCGGCACCCGGCGGCGTGACCTCGGGGAAAGGCTGACGAAGACGTCGTCGGTGCCGCAGCACCACGCCGAGCGGCCACGCGGCGACGAAGCCGGCCAGGGCCAGGAGCACGATCGTGGCCCCCGGGGCGACGTCGACGCCCGTGCTCAGCAGCACCCCCGACACCGACGCCGCGGTGCCGAGCAGCATCGCTGTCACCAGCGTGGCGCGGAAGGAGCGCACCACCTGTTGGGCGGTCGCGACAGGCACCACCATCAGGGCGCTGACCAGCAGCAGGCCGACGGTGCGCATGGCCACCGTGACCGTCACCGCGGCCAGGACGGCGACGAGGATGTTGTAGGCGCGCACGTTCAGGCCCGAGACCTTGGCGAACTCCGGGTCGTGAGCCACCGAGAACAGGCGCGGGGCGAGGACCAGGGCGCTGGTGACGACCATGACTGCGAGGGCGCTCGTGGCCCACAGGTCGTCGGCACCCACCGTCGTGATCGAGCCGAAGAGGTACTTGTTCAGCGTCGCGGCGCTGCGTCCCGCCAGTCCGATGAGCATCACGCCGCCGGCGATGCCGCCGTAGAACAGCAACGCCAGAGCCACGTCGCCCGACAAGGCACCGCGCTCGCGCACCACCTCGATGCTCACCGCAGCGGCGACGGCGACGATCACCGCAGTCAGGACGGGGGAGGTGCCGGTCAGAATCCCCACCGCGACCCCGGTGACTGCGACGTGCCCGATGCCGTCACCCATGAGCGCCTGTCGGCGCTGCACCAGATAGGTGCCGACGGCGGGGGCGGCGAGCCCGGTGACGAGGGCCGCCAGCAGCGCGCGCTGCACGAATCCGTAGGCCAGCAGGTCCATCACTGCTCCCGGAGGTCGTCAGACCGGTTCAGCGGGAGGGTGAGTCGTGGCCGGTAGTCGGCGTGCACCCGGGGTTCCGGTGGGTGGTGCGCATGCTCATGGGGTGCGTCGCGGAAGGACTCCAGCGGTGGACCGTCGTAGGCCACCCGGCCGTCGCTCATCACCACGGTGCGGCTGATCAAGGACTCCAACGGACCGAGCTCGTGGGCCACGAGCAGGATGGTCGACCCGGCGCCCGACAGACGCTCGAGCATGTCGGCGAACAGATCCTGGTGTCCGAGGTCGACTCCGGCTGTGGGCTCGTCGAGCACCAGCAGGTCGGGCTGTCCGGCGAGTGCCCGGGCGATCAGCACGCGTTGCTGCTGCCCACCGGACAACGTGGCGCACCCGTCCTTGCGCCGGTGGGTGAGGCCGACTGCCTCGATCGCCTCGGCGATGGCTGCCCGGTCCTGGCGGTTCAGCGGGCGCAGCAGGCGCCGGCGGGAGAGTCGTCCGGAGGCGACGACCTCCCAGACCGAGGCCGGCACGCCGGAGGTCGCTGTCATCCGCTGGGGCACGTAGCCGATCCGGCCCCAGTCGCGGAACCGGTCCGCCGGGACCCCGAAGAGCTCGACGCGGCCGCGACGAAGAGGTACCAGGCCGAGCACGCTCCGGACCAGGGTCGACTTCCCCGAGCCGTTCTCACCCAGCACCGCGACGACCTCGCCCCGGGTCATGGCGAGGTCGATGCCGCGCAGCACGGGACGACCGCCGAGGGTGACGGCGCCGTCGGTCACGGTCAGGACCGCAGAGCCACTCATCGACATCGGTTCGCCTTCCGGAGGGCGGCGAGGTTGGCCTCCATCAGGCTCAGGTAGTCCTCGTCGGAGGTGTCGTCGGTCAGCCCCTCGATCGGATCCAGGACCGCGGTGTCCAGGTCGAGCTCCTCCGAGAGGGTCCCGGCCAGCTCCGGGGCGGCGATGCGTTCGCTGAAGACAGTGGTGATGCCGTCCTCGCGGATCAGGTCTGCCAGGTCTGCGAGGCGCGCCGGTGAGGGCTCGGCGTCCGGGGAGAGGCCGGCCACCGAGTGCAGCTCCAGGTCATAGCGCTGGCCCAGGTAGCCGAAGGCGTCGTGGCTGGTGACCACGACCCGGCGCTCGCACTCCTCCAGCCCGGCGGCGAATCGACCGTCGAGCCGGGCGAGGTCGGCGACCAGGTCGGCGGTGTTGTCGCGGAAGTCCGTGGCATGCTCCGGGTCGATCTGCGTCAGGAGATCTTCGACCTCGACCGCCAGGGTCGCCATCGCGCGCGGATCGAGCCAGACGTGGGGGTCGCCCTCGAGGAGCTCGAAGGGGCGGGCACCATCGATCTCGGGGTCGCGGGATGCCAGGACCGACAATGCATCCATCACCTGGCCGTCCGCGGCGTCCGCAGCCACCTCGTCGACCGCAGGCTGGAAGCCGCGGGCGTAGAGCACGAGGTCGGCATCGAGAACCGCGGCGGTCTGCGCCACGGTCAGCTCGGTGTCGTGCGGCTCCTGGCCGGGCTTGGTCAGCGACTCCACCGAGGCGTGTTCTCCGCCGACCCGCTCGGCGACGTACTCCAGGGGGTAGAACCCGGCCACCACGCGGACCTGGTCGGAGTCGCCCTCGTCGGAGGCGAACACCCCGCACCCTGTCAGGCTGACCCCCAGCAACACGCCGATGACCGGGCCGGCAAGACGGCCCGCGCGGTTCTGCATGAGAACCATTCTCACTTGAGTTGAGAACGATTGTCAAACCAGGTAGGAGGCACGCGATGATCGTGGTGCAGCGGTTCCGGGTCGACCCGGACGGGGAGCCACAGTTCCGCGCGGACGCCGAGGCGGCCCTGGCAGTCCTCGCCGAGCAGCGGGGCTACCTCGACGGTCATCTCGGCCGCAACGCCGACGAGCCGTCCCTGTGGGTCCTCCAGACCCTCTGGGAGGGGGTGGGCGCCTACCGACGCGCGCTCTCGACCTACGACGTGAAGCTGCGCGGCTGGCATCTCCTGGGCCAGGCCCTCGACGAGCCCAGCGCCTACGAGGTGGTGCGACCGGGGGAGCCGCTCAACCAGACCAGACCACGGGGCGGCTGAGACCCTCGATGCGTTGTAGGGTCGGCCAGATCCTTCCATCCGTCGCAGGAGCAACAGTTTGTCCAGCCAGGCCAAGCCAGGTGCCATGATCGATGCCGTTGTCGGCCTCGCCAAGCGCCGGGGGTTCGTCTACCCCTGCGGCGAGATCTACGGCGGCACCCGCTCCGCCTGGGACTACGGTCCGCTCGGGGTGGAGCTGAAGGAGAACATCAAGCGCCAGTGGTGGCGCTCGATGGTGCAGGCGCGCGAGGACGTCGTGGGCCTGGACTCCAGCGTGATCCTGCCGCGTCAGACCTGGGAGGCCAGTGGCCACGTCGCCACCTTCACCGACCCGCTGACCGAGTGCCAGTCGTGCCACAAGAGGTTCCGGGCCGATCACCTGATCGAGCAGTTCGCCGAGAAGAAGGGCAAGACCGAGGACCAGGTCGACCTCAGCCAGGTCGCCTGCTCCAACTGCGGCACCCGCGGCGCGTGGACCGACCCACGCCAGTTCTCGGGGTTGTTGAAGACCTACCTGGGGCCGGTCGAGGACGAGTCCGGGCTGCACTACCTGCGGCCCGAGACCGCTCAGGGCATCTTCTTGAACTTCGCCAACGTGGTGACCAGCTCGCGCCGGAAGCCTCCCTTCGGGATCGCGCAGATCGGCAAGAGCTTCCGCAACGAGATCACCCCGGGCAACTTCATCTTCCGCACCCGGGAGTTCGAGCAGATGGAGATGGAGTTCTTCGTCAAGCCGGGCGAGGACGAGGAGTGGCACCAGTACTGGATCGACACGCGGACCAGCTGGTACACCGACCTCGGCATCGACCCCGACAACCTGCGCCACTACGAGCACCCGCAGGAGAAGCTCTCCCACTACTCCAAGCGCACCGTCGACATCGAGTACCGCTTCCAGTTCGCCGGCTCGGAATGGGGAGAGCTCGAGGGGATCGCGAACCGCACCGACTTCGACCTGACCACCCACAGCGAGCACTCGGGCCAGGACCTGTCCTACTTCGACCAGTCGGCCAACGAGCGCTACACCCCCTACGTCATCGAGCCGGCGGCGGGCCTCTCACGCAGCTTGATGACCTTCCTGGTCGACGCCTACGCCGAGGACGAGGCCCCCAACTCCAAGGGGGGCGTGGACAAGCGGACGCTGCTGCGGCTCGATCCGCGCATCGCCCCCGTCAAGGCCGCGGTGCTCCCGCTCTCGCGCAACACCGACCTCTCGCCGAAGGCGCGCGACCTGGCGACCGAGCTGCGCAAGCAGTGGAACGTCGACTTCGACGACGCCGGAGCCATCGGCCGGCGCTACCGCCGTCAGGACGAGATCGGGACCCCCTTCTGCATCACCGTGGACTTCGACACCCTCGAGGACGACGCGGTGACCGTGCGCGAGCGCGACTCGATGGAACAGGAGCGCGTGGGACTCGACAAGGTGGCCTCGTGGCTCTCGGAGCGGCTCCAGGGCAGTTGAGCCCGCTTCGCCTACGATTCGATGATGTGGAGACTTCGATGACTCGTCGTACCGCTGTGTCGCTTCGCCGTCGCCGCTGGGTCGCCGTCGCTGCTGCCTCGGCCCTGGCCCTGAGTGCCTGTGGCGGGGGCGACTCCGATGACGATGCCAATGCCGAGGAGGAGTCGGAGACCCCCTCTCCCTCGGCGACCGCGGAGTCGTCCGACGGCGTCGAGGTCACCGCGCCCGGCACCCAGCTGGACTTCGGTGAATCGGCCGTCGTCGACTTCGAGCTGCGCAAGCAGTCGACGTTGCTCGACCTCACGGTCAGGTCCGCCCGGCAGGGCGCGCTGAAGGACTTCTCCGGGTTCAACATGTCGGACCCGTACCAGAAGAAGGCCAACTACTACTACGTGAAGGTCACCGTCGAGAACGTCGGCGAGAACCCCTTGAACAAGGTCGACGTGCCGCTGTGGGGGATCTCCGGTGACAACACGCTGCTTCCGCCGGTCAAGTTCACCTCCTCCTTCACCAAGTGCCCCACCGACCCGCTGCCGAAGAAGTTCGCGCCGGGCAAGACCCACAAGACCTGCCTGGTCTTCCTCTCGCCCAACAAGGGCACCTTGGAGGGCGTGAGCTACCGCCCGGTCGAGTCGTTCGACCCGATCGAGTGGCGGGGTCAGGTGAAGGCTCAGGTCACCAAGACCAAGAAGAAGTCGAAGAAGAGCAAGAAGAAGTCCGGCAAGAACGGCTAGCCGGTCCTGGGATGATGGGGGGACCATGCCGATTGCCACCCGATTCCCCCCGTTGCGCCTGGGACCGCTCACGGTCGAGACGCCGGTCGTCCTCGCCCCGATGGCCGGCGTCACGAACGCGGCCTTCCGGCGGCTGTGCCGCGAGCAGGGAGCCCTTCGAGACGCTCGCTCCTCAGGGACGCCGGGACTGTACGTCTGCGAGATGATCACCTCCCGCGGGCTGGTCGAGGGGGACGAGACCACCCGCCGGATGTTGGCCTTCGATCCGCTGGAGGACGTCCGCTCGGTGCAGCTGTACGGCACGGACCCGCACTACGTGGGTGAGGCAACCCGGATCCTGTGCGAGGAGTACGCCGTCGCCCACGTCGACCTGAACTTCGGTTGCCCGGTGCCCAAGGTGACCCGCAAGGGTGGCGGTGGGGCGCTGCCGTGGAAGCGCGACCTGCTGGGACAGATCCTCGACGCGGCCGTCGCCGCTGCCACGCCGTACGACGTCCCGGTGACGATGAAGACCCGCAAGGGCATCGACGAGGCGCACCTGACCTACCTCGACGCCGGGCGCACGGCGCAGGAGGCCGGTTGCGCCGCGATCGCGTTGCACGGGCGCACCGTGGCGCAGGCCTACAGCGGGACCGCTGACTGGGACGCGATCGGTGAGCTGGTGGCATCGGTCGACATCCCGGTCCTCGGCAACGGTGACATCTGGGAGGCCTCCGACGCGATCCGGATGGTGGAGCACACCGGGGCTTCGGGCGTGGTGGTGGGCAGGGGATGCCTGGGCCGTCCGTGGCTCTTCAGGGACCTCGCCACCGGGTTCGCCGGCGACCGGGTGACCGCCCTGCCAACGCTGGGCGAGGTGGTCACGATCATGCGACGCCATGCAGAGCTCTTGAGCGAGCACCTGGGGGAGGAGCGCGGCTGCCGCGAGTTCCGCAAGCACGTCTCGTGGTACCTCAAGGGCTTCGGTGTCGGCGGATCCCTGCGGCGAGACCTGGCCCTGGTGAGCTCGTTGCGCGAGCTCGGGGCGCTGCTCGGCCTGCTCGATCCCGACGAGCCGTTCCCGACGCTGGAGCTCGGGAAGCCGCGCGGCCGCCAGGGCAGCCCGCGCAAGGTGGTGCTGCCCGAGGGGTGGCTCCAGGATCGCGCCGCGCCGCCCACCAGGGCGCTGGAGGAGCTCGCGTCCGGCTCCGGTGGCTGATCGCCCCGCTGCCCCCCGCGTGTGACCCGGTTCATCGGGTGTGGTGGGGTGTTCGTGACCCACGCCATCGGGGATCGGGCTGTGGGTGTGGAGTAGCGCACACCCGGGTGTCAGGGCATGACCTCGCCCGCTGGTTCGTGTTGTACTTCGTGACTGCTAGCCAGTAGCTAACTATCAGCAAACTTCTCTGAGGTGAAGCACTTCATGCCTGAGCGCAGAATGCCTGAGGGCACCGCGCAGCGGCGGCCCCACCACCGGGTCCGGGACACGGCACGGGCCTTCGTCCGCAAGCCGGCGGCCCGACTCGGTCTGGCCCTGGTGCTGACCACGCCGGTGCTGGCGGCCGGCGTCTCAGCGACCTCGACCGACAACACCGCCGAGCAGGTGCTCGAGTCGGCCTCCTCCTCGACCAACGGCGCCGCCGCCCTGATGGACCTCTCCGAGTTCGCAACGCGTGCCGACCGCGCCTCGCGCAGTGCGGTGCGCACGATGCGCCCGGTGACGCTGGATCCGAAGCCGGTCGACCACAGGTGGACCACGACGTCCCTGAACGTGTGGACCGGCCCGGGCAAGGACGCCAAGAAGGTGGGGTTGATCAAGCCCCGGACCAAGATCGCGGTCACCGGACAGCGTGCCCGAGGCCGCCTGGAGGTGCTGCGCGGGAAGAAGCAGCTGGTCCGGTGGGTCACCGCCGGCTACCTCGCCGACTCCAAGCCCAAGGTCAAGCGCTCCTCCTCCCCCTCGTCCTCGTCGTCCTCGTCGTCGGCCTCGACCTCGAGTGGTCTCTCCGGCGCGCCCTGCCCGGACGGGTCGGGCATCGAGGGTGGTCTGACCAGCAGTGCCGATCGGGTCTACCGCGCGGTGTGCAACGCCTTTCCGCAGCTGACCAGCTACGGCGGGTACGACCCGCACGGTGAGCACGTCGACGGCCGCGCGATCGACTTCATGACCGACAAGGCCACCGGTGACGCGATCGCCCAGTACCTGCTCGCCAACGCCGGGACCCTGGGGCTGCGCGACATCATCTGGTACGGCCGGATCTGGACGGCCCAGCGCTCGTCCGAGGGCTGGCGCGCCTACGGCGACTACGGCTCGCCCACGGCCAACCACATGGACCACGTCCACGTCGCGGTCAACTGACCCAGCACCGCCTCCCAGCGCCGAAGACCGGTCACCGACCGGTCTTCGGCCAGTTGTGGGGTGGGTCCGGCGTCCCCCGCTAGGGTCGCAGACGATGGGGTCGAGCCACAGCACCGAGTACGACGAGCACGCCAGCGCCCGGCGCGTGGACGAGCCGCCGAAGGAGTCCGTGCGCAGCCCGTTCGCGCGTGACCGGGCGCGGGTCGTGCACAGCGCCGGCCTGCGACGGCTGGCGGCCAAGACCCAGGTGGTCGGCCCCCAGAGCGACGACTTCGTGCGCAACCGGCTCACCCACACCCTCGAGGTCGCCCAGGTGGCCCGCGACCTGGCCGCCCAGCTGGGGTGTGACACCGACGTGGCCGAGACCGCTGCGTTGGCCCACGACCTCGGCCACCCGCCGTTCGGGCACAACGGCGAACGTGCCCTGGACGAGCTGTGCCAGGACGCCGGTGGCTTCGAGGGCAACGCCCAGTCATTGCGGATCCTCACGCGCCTGGAGCCGAAGGCTCACGACGCCGAGGGACGCAGCCACGGGCTCAACCTCACCAGGGCCACCCTCGACGCCGCCTGCAAGTACCCCTGGCCCCGCGGGGATGCCGCACCCCCGAGGGGGGCGCACGGTGACGGGACCCCACGGGCCATCGCCAAGTTCGGGGTCTACGACGACGACCTGCCTGCGTTCGCCTGGGTCCGCGAGGGTGCCCCGGAGCTGCGGCGCTGTCTCGAGGCCCAGGTGATGGACCTCAGCGACGACATCGCCTACTCGGTGCACGACGTCGAGGACGCTGTGGTCGCGGGCAGGATCGACCTGGGGCTGCTGGGCGACCCTGGCGTGCGTCGTGAGGTCTGGGTGACGGCGCGGGAGTGGTACCACCCCGACGCGGACGACGACCAGCTCGACCGGGCCTGGCAGCGACTGGGCGCGATCGGGCCCTGGCAGCGCACGCCGTACGACGGGACCCGCAGGCGGCTGGGTGACCTGAAGAACCTGACCTCCCTGTTGATCGGTCGGTTCTGCGGCGCCACGACGCGGGCGACGCGCGAGCGGCACGGCGACCGGCCGCTGCGCCGGTTCGGCGCCGATCTCGTCACCCCTCAGGAGACCCTGCTCGAGATCGGGGTGCTCAAGTCGATCGCGGCGCACTTCGTGATGCAGGCCCAGGGTCGCCGTGGCGTGCTGGAGGCGCAGCGCGAGCTCCTGACCGACCTGGTGACCGCGATCGAGCGCCGGGGTCCGCAGGCGCTCGAGCCGATGTTCGCAGCAGACTTCGAGGCCGCCGCCGACGACGCGGCGCGACGACGCGCGGTCGTGGACCAGGTCGCCTCGCTCACCGACGCCTCCGCGGGCGCCTGGCACGGACAGCTGTGCTGACGGGTCCGACGAGGGGCGCTGGTGCTGTCGGGATCCGGACGTAGACTGCGCGGCGTGGCAGGGCTGATCCGCGAGGAGGACATCGCGCAGGTGCGCGAGCGCGCCGACCTCGCCGAGATCGTCGGGCAGTACGTCACGCTGAAGTCCGCCGGCGGGGGAGCGCTGAAGGGGCTGTGCCCCTTCCATGACGAGAAGTCGCCGTCCTTCCACGTCCGCCCCGGCAAAGGTTTTCACTGCTTCGGTTGTGGTGAGGGCGGGGACGTCATCAGCTTCTTGATGAAGCACGACGGACTCGCCTTCAACCAGGCCGTCGAGTACCTCGCCGACAAGACCGGGATCCAGCTGCGCTACACCGAGGGTGAGGACCGGCCCCGGCGCGACCGGGTGCCCCGGCAGCGCCTGGTCGAGGCGAACCGGCGCGCCCAGGAGTGGTATGCCGAGCTGCTCACCGGTCCGGATGCGATACAGGCGCGCACGTTCCTGGCAGAGCGGGGCTTCGACCGGGAGTCGGCCGAGCGGTTCGGGCTGGGCTTTGCCCCCCGCGACGGCGACGCCCTCTACAAGCGGTTGCGGCAGCAGGGGTTCACCGACGAGGAGCTGGTCACCGGCGGGCTGTGTGCGGCCGGGCAGCGTGGTCACTACGACCGCTTCCGCGGTCGGCTGCTCTGGCCGATCCGAGAGACCTCGGGGGAGACGATCGGCTTCGGGGCACGCCGGATCTTCGAGGACGACCGGATCGACGCGAAGTACCTCAACACCCCGGAGACCCCGATCTACAAGAAGTCGCAGGTTCTCTACGGCATCGACCTGGCGCGCCGTGAGATCGCACGCTCCTCGCAGGCGGTGGTGGTCGAGGGCTACACCGACGTCATGGCCTGTCACCTCGCGGGTGTGGAGACCGCGGTGGCCAGCTGTGGCACGGCGTTCGGCGAGGACCACGGGCGGGTGCTGCGGCGGCTGCTGCACGACCACGAGGAGTTCCGCGGCGAGATCATCTTCACCTTCGACGGTGACGAGGCCGGACAGAAGGCCGCGCTCAAGGCGTTCGGCGGTGACCAGCAGTTCGTCGCGCAGACCTATGTCTCGGTCGATCCCGACGGGTTGGACCCGTGCGACCTGCGGGTCCAGTCCGGCGACGCGGCGGTGCGCGAGCTGGTGGCCCGGCGCATCCCGCTCTACCGCTTCGTGCTGAGCAACGTGGTCTCGCGCTACGACCTCGACCGCGCCGATGGACGCGTCGATGCGCTGCGCGAGGCGGCGCGGCTGGTGTCCTCGGTGCGCGACCGGTCCAAGGTCGAGGCCTTCGCGCGCGAGCTCGCCGGCATGGTGGGGGTGGAGATCGAGGAGGCGCGTGCCGAGGTGCGCAGGGCCACTCGACGGGCGCCCGAGCCACGACCGCAGGCGCCGGAGGGGGCGCCTCCCCAGCAGGCGCCGTCCGAGCAGGCGATGCCCGATCCGCGCGACCCCCGCTACTCACTGGAGCGGGAGACGTTGAAGGTGGTGGTGCAGCAGCCCGTGCTGGCCGCCCTGGTGAGTGCCGACCTGGGCGACAACGACTTCACCCATCCCGCCTACCTCGCGATCTGGCAGGCGTCGGCCTCGCTGGGGGGGCCCGCGGCCGCCCCGGCTGCCGAGGTGTGGGTGGACAAGATCCGTGCCCTGGTCGGCGAGCGCGCCGGCCCGGCCGTGCTCCAGGTGCTCAACGCGATCACCGTCGAACAGCCGCCGGCGGCGGCTTTCGACGAGGCCTACGCGGCGGCCTGCTCCTACCGGTTGCAGGAGATCACCGCGCTTCGTCGCATCGGCGACCTGAAGTCGAAGCTGCAGCGCACCAATCCGGTGGAGCACACAGCCGAGTACAACCGGATGTTCGGCGAGCTGATCGCGCTGGAGGGTCACCGGCAAGCACTGCGCGATCGCTCGATCGGGGGAGCGGGTTGAGCCCTGCGTGGCGCGAGCTGTTCGGGGTGGGGCATGCTCCGGCCCTGCCGCTCGACGTGCGCGAGGCGGTCGGACGGCCTCGGGCGCTGGCAGCCTGCCGCGACGACGGGGGCGGCTGGCTGGTGGGCACCAGAGACGCCTTGATCCACGTCGCGGAGTCGGAGCGGCGCTGGCCCTGGGAGCAGGTGCTCCGGGCCGAGTGGGACCAGGAGTCGGAGCAGCTGACGGTGGTCCCCGTCGGCGACTTCGGTCACCCGGTCGAGCAGGTGATCCTTGAGCTCCACGACGCCTCGGACCTGCTCACCCTGGTCCGGGAGCGGGTGAGCGCCAGCATCGTGCTGCAGCGCTGGGTCACGGTCTCCGGCAAGCGAGGCTTCCAGGTCTTCGCCCGCCGACCGCCGTCCGGGGGGCGCCTCGTGTGGGCGTTCGAGCTGGACGAGGGGGTCGATCCGCAGGCGCCCGACGTGCAGGAGCTCCTGGATCAGGCCCTGCGCGAGGCGCAGGAGTCGCTGGGCGAGGTGGAGTCGTGATGACTGCGGATGCGGACCCTCTCAGCGATACCTGACCGTCTCGCAGTCGACGGTCCTGTCCAGACGGTCGGGTGCTGCGCTGTCGCGGCCGTTGCCGCAGGCCACGTGGTCGGCGCCGGCACCGGGATACATGGCGTCGTTGTTGTCCAGGCCGTACATCTTGTCGTCGCCACCGCCTCCGCGGATGACGTCGTTGCCCGCGACTCCGACCAGGTAGTCGCCGCCACCGCCACCGGCGATGAAGTCGTCGGCCAAACCCGTGCGCAGCCAGTCGCGACCCGGGCCGCCGTGGACTCGGTCGGCGTCCTGGGCCCCGTTGAAGAAGTCGTCGCCGGCACCGAAGAAGGCCTTGTCCCTGCCCTTGTCGCCGAGCACTGAGACGTCGAACCGGGCCGAGAGCCTGGTGGTCCGGACGACGTCGTTGCCCAGGCGTGGCCAGACCTCGATCAGCATCGGCTTGGAGCGGGTGTACTTCGAGGGGATGGAGCACTTGGCGGCGACGCCGCGCCTGACCGGGATCCGACGGCACTGCGACGGCAGCCACTTCCACGACGCCGTGCCCCGGTCGTGGAACCGCAGCTTGCCCCTGGCGACACGGACCTCCAGCCTGGTGTTCTGCTGGCCCGCGCGGAAGAGGTAGCCGTAGTCGGTGGGGTCGATGATGGCCTGGTTCTTCATGGGGACCACGTCGTTGGTCTGGATCTCCTGGACGTACGGCGAGGCGGGGCCGACGCCGGGGTAGGGGCTGGTCTTGCGCGGCAGGTTCGTGGTGCCGTCGTCGTAGGGGCCTGCCAGGGCGGTGGTGGTGGTGCTGCCGGTGGCGCTGAACAACAGGGCAGCACCGGCGGTCAGGACGGCAAAGCGGCGTGGGGCAAACATGGTTATCCTTCTCCCAATCAGGACGTTCGGACAACCGTAGCGGGACCAAAGTCCCGACAAGGCAAAATCGGAGAACCGGCGTGGCGCTGAGCCGGCCACCAGGCTGGGAGACGACCCCGAGGAAACCGGTCGGCGACGACATCGAGACGACCAGTCTGCTGCCGGGAGTGACCACGGGCTCGCCGCTGCCGCACAGCAGCTGCAGGGGCACGACCGGATTCCGGGAGCGGGCCGCGTCTCTGCTAATCTGGCGTCGCCGCGCGCGTCGCGGCACCATCCCCTGTAGCTCAACTGGCAGAGCATTCGGCTGTTAACCGGAGGGTTGTTGGTTCGAGTCCAACCGGGGGAGCAGGAGCCAGGTCAGAGGCTTGTGGGGAGTCAGCGTTCAGGCTGGCTCCCCGCTTCCATGCCCCGGGTCGATCAGGGGCTCAACCCGGAGCCGGGGCTCAGTCGTCGCCACCCCAGCGCAGCGAGTACACCTCGAAGCTGGTGGCGTACGTCGTGCCGATCGCCGAGCCGATCGGACGGCAGAATCCCTCCAGCATCTCCTCCTCGTCGAAGTTCTCCCAGCCCAGCCCGTCGATGTAGGCCCGGTGGGCCCGCAGCGACTCCACGCCGGCGGTGAAGGTGTCGGTGACGTCGACCGCGTGCCTGCCCTCCGGCGAGCCGCCGGCCCAGACCGCGCGGGCGCCGTCCCACTTCTTCAGCCCCTCGTCGATCTGGTCGGTGTAGATCCAGCGGTTGGCGGCGTCGCGGACGCCGTCGATGACGGCGCGGCCGGCCGCGATGTGGTCAGCCTGGTTCAGCGCGCCCGGACCGTAGGTGTCCCGGAAGTTGTTGGTGATCACGATCTCCGGCTGGTGGCGGCGCACCACCTCGGCGATCGACCTGCGCAGCGGCAGGCCGTACTCGATGGTGCCGTCGGGGAAGCCGAGGAACTCCACGGTGTCGACCCCGACGATGCGAGCGGAGTCGATCTGCTCCCGCTGCCGGACCCGGCGGGACTCCTCGGGCTCCATCCCGTCGATCCCGGCCTCCCCGCTGGTGATCATCACGTAGACGATCTCCTTGCCCTGGCCGGTCCAGCGTGCGACCGCAGCGGCGGCGCCGAACTCCATGTCGTCGGGGTGCGCGACGATCGCAACCGCCTTGTGCCAGTCCTCGGGCAGCATCGTGTACGTCTTCTCGGTCATGCCATCGCTCCTCGGTCGGCGTCTGGTTCGAGCATGCCACCGAGTGGTGCGCGAGGCGAAGCCCCTCCGTGCGCGCGCACGGAGGGCTTCTCGCGAGGCATCAGGAGCGGCTGAGGGACTCGCAGTAGGTCGCCTTGTCGGTGCTCGTGACCCAGGCACGGTCGCTGCCGTTGCCGCAGAGCACCAGGTCCTTGCCCTCGCCGGCGTAGATCTGGTCGTTGCCGTTCAGACCCGCGAGCCGGTCGTCGCCCGAGCCGCCGTACATCGTGTCGTCGTCGTCGACCCCCACCAGCACGTCACCGTCGGCGCCGCCGTCCATGAAGTCCTTCGCCAGACCGGTGCGAAGCCAGTCACGACCCCCGCCGCCGTAGGCACGGTCGGCGTCCTGCGCGCCGTTGAAGAAGTCGTCGCCAGCGCCGAAGTAGGCCACGTCGTCACCCTTGTCACCGAGGAAGGACACGTCGACCTGGGCGTTCAGCGCGGAGGTGTTCACGATGTCGTCGCCGAGCCGCGGCCACACCTCGAGGAGCATGGGGGACGAGGTGGAGGCCCAGAGCGGCAGCTTGCAGCTCGCCCCGACACCTGCGGGGACCGAGATCCGGGTGCACGGCTTGGGCAGCCACTTCCACGACCGGGTGCCCTTGTCGACGAACTGGAGTCGTCCGTTCACGTGGGTCACGATCAGGTTCGTGTCCTGCTGGCCCGCCCGGAACAGGTAGCCCTGCTTGGTGCGGTTGATGATCGCCTCGTCCTTGAGCGGGATCACCTTGTTGATCCGGATCTCCTGCACGTAGGGCCGCTTGGGGCCGACGCCGGGGTACGGCGAAGTCTTGCGCGGCAGCGACATGGTGGGGTCGTTGTAGGCGGCTTGAGCGGTGGTGCTCAGGGCGCCGGCGACCAGGGCAGCGACGGCTGTCAACGTTGCGGTGATACGTGGGGCTCGCATCATTACCTCCCAATAATGACTTTCGGCGAAGGTAACGTGACCAAAGTCCCGAACAGCGCCTTTTCCGAGAACCTGCTGTCAGCGGCGACCACGCGCCGGTTTCTGACTAGTCCAGGCGACCCGGGAGGTTTGACGCCTGGGGCGGCGGGTCAGGTTCTTCAGCCGCGCAGTCGTCCCCGGAGCTGGATGGCGGCACGACAGAGGTCCGCGATCTCTTGTGCGGCCTCGGTCACGGGATCAGACGAGGGCGAGCCGGGGGGCGTCGCTGGACCGCCGGCGATGTCCGTGACGTCGACACCCCGCTTGGCGGCGCGACCGGCTCGCGTGTCGACCAGCTCACGCATGGCCGCCACCGCGTCGCCGGCGGCTTCCAACAGCTCCTGCTCGGTCGGCGGTGGCTGGTCGTCCGCGACGACCTTCTCGTGCCGCTCCTGCGCCTCGACGGGCAGGTCGTCCAGGTCACCCACCACCCGCAGGCCGGGGCCGAGGATCGCTTCGCGCGCCCGGGCGTTCCAGGCCAGCGCGAACTCGAAGGTCGCCGAGTCCAGCCTGGCCCTGGCCTCCCGCGCGCTTCTGGGGGAGAGGCCCAGCGGAGCCAGCTTCTCGCGAACCGTCGGGTTGTAGTCCGAGGGCGGCACCGGACCCAGTGCGACATTGACCCGGCGCATCAGCTCGGTGGAGGCATAACCCATCGACTCGTTCGCCCGCTCCGAGAGCTCTCCCAGGACGGGGTCCAGGCCGATCACCCCGGCGAAGCGGCGCCACAGCAGCGTCGGGTCCTCGCCGGTCGCGGGGACCGTCACCACGTGGAATCGATCGGCCGGCACGCACTGCGTCCACGCCTCGACGATGCGCGGGACGTCGTGGAAGCGGCGGAACCGCAGCGCGGTCGGTCCCGCGAGGCGGCCCAGCTTGCTCCAGGCGCCGGATGAGCGGCGTACTCCGCGCATGAAGTCGGGCCAGGTCACGGTCTTGGCGTTCCTGATGTCGGTCTGCCACTGGGCGGGGATGATCCCCACCGCGTCACGCACGGTCAGGATGACGTGGACGTCCGCAGGGGCCAGGGAGTCCACGGCCGCACGCACCTGGCGCGGCGACCCGTGGCTGAGGAACTCCATCGAGACGATCGAGGCCGCCCCCTCGTGCTCGAGCATCTCCTGACGCAGGGCGTCCCAGGCGCCCTCGCTCTCGCGTCGCAGGACGGGGTCCTTCGGCACCGCGGCGATCTCCTGCGCCGCGCGGATCTGCGCCCGCCAGTTCCTGCCGGGGAAGAGGAAGCCCTCCTCGGCCAGGCGGTCCTTGTGGTCCAGCAGGACCCGCTGGAGGTAGGTCGTGCCGGTCTTCATCGCCCCGATGTGCAGGAAGATCGGGGGGACTCGGGCGCTGGTCATCGGCGCCGAACCTATCCGAGATCGGTGCCGTCGCCCAGTAGGCGAGGGGCTATGGTCAACCCGGTGTCCACGGCGTACGTCGCTGGGCCGAGGGGCGGTAGCTCAGCCGGTTAGAGCAGAGGACTCATAATCCTTGGGTCGTGGGTTCGAGCCCCACCCGCCCCACCGGATCCCGACCGGATGCGCCGGATGGCCTGCCCTGGAGCCGCTCACGGTCGTAGACCACCCCCTGCGGACGAAGCGGCAAGGCCGGGTCGGGATGAGGCTGGGGAGATGACGACCAAGCGATCAGCCACTGCCGCGGTCCTGTGCCTCCTCGTGTTCGGCGCGGGGGCGGCGTGCACTGACGACAACGGCTCTGCGGCTTCCGACACCACAAGCTCGACGAGCTCAGCCACGGCGGCGAGCTCGTCGACGCCGGCGGTGTGCGCCGATGTCGAAGCCCTCCGCCGCTCGGTCGACGAGCTGCAGTCGGCCCAGCTCGGCCAAGGGGCGCTCGATACGCTCTCCGAAGAGCTCGAGGCGATCCAGGGGACCGTGGAGGACCTGACCGACAACGCCTCGGAGCAGTTCGCCGCCGAGGTCGATGCGACGGAGTCGGCGGCCGACTCGCTCCAGTCTGCCCTCCAGGCAGCCACGGACTCACCCTCGACGGCGACGTTGCGGGCAGTCGGAGCCGACATCCGCGCACTCGGTGACGCCGTTCAGAATCTGGGTGACTCGGTCTCCAGCACCTGCTGAGGCTCACGACGCGTCCGCCGCGGATCACCCCGAGACGGTACGTGCTGCACACGTCGAGCCCCTCCGAGGTCGCGCACTGACTACACCTGATGGAATGCGCTGCCCTGACGCGGTGCCGGCCGTTCGGTCACAGCGGTGGCGCGCGACGAGCCGCGCCGGACAAGGAGCTCCCCCGCCCCAGACTCGGGGCGGGGGGCGCACTTCCTTGTGACGTCAGTTCGCGCCTGTGCACCCGTGCACAGCCAGGACCGAGACGAACGCCTTGGCGCCTCCGGCGTAGTTGGAGTGGGTCGACGTCCCAGCCTTCTTGGCCGGTCCGATCAGCTGGCCGAACGACGCGTCACAGCTCTCCTTGATCATCTTGCCGGGAGGCATGTGTTCGGACGCGGACGCCGGGGCGGACCCGAGGCCGAGGCCGAGGACGGCTGCTCCGACTGCTAGGGACAGACGCATGGGATCTTCCTTCTGTGTGGGCGGTGCCATCGGTCCCCGGCCGTCCACATGGTTTCCCCGTGCAACCTGTGGGCTGCGAAACCGATTGGCCTCCGTTGCACGGTAGGCAGGTTTCGATCAGGCGTTGGAGGGGCAGACGGCCCCGGTAGACCTGGCCAAGGTCCGTGCGCCGCAGAGCATTTAGGGGCGTAGCTCCCGGTGTATGAACCGCTGTACATACGCGTGTACATACCCGGCAGCTCATGATCCTTGGGTCGTGGGTTCGAGCCCCACCCGTCCTGCTGGACGGACCCACGGGACGGTTCTGCCCTGCCGCTGAGTGGCAGCAGGCTCAACCGGGCTGCTCGGCGGGGGCGTAGAGCCTGATGTCGTCGATGTGGGCGCGACCCTCGTAGTAGTTGGTGTGGGGATCACCGATCACGAAGTAGTCCGGGTAGGCGGAGCCGGCGGGCCACACGTTGTCGTCCCGGTAGGTCCCGTGGTCCCCGGAGTAGGCCCAGTCCTGGTCGAAGGCGCCGTCGTACTCCGTGGCGGTCTGGTTGTAGTGCCAGATCGGTCGACCGTCCTGCACGAAGTCCCGGTGGTAGCGCAGGGTTGCCCGCCCGACATGGGCGAAGACGCCGCTGGTCTCCAGGGTGTAGCCGGTGGCATCGCGCTCGATCGCGAACCGGTAGGGCTCGTCGGGCATCAGCTCCGGGCGGAGATCTGCCGCGGAGACGACCGGACCCTCCGTGGTGCCGCACTCGGTCTCGATCACGTAGGCGGTGCCCGGGGTGACCTGGTTCTGCCGGGCCGCGGTCGGGAAGATCATGTTCACGCCGTTGCCACTCCCCGCGGAGTACGGCTCGTACTCCCGGGTGAGCGGGTTGCAGTAGAGCATGTCCCTGGTCCACTTGTACCGGTTGTAGCCGTCCATCACGACCTTGCGGTGGGTGTGGATGAAGACGTTGTTGTGGGGAGCGGGGCGCGGGTAGTCCATGATCCCGAGGTAGTAGAACCCGTTGCTGTCGGTGCGGACGTCCTTCCACTCGCAGGCCGGCTTGTCGAAGACGGGTCCGTTGTGGGCCCAGGGGTGGTTGGTCTTGCAGCCGCGGGGCCCGTAGCCGTTGATCCTGCCGTCCTCGTAGTCCCACGAGCCGTCGCGTTGACCACCGAAGTCGACCGTGCGCAGGGTCATCTCGATGCGGTAGCGGGCCGGCAACGCGCGTGTCGACCTGATGACGGCTCCGCCCTGGTACCAGGGCTCGTTGATGAGCAGCGAGCGGTTCCCGGCGACCCGCTCCGTGCGCAGGCGAGGTGGCTTGTCGGGGCGGCCGTCGCGGTTCCGGTCGCGCGCCGACAGCTCTGCGGTGAGCCATCCCGCAGCGCCGAATCGGAACCGCTTGCGGAACGTGCGAAAGGTCCTCAGCTGACGGCTGAACGCGGCCCCGCCGCGGGTGTCGAAGTAGGCGCCGTCGTCGTCGTAGCCGTCCACGTCGTACCGGCTGCCGGGGCCGTCGTCGGCCCGGAACCACCGCTTGCCGGAGTCGCTCACCGTCGCGGAGAAGGTCGTACGGCGCAGCAGCTGCCAGTCGGTGGGAGCCTCGACGGGTGCGGACGCCGCGGTGACCCCAGCGGCCGGTAGGTCCTGACCGGTGGAGCCGAGCATCGACGCAGCGGTCATCGCTGCCGCGAGCACCAGGACGCGAAGGGAGGACATGGCGCTGCTTCAGCGGAAGACGTGGTCGATGGAGCGGAAGGCGCCCAGGTGGTGGTCCGCGCGGAAGTACTCGTGGTCCTGGCGCACGCGATCGGCCGCCTCGGCGGAGAACTGCACGATGTCGTCGATGAAGAGGTCGTCGGCCCCGGCGGCGGCGAGGATCGCCGGCTCGACGTCGTAGTCCAGCAGCCCGGACTCGTCCGACATCGCGTGGGAGTGCGAGAGCGAGCGCCCGCAGATCGCCGCGTAGGCCTTCCACTCGCTCTTGGACAGGTCGCCCAGGTCGATCTTCTCCCGGTACGGCGAGCGCTCCCGCACCATGAAGCTCAGCCCGTCGAGCTCGATGGCGCCGTAGAACCGGTCGCCGCGCACGAGGTGCACCCCCTGGGCGTGGCTGATCCGCTCGGCGTTGCCGTCGAGCAGGAAGTCCGACGGCGGGACGAGCCCGGCCAGGGCCGAGCGCCGGGCCTGCTTGAACTCGATGATCACGTCGTCGGTGCCGTCCGCGTTGGGGCCTTCGACGAGCAGGTAGTAGCGGGGGAGGCCGAGGGACGCGGTGCCCTGTCCCAACCGGGTGCAGACGTCCTTCACCTTCATCCCGGGGGTCCGGTCGGGCACCTCCACCCCGTTCTCCTCGACGAAGCGGTCGAGCGCCTGCTGGAACTCCTCGCGGCGGTGGCTGAGCGGCACGTGCTCGTCGTCGGCACGGAAGCCGCGCTTGTACTCGTCGAGGTACTTGCGCTCCAGCCAGTCGGCACGACTCTGCTGGGCGTCCTCGATGAGGCCGGCGACGAGGGCCGGGGCATTGTCCTGGCGGATCTGCTCGCCGTCCTCGTGACCCGCACCCGCGTAGCTGCGCAGGCCGTCCAGGTAGCCGCCCACGAAGGAACGCACGATCTTCGCGGCGCGTTTCGGACCGTGGTCGCCGATCTCGTCGGCAGCGATCACGAAGCCGGTGGCACCCCGCTTGAGGTCCCAGGTGAACGGCGCGTAGAACGCCTCGTCGAAGTCGTTGGAGCCGAAGGTCGGCACGTTGTCGTAGCTGGGCATCACCCCGAAGTTCTCCGGGTGAACGTCGCCGAGGGTGAGCACGGTGGGCATCCAGGCGTCCTCACCGGCCATGTCCCGGTAGAACAGCAGGCAGGTGCCGCGGAAGAAGGAGAACAGCGAGCCGTCGAGCTTGTCGAACTTCGCCTCCGCCTCGGAGTCCTGGTTGGCGATGCGCACCTGGTGGTCCTCCCGCACCGTCTGCCGCACGTGCAGGCGGCGGTCCTGACCGTGGAGCAGCCGAGGGAGGAAGACCATGTCACCACGCGCCCGGGCTGCCGCGAGCTCGCGGAACGCCTCGAATCGTGAGCCGGCGGGGCGCTGGCCCTCGCCGGTCCTCGGGATCCCGTCGGCGCGACCCTGACCGCCCCCTTGGAGCAGCGCTTCGACGAGGTCCTCGCGGCTCATCGTCGAGCGACCCCTGACGTCGCGCTCGCGGGCCAGATCGAGCAGCCGCTTCCGGGTCAGCTCCTGCAGTGTGGCGCGGTCGGCGTCGTGGGTGTCGGTCAGCTGCGCGTCATCACTCATGGGTCTTTCCTACCCCGTCGGGCGAAGCCGCTGACCAGCGCTCTCGCAGAGGGGCACCCCGGCCGGTCGAGATCAGCTCTGGCGACGTTGCCGCCGGATCTCCATCGCGATCTCGCACAGCCGGGCGACGTCGATCGTGGCCTGGGCTGCCGGGTCGGACGCGGAGCTCCAGCCGGGCGCGATCCCGTCGGCCTCCCGAGCCAGTGCGGAGATGTCGACGCCCTTCCTCCTGACGCGACGCGCCCGCTGCTCGACCAGCTCCTTGAGTCCCACCACCGCGACCTCCGCGGCCGCCACCAGCTCCTCGGTCGAGGGCGGTTGCTGGTCGTCGTCGACCTGGGCGAGGTGGCGCTCGGTGGCCGAGGTCGGCAGGTCGTCCAGGTCACCCTCGACGGGCACACCGGCCGCGGCGATGGCGTCCCGGGTGCGGGCGTTCCAACGCAGCGCGAAGTCGAGGGTGGCGCTGTCCAGGAGTGCCGGCGACTCCTCGCCACTGTGGGGGGTGAGGATGTTGGTGGACAGCTTGTGCCGGATGGTGTCGTTGTAGTCGACGGGCGGAACCTCTCCCAGGCGGAGGTTCACCCTGCGGATCAGCTCGGTCGAGGCGTAGCCCAGCGACTCGTTGACGCGGTCGACGGAGCCGCCGAGCTCCGGGTCGAGGCCGGTGACCGCCGCGAACCGGCGCCACAGCTGCGTCGGGTCGCCACCCGAGGGCGGCACGGTGACGACGTGCAGGTGACCGGTCGGCACCAGCGGTCCCCAGACCTTCAACATCCGGTCGATGTCCTGGTTGCGGCGGAAGCGCACAGCAGTGGGGTCGGAGAAGCGCGTCATCTTGGCCCGAAGTCCCCGGGCCCGGCGGACCGAGGTGCGGAACTCATCCCAGCCATGAGTCTTGGAGCTGCGCACGCTGGTCTGCCACTGAGCGGGGATGATCCGCGCCGCGTCCCGGACGCCGAGCACGACGTGGACCTCGGCGGGCTCGAGGGCCGCGAGCGCCGCCCGGGCCCGATCGGGCCACGCGTGGCTGAGGAACTCCATCGACACCACGGAGGCGGCGCCGCCGTGGTTGAGCACCTGGCCCGCCAGCTCCGACCAGGCGCCGCGCGCCTGGCGCTCGATGACGGCATCCTCGGGGATGGCGTTCAGGACGTCCTCGGCAGCCCGGACCTGGAACTTCCAGGTGTCGCCGGGGAAGAGGAACCCCTCGGACTCCAGGGCCGGCTTGTTCTGCTTGAGCACGCGTTGGAGGTACGTCGTCCCGGTCTTCATCGCGCCGATGTGCAGGAAGACGGGTGCGGGTTTCCCGCCACCTGGAGCGCCGGAGCGAGTGGGGGCCATGTCTACCGAATCTAGTGGGTTGCAGTGCGGGTCGTCGCCGCAGCGCCGCGTGAGGCGACATGTCCGTTTGCGGTGGAATCGCGACGCGCCGCGCTCGATGGGCAGCACTGCCCACCCTTGCGGGTAGTTTGACCCCACTGGACCCATGGGTCACACCCGTCCCTGGGGCGTGCCAGGACGCTGGGAGGACGATGACCACCACCGCCCCGGCGCCGGCGCAGCGTTACGCAGGCCTGCTGCCGGAGACGCCGCCCGAGCCGCCACGCACCCGACGTGCTGAGACCCTGCGCGGAGCGCTGGCGGTGACCGTCCTCGGTGCGATCGTGCCCGGCGCCGGCCTGCTGTGGGCTCGCCGGTGGTCGGGACTTCTGCTGTTCCTGCCCGCCCTCGCGGCACTGGGGATCTTCGGCTTCGAGTACGCCACCCTGGGTCTGCGCCCGGTCGTCGACCGGGTCTTCGACCCGGGCTACCTGCGCACCGGCGCAGTCGTGGGCGCCTTGGCGACGCTGGTGTGGGCGATCAGTCTGCTCGCCACCTACTTCGCGGCGCGCCCCGAGCCGCGCAGCCGTTGGCGCGCGGCCGGTGGCGCCTTCGTCGCCGCACTCCTGGTCATCGCGTTGTCGTGCCCTGCCGCGCTGGGCGTGAGGTACGCCGCGGTCCAGGCCGACCTGGTGCACACCGTCTTCGAGGACAACGGCACCGAGACCATGCCCGAGATCCCGGGGGAGGTCACCGCGGCCGACCCCTGGGGTGGGCGAGAGCAGGTCAGCGTCCTGCTGCTGGGTGGTGACTACGGTGCCGGGCGCACCGGGGTGCGCACCGACACCATGATCCTGATGCACGCCGACGTCAGGACCGGGGACGTGGTGATGTTCAGCCTTCCGCGCAACATGATGCATGCACAGTTCGCGGAGGAGTCACCGCTGCACGAGCTCTATCCGGACGGTTTCGGGGGCGCCGGCGATCCAGGCAACTGGATGCTCAACGCGATCTATGGTCAGGTGCCTCTGCTCCACCCCGACGTCCATGCCTCCTCCGCGGACCAAGGCGCTGACGCGATCAAGCAGGCGGTCGAGGGCAGTCTCGGGATCCCGGTCGACTACTACGCCCTGGTCAACCTGGGCGGCTTCCGTTCTCTGGTTGACGCCATGGGCGGTGTCACCGTCGACATCAACGAGTACGTCGCGGTCGAGGGCAACCAGTCCGCCGGGATCCCGCCCGACGACTACCTGCGCCCTGGGCCGGACCAGCACCTCGACGGCTACCAGGCGTTGTGGTTCGCCCGGGGCCGCTACGGATCCGACGACTACGACCGGATGCTGCGGCAGCGCTGCCTGATCGACGACCTCATCGACGAAGCGGACCCCTGGACGCTGCTCCGCCGCTACCAGCGGTTGGCCGCGGCCGGCAAGGAGATCGTCCGAAGCGACGTGCCGGCCTCGTTGCTCCCGGCCTTCGTGGACCTCGCGTTGCAGGCGAAGTCGGGCCAGGTGCGCTCGGTCGCCTTCATCAACTCTGCGGAGTTCTTCTCCGGTGACCCCGACTACGACTGGCTGCACCAGCAGGTGCAGCGCGCCCTGGATCCGCCGCAGCCCAAACCGGTGACCAGGGACCCGGTCGGTCCCGCTGCCGACGGCACGGCACCGCCGTCGCCCAAGCCCCGGGCCACCGACGGTGACGGGTCGGCCGTCGAGGTGGAGGACTCCTGTGAGTACGACGCGGAGCTTGCGCAGAGCCAGCCGGCCCCGTCCGGCCTGGACTGATTCGCCTTCAGCCCGGCTCCGCGTTCAGCCCGGCCCCGGACTCAGCTGGACCGCATCGCGGCCGGCACGTCTATGGCGACCCCGGTCTCTCGCTCCGAGACCTGCCAGAGCGTCTCGACGCCCTTGGCGACCCGGAAGGGCAGCAGCGGTCGCGCCGTGGGCGGGCCGAAGGTCGCGAACAGCGGTCCGTAGAGCATGCCGCCCTTGGCGGCGGGGTCGGTGGCTGCCCGGATCTGGCTCAGTGCGCCTCGCTCCACGCTCATGCCGGCCACGTCGGAGGCGACGTCCCAGAACTTGCCCTGGATGCCGGCGCCGCCCAGCTGGTGCGTGGTCGACTGCAGCTCGGAGTTGGTCAGCCCGGGGTGGGCAGCCAAAGCGATGGCCGGGGCTCCCGCATCCTCGAAGCGCCGCTGCAGCCCTATGGCGAAGTGCAGGTTGGCGAGCTTGGAGTTGCCGTAGGCCCCCCACGGGTTGTACTTGCCGTCCAGGTGAGGGTTGTCGGCGTCGAGGTTGCGACCGGTGTGCCGGGCGACGCTGGTCAGCGTCACCACTCGACCGGCCGGCGCGGCGAGGACGAGCGGCAGCAGCAGCGCGGTCCATGTCCAGTGCCCCAGGTGGTTCGTGCCGAGCTGGGTCTCGAAGCCGTCCTCGGTGCGGCCCTCGGGCGTGGCCATCACCCCGGCGTTGTTGAGCAGCACGTCGATCCGGTCATGCCGCTCGAGCACGGTCGCGGCCGCCTGCTTCACCGACTTCTGGGAGCTGAGGTCCAGCGGCACCACATCGAGCAAGGCTCCAGGGGTCTGCCCGAGGATCGTCTGCCGGGCGCGCTCGGCCTTGTCGGTGTTGCGTGCCGCGATCACGACGCGGGCGCCCTTCGAGGCCAGGACCGAGGCCGATGCGAGCCCGAGGCCGCCGTTGGCGCCGGTGATGACCGCGGTGCGGCCGGTGAGTGGGGCGATGTCGCGTGGGGACCAACCCATGGGGTATCTCCTGAGTCGTTCTCGGTGTGGAGCCGAGACTATGCCCGGGGACGGCCGAGCGCCCGGCTGCTGGGCAGCAGCCGGGCGCGGTGGCCGTTCCGTGGTGGTGCGATCAGGAGAAGTTGACGGTCTCGCACTGGTAGGCGTTGTCGGTCCGCAGCACCCAGGCGATGTCGATGCCGACTCCGCAGCCGGCACGGTCCTGGCCTGCGCCGGCGACGAGCTCGTCGGCACCCGCGCCGCCGGCGAGAAGGTCGTCGCCGGAACCGCCGTGGAGCGTGTCGTTGCCGTCCACGCCGACGAGCTCGTCGCCACCGCCCTGACCGTCGAGGAAGTCGTCGGCCAGGCCGGTGCGCAGCCAGTCGCGGCCGTCGCCACCGTAGACGGTGTCAGCGTCCTGTGCGCCGTTGAAGAAGTCGTCGCCGGCGCCGAAGTAGGCCACGTCGTCGCCCTTGTCACCGAGGTAGGAGATGTCGAACGCCGCGGACAGCGTGCGGGTGTCGATCTTGTCGTGGCCCAGCCGTGGCCACACCTCGATCAGCATCGGGTTGGACTCGGTGAAGAAGGACGGGATCTCGCAGCTGGCGGCCACGCCCTGGTTGACGGGGATGTTGGTGCACTCCTTCGGCATCCCCTTCCACTCGAGGGTGGCCGGGTCGGCGATCCGGAGCCGACCGTTGACCACGGTCATGGAGAAGTCGTTGTTCTGCTGCCCGCCACGCACCAGGTAGCCGTTGGGCACCGGGTTGATCATGGCCTGGTTCTTCATCGGCACGACGTCGTCGGTGAGGATCTCCTGCACGTAGGGCGAGGAGGGACCGATGCCGGGCGTCTTGCCCGCCTTCTTCGGCAACGACGTGGTCCCGTCCGCGAAGAGCATCGGGCCCTTGCCCCACTCGCTCTGCGACGTGCCCCCGCCGGTGGTGTCCCCGCCGGTGGTGTCGCCGCCGGTGGTGTCGCCGCCAGTGGTGTCCCCGCCGGTGGTGTCCCCGCCGGTGCCCTCGGGGACGAAGGTGGTCACCCGCTCGCAACGGCGTCGCTTGTCCTGCTGATCGGTCTCGCTGCGGTCGAAGCCGCCACCGCAGTTGGCCAGGTCGTACTCGGAGTCGCCACTGGCCACCACATCGCGACCGCCGCCCGCGTAGATGCGGTCGCGACCGGACCCGCCGTCGACCACGTCGGCTCCGGCCTGGGTGATGAGCTTGTCGTCACCGGGCCCACCGTCCACGTTGTCGGCACGGCCACCGCTGCGCAGCCAGTCGTTGCCGCCACCGCCGCGGATCTTGTCCGGGCCGAAGGCACCGTTGACGAAGTCGTTGCCGGCGCCCCCGAACACGGTGTCCCGGCCACCGTCCATCAGCGCGGACACCTGGAACTTGGCCGGCAGGCTGGAGGCGTCGACGTAGTCGTGGCCCAGTCGTGGCCAGATCTCCAGCAGCATCGGGCTGCCCGGTGAGGTCTCACCGGGCACGGGGCACCAGGCCGCGACGCCTTGCGCCACGTCGACGGGCTCGCAGGGCGCCTCGACAGACTTCCAGCTGCCGGTCGCGGTGTCGTGGAAGAACAGGCCGCCGTCTCGCTGGGTGACCTCGATGTGGTTGTTCTGCTTCCCGGAGCGGTAGCGGTAGCCGCAGCGCTCCTTGGTGAGCATCGCCTTGTTGGACAACGGGATGAAGGTGTACTGCCCGTTGAGGATGGTGTCGAAGTTGGCGCAGTCGGGGCCGACGGCGGTGGCCGAGGACGTGGGCGCGAGCCCGGTCAGCGGCACCAGCGTGGCGGCGGCAGCGGTGAGCAGGAATCGGCGCAGAGTGGGCGTCAGCATTGGATTCTCTCCCTGAAGTCAATGCTTGGGTGGGACTGTCGACCCAGACTAAAGTCCTAAAAGGGACTTGGCAGGCAAACAGTTAAAACAACCCGGTAAAGCCGCAGGTGAGAGCGCTTGATGCCCGTGCGCCGGCCTGAGGAGATCGGGCCTGCGAGGCCGGAAGGCCCGGAGTGCAGGCGCCGGCGCTGGGCGAAGGCGGGACCTAGGTCCCGCCTCCTGTCGGAGTCAGCTCAACCAGTCGGGCCGCAGCGGGAAGTCGGCGCTGCCGTCCTCGCCGGGCCGGACCGCGAGCACCTGGTGCAGCTGGATGTCGTTGATCTCGAAACCACGGCTGCACCCGGAGAGATAGAGCCCCCACACGCGCGCCGTCTTCTCGCCCGCCTCGGCGACGCACTCCTCCCAGTTCTCGACGAGGTTGCGAGCCCAGGTGCGGCAGGTGCGGGCGTAGTGCTCACGCAGGTTCTCCTCGTGTCGCACCTCGAGGCCGACGTCCTGCATCTCGGTGATGATTCGGCCCGAGCCGGTGAGCTCGCCGTCGGGGAAGACGTAGCGGTCGATGAAGGCGCCTGTCGACGTCACACGGTTGTGGGGGCGGGTGATGCAGTGGTTGAGCAGTCGGCCACCCGGGGCCAGCTTGGCTCGCAGGGACGAGAAGTAGGCCGGGTAGTTGCTGACCCCGATGTGCTCGGTGAGCCCGATCGAGCTGACCGCGTCGAAGCCCGTCTCGGTGACGTCGCGGTAGTCGAGGTGGCGGATCTCCGCCCGGTCGTCGAGCCCCTCGCGCTGGACGACGTCGCGCCCCCACCTGGCCTGTTCCTCCGACAGGGTCACGCCCACGGCGGTGACTCCGTAGTGCCGGACGGCGTGGCGGACCATGCCACCCCAGCCGCACCCGACGTCGAGCAGTCGCATCCCGGGCGCGAGCCCGAGCTTGCGGCACACCAGGTCGTACTTGAACGCCTGAGCCTCCTCCAAGGTGGCGGCCGAGTGCGGGTAGCAGGCGCAGGTGTAGGTCATGGACGGCCCGAGCACGAGCTCGTAGAACCGGTTCGAGACGTCGTAGTGGTGCGAGATGGCATCGGAGTCGCGCTTGCGGCTGTGCACGGTCCCGTCGAGCACACGGCGCCACCGCGGGACGGTCTCCAGGCTCGGCACAGGCGGGGGCGGCAGCACCTTGGGCAGCCCCAGCCCCCGCAGCAGCTGCACCGCCTCCCGTGGAGAGGGCCTGCGCAGGCTGAACCGGCTCATCGCGAGCACCAGCAGGTCGTAGGGGTCTCCGGGGTGGACGCCGTGCAGCTCGAGGTCGCCCTGGACGTAGGCGCGCACCATCCCCAGGTCGCCCGGTGCGGTCAGCAGGTATGCCAGGCCGCGCTCGTTGGCCAGGTGGAGGTGGATCGGGCAGTCGAGGTCACCGCCCTCGCTGCCGTCGTAGGCGGTGAAGCGGAAGGGCAAGCCGTGCTCGAAGAGGGAGTCGAGGGCGCCGGCGATCGATATGCCGACGCGGCTGGTGGTGGTCATAGTCCTCGCACCGCTTTCTCGTACAGGGGTGTCAGGCGCCGCTCCGGGTCGGTGCTGCGCGCGATCTGGTCCAGGTGGTCGGTGTTGTAGAGCATCGCGAAGGTCTCCGGCGAGTAGTAGGCCTCTGAGTAGAGCGACTTGTGCCCCCCGAGCTCGGTGACCTTCTCCTCGATCTGCCGGTTCAGAGCGCCTTCGGGAGTGCCTGCCGGCAGCTCGACGGTCCCCCAGAAGCCCGCGTTGACGTAGGTCGTCCCCGGAGCCAAGGGATACGACGGCCAGGAGTGGGCGCTCCCGGCTCCGGCCGGCTCCCGCAGCCGCAGCGGGCAGAGCCAGACCGGCCGCATCCCGACGGCGTCGTCGAACCACCGCACGAACTCACCGATCCGGGCCACCGGCACCTCGACGTCCTGGATCACACGCTCCCTGGTGACTCCCGAGCGCTGGTCGCGACGAGCCGTGAGGCCGAGGCGCTGGTCGAGGCCGACCAGGCGGCGGTAGACATCGCTGCGCCGCCACCGTTTCGGCCACAACCGGCGGACCCGCGGACGATGCAGCCCGAGGGCGCCGGAGCACCAGAACCAGTCGGTGTCCCATCGCCACAGGTAGTCGTAGGTGGTCAGCAGGTCGCGTTCCCGGGTGAGCAGCGATCGGTAGAAGATCTCCTGCCCTGTGTAGTCGGAGGTCGGTCCGGCCTCATCGGTCCAGCGTGCCAGGGTCAGAACGGCCTCGTCGGGGCTGAAGGCGACGCCGTCCAGCCCGTCGACCCGCTCGTCCTCCCAGGCGCGGTCCTCACAGATCGTGGTGACCGCGGCTGCCAGGTCCTCGAGGTCGTCGAAGTGGACGTGGCGCAGAGCGACGTGGCCGGGCACTCGCTCCAGCTCGATGGTGAGTCGCACCGCGTATCCGAGCGAACCGTAGGAGTTGGGGAAGGCGTCGAAGAGCGGGTCCCCGGGCTTGACCGTGGTGATCGCCCCGTCACCGGTGAGCACATCCATCTCCAGCACCGACTCGTGGGGCAGCCCGTTGCGGTAGGACGTGGACTCGATGCCGAGGCCGGTCACCGCGCCCCCGAGCGTGATCGAGCGCAGCTGGGGGACGACGAGCGGCATCAGCCCGTGAGGCAGCGTGGCGTCGACGAGGTCCTCGTAGGTGCACATGCCCTGGACCTCGGCGGTGGCGGTGTGCGGGTCGACGTCGATGACGCCGGAGAGACCCGACACGTCCAGCCCGGTGCCGGCGTTGCCGGAGCGGGCCCGGAAGAGGTTGGTCGTGGGTTTGGCCAGTCGCACCGGTGTCCCAGGGGGCATGGCTGCATAGGACTTCAACAGCCGTTCGACACCGGCGTCGTGGGCGACGTGACCGACGAGCGCCATGCTCCGACTCTAACTGCGCCCTGTTCGGCTGTCGCCACTCGCCCCTCCGCGGGGATAGCGTCGGAAGGCATGGAACAGGTGCACCCCGACTTCACGGACCTGCGGGCGATATTTCTCAACTGCACGCTCAAGCCGAGCCCCGAGACCAGCCACACCCAGGGGCTCGTCGACGTGTGCGCGTCGATCATGCGCAAGCAGGGGGTGGAGGTCGAGGTGGTGCGGCCCGTGGACCACGACATCGCCACCGGGGTCTACCCCGACATGACCGAGCACGGGTGGGCGCGCGACGAGTGGCCACGGATCCAGAGGCAGGTGATGGCCAGCGACATCCTGGTGGTCGCCGGGCCCATCTGGCTGGGAGACAACTCCAGCGTGACCAAGCGAGTGATCGAGCGGCTGTACGGCAGCTCCGGCGAGCTCAACGATGCGGGGCAGTACGCCTACTACGGTCGGGTCGGCGGGTGTCTGATCACCGGCAACGAGGACGGCATCAAGCACTGTGCGATGAATATCTTGTATTCCCTACAACACTTGGGCTACACCATCCCGCCGCAGGCCGATGCCGGGTGGATCGGTGAGGCGGGCCCAGGCCCGTCGTACCTCGACGAGGGCAGTGGGGGTCCGGAGAACGACTTCACCAACCGCAACGCGACGTTCATGACCTGGAACCTCCTGCACCTGGCGCGGCTGCTCAAGCAGGCCGGGGGAGTCCCGGCGTACGGCAACCAGCGCACGGAGTGGGAGGCCGGGGCGAGGTTCGACTTCGAAAACCCCGAGTACCGCTGAGGACCGAGCTGGTCGGTGGTGCTGCTTTCTCGCTGGTTGGCCTGCGAGGTCGGAATCAGGACCCTAGCCTGGGCCGAAAGTCCCAACCCCGGACAGATCGAGTACTGTCCCCGTGCCGCGCCGATGCCTCGGCCGCGGTCGCCAGGGATCGCCAGGCCGCGATCTGAACCGCCAAGACCGGAGAAGCCATGCCCCACGCTGTGCTCAACCGATCCACAGTCCGTCCAGAGCGTCGGTCTCCCGCTACCCGCGGATCTCGTGCCGTCCTGCTCGCTCTCGCCGCGTGCGCCTCGTTGGTGCTCTCGCTCACCGCGGTGTCCGCCGCACACGCCTACGGCCCGAGCAAGAAGTACGTCACGATCCTCAACGGACAGTTCACCTTCATCCCGCTGAAGCACAAGGCGATGATCACCCGGTCCAAGTCCGGCTACATCTATCGCGCCGGCCAGCAGGACAGTCGACTCGAGATCACGCGGGTGAAGCGGGGCCTGCGGTTCCACGACGCAGGCACTCGGCGCTGGCGCTCGCTGGCCAAGTCGTGCCGCAGGGCTCACGCCCGCGTCGGCGTCGCTGCGGTGTGCTCGGTGCCCGGCCGGACCTCGCACACCAACCCCCTGCTCCTGCAGATCTGGCCGCGGCTGGGTGACGACTTCGTCGACGGCTCCAGCCTGTCCGCGAGCTTCGACATGTCGGTGCTGGGGGACGCGGGCAACGACGTGGCCAGGCTCGGCGCCGGTGACGACTTCTTCAACGGTGCCTTCGGTCGCGACCGGGTCCGAGGCGGTGCCGGCAGCGACTGGCTGCGCACCGGTGACCACGCCGACGTGCTCCATGGTGGGCGGGGCAACGACCGCGTGGTCGGTGTCGGCGGCAACGACGTGGTCAAGGGCGGCTCCGGCAACGACCGCGTCGAAGGCGGCGCGGGCCGTGACCGGGTGTACTCCGGACGCGGGCGCGACCGACTCTCGTGCGGCGGCGGCCGAGACGTCGCCACGATCCAGAAGGGCGACGCGACCTCCCGGTGCGAGCGCATCCTGCGCCGGTAGCTATCGGGTGATCCGGGTAGGCAGACGCAACCGATGGGCGGCCAACGCCGCCCGGGCTGCATTCATCCCGGCAGCTCCGTGGACTCCGCCGCCGGGA
Organism: uncultured Actinomycetota bacterium; assembly: GCA_963728505.1. GTDB lineage: Bacteria > Actinomycetota > Actinomycetes > Propionibacteriales > Nocardioidaceae > Marmoricola_A. Next base: position 531,083 of record CAVSKH010000006.1, on the reverse strand, counting down.
TGCGCTGAGCTCGAGGCGAGGTAGAGCCCCGCGATCCCCGTCCCCGCACGACCGAGTCCCGGCACCGGCCGGAAGACCAGCTGCTGCTGCAGGTTGGCGGTGCCTCCACCGATCGCCCCGCCGACGAGGTTGGCGTTGCGAGCCTCGAGCTGGTGGGGCCCCAGGATTCGGCGGCTGCGGATGCGCGACTCGAACTCGGGGGCATGGGCCGCGATCCGCCCCTGCATCCGGTCGGCGAACCTCTCGAGGTCGTCGTGGTCCCACACTCCGCGGACGCCGTCGTCGCCGGCGTCGCGCACGGTCTCTCGCGGCACCCGGGTGTAGGCCCACATCGACTCCGTGCCGGCTGGGGAACGGGTCGGGTCCGAGGTCGTCATCAGCCCGCACAACAGGAACGGCGCGGCGGGCACCGCTCCGGCCGCCACCTGGGACAGGGCCTCGCTCATCTGGGCGACCGAGTCGGCGATGTGCACGCACCCGGCACCGGGCAGGGGGGTGTGCCACGGCACCGGGCCGTCCAGCGCCCAGTCCACCTTGACCGTGCCGGGGTCCAGCCGGAACGAGCGCATCCCTGCGGCGACGCGCCGAGGGAGGGCCTCGGGCGCGACCAGGTCGCCGTACAGCCGGGTGGCGACGACATCAGCGACCACGGCCCGCCGGGCGGCGTGCCGCTGATCGGCCGTGCGCACGGCGACGGCGCGACGGTCCGAGACCTCGATGCTGTGAACCTCTGCGTCACAGGTGATGACGCCTCCGCGAGCACGAACCCGGTCGGCCAGAGCCTGGGTCAGAGCCCCGGCCCCACCTCGGGGGACCGGCCATCCCTGGGTCTGGCCGATCATCGTCAGGATCAACGCGATGACCGCGGACCCCGCCGCATGCATCGGGATGTCGGCGTGGGCGGAGTTGCCGGCCAGCAGGATCCGTGGTGCCTCGCCTCCGAAGCGGATGCGTCCGAGGTCGGTCACCGGTGCCAGGAGCTCGCGCACGAACGACAGGCCACCTGCCCGGGGGAGCCTGGCCAGCGTGCGCGCCCCGCCCCGCACGGGCGGGAAGGGCGAGAGCATGGACGCGATGATCTCGTCGCCGATCGTGTCCCACGCGGAGAGCAGGTCGAGCCACGCCTCTCCGTCGCCGGGGTGCTGGACATCCATGGCAGCCGCCGTGTCGTCCCGGTCCCGGTGCAGGATCGCCCACTGGTCACCGTGGATCGGGTTGGCCAGCACCGCCGGCGCGTGCGACCACTCGAGTCCGAAGTCCTCCAGCTTCATCGCGCGCATGGCGGGGGAGGCGATCGCAAGCGGGTAGAAGGCGCTGAACGTGTCGTGCACGAACTCCGGGTCCAGCTCGCGGTCGCTGCGCACGGCGCCGCCGAGGGTGGGTTGCGCCTCGAGCACGAGGACCGACCACCCGGCGTCCAGGAGCCGGTTGGCGGCGACGAGCCCGTTGGGGCCCGCGCCCACCACGATCGCGTCGTACTCGGCCATTCGCGCCCGCTTTCCGTCGGTACCCGTGCACCGCTGCTTCTCACCTCGCATCATGCCTGCCCCGGTTACGCTCCGGCCATGGCAGGCCAGATGCCGGCGGCGACCCGGACGCGCATCGCACGACGCCTCGAGCGGGCGACCGGTCGGTTGAGCACAGCTGCGCTGGCGCGCATGGAGCGCGACATGGAGTGGCTGCGGGACGCCTCGGCGGAGGACCGCTCGTGGATCGGATTGGTGGTCCAGGCGGGGATCAGGGAGTTCGTCACCTGGTTCCGCCAGCCCGACCAGGCCCCGGAGGTCACCTCCGAGGTGTTCGGAGCCGCGCCCGGCACGCTGGCCGGCGTGGTCTCGCTGCAGCAGACCGTCGCGATGGTGCGCACCACGATCGAGGTCGTCGAGGATCAGCTCACCGAGACCGTGGGAGAGCAGGACGCAGCGGTCGTGCACGAGGCGATCACCAGGTATGCCCGCGAGGTGGCGTTCGCCACCGCCGAGGTCTATGCCCGGGCCGCGGAGCTCAGAGGTGCCTGGGACGCGCGCCTCGAGGCCCTGGTGGTGGACTCACTGCTGCGCGGGGAGCTCGACGCGGACCTGGGATCTCGGGTCAGCGCCCTGGGTTGGCAGGAGATGGGGGCTGTCGCCGTGGTCCTCGGACCGGTGCCCCACGAGGCGGCCGAGGGATTCCACGCCAGTGTCGTGGACCACGTCCGGCGGGCAGCCGGCGAAGCGGGCTACGAGGCGCTTGCCGCGGTACACGGCGATCGGTTGGTCGTCGTGCTGGGGGGAGTCTCCCTGCCCGGCGCGGCCGCCGAGAGCCTCGTGACGCACTTCGGCCCCGGCCCGGTCGTGGTCGGTCCGACCGTGACCAACCTGGTCGGCGCAGTCCATTCGGCACGGTTGGCGTCAGCAGCACTCCAGGCTGCTCCCGGTTGGCCGGAGGCGCCCCGGCCCGTGAGCTGCGAGGCGCTGCTGCCCGAGCGGGTGCTGGTCGGTGACGCCGATGCGCGCCGACAGCTGGTGGACGAGGTCTTCCTTCCGCTGCGCGACCTCGGTGGTGCGGTGCTGGAGACCACCGCGGCCTACCTGGACAGTGGGGGGTCGGTCGAGGCCACTGCGCGCGCTTTGTATGTACACGCCAACACGGTGCGCTATCGCCTGCGCCGAGCCGCAGACGCCGTGGGACTCTCCCCACAGGTGCCGCGGGATGCCTACACACTTCACATTGCCCTGGCAGTCGGAAACCTGAGTGAAACTGACACTCCCAGGCCGGGCGACTCGGTCACCGGCGCAACTGGCGAGTAGCGAGGGGCCTCAGACTCAACATTGTCCGATGCCTACAACGGCTGCGCGAGGACTTTGTGGGAGTCATCAGCGAATCCGGGGCCGGGTCTCGGCACAGTGGACCTCGTGCTTGTGATCGTCGCCCCCGGACAGGGCAGCCAGAAGCCCGGCTTTCTGAAGCCGTGGCTCCAGCTGCCGACCTTCGAGACCCGCCTGCAGTGGCTCTCCGCTGTTGCGGGCCTCGACCTCGGTGAGCACGGGACAAGCTCCGACGCCGAGCGCATCCGGGACACGGCGATCGCGCAACCGCTGCTCGTCGGAGCGGGACTCGTCACCGCGCTCGAGCTCTTCCCTCACCCCAGCGACGCGTTCCGGCGGATCGGTGCGGTGGCCGGACACAGCGTCGGAGAGCTGACAGCAGCTGCTGGAGCCGGGGTCGTCAGTGCTGAGCAGGCGATGGTCCTGGTCCGCGAGCGGGGCCGAGCCATGGCTGCGGCGGCCCGTCGCGCGCCGACGGGCATGACCGCCGTCCTGGGTGGCGAACGTGAGGAGGTGCTGGCGACGCTGGAGCGTCATGGCCTGACCGCCGCCAACGACAACGGACCCGGTCAGCTCGTCGCTGCGGGCACCCACGAGCAGCTCGCGGCGCTCGCCGGCGACCCTCCGGCACGCGCCCGTCTGACACCACTGCCTGTCGCCGGGGCCTTCCACACCCCCCACATGAGCTCCGCGACCGGACGGTTGCAGCAGCTCGCCGAGGCGGTGTCGACGCACGACGCGCGGACCCCGATGATCTCCAACCGCGACGGCGCCGTCCTGCACAGCGGTCGCCAGGTGGTGGACCGGATCGTGCGTCAGGTGGCCAACCCGGTGCGCTGGGACCTGTGTCAGGAGACGATGCGCGACCTCGGCGTCACCGGGCTCCTCGAGCTCCCGCCCGCTGGGACGCTGACCGGGATCGCCAAGCGGACGCTCCCCGGAGTGGAGACATTCGCGCTGCGTGACCCGGACCAGCTCGACGAGGCGCGCGACTTCTGCGAGCGCCACGGCGAGCCGTCGCCACTGGACGCGACTCCCACCTGGCGCCTGGTCGTGGCGCCGGCCAAGGGCATCTTCGTGCCGGTCCCCGATCTCCCCGAAGGTGTATCGGTCCCGGCGCACACCTCGGTCGGGTGTGTGCGCACCCAGCGTGACGAGACACCGGTCACCGCTCCTCACGGCGGCATGCTCATGGAGTGGCTGGTCGGTGACGGCGACCCGGTCTCACCTGGCCAACCACTCCTGCGGCTCCACCCCGAGGCGGTCGCGTGATGACCGCATCCCCGACCCCGATCGGCGAGCCACGAGGCGCGGCACACGTCGGCATCCTCGGCCTGGGTGCCTACCGGCCCTCTCGGGTGGTGGACAACGCCGAGCTCGTCGAGGCGATCGACTCCAGCGCGGAGTGGATCGAGCAACGTTCCGGGATCCGCACCCGGCGTTGGGCAACCGAGGACGAGACCCTCCAGATGATGACTGTCTCGGCCGGCCGCCGGGCCCTCGCCGCAGCCTCGCTGGACCCCCGCCAGGTCGACTGCGTCGTCGTCGCCACGGTCTCGCACTTCGTGCAGACGCCTGCTCTGGCCACCACGGTCGCCCACGAGCTCGGCACCGACCGCGCCGCTGCCTTCGACATCTCCGCGGCCTGCGCCGGCTTCTGCTACGGCCTCGCGCTGGCGGCGGACATGGTCCGCGGCGGGAGTGCCGGGCGGGTCCTGGTGATCGGCGCCGAGCGGCTGTCCGACATCACCGACCCCACCGATCGCGGTACTGCCTTCATCTTCGCCGACGGGGCCGGCGCGGCCGTGGTCGGACCGAGCCCCCAGGTCGGGATCGGGCCTGTCGTGTGGGGTTCGGACGGCTCCCTGGCCGACCTCATCAAGCAGCGCGAGGACTGGCGCGACGTGGTGGCCTCGGCGGACCCGCAGATCCCGCACCTCACCATGCAGGGGCAGGCGGTCTTCCGCTGGGCCTCCTTCGAGATGGCCAAGGTCGCGCGCGAGGCACTCGATCGCAGCGGTGTCTCGGTCGACGATCTCGACCTCTTCGTCCCCCATCAGGCGAATCGACGTATCACCGAGGCCATGGCCCGTGCGCTGCGTCTGCCCGCCCACGTGCGCGTCGCGCACGACATCGTCGAGCAAGGCAACACCTCGGCGGCCTCGATCCCCCTCGCCCTCGACCAGATGGTGGCCGACGGCGAGGCGAGCAGCGGCGACCTCGCTCTGCTCATCGCCTTCGGAGCCGGCCTGGCGTATGCCGCCCAGGTCGTCAGGGTGCCCTAGGCCCCAGAGCCGCCCCATCCGAAGACTCCTGGACGACCCTCCCGGCCCAGGACCCAGACCGACCGGCACCCGCTGGTCGACAACCCCGAAAGGAAGTCCCATGACCGTCATCGCTCCCGAACAGATCCGTGTGCAGCTGGCTGACATCGTCAACGAGGTGGCCGGCGTGCCGGCCGACCAGGTCCAGCTCGAGAAGTCCTTCGTCGACGACCTCGACGTGGACTCGCTGTCGATGGTGGAGATCGCCGTCGTCGCCGAGGAGCGCTTCGAGGTGAGCATCCCCGACGAGGAGATCAAGAACCTCCGCACCGTCGGTGACGTCGTGACCTACATCGAGCGCGCCCAGGTCTGATCATGAGCACTCGAGTCGTCGTGACCGGACTCGGCGCCACCACGCCGGTGGGCGGGGACGTCGGCAGCACCTGGAGCGCCCTGCTCGCCGGCAAGTCCGGCGTGCGCAGGTTGAGCCAGGAGTGGGCGGAGCAGCTTCCTGCCCAGATCGCTGCCGAGGTCGCCGTCGACCCGGCCGACGTCCTGGAGCGGGTCAAGGCCCGCCGGATGGACCGGTCGGGCCAGCTGGCCATGGTGGCGGCAATGGAAGCCTGGGCTGACTCGGGGCTCGTCCCCGAGGACCCCGATGCCCACGCGGTGTCGCCCGAACGCCTCGGAGTCGCCATCGCCTCCGGGATAGGTGGAGTCCAGACGCTGCTCTCCAACTACGACAACCTGCTCGCCAAGGGGCCTCGCAGAGTGTCTCCGGTGGCGATCCCGATGCTGATGCCCAACTCCGCGGCCGCCCAGGTCGGTCTCGCGGTGGGGGCTCGAGCCGGGGTGCACACGCCGGTCTCGGCCTGCGCCTCGGGGAACGAGTCGATCGCGATGGCGCTGGACATGATCCGGGCCGGGCGAGCCGACGTCGTGATCGCCGGGGGGACGGAGGCGGCGGTCCATCCGCTGCCGATGGCGGCGTTCGGGCAGATGATGGCGTTGTCGCGGCGCAACGACGATCCCGAGGCTGCATCGCGGCCTTGGGACCGCGGGCGGGACGGCTTCGTGCTGGGCGAGGGGGCCGCGGTCCTGGTCCTGGAGTCCGCGGAGCATGCGCAGCGGCGAGGAGCCCGGGTGTACGCGGAGGTCGCCGGTGCCGGCATCACCGCCGACAGCCACGACATCGCCCAACCCGACCCGGCAGGTGCCGGCGCCACCCGCGCCATGACCCTGGCCCTGCGCGACGGTGGGCTGGAGCCTTCCGACATCTGTCATCTCAACGCTCACGCGACCTCCACCCCGCAGGGGGATGTCGCCGAGGCACTGGCTGTGCGCAACGCCTTCGGCGATGCGGTAGGCGGGGTGGTGGTGACCTCCACCAAGTCGATGACCGGTCACCTGCTCGGCGCAGCCGGCGCCCTGGAGTCGGTCGCGACCGTCATGGCGCTGCACGAGCGCGAGGTCCCGGCCACGATCAACCTCGATGACCCCGAGGATGTCGGCCTCGATGTCGCGACGAGCAGTCGTGGTCTGCCCGACGGTGACATCGCCGCGCTGAACAACTCGTTCGGTTTCGGCGGCCACAACATCGCTGTGGCGTTCCGCAGCGCCTGAGCGCACCAACCACCCCTGATGGAAGGAACCCCATGACAACCCTCTCCCCACCGGCTCCCGGTGCCGCCGCGGTCACGCCCCCCGAGGCGGACCCGCGCGACCCGCAGGTGCGGTTCGCAGAGCTCTTCGACACCGGCTCGGTTGCCGAGCTGGCTGCCGATCCCCGGTCCGGGATGCGGGCCGCGACCGGCACGGTCGACGGCTCACCCGTGGTCGCGTTCTGCTCCGACCCGCGGGTCATGGGGGGCGCCATGGGGGAGGAAGGGTGCGCCGTGGCTGTCCACGCCTACGAGCGGGCCCTCGCCGACGGGGTGCCGATCGTCGGGATCTGGCACTCGGGTGGTGCCCGGCTCGCCGAGGGTGTGGCTTCGTTGCACGGCGTGGGCCAGATCTTCGCTGCGATGACGCGGGCGTCCGGGCGGGTGCCGCAGGTCTCCCTGGTGCTGGGCCCGGCGGCCGGTGGCGCCGCCTACGGCCCTGCGCTGACCGACGTGGTGGTGCTCGGGCCGCAGGGCCGGATCTTCGTCACGGGGCCGGACGTCGTGCGTTCGGTGACCGGTGAGGACGTCGACATGCTCCGGCTCGGCGGTCCGGAGCCGCACGGTCGCCGCTCGGGCGTGGTGCACGTGGTCTCCGAGACCGATGCCGAGGCGTTCGCCCGCACCCGCGGGCTCGTAGCGCTGCTCGGTGCCCCCGGTCGGGTCGACCGGGATGCCGTCCCGGAGGTGGACCTCGCGGCGCTGCTGCCCGAGTCCCCGCGGCGTGCCTACGACGTCGGGCCACTGGTCCAGGGGGTCCTCGACGAAGACAGCAGCATCGAGCTGCACCCCCGGTGGGCCCCCAACGTGGTCACCACGCTTGGTCGCCTGGGAGGCGGCACCGTCGGCGTGATCGCCAACAACCCGCTTCGGCTCGGGGGCTGTCTCGACGCGTCGTCCGCCGAGAAGGCGGCGCGGTTCGTCAGGATGTGCGACGCGTTCGGCGTACCCCTCCTGGTCCTGGTCGACGTCCCCGGCTACCTGCCGGGTGTGGGTCAGGAGTGGGACGGTGTCGTACGTCGTGGCGCCAAGCTGCTGCACGCGTTCGCCGCCGCGAGCGTCCCTCGAGTGACCCTCGTGACTCGCAAGGGGTACGGCGGCGCGCTGATCGCGATGAACTCCCGCTCGCTGGGTGCCGACACCGTCCTCGCGTGGCCGGGTGCCGAGATCGCGGTCATGGGTCCGGTGGCCGCGGTGCGCATCCTGCACCGCCGCAAGCTGGCCGACGTGCCTGCGGATCTGCGGGAGCAGGTCGAGGCGGAGCTGGCTCGGGAGCACGAGCGGCTCGCGGGCGGTGCAGAGCGAGCCATCGAGCTCGGAGTCGTCGACCGCGTGGTCGTGCCCGAGCGCACCCGCGGGGAGCTGGCCTCGGCGGTGGCCTCGGCCCAGCGCGTCAAGGAGGGCGCGGGGCGCGGCCGACACGGGAACATCCCGCTGTGAGCCCGGTCCAGGAGGTCCGCGCCGAGCTCCCCGCCAGTGTCATCCAGGTGGTCGCCGAGGTCGGTGACGACCTGGGGCCCACCGACCCGGTGGTGGTGCTGGACTCGATGAAGATGGAGATACCCGTGGCACCGGAGCTCCCCGGGCGGGTCACCGAGATCGTGGTCGCCGTCGGGGACACCGTCACCGAAGGTGACCTGATCGCGAGGCTGTCATGAGTGACGTGAGCAAGTCCGGGAGCGAGCGGGGTCGCTCGGTCCTCGTCACCGGCGGAAGCCGTGGCATCGGCCGTGCGGTCGCCGAGGCGTTCGTGGCCAACGGCGACCGGGTCGCGGTGACCTTTCGTGGCGGTGAGCTGCCGGCGGGAGTGCTGGGGGTGAAGTGTGACGTGACCGACCCCCAGTCCGTCGACACCGCCTTCTCCGAGGTCGAGGCGGAGCACGGACCTGTCGAGGTGTTGGTGGCCAACGCGGGGATCACCGACGACGCGCTGCTGCTGCGGATGGACGAGGAGACGTGGGCACGCGTCCTCGAGACCAACCTGACGGGGTCCTTCAGGGTCGCCAAGCGCGCCGTGCGCGGGATGTTGCGGTTGCGTCGTGGTCGCTTGATCTTCATCTCCTCCGTGGTCGCCTCGATCGGGTCACCCGGTCAGGTCAACTACGCCGCGAGCAAGGCCGGTCAGATCGGGATGGCCCGTTCGATGGCTCGAGAGCTCGGATCGCGATCCATCACCGCCAACGTCGTCGCCCCTGGCTACGTCCGCACCGACATGACGGACTCGCTGCCGGAGGAACAGAAGTCCGGGTACCGGTCCGCGATCCCGCTGCAGCGCTTCGCCGAGCCCGACGAGGTTGCCCAGGCCGTGCGCTTCCTCGCCTCAGCTGAGGCGGGATACATCACCGGCGCCGTGATCCCGGTCGATGGTGGACTCGGGATGGGGCACTGACCACGCCCACGCAATCGTCACGACTTCAGACTCATACCGACAAGAAAGGGAGACCTGTGGGAATCCTCGACGGCAAGAACCTTCTGGTGGCGGGAGTCACCATGGACACCTCGATCGGGTTCGCGGTCGCGCGCCAGGCGCAGGAGCAAGGTGCCACCGTGGTGGTCGCCAACTTCGGACGAGCCTTGGGCATCACCCGGCGAGTGGTCAAGCGCCTGCCCGTCGAACCGCCGGTGATCGAGCTCGACGTGACCGACCAGGAGCACCTCGACCGGTTGCCGCAGGTGCTCGCCGAGCACGTCGACCGGCTCGATGGTGTGGTGCACTCCATCGCCTACGGCAACCCCGAGACGATCCTTGGCGGAGACTTCCTCGAGGGTCCCTGGCACGACGTCGCCCAGGCGGTCCAGGTGTCCGCCTTCTCGTTGGCCTCCCTGACCCGCGCCTGCCGCCCGATGCTCACCTCCGGCGCAGGTGTGGTGGGTCTGACCTTCGACGCCTCGCTCGCCTGGCCGGCCTACGACTGGATGGGCGTCTCCAAGGCAGCGCTGGAGTCGACGGCGCGCTACCTCGCACGGGACCTCGGCCGCGAGGGCATCCGGGTCAACCTCGTCGCGGCCGGCCCGCTGAAGACCCTGGCTGCGAAGGCGATTCCGGGCTTCGACGACCTCGAGTCGGTCTGGGACCACCGCGCCCCCCTGGGCTGGAACCCGAAGGACACCGACCCGACGGCTCGCGCCGTCGTGGCGCTGCTCTCCGACCTCTTCCCGGCCACGACCGGCGAGATCGTGCACGTCGACGGCGGGTACCACGCGATGGGTGCCTGAGCCCGGGTGAAGGTCCTCGGCCGTCCCTCTATCCTGAGGCCATGCCTGGACCACGAGCGGTGAGCCTGGGGAAGGCGTGACGATCCACAGCGAGCATCCCTTCACCGAGGAGCAGGACGACCCCGTCCGCCGGTTCCGGGGGCGGCTCGGCGCCACGGTGTCCCTGTGGACCACGGGAGCCGGGGCCGACCGAGCAGGTCTGACGGTCAGCTCGTTCCTCGTGGTCAACGGCGCCCCGGGACGTGTCATCGGCGTCGTCGACCCCGAGTCCGAGCTCGCCGAGGCGGTGGCCGAGACACGGACCTGTGTCGTGCAGCTGCTCGAGTGGCGAGATCGTTCGCTGGCGGAGGCCTTCGCCGGCCTCCTCCCGGCGCCAGGCGGCGCATTCCGGATGGACGAGTGGCACGACACCGACTGGGGGCCGGTGCTCGCCGGGGCCTCGGCGTGGCTGGGGATCCGCTTGTCCGAGGAACCCCGCCCGACCGGTTGGTCGCTCGCGGTCGAGGCGGAGATCGAGCATGTCGAGCTCGGGGAGTCTCAGCAGCCGCTGCTCCACCGACGGGGTCGATACCTGAGCATCGACTGAGCCACGGGGACAGGGCCGGCGCTACGCCGGCCTCGGCTCCGCGTAGGCCGACTCCCGTTGCCTCCGCAACGCCACGCAGCCCCGATCGAGCAGGGTCGCGAGCTGCTGCACCAGCACGCCGGCGTCGTCCATCGAGTCGGGTCCGTCCAGGCGTTGCAGCAGCTCGGCCACCTCGGCCACGCGGGTCAGTCCGATGTTGGCGGCGCTGCCCTTGAGGCTGTGGGCGAGGAAGGCGAGCTGCTCGACGTCAGCGGCATGCACCGCCGCGCGCAGCTTCTCCTCGACCTGGGGGCTCTTGGCGATGAAGTTGTCGATGACGCGGTCGAGGTACGTCGTGCTGCCCGGCACCAGGTCCCGCAACAGGTGGACCCGTGCCAGGTCCAGGTCCGGCACGTCGGCCTCACCGTTCAGACTGTGCCCGTTGTGCCTGTTGTGCCCGTTGTGCCCGTTGTGCGCCGCATGGCCGTTCATCGTCATCGAACCCTCGCGTTCAGTGGGTGCATCGCCCAACCAGCGCCGCAGCGACACCGACAAGGTGCCGGGATCGATCGGCTTGGTCAGGAAGTCGTCCATGCCTGAGTGCAGGCAGCGTTCGCGCTCGCCCTCGACCGCCCCCGCCGTCAGGGCGATGATCGGCGTGCGTCCCATGTCGGAGTGCCGTTCGGTCTCGCGGATCGCCCGCGCGGTCGCGTACCCGTCGAGGCGAGGCATCTGCACGTCGAGCAGCACCAGGTCGTAGAAGCCCTCACGCAGTCGCTCGAGCGCCACCAGACCGTCCTCAGCTGCCTCGACCTCGTGGCCCAGCGCTTGCAGCATGCCGGTGGCCACCATCCGGTTCAGCGGGTTGTCCTCGACCACGAGGACGCGGCGTGCCACCCCGTGCACCTGCAGCGCGGGGGACAGGGGCCGACCCACGACGGCGTTGCGGGTCGGACACTTCATGCGCATCGTGAACCAGAACGTCGAGCCGGACTCCGGATTCGACTCGTAGCCGATGCTGCCACCGGCCAGCTCCACCAGCTCCTTGGAGATCGCGAGGCCGAGACCGGTGCCGCCGAAGCGGCGCGAGGTCGAGGCGTCGGCCTGACGGAACGGCTCGAAGAGGTCATCGGTCGCCGACGGGATGCCGATGCCGGTGTCGGACACCTCGCAGCGCAGCGTCCAGTCCGCATCTCCCTCCGTGGCGGACACGCGGAGCGCGACACTGCCGTCGTCGGTGAACTTGAGTGCGTTCGAGACCAGGTTGTTGACGACCTGTGCCAGCCGGGTCGGGTCCCCGCACAGCACCTCCGGAAGCCCCGGCTCGTAGGTCACCTCGAAGGCCACGCCCTTGGCCCCGGCGTTCTGCCGGTGTGCCGCGACGAGCTGGTCCAGCGCCTCGCGAACGTCGAAGTCGAGGTGTTCCAGCTTGAGCTGACCGGCCTCGACCTTGGAGAAGTCCAAGATGTCGTTGATCAGGTTCAGCAACAACCGGCCCGAGAATCCTGCACCTGAGGCCAGCTTGCGCTGCTCCTCGTTCAGAGAGGTCTGGAGCAGGAGCTCATTGAGACCGATCACGCCGTTGAGCGGGGTGCGGATCTCATGGCTGACCATGGCGAGGAAGTCCGACTTCTGCCGAGAGGCTGCCATGGCCGCGTCTCGTGCCTCCTCCATCTGCTGGGTGGCCTCCTCGCGCAGTGCCACCTGCTCCATGTGAGCCGAGACCTGCCGCACGAAGTCCTCGATCAGGGCGAAGCGGTACAACGGCGGCTTCGACTCGATCATCAGCACGGCCAGGAGCTCGTCGCGCACGAGGACCGGAAAGGCGATGGTCAGCTTCGCCTCGTCCCACACCAGGTCCTTGACCTGCAGCACGCGACTCGCCAGGGCCAGATCGGCCTCCAGCTGACCCGGGTTCTCCAGATCGGGGGCGCGGTCGGACTCGTCGAGATAGATCGGCTGGAGCAGCCCGTCGACCAGCCGGAAGCCACGCGCGCGACACCAGTCGTCGTGCAGCAGCACGAGATGCTTGCTCTGGCCGAGGAGCTCGTCGAGGGTGGAGGCCCGGTTGGCAGCCGTCGCGACCGAGTGCATCAGGCTGTTCTGGGCCACCTGGTCGCGCAGCGCCTCCTCCTGCTGGACGGTGGCGGTGACGTTCTGGAGGGTCCCCTCCAGGGCGGTCACGGTGCCGTCGCGGTCGTGACGGCACACCCCACGACCGCGGACCCAGATCCATCCGCGCTCGTCCCCACCCACTCGGGTCAGGAAGGTGAACCGCTCGCCGGAGCGCAGCGCCTCCTGCACGCTCTGATGCACTGCCTCGCGGTCCGCGGGGTGGACGAACGCCAGGAAGTCGTCGTAGGAGGGGGCGAGATCGGGGTCGGAGGCTTCCAGCATCTCGGTGAGCTGCTCGGAGAGGGTGATCGCGTCGGCGGGGACGTCCCACCGGAAGCTGCCCACCCGTGCGATCCGCTGGGCCTCGGCCAGCTGGGCCCGACTCTCCGCCAGAGCCAGGTTCACCTCGTGGCGGTCGGTCCAGTCCGAGAGGCGATGCACCGCACCGGCGATCGAGCCGTCGGTGGCGTAGTGCGGGCTCTCCTGGAGCAGCACCCACCGGGAGGCGCCGTGCTTGTCGTGGAAGAGACACTCCAGGGCGCCGGCGTTGAACCTGCCCCGCCGCAGGTCCTCCAGGTGAGCACTGAACTGCCGCCGCCCCGGCTCGTCCAAGGTGTCGAACACGGTCACGTCGGCCATCTGCGACACGCTGACGCCGTACATCTCGGCAAGGCGTGCGTTGGCGTAGAGGGTGCGCCCCTCCAGGTCGATGACCCAGATACCGTCAGGGGAGGTCTCGACGATGTCGCGGTACATGCGCTCGTGTTCCACCAGTCGCCTTTCGTGCCTCTCGTCCAGGTTAGAGTGATAGCGACGCTTTATGGGGGATTTGTGTCATCACGGGGATGGCGTGCGCCACGCTCGCTCTCGACGACCGCCTCGCGGCAGTCCAGGGCCGAATCGCCGAGCGCCCCCCGAGGTCGCCCCGCCCACTACGCAAGACTGAGCAGATGACGCGCGAGAAGGTGGAGGTCGCACGACCTCAGCTCGAGGGCACGGTCTCGGTCGGCGCCGGCCGCAGGATCGGGTTCGCCACGTTCGGCACTCCGCACGGCCGGGTCATCTTCTGGCTGCATGGCACCCCCGGCGCCCGGCGCCAGATCCCGATGGAGGCCCGGGCCTACGCCGAGGAGCACGACCTGCGGATCATCGGTGTGGATCGCCCCGGCATCGGGTGGTCGACCGCCCACGTCTACGACGACGTGCTGGGGTGGACCCACGACCTGGAAGTCATCGCCGACACCTTGGGGGTGGGCGACTTCCACACGATCGGGCTGTCCGGCGGGGGCCCCTACGCATTGGCTGCCGCGGTCGCCTTCCCGGAGCGGGTGGGCAGCGTCGCCGTTCTCGGTGGGGTGGCGCCGACGGTGGGGGAGGACGCCGCGGAGGGCGGACTGGTCCGGGTCGCCCTGCCGCTGGCGCCCCTGCTGGCCTGGGGGCGGGTGCCACTGAGCATCGCGCTGACCAACCTGGTGCGGGTCGCTCGTCCCTTCGGCGGGACCGCGATCGACGCCTACCGCCTGCTCCAGCCCGCGGGTGACCGGAAGGTTCTCGGGCGTCCGGAGTTCCGGGCGATGTTCATCGACGACCTGATCAACGGCAGCAAGAAGCAGATCAGTGCGCCCGTGGCGGACCTGTTGATGTTCACCCGCCACTGGGGGTTCACCCTGGACCAGGTGCGGGTGCCGGTGCTGTGGTGGCACGGGGACGGCGACCACATCGTTCCCTGGCGCCACGGCGAGCACTGTGTAGGCCGCCTGCCGGATGCCCAGCTGCACACCCTCGCGGGCGAGAGCCACCTCGGGGGCATGACGATGGCCGAGGACGTGCTGACCCGCCTCGTCGCCAGTGGCTCGACGTGACTCTCCCGGTGCGACGCAAGTCAAAGGTGTGACAAAAGATGCCATGTGGGGCTGTTGTGAGTACCATGGTGCTGCACACAACTTCACAAGCTGCTCACCGCTGCCGGTCATGAGCCGGTCGTGGTCGCCCGTTCGGACGAGATCGCTGGGGAAGGCGTACCTCGACGCCGACGACAAGGGAGGCCATCGGTGAGTTCTCGTCATGCGACCAGAGGCGTGCTTTACGTCCACTCGGCGCCGTCAGCACTGTGCCCGCACATCGAGTGGGCGCTCGGCGGCGTGCTCGACCATGCGGTGACCCTGGAGTGGACACCGCAGCCCGCGCAGCCCAACACCTACCGCGCGGAGTACTCATGGACCGGTGACGCGGGCACCGCCGCCGCCATCGTCTCGGCCCTGCGCGGCTGGAAGCAGATCCGGTTCGAGGCCACCGAGGACGCCATGGTCGGCGTCGAGGGCGCTCGTTTCTCCTGCACCCCGACGCTGGGCGTCTTCCACGCTGTGACCGGCACCCATGGCGACCTGATGATCCCGGAGGACCGGCTCAAGGCGTCGGTGCTGAAGGCGGCCGAGGGGGAGACCACACTGGAGCTCGAGGTGGAGCGGCTGCTCGGCAAACCCTGGGACGACGAGCTGGAGACCTTCCGCCACGCCGGTGACGGCGCGCCGGTGCGCTGGCTGCACCAGGTCGTGTGACCTGGGCAGGACTCAGTCGGCGCCCTCCACATAGGCGACGTGGTCGTCGATCGTGAGGAGGGCGCGGGCCTCTTCGTCGGGAATCCTGACGCCGAACTCCTGCTCGATGGCGATCACGAGCTCGACCAACGACAACGAGTCGACCTTGAGCTCGCTGCGCAACGCACGGTCGCCCGGCAGCTGAGCAGGGTCCAGCTCTGCGATCTCGGCCACCATCGCCACGATTGCCTCGCGGATCTCGGTCCGGGTCCGTTCGTCCGTCATCGCCGTTTCCCCTGTCCATCCGCTGTGTGTGGTGGCCCAAGACGGCGTCAGCATGGCACTGCGGCTCCCACGACGCCGGGCCGGGGCGGGCCTCACCCAGTGTGGCGAGCAACGAAACGCCCGGCCTGGACCAGCTCGGCAGGTGAGCTCAGGGCGAACCGCTCGACTCCCGGCAGCGCGTGGCGCGCCAGTGCGGCCAGCGTGCCGGCGGGTGGGAGCTCCAGCACACCGGTGACCCCCAGGTCGTGCAGCGTGCGTTGGCACAGGTCCCAGCGCACGCACGCCTCGACCTGCTCGGGCACCCTGCGCAGCACCTCCTGCCCGGACCGCAGCAGGGCTCCGTCGAGGTTGGAGACAACGGGCGGAGTCGGGTCGTGCGGAACCACGTCGCCGAGCGCGGTGTGCACGATGGCCACGGCCGACCGCATGTGCTCGGTGTGGAAGGCGCCGGCGACCTCGAGCCCGACCACGCGGACGCCCGGGGCTGCCCTTGTCGTGAGGTCGTCGATCGCTCCCCTCGGGCCGGCGAGCACCACCTGGGTGGCGCTGTTGCGGGTGGCCACCCTCAGGCCAAGGTGAGCGGCACTCGCCACCGCGCTCTGCACCCGTGCCTGGTCCGCCCCGATCACAGCGGCCATGCCGGTCGGCTCGCGTGCGGCCGCCGCCGCCATCGCCGCCCCGCGCAGTGCTGCGAGTCGGACGCCCTCCGGGTGATCCACGACGCCGGCAAGGGTCATCGCTGTCAGCTCACCGACACTGTGACCTGCCAGGACGTCGGCTCGCGCGGCGCTGCCCTCGAACAGCAGGTCGGCGGCAGTGAGGCCGACGGAGACCAGCAGCGGTTGCAGCACGCGGGTGTCGCGCAACCACGAGGCCGCCTCGACGAGGTCGGGAGCGGGGTGGTGGGAAGCGGGGTGGTGGGCGAGCAGCTCCTCGACCTCCACCACGTCCGCTGCGGCGAGCAGCGCGCGCAGCCGGTCGGCGTACGCCGGCAGCTCGAGCCAGGGCTGCAGGAAGCCTGCTGACTGGGTCCCCTGGCCGGGTGCGAGGATCGCGAGCACGGCAACACTGTGCCGTGGGCTTGACCACATCACGCGGTGATTGTGATGTGAAACATGTTCTAGCCCGGTGTTCAGAGCCATGCGACGCAGGGACGATAGAAGTGACCGGAGCATTTCCTGGACAGCTGAGGAGGGGACCTGTGATGGGCCGCGAATCCGATGTCCAGCACGTCACGATCCATGGCCACCGTCGCGCCTACGTGAAGAAGGGCTCCGGGCCGGCGATTCTGCTGCTGCACGGCATGGCCTGCGACCACACGACGTGGCTCCCGATCATCGACAAGCTCGCGGAGAAGCACACCGTCATCGCGCCCGACATGCTCGGCCACGGGCGCTCGGACAAGCCGCGAGCCGACTACAGCGTCGGTGGTTACGCCAACGGCATGCGTGACCTGCTCACCGTGCTCGGCGTCGACCGCGTCACCGTGGTCGGGCACAGCCTGGGTGGGGGAGTGGCGATGCAGTTCGCCTACCAGTACCCGGAGCGCACCGAACGCCTCGCGCTGATCGCGCCGGGTGGGCTCGGCAGTGAGGTCACCCCGATCATCAAGGCGGTCACGCTGCCCGGCTTCCACTCGGTGATGGCCGTGCTGACCATGCCCGGACTGCGCCATCTGATCAGCGCCACGATGCGGAAGCTGAACACCTTCGACCACTCGACGCTGCGAGACCTCGGAGAGATCGCCGACATCATCGACCACCTCAACGACCCGCGCGAGCGGCGCGCCCTGGCCCACGTGGTGCGTGCCTGCATCGACCTGCGCGGCCAGATCATCACGATGGTGGACCGGGCCTACCTTGCTCAGGAGCTGCCGATGTGCGTCCTGTGGGGCGAGGACGACATGGTGATCCCGCCCTCCCACGCCCAGCACATCCGCCAGCTCGTCCCCGAGGCCCGCGTCCACGTGGTGCCCGGTGTGGGTCACTTCCCGCACAAGGACGCGCCGGACCAGACCGTCGAGGTGCTGCAGCGCTTCGTCGCCGAGACGACCCCGGCGTTCCATGACCGTGCGCGCTGGCGTGCTCTGATGAGGAGCGGCGCCGCCGCCGGCACCGTGATCCCGGACTCGCGCGTCGTCACCATCGCCTAGGTAGGCCTGCGTAGGACGCCCTCAGCGCGACATGGTCGGATGCTGCGATCCGATAGCGGCATGTCACGGCGCTTGCTTCGATCACTGACTGTGTAGTCCAGGGCATGCCTGTATGGGCGTGTGGGCCACGGTGCGGGCTCAGCCGGCCGCGAGCTTCTTGACGACGAGCTGGTTGAGGCTCATGTGCTGCTCGGCGGCATGCATTGCCAGGTCCCGGTGAAGGTGTTCACCGATGCGCACGTTGAAGGTTCCGGAGTACTTGCGTTCGGCGTAGGGCTCAGGGACCTTCTCGCCGTTGCCACGCATGTCGTCGACGACGTCGGCGACCAGCTGCTCGAGCCCTTCGATGGCCTGGTTGCGCGAGGGGGCCAGCCAGGACAGCGATGGGAACTCCAAGCAGGTGGCCACGAACTCGTCGTCTTCGGCGGACCACGTCACGCGGAAGGTGTAGTGCGACGTGTCCAGCGGTCGGTCCTGGGCGCCCATCACATGGCCTCCTTCTTGTTGATCGCCGCCAAGACCTGGCGGACCTGATAGGCCTTCGCCTTGCCCTTGTCGTTCTGGATGTTCGCTCGCGGTTCGCCTGCCCACGGCATCTTGAACCCCGCGTGAGACGTTCCGCTCTGCCGTGGCTGCCGAAGTAGTGCTCGCACACCTCGAGGAGGTCGTGGTAGGCGAGGCTCTGCGGATTGCTTCGCATCGCCCGCACGATCTTCTCGACGGAAGCGACGACTCAATGGTACTGCTGGTGGTACCGCACTTCCATCCTGCGAACCGCTCTCAACTAGGCACGACCGGACAATCAGCGGCTGATGGTCGGACCCTTCGCTGCGACAGCGGCATGAGCGATAGTTGTGATGAGCACCGCCCTGTGCTGTTGACTCCAGCTGCGTCTCCGGAGGGGATCCGCTCGCGCCCGCGAGTGCGCGATACTTTCATGAGGGCTCCCGTGTCGCGGATTTCCCAACGCGAGGTGGAGACCAGGATCGGAGAGGCGATGGGGCAGGCGCTGGTTCATGTTCTGCCCCTGGCCCTCGCGGCGGCGCTCAGCAGCGTGCCGATCTCCGCCACCATCTTCATCCTGCTCTCGGAGACCCGCACCCGCTCCGGACTCGCTTTCCTGGCCGGTACGGTGCTCGGCACCTTCGCCATGGTCATCCTGACGGACGTGGCCGGTCGGGCACTTCCCGGCCGCCCGCGCCAGCACGACGCCCTTGTCGGAAAGCTGGAGGTAGTGATCGGCATTGCCATGGTGCTGCTGGGTGTGGTGACCCTGTTGCGTCGGAATCATGGGCGTGGCGGCGATGGGCCGGGGTGGCTGAACGGCGTCGACGCGTTCGGAACGCTGCCTGTCTTCGGCATCGGTCTGGCGTTGAACCTTCGCCCGAAGGCAGTGCTCCTCGCTGTCGCGGCCGGCCTGGCTATCAGCGGTGCACGACTGCGGCCCGCAGAGGACCTCGTCCTCCTCGTCAGCTATACCGCGATCGCAACGTGCACCGTTGTCCTCCCGATCGTGACGACGATTCTCTTCCCGCGACGAATGGAGCCTAGGCTCGTCAGGGCGAAGGATTGGATCGCGGCCCACGCCACCGCGGTCAGCGCCACGATCTTGATCCTGATCGGCGCTTTCGTCGCCGGCGTCGGCCTGACCGGCTGATCACCGGGCTCGCGATTCTGAGTCGACCGAGCGCCCACGCTCGGTGGGGTGTGGCACGCAGTCAGCGGCGACTACACCTGAATCGAGCAGGTGCATCGGCTCCATAGCCTGGTCCGGCTCGAACATCGGCCCCGACGACCACGACCACCTCGTCACCGCCGCAGGCGATTGGCGGATCGCCGTGGCCCGGCCGTAGAGCCACCACCTCCATGCGGACACTTCGGGGCCGCCCCGGAATGAAGCGCTTGACGTTTCGCGCAACCGCTCAGCGGACGTTCGCTGACACTGACACCGGGACGCCGGGCCGCGTTTCCCGAAGACCGCCTGCAGGTCTTCCCAGGTTGCCTCGTTGGCAGGCACCACCGAATCGACGGAGTCGCTCACGCCGCTGATACTTTCATCCGCCGCCGCATCGGCCAGCAGCGTTCAGCCGCTGGGCGGGAACGAGACCGGCTCGCATCCCACCCGCTCGTCGGCATGAGGATGCGTCGTGGTTTCGAGACGCTCGCAAGCTCGCTCCTCAACCACCGGAACTCGGCATATCCGTGCAGTGGCGTGGCCCTCATGAGGTTGCCGTTCCGTTGACCTTCTCAGGTCTGGATGCGGGTGAAGCGGAGTCGTCCGTCGGGTGCTCGGGTGGTTTGGTAGCGGGTGTCGTGGGCGGCGGTGTGGTGCCGCGCGCAGAGGGTGAGGCCCGTGGCGACGCTGGTCGGGCCGCCTTGGCTCCAGGGGTTCTCGTGGTGGACGTGGCACCAGTTCGCGGGGATCTCACAGCCTTCGGCGCGGCAGGTCTTGTCGCGGGCGAAGATCAGGCGGCGCTGGCCGGGGGTGTGGAACCGCTTGGTCCGGCCGTGGTCGAGTGGCGCGGAGTCCCCGTCGAGCACGACCGGGACGATCCCGGCCTCACACGCCAGGCGGCGGGCTTCGGCGGGTGAGAGCTGGTGGCCGGTGAGCAGGTCAGCCGATTCGAGGCCGCCGAGGAGGGTCTGGATGCTCATGGTGACCAGGATCGTGGCGTTGGTGCCGCCGGTCTGTGGCAGCTGGCCGACGGGGTAGCGGGTGATCAGCTCGACGAAGGCCTGGCCGAGCAGGTCGGCGTTGGCGACCTTCTTGCCGGTGGCGTCCTCGCGGTTGTAGGGGTCGGGGCGGCGGGGTGAGGCGAAGGCGTTGAGCGCGGTCAGCAGCTGGTCACCGGCCAGGGTCGGGATCGCGCCACGCAGGTGTGTCACACCGTGCTCGTCGGCGAAGATCTGCAGGAAGCAGGACCGTGCGGCTTTGCGTTCCTCGGCTTCCAGTGCGGCGGCGAGGCGTGCCTCGGCGGCGTCGGGGTCGATCACGTCGACCAGGTGCCTGGCCAAGAGCTTGAGCTTGCGCGGGCCGAAGTCGGCTGCTTGTTCGAGCAGGTGCAGCTCGGCCTTCTCCCGACCCTCCGGACCCACCGACGCCGGCAGGGCGCGGACCGCGTCGAGGATGACCTCGGCCTGGGCCTGGGTGACCTCACCCGCCGCGAGGGCGGCTTCGGTGCGGTGAAAGTCGCCGCTCAGCCAGCCCGCGACCTTGAAGTCGCGACGTGAGCGGCGGTGGTCGACCGAGGTGGCCTCGGCCCACCAGCCCTCGGTCACGGCCTCGTGGGCCGAGATGGTGTCGGCGCGGCGGGCCTGGTCCAACAGCCGCAACCGCAGTGCGGAGATCCTCGCCTCGGCCTTGGAGAGCAGCACCGCCGCGTCACCGGCCGAGCCGGCGTCCAGCCCGCCGGTCGAGCCGGCCATCACCTCGTCCAGCACCTGGTGCAACCGGGTGCTGAACGCGGTGATCGGGTGGGCTTCCATACCCTCGAACCTAGGTGCCGCCACCGACAGTTTCGGAGCTGTTTCCGCAGGTCAGAGCAGGTTTTCAGAGAGTTTCTCGGAGGGTCGAGACCTTGCCCGTCGTTGCTAGGTCTCGACAAGCGCGATCACGTCAGGCGTCGCCGCCCTCCTGGGCGACGCCCGAGACCGCGGTGGGGTCGTCGATGCGGTACTTGTCGAACGCCTTCTGCACCAGCTCGGGCTCCAGCTCTCCTGCCTTGGCCAGCGCGTGCAGCGCGGCGACCACGACAGACTCCGCGTCCACGTGGAAGTAGCGGCGTGCCGCCGGTCTGGTGTCGGCGAGACCGAAACCGTCGGTGCCGAGCACGTGGTAGTCGGTCGGCACCCACTTGGCGATCTGGTTGGGCACCGCGCTCATGTAGTCGCTCACCGCCACAACCGGGCCGTCTGCGCCGGCCAGAGCCTCGGTGACGTACGGCGTGCCGGGTTCCTGGCTG
The DNA here is from genome assembly GCA_963728505.1 of uncultured Actinomycetota bacterium. Lineage (GTDB taxonomy): Bacteria > Actinomycetota > Actinomycetes > Propionibacteriales > Nocardioidaceae > Marmoricola_A. Next base: position 509,519 of record CAVSKH010000006.1, on the reverse strand, counting down.
GGGCTGAGGAAGCTGCGCTCCTCGATCTCGATCGCGTCACGCGCCAGCTCGTTCCACGACGTCACCGACCACGTGGCCGCCCGGACGCCCCAGTCCTCCTTCAGCATCGCCGCTGCCTTCGTGATCCACGGGAAGGCGACGCCCGAGGCCAGCAGCTGCACCTCGGGACCCTCGCCCTTCTCGGCGCCGGTCACCCGGTGCATCCCCTTGAGGAGCCCCTCGACGTCGACGTCGTCGGGCTCCTTGGGCTGTTGGTAGGGCTCGTTGTAGACGGTCAGGTAGAAGATGACGTCCTCACCGTGAGGGTGCTCCTCGGTGCTGCCGTACATCCGCTCCAGGCCGCGCTGCATGATGTGCGCCACCTCGTACGACGTCGCCGGGTCGTAGTGCACGACCGCCGGGTTGGTGACCGCCAGCAGCGGAGAGTGGCCATCCGCGTGCTGGAGCCCCTCACCGGTGAGCGTGGTGCGGCCCGCGGTGGCTCCGATCAGGAACCCACGTGCCAGCTGGTCGGCCATCGCCCACATCGAGTCGCCGGTGCGCTGGAACCCGAACATCGAGTAGAAGAAGTACACCGGGATCATGAACTCGCCGTGGGTGGCGTAGGAGGAACCGGCCGCGGTGGCGGTGCCCATCGAGCCCGCCTCGGAGATCCCCTCGTGGATCAGCTGGCCCTGGGGGGACTCCTTGTAGGCCATGAGCAGCTTGCGGTCGACCGACTCGTAGAGCTGACCGGACGGTTGGTAGATCTTCTCCTTGGCGAACATCGAGTCCATGCCGAAGGTGCGGTACTCGTCGGGAGCGATGGGAACGATGCGGGCGCCGATCCCCTTGTCCTTGACCAGGTCCTTGAGCAGCCGCACCAGAGCCATCGTGGTCGCGACCGACTGCTTGCCGGAACCCTGCTTCAGCTCGGAGTACACCGTGTCGTCGGGCAGTGTCAGCGGCTCGGCCTTGACCTGGCGCTTGGGCAGGCTGCCGCCGAGGCTCTTGCGCCGGTCGAGCATGTACTCGATCTCCTCGGACTTCTCGCCCGGGTGGAAGAACGGCGCCATGCCGGTCTTGTCGTAGTGCTCGTCGATGTCGCGGTCCGACATCGGGAGCCGCATGGCGTCGCGGTAGGACTTGATGTTGTCCAGCGTGAGCTTCTTCATCTGGTGGGTGGCGTTCTTGCCCTCCAGCGCCGGGATCGTCCATCCCTTGACGGTCTTGGCGAGGATCACCGTCGGCTGGCCCACGTGCTTCGCGGCAGCGTCGAAGGCGGCGTAGACCTTGCGGTAGTCGTGACCTCCGCGGGGTAGCTTGCGAATCTGGTCGTCGGTCATGTGCTCGACCATCTTGCGCAGCCGGGCGTCGCCGCCGAAGAAGTCCTCGCGGATGTAGCTGCCGCTCTCCACCGAGTAGGTCTGGAACTGGCCGTCGGGGGTCGTGTTCATCTGGTTGACCAGCACCCCGTCGACGTCGCGGGCCAGCAGCTGGTCCCACTCGCGGCCCCAGACGACCTTGACGACGTTCCAGCCGGCGCCGCGGAAGAACGACTCGAGCTCCTGGATGATCTTGCCGTTGCCGCGCACCGGGCCGTCGAGCTGCTGCAGGTTGCAGTTGATGACGAAGGTCAGGTTGTCGAGCTCCTCCCGGGCCGCGACGCCGATCGCACCCAGGGTCTCGGGCTCGCCGGTCTCGCCGTCGCCCAGGAAGGCCCACACGTGCTGGTCGCTGGTGTCCTTGATCCCCCGGTTGTGCAGGTAGCGGTTGAACCGAGCCTGGTAGATCGCGTTGATGGCGCCCAGGCCCATGGACACGGTCGGGAACTCCCAGTAGTCCGGCATCAGCCGGGGGTGCGGGTAGGACGACAGTCCCTGGCCGACCCCGTGCTGCACCTCCTGGCGGAAGTAGCCGAGCTGCTCCTCGCTCAGCCGGCCCTCCAGGAACGACCGGGCGTAGATCCCAGGCGAGGCATGACCCTGGATGTAGACCTGGTCGCCGCCACCGGGGTGGTCCTTGCCGCGGAAGAAGTGGTTGAAGCCGACCTCGTAGAGCGAGGCCGACGACTGGTAGGTCGCGATGTGCCCGCCCACCTCCAGGCCTGGGCGGTTGGCGTCCGAGACCATGATCGCCGCGTTCCACCGGATGAACTGCCGGATCCGGCGCTCGATCTCCTCGTCCCCGGGGAACCAGGGCTCGCGCTCGGGCGGGATGGTGTTGATGTAGTCGGTGCTGCGCAGGGCAGGGACGCCGACCTGCTTCTCGCGGGAGCGCTCCAGCAGCTTGAGCATCACGAAGCGGGCTCGCTCTCGCCCACGCTCGTCGATCAGCAGATCGAGCGAGTCGACCCACTCCTGGGTCTCCTCCTGATCGATGTCCGGCAGCTGGGTGGGCAGGCCCTCGTGGATCACGGCCCTCCGCTCGGAGCGGGGTCGGCTCCCGCGCCCGTCCCGGCCGCCCGCGCTGCTGTCGCCGCCGCCGCTGTCTTTGTCCGATTCGCGCCTCTTGCTACTCACCCCGCCATCTTTACAGTCGCTCGAAGTACGCGCGAGTACCTGCCGAACACTGCGCCGGGCGTGACCCGAATCGCGGCCTTATCGGGAAAATGTTGCAGACTGGCTCGGCATCCGCTGGACTGAGGCAACCGTGGATCTCTTTCGCAAGGAGGCTGGACGTGAGCGCGACCCCAGGGGGCGCCGACACCAACGACACTGTGGACGGCTTGGGCGAGCGTCTCGGGTTCGCGCGCGGCAACGTCGTGCAAGAGCTCGGTTGGGACCAGGACGTTGATGACGCCGTGCGGATCCAGATCGAGGACACCATCGATGCCGACCTGGTCGAGGGTGACCACGGCGACGTGGTCGACGGGGTGATCCTCTGGTGGCGCCAGGGCGACGGAGACCTGGTCGACGCCCTCGTGGACTCCTTGACCGACCTGGCCTCCGGCGGGGTGATCTGGCTCCTGACCCCCAAGGTCGGGCGGCCCGGCGCGGTGGAGGCAGCCGACATCACCGAGGCTGCACCGGTCGCGGGGCTGGCCGTCACGACCACTCTTGCCGCCGGCAACGAGTGGACCGCCACCCGGCTTGCAGCACCCAAGAACGCACACCGCTGACATCAGTCACACACACATATGGGGGTCATGTGCCGAAGCGCAACAAATCAACGGCGGTCGTCGGAGATCAGGTCACCAGGGCGAAGGTGCTGCTCGAGAGCGGCATCGTCAAGCCCTACGGGCCCAGGAAGCTGACTCAGCTGCTGTCGACCCTCCGGCGCTGGGGCGTCGGCCCCGCGGGAGGGTTCGCTTCGCTGGCCGTGCGCAACCCCGACGGGGTCGGTGTCATCGACGAGCTCGGTGAGCTGACGTGGAAAGAGGTCATGGACCGCGCCACCGCACTGGCCGACTCCCTGCGGTCGATGGGCGTGGACGCCGAACAGGGCGTCGCGGTCATGGCGCGCAACCACCGGTTCTTCATCGACACGCTCGTGGCGACCGGCCTGCTGGGGGGAGACATCCTCTTCCTGAACACCGCCTTCTCCGGCCCCCAGCTGGTCGAGGTCATGGACCGGGAGGGCCCCAGGGTGCTGGTGTACGACGAGGAGTTCGCGGACCTCGTCAGTGAGGTCGACGACAGCATCAAGCGGGTCGTGTCCTGGGTCGAGGACGACGAGGAGAACCGCAGTCCCGACGACGACGTGCCCACGGTGCAGACGCTGATCGACGACGGCGACACCTCTGCGTCGTTCGATCCCCCGGAAAGCGCGACCAGGGTCGTGATCCTCACCTCCGGCACCACCGGCACCCCCAAGGGGGCCCCCCGCAGCGACACCGGTGTCGACGCCGCGGTCTCGATGCTCTCGCGCATCCCGCTGCGGCGCGGGTGGACCTGCCACATCGCCGCGCCGCTGTTCCACACCTGGGGCTTCGCCCACCTGGCTCTCGCGATGCTGCTGGACACCACCATCGTCCTGCGCCGGCGATTCAAGCCCGAGGACTGCCTGGAGGCGATGAAGCAGCACGACGTCGACTCCGTGGTCGTGATCCCGGTGATGATGCAGCGGATCCTCAAGCTCGACCAGGAGACCCTCGACAGCTACGACCTGCCGAACCTCAAGGTCGTTGCCGCCTCTGGCTCCGCGCTGCCGGGGGACCTCGCCGAGAAGTGGATGGACACCTTCGGCGACAACATCTACAACACCTACGGCTCGACCGAGGTGGCCTACGCCACGATCGCCACCCCGCAGGACCTGCGCGAGGCCCCCGGGACCGCCGGCAAGCCGCCGTACAAGACCGAGGTCCGGATCTACGACGAGGACGACAACACGCTGCCCCCGGGCGAGACCGGTCGGATCTTCGTCGGCAACGCCCATCTCTTCGAGGGCTACACCGGCGGCGGCAGCAAGGACACGGTCGACGGGCTGATGAGCTCCGGTGATGTCGGCAGGCTCGACGAGGAGGGCCGGCTCTTCATCGAGGGACGCGACGACGAGATGATCGTCTCCGGCGGCGAGAACCTGTTCCCCCAGGAGGTCGAGGACTGCATCGCCAAGCACGACGCCGTCCACGAGGCCGCGGCCATCGGCGTCGACGACGAGGAGTTCGGCCAGCGGCTGAAGGCATTCGTGGTGCTCGAGGACGGACAGGACCTCTCCGAGGACGAGCTGAAGCAGCACGTGAAGTCCAACCTGGCCGGCTACAAGGTCCCGCGCGAGATCCAGTTCCTGGACGAGCTGCCGCGCAACGCGACCGGCAAGGTGCTCAAGCGCGAGCTGGATGACGACTCGGCCTCCGAGCAGGACGCTGGTTCGGAGGACTCCGGCGACGGGTCGGACGACGAAGCAGCCGAGTGACGGGGCTCGACGAGGGCGCCCAGGCGCCTGACTTCGAGCTGCGCGACCAGCACGGCCGTTCGGTGACCCTGTCCCGCCTGCGCGGACGGTCCGCGGTGGCGCTGGTCTTCTTCCCAGCGGTCTTCAGCAGCGTCTGCAGCTCGGAGCTGAGCGACCTGCGTGACTGGTGGGCGGATCCGGTGCGGCGCCCCGCGGACGCCGCGCTGCTGGCGATCTCGTGCGACCCGATGTTCTCGCTGCGGGGCTACAGCGACGCGGCGGACATCGACTATCCCCTGCTCAGCGACTTCTGGCCCCACGGCGCGGTGGCTCAGCGCTACGACGTCTTCGACGACAGCGTCGGCACCGCCCGGCGCTCGTCGTACGTCGTGGACACCGAGGGGCGCGTCGCCTGGTCGGTCCACCACGCCGCCCGGGTCGCGCGCGCCGTCACCGACCTCGAGCAGGCGCTGGCCGCGATCCGCGCGTGAGCCCGAGCTCAGGGGCGGGAACAGCAGGGGAGGATCGGGCGACGAACCGGACACTCCCGGAGGTAGTTGGACCAGAAGGTCAAATCTCACCCCTAGGGGTGACCTGAGGGGACTGCGCATGGTTGAATATCTGGCGCAGCCGCTGGTGACCCGAGACGCCAGCGGCTGCTTCAATTCCATCGCGCAGCGCCTGAGACACCCACCTGGCAAGGCGACGGCGCGCACGGTCCTGCTCCGTCGGCCGAGTCGGTCCGCACGATACCCTCGCGTCCGGCATCGGGGCGTATAGCTCAGCGGTAGAGCACTGGTCTTACAAACCAGTGGTCGCAGGTTCGATCCCTGCTGCGCCCACCACGTGCACCACCTCGCGGAGCGGAGGGCTGACGGGGGTCAGCAGAGCAGGCATACTCCGGGCGCATGACCCAGAGCGTCCCCGACTCCCGTCGGCGCAGCGTCCATCTCGGCGACATCCTCGAGGTCGTCGCGGACGCGGTCCCCGACCGGCGGGCGGTGGTGACCGAGCACCGCAGCGTGACCTACGCCGAGTACGACGAGCGGACCACGCGCCTGGCCAACCATCTGGTCTCGGAGGGCGTCCGGCCGGGCGAGCACGTCGCGATCCACGCGATGAACTGCATCGAGTGGGCCGAGTGCTTCATCGGCGTGATGAAGGCACGCGCGGTGCCGATCAACGTCAACTACCGCTACCTGCACGACGAGCTGGTCCACGTCTATGCCTCGTCGAAGGTGACCATGGTGATCCTCGCCCCCGAGTACGCCGAGGTCGTCGAGCGGGTTCGTCAGGACGTGCCCACCGTGACCAGGACGTTGTCCTTCGGCGAGGAGTACGAGTCGGCACTGGCGCGGGCCTCTGCCGAGCGGCTGGTGACGGACCGTACGGGTGACGACCACTACGTGCTGTTCACCGGTGGCACGACCGGCCTGCCCAAGGGTGTGGTGTGGCGTCAGGAGGACATCATCATCGCCGCGCTCAACGCGATCCGGCTCGGAGCGCCGATCGAGAGCGTGGAGCAGCTCGGGTCCGAGACCGCGGCCAACGAGAATCCGGTCGTGATGTGCACCGCCGGCCCACTGATGCACGGTGGCAGCCAGTGGATCCTCGGCAACTCCGTGGTCGGCGGCGCCACGTTCGTGCTGTACACCCGGCATCACTTCGAGCCGGAGGCGTTCCTCGACCTCGTCGCCACCTCGGGCGCGAACTCCCTGGTCACGCTGGGCGACGCCATGGCCCGCCCGGTCGCCGAGGCGCTCGCCAGGGAGCCGGACCGGTGGGACATGTCCTCGGTGTTCGTGGTCTCCAACGGCGCGGCCCCGCTGTCGCCCGCGGTGCGCGAGCAGATCCGCACCGTGCTGCCCGGCGTGATGATCAACGACTCCTACGGCGCCTCGGAGTCGGGCACGACCGGCACCCGGCTCGACGACGGCACCGAGCGAGCCGCCCCCGTGTTCAACGTCGGGCCGGAGACCACGGTGCTCGATGTCGCCCTGCAGCAGTGCCCGGTCGGTGAGGTGGGACTGCTGGCGCGCAGCGGACGGATCCCGTTGGGCTACCTCGACGACGCCGTCAAGACCGCCGCGACCTTCAAGGTGATCGACGGGGTGCGCTGGGTGCTCCCCGGCGACCAGGCGCGGATCGAGCAGGACGGCAGCATCACCGTGCTCGGGCGCGGGTCGCAGGTCATCAACACCGGTGGCGAGAAGGTGCACCCCGAAGAGGTCGAGGCCGTGCTGCTCGCGCACCCTGCGGTCTTCGACGCTGCCGTGGTGGGAGCACCGCACCCGCGTTGGGGGGAGGCGGTGACCGCGCTGGTGTCACTGCGTGAGGGCGCCGAGGACACCGAGGCCGAGGAGGTCCGCGCCCACTGTCGTGAGCGCATCGCCGACTACAAGGTGCCCAAGGAGGTCATCGTCGTCAGCGAGGTGCCGCGCACCCCGGTGCGCAAGGTCGACTACCGCAGAGCCCGCGAGGTCGCGCAGGAACGGGTCTCCCGCTGAGCATCCGGCCGGCGTGCGTCCAGGGCGCCGTGCAGCGCGAGACCGTCGACCTGCTCATCTAGGCTCGGGCCATGCGGTTGCACGAAGTGGTCTCGCTGCTCGAGGAGCGCTACGACCCCGCCTGGGCCGAGTCGTGGGACAAGGTCGGGCTGGTCTGTGGCGACCCCGATGACGAGGTGGAGCGGGTGCTCTTCGCGGTCGACCCGGTCGCAGCTGTCGTGGAGGAGGCGATCGAGCGGCAGGTCCAGGCCCTGGTGGTGCATCACCCGCTGCTGCTGTCGCCCGTGAGCTCGGTGGCCGCGTCCACGGCCAAGGGCCGTGTGATCCACCGGCTCGTGCGGCACGGGATCGCGCTGTACACCGCTCACACCAACGCCGACGTGCCCGAGGGAGGCGTCAACGACGCCATCGCCCGGACCCTCGGACTGCGCGACGTCAGCGTCCTGTCGCCCACCGACGAGGTGGCGCTGGACAAGCTCGTCGTCTTCGTCCCCACCGAGGCCGGTGACGACGTACGTCGGCTGGTGGCGCAGGCGGGGGCGGGCCAGGTCGGCGCCTACGACTCGTGCAGCTGGACCGTCGTGGGGCAGGGCAGGTTCCGGCCGCTCCAGGGGGCAGCACCCGCGATCGGGCGGGTGGGTGAGCCCGAGCTGGTCGAGGAGGAACGCATCGAGTTCGTGCTGCCCAGGACCGCCCGTGCTGCCGTGGTGGCGGCGCTGCGGGAGGCACACCCCTACGAGGAGCCGGCGTTCGACCTCACCGAGATCGTCCCGCCGCCGGGCGGCTTCGTCACCGGTGACCTCGGACCGCGACGCGGCCATGGTCGGGTGGGCTCGCTGCCTGAGCCACTCACCCTGCGCGACTTCGCGGGCCTGGTGGCGCAGAGGTTTCCCGACACAGCCCACGGGGTCCGGGTCGCCGGCGACCCCGACCGTCTCGTGTCCACGGTCGCGGTGGGAGCGGGCAGCGGGGAGTCGCTGATGGAGGACGCGCGTCGGGCGGGCGCCGAGGTGTTCCTGACCTCCGACCTCAAGCACCACCGAGCGGGCGAGTTCCTGGAGGAGGCCGCAGCTCCGGCGCTGGTCGACATCGCGCACTGGGCGGCCGAGTGGACCTGGCTGCCCGTTGCCGCCGAGCACCTGCAGGCTGCGGCGAAGCGGTGCGGCGCTACGGTGGACATCCACGTCAGCACGACCGTGACCGATCCGTGGACGTTCCGCGCGGATGCTCGGAGCGCAGCGCACACCGAGGGGAGAGCATGAAGGCCGACCCCTTCGCCCAGCTCAAGCTGCTGGACGTCCAGGCGCTCGACTCCCAGTTCGACACCCTGCGTCACGAGGCGCGCAACCCGGTCCAAGGACCGGAGCTCGCCGAACGCAACCGCAAGCGCGAGGAGCTGCACGTGCGTGCCGGAGACCTGCAGGTCGCCGTCGACGACCTCACGCGTGAGCAGCGCAAGGCCGACCGGGACGTCGAGCAGGTCAAGGCCCGGCGGGTCCGTGACCAGGAGCGACTCGACGCGGGCCAGGGCAGCGCCAAGGACCTCGAGCACCTCCAGCACGAGCTGGCCTCGCTCGACCGCAGGGTCAGCGACCTGGAGGACGTCGAGCTGGAGGTCATGGAGCGCCTCGAGGAGGCGCAGCGAGAGCTGGCGAGCGTGCAGGAGGAGATCGCGGAGAACGACCTCCGGATCGAGCACCTCACCGGCAGCCGGAACGCCAGGCGCGAGGAGCTCAAGGCCGCGGCAGCCGAGCTCAAGCAGCGCCGCGAGCCACTGACCGCCGACCTCCCCGAGCCCCTGCTGACGCTCTACGACCGGCTGCGTGAGCAGAAGGACGGGGTCGGCGCGGCCGCGCTGCGAGCTCGGCGCTGTGAGGGCTGCAGCCTGCAGCTGGACAACCAGCTGCTCGCCGACATCGCCACCACGGCCTCGGACGAGGTGCTGCGGTGCGAGGAGTGCGGCCGGATCCTGGTCCGCACCTCGGAGTCCGGGCTGTGAGTGGTGGCGCTGCCCGCGAGATCCCCGAAGCCGTCGTCATCGAGGCGGATGGCGGCTCGCGCGGCAACCCGGGCAACGCCTCGTACGGCGCTGTGCTGCGTGACGCCCAGACCGGCGAGGTCATCGCCGAGCGGGCCGAGCGGATCGGCATCGCGACCAACAACGTCGCGGAGTACGAGGGCCTGATCGCCGGGCTCGAGATGTACGCCGAGCTGACGCCCGGCGCCCGGGTCGAGGCCCGGCTCGACTCCAAGCTGGTGGTCGAGCAGATGAGCGGTCGCTGGAAGATCAAGCACCCCGACATGAAGCCGCTGGCGCTGCGCGCCAACCGGCTCGCTCCCGCCGGCATCCGCTACACCTGGGTGCCGCGAGAGCAGAACAAGCACGCCGACGCGCTCGCCAACCAGGCGTTGGACGGTGACGAGGGCGAGGTCCACGGGAGCCTCTGGGGTGAGCCACTGGCCAGCGACCCCGAGGCCCAGGCCACCTTGGCCTTCGAGGCCGCGGAGGAGCAGTCCGCGACCTCCGTCTCGCAGGCCGACAGCATCCGCCCGACGCCCCCGTGGGAGCAGGGCAGGCCGACGACGCTGGTGCTGGTCCGCCACGGCGACACCGACCACACCACGGCTCGCACGTTCAGCGGCAGCACGGGCTCGGACCCGGGGCTCAACGACCATGGCCGGGCCCAGGTGCGCGCGACCGCGCAGTGGCTCGCGCCGCTGGCCGAGGAGCCGGGGCTGAGGCTGCTGAGCTCACCGATGCGTCGCACCCGCGAGTCGGCCGACATCATCGGGGAGCAGCTCGGGGCGTCGTACGAGACCGCCGGCGCGCTGGTCGAGGCCGGCTTCGGGTCCTGGGAGGGCCTGACCTATGGCGAGGTGCTGCGCCAGGACCCCCAGGGGTTCAGCGCGTGGTTGTCCGACCCCACCGCCCCCGCGGGTGGTGACGGCGAGTCGGTGCAGGCCGTGGCCGAGCGCGTGACCGAGGCGCGGGACCTCATCCTGCTGGCCCACGCCGGGAACACCGTCGTGGTGGTCACCCACCTGACGCCGATCAAGGCCTTGCTGCAGGACGTGCTGGAGCTGCCGTTCGAGGGTGCCTTCCGGACCGAGATCATGCCCGCGTCGGTGACGGTGCTGACCTGGTACCCCGACGGCCGCGGCGTGGTGCGGCTGCTCAACGGACTCCCGATGACCCGCGCCTACGTCGGCGAGGCTCGCGTGCGCTGATCCGCGGCGTCCGTTTCGCGCGGCAACCGTCCTCGACAGACACCGGGCCTGGGGTGGAGCCGGAGCCCCGCGACAGAGGTACGGCACCATGGGGTGATGCGGATCGTCTCGACCGAGCAGCTCCACGCAGCCCTGTCCGGAACTCGCGGAACGCCTCGCGTGGTGATGAGTGGCAACGCGTGCGTGCCGTGGACCGCCCTCGAGGTGGTGGATGCGGCGCTGCCGGAGTACGTGCTGCACCTGCTCAACGCACCGCCCGGGATCCCGGACCGGGAGGGGGTGACAGCGGAGACGGCGTTCGTGGGAGCGGGGATGCGCCGCCACTCGCAGCTGTCCTACGTGCCGAGTCGGCTCTCGATGGTGCCGGTGCTGCTGCGTCGGGTGATCCCTCCCGACATCGTGGTGGTCCACTGCGCCCCGCCGCGGGACAGCCAGCTGAGTCTCGGGCTGGAGGTCAACGTGCTGCCTGCGGCCATTGCGGGCGCCCGGTCACGCTCAGGCATCGTGATTGCGGTCGTCAACGACCAGATGCCCTACACCTACGGCGACTCGCAGGTCCCCCTCTCCCACGTCGACCTGGCGATCGAGGTCTCGGAACCGCTGCCCGCCGTGTCCGCGCCGGTGCCGGACGACGCCAGTCACGCCATCGGCGAGCTGGTGGCCCGGCGCGTGCCCGACGGTGCGACGCTGCAGCTGGGCATCGGGGGAGTGCCCGACGCGACGCTCGCAGCGCTCACCGGGCGCAAGCAGCTGAGGATGTGGACCGAGATGTTCTCCGACGGTGTGCTGGAGCTGGAGCGGGCCGGCGCCCTGGATCCGGACCAGCCGCTGACCACCTCCTTCCTGTTCGGCAGTCCGGAGCTCTACGACTGGGTCGACGGCAACCACCGGGTCCGGATGATGCGCACCGAGCACACCAACGAGCCGGGCCTGATCTCCCAGCAGCGCTTGATGACCTCGGTCAACACCGCGCTCGAGGTCGACCTCTTCGGCCAGGCCAACGCCTCGCGGATCAACCGGCGGATCCACTCCGGTTTCGGCGGGCAGACCGACTTCATCGTGGGAGCCCTGCACGCCCCCGGGGGGCAGGCGGTGATCGCGCTGCGCTCGTGGCACCCGAAGGCGGACGTCTCGACGATCGTGCCCATGATCGACGAGCCACTGACCTCGTTCCAGCAGAGCGCAATCGTGACCGAGCACGGTGTCGCCGAGGTGTTCGGCTCGGACGAGAAGACGCAGGCGGCCAACATCATCGAGCAGGCGGCACACCCCGCGGTGCGGGACGAGCTGTGGGAGAAGGCGGCGGAGTACGGCCTGACGTGAGCGCGCACGCCGCCCGACGCCCAGCCCGGCGTACGGTCCTCAGCCCAGTGACGTGACCACGACGTCCAGCCTCGCCGTGGAGCCTGCGGGACCGCTCGGCTCGACCCGCCACCCCAGCCCGCGGATGTGCTCGGCCAGCTCGTCCCCCGTGCGCGGCGCGGCGCCGTCCTCGAGCAGGGCGCGGGCGAGCTCGCCCTTGGTGGCTTTGTTGAAGTGCGAGACCACGCTGCGTCGGCCCTCCTCCTCCTCCTGCAGCACGCGGACCGCGACCAGACCCCTGCGCCGGCTGGGCCGCCAGAAGGGCACGTACGTCGAGGAGCGCAGGTCGACCACGAGGTGTCCCGCGGCTGCCTCGTCGAGTGGCCCGGCGAGGTGCCGCGACCAGTAGCGGGCGACTCCGCCGTGGTCCGGCAGGCGGACGCCGCCGGCGAGCCGGTAGGCCGGGATGCGGTCGCTGGGACGCACCACTCCGAACAGCGCGGAGGAGATCAGCAGCCGGCGGGCCGCGCGGCGCCTGCCGGGGGTGCTCAGCGAGCTCAGGTCCAGCGACTCGAAGAGCACGCCGGTGTAGACGGCGTCCGCACGTGCGGTCGGGGCCTCCCGGAGCAGCCCGTTGCGGGTGATCTCGTCGGCCTGGGTGGGGCCGAGTCCCAGCACCTGCTGCATGGACCGGGGGTCGTCGCGGCAGCGGCGCACCAGCTCGTCCAGCAGCGAGCTCCGAGCCCCGGACAGCTCGGGGAAGGCCAGCGCGTCGAGGTCGAGCGACCTGCCGCGGACGGGGGAGTGCTTGCCTTCGGAGGGTGGGAGCAGGATCAGCACGCCCTGCAGGCTAGGGGGTCCGGTCTCCGGGGCGACGCGCGCGGTCCCACCGGGGTAGGCTCCGGAGCGGATGAGCCGACCGGGCGACCGCGGCGTCGGGCAACCGTCGTCGAGGAAGGTCCGGGCTCCACAGGGCAGGGTGGTGGGTAACACCCACCCGGGGTGACCCGCGGGACAGTGCCACAGAAATCAGACCGCCACGTCGCAAGGCGCGGTAAGGGTGAAACGGTGGTGTAAGAGACCACCAGCACACCGGGTGACCGGTGTGGCTCGGTAAACCCCACCCGGAGCAAGATCAAGAGGGTCCGGTCCGCCGGGCCTGCGCGAGCGTTCGAGGGCGGCCCGCCCGAGCTCGCGGGTAGATCGCACGAGGCCGCTGGCAACAGCGGTCCCAGATGGATGGTCGCCCATCGCGACCGCCGCAAGGCGCGCGAGGACAGAACCCGGCCTACAGGTCGGCTCATCCGCCCCGGGTCGACCACCTGGCCCGGGGGGCGCGTAGGACACCGTGCACCGGCCGGTGAACGGTGACGGGCCCGTGGTCCTCATCACGCTCGCGGGACCATGGTCCCGGCAGCGGTCAAGGTCAGCTGCGCCAGGCTGAGACCGCCCTCTGCCGGCTCCGACCGGCGCATCCCGAGAGGGTGGTGCCCCGGCAACTGCCGGGCGCACGGCATGGCCGAAAATGACTAGACCGGGGTGATCCGGAACGTGCTGGAGACGGGGCCCTATGGCACCTGTTCCTTTGGTTCGAATTGCCGAAGGATCCCGGTATAGCCGTTCCTTCTCGGGATGGCGTTGACGCGGGGAATGGAGAGCCCCGCGCACTGGCTCAGGGGAGAGAAGTGTCAGTCGTCATCGCGTGCGCTGTGTCCGGGTTCCCGACCCCGACACGTGATGCTGTGCGTGACGCCGCGGCCGCTCTGCTCCTGATGTTGCTGGCCTTCGCCTGGTCCGGGGGCAACCTCGTCCTCGCCTTCTCCAGTAGCCCTGGGACCCACCAGGACCTCCTGGTGGCGAGCTCCGCGCCGGCAGGACCGGTAGGACCCGAGGCCTCGCTGACGCAAGCAGAGCTCGCCGGCGCCTTCTCCCAGGCCAAGGCCGACTGGCTCGCAGTGAGGCCCTCCGCAGACCTGTCAGCGGTCTCCGTCGACATCGCCGACCTCCCCGGGCTCGACCTGGGCGCCCAGTCGGGCAACGCCGTGACGATCGACGTCGACGCCGCCGGGTGGGGCTGGCAGGCCATGGACCTGCCCACGGTGGTGCGCCACGAGATCGGCCACGTGCTCGGGCTCGAGCACGGCACCGGACTGATGAGCGCCTCGCTGGCGCCGGGGGAGACCCGCGGGGTCGGCGCCGAGTACGCCGAGCCGAGCCAGACCACCGACTCCAGCGAGACGACCGAGACGACCGAGCCCCCGGTCGACCCCACCGACACCACCGACCAGGCGGGCCTGTCCAGCACGTCTGGTGGCGCCGGCTCGCCCGACGGCGAGTCCGCGACCAAGCAGAGCCCGGCGCCCGGGACGACCGATCCGGCGGAGTCCGATGTCGAGCCGATGACCATGCCCGAGCCGGTCGGTGGGACCGACAGCTCGGGCCTGACGACGAAGGGGCTCGACACCAGCGAGTTCTCGACCGAGTCGCTCGAGCTCTCCGCAGCACCCCAGATGATGACGATGGCCTTCGGGATCATGTCGGCGGGTGGCACCACCGGAGCCGACGTGATCACCGTGGTCGACAACGGCGACGGGACCTACAGCCTCCAGGTCGGTGGCGTCCCCTTCGCCACGCTCTCCGGGGACAGCACCGCGACGGTCGACGGCCTGGACGGCGACGACGTGCTCGTGGGTCCGGACGTCGCCAGCGTCTGGCGGATCACGGGTATCAACTCGGGCACTCTCGAGCTGCCCAACGGCGCCAAGGTCGAGTTCTCCAACGTCGAGAGCCTCACCGGTGCAGCCACCGCAGACGACGAGTTCCGCTTCGACCCCAAGGCCGGTCTGACCGGCGCGGTCGACGACGGCGCCGGCCAGCTCACCATGAGCGTTGCCGGCTTCGTCCGCGTGAAGGGTGACTACGGCTTCGAGCGCGACGCGGCCTACCAGGCCCACGTGAGCAACGGCAGCTTGGTCACCGGCAACCTGCTCAAGCTCGGCGGCACGTCGGGCGACGGTTTCGTCGGTGTCGAGGTGCTCGGGTCCTCGATCGGCATCTCAGGTGTGCTGACCAACTTCACGCTGGCCGTCGTCACCGCGGCCGAGCAGGCCTGGCACGCCGCGTCGGGGACGATGGCCACTCCGACGGCCCAGCTGGGACTCGGCGACCTCGGGCTCGGCCTGGACAGCCTGACGGTGTCGGTCAACACCACGTCGGCCGACGGCACGTACCTGAACCTGTCGGCGAACCAGATCAGCTCGGCCAGCAGCACCCTCGTCCTCAACATGGCCAGCGCGCTGACCTCGGCCACGGCCCCTGCGCGATTGGACCTCGGCGGCTTCCTGTTCGTCTCGGGTGACGTCACCTTGACCCTGGGCGGCCCGGACAAGGTCGACGTCGACACCGGGCTCGAGGGCGTCAGCTCGATCCCGCAGGCGATCCAGGACATCCAGGTCGCGGCCGACAAGCTCGCGGCGGGAGGCGAGCTTCGCCGCAGCGAGGACTTCACCAAGCTCTGGAACGTCGGAGTCTCCTCGTTGCAGTTCGGGTTCACCAACGGGACCGCATTCGTCGGCGGCGGGTTCCCCGGCGACACCGACGGGGTGATCACCAAGGCCGAGGTCGAGGCCGCCGGCGCCTTCGGCTTGTTCGCCACGGGGGTGAACCTCGCCTTCGTGCTGCTCACGCCCCTGGGCGCGACGCCGCTGGCCACCCGCTTCCTGGGGATGAAGGGCAAGATCGGCAGCTTCGACCTGGTCGGCCTCGGCGACTTCTTCAGCCTCTCGCTGAGCGGGATCGAGATCCAGGCGAACCACGGCCAGCAGATCGTCAGCGGCGAAGGTCAGGCTGCGGTCGTGGACTGGGTGTCCTCGTTCCCGGACCCGGACCTCACCGACGACCCCGAGGACGCGACGGTGCCGGACCCGACGCCGCAGGGTTACCGCATCTTCATCGGCGGGCTCGACCCGCCTGCGCTGTACCTCGACTCCACCGGCTCCACCATTGGCTTCTCCGCCGACCGTGCCGTGCTCTCCATCGGCAGCGTCGTCCACATCGCCGGGCGCTTCGCGCTCGAGCAGGGCGCGATCCAGAAGGTCGACGTCGAGATCGAGGATCTCGACCAGACCCTGGTCGACGAGATCCGCGGCCAGATCAGCAGCAACACCGCCAGCGAGGACCCCGAGGCAGGGACCCTGGCCACCAACGAAGACGGTTCCATGATCTGGAACCTCCCGGTGAGCACGATGCTCCTGGGCATCTCCGACGGCAGCGTCTTCGTCGGCTACAACCCCGGCGGCTTCCCCGACGCAAGCAGCCTCGACCTCCCCCTGGCGGCTGACGACCTGGCCGAGGGCGCCATCGGTCTCCTCGGCAGCGGGATCACCATGGGCCTGGTCCTCGCCACACCGCTGACCGGCACCGGCAGCTTCGCGGCGGCCTCGAAGTTCCAGAGCTTCCTCGCCGTGCGGGCCGACATCGCCTCGTTCACCATCCCGGGGCTCCCCACCGACATCATCGACTTCTACCTCGAGGGCATCCGGCTCGAGGTCAACCGGGCCAGCACCGTGACCGGTGACACCGACGCCAAGGCCAACGTCGACTGGGCCGCCTCCTTCCCCGACGACGAGAACCCCGGCCTCCCCGTGGCAACGGGCGGCGAGGACGTCGTCATCGACTTCGAGGACCCCGTCATCGCGGTGCGTGCCGACCTCGCCGTGCTCTCGATCTCGAACTTCATCCACGTCTCGGGTGGGTTCTCGCTCGAGTTCGGCGGTGACGAGGAGGTCGTGGTCAAGACCGGCGGCCTCACCTCGTCGCAGGGCACCGCGCTGGGCACGGCGGTCAACGGGATGGGCGGCGACCTCGCCGCCGAGGCCGACGGCTCCGAGATCACCGGGCTGAGCGTCAACACCATCCTCATCGGCATCTCCAACGCCAACTTCTTCGTCGGCTACGAGCCCACGCACGAGGACGGCACGAAGTTCCAGCTCGACGAGAGCGGCACCCTGGTGCTGTCCGAGGATGCGGTCGGTCTGGTCGCGACCGGCATCAACGTCGGCCTGGTGCTCGCGACGGTGGACGCGGGTGCCGTCACCGGCTACCGGTTCTCCCAGTTCTACGCACTGCGCGCCGAGGTCGGTCTGCTGGAGCCGGTCGGCATCCCGGAGGACATCTTCAAGCTCTCCTTCGAGCACATCGTGCTCGAGGTGAACGGCGGCGGTGTCATCACGAAGAACGGCGTGCCGCTGACCCAGGCCGCACCGTCCGCCCCGGCGACCTCCACGGCGTGGATCGACTGGGAGGCCAGCTTCCCCGACCCGAACGACGACGAGACCGATCCGCCCGCGGGTCTGGCCGTGCCCACCGGCACCACGACCGAGCCGGTCTACATCGACTTCGCAGACCCGGTGACCGGCATCTCCGCCGGCCGGGTGACCCTGGCGATCTCGAACTTCGTCTTCATCCAGGGCGGTTTCGCCTTCCGCAAGGGTGAGCGTCACCTCCTCAACGTGCGGACCTCCGGGCTGAACGCCGGCGCCGCGACCGCGCTCGGCAACGCGATCCCGGGGTCTCCCGTCGAGACGGACCCGGGCGACACCCTGGGGCACAACGCGGGCACCTCGACCATCTGGAACCTGCCGGTCATCACCACCACGTTCGGTATCAGCAACGCCGCGATCTTCATCGGCTACAACCCCGACCCGACGCGTGACGACCCGGCCAACGCGAGCTACGACCCGGCCAAGCGGTTCTCCGTCGACGAGGACGGCAACCTGGTCCTCTCGCCCGACGCCATCGGCTTCGCTGCCTCGGGCATCCAGGTCGGCATGGTGTTCGCCACCGCCGAGGAGGGTGTGATCGCGGGCTACGGCTTCAGCACCTTCATCGGCGTCTCGGCCTACATCGGCTCGGTCGACATCCTCGGCCTGCCCGACGAGCTCGGAATCGAGCTGAAGGGCATCAAGCTCTCGGTCAACACCGGGGGGGCGATCCGGACCGGCACGGCACCCGGGACGCCGATCGTGGGCAGCAAGGCGGTGGTCGACTGGCTCTCGAGCTTCCCGGACCCCGACGGGGCCGACAACCCGCTCACCGACGACGGGGACGACTCGACCACCGACGACGTCGAGGGTGGCCCGCTCAAGGGTGGCCTCGCGGTCCCCACGGGCGAGGGCAACGACCCGGTCTACATCGACTTCCGCGGCCAGCTGATCGGCCTCTCGGCCAGCCTCGTGACGCTGTCCATCTCCGACTTCGTCTACATCCGCGGCGGCTTCTCCTTCGAGAAGGGCGGCAACACCTACCTCGACGTCCGCACCAGCGGCCTGACCAGCGGCTCGGGGCTCGCGACCTCGCTGAACGGCGTCGGGAACCCGGGAGGGTTCGACGAGGACCCGGAGGGCAACCAGACCCGGGCCACACAGAACGCCAGCACGATCTGGGACGTCCCGATGCTGACCACCATGATCGGCATCTCCAACGCCTCGATCTTCGTCGGCTACAACCCGAACCAGCCCGGCACCGAGGGGACGTCCTTCAACACCGGCGACGACGGGCTCCTGGACGAGGACGACCTCTCCGAGGGCGCGATCGGGCTCCTGGCCAACGGCATCAACGTCGGGATCGTGATCGCCAAGGTCTCCCCGGACGCGCCGGCCGCTCTCAGGGCCGGCGGTACCTCCGCGCTGCCGACCTTCATGGCGGTGGCGGCCGAGGTCGCCCTGCTCACGCCGGTCGGGCTCCCGGAGGAGCTGGTGTTCAGGTTCGAGGACATCGGCCTCTCGGTGAACAAGGGGGGCAAGGTCGGGACCGTCGCCACCTCCAACTCGTGGGTGGACTGGGCCTCGAGCTTCCCCGAGGAGCTCAACGAGGACGACTCGGTGGCGAAGCCCGCCGGGCTGCTCGTGCCCACCGGGACCGGCAACATCCCGGTGCTGATCGACTTCGAGGACCCGATCATCGGGATCTCCGCCGGCCGCGTGGTGATCTCGATCTACAACTTCGTTCACATCTCCGGCGGGTTCGCCTTCGAGAAGGGCGGCCAGGAGACGGTCACCATCAACACCGGGTTGGTGCTGCTGGGCCCCGATGCTGCGGCGTGCGGCGTGCTGGCCACGGCCGCGACGACGGCCGGCCTCGCCGGCGAGGACGTCGAGCTGAGCGAGGACTGCTCGACGCTGACCGGCGCCACGGTCGAGACGATCAAGGTCGGGGTCTACCGCGCCAGCGTCTTCGTCGGCTACAACCCCAACCCGGAGTGCCCCGAGGGCGAGACGACCTGCCCGGTCTTCGACACCGGCGAGAACGGCGTGCTGGACCCCGCCGAGCTCTCGCCGGCCGCGATCGGCTTCCTCGGCAGCGACATCAACCTGGGCTTCGTCTTCGCCACGCTGGTGCGCGGAGCGTTCACCTCGGCGCTCGGTGAGGGCAAGGCCCCGAAGTTCTACGCCATCAAGGCCCACGTGGCGGACATGGGTCTGGTCGGGGTGCCGGGCATCATCCTCAACGCCAAGGGCGCGACCGTCGAGGTCAACGCGGCCTCGAAGTGGACCGGTGGTGAGGGCGCGAACTCACCACCGTCGATCGACTGGACCAGCCTGTCCGAGGAGGGTTTGGAGATCCCCACGGGCGGCGACAACCCACCGGTGCACCTCGACTTCGAGGGGTTCATCATCGGTGGAGGCGTGAACCAGTTCACGCTCCAGATCTCCGAGTTCGTCTACCTCGCCGGACGCTTCTACTTCGAGTACGGCACCGTCCGCACCATGCCGCTGACCAACGGCATCATCGACGCCAGCCTGTTGACCGACCTCCTCGGAGCCGTGAGCCCAGAGGTCACCGCAGCCATCGGTGCGACCGAGAAGGAGCTGCAGTTCCTCACCATCGGCGCCCAGGACGTCCACGCGTTCGTCGGGCTCGGCGGCCCCTACTGGGTCGACGCTGACGGCGACGGTGAGATCGACCGCTACACCTCCGGTCCCAAGACCGGCCAGATCATCGACGAGGAAGTCAACGCCGAGGCCGTCGGGCTCGTCCTCGACGACGTCGACTTCGCGATGGCGATGATGACGCCGACCAACCGCCTCGACCCGATCCGCTACATCAGCCTCAAGGCCAGCGCCGCCAAGGTCGCCCTGGTCGGCATCGACGGACTGGTGGCCGACGCCCGCAACCTGATCGTCGAGCTCAACATCTCCACGCCGACGCTCTACGGCCTCCCGGTCCTCCCCGTGGTCGACTTCGCCAGCTGGGACGACGACGACAGCACTGCCGGGGTCCAGCCGTTCGCGGTCAAGGTCGGGGCGCCCGCCGAGTTCGGCGGCGACCCGGTGGTCGTGCCGTTCACCTTCGGCACGGCGCTGATCCGGGCGAGCGGTCAGTTCAACCTCAACGTCTTCGGGGTCCTGGCCCTGAGTGGCAGCCTCGCCTTCCGGCTCGGCGAGACCGTCGACGCGACGCTGGCGGACTCCGGCCACACGGTCGTCAACAATGTGGTCACCATGACCATCGGCGGGTCCAACCTGCTCGGCTTCGTCGGCTACGTCCCCGACAGTGGCTCGGCCTGGGAGCTCAACAGCGACGGCACCGTGCACTGGGTCGACGAGGACGGCGCCGACTGCACGCCCAGCATGAGCGTCGACTGCGAGATCGTGAAGAACCCGGATGCTGTCGGGCTGCTGATCAACGACCTCGACTTCGGCATCTTCGTCGGCGTCAAGACGCCCAGCACCACGGACGTGAGCGCCGGGGTCTTCGTGGCGACCAGCATCGTCATCGACGACTTCGGCCTGATCGGAGTGCCCGGCATCACCGCGCTCGGCACGCTGGCAATCATGCTCAACCTCGGCCTGGCACTCGGCCAGACCAGTGCGGTCGGCGGGATCGACTTCACGCGCACCTACACCTACGACCCGGACCGCGAGCCCGAGGAGTCCGAGGGCGCCGACGGATCGACCAGCCTGTGCACCACGGAGAACCCGTCGACGGCCGAGGACCCGAACTGCGACGACCTCCCGGGACTCAAGCTGGACACCGGCGACCCGGACAACCCGATCCTCATCGACTTCGACACCACCTTCGTCTCGGTGTCGCTGGCCGGTGTGCTCAACATCGTCGACTTCGTCCAGGCGCTCGGTGTCTTCTACCTGGAGGTGGACGGTCAAGGCCTGAAGATGCTGGCTGACGCCCAGCTGCTGATCGGGCCGGACAAGATCAGCGACCCCACCGCAGCCAACGTCTCGGGCAACCACGGGACGGGCGTCTCGCCGATCCTGGAGATCGGTGCCCTCGGTGTCCTCATCGTCAACGGAGACGGGATCGCCGCCGACCTCGACGTCGACTTCTCGCTCAACGTGCCCGGCATCAGCGTCGCGGCGTCCGCGCGGATCCTGTTCAACAGCACCGGGGACCCCCAGGTGGTGGAGATCCCGGAGCGGCTCTACCAGTTCATCTCCGACCAGGCGACACCCGGCTCGCTGGCGCAGGAGCTGCTCGACCGGATCCCCGCCTGTGACGAGCAGCCCGAGGGCGCGACGAGCACCATCCACTGCTACGAGATCGGCGACACCGCCCCCGACCTGGGCAACAGCACGACCGTCTACAACCTGCTGCACAACCCGAGCGGACCGATCACCACCTCAGGCAGCCCGGGCGCCTACGTCGTGGTGCTGCTGGACGGAAGCTTCGACTTCCTCGGCTTCGCCGAGGCCAAGGGCCTCGCGGGCGTGCGGATCAGCGGCGACGTCTTCCAGCTGGTCTTCGACCTGCACTTCAGCATCGGCTTCGAGGGTGCCGGCCTCGACTTCGACTCCAGTGGCTTCGTCGAGATCAACCCCCAAGGCCTGCTGCTCGACATCGCGGTCTCGATCAACGCCGACGTGACCTCGCTGTTCCACTTCGACGTGTCCGGTCACCTGAAGATCAAGACCTACGGACCCGACAAGCACTTCATCCTCGACCTCAGCGGCCGGCTCGACGTGCTGGGCATCTTCAGCGTCAACGGCAGCCTGAACGTCACGGTGGCCAACAACGCCTGGTCGGTCAGCGTGAGCGCCTCCGGCCACTTCGGACCCGTCACCATCTCGGGCTCGGGCACGATCCGCTCCGACGGAACCTTCGACCTCTCGTTCACCGCCGGGCTGCAGATCGGACCCGACGTGGTCCACATCGGCGGGACCGTCTCGCTGCACATCTTCATGCAGAACACCCGGGCGTCGAACGGAGCCGTGTGCAACGCCGACGACACCACGATCACCGACTGCGGCATCGCCAACCATGGCGCACTGAGGTTCGGCTTCGAGCTGACCGGCAGCGCCGAGGCCTGTGCCTTCGGGGTCTGCCTGGGGATCAGCGTCTCGGTGATCCTCGACGGCGTGATCAGCGGCGACCCCAACAGCCCCAGCTACCTCGACGTCAAGGTGCGCGGCTGCGTCGACCTGCTGCTCGGAGACGTGTGCGCGACCATCAAGGTTGCCACGATCCGGCTGCCGGGCTCGATCCTGCCGGAGAACGACCCCAAGCTCGCCGAGCTCCAGGGCGTCACGCTCGTGCTGAACGTCGGTGACCGCGGCGACGAGCGACTGGTCTCGCCGACCGAGACCGTTGAGGACTACCAGGTCGTTGTCCTGTCGGTCGAGGACAACGGCACCTACACCGTCCAGGTCAACGCCTTCGGCCGTTCCCAGGTCTTCAAGGGCGTCTCGGCGATCACCGGCGACTTCGGCGACGGCAACGATGTCTTCACACTGGTCAACGGCGCCGTCCCGGTCACGATCTCCGGTGGCGACGGCAGTGACACCCTGATCAGCAACGGCTCGGGCGTCGCCACGTTCAACGGCAACGCCGGTGCGGACATGCTGGTCGGCGGCAGTGCTGCCGACGTCCTCAACGGCGGGGCGGGCAACGACTACCTCGAGGGCCGCGGCGGCATCGACCAGCTCAACGGTGGCGTGAACGACGATGTCTTCGTGGCCCTCATCGCCGACGCGCTCAGCGAGTCGCCGCAGGCGGGCGGAGGCGTCGACACCTACGAGATCATCGGCACCACCGGCGCCGACGTCTTCGGGGTCTCGGTGAACGGCGCCGTGCTGACCGTGAGCTACTCCGGGTCGGCCGGCGACGACAAGACCCTCAACCTGTCCGGCTTCGAGAAGGTCGTGCTCCAGGTCAACCAGGGCGGCGACGCGGTCACGGTGAGCGGCAACCTCGGCGCGGCCGGCCTGCAGGAGCTGACCCTCGGGCTCACCGAGCTCACCTCCGGCAACGAGGCCGACACGATCGTGCTCAACCTCACGAGCGGCGCCGACACCGCTGGCGTCACCGGAGGCACGGCCCCGCAGGTGTACTCGCTGGCGAGGCTGCCTGCCGGGGACATCATCGAGTACCCGACGTCTGCTGGGGTGATGGTGCCGCTGACGACGGTCTCGTGGCAGGGCGGCTCCAGCCTCCTGCACCTGGTGGGCTCCGGCGCCACGGACGCCGACCTCTTCACCCTGAACGCTCTGGAGGGTGACGACGTCCTCGACCTGCGCGGGCTGAGCGCCAACACCGTCCTCGACGCCGGTGTCGGCAACGACCTGATCGCGATCGGCAGCATGGCCAACGGAGTCACGAACACCGGTGGCACCGTCGACGGCGTCGACGCGGCGCTCACGGTGCGCGGCGGCTCAGGCACCGACACCATGACCGTCGACGACTCCGGCGACGGCAGCGGCGACACCGACGGCAGCCTGACCGGCTCGCTGCTGTCGGGGCTGGGGCTCTCCACCTCGGGCATCGCGTACAGCCAGCTCGAGATGCTCACGATCACCCTGGGCACGGGCGGCGACACCTTCGCCGTCGTCTCGACGGCGAGTGGCGTCACCACCATCCTGAACGCGAACCTCGGCAACGACACGGTCAACGTCACCGACACGAACGGGCCGACGACGGTCAACGGCAACGGCGGCGACGACACCGTCACGGTCGTCACCACCCACGGCGCCACGACGATCAACGGGGACGCCGGCAATGACACGGTCGACGTCACGGATGCCCACGCCACGCTCACCGTCAACGGCGGCGTCGACAGCGACACCGTCACGATCACCGACACGCACGCGGTCACGACCGTCAACGGCGGTCTGGGCACCGACACGATCACGCTGGTCGACGCGCACGGGGTGACCGCGATCAACGGCGGCGACGGCGCGGACACGATCCTGGTCAAGGACACCCACGCCGCGCTGACCGTCCACGGTGACGAGGGAGCGGACAAGATCCGGATCCTGGCGGTGCACGCCCCGACCCAGGCCTACGGCGACGCCGGCAACGACGACTTCGTCATCGGCAGCAAGGGCACGGACCTGGGCGGTGTGCTCGACCAGATCGCGGCCTACCTCAAGATCAGCGGTGGCAGCGGCACCGACACGGTGCAGCTCGACGACACCGGCGACTCCACCGGTGACATCGGCTACGTCACCGATAGCCGGATCGCGGGGCTGGGCATGTCGGTGGACTCCACGCACGACACCGCCAAGCCGGCCTGGTCGATCACGGTGGGCAACGCGGCCGACGGCGACTTCCGGATCACCATCGGCGGCCACACGACGGCTGCGATCCGGTTCGACGCCAAGGCGAAGGTCGTCCAGGACGCGATCAACGCCGCCCTGGGTGGCAGCTTCGTCACCGTGACGCGGTCCCCGGTGACCCGGGCGCACGGCATCACCTACCTGATCCGCTGGGTCGGAGCCTTCACCGGCGCACCACCGGCGGTCACCGTCAACGGTTCCGGACTCCTGGCCACCTCCGGCGACCCGAGCATCGCGCTCGACCCGATGACCCGTGGCTACATCGACTACGACACCTTCGAGACCTTCACCCTCGGCCTCGGCTCCGGTGACGACCTCCTCGACGTCGACTCCACGCAGACCGGCCTCTTCGGCCTCAGCACCGTGGACTCAGGCGCAGGGGACGACGTCCTCACCGTCGAGACGACCTCTGGGCCCACCGTGGTGAAGGGCGGAGCCGGAGCGGACAGCATCTTCGTCAACGCAGTCCCCGACGCGTCCGGGACCGCCAATGGACTGGCCGGCGGCACGACCCACGGCACCGCCAACGCCCTCACCCTGGTCGGGGGCGCCGGCTCCGACACCTACACCGTGACCGTGTGGAGCACCGGCGACTCCCGCATCGTCGTGGCCGACGGCAGCGACGACGGCGCCAGCAACGTCCTCAACGTCAACGGCACCGCCGGGGACGACACCTTCCTGCTGCGGGCGGGTGTGGTCGCTGCCCTCAACGGTCCGCTGACCGGCGTCGACGGCATCCAGAAGAGCTTCGAGAGCGCCGAGCTGATCACCTACGACAACAAGATCAACGCCGGCCTGGCGGTCAACGGCCTCAACGGTGACGACGTCTTCGCCCTCGACGACAACTCGACGAGCACCGTGATCAACGGAGGCGCCGGCAACGACAGCTTCTTCGTGGGCCAGATGTACGGCGACACGGTCGACTTCGATGACGAGTTCGGCGCGGTCCTCACCGACACCACGCGTGGCCAGCTGACGAACGGCGTCAGCTACTCCACCACCATCAACGGCGGCACCGGCAACGACCTGTTCAGCATCCTGCGCAACCGCGCGGCGCTGCAGCTCAACGGCGAGGCCGGCGACGACACGTTCGTCATCCGCACCTTCCTGCTGGAGAACGACCCCGACAGTCCCGACAGCGACGCCATGTCCAACGTCAGCACCGGCTCGGGTGCCGACCTGGTCTCCTACGTCATGAACGCCCCGGTGGCCGTCGACGGCGGCGACGGTTTCGACACCCTGGTGCTCATCGGCACCGAGGCCGACGACATCTTCGTCATCACCAAGGACGGGCTGTGGGGGGCCGGACGCTAC
The DNA here is from genome assembly GCA_963728505.1 of uncultured Actinomycetota bacterium. Classification (GTDB taxonomy): domain Bacteria; phylum Actinomycetota; class Actinomycetes; order Propionibacteriales; family Nocardioidaceae; genus Marmoricola_A. The sequence goes on along the minus strand of CAVSKH010000006.1, from coordinate 483,784 downwards.
GTCTCCTTCGTCGGCATCGAGAAGGTCGACGTGGACGGCGCCGAGGGCGACGACCTCTTCATCGTGGTCTCGACCAGCCCGACGGTGCAGACCCGGATCTTCGGCGGGCTCGGCAGCGACACGATCCTGGTCGGATCCGCTGCTCCGATCGTCGTCGCTGACGACCTGCAGGGCCACAGCGGGATCATCGAGCACAGTGTCGAGAGCACCGTCAGCACCTGGGCGGGCGTGCCCGTCGACGGCGTCGCCGCGGAGATCACCGACAACGACACCCCCGCGGTGGTCATCACCCCCACCAACGGCAGCAACATCGTGCGCGAGGCCGGCGGCCACGACGTGTACACCGTCACGCTGACCAAGACACCGACCAACGGCGGGACCGTGCGGATCACCGTGTCCGCCCCGCTGCTCTCGCCCGACGACGAGGACGCCCGGATCCGCACCGTCCTGGTCTCCTTCGACGAGGGCGCGACGTGGGGCCCGTCGGCCACCGCGACCTTCGACGCCGACAACATGTCGCACGAGGTCTGGGTCAAGGCGATCGACGACCTGGCCCAGGAGAGCGACCGCTTCGTCGTGCTCCAGCACCTCGTGGTGCAGAACGACGCCGACCGCGAGTACGACGGCCTGGTGCTGCCGAACGCGGTCGTCCGGCTCGATCGACAACGACCGGCCCGCCGTGACCGTCATCGCCGGCGAGCCGGTCCGGGTCGCCGAGGGCGGCGCCACCTCGTCGTACACGCTGAACCTCGCCCAGGCCCCCACCGGCCCGGTCACCGTCCGCGTGACCGCGGGCCCGCAGACCCGGGTGAGCCTCGACGGCTCGACCTGGAGCACCTACATCGACGTGAGCTTCACGGCTGAGAACACGCCACAGACCATCTACGTGCAGGGCTACGACGATCTGGTCGTCGAGGGCTCGGCCTACGACGTCATCACCCACGCCATCGTGGAGGAGGACGGCGCGGGCTACACCGCGGACCTCGAGATCGCGCCGGTCAACGTGCTCGTCGACGACAACGACACCCCGACCGTCCGGGTCATCGAGACCGACGGCGGCACCCACGTGGTGGAGGGGGGCGACACCGACAGCTACCAGGTGGTGCTGACCTCGAACCCCTGCGCCGGCGTGACCGGCCCCTGCTCGGTGACCGTCACCGCGACCGCGATGCCGACCGGCACCCGCAACGGGCCGGCCTCGACCATCAAGAACGACGTCCAGGTCCGGGTCAAGCTCGTCGGTGACACCACCTGGAAGACCAGCGTCGACCTGGTCTTCGACGGATCGAACTGGGACGTCCCCCAGATCGTCCAGGTGATGGGCTTCGACGACGGCTACGTCGACGGCAGCGACTACCAGGCCTTCGCCACGACCTCGATCAGCCGGATCAACCAGATCCAGGGCCCGCTGTCGGTCTTCGGCGGCGAGAACCCCAACGCGGCCTACACGATCCCGCCGCCGATCATGCTTCCCGGGGAGAGCTCGGAGGAGCTGGTCACCACTCCGAACTCGTCTTTCGACGTGATCGAGAGCAAGCAGGTCGACACTCTCGTCCTCGACAACGGAAACGACGTCGCGGCCGAGACCGGCGCCGTGACCTTCGACCCGACGGCGGTGGTCGACGGCATCACCGGCATCGGCACCGTGACCGGCCTGGGCCTGGGTGGCGACCGGGTGATCGGCGGCCAGACGATCTCGGGCGGCGTCACCTACGGCGACCTCGAGCGCCTGGTGATCAACCTCGGCAAGGGCGTCGACCAGCTGATCGTCTTCGGCACCCACACCGGTCGCACCGAGATCACCGGCGGCGCCGGCAACGACGTGATCACCGTGAAGACCACCTCGGGGTTCACCCGGATCGACGGTGACGAGGGCAACGACACCTTCGTGATCGGCAACGCCGGACTGCTCGACGACCTGGGCACCCTGCTCGTGCTCGCCGGTGGGGCAGGGACCGACAGTGCCGTGCTCGACGACAGCGCCGAGACCGACGACCAGCTCGCCACGATCACCCAGGAGACGGTCACCGGCCTGGACATGGTGGTCGACAGCGGACGGGACAAGATCTACTCGGTGACGGTGCGGGGCGCCGGCAGCTTCACCATCACCCTCGCGGGCATCGGCACGATCACGGTGAGCAAGAGCATCACCGCCGGGGCGCTGCAGACGGCGCTGCAGAACCTGCTGTTCCCCAACGCGAACTCCTGCGGCCTCCCGACCGGCGCGGACGGCGCCAGCACGGACGCGCAGGACAGCCGCTGCGCGCAGAGCGTCTACGTCTTCCGCGACGGCAACACCTTCCTCATCGGCTTCACCGGTGAGTACGCAGGAGCGGCCGGCCCGGTCCTCACCTCCTCGATGACCGACCTCGCCCGCAACGACGGGGTGAACTACTACGGCCTGGAGAACCTCACGCTGAACCTCGGCTCCGGCAACGACGGCGTCAACGTCCGCGGGACAAGTGCCCACACCAGGGTCAGCACCGGTGCCGGCGACGACCTGGTGTTCGTCTCCGACGCAGCCAACCTCGGCAACGTCGCCGACGTGCTCGACGCCGTCGACCTGAGCCAGCTGCTCGGCGCGTTGAACGCAGCTGCGACCACGCGCGACGTCGAGGCGTTGTTCGCCCAGCTCCTCCACGGCACCCTGACCACGGACGACCTGGTCTTCCACGGCTCGCTCGACCTGATCCAGGGTGCGCTGGACGTCGACACGGGCGGCGGCAGCAACACCCTGGCCGTCAGCGACCGGTCCGACACCGACGCCGACAGTGGCTTCGCGATCACCTCGAGCAGCATCACCGGGCTCTCGACCGGTGCGATCGGCTACACCTCGACGGGCGGTGACCTGGCCGGTCAGGGCGTGTGGACCCTCGCGGCCGACTCCGGACTCTTCGGGCGCGGCATCTCGATCTTCCTCGGCTCCGGCGGCAACACCGGTGTGATCAGCTCGATCCGCGGCGGAGCGCTGGGCACCACGCCGTTCGGTGCCACCATCACGACGGTCTACACCGGCGAGGGCAACGACAACGTCACGATCAACGCCAACGCTGCCCACTGCCGGCGCGGCCCGCCTCGTGGTCCACGGGCAGGGCGGCAACGACACGATCCTGGCCAACCCCTTGGCGACCCAGCCCCTGGTCCTCCTGGGTGGCGCCGGCACCGATACCCTCGGCGGCGGCGCGGCCGACGACCTGGTCTTCGGTGACACCGGGCGCGTGTACTACCTCAAGCCGGCCGGTGCCGCGGGCTACGTCATCGTCCTCGGCGGCGCCCCTGTCGCAGGGCACCTGACCAACCCGAAGACCGGCGCGACGGTCACCGGCGACGGCGCCTTCCTGACCGTGGACGTGCTGCGGACCGCCGAGACCGGAGTCGGCGCCGCCGACACCCTGGCCGGCCGCGGCGGCAACGACATCCTGCTCGGCGGCAAGGGCGGCGACACCATCAACGGCGACGCCGGCAACGACCTGGTCTTCGGAGACTTCGGCTGGGTCGGCGCCCTGAGCAGCAGCACCTTCGTCAACACCGCGCAGCTGCCGCTCTCGATGGCCGTCCACCCGTTTGCCTTCGTCTCCGTCGACACCCGGGACCTCAACGGCGGCAACGACACGCTGTACGGCGACGCCGGCAGCGACATCATCCTGGGCCAGCAGGGTTCCGACATCATCAGTGGCGGCACCGGTGACGACGACATCATCGGCGGCCACAACGTCGCCGGTGGTCTCGACACCGGTGACGTCATCAGCGGTGGTGCCGGCAACGACGTCATCGTCGGCGACAACGCGACGGTCCTGCGCACCGGTTCCACCCTGAGCAGCCTGATCCGGGTGCTCGTCGGCGATCGGCTCTACCTGCTCGACCCGACCACGCAGACCTGGTACACGGGCAACAGCGTCACCGGCGCCTCGCAGCTCGACCCCACCGGCGTCGAGGTCCGCTCGATCACCCTGCTCGACCACGCAACAGGCACGGCCACGGACCTCTACGGCGACGACATCGTCGACGCCGGGACCGGGGACGACCGGGTGTTCGGCCAGCTGGGCAACGACATCCTCCAGGGCGGCGACGGCGCCGACTACGTCGAGGGCAACGGCGGCAACGACACCATCTTCGGCGGCTTGGGCCAGGACGACCTGGTCGGTGGCAGCTCGAACCTCTTCGGACTCACCACTCCCGCGCAGCGGCCCGACGGCTCCGACACCATCTACGGCGGCAACGGCACAGCCATCACGCGCAACGAGACCGGTGACGGCTCCGCCTCCGACGACGCCGACGTGATGATCGGTGACAACGGCAACATCTACAAGATCATCGGCGCTGACGGTGGCTTCGAGTCCTTCACCCACCAAGCACAAGTGATTCCCCGGGTCGTCCAGCACCTCGACTACTCGCCGACCGGCGAGGCCGGCCAGCACTGGCTGACCACCACCGACCGGGCGCACCCCGTGCTCACCGCGGGCACCGACACCAACATCGGCGGCGGCGACTTCCTGCACGGCGAGAACGGCAACGACGTCATCCACGGCATGACCGGCGACGACGCGCTCTGGGGCGAGGCCGGCGACGACGACCTCTACGGCCAGGCCGGCAACGACTGGGTCTCCGGAGGCACCGGGATCGACGGCATCCTGGGCGACGACGGCCTCATCCTGACCAGCCGCAACGGCAGCACCGAGCCGCTGAACTACCGCGACGTGCCGACCGTGGAGGGCACGGTCACGAGCAACGGGCCGCACCACAGCGCCGTGGTCAACCCGGCCGGGGCTCTGGTCAAGGTCGCCGACCTCGAGCCCTTCTACGTCGGCTACAACGATGTGCTCTACGGCGGCCTCGGCAACGACTTCGTCCACGGCGGCGAGGGTGACGACGCGATGTCGGGCGGCGAGGCGCTCACGGCCTACTACACCGCCGACCCGCTGGCGGCCCTGGCGCTCTACTACGCCGACGACAACCCGCTGCAGTTCGGCTACTCCGACCCCGAGGAGTTCCGTCACTACGACGAGAACAACCCGCTCAGCCTGGTCATGGTGTGCAAGGCTGATGGCACGGCGTGCCTGCCGTTCCTCACCACCGCCGACGCCACCGGCAGCGACGGCGACGACGTGCTCTTCGGTGACGGAGGCTCCGACTGGATTGCCGGCGGCACCGGCAGTGACCACCTGTACGGCGGCTGGGGCAACGACCTGCTCGACGTCGACGACAGGACGCCGAGCGTCAACCCCAAGAGCAAGAAGACCCCCGACAGCTTCATCGACTACGCCTTCGGCGGCGCCGGACGCGACGTGCTGCTCGCCAACAGCCGGGACGATCGACTCATCGACTGGATCGGGGAGTTCAACTCCTACCTGGTGCCGTTCAACCCCTTCGGTGCCTCGACGATCTGGCGGGCGTCGTCGCCGGCGGTACGAGAGTTCCTCTACGACATGTCGAGGTCCGACGGTGCCGACCAGACCCGGGCACCGCTCGGGGAACGCAACGGGGAGCCCTACGGCGAGCTCGGAGTCACCAGCTCGGCTGACGCGGAGTGGGGCGACCAGCACGGTGCGCCCGACGACCCGCAGCCGGGCAACGGCGGCACCTTCGAGGACTCGGTGGCGACCGCAGGCACGACGACCTACACCAGCACCTCGACGGCCGCGGTCTTCGGCCCGAGCGTGCCCGTCTCGAAGGCCACGTTGACCCCCGGGAAGAAGAGCTCGACGCTCACCGTCAACCTCTCGGCCAAGCGCAGCGCGACCTACCAGGTCCTCGTGCAGGTGGCCGACCTGGACGAGCAGCTCACCACCGTGGGCACGCTGAGCGTGAAGGCGAAGTCGACGACCGGGTCGATCTCGATCTCCAACGACGTGCTCAGCGGCGCGACCTACGAGTTCCTGTGGATGCCGTCGACACAGTCCGCGTACGACCTCGTTCTGGTGCTGCGCCGGATAGCCTGACCGGCGTGCTGTCGAGCCGCTGGACCAAGTACGTCGCTGCGCTCGTGATGATCGCGTTGGCTGTGCCCGGCGCCCTGCTCGTCGCGGGTGCCTTGGATCGCCAGCAGGACGACGACAGCAGCACCGAGCAAGCGCGAGCGGGCATCTGTCAGGGCCGGGTCGACCGGCTCGTCAGCGCGCTCGGCTCCTTCACCGAGCAGTTCGACGGGGTCTCGGCGCTGGGCACCCAGGAGATCCCCCCGATGCCCTCGATGGACCAGCTGCGCGAGGAAGCGTCGGCGTTCGAGACCGAGCTGCAACAGTCCGACTGCGCTGCCGGCGACGCCCGCGACGCGATCGAGCAGTGGCGCGACGACGTCGGTGCGCGCGGGACCCTGGCACGCGCCGTGCGCGGCGCGCTGGCGGCCAACACCCTGGCCGAGCTCAGCGACGGCGACGAACCGGTCCGGCGCCGACTCCAGTCGGACGACGACCTCGAGACAGCGCTGGAGGCATTGCCCGCCGGCGCGACGGTGGTGCTGCCGGCGGGGCGTTTCCGGCTGGACCGGACGATCGCCGTCATCCAGGACCTCACCATCGTGGGCGCGGGGTCGGGACGCACGACCGTGACCACCGGCGCCGAGGGCGCCGGGGTCCTGCTCGCCTCCCAGGTGAGGCTGCAGATGCGTGGGCTCAAGCTGGCGCACCGAGGTGGCGGCACCGCGTCCGTCCTGGTGCTGCGGGCCGGAGCCGCTGAGCTGGAGGACCTCGAGGTCGCCGGCGCAAGCCGTGCCGGGGCGGAGGGGACGCAACCGCGTCAGGCGTTGACCGGGGGGAGCGGGGTGGTGATGGCCGGCGCCGAGCGGCTCACTATGCGTGACTCGGTCGCCTCCGACAACGCTGTGGCGGGACTTCTGGTCGCGACGGGCGCACCCCAGGTCTCCGGAAGCACCTTCGACGGCAACGCGGTCTGCGGCGTCTGCTACCTCGGAGCTGCGAAGGGGCGGCTCGTGGGGAACCGCCTGGCCGCGAACGGGGCCGGAGTCTTGCTGGGGGAGCGCAGTGCACCGGTCCTGCGGGACAACCGCATCGAGGGCAACCGCCGGGCGGGCCTGGTCCTCGAGGGCGAGGTGCGACCGGTCGTGCGCGGCAACACGGTGCGCGGCAACGGGAGCATCGGCGTCGCTGTCTATGGGGCGGCGGCTCCGCTGGTGAGCACCAACGTCGTCAGCGGGCACAACAAGGCGGGTGTCCTGGTCGACGTGGAGGCCGATGCCGTGCCGCGTGTCCTCGACAACGAGCTCGGCGGCAACGGGTCCGCGGGACTTGTGTTCATGGGCCGGTCCGGCGGCAGTGTCTCTGGTAACTCTTGCTCGGGTTCCCGCTTCGGCCTGGTCCTGGACGGCGACGCGAGCCCGGAGCTGGGGAGCAATGACTGCGCGGTGCAGGACCAGCGGGACCAAGGTCGCGGGTGATGTCGCGAAGGTCTTGATTCTCACTGTATGGGGTGAGTCTGGCTTAACCTGAGACGGTGACAATCACTCTGTCCCGCCGAGGCGCCGTGCGCCTCCTTCGCGGGTGCCTGGTGCTGGCCCTGACCGCGTTCGGACTCCTGGTGCCGGCAGCGACCGCCCCCGCGTCCGCCGAACCTCTCTTCGGCTCGGCCACCACCGCGGTCACGACCAATCCCGCCCCGGTGGTCGGTGAGAGCTTCCAGATCGTGGGGCAGGTGTTCCTTCTGCTGGGCGAGAGTCCGGCTCCCCTGCCGAACAGCACGGTGATCCTCGAACGGCGGGTGAGGGACTCCGACCCCTGGACTGCCGTGGCCCAGACGACCACGGAAGAGACCACGTGGGGCGACCAGCAGCTGGTCATGTACACCTTCACCCGAGTCGCCGACCGCACCGCCAGCTATCGCGTCCGGTTCCCAGGCATGAACGACTCGGAGGCCATCGCGGCGTCGGCCTCCGACGACGGTGACGAGGATCCGGTCAAGATCAGCGTGCAACGCAAGATGCCGATCGCGCTGAAGCAACCTCGACCCGGTGCGATCTACATGGCCGGTTCAGTCACTCCGCAGTACGCCAGGCAACGGGTCACCGTGGTCCGCAAGACCTGCCAGTCCTGCTCGTGGTCGACCTGGGCGCGCCCTCGGACCGATGCCCGCGGCCGCTACCGCGTGAAGCTGAGCGCACCCGGACGTGGCGCCCACTTCTTCCAGGCACGGGCACGCGCCTCGAAGGGGTTCGCCCGGTCCTCCTCCCAGATCGCGAAGATCCAGTCGGGCTGAGGCACGGCGCGCCGGCCCCCGCTGCCTGCATGGCCTCGGGCACCTGAGGGTGGGGCGGTACGTGACGACACGATCTGACGTCGTAGGTCTTCCTGCCCCACCCTTGCCGATGCCACGGCGACGCCCCGTGCTCGACTGCGGCTGAGGCATGATCGGCGGTCCGAGCGGGTGTCCGGTGACCCGATTCGTCGCTTGGAGCACGAACGCCCAGGCGACCTGATCCACGTCGGCGTCAAGATGCAGGCAAGGTCCCTGAGGGGCGAGCTGGTGTGGCCGTCGGCCGTCACCAGGGAAGGAAGAACCGCTCGGCGACCACGTAGTCGACCCCCTCCAGCCACCGCGACGAGCGTTGCAGAGAGCCCATCTCGCGTGGCCGCGTCAGGAGACGTCACGGTCGGTGGAGGGTCTTCTGGACGTGGAACCGTTCGAGCACTTCGTCGCCGATGGGGACCCGTTCCACCGCCAGGATGAGGAATCCGCAGCGTTCGAAGACGCCGATCGCTCGTTTCGAGGCATGAGAGTCCAGCCTCAAGAGGCCGACCGAGATCGCGTGTTGCTCGAGAGCAGCCAGCAACCGAGTCGCAACCCCCCGACCTCCCGCAGAGGGGTCGACGAAGAGCTGGTCCACCAGCCCTCGTTCCGGCTCGAGGTTTGCGAAGCCGAGCAGCTGACCGTCGTCTTCGGCCACCAGGAGGAAGGTCTCGCGGACCATCTGCTCGTGGCAGGCAAGCGTCCGCAGCGAGGCCCATGCGTGCAGCTGAGCATGCGTGTAGAAGGAGGCCGCAGACTGGTGGAGCGCTCGCAGGGACAGGGCGTAGATGCCGGCAGCGTCGCCCGGGTGGGCTCGTCGCAGCGCGACGTCGTCTGATGGCGGACCGGGTTCCAGCCCGGTCACAGCGGCACCCTGGCCTGGGATGCGAGGCAGGTGAGCCGGTCGACGTTCCGGCGACTGGTCGTGTTGGCCGGTTCCACCACCGGGAGTCTTCGCTGTGGGTGTCCGCGCACTGCGTTCCCCAGGCCGCCACCGGTGCCGTGATGCTCGGCGATCCTGAGCTGACGGCCGGGCGATGGTCGGGCGGGCAGCCATGTGCCGACGAGCTTGCGCAGCCGGGCCCACGGATGGAGCACGCGCCCTGCAGGGGTGCCGGCCGATGAAGTCCCGCGTAGAGCGGGTGCAGGCGTCTCCTTCGCGAGCCGCGCCAACGACCACTGTCGGGCCAGGGCGTGTCGTTCGGCGATGAGCTGTTGCACACCCATCTCGTGCGCGAACATCTCGTTGAGGTGGGTCATGGTGGACTGAGTGTTGCCAGCAGCCTGCTTCCCGGACCTTTCACTCCACCCTCAGTCGGCTGTCGGCCGGGCCGCAGACCCAGGTGCCTCGGCCGACCTCGGGATGGTGAGTGGCCTCGTAGTATCGACGCCCGGCGCGTCCTTCACAGACCGACTTCACGGCCGTGAACGTCTCCATCCCGTCGAGCCGGGCGTCCTGGCACCTCCTGTACCCGAAGCGGGCGGGGTAGAAGTCGCCGGCTGCGGTTGTTGTGGAAGTGATGCGTCGCTCCCCGGACAGTCCTCGATCGTGAGCCATGACGGCAGGAGGTCGACGTCGTGTCACGCTCACCGGACGGCCGTGCACTCAACGCTCACTGTGCTCACTGGGCCGGGGACTGGTGGTGAAGGCGTCCAGCAAGGGTGCTGGCAGGACGCAGAAATGCCGAGCGGGCAGCGTGCCGATCATGTCGACCAATGCGCACTCCACCTCGTCGGGCAGCGGCTGCCGTTCCACGGCAACCTGCGGGCCCGCGTCCCGAGGCGCGTCACCTCGTCCGCACTCACCTCGGGCCACGTCACGACACCGACGTCCGAGCTCAGCCACGTCGCAACAATCCCTCTCACTGGAAGGACGTTTCATGAACATCGACAACGATCAGGCGCTCGAGGCAACCGCCGCACAGCGCGCATCCCGCACAGGCCAGGACGCGCAGCTCCTCCTGCCGGCTCACTCGGCCACGTTCGACCACGGACTGCGCAGCCGGTTCAACGCGTGGTTCTTCAACTCGTTCGACTCGTACTTCAACCACATCCTGCTACCGCACAAGACCGGGGCGTTCTCCGGCCTCGGACCGGGCACGGTCGTCGAGCTCGGCGCCGGCGCAGGCGCCAACCTGCACCTGATGCCGTCAGGCGCGCACGTCGTGGCGGTGGAGCCCAACCAACAGATGCACCGCCTCCTTCAGCGGCGCGCCTCAGCAGCCGGGGTCGGGCTCACCCTCGTCCCCGGAGTGGCCGAGGCGCTGCCACTGCCCGACAGCTCTGTTGACGACGTGCTCTGCACGCTCGTGCTGTGCACGGTGGGTGATGCGCACCGCACTCTGGCCGAGGTGAAGCGCGTGCTGAAGCCCGGAGGTCGCTTCCGCTTCGTGGAGCACGTCGCGGCACCGGCTTGGAGCCCGCGCCGGTGGGTCCAGGCGCTTCTGAGGCGGCCGTGGGCATGGGTCTTCGAGGGCTGCGACTGCGGTCGGGACACCGTCGCCCATCTCAGCGCAGCCGGGTTCTCACAGCTGGACATCCATCGGCGGAAGTGGCGTCACTCCGCGTTCTTCCCCGTCAACACGTCGATCTGGGGCGTGGCCATTCGATGACCGCCCCTGGACAGGGTGCGAAGCCGGTCCTGTCAAGGCCGGCTGAACCGGTCGCCCCCGTCCGCCAGTCGCCCGCAACAAAGCCCCGACTGCCACTCCCGGCCCACAGGTCGGCTCATCTGCCTCGCGGGCCCCGGGTGGCGCGGATTCATCGCACACGGCCGCCCATTGACCCACTGCCCATACCGGCGTATTTTGAACGAACCGCTGGATGACAGCAGGTGAGCCCGGCCGAGCCCCGCCGTACGCCGCGACGCTCGTGGGAAATCGCCCCCCGCCGTGCACCTACCCAGGCACCGCCAACACGCCCGGGGGACGCATGTCGAAGCCACAGCCCTCCGCCCGGTTCGAGACGTCCACCACCGACAGCCGCCCGCTCACGCTGGGTGCTGCGCTCCTGTCGCTCGGTCACGAGCGCCACGTGGACTGCCCCGCAGACGACATCGGGTCCGAGATCAGGGTGTGGTTGGTACGTCGCGCCCCGGGGGTCGGCGCTCTGAGCCTGCTGGTCGTGGAGCTCCCGAATCCCACTCCCGACCAGCTCAAGCTCATGCGTTCGCTCAATCGCTGCACGCGCAGGGATCGAATCCGCGTGGTCCCACGTCGGCGCGAGGATCGAGGCCGAGCCAGAGCCTCGGTCCTCGTCCACCGGCGACCACGGCCTGCAGAGGGAGCGAAGCCGTAACGCGCTCGGGGCAAGGGTGGATCCGGGATGCTCCCAGACCCAATCTCCCGGATCCACCTGGCTCCACCAGCCGGGCCACGACAGCCACCCCACCGACCGGAGGACCCGAAGACATGCAGAAGTTCTTGTTTCAGCTGGCTTACACACCTCGCACCTGGAGCACCCAGGTGCGTAACCGGGACAGCATGCTCGATCAGGTGACGCCCCTGCTCGGTCGCTGTGAGGGGCACCTGGACAGCTGCTTCTTCGCACTGGGCGACGTCGACCTGATCATGGTCGCCGACTTCGCCGGTCCCGAGGGTGCAGCGCTCTTCTCGCTGGCAGCCACGGCACAAGGTGCGTCGGTCAAGACCACGGCGCTCCTGACCACTGAGCAGACCCACTCGGCGATGCGCCGGGCTGCCGAGGCGATGGCGCCGCGCAACGGCGTGGTCAACCTGAACCCGGCCTGACGCGGTCCCACTCTCGCCGTCGACCGCTAGGGTGACGCCCGTCGTGGTGGGTCTCGCCCACCACGTGACCATCATCGGCGCGTCGACCCCGAGGAGACATCCCATGGCAGCGATCCCAGGCATCGGCGCGCTCCAGGAGTCGCTGGCCGAGACGAACCGGCTCCTGGCCGCCGTGCTGGCCGAGCTGCAGAAGACCAACGACCAGGAGCTGGCTCACATCCTGGCCGGTGTCCAGGACCTCGCCAGGCACCTGGGCGCCCCGCCCCGTGAGTGAGGCCGCAGTTCCACCACGCGTTGCTCAGGCCACGAAGCGGTAGCCCATGCCCGGCTCGGTGACCAGGTGGCGCGGGCGGGCAGGATCGACCTCGATCTTTCGACGCAGGTTGGCCATGTGCACGCGCAGGTAGTTGGTCTCGGTGCCGTACGCCGGACCCCAGACCTCCTGGAGCAGCTGACGTTGCGGAACCAACCGGCCCGGCCGGGTGACGAGCGCGGCGAGCAGTCCCCACTCGATGGGCGTCAGTCGCACCTCGTCACCGTCGCGTTCCACCCGTCGGGCGCCGAGGTCGACGCGTAGCTGCGCCGTCTCGACGACCGCGGGCGTGCTCGACCCGGCTCGTCGTTGGGCGGCACGCAGCCTGGCCAGCAGCTCGTCGATCCCGAACGGCTTGGTGACGTAGTCGTCGGCGCCGAGGTCCAGGGCGGCCACCTTGTCATCCGACCCGTGGCGGGCCGAGAGCACGATCACCGGCACCGCGGTCCACTCCCGCAGCTCCCGCAGCACCTGGACACCGGAGACGTCCGGCAGCCCGAGATCGAGGATCACCACGTCGGGACTCTCGCCGCGGCTCGCCGTGAGCGCCTCCGCCCCGGTCTCGGCGGCGACCACCTGGTGGCCCCGTGCGCGCAGGTTCATCGAGAGCGTGCGCAGCAGGGCCGTGTCGTCGTCGACGAGCAGGATCCGGCTCACCGAGCGCGTCCCCCGACACGAGTGGCCTGAGCCGGGCGCCGACCGGGCGCAGCGGGCAGGTCCACGACCATGGTGAGGCCGCCACCCGGGGTGTCCTCAGCGGCGAGGCGCCCGTCCATGGCCTCGACCAGACCGCGGGCCACGGCCAGGCCCAGGCCCAGGCCGTCTCGCGACTCGGCGTCACCGAGCCGGCGGAAAGCGCCGAACATCGACTCCTTGTGCTCGTCCGGCACTCCGGGCCCGTGGTCGACGACGCGCACCAGCGCGCGCGACGCCTGCGTGGTGAGGTCCACACCTACGTCTGCGCCCACCGGTGAGTGGCGCTGCGCGTTGTCCAGCAGGTTGGCCAGGACTCGCTCGAGCAGGCCGACATCGGTGCGCACCTGCGGCAGGTCGGGTCCGGCGCTGACGTGGACCACGCCCGTCCCGTCGAGGTGGTCCAGCGTGCGTGCGACCACGTCCTCCAGGCCGACGTCCTGCAGCACCGGCCGCACGGCGTCGCTCTGGATCCGACTGAGGTCCAGCAGGTTCGCCACGATGGTGTGCAGCAGATCGGTGGAGTCCTCGATGGTCGCCAGCAGCTCCTGCTTCTCGTCCTCGGTCCACTCCACGTCGAGGCTGCGCAGGCTGGAGACCGCGGCCTTGGTCCGGGCCAGCGGAGTCCGCAGATCGTGTGAGACCGCCGCCAGCAGGGCGTTGCGGACCTTGTTGCCGTCCTCGAGCATCCGGGTGCGAGCCGCGTCCGAGGTGAGCTGGCGCCGTTCGAGGGCGACCGAGAGGTGATCGGCGAAGGAGGTCAACACCCGGTGATCCGACCCGGACAGCTTGGTGCCGCGCAACGCCAGCAGCAGGGTCTGGGTCCCCTGTGCGACCGTGGCCACCTCGTCGGCCTGGTCGGCGGTGAGCGGCGGGTCCTGGCCCACCGAGGCCACGCACTCGACGTCGCCCTCGCCGGGGCGCAGCAGCGAGACGGCATCGACGGCGAAGGTGTCCCGCACCAGCTCCAGCAACGTCTCGGCGCCCTGGTCGCTGTCCAGCATCAACCGGTTCAGTCGGACCAGCACGTCTGCCTCCCGGCGGGCCTCGGCGGCCTGCTGGGTGCGACGGGCCGAGTGGCTGACCATCGACGAGACCGAGACCGCCACCAGCAGGAAGAGCACGAGGACGACGAGGTCCGTGGTGCGCTCGATCAACAGCGTCCGGCGGGGGAGCGTGAAGTACCAGGTGAGCAGCCCCGTGCTGAGCAGCGCTGATGTGACGGCGGGCCGCAGCCCGCCGACGAGCGCGCACAGCACGGTGAGGGCCAGGAACGCCATCGACTCCACCGCCAGCGTCGAGGCGTCGGCCGAGGGCACCAGTGAGGCCGCCAGGACGACGGGACCGAGCAGCGCGATCGCCCAGCCTCCGACCTGGCGTCGCGTGCTCAGCAGTGCAGTCCCGCTCATAGGTCCATTGTGGCCCCAGGTGCCGCCGGCGGGACGCGAGCGGGGCGACCTGAGCGGCAGCGGATCTTGTCGCAGGCTTGACGCCTTTCGGCTGTGACCGGTCGGCACGGCGGACCACCATGGAACAGCCATGCCGCACCAGCAGACCGGGTCGAGTCGATGACCCTGCCCGAGATGGCGTCCCAGGACGTCCGGATCGCCTCCAGCGGACGTGCCGACGCCGTGAAACGCCTGGTCGTCGGGCGCAAGCTGCGCAGCAGCCAGGCCGGGGAGACGCTCCTCTCCAAACGCATCGCGCTGCCCGTCTTCGCCAGCGACCCGCTCTCGAGCGTGGCCTACTCACCGGACGAGATCTTCCTGACCTTGTCGCTGGCCGGGGTCGGTGCCTACGCCTACTCCTGGAAGATCGGCCTGGTCATCGGCTTCGTCATGATCGTCGTGGTCATGTCGTACCGCCAGAACGTCAGGGCCTACCAGAGCGGTGGCGGCGACTACGAGGTGGCGACCACGAACCTGGGCAGCTCGGCGGGCCTGACCGTGGCCAGCGCTCTCCTCGTCGACTACGTCCTGACCGTCGCGGTCTCCATCTCGTCCGCGGCGCAGTACGCCGCCACCACGATCAGTGCGCTGGAGGACCACAAGGTCCTCGTCGCGTGTTGTGCGGTCGCGTTCCTGACGGCGATGAACCTGCGCGGCGTGCGGGAGTCCGGCACCGCGTTCGCCGTGCCCACCTACATCTTCATGTTCGCCATGCTGAGCATGGGGGCGTGGGGGCTTCTGCAGTACCTCACCGGCGATCTCGGACGGGCGCCCAGCGCCGACTACGGGATCCTCCCCGAGGAGGACTTCGTCGACGGGTTCACCGGTGCCGCCGCCGCCTTCCTGCTGCTGCGCACCTTCGCCTCCGGGTGTGCCACGCTGACCGGCGTCGAGGCCATCGCCAACGGGGTTCCCGCCTTCCGCAAGCCGAAGGGACGCAACGCGGCGACGACGCTGCTCGTGCTCGGCATCGTGGCGACCACGATGGCCCTGTCGATCGTCGCCCTGGCCAACCTGACCCACGTCAAGGTCGTCGAGGAGCCTGCGCGACAGCTGCTCGACCCGCAGGGAAAGCTCGTGGACGAGTCGTACCACCAGGACCCGGTGGTCGGGCAGCTGGCGCACACGATCTTCGCTGACTTCGCGCCGGGTTTCCTCCTGGTGGCAGTGGCGACCGGCCTGATCCTGGTCCTGGCTGCGAACACCGCCTTCAACGGCTTCCCGGTGCTCGCCTCGGTGCTGGCCAAGGACGGCTACATGGCTCGCCAGCTGACCACGCGAGGCGACCGGCTCGCCTACAGCAACGGCGTGCTGCTGCTGGCGCTGTTCTCGATCCTGCTGATCGTGGCCTTCGAGGCGGAGGTCACGAGGCTGATCCAGCTCTACATCGTCGGGGTCTTCGTGTCCTTCACCGCCAGCCAGACCGGCATGGTGGTGCACTGGAACCGGCTGCTGCGGGAGAGCGACGACCCGATCGCCAACGGCAAGATGCGGATGAGCCGGGCGATCAACGCGCTCGGGCTCACCGTGACCGGTGTCGTCCTGGTGGTCGTGCTCATCACCAAGTTCACCCATGGCGCGTGGATCGCGATCCTGGCGATGGCGGTGGTCTACGCGATCATGCTCGGTATCCGTCGTCACTACGACGCGGTGGCCGAGGAGCTGGCCGTCGTCGACGACGACGAGGTGCTGCCGACCCGGGTGCACGCCATCGTGCTGGTCACGCAGCTGCACAAACCGACCTTGCGCGCCTTGGCCTACGCGCAGGCGTTGCGGCCCAACGAGCTGGAGGCGGTCGTGGTGGACACCGACCACGCTGCGGTGAGCCGCCTGATGGAGGAGTGGGACGAGCGCGGCATCGACATCCCGCTGCGCGTCGTCCACTCGCCGTACCGCAAGGCCGTGGGGCCGGTGATCGACTACGTCCGCTCCGTGCGCAAGGCTCACCCCCGAGGCGTCGTCTCGGTCTACGTGCCCGAGTACGTCGTCGGTCACTGGTGGGAGCGGCTGCTGCACAACCAAGGTGCCTTCCGGTTCAAGACGGCCCTGCTGTTCCAGCCGGGGGTGGTGATCACCTCCGTGCCCTACCAGCTGCGCAGCACCGGTGCAGCGGGAGGATCCCCGCCCACGGTGGTGTAACCGGCCCGGCTCAGGCCTGGGTGAGGATCTCCGCGCCGTCCGCGGTCACCAGCAGCGTGTGCTCGAACTGCGCGCTGGCCCGCTTGTCCTTCGTGGTCACCGTCCACTGGTCGTCCCACATGTCCCACTCGGCTGTGCCGAGGCAGAGCATCGGCTCGATGGTGAAGGTCATCCCGGGCACGATGACGTCGTTGTAGAGCGGGTCGTCGTAGTGGGGGATCACCAGCCCTGAGTGGAACCAGGTGCCGATCCCGTGGCCGGTGAACTCCCTGACCACGCCGTACCCGAAGCGTGCGGCGTAGGCCTCGATCACCCTGCCGAGCACGTTGACCTGGCGGCCTGGCTTCACCGCCTTGATGGCGCGGCGCAGCGCCTCCTCGGTGCGCTCCACCAGCAGCCGGGTCTCCTCGGGGACGGCGGGGGTCAGGAAGGTCGCGTTGGTGTCCCCGTGGACGCCGCCGATGAAGCCGGTGATGTCGACGTTGACGATGTCACCGTCCTCGATCGGCCGGCTGTCCGGGATGCCGTGGCAGATCACCTCGTTCACGCTGGTGCACAACGACTTGGGGAAGTGGCGGTAGCCGAGCGTGGAGGGGTAGGCGCCGTGGTCGCAGAGGAACTCGTGGCCGACCCGGTCGAGCTCGTCGGTGGTGACTCCTGGTGCGACGTGGCTGCCCACCTCCTGCAGCGCCTGCGCGGCCAGCCGCCCGGCGACCCGCATCCGCTCGATGGTCTCGGCGTCCTTCACCTCCGGGCCGGTGAACTGCGCCGGAGCGTCCTTGTCGACGTACTCGGGGCGCTCGATGTGTGCCGGGACCGGCCGTCGGGCAGAGATACTGAAGGGAGCGAGCACGAGCCCGAGTCTAGGTAGTCGTGGGGACGCGCCGACGAGGGGCGCCCGCCGAGGAGGAGAACGATGGCGCAGTACTGGTACTGCCTCAAGCACCACGCGGTCGAGGGGGAGGCCGGCTGTCGCAACCAGGACCGTCTCGGCCCCTACGAGAGCGAGGACGAGGCCTCCCACGCCCTGGACAAGGTGCAGGAGCGCAACGAGGAGTGGGACAACGACCCCGACTGGAACGACGACGTCACCGCCACCGGCGAGGACAAGCAGTCCTGAGCCCCGGTCCGGGCAGAGTCGCGCGCGTTCATCTGGCAGGTGACATCCTGGGCCTGACGCAGCCACACCGCGAGAGGCGTTGATGACCCCACCAGCACGGCGACCCGACGGATCGAGCCCGGCGGACGACGAGACCCAGCCGATGCCCTTGGGCGGGATCGCACCGGGCCCCAAGCAGCCGCGGCGCATCGACCGGTGGGCGGCTCCGAGGCCCGATGCCCGGCCCTACCGCAGCTCGTTCATCGGCATGGCGGGGCTGGCGATGATGCTGTTCCTCATCCTCGCGTCCGGCTCGGTCCTGCCCTGGTGGGTCATCGCGGTGCTGATCCTGGTGTGGGTCGCTGCCCTCGTCAGGGCCTCACGCTGGTTCCTCACCAGGCCCCGACGGGTGCTCGCCACACCGGTGGTGGTGCTCGCGATCTGGCTGGTGGTCCTGATGGGCGGTGCCTTCGCCTTCGGCTGGGGCTGAGCGGCCACAGGGTCAGCCGATCACCCTGATCAGAAGGTGTGTTCGGGTCCGGGGAACTCGCCGGAGGCGACCTCGTCGACGTACTGCCGGGCAGCGGCGAGCATGGTGCCGTGCAGGTCGGCGTACTGCTTGACGAACCGCGGCAGCCGCCCGGTGCGCAGACCCATCATGTCCTGCCACACCAGCACCTGGCCGTCGCACTGGTTGCCCGCGCCGATGCCGATCGTGGGGATCTCCAGCTCCTTGGTGACCTGGGCCGCCACGTCGCCGGGCACCATCTCCATGACCACCGCGAAGGCCCCGGCGTCCTGCATCGCGCGGGCGTCGTCGAGCACCTTGGCGGCCGCGTCCCCGCGACCCTGCACCCGGTAGCCGCCCAACGTGTGCTCGGACTGCGGCGTGAAGCCCACGTGCGCCATCACCGGGATGCCGCCGCGCACCAACAGCTCGACCTGAGGAGCCATCTCGACCCCGCCCTCGAGCTTCACGCAGTGCGCGCCGCCCTCCTTCATGAACCGGACCGCGGTGTGGAACGCCTGCTCCGGGGACCCCTGGTAGGAGCCGAACGGCAGATCTCCCACGACCAGCGCGAAGCGCACCGATCGGGACACCGCGCGCACCAGCGGGATCAGCTCGTCGACCGTGACCGGCAGCGAGGTCTCGTTGCCGTAGACGTTGTTGGACGCCGAGTCCCCGACCAGCAGCACCGGGACCCCGGCCTCGTCGAAGGTCGCCGCGGCGTACATGTCGTAGGCGGTGAGCATTGCGAACCGCTCGCCGCGCTCCTTCATCTCGCGCAGGTGCTGGGTGCGGACCCGCCGACGGGGGTTGTCCTCGGCGCCCTCGGCGCCACCGCTGGGCTGTCCTCCGTACGGCGCAGACTGCTCGCTCATGAGGCCCAAACTACTCGGGCCCGCGACCTCGCGGCGCGGAGTCGGCTAGCGTCTTGTGGCATGAACAAACTTCGTCTCGCAGGAGCCGCCGCCTACGCAGGTCTCGGAGTGGCGGGTCTCACCGTGCCCGAGCGGATCCCGGCCTACTTCGGAGCGAGCGCCCCGACGCCGCAGTCGCGCAACGAGCTGCGCGCCGTCTACGGAGGGCTGCCGATGGCCATCGCACTCCTCGCGTTGCGCGGCGGGCCCTCCACCCGTGCCGCGGCGCTGCTGACCGCCGGCATGGCCGCCGGTCGGGCCTACGGCGCCAGCCAGGAGGAGGAGATCGACGACACCACCAAGCTGTGGCTGGGGGTCGAGGTCGGACTGACCACCGCCCTGCTGCTCGGCTCCGCCGGCGGCAGGCAGAAGACCGTCGTCTAGCGGCGCCGTCGACGCACCCCATGAACGACTTCCACTCCGCCTACGCCCAGGGCTTCGCCCGGGTGGCCGCGTGCACCCTGCCGATCGGCATCGCCGACCCGGCGGCCAACGCGCGCGCCGTGATCGAGCAGGCCCGAGGCCTGCACGATGACGCAGTGGCTGTGGCGGTCTTCCCGGAGCTGTGCCTGAGCGGGTACTCCCTGGACGACCTGGTGCTCCAGGACACGCTCCTGGACGCGGTGCGGGAGGCGGTCGCGATGGTCGCCGAGGCGTCACGCGAGCTGCTGCCCGTCCTGGTGGTGGGGGCGCCCCTGGCTCAGGGGAACCGGCTCTACAACTGTGCGGTGGTGATCCACCGGGGCCGGGTGCTGGGAGTGGCACCCAAGTCCTACCTGCCGACGTACCGGGAGTTCTACGAGCGCCGGTGGTACGCCCCGGGCGACGACCGGCGCGGGGCCACGATCGAGCTCGACGGCAACAACGTGCCGTTCGGGCCCGACCTGATCTTCGATGCCGTCGACGTGCCAGGTCTCGTGGTCCACGTCGAAGTGTGCGAGGACGTGTGGGTGCCCGTCCCCCCGAGCGCCGAGGCGGCTCTCGCCGGTGCGACCGTCCTGCTCAACCTCTCGGGCAGCCCGATCGTGGTCGCCCGTGCCGACGAGCGGCACCAGCTGGCGCGCGGCGCGAGCAGCCGCTGCCTGGCCGCCTACGTCTACGCCGCGGCGGGGGAGGGCGAGTCCAGCACCGACCTGTCCTGGGACGGGCAGACGATGATCTACGAGCAGGGTGACCTGCTGGCGCAGAGCGAGCGGTTCCCCGACGGCCCCCGGTCGTCGATCGCCGACGTGGACCTCGACCGGCTGGTGCAGGAACGCCGCCGGGTCGGCACCTTCGACGACAATCGCCGCACCCACCGGATCACCACGGAGCCAGGCGCCGGAGGGCGCTTCTTCCGGCGCGTGGCGTTCGAGGTGTCGCCTCCGACCGGGGACATCGGGCTGCGGCGCAAGGTCGACCGCTTCCCCTTCGTGCCCGACGACCCGACCCGCTTGGCGCAGGACTGCTACGAGGCCTACAACATCCAGGTCTCCGGCCTCGAGCAGCGGCTGCGCTCCATCGGCGATCCCCAGGTCGTGATCGGGGTGTCGGGAGGCATCGACTCCACCCATGCCCTGATCGTCGCGGCGCAGGCGATGGACCGGCTGGGCCGGCCGCGCAGCGACATCCTCGGTTTCACGTTGCCCGGGTTCGCAACCAGCGATCAGACCAAGGCCAATGCCTGGCGCCTGGCCGAGGCCCTCGGCATCACGATGGAGGAGATCGACATCCGCCCGGCCGCGGAACAGCTGCTGGCTGACATGGGCCACCCGTACGCCGAGGGCGAGCCGGTCTACGACGTCACCTTCGAGAACGTCCAAGCCGGCCTCCGGACCGACTATCTCTTCCGGCTCGCGAACCAGCGCGGCGGCATCGTGCTCGGCACCGGTGACCTGTCCGAGCTGGCGCTCGGCTGGTGCACTTATGGTGTCGGCGACCAGATGTCGCACTACGCGGTCAACACCGGGGTGCCCAAGACCTTGATCCAGCACCTGATCCGCTGGGTGATCAGCCACGACCAGTTCGACAGCTCGGTCGACGACGTGCTCCAGGAGGTCCTCGACCAGAGGATCACACCGGAGCTCGTTCCCGGCGACGACGACGGTGGCGAGCAGGACACCGAGGCGACGGTGGGTCCCTACGAGCTCCAGGACTTCACCCTCTACTTCACGCTGCGGCACGGCTACCGGCCGCGGAAGATCGCGTTCCTCGCCATGCACGCCTGGGCCGACCGTGACAGGGGGGAGTGGCCGCCCGGCTTCCCCGAGGACCGTCGCACCGAGTACGCCCTGGCCGAGATCCGCACCTGGCTCGAGGTCTTCATCAAGCGCTTCTTCGGTTTCGCGCAGTTCAAGCGCAGCGCCCTGCCCAACGGCCCCAAGGTCTCCGGCGGCGGCTCGTTGTCGCCCCGTGGCGACTGGCGGGCCCCGTCCGACGGCAACGCCGAGATCTGGCTCGCCGACCTCACCCACATCCCCCAGCGCTGACCTATGTAAATCGGGGTTACGGTCCCTCAACATGGCGTACGCCGCCCATCAACGGTCCACAGCACCGCGGTAGCCGGCCCGTCCGAGCGTGTGTCGCGACCGTCGACGAGACCCCGATGACCGGTCCCCGTACGGCGCCGCCGGCGATGCGCGATGATGGGCGCATGGGCAAGCAGGAAGACTTCGTGCTCCGCGCGCTGGACGAGCGAGACGTGCGGTTCGTGCGGTTGTGGTTCAGCGACGTGCTCGGCTTCCTCAAGTCGGTGGCCATCGCGCCGGCCGAGCTCGAGGGCGCCTTCGCCGAAGGCATCGGCTTCGACGGGTCGGCCATCGAGGGCTTCGCCCGGATCTACGAGGCCGACATGCTCGCCAAGCCCGACCCGTCGACGTTCCAGATCCTGCCGTGGCGCGGCGACGGTCCGGCTACGGGGCGGATGTTCTGCGACATCCTGATGCCGGACGGCTCGCCGTCGTACGTGGACCCGCGCTACGTGCTGAAGCGGACCCTGTCGAAGGCCTCGCAGCAGGGTTACACCTTCTACACCCACCCCGAGATCGAGTTCTACCTCTTCAAGAACCAGCCCGAGCCGGGCGTCGAGCCGGTCCCGGTCGACCGCAGCGGGTTCTTCGACCACACCGCCACCAGTCGCGGCTCGAACTTCCGCCGCGAGGCGATCACGATGCTCGAGCAGATGGGGATCTCCGTGGAGTTCTCCCACCACGAGGGCGGCCCGGGGCAGCAGGAGATCGACCTGCGCTACGCCGACGCGCTGTCGACCGCCGACAACATCATGACGTTCCGCACCGTCGTGCGGGAGGTGGCGCTGAGCCAGGACATGTGGGCGACGTTCATGCCGAAGCCGTTCACGAACCACCCGGGCTCGGGCATGCACACCCACGTGTCCCTCTTCGAGGGCGACCGCAACGCGTTCTTCGAGGCGGGGGAGGAGTACCAGCTCTCCAAGCTCGGGCGGCAGTTCATCGCCGGCGTGCTGCACCACGCGGCCGAGATCACCTGCGTGACCAACCAGTGGGTGAACTCCTACAAGCGCTTGATGGGCGGTGGAGAGGCCCCGTCGTACATCTGCTGGGGCCACAACAACCGGTCCGCCATGGTGCGGGTCCCGATGTACAAGCCCAACAAGGGGCAGTCGACGCGCATCGAGCTGCGCAGCATCGACGCCGCCGCGAACCCCTACCTCGCCTTCGCGGTCATCCTGGCCGCCGGGATGAAGGGGATCGAGGAGGGTTACGAGCCGCCGCCCGAGGCCGAGGACGACGTCTGGTCGCTGACCGACCGGGAGCGGAAGGCGATGGGGATCCAGCCGCTCCCCAAGACGTTGTACGAGTCGATCTCGGTCGTCGAGGAGAGCGAGCTGCTCGCCGACACGCTCGGGGAGAAGGTCTACGACTTCTTCCTGCGCAACAAGCGGACCGAGTGGGAGGCCTACCGCGGCGAGGTCTCGCGCTGGGAGCGCGACCAGATGCTGCCCGTGATCTGAGCCTGCGCTCGGATGACCACACCAGCGCACGAGACCTCAGGCGGCCCCAGCATCCTGGTGATCCAGCACGAGTCGGGCACTCCCGCAGGCTGGTTCGGCGAGGCGCTGCGCGATGCCGGGTGCCGGCTGGAGATCGCCACGCCGTACGACGGGAGCGAGCTGCCTGGCCTCGAGGGTCACAGCGGACTGCTGGTGCTGGGGGGTGCCATGGACTCCTGGGACGACCAGACGACCCCGTGGCTCCCGGCCACTCGGGAGCTCGTGCGCCGCGCAGAGGGCGGGGGAGTTCCCACGCTGGGCATCTGCCTCGGTCACCAGATCGCCGCTCAGGCGCTGGGCGGGCGGGCCGGGCGGAACCCCGAAGGCCGCACACTCGCCATCGCCTCGGTCGGTTGGCTGGGCCCGGCCGCCCGGGACGCGATGTTCGGTGCGTGCGGCGGTGCGGGGCGGGCCACGCACTGGAACAGTGACGTCGTGCTGGAGCTTCCGGCACAGGCGCTGGTGCTGGCCCGCAGCGTCGACGGCGCCGTCCAGGCTGCCCGGCTGGGCGACTGGGTGTGGGGCGTTCAGAGTCACCCCGAGGTGGACAGCGCGATCCTGCAGTGCTGGATGGAGGAGGACTGGGCCGGCTCCGACGAGGAGCAGAGACAGCAGATGCTCCGACTCGTCGATGAGGTGCGGGCAGCCGAGGTCGACCTGATCGCCTCGTGGCAACCGCTGGCGGCGGCGTTCGCGGGGCTGGTGGCGGGCGTGCGGGGAGGCGGCGCGTGAGCCGGGTGACGTCGGCGCGGAGCCGTCTGCTGCGGGCGGGCTTCGCCGAGGTGGACCGCAGCGCGGAGCTGATGGAGCGTCTCGGGGTCCAGGGCGAGCGGTTGCTGCCCTGGATCGCAGAGACTGCGGATCCGGACCTGGCGCTGGGCCGTCTGGTCGATCTGTGTGATCGACTGGACGACGAGGCCGGTGCACCGCAGGAGCTGCTGGGGGAGATCTCGCGGGACGAGGGAACCGCGAGGCGACTGCTGCACGTTCTCGGGGCGAGCAGCGCCCTGGGGGAGCACCTGCTGCGCCACCCCGGGCACTGGATCGACCTGGCCGACGAGCACCTGGAGAACACGCGCCCGGTCACGGTGTCGCTCCGAGCCCGGGTGCTGGAGGCCGTCGGTGCCGATCCCTCGTCGGCCTCTCCGGTGGCGCGGGGTGACCACGAGGCCCTGCTCGGCGACCTGCGAGTGATCTATCGTCGTCTGCTGCTCCGCCTGGCGTCCCGCGACCTCGCCCACCGATGCGGGGTCGACGACGTGGCGGCGGAGCTCTCCGACCTGGCTGCGGCTGTCGTGGAGGCGGCCCTGGCGATCGCGCGGCACAAGGTCGGCGCCGAGGAGGCGGCGAAGGTGCGTCTGGCGGTGATCGCGATGGGCAAGTGTGGTGGTCACGAGCTCAACTACGTCAGCGACGTCGACGTGGTCTTCGTGGCCGAGCCGGCCGAGGGTGCGGACGACACCGAGGCCCTGCGGGTCGGGACTCAGCTCGCGACCCACCTGATCCGCGCCTGCTCCGACCACACCACCGAGGGCACGATCTGGCCGGTGGACGCGGCCTTGCGGCCGGAGGGCAAGGCCGGTCCGTTGGTCCGCACCCTGGCCAGCCACCGGGGCTACTACGAGAAGTGGGCCAAGACCTGGGAGTTCCAGGCGCTGCTGAAGGCGCGGCCTGTCGCCGGAGACGCCGAGCTGGGTCGCGACTACGTCGAGCTGTTCGGACCGATGGTCTGGGAGGCCAGCGGGCGAGAGGGATTCGTCACCGAGGTGCAGACGATGCGGCGGCGAGTCGTGGAGCACATCCCGGCCGCGCATTCCGACCGGCAGCTGAAGCTGGGCCCCGGGGGCCTGCGCGACGTGGAGTTCGCCGTCCAGCTGCTGCAGATGGTGCACGGACGCATCGACGAGGAGATCCGGATGCCGACGACGCTGTCGGCCCTCTCCGAGCTCACCCGGCGGGGTTACATCGGGCGCAAGGACGGTCAGCAGCTCTTCGACGCCTACAAGTTCCTCCGCACGGTGGAGCACCGGCTGCAGCTGTTCCAGCTCCGTCGTACGGCGCTGATCCCCACCGACGAGCACGCGCTACGCCGGATCGGACGCTCCATGGGATACCTCAAGCGTCCTCTCGAGGACTTCGAGGAGGAGCTTCACACACGCCGCCGCGAGGTGCGACGGTTGCACGAGAAGCTCTTCTACCGACCGCTGCTGGATGCCGTGGCGCAGACCGAGGCCACCGGCACGGCCTTGACCGCCGCGGCGGCCAAGGACCGGCTGTCTGCGCTGGGCTTCGCCGACCCCCAGGGTGCCATCCAGCACCTGTCGGCGCTGACGGGCGGCGTCTCGCGCACCGCCGCCATCCAGCGGGCGCTGCTCCCGGTGATGCTCGAGTGGTTCGCTGACTCCCCGGACCCGGATGCCGGGTTGCTCGGCTTCCGCAAGATCAGTGAGGCTCTGGGCCGCACACCGTGGTACCTCTCGATGCTGCGAGACGAGGGCGAGGTGGCCCAGCGCCTGGCGCGGGTCCTGGGGGCGAGCCGGTACGCCACCCTGCTGCTGGAGCGCGAGCCCGAAGGCGTGAAGCTTCTGTCCAGCGCCGAGCTGAAGCCGAGGGACCGAGCGGCGCTGCACACCGAGATGAATGCCGCAGCGCGCCGCCACGACGACGTCCAGGAGGCGATCGGGGCGATCCGCTCGATCCGTCGCCGCGAGCTGCTGCGGATCGCCGTCACCGACCTGGCCGACGACCGGAACAACGTGGAGATGGTGGGGGTGGCGCTGACTGCCCTGACCCAGGCCACGCTCGAGGCCGCTCTCGGCGCCGTGGGGCGCAGTGTCGAACGACAGCTCGGGCGCGAGCTGCCCACCAGGATGGCGATCGTGTCGATGGGTCGCCTGGGCGGGCACGAGGTCGGGTACGGCAGTGACGCCGACGTGATGTTCATCCACGAACCGGTCGGCGGCGCATCCCCTGAGGATGCTGCCCGGGCCGCGCAGACCATCGCCAACAACCTGGGGCGACTTCTGGGGGCCGCCGGCAGCGACCTGCCCCTCGAGATCGACGCGGACCTGCGCCCGGAGGGCAAGCAGGGGCCGTTGGTGCGCACGATCGAGGCGCACGCGGCGTACTACGCGAAGTGGTCGGCGGTCTGGGAGGCCCAGGCGTTGCTGCGTGCCGAAGCCGTCGTGGGCGACGCCGACCTGTGCCGCCGCTTCGTGGAGCTGATCGATCCGCTCCGCTTCCCCGAGGACGGGCTCACGGCGGCCGACGTGCGGGAGGTACGCCGGATCAAGGCACGCGTCGACAATGAGCGGCTCCCGCGTGGGGCCGACCGGGCGACCCACTTCAAGCTCGGTCGTGGCGGTCTGGGTGACATCGAGTGGACGGTGCAGCTGGTGCAGATGCGGCACGCTCACGAGGTGCCGGGGCTGCGCACCTCGCGCACGCTGGCTGCCTTGCGGGCCGCCTGCGAGGCGGAGCTGCTCACCGAGACCGAAGCGATGGTGCTGGAGCAGTCCTGGCTCACCGTCAGTCGGATCCGCAACGTCGCCATGCTGGTGCGCGGCCGGGGTAGCGACCAGCTCGCGCGGGACCACCGAGAGCTCGCGGCGGTTGCGCTGCTGTTGGGCTACCCCCCGGGCGAGGCGGACCGGCTCACCAACGACTACCTGCGAGTCACCCGCCGCGCGCACGCGGTGGTCGAGCGCGTCTTCTGGGACAGCTAGCTGCCGGTCGCGGTCCTGACCACGTCCCGAGCGGCGGGGAGCTCGCCACGGCGAGCGAGCTGCACTGCGCTGAGCAGTGCGTGGCCCCTCGACGTCGGGCGTGCCCTCGCCGCCAGAGACGCTGACCGCCACCCTGCTGCTGAGAACCGCTGAGCGGCCTCGCGATAGACCTGGGCCTCTTCCTCGAATCTGCTCCCCTGGCGTGCGCCGGGGAAGGACTCACTGGCCTCGTGACGTCGATACGCGAACACGGCGTCATCGCTCACCCGGAGTCGGCCTCCCTGCGACAGCACGGTGAGGATCAGGTCGAGATCCAGGGCAACCCGCAGGTCCGGGGTGAACCCGACGGGGCGGATCGCGTCTGTGCGCCAACACAGAGAGGGGAAGTACAACCAGTCGCCGATGCAGAGACGCCTGGCCGCGCGTCGCCCCGAGAGGGTGCATGGCCGCCGTCGTGGCCACAGCCACCTCTTGACCTGGTCGGCGAGCGGCAAGACCTCGGCTCCGGCGTCGTCGATCACCCGGACACCCGGTTGATAGATCTCCCAGTCGTCGGACGCGATCGCTGTGGTCACCGAGGCGACGTAGCCAGGGAGCAGCAGGTCGTCACCACCCATGAAGACGCAGTAGGGCGCTTCGACCAGGTCGAGCGAGCGCTGGAAGTTCCGGTTGAGCCCGAGGTTCCGTTCGTTGCGGAGGAAGCGCAGGCGCGAGTCGTCGACTCCGCGGAGGTAGTCGGCCGCCTCGCTCCCGGGGTAGGCGTCGTCGACCACGGTGAGCCTGAGCTGGTCACTGTCCTGGGCCAGCACGCTCTCGACTGCGTGGATGAGGTAGTCGGCCCGGCCGTAGTAGGGAATGACCAGATCAAGCAGCATCGTGAACCAGGGGGCGTGTGGCCGGCTCGCCGGTGTCGTGACTGGACTTGTATGCGACCAAGACCATCGCCGAGCAGGCAGCCACGACCAGCGCTCCCAGGAGGAGCGAGGGGTGCGGTAGCCAGACAAAGGTGTCGGTCAGGTAGCTCCGGTTGGCTTCGCCGCGTGCCACCCCGATCACCGAGACCGCGTGAGCCGTGGTCAGCGCAAGAGCGATCGGGACGAAGCTCACAGGATGCGGGGGCTCACTCTTCCTGCTCGTGGCGAGGACGGTGAAGACGATCAAGGGGCCGACCCCGTAGGGGAGCGCGTAGCGGCCCTGCCAGATCGTCCCGGCGGTCGAGATCGTGGCGGTCGAGATCGCGAGCTGCACCCCGAACCACACCAGGACGAGGCCCGCGAACAGCAACCACTCGGTGCGCCTGGCATGACGGCCCACGACGGTGAGAAGGACGAAGACGGCAGCCGGAACGATGGCGTAGACGATCATCGGCGCCGGGTCGTTGCGCATCGGGAAGCCGGCGATGGTCTGCATGATCCAGACCGGGCTCTCGGCGAGGGCAGCGAGCAGGGCGTTGTCCGGTGGCTGCTGGATCGGCTCATCGAGCTGATTCGGTTGCGCGATCCACGACCACGCCAGGCCCATGGCGCAGGCGGCTCCGACGGCGCCCACCGACGCCACGGCGGTGACCCGGGACGAGCCGAGGATCTCGCGCCAACGGCGAACGGAGACCACGGGGAGCATGGAGACCAGGATCAGCGCCAGCCAGAAGGGCCCCATGAGCCTGGGCAGGACCAGGAGCACAGCGCCCACGGTGAACAGACCCACGAGCACCCCCTCGGTGCGCGTGCTGTGACGGGCGCGCAACGCGAGCACGCTGCACCAGACGAGCAGTCCCGCTGACATCTCCAGACCGTTGGGCGCTGCGCTCGCGGTGCTGTACATCAGCGTCGGCGTCGCTACGCCCAGGATGGCGAGGAGCGGCCACATGGACGTGGATGCCAGACGCACGGCGTAGGTGGCTGCGCCGAGGACCAGCGCGCACAGCGCTGCCCCGAGAATCCGCAACGCGTAGAGGAACCCGTAGTCCGAGAACAGGCTGCTCGGAGTTCCGATCACGGCGTACCACGCGGGGTTGTAGAGAGCGGCAGCGCTGGCCACGTCCACACGCCCCGACGAGTCGCGCTCGGTGACCGCCCGACAGTTGTCCGGCCCGGTGTAGTCGTACCAACGACAGACTGGTGCCGCGGCTTCGACCAGCGCTGCCGGAACGTGCACGTAGCTTCCGCGCCCGTCGACCACCGGCCGGTCGGAGGGGAGCCACTGCTGATCGGCCACGGCCGCGGCACGGTAGGCGTGGTCGAACTCGTCCATGGCCCGGAACGGGGGCACCGCCAGGACCCACGCCACCTGGATCAGGAAGAAGCCGATGCCGAAGACCAGGGCGACCTGCTTGGGGGTGGGCCTCATGGCGCCTGGTCACGCATGGTGTCGCCGGAGCCGGTCAGGAGAGCCAGCTCGCGGGTCAGCTCGGCGATGCGCGCCTCGGTCGCTGCCAGCTTGCGGTAGAGCCGTAGCCAGATGACGACCGACACCACGACGAACATGTAGAGAAGCAGGTCGGTGCCTCGAGTGACTCCCACGAGCTCTGCCAGCCACTGAAGGATGTCCGGGAACAGCACTGCCAGCGCTGCCGTGACGAGCACCAGGCCCGCGAGGAGCCGGCGGTAGGCCAGGTGGGTGGCTGAGGGACCAGATCTGGCGGCGACGATCGCGATGATCGTGAATGCACCGATCAGGAGAACCTGGATGATCACGTCAGGGCGTACAACCGAGCCATGAGCAGATCGATCGCGATGTTGATCGCGTTCAGGTTCCGCTGGCCCTTCCGCAGGGAGTACGGCGTGTACCGCACGTTGACCGGCACCTCACCGTAGGGCAGACCGGAGCGAGCGACGTAGCTCAAGACCTCGCTGGCGTGTGCCATACCCGGCAGGCGGATGTTCAGTCCGAGCGCGGCCGTCCTCGAGAAGACTCTCAGGCCCACGTGCGTGTCGGTCACCGCCAAGCCCGTCGTCGCCCGCGTGTACCGGGTTGCCATACGCAGCAGGGCCCGGCGGCCGGCCGGCATGGCGCTGGTCACGTCGTCGGCGAAGCGGGTCCCGAGCACCACGTCGAGCCGGTCGTCGCACGCTTTGCGCCACATGACCACGGCATCGTCGACATCGTGCTGCCCATCCGCGTCGAAGGTGATGATGTGCGTGAACGACGGGTCGTCGAGTGCAGCCCGGATGCCGGTCTGCGTGGCGGCACCGGCTCCGAGATTGATCGCATGGCGAAGGGTGCGGGCGCCTCGGGAGCGTGCGACCGAGGATGAGTCGTCGGAGCTGCCGTCGTCGACACAGACCACGTGCGGGAAGACCGCCAGCAACTCGTCCAGGACCGGTCCGAGGGCCGGGCTCTCGTTGAACACGGGAACGACGACGCAGACCTGGTCGACTGAGTAGTCGCTCATGGTCGTGCTCCTCGGGGCAGGGTACTGGGATCGTACGACTCCCGGTTGTCCGATTCGGGCTTTCTGCCCAGCCGATCGGCGAGGGTCCGAGGTTCGGCCGTTCTGCTGAGTCCGGCATGGTCAATCTGGACTACTGCGCGCAGTTCCGAGAGGTAGGCCGGTGCAGGCCCCCTTGTGCTGCCGGGCCGGCACGCGGACAGGACAGGACCTCGGGACCATCCGAGGTAGTCACCCTGGGCCATAGGGCCCCTTCGGGCAAGGCCCAAAGTGAGCATTCTTATGTCCGAATGACCATTGTTGTGCGTGTCGTCCGTTGACAGCCCTTGGTCAGGTGTCCAATAGGACTCGCCATCACCGGAGATGGAAGTACAGAAGGGCAGATCGCAATGGTGACGACTCGCGACAGCGTGGTCGCGGTGCTCCGCACCCTGGGAGAGCACGACCGGGCCGGGATGGCGGCGTGCTGCCTGCCCCGTGTGGTCGACACGGACCGCGACGCGTTGCGGCTTCACGAGTTCGGGCTCAGCGAGCAGCTCCTGCACGACGCCTTGCGCTGACCCGGGAGTGGACAGCCGCGGTCAGGTGCCGCAGAAGGTGGTGTAGGCGCCGAAGTCGTCGGGAGCCGGCTCGGCGAAACGCTCCAAGCCAGGCCGCTCGTCGTAGGGCGAGCACACCGCTTCGAGCAAGCGCTCGACCGGCGCCAGGTCGCCCTCGGTCGCAGCCGCCAAGGCTTCCTCCACGAGATGGTTGCGTGGCACGTAGACCGGGTTGACCGCATCCATCGCATCGGCGGCGGGTTCGAGGGCGAGCCACCGCGCCGCCCACTCGTCGAAGGCAGCGAGGTCGAGCACCGTGCTGCGCGCTGGTTCGCGGTCGCCGCGCGCTGCCTGCCCCAAGCTGCGGAAGAAGCCCGTCATGTCGGGGTGGCTGCCCTGGAGCAGCGCGACCAGATCGTCGACCAGGGGAGTGAGCACGTCGTCCGCGAGTCCCTCGGGCAGGCCCAGCTTCCGCGCCATCCCGCCGTACCAGGCGTGCGCGTAGTGGCGCCGGAACTCTGCCAGGGCCTCAGTGGCGGTCTGGGCCGCGGTCTCGATGTCGTCGTCGATCAGCGGCAGGAGGGTCTCGGCGAGACGAGCGAGGTTCCACTCCGCGATCGCAGGCTGTCGACCGTAGGCGTACCGACCTCCCTCATCGATCGAGCTGTAGACCGTGGCGAAGTCGAAGGCATCCATGAAGGCGCACGGGCCGTAGTCGATCGTCTCGCCGGAGATGGTCATGTTGTCGGTGTTCATCACGCCGTGGACGAAGCCGACCAGCATCCAGCGGGCCACCAGCGAGGCCTGCGAGCCGACGACCGCCTCGAACAGAGCCAGGTACGGGTTGGTCGCCGCGGCGGCCCCGGGGTGGTGGCGAGCGATCGCGTGGTCGGCCAGGCGTCGCAGCAGGTCGACGTCCCCGGTCGCCGAGGCGTACTGGAACGTGCCGACCCGCAGGTGGCTGGCGGCGACCCGCACCAGCAGGGCACCTGGCAGGAGCGACTGGCGATGCACGGGCTGCCCGGTGCCGACGACTGCGAGGGAGCGTGTGGTCGGCACCCCGAGCGCGTGCATCGCCTCACTGACGACGTACTCGCGCAGCATCGGCCCGATCGCGGCCAGGCCGTCCCCACCCCGGGCGAACGGAGTGCGGCCCGACCCCTTGAGGTGCACGTCGACCTGACGCCCGTCCGGCGCTGTCAGCTCCCCGAGCAGCAGCGCGCGTCCATCGCCGAGGCGGGGGGAGTACATCCCGAACTGGTGGCCGGCGTAGGCCATCGCCACCGAGGGGGCCTCGTCAGGCCGGCTGAGCCCGGTGAGCGTCCTGGCTCCCGCAGCGGATCGGAGATCGGCGGGATCCAGCCCCAGCTCCTGTGCGAGGTCGTCGTTGAGTAGCAGGACCTCGGCATCCGGGAACTCCTGCGCCTGCCAGGGCAGGGCCAGCTCGGGCAGCTCGCGCGCATAGCGGCTGTCCACGGGCAGAGCGATCGTCACAGGGGAGCTCATCACCTCGAGCGTACGACGCCGGCGGCGAGGCGCCCAGGTGAGGGCACTGCGGATCGCGGGTAGCGTCGAGGAGAGTTGACCTGATGCCTGCTGACAGGAGTCACCATGCCGACAGTCGCCCGCCGAGTCCGCGTCCATGGTCGCGTGCAGGGAGTCTTCTTCCGCGACGCGTGCTCCCGGGAGGCCGAGTCGCGAGGTGTCGTCGGGTGGGTCAGCAACGAGCCCGACGGCACGGTGGCTGCCCATTTCGAGGGCGACGAGGGTGAGGTCGCCGCGATGGTCGACTGGTGCCGGGAGGGCTCGACGCGCGCCCAGGTGCAGGGTGTGGAGCTCTCGGACGTCGAGCCGGAGGGGCTGAGCGACTTCACCGCCCGGTAGGCCGGGCGCCGGGACCGAGCGGCCCGCGACTCAGGCGCCGCAGCCGATCGCGGCGCGCGGGTTCGCCGGGCCGTCGTGCGCCAGTGCATCCGCCACCCAGCCGTACGTCGTCGGGCTGGTCGGCACGAAGACGTGGTCGCTGAGGTCGACCGGGCAGGTGTCCTGCACTGCGACGTTGGTCAGCTGTTCGCTGTCACGGCCACCCTCGAGGTAGCCGGAGGTGTAGGGCACGACGACCTCGTCGTTGCGAGTCACGATGTTGGTGTAGTCGACCTTGCCGGGGGTCTCGTCCTTGGCGTTGAGCCGAGTCAGGAACTCCGAGCCGGCACCCTGCTGCGTGCAGGCCTCACAGCCCTCCATGGTGCCGCCCGAGCCGGCGAACAACGAGCTGTTGGTCGTGGTGGTCCCGTGGTTCGACGCAGCGATGCCGATCAGGTCGTCGACGTAGCGGTGGCCTCCGAGAAACTTGATGTAGTAGCGCGGCATCATCCCACCCTGGGAGTGGCCGACCATGGAGACCTTCTTGGCTTGGGTCGCCCGGCGCACCAGCGCGGTGAAGTCGGCCAGCTGCTGCGCCGAGTCCTCGATCGGGCCGGTCGCGCGGTTGCCGTAGTCGAGGGAGAACACGCAGTAGCCCTGCTGCGTGAGTCGGTAGGAGATCGGCTCCCACAGGTGGGTGCGGTCACCGAAGGTGCCGTGCACCAGGATCACCGGCTGCGGATGGGCCGCGGTCGGTTCGCAGGCCCAGTCGTTGGCGCCGGGTGGGTCGTTGGGCGAGGTCGGATAGGCGTACTCGTCGGCGCTCGAGGGCTGGGCGAGTGCGGTGAGACCGACCACCGGGGAGAGCACGGCGGCGATGGCGGCAACGACAGCGGTGGTGCGGCGAGAACGTCCCATGGTGGTTCAACGCACCAGCGGCCGATCAGTCACGGCGCGGGGGAGCAGTCGCAGCGCGGCTGCCAACAACGCGCCACCCACGATGAACTCCTGCGGCATGCGGTCGCGCGACTCCCGCTGGATCGCCACGTGGACGTTGTCGAAGCGTGCTGGAAACGGTGATCGGCCGAAGAAGAGCAGGGCCGGCTTGTCGAGGTCGGGAAGGCAGGCGCCCGTCATCCCGGCAAGCACCCGCAACCGTGCCGCTCGCGGGGTGCGAGACCAGAGCAGGCCCATGACACCGAGACCGGTCAGTCCGTCACGAACGCCGACGGGCACCATCTCGTCCCACTCGACGTCGCCCCAGTGGGGCACCGCGTCGAGCAGGAAGTGGGAGGCGAAGCCTGCCATGAAGCCGCTCACCGGCCCGGGGGAGGCGGCGCCCAGGAGCGCACCCGACAAGACGTGGTTGGTGACCAGCACGTGTCCAGCATGCGCGGTCGCCGGTACTGATGCTGGACGTTGTGCCAGATCGGGGTCAGAAGGTGACTCCGATCCGCTCAACGTTTTCGGCGCGCTGCGACGGGCAGGCAAGATGGTCCCCATGGTGATCATGTGGACCTGACCGAAGTGTTGGAGCGCGTCCATGAGGTCAGTGGGACCCACGTGGGGCGCGGGCAGCTCGCCGACTACATCCCGTCCCTCGCCCAGGTCGATCCCTATCAATTCGGCATGGCCGTCGCCTCGTGCGACGGCACGGTCACGACCGTCGGCGACGCCGAGACGCAGTTCTCGGTCCAGAGCATCACGAAGGTCTTCACCCTGGCGCTGGTGAAGTCACTGGACGCGGACGGTGATCGGATCTGGCGACGGGTGTCCCGGGAGCCCTCGGGCAACCCCTTCAACTCGCTGCTCCAGCTCGACCAGGAGGAAGGGCGCCCACGCAACCCGTTCATCAACGCGGGCGCTCTGGTGGTGACCGACCGGTTGCAGACGCTCACGGGGGGTGCGTACGAGGCGGTGCGTGGACTGCTGCGCCGCGAGAGCGGCAACCCCGACGTGACGGCCGACCCCGTCGTCGCCCGGTCGGAGGAGGTCGCGGGCCACCGCAACGCTGCGCTCGCCCACCTGCTCGCCAGCCATGACAACCTCGAGTGCGAGGTGGACGTGGTCCTCGAGCAGTACCGCAACCAGTGCGCCCTGGCGATGAGCTGCCGTGAGCTCGCGTCCGCCGGACTCTTCCTCGCGCGCGGGGGCGTGCTGCACGACGGCAGCCCTCTGATCACTCGAAGTCAGGCGAAGCGGATCAACGCCGTGATGCTGACCTGCGGCACCTACGACTCGGCGGGGGAGTTCGCATTCCGGGTCGGACTACCGGCCAAGAGCGGAGTCGGCGGTGGGATCTTGGCGGTCATCCCGGGCAGCGGCACGATCTGTGTGTGGAGCCCCGCGCTCGGGCCCTCGGGGAACTCCACGGCGGGGCTGGCCGCGCTCGACGCGTTCACGACGTACTCCGACTGGTCGGTGTTCTGAGGCTTCAGAGGAGTACGCCCACGCCGCAGGGCACTCAAAGCGCCTGACCGCGAGATCTTCCGTCGTCCTGTTGCGTGATCCTCCGCCTCATCCTCGTCGTCGACCGGATCCCCCCGATGCCCCGAGTCCGGCAGGAGGCGCGGAGGCGTGGCTCGCACGTGTCCTCGGCCCACGCGTGGCACGGGCGGCGAGCCAACCGAGGATCCCGGTCCCGGCGGCGAGTGCGAGGTCGGCTGCCGGCAGGGCTTCGGTGCCCAACAGGTTCTGCAGCACGGGGAGGTAGACACCGGCCAGGGCGAGGAGGAACGAGCCTGCCACCGCGATCGGGAGCAGCGGGTTCTGTGTGGTGAGCTGAGCGGGTCGTAGCCCGACGGCCACGCCGAGCTGGAGGCAGGTCAGGGCGAGGAAGATCATCGTCTGCCAGGCCCGTCCGTCGTCGTGTGCCCACCTGCCGAGAACCAGTGTCACCGCGGACAGGAGCACGCTGAGCACGAGGACCCGTTGCCACAGGCCGTCTCCGAGGACGCTCTGCGCGGCTGGTCGCGGTGGCCGGCTCATCGCATCGGAGGAGACGGGTTCGGCGCCGATGGCCACTCCGGTGATCCCGTGGGTGAGCAGGTTGATCCAGAGAATCTGTGCAGCGACGAGGGGAACGACGAGGCCGAGGAACGGGCCGAGGAGCATGACCAGGATCTCGGCTGCGCCCCCGGAGAGGCCGAAGACGAGAAAGAGTCGGATGTTGGCGTAGACCCGGCGACCCTCCTGGACGGCTGCGACGACGGTCGCCAGGTCGTCGTCGGCGAGAACCAGGTCAGCCGCCTGCCGGGCGACCTCGGTTCCGCGGTGCCCCATGGCGACGCCGATGTCGGCTCGGTGCAGGGCCGGGCCGTCGTTGACGCCGTCGCCGGTCATCGCGACGACCGCGCCCCGGTCCTTCCAGGCCTGGACGATGTCGAGCTTCTGCTCGGGGCTGGTCCGGGCGAAGACCCGGGTGCCGGTCAGGTCCGGGACCGCTCCGGCAGCGACCTGTGGCCCGGTGGCGACACTGTTCTCGTGCTCGGCCTCCTCGGGTGTCAGCACGCCCACTCGGAGGGCCACCGCTCGGGCCGTGGCGGGGTGGTCGCCGGTGATCAGGACCGGCACGATGCCCGCATTGCGGCACTCCTCGATGGTGGTGCGTGCCGCTGGTTTGGTCGGGTCGGTCATGGCGACCAGGCCCAGCAGGCGGTGATCCGTGGTTCTCCAGTCAGTTCCCACGGGGGCTTCACCGGCCGTCAGGGCCAGCACCCTGAACCCTTCTGCCGCGAGCTCGGCGGCACGGAGCAGAGCAGTGCGCCACTCGGCGTTGCGCCCGCCCCGTTCGTGCTCGGAGTGGAGGGCCTCCACCGAGCCCTTGGTCACGACCAGGAGGCGCTGCTCGCCGTCGCGGGTGACCTGGTGCGCGGTCGTCATCCGCTGGGTCCCGCTGTCGAACGGCACCTCCCCGACGCGCGGGTTGAGGCGCTCGAGGTCGGCCTGGGTCAGATCTGCCTTGCCGGCGACGCTGAGCAGGGCCAGCTCCGTCGGGTCGCCCAGTCCCGACCACGGCTCCTCCGGACCGGCAGGAGGAACCAGGTGCGCGTCGTTGCAGAGCACGCAGGCCCGGAGGAGCTCGAGTACGTCAGGGGCTCGGCTGAGATCGAGCACTACCCCGCCGGTGACCAACGCACCGCGGGGTGTGTACCCCTCTCCGGAGACAGCGACCGAGCGCTCGGGGGTCCAGAGCTCCTCGACAATCATCCGGGCCTCGGTCAGCGTGCCGGTCTTGTCCGTCGCCAGGACGGTCACCGACCCCAGGGTCTCCACGGCCGGGAGCCGTCGCACCACGGCGTTGCGGGCCGCCATGCGACGTGCGCCCAACGCCAGGCTCAACGTCACAACAGCCGGCAGCGACTCCGGCACCGCCGCAACCGCAAGGCTGATCGCCGTGATCAGCATCAGCTCCAGGGGCTGGCCTCGGGTCAGCCCGAGGACGAGCACGACCGCACACAGCGCGACCGCGACCAGCGCCAACGTCCGTCCCAGCTCGGCCAGATGACGTTGCAGCGGAGTCGGTTCGACGCGCGTGTCCATCAGCGCGGCGATCTGCCCCAGGGCGCTCGACGCACCGGTCCCGGTCACCATGGCGACCGCGCGGCCCTTGACGACGACGGTTCCCGACGAGACCACGTCGCCTGCCGCCTCCAGACGTGGGGCAGCCTTGCCGACCGCGATCGACTCACCGGTCAGCGCCGACTCGTCGACCAGCAACGACGATGACTCGAGCAGGTCACAGTCTGCCGGCACGATGTCGCCCTCGCCGAGCAGCAAGACGTCGCCCGGCACCAGTTCTGCGGCAGGCACCGAGGTCTCCACACCGTCGCGTCGGACGCGTACCGCCGGTGCGTTCAGCTGCGCCAAGGCGGTGATCGCTCGGTCTGCCTTGATCTCCTGGGTGACCCCGACCGCGGTGTTGACCAGGACCACCAACCCGATCACGGCGGCGTCGGTGAAGTCGGCGGTGAGCAGTGTCAACGCGCAAGCAGCGAGGAGCACGACGACGAGTGGGTCCCGGAGCTGGAGGCCGATGCTCGACCACATCGAGATGCGCCCTCGCTGTGTGATCTCGTTCGGTCCGATCTGATCGAGGCGGCGGGCAGCCTCTGGCGTTGTCAGACCGGTGCCATCCACGATTCCCATCCTCACCCGCGATCGACTCACGCGCCCAGCGTCGGAAGAACCCAAGGTCCTCGACCACTGTCCCGCTCGGCCGAAGAGGACCTCTGTGCGCAGGTTCGCCGGGAACCGCCGCGTCGGCTCTCCGCCACCATGTCGTCCGCAGGGACCACCCGAGAAGGGTCGTTCGACCGGGGCGGCCGGGTCGTATGCCTCTGCAGGAGACGGGGCCGACCCGAGGTGCCGCCGTTCGGAGAAGTCTCCCCGGGGCCGACGCCAACGAGAACGACCCCTGACTCTGGAAGACCTTCGAAGGTGTCTTCGCAGCGTCAGGGGCCGTTCCAGGCACCTGTCGGGCGGCCGTCAGGCCAGGTGAGATCAGATGTCGTAGTAGAGCTCGAACTCGTGCGGGTGGGGACGCAGCTGCACGGGCGCGATCTCCTCGGTGCGCTTGTACTCGATCCAGGTCTCGATCAGGTCGGGCGTGAACACGTTGCCGGCGGTGAGGAACTCGTGGTCGGCCTCCAGAGCGTCCAGCACGGCGCCGAGCGAGGTCGGGACCTGGTCGATCTCGGCCATCTCGTCCGGCGGGAGCTCGTAGATGTCCTTGTCGATCGGGGCGGCCGGCTCGATCTTGTTCGTGATGCCGTCCAGGCCCGCGAGCATCAGCGCGGAGAAGGCGAGGTAGGGGTTCGCCGACGGGTCGGGGAACCGGGTCTCGATGCGCTTGGCCTTCGGGTTCGCGCCGGTGATCGGGATCCGGACCGACGCCGAGCGGTTCCGGGAGCTGTAGACCAGCGAGATCGGCGCCTCGAAGCCGGGCACCAGGCGGTGGTAGGAGTTCACCGTCGGGTTGGTGAACGCCAGCAAGGACGGCGCGTGCTTCAGGATGCCACCGATGTAGTGGCGGGCCATGTCGGAGAGACCGCCGTAGCCGGTCTCGTCGTAGAACAGCGGCGCCTCGTCCTTCCACAACGACTGGTGCACGTGCATGCCCGACCCGTTGTCACCGAAGATCGGCTTGGGCATGAAGGTCGCGGACTTCCCGTTCACCCAGGCGGTGTTCTTGACGATGTACTTGAACTTCATGACGTCGTCGGCGGCCTTGAGCAGCGTGTCGAACCGGTAGTTGATCTCGGCCTGGCCCGCGGTGCCGACCTCGTGGTGGGCGCGCTCGACGGTCAGTCCGCAGATCTCGAGGTTCTTGACGATCTCGTCGCGCAGGTCGCCGTACTGGTCGTAGGGGGCCACGGGGAAGTAGCCGCCCTTGAAGCGGGTCTTGTAGCCGCGGTTGTCGCTGTGGTCGAGGCCGCTGTTCCACCAGCCCTCGACCGAGTCGATGTGGTAGAAGCCCTCGTGCGCGTCGGTGGAGTAGCGCACGCTGTCGAAGACGTAGAACTCCGCCTCGGGAGCGAAGAACGCGGTGTCGGCCACCCCCGTGGTCGAGAGGTAGGCGAGGGCCTTGCGCGCGATGTTGCGGGGGTCGCGGGAGTAGGGCTCACCCGTGATCGGGTCGTGGATGAAGAAGTTGACCACCAGCGTCTTCGCGACCCGGAAGGGGTCCACGTAGGCCGTGGTGGGGTCCGGGAACAGCGACATGTCGGACTCGTTGATGGCCTGGAAGCCGCGGATCGACGACCCGTCGAAGTTCAGACCGTTGTCGAAGACATCCTGGTCGAACGACGACACCGGGACGGTGAAGTGCTGCATGATGCCGGGCAGGTCGCAGAACCGGACGTCGACCATCTCGACGCCTTCGTCCTTGACGAACTTCAGCAACTCGTCGCTGTTGGCGAACATTCATCCTCCTCGGTCGCGCATCGCGCGACCTGTCTCATGTGGGATGGCGATGCGACGCTGCACCACCGCGGCGCACAACCCACCGGGCGCCGGTTGGCTGCGACAGTACGGTCAAGCGGTTTCCTCACCGTATCTCTATTGTTTCCGCCGTGTTACGCAGGTCTCACGCGTCCGGCGAGCGCTGAGCAGGGACCACGCACCGGCCCGCCTCGCCACGCCGGTCGGTAGCCTTGCGTGGTGGCCGACTCGGAGACCCAGGATCATCCAGGGCATCGGCTCGGTCTGCCGGCCAGCGGGCC
This sequence comes from uncultured Actinomycetota bacterium, assembly GCA_963728505.1. Classification (GTDB taxonomy): domain Bacteria; phylum Actinomycetota; class Actinomycetes; order Propionibacteriales; family Nocardioidaceae; genus Marmoricola_A. The sequence goes on along the minus strand of CAVSKH010000006.1, from coordinate 443,936 downwards.
TGGCTCGGTCGCCTCCTGGAAGCTGCGGTTCCTGGCGCTGCTGATCGACTGGCTGCCGTCGGTGCTGCTCGCCAACCTGCTGGCTGCCCTGTGGGGGCTCACCAGCGCTGAGTCGGCGTTCCTGCCCCTCGGTGTCTTCTTCGTCGAGGTGACCGTCTTCACCGCACTCACCGGTGGCTCGTTCGGTCAGCTGGCGACCCGCCTGACCGTCGCCAGGCTCGACGGCAGCCGGGTCAGCCTGGGGCGCGCTGCGTTGCGCACCGTGCTGATCTGCCTGGTGATCCCGGCGGTCGTGTTCAACCAGGACAACCGCGGGCTGCACGACCTCGCGGCCGGCACCGTGCTGCTCCGGCGCTGAGCCCCGAGCCGCTCAGCGCTCGAGTGTCAGGATCGCGTCGTCGAGGTAGCCGCTGGCGAACCCGGCCTCGCAGTAGGCGAGGTAGAACTCCCACATCCGCCGGAAGGTCTCGTCGAAGCCCAGAGCCTGCACCTGCGGCCAGTTGGACAGGAACTGCTCACGCCACAGACGCAACGTGTGGGCGTAGTGCGGGCCGATGTGTCGAGCGTGGGTGAGGCGCAGCTGGGTGTGCCCCCCGAGGACGTCCTGGATCGCCTTGACCGACGGCAGCAGGCCCCCGGGAAAGATGTACTTGTGGATCCAGGTGTAGGTGTTGCGCGTGGCCAGCATCCGGTGGTGCTCGAGCAGGATCGCCTGGATCGCAGCCCGCCCACCAGGTAGCAGCAGCTCGTCGAGCTTGGAGAAGTACGTCGGCCAGTACTCCTCACCGACCGCCTCGATCATCTCGACGCTCACGATGGCGTCGTAGCGCTCGGTCTCGTCGCGGTAGTCGCGCAACACCACCTCGACCCGGTCTGACATGCCTGCCTCCGCAATCCGGTCGCGTGCGAGCTCAGCCTGCTGGTGGGAGATCGTCAGAGACACCACGGAGGCCCCGCGCTGTGCGGCACGGATCGCCAGCGACCCCCAGCCCGTGCCGATCTCCAGGACCCGGGAGCCCGCCGTGACCCCCGCGGCGTCGAGGACGGCGTCGATCTTGGCCACCTGAGCGGCTTCGAGCTCGGCACGTGTCGGCGCAGGGGCCAGGCGGTCGAAGAGTGCGCAGGAGTACGACAACGAGGGATCCAGGAACTGCTGGAACATCTCGTTGGACAGGTCGTAGTGGCGATGGATGTTGCGCCGGGAACCGTCCTTGGTGTTCTCCTCCTCCGAGAGCAGCTTGGGAAGCACGACGTGGCGGAGGCGGTAGATGAACGGCGGGATGAGGTCGGAGACCGTGGCGGCGAAAGGGGTCAGCGCGTCGGCGAGATCGGTGTCGGGACCCGCGGACCAGTCCCCGGCCATGTAGGCCTCGCCGATCCCGATCATGGGGGAGTGGGCGATCCGGGCGAAGAAGTCACGTTCGTCGTGCACCACCAGGGTCGGCGTGGTGGCCGAGGGGCCGCCCCAACGGCGCCCGCCGGGAAGCTCGATCGCGACCGGCACCTTGCGCACGATCTGGCGCAGCGTGCCGCGCGCCAGCGCGCTTCGGACCGGCAACCGTGGCGCCTCGGGCACGGACCGGGCCCGTGCGGTGCCGCCCAGGGTGTGCGTCACATCGAGAGGTGTCGCTGCGCTGCTCATGCCATCCCTTCCGTCGTTCGGTGGGGTAGTCGTTGGATCACGGGAAGTCGACGAAGCCACAGCTTGATGCCGTGCCACCGGATCAGCGCGGAGACCCGTTGCGAGGCCAGCGGATCTCGCAGGAAGGCCCGCCAGACCCGGCGGCTGGTCGCGGACCTGGGGGATCCGGTCACGTAGCCGTGGAAGACGCGCCGCTCCTTGCCTGCGGCATCGGTCTGTGTCAGGGAGATCGAGACCGTCACCCGCTCGGGCTCGAGCCTCGCCCGGATGTCGTAGCGCCCCTCGACCGCGAAGAACGGGGAGACGTAGAACTCCTTGGTCGCGGTCATCGGTGTCTGCTGGACGTCCAGCGGGTAGCAGTGCCGCTCGCCGTAGGTGTTGTGCACCTCGGCCAGGATGCCCTCGAGCCCCCCGCGGGCATCGAAGACGAAGTACGTCGTCAGGGGATCGAAGACGTGACCGAACGTCCGCGCGTTGGTCAGGGCAAGGATCCGGGAGGCCGACCACGGCACTCCCTCCACCTGCAGGTAGTGACGGACCTTGCCCCCCAGGCTCTCGCCACCACTGCCGAGGTGATCGTTCGCCCGGATGCGCAGCACCGGACGGAGCAAGGACGGGAACCCCGCCTCCGGAGCGTCGGCATCCACCAGCCAGGCCGTGCTCCGGTGGGCGAAGGCGTAGGGGACAGGGAATGTCCTGCGGTGGCCCACCCGTGCGCGGACCACGGCGGGGACATCGACCAGCGAATCCACAGCAGCACTCATCCCGAGACCATCTCCAGGTCGCCATGATCCGCTGTCACGGAGCCGGCGTCCAGGTCGCGGCCCCCGAGGGAGCGGGCTGCTCGCACTCCGGCGGCGCACCCGTCCTCGTGGAACCCCCACCCCTGGTAGGCGCCGGCGAACGCGGTGCGGCCGTCGTTGAGGTCGGCGAGCTCGCGTTGAGCGGCCACGGACTCGCCGGTGTAGAGCGGGTGCTGGTACGACATCTGGGCGATGACGTCCTGCGGCGCCCGGTCCGGGTTCAGGGTGACCACGAGCGGCTCCTGCTCGTCGTGCCCCTGGAGCCGGTTCATCCAGTACGAGACGCGGGTGCGGTCCACCTGGTGCCCGCAGGCCTCGAGCCGGTAGTTCCAGCTCGCGCGCACCCGCCGCTCCGGAAGGACCGACTCGTCGCGGTGCAGGTAGGTCTCGTTGGTCGAGTAGGAGAACGCGCCCAGCAGGCGCGCCTCGTGGTCGGTCGGATCGGTCAGCAGGCGCAGCGCATGATCGGCGTGCGTGGCGACCACGACCTGGTCGAACTCCTCGGTCGCCTCCTCGCCCGCCTCGCCGCTGGTGACCAGGACGCCGTCGGGACGGCGGGTGACCGCGGTGACCGGCCGGCTCCGGCGTACGACGTCGAGCCGGTCTGCGATGGCGCAGACGTAGGTGCGCGAGCCACCGACGACGGTGTGCCACGTCGGGGCGTCGCCGAGATCGAGGAACCCGTGGTGGCCCAGGAAGGCGAACAGGTACGCCGCAGGGTAGGCCAGCGCTTCGTCGCGGCCCATCGACCAGACGCACGAGACCACGGGCAGCGCGTAGTGGGCGATGAAGTGCTCGTCGAAGGACTCACGACGCAGGAACTCGCCGTAGGTCAGTCCCGGGTCGACGGCCTCGTCGCCCGCTCGCGCCCCGGTGGCCGCGAGGAGCGACTTGGCGCGGCGTTGGAACCGCGAGATCTGGAGCAGCAACCGCCAGAAGCGCGCGTCGACCATGCGTCGCGGCTGGGCGAAGATCCCGCGGGAGCCGCGCCCCCCGACGAACCCGAGCCCGCAGCCGGCGCAGTTGATGCTCATGCTCATCTCGGTGGGACGGGTGAGGATCCCGAGGTCGTCGAAGAGCCGCCGCAGGTGGGGGTAGGTGCGGTCGTTCAGCACGATGAAGCCGGAGTCGACCGGCACCGTGGCGCCGCCGGCTGTGGTGACCTGGTGCGTGTGGGCGTGGCCGCCCAGGCGCGAGTCGGCCTCGAACAGCGTCACCGCGTGGGTGTCCTTCAACAGGTAGGACGCTGTCAGGCCCGAGATTCCCGATCCCACCACGGCCACGCGCGGCCGCCGGGTGGCATCGATGTCGCTGGTCATGTCCCTGATTCGGCCTCCGCCATCCGTGGGATTGGTCGTTAGTCTCACGCCATGATCCGACACGCGTTCGTGACCTTGGTCACCACGGTCAGTGTGTCAGTGCTGGGGGCCTGCTCCGACGAGCCCGAGTCGACCGCGGACGATGCCGGGTCGGTGACCACGTCGGCGGGCACGTCGGCGCCGACCTCGGGCGAGACCTCGGCGGACCCCGGTCCTGACGCGCAGGCACTGCTCGAGCTCATGGAGGCGGGGATCGGCTCGAGCGGCAGCGCACGGTTCCGGATGCGGACCACGGGCGTCGTGGGCTCTCGTGCCAGTGGATCGGTCGACTACGGCCGACAGGGCAGCCGCATCGACATGACCACGAGGGTCGACGGTCTGGGGGGTCCGACGCGTGTGATCGTCACTCCCGAGGCGGCCTACGTCGACGCGCCGGGGATGACGCCCCAGGGCAAGTTCATCCGGCTGGACCAGAGCGACCCGCGGATGCGGCAGTTCGGTGGTGGGCAGGTGGACCCCCGCGACTCGCTGTCGGCCTTCCGCGACGGGCTCCAGGACACCCGGAAGGTCGGCGAGGAGCGCATCGGCGGTGTCGACACCGCGCACTACCGGCTCACCCTCGACGCGGCTGAGGCGCTGGAGGCACAGGGGCAGACGCCGCCGCCCGGAGTCCCCTCGGAGCTGTCCTACGACGTCTGGCTGGACCCGGAGGGTCGGATGCGGCGGATGACCACGAAGCTCGCCGGTTCACGTGTCGTCGTGGAGTTCGAGGAGTGGGGAGAGCCGGTGTCGATCGAAGCTCCCGCACCGGCCGACGTGGTCGAAGCCCCCTGAGGTCGGCTCAGCGGCCGCGGAGGTTGCCCCGCAGCCCCTTCATCGACGTCGGTACGGGCCCCTTGGGGACCGGCATCTGGGACCTCGTGGCATCGATCGCCTTCAGTCGCGACAGCGCCTCGGTCAGCTCCGAGGGCTTCAACGACTTGTCCATCTTGGACACGTGGCGCACCAGCTTCTCCAGGCGCACCTGGCCCTCACCCTCACCAACGATCACCATGTGCACCGGCACCTCGCTGGCGACCCGCTGGTGGCGGGTGCGCTCGGTGGCCAGCAGCTGCTTGACCCGGTTGGGGTTGCCCTCGCCGATCAGGATGATGCCCGGGCGCCCGACCAGGCGGTGCACGACGTCCTGGTTGCGGTTGAAGGCGATCATCTGATCGGTGCGCCAACCACGCCGCAGCACCGAGAGTGCCGCCAAGGCAGCGCCGGGCTGGCCCTTGATCTGCGACATCTGGGCCTTGGTCGCGCGGCGGCTGAAGATGATCAGGGCAGCCATCAGGCCGAAGAGGACCGAGGTGACCAGGTCCATCCAGAACCAGTCCGGCGGCACCAGGGAGAGGACGAGGAACACGGCCAGGCTCACGCCCAGCAGGACCCCGAGCATGATCAGACCGATGTAGCGATCGGTCTGCTTGGTCATCCGGTAGACCTGCCGCATCTGCGCGATACGGCTCTGCTTGCCTTCGGGCTTGCCGGCGCCCTGCGGCTTCGCCGGCTTCTTGGTGGCCATGGGGGGATTGTCTCAGAGGGCGCGCTCAGGCCGCGCGTCGCTCCATCGCCTGGCGGTAGAGCCGCCCGGCCCGGTAGGAGGAGCGGACCAGAGGACCACTCATGACGCCGGAGAAACCGATCTCCTCCGCCTCCGTGGCCAGCTCGACGAACTCCTCGGGGCGCACCCAGCGCTCGACCGGATGGTGGCGCACGGAGGGACGCAGGTACTGGGTGATGGTGACCAGCTCACAACCCGCCTCGTGGAGGTCCCGCAGGGCCTGGCTGACCTCCTCGCGGGTCTCGCCCATGCCGAGGATGAGGTTCGACTTGGTGACCAGACCGAAGGCGCGCGCCTGGGTCAGCACGTCCAGCGACCGGTCGTAGCGGAAGGCCGGGCGGATCCGCTTGAAGATCCGAGGCACCGTCTCGACGTTGTGTGCGAGCACCTCCGGGCGGGACTCGAAGACCTCGTCGAGCAGGTCGGGACGGCCGTTGAAGTCAGGGATCAGGTTCTCGACCCCGGTGTCCGGGTTCAGCTCGTGGATCACCCGCACGGTCTCGGCGTAGAGCCACGCGCCCCCGTCGGGCAGGTCGTCGCGGGCGACCCCGGTGATCGTGGCGTAGCGCAGCTCCATCTTCTGCACGCTCTCGGCCACTCGGCGCGGCTCGTCGCGGTCGAGCGGGTCGGGGCGGCCGGTGTCGATCTGGCAGAAGTCACAACGTCGGGTGCACTGGTCGCCACCGATGAGGAAGGTCGCCTCACGGTCCTCCCAGCACTCGAAGATGTTGGGACACCCCGCCTCCTGGCACACCGTGTGCAGGCCCTCCGAGGCCACCAGCTTCTGCAGCTCGGTGTACTCCGGTCCCATGCGGGCCCGGGTCTTGATCCATTCCGGCTTGCGCTCGATCGGGGTCTCGGAGTTGCGCACCTCGAGACGCAGCAGCTTGCGACCCTCCGGCGCGGCGCTGGAGCCGGAGGTCGGAGGGTTCGTGGCGGGCTGGGTGGCGGGTTGGGTGGACATCTCGACCATGGTAACCAGCGCGCCAGGCGCAGCGGACATCGTCGGGGGCAGGTCAGGGGACGTCGCGTCGGGGGAAGGTGATCAGCGACAGGCCCACCGCCAACACCAGCAGGACGGTCAGGTAGACCGCGCCGTGTGCCGCAGAGAGCCCGAACGTGGCCTCACACGTCGCCCCGGCGCCGGGCGGGCACAACGCCTCCTCGTAGACCTGGATGCCGTCCAGCACCCAGGCCTGGACGTTGTTCGCCAGTGACCATCGCCCGGCCTTCTCCAGGGGCAGTGAGGCGAGCAGGGCCTCACCGGCCGCGGCGTAGGTGAACAGGAGGGCCAGGGTCGCCAAGGTGCTGCGCAGCGCCATCGTCAACGCGAAGGCCCCCAGCGCCGCCGCTGCGGACAGCACCACGCTCCTGGCGCCGTGCAGAGCGGTCTCCTGCACCACCGACGTGGCCAGCGAGAGTCCGCGACTGCGCGAGACGAGCACCAGTGCTCCCCAGTACGCCGCGGTGACGGTGGTGGCGACCAAGGTGACGCTCAGCAGGACGGCGATCGCCTTGACCAGCCACAGTCGGACCCGCCCTGGCTGGAACAGCAGCTGCGTCGACAGGGATCTGGTGTGCCAGTCGGCACCTGCGAAGCTGGCACCCACGACGATCGCGGCGCCCGCGAGGATCAGCGCCAGCGCCAGGCCGCTGCCCTCGAGCTCGGCGTCGAGATCGAGCTGCTCACGGGGCAGGAACCAGTCGAGCTGTGGGTTCAGCCCCTCACATCGTTGCGCCTCGGGCAGAGCCGCCTGCTCCTCGGACGGCTGGTTCCGGCAGCGCTCCAGGTCGTCGCTGATCGCTGTCCGCTCCGCCTCCAGCTGTCGAGCAGCCGTGGTGATCTCGGCCTCGGTGGCGCTACGCGTCGACCACACGGTGGCCCCGGCGAGCAGGGTTGCCGCAGCCACCGCCAGCAGGAGGGTCAGAGCGATCGTGCGGCGGGCCCAGAACCGCCGGAACTCCGCGGCGAGCGACCTCACGACCGGGGCTCCTCTGGCTCGGCCGGCCCAGAGGTGTGGGAGGAGTCGTGAGCGCCCTCGTCGACCACGAGGTCCTCCACGTCGTCAGGGTCGGGCACCAGCTCACGCACCCAGATCTGGTGCTCGGCCAGGATCCTGGTCACCTCACCTGGATCGGGCGCCTCGGCGACGTAGACGTGATGCGACTCCCGAGCCACATCCAGGCCGGCGCGACGCAGCACGTCCATCGTGGCGTCGGGGTCGGCGGTTCCGACTCGGACACCCCGAGCCCGCCTCCGCCCCACCAGCTCCTCGACCGCGCCGCTGCTGCGGAGCTCACCGTCCCCGATGATCGAGACCCAGTCGCACACCTGTTGCACCTCGGCCAAGATGTGCGAGCTCACCACGACGGTGACGCCGGAGCGGCCCAGGTCGAGGATCAACCGTCGGACATCTCGGACGCCCGCGGGATCGAGGCTCGCCGTGGGTTCGTCGAGGATCAGCAGCTCTGGTCGCTTGAGCAGAGCAGCGGCGATGGCGAGGCGCTGGCGCACTCCGCGGGAGTAGGTCCGATAAGGGTCCTTGTCGCGGTGGGATATGCCCACTCGCTCGAGGACCTGGTCGACGCGGGCGTGCTCGAGGCCGACGGAGTCCGCGAGAAGCGCGAGGTTGCGCCGACCACTGAACGAGGTCGAGAACCGCGGCTGGTCGACGACGGCGCCGACCCGTGAGATCACACGTGGGAGGCGTCGGGGCACAGGTTCGCCGAACAGCCGAGCCTCTCCCGACGTCGGGTGGGCAAGGCCCAGCAGCATCCGGATCGTCGTGGTCTTGCCGGAGCCGTTGGGACCCAGGAACCCGTGCACCTGACCTGCCCGCACCGTGAGATCCAGACCCCGGACCGCCGTCACCTTCCGGCCACGGGCTCCGCGGTACTCCTTGCGGAGTCCGATCGTCTCGATGACCAGGTCGCGGTCGTCCACGTCTCTCCTGTCGGCCGGCTGACATGCGGGACTCATCGTCCCCTGAGCCGAGGTCAGGTCAGGGGATTGAGCACGGGGACGCGCGGGTGGCCGGGGTCGGGGCGTGCCTCGTAGTCCGGTGTCCGGTCGTACGGCGTCCAGGCCAGCAGGTGATCGAGGTGATGCTGGGCCATGGGCACCACGTCCTCGACCCGCACGTCCCGGCCCAGCTCGGCGGAGAGGGAGGTCACCCCCGCGTCGGCGATGCCGCAGGGGATGAACCGGTCGTAGTAGGACAGGTCCACGTTGCAGTTCAGGGCGAACCCGTGCATGGCGACGCCGCGGCTCACGCGGATCCCGATGGCGGCCACCTTGCGTTCGGGGCCTCGCCCGTCCGCAGCGAGCCAGACGCCACTGCGGCCCGGGACTCGTGCCGTGGTGACCCCGAGCTCGGTGCAGACCGCGATCAGCGCCTCCTCGAGCCGCCTGACGTAGTCGACCACGGCGACGTGGTCGGGTAGCCGCACGATCGGGTAGCCGACGAGCTGACCCGGGCCGTGGAACGTGATCTTCCCTCCGCGGTCGACGTCGATGACCGGGGTGCCGTCAGTGGGGCGCTCGTGGGGTTGGGTGCGCTTCCCGGCGGTGTAGACCGCTGGGTGCTCCAGGAGGAGGACGGTGTCCGGAGCGCCCTCGACCACGTCGGCGTGCACCTGGCGCTGAAGATCCCAGGCCTCCTGGTAGTCCAGTGCCCCGGCCCCGAACCCGGGGGTCTGGTAGCGCAACCCTCCTGCCATGACCCGAGCCTAGATGAGAATGCAGAAGGGCACGCAGGCTGTGCGACACCCGTGGCCTGTGGACAACCACAACCCGAGCGTGGCCGGTCGAGGCATCATCGCCCGGTGCGCACCGCCAGCCTCCTGCGACGTCAACCCCGTGAGCCCACGTCGAACGCCCTGCTGTGGGCCGTGGTGGTCGTCGGCTGGTGCCTGGCGGCCTCGGCGTGCGCGTCCACCGGGCTCGAGCGGAGCCACGCGGGAGGGCGGTGGGGCGGCGAGCGCCTCGGGCAGTCCTTCGGTGTGGGTTCCCGACGCCGGACGCGACTCCCGCATCGGCTCGGACCTCGAGCCGCGCGCGAGGGTTCGTCGGGCGCTGCGGGTGCTCACCGCGTGGGACCGGGACCGCTCCGATGCGCTTCGGCGTGCCGACCGTGACGCCCTCCGGGGTTTGTACGCACCTGGCAGCGGTCTCGCGAGGCAGGATCTGCGGGTGCTTCGCACGTACCGCCGCCGCGGGGTGCACCTCGTCGAGGTGGTCCCGCAGGTCCGGGCCCTCGAGGTGCTCGGGATGCGCAGCGACCGGATCCGGATCCGGGTGGAGGAGCGCGTCGCCCGAGCCCGGGTGAGATCGGCGACAGGGAAGCAGCGCAGCCTGGGCGGCACTGGTTACGCGCCCCGGACGCTGACGTTCCAGCGCGTCTCGACGGGGTGGACGCTGAGCTCGGTGCTCACGCGCTGACCGGCCGGTACCCCTCCAGAGCCGCCCTGACTCGATCAGCGACGTCGAGGTGGGCGAAGGCGAACCCCTCCTCCATCAGGCGCTGCGGCTCGACCCTGACCGACTCGAGCAGCACGCCGGAGGGGACGTCCGCCAGCTTGCGCAACGGCCATGCCGGCACCGGGATCCGGGTGGGCCGGTGGAGCGCACGCCCGAGCACCTCGGTGAACTCGGCGTTGGTGACCGGGTCGGGCCCGCTCAGGTTGTAGGCGCCGCGGGCGCCGGCGTCGTAGGCCAGGTAGCTGGCGGCGCCCAGCCAGTCCTGCAGCGTGATCGCAGGGAGGTACTGCGTGCCCGGGCCGATCCTGCCGCCGAGGCCGGTCAGGAAGCCGAGCCGCATCAGCGGCAACGCACCTCCGGACCGGTCCAGCACCACCCCCGAGCGCAACACCACCACGCGCGCACCGGCCTCGACGGCCGGCGCGGTCGCTGCCTCCCACTCCCGGCACACCTCGGCCATGAACGAGCGACCGTCGCTCGGCGTGTCTTCGGTGACGACCTCGGTGCCGCGGTCGCCGTAGGCGTTGATTCCGTTCTGGCACAGGAAGCCGGGCAGACGGTCCGAGGTCGCGACAGCCTGCGCGAGCACTCGGGTCGTGATCACCCGGCTGTCGCGGAACGTGCGTCGGTAGGACCGGGTCCAGGGCCAGTGGGCCAGCGGCGCTCCGGCGAGGTTCGCCACGATGTCGGCATCGTCGACAACGGCCTGGTCGACGCCGGAGCCGTAGGGGTCCCACCGCACCTGGTGCGGGTCCCGGGGGTCGCTCCTCACCAGTTCCACCACGTCGTGGCCTTGCGCGCGCAGGTGCGCGGACCAGGCCTGCCCAAGAAAGCCGGACGCGCCGGCGATGACGAACCGCATGCCGCACACCCTAGTGACCCGCGCCACAGGGGCGCCGCGCCGACTCCGCGAGAACCGGGGCCAGCCGGGTCAGACCTCGAAGCTGCCCGACTCCAGTCGCTGCTTGACGTCGGAGAGGAAGCGAGCGGCGTCCGCTCCGTCGACCAGCCGGTGGTCGTACGTCAGAGCCAGGTAGCACATCTGCCGGACCGCGATGGTCTCGCCCAGATCGTCGTCGTCGATCACCACGGCCCGCTTGACCACGGTGCCCGTGCCGAGGATGGCGACCTGCGGCTGGTTGATGATCGGGGTGTCGAAGAGTGCTCCACGGCTGCCGGTGTTGGTCAGGGTGAAGGTGCCGCCACTGAGCTCGTCCGGACTGATCTTGTTCGCGCGCGTCCGCTCGGCGATGTCGGCGATCCGGCGGGCCAGGCCGGCCACGTTGAGGTCGCCGGCGCTCTTGATCACCGGGGTCAGCAGACCCTTCTCGGTGTCGACCGCGATCGCGAGGTTCTCGTGGTCGTAGTAGGTGATCTCGCCCTTGTCGGTGTCGATCGCGGCGTTGAGGGCAGGGTGGGCCTTCAAGGTGTCGATCGCTGCCTTGGCGAAGAACGGCATGAACGAGAGCTTGACGCCCTCGCGCGCGGCGAATTCCTGCTTGGCCGAGTCGCGCAGCCGCGCCACCGAGGTGAGGTCGACCTCCACCACGGTGGTCAGCTGGGCCGAGATCTGCTGCGACTCGACCATCCGCTTCGCGATCGTCTTGCGCAGCCGGGTCATCGGCTCGGTCTTGCCGCGCAGCGGGCTCGGCTCGGGGGCCGCCGGTTCGCTCGCGGTGGCCTTCGAGGCTTCCTCGGAGGCGGTCGGTGCGGGCTGGTCCTTGCGCTTGGCGGCGTCCAGCACGTCCTGCTTGCGGATGCGGCCGCCGACGCCGGTGCCCTCGAGGGACTCCAGGTCGACGTCGTGCTCCGAGGCGAGCTTGCGCACCAGCGGCGTGACGTAGCCACGGCTGTCACTGGCGGCGCTTCGGCCCGATGACTCAGACCCCGAGGCAGCGTCCGACTTCGGCTCGGGCTCCTTCTCCTTCTCGGGCTCGGGCTCTGGCTCGGGCTCTGGCTCGGGCTCGGGCTCTGGCTCTTTCTCCTTCGCTGGCTCCGGCTCCGGCTCCTCCTCGGCCTCGGGCTCCTCGTCGGCGCCGGAGTCGTCACCTCCGCCGGCCTCACCGTCCCCGACGATCGCGAGCTCGGCGCCGACCTCGACGGTCTCGTCCTCCTCGGCCTTGATCTCCAGCAGAGTGCCGGCGACGGGGGAGGGGATCTCGGTGTCGACCTTGTCGGTGGACACCTCCAGCAGGGGCTCGTCGACCTCGACCGTGTCGCCGACCGACTTCAGCCAGCGGGTGATGGTGCCCTCGGTGACGGACTCGCCCAGCGCAGGCAGTGTCACCGGGGTGCCCCCGCCGGAGCCGCCCGAGCCACCTCCCGAGGACCCAGAGCCGGACTGCTCCTCGTCCTCGTCCTCGTCTGCGTCCTGCGTGTCGTCCTGGTCCTCGTCCTCCGAGTCGTCCGCCTCATCGGCAGAGTCGTCGTCCGAGTCGTCACCGGAGTCTTCGGCGGCCTCCTCCTCGTCCTGGTCGTCCTCGGATTCATCCGAAGCGCCGGAGTCACCGCCCTCGCCCTCGTCCCCGATCATCGCGAGCTCCGCGCCGACCTCGACGGTCTCGTCCTCCTCGGCCTTGATCTCCAGCAGAGTGCCGGCGACGGGGGAGGGGATCTCGGTGTCGACCTTGTCGGTGGACACCTCCAGCAGGGGCTCGTCGACCTCGACCGTGTCGCCGACCGACTTCAGCCAGCGGGTGATGGTGCCCTCGGTGACGGACTCGCCGAGCGCGGGGAGGGTGACTGGTGTGGCCATCGGCTGAATCGCTCCTTCGCCGCGGCTGCGTCGCCAGCCGCACTGCTCTGTCTCGGGCTTGGGTCGTTCCCTGGTCTCGTGCGCCCGGTGAGGAGACGCAAAGTCGTCTGCGTCACCTTGCTGGGAGCCTTGCCCATCCTTGCATCATTCGCCGGCGCTTGGTGCCCACGTGCGGGTTTGGCCCTCACACCTGATCGTGATCCAGATTGCCCACATGGTTCACAATGAATCCATGGGGCTCATGGATCGCTTCCGACGAAAGCGCGGCATGCGGCGCACCGCGGGCGGCTACACCACGGTGCGCACCGCTGACTCCACGGACGAGCAGCACCTCGTCGACTTCGTCCGGAGCCGCCGAGGCGTCGAGGCCTTCCTCGAACCCCGGACGGCCGTCAGCGACGTGACCATGCTGCTCGTCGCGCACGACGGTGAGTGGACCCGTCGGCGGGTGCCCTCCACCGCGTGGGCACACAAGTTCGCCGACCGGCAGGGCCTGCCCACCTACGACGCCTCGGTCATGGGCTACCCCCCGCGCATGAGGGAGTACAACAGGCGCCGCAAGGCCGGTGAGGTCTGAGCCCGGACCCACCGGGGCTGAGCAGGGCAGCTACTCGGCCTGCGACATGGCGCGCGCCAGCTCGACCAGGGTGCTGACCGCGACCCCGGTGCCACCGGCACCGACATGGCCGTAGGGGCCCTTCTCGTTGAATGCCGGTCCGGCGATGTCGAGGTGCGCCCACGGCACGTCCCCGACGAACTCGCGCAGGAAGGCCGCGGCGTACGACGCACCACCCCAGCGCTCGGAGTTGTGCTGGGCGAGGTCGGCGACCTTGGAGTTGCCGCGCACCTTCTCGCCCATCTCCTCCGGGATGGGCATGTGCCACACCGCCTCCCCAGCGGTGCGGGCCGAGGACTCCACAGCGCGGATCAGGTCGTCGTCGTTGCCGAAGAGGCCGCTCACCCGGTCCCCCAGCGCGATCATGCAGGCACCGGTCAGGGTCGCGACGTCGACGATCCGGTCCGGCCCGTCCTCCACCGCCATCACCAAGGAGTCGGCCAGGACGAGTCGGCCCTCCGCGTCGGTGTTGAGCACCTCGACCGTCTTGCCGCCGTACATGCGCAGCACATCTCCTGGCCGCGTGGCGGTGCCTGAGGGCATGTTCTCCGCGAGAGCGGCGTAGGCGGTGACCCTCACCGGGAGGTCCAGTGAGGCGATCGCGACGGTCGCGCTCACGACGGCCGCGGCTCCGGCCATGTCCATCTTCATCGTCGGCATGGAGCTGGACGGCTTGATCGACAGGCCGCCGGAGTCGAAGGTGATGCCCTTGCCCACCAGCGCCAGGTGTCTGCGAGCCTCGCTGGGCGCATAGCTGAGCCGCACGAGCCGCGGCGGGCTCTCCGATCCCTGGCCGACTCCGGTGAGCCCACCGCACCCCTTCTCGGCCAGCTGGACCTCATCGAGGACCTCGACGGTGACCTTGGGTGAGCCCTTGCCTCGCGCGCCCTTCAGCTTGCCCGCTTCGGCGGCGCGGTCGGCGATCGCCTCGGCAAAGACCGGCGGGCGTAGGTCTCCGGGCGGAGTGTTCACCCAGTCCCGTGCGTGCGTGACAGCGGCGGCGACCACTTGGCCGGCTTCGAACGCCTGCTGCTGCTCCGTGCGTCGAGCCCCGGGGCTCAGGACGATCACGTCGCTGGGTGCGTCCTTGCGCTCCGAGGTGCGGTAGTCGTCGAACCGGTACGACCCGAGCACGAAGCCCTCGACCGACGCCTGCACGTGTGCCGAGGTCTCCGAGGGCATGCACAGCGCGACAGAGGCGGTGTTGGACAGCGACCGGGCGGCGGCGCCGCAGGCCCGGCGCACCTGGTCCGGATCGACCTGCGCGCCGTCCTTGGTCGGCCCTGAGCCAAGCCCGACCAGGATCAGCAGCGGAGACTTCAAGGTGCCGTGCGTCGGCACCTTGACCACGTGATCGGCTTTGCCCTCGAATCCAATCGTGGCGAGCAGCGGATCGAACTTGCGTCCGAACGCCTTGCGAATCCCGTCGGCGGCCGCGACCGGTCGCGGGCCCTTCCGGGTCGAGAGCACCCCGACCACCACGGCATCGGTCGAGGTCTTCTCAGGGGCACCGGTGCGCAGGGTGTAGGAAGTCACCCGGCGCATGCTAGCCCGCGGCTCCAGCCGGGGCGTGGGGTAGTTTGCCGACCATGGGTGAGTCGAGGTCGGCACAGCTGCGTCACTCGCCCCTGCACCAGCGCCATGAGGCACTCGGAGCGAAGTTCGGGGAGTTCGCCGGCTGGCAGATGCCGCTGGAGTACCCAGGAGGCACCCTTCAGGAGCATGCCTCGGTGCGGGATGCCGTCGGTGTGTTCGACGTGAGCCACATGGGCAAGGTCCGGATCATCGGTCGGGGAGCCTTCGGATTCGCCAACGCCGCCCTGGCCAACGATCTCGGGAAGGTCCGTGCGGGCAAGGCGCAGTACACGCTGCTGTGTGATCCGGAGACGGGCGGAGTGATCGACGACCTCATTGCCTATGTCGTGGGCGATGAAGAGATCTTCCTGGTGCCGAATGCAGCGAACGCCGCGACCGTGGTCGAGCTGCTCACCGCGGCCGCCCCCGAGTCGGTCGCGGTGAGGGATGAGCACGACGCCCACGCGATCCTCGCCGTGCAGGGGCCCCTGTCGGACCAGGTCCTCGCCGGGATGAACCTTCCGAGCGGGCACGAGTACATGTCGTTCGTGGTCTCCTCCTTCGGGGGCGGCGAGGTCATCGTGTGCCGCAGCGGCTACACCGGGGAGCGGGGCTACGAGCTGATCGTTCCCTCGGCCATGGCGCCGCAGGTGTGGGACTCGGTCGTGCAGAGCAGCCAGCACGTCTGCGAGGGCGGGGTCCGCCCGTGCGGGCTGAGTGCCAGGGACACGCTACGAGCCGAGATGGGCTATCCGCTGCACGGTCAGGACCTCTCTCTCGAGATCACTCCCGTCCAGGCGCGGCTCTCCTGGGCGGTCGGCTGGTCGAAACCCGACTTCTGGGGCAGAGCCAGCTTGACGGCCGAACGTGAGCGCGGACCGGCAGTGACGCTGCGCGGTCTGGTCGCCCAGGGCCGGGCCATCCCCCGGCCCGGCATGCGCGTCCTGATGGCCGGGGACCTGCCGATCGGCCGCGTGACGTCCGGGACGTTCTCGCCCAGCTTGCGGCAGGGCATCGCGCTGGCGTTGATCGACAGCCAGGTCACCGATGGCGCCGAGGTGCTGGTCGACGTCCGAGGACGTCACGAGGTCTTCGTCGTCACGAAGCCGCCGTTCGTGACCACCCAGGTCGGCTAGACCCCCGACAGGACCAACCAGGATGGAGTTCCCGGCATGATGCCTCCGTCGTCCGACTCGTTCTTCGCCCGACCCGCGGGGGAGGAGCCGCCGACCCCCTGGCGATGGCTCTGCCTGGACGCTCAGGGGCGCGAGGTCGACCCCCCTGAGATCCCGCAGGGGTTCCCGACGCAGGCCGAGGCGGAGTCCTGGATCGGCGAGTCCTGGCGTGAGCTCCTCGAGTCCGGCGTGGAGCAGGTGACACTGCTCGAAGGGGACCGAGAGGTCTACGGCGCGATGAGCCTGCGGCCCTGAGCCTCAGAAGTTGCGCGCGGCGGGGGAGCGGGTCAGCGAGGGGTCTCGGACCACGTGGGGAGCCACGATCTCGTCGATCTGGGTGAGGACCCCCTCGTCCAGGGTCACC
Organism: uncultured Actinomycetota bacterium; assembly: GCA_963728505.1. Taxonomy (GTDB): domain Bacteria; phylum Actinomycetota; class Actinomycetes; order Propionibacteriales; family Nocardioidaceae; genus Marmoricola_A. Next base: position 427,601 of record CAVSKH010000006.1, on the reverse strand, counting down.
CCACTGGCGCCCGCGGCTTCGGTCACCTGCTCCGGGCGGGTGGCACCGACGATGGCGGCACTCACCTGTGGGTTGTGCAGGGTCCAGGCCACCGCGAGCTGCGCCATGGACAGGCCGGCCTCTTCTGCGACGGGCCTCAGCCGTTGCACCGCCTCCAGCAGGCTGGGGTCCTCCAGGTAGCGGGAGACGAACTCCTTGCCACCTCCCTTCTCGTCGGTCGCCCGGGAGCCCGCGGGGGGAGGCTCGCCCGGACGGTACTTGCCGGTGAGCACTCCCTGAGCCATCGGGGACCAGACCACCTGGCCCATGCCGAGCTCGTCGCACGTGGGGGCGACCTCGGCCTCGATCACCCGCCACAGCAGGTTGTACTGCGGCTGGTTGGAGACCAGGGGGATCGCGAGCTCCTGAGCCAGTGCGTGGGCCGCGCGGATCTCCTCGGCCCGCCACTCGGAGACCCCGATGTAGAGCGCCTTCCCTTGGCGCACCACGTCAGCGAACGCCTGCATGGTCTCCTCCAGCGGCGTCTCGTGGTCGTAGCGGTGCGCTTGGTAGAGATCGACGTAGTCCGTCCCGAGCCGTCGCAGCGACCCATTGATCGACTCCAGGATGTGCTTGCGCGACAGCCCGGAGTCGTTGGGCCCGCCGGGCCCCGTGGGCCAGTACACCTTGGTGAAGATCTCCAGGCCCTCGCGGCGTTGCCCCGTCAGTGCCTCGCCCAGGACCGACTCCGCCGCGGTGTTGGCGTAGACGTCGGCGGTGTCGAACGTGGTGATCCCGGCATCGAGGGCGGCGTGGACGCAGTCCTGGGCGGCTCGGGACTCCACCTGCCCGCCGTGAGTGATCCAGTTCCCGTAGGCGATCTCGGTGATCTTGAGGCCGCTGGCCCCGAGGTGACGCGTCTGCATACCCCGACGTTAGGCCCTCACGACCGCCGAGGCACGCCTCAGGGGGCGGGGTAGTGGCGGGTCAGCGGCTGCCCCAGCCGCACCTGCGTCTTCGGGATGCGCAGGAAGCGCATCTGCAGTGCGCGCATCATCGCGTAGAACGTGACGCCCTTGAGCTGATCCTTGCCGAAGCGCTTCTTGACCTCGGTCCGGACCCGCCACCGCAGCAGGAGCGAGTCCAGGGCCACGACCAGCACGGTCGCGTTCATCACCCCGGCCGCGATCGCCGATGCACCTGCCATGGAGGCGACCAGAGAGGCGATCAGCAGCGGCATGGCCATCTCGGCGATGCACAGTCGCGCGTCGACGAAGTCGCGCACGAAGCGGCGCACGGGTCCCTTGTCGCGGGGCATCAGGTAGCGCTCGTCGCCGGCCTTCATCGCCGCGCGGATCTCCTGGCTCTTCTCGGTCTTGGCCCGCCGTTGCGCGCCTCGAGCGGCCTTGGGGTTGCGTGCAGCCTTGGCTGCTGCCCGACGGGCCTCGAGGGCCTCCTTGCGGGTCCGGGTGGGGTGGCCCTTCGAACCCGGCCGTTGCGTGGCCTCGGGCTCGACGGGGGACGCCTCGGGAGTGGACTTCTGACGACGGAGCAACGGACACCTTCGGGGATCGCGGGGTATCGGTCCATCGTACGGTTGCCTGCCCGCTCCCCATGAGTGGCACCTGCCTCGTAGGCTGGCAGGTGAACCACGGTCACTCGGGGTCCCGACCTCGTCCGTATCGAAAGGGGCTGCCCGCCATGGGGCTCATGCAGCGCATGATGTTGATCTTCAAGGCCAAGGCCAACAAGGCGGTGGACCGCGCTGAGGATCCCCGCGAAACCCTGGACTACAGCTACCAGAAGCAGCTGGAGCTGCTGCAGAAGGTGCGCAAGGGGGTCGCGGACGTCGCGACCAGCCGCAAGCGGATCGAGCTGCAGATGACCCAGCTTCAGCAGCAGGCGGACAAGCTCACCGAGCAGGCGCAGAAGGCGCTCGGCGCCGGACGTGAGGATCTCGCCCGTGAGGCACTGACGCGCAAGAGCGGGCTGACCAGCCAGATCGCCGACCTGCAGACCCAGCACGCCCAGCTCCAGGGTGAGGAGGAGAAGCTGACGCTGGCCTCGCAGCGGCTCCAGGCGAAGGTCGAGGCGTTCCGCACCAAGAAGGAGACGATCAAGGCCAGCTACACCGCCGCACAGGCTCAGACCCGCATCAACGAGGCCTTCTCGGGGATCTCCGAGGAGATGGGCGACGTGGGCATGGCGGTGCAACGAGCCGAGGACAAGACCGCGCACATGCAGGCGCGAGCGGGCGCCATCGACGAGCTGATCTCGTCGGGCGCCTTGGACGACGCGACCTCGATGAACCAAGGAGATGACATCGCCCGCGAGCTCGAGGCGATGTCGTCACAGTCCGACGTCGATCGGGAGCTGGAGTCGCTGAAGTCGCAGTCCGGCCTGCCCGCCGCCTCCCAGGCCGAAGCGATCGAGGCGGGCGACGACGCCCGGTCCGAAGACTTCTCCAGCCCCCGGAAGGAGGGTGAGGAGGCATGATCGTCCGGATCATGGGCGAGGGTCAGTGGGACGTTCCTGACCATCACCTCCCGGCCCTCAACGCCCTGGACGACGCGCTGGAGCGCGCGGTGAACTCCGGAGACGACCGCTCGTTCCGGGTGGAGATGACCGCGCTGCTCGATGCGGTCAGGCAGCAGGGCGACCGCGTGGACGACGACTCCCTTGACGAGTCCGACCTGATCCTCCCTCCTGCGGATGCATCCTTGGAGGAGGTGCGGGCGCTCCTCGGCGACGAGGGGCTCATCCCCGACTGATGGCCAGGACCCGCTTCGTCGGCGACGCCGGGCTCACCGCCCGGATGACCGCCACCATGTTCCTCCTCGGCGGCCTCTTCGTGGTCGTCATCGTCGGGATGATGCTCGCCGTGCGGAGCCCAGGCCTGGTGGTCCTGATCGGCCTGGGCGGGCTCGGGGTCGTCTGGTTCCAGTGGTACAAGTCCGACACCCTGGCCCTCAAGGCGATGCGCGCCCGGGTCGTGCAGCCGCACGAGGCCCCCGAGCTGCACGCGGTCATCGACCGGCTCTGCGCGATGGCCGACATGCCGAAGCCGACCGTCGCCCTGGCCTACACCGACCTGCCCAACGCCTTCGCCACCGGCCGCTCGCCCAGCCGCGCCGCGGTCTGCGTCACGACCGGGCTGCTGGACCGGCTCGACCGCGACGAGGTGGAGGCGGTCCTGGCCCACGAGCTGTCCCACGTGGCGCACCGCGACGTCCTGGTCATGACGCTCGCGTCCTCGGCGGGGATCATCACCGGCATGGTCCTGCGGGGTGCCCAGTTCGGCGGCCTCGGGCTGCTGGGAGGTCGGCGAGGGGGCGACCGCAACACCCTGCCCGTGGTGCTGCTGATCCTGCTCGCCAGCGTCGTGGTCTACGCGATCAGCTTCCTCGCGATCCGGCTGCTCTCGCGCTACCGCGAGCTGTCGGCGGACCGCGCCGGGGCCTACCTGACCGGAAAGCCCTCGGAGCTGGCGAACGCGCTGACCAAGATCACCGGCGAGATCGCCGCGATCCCGCAGCGCGACCTGCGTCAGGCCGCCTCGATGAACGCCTTCTTCATCGCGCCGGCGGTGGCGGGCCTCTCGCTGAAGACCCTGACCGCCACCCATCCGAGGCTGGAGGACCGCCTCAGCCAGCTCGCCAAGATCTCGTCCGAGCTGGGGCGTCCGCTCGACGGCGGCTTCAGCAGCGGGCCGGACCTCCCGGGCGGCGGGCTCTGATGGGTCTGCGCGAGATCTTCACCGCGCGCCGGCAGCCGGCGCGCCCGAACCTGGACGCGCTCTTCGCGCTGACCAACGCGGCGTTGACGTTGGAGACCTCCCTGGACATGCGCCCGAGCGGGAGGGGCGGAGTGTGCTTCCGCGCCTACGAGGGTCCTGCCTTCGAGCGCACCGTGCAGGACGTGGTCACCCTGCTCGACAACGACGACGACCCCGACGTGGAACGGGTCACCGACGAGTTCGGCTATGCCTGGTTGGTGGCCCAGCAGGAGCAGGTCAGCGACCTGGTGACCGACCTGCACGCCGTCAACACCTCGATCGAGGCGCAAGGGTTCGGGCCGGGCCTGCTCTGCTCGATGGTGGGCTTCCGGGACCCGGGCGCGCGTGCTCTGGGCTTGGTCTACCTGTACAAGCAGGGCACCTTCTACCCGTTCGCCCCCGTGCCCGGTGCCGCGCAGCGTCGCGACAACCTGCTGGAGATCCAGGTCAGCGAGCTGCTCGCCGCCGAGCTCCCCATCGAGCGGGACCGGGGCCGTTGGATGGCGCTGTGGGACGCGCCGGCGCTCTGAGGCACCGACGGCCCTGCCGCGGGAGCGCTCAGTCGCGGTGTGACTTGCCGGGAAGGTCCAGCATCCGCTGCAACGCGACCTTGGCCCAACGCTCGGTCTCGGCGTCGACCTGGATCACGTTCACCTCCTGGCCGGCGACCAGGTTCTCCAGCGCCCACACCAGGTGGGGCAGGTCGATGCGATTCATGGTCGAGCAGTAGCAGACGGTCTTGTCGAGGAAGACCACCGTCTTGTCCGGGTGACGGTCGGCCAGCCGCTGCACCAGGTTCAGCTCCGTGCCGACAGCCCACGCCGACCCCGGCGGCGCAGCGTCGATGGTCTTGATGATGAATTCCGTGGAGCCCACCAGGTCCGCTCTGGTCACGACGTCGTGCGTGCACTCCGGGTGGACCAGCACATTGACCCCTGGGACCCGCTCCCGGACGTCGTCGACGCAGCCGGCGCTGAATCGACCGTGGACCGAGCAGTGCCCCTTCCACAGGATCACCCGTGCGCGAGTGATCTCCTCGATCGAGAGGCCGCCGTGAGGGCGGTGCGGGTTCCAGACCACGCAGTCGTCGAGGGAGAGACCGAGCTGCAGCACGGCGGTGTTCCGGCCCAGGTGCTGGTCGGGCAGGAAGAGGACCTTGGTGTCATCCCCGCGCTGGGCGAAGGCCCAGTCGAGCGCCACCTCGGCGTTGCTCGACGTGCAGACCGTCCCGCCGTGTCGGCCGCAGAAGGCCTTGATGTCGGCCGAGGAGTTCATGTAGGTGACCGGAACCGTCTGCTCGGCGACCCCGGCCTCCTCCAGTGCGGTCCAGGCGTCCTCGACCTGGGCCAGCCTCGCCATGTCGGCCATCGAGCAACCGGCAGCGAGGTCGGGCAGGATCACCTTCTGGTGCTCCCCGGTGAGGATGTCCGCGGACTCGGCCATGAAGTGCACCCCGCAGAACACGATGTACTCCGCCTCGGGGCGGGCTGCGGCGTCCTTGGCGAGCTTGAAGGAGTCACCAGTGACGTCGGCGAACTGCACGACCTCGTCGCGCTGGTAGTGGTGGCCGAGCACGAAGAGCCGGTCGCCGAGGGCCTCCTTGGCTGCCCTGGCTCGTTCGACCAGCGTGGGGTCGGAAGGCTCGGGGAGGGATCCCGGGCAGTCGACGCCTCGCTCGGAGAGAGGATCGGCACGGTGGCCCAACGTCAGCAGGGGCAGGTCGACCGACGCGTTGCCCGGCTCGTTCTGCGTGGTGGTCATGGTGTCCATTGTCCCTCACGGGGCACACACCCGGGAAAGCCCTAGGATCTCGGATGGTCCCCCGGGGCCGATCGGACTCCGGGACAGGGAGGACGGAGAGGGTCGCAGTGCGGGTCGTGGTTGCGCCGGACAAGTTCGCCGGCACCCTGTCGGCCTCCGAGGCGGCGAGCGCCATCGCGGAGGGCTGGCACCGTCATGCGCCGGCGGACGAGCTCGACCTGGTGCCGATGGCCGATGGCGGCCCAGGGTTCCTCGACGTCGTCGAGGAAGCTGTCGGCGGTCGACGGCAGACGCTGGACGTGACCGGGCCGTACGGCGCCCCGGTGCGCGCGAGCATCCTGATCGATGAGGGCGTGGGGTATGTGGAGGCCGCCCAGGCCTGCGGGCTGCACCTTGCTCCCCAGGCCGCGCGGGACCCGGAGCGAGCCACCAGCCGTGGGGTCGGCGAGCTGGTGCGCACGGCGGCAGCCCACTGCGAGCGCATCGTCATCGGCCTCGGTGGCTCGGGGACGAACGACGGCGGAGCCGGACTTCTCGATGCGCTCGGAGCCGAGGCCACCCCACCGGGCTGTCTGCGTGAGGGCCCTCGGGGCCTGGCGTCGCTCGAGCGGATCGACGTGGCCCCCGCCCGTGCGGTCCTGGACGGGGTGGCGGTGACCCTTGCCAGCGATGTCGACAATCCGCTGCTCGGCCTGATCGGTGCGACCGCCACCTACGGTCCCCAGAAGGGACTGGCCGAGGATCGCCTGATGTGGGTGGAGGGAGTCCTGGAGCGATACGCGGCCGCCGTGGACCGGCGCCTGTCCCTGTCACCGGGGGCGGGTGCGGCCGGCGGGCTCGGCTTTGCCTTGCTCGTCCTGGGAGCGCACCGGGTCGCTGGGGTGGAGGTCGTCGCCGATGCGGTCGGCCTGCGGGACAAGATCGCCCTCGCCGACCTGGTCGTGACCGGAGAAGGCGCCTTCGACTTCTCCTCCCGTTCGGGCAAGGTCCCCTACGGCGTCGCCGCGGCAGCCGCGGCTCTCGCGCGACCGTGCATCGCCCTGGCGGGGCGGGTGGACGTCGGGTCGCGGGAGATGCGTGCGCTCGGGATGGAGTCGGCGTACTCGATGGTCGACCTGGTGGGGGAGGCCCGCTCGCTGGAGGCCCCCTACGCAGCGTTGGCGGACCTGGCGCACCGGGTGGCGCGCTCGTGGTCGACCAGCTCGACCTGAGCGGCTGACCGGACCTCGGCTGCTTCGGGAATACCACCGGGTGTGCGACCATTGAGGTCAAGACGAGCACCGACCGGCGTGGTCGCCATGGTGACTGCCAGGCGGTCGGTCCGCTCTCGAACGAGAAGAGCCGAGCAGGGTGGGCGGTGGCCACGGACACCTCCCAGCAACTGCCGCAGTCGACCAACAGGAGTCAGAGCGATGACCGAGCAGGTCCAGAGCCACACCGAGATCCGCCAGGACGGCGTCAACCTGTCCGCCGCTGCTGCCGACAAGGCGAGCAGCCTGTTGGCGATGCAGGACCGTGACGACCTCAAGCTCCGGATCGCCGTGCAGCCGGGCGGGTGCTCGGGGCTGCGCTACCAGCTCTTCTTCGACGAGCGTGACCTCGATGGTGACGTCGTGACGGACTTCGGCGCGGTCGCGGTCGTGGTGGACCGGATGAGCGCTCCGTACCTGAACGGCGCCTCGATCGACTTCGTCGACACGATCGAGAAGCAGGGCTTCACGATCGACAACCCCAACGCCGGCGGGTCGTGCGCCTGCGGCGACTCCTTCCACTGATGCCACCGCGCGCGGGTCTCTGACTCGTTCGCGCAGGACGTGCAACGGCCGGTGCCCGACGGGGCACCGGCCGTCGTGCTTCGTCAGTCGAAGTGCAGCTCCAGGCCGTCGGCCATCCGGGCGAGGTCGTCGCTGACCTCGTAGCGGGTTTGGAGCCGCGCGCTCGCCGGCGGCTGCTCACCGAGGAGCTCGGTGGAGTATCTGGGCACTGCGCGGCGCCCGAGCTGCAGGTTGTGCTCGACCTGGTGGGCGTCCGCGGACATCTCCTGGGTGCTCTCGGCGTCGCTGTACGGCGTCTGGTGGAATGTCATGGTTTCGACGCTAGGTGTTACCGGTGGGTCGCCCAATGCCTACCCAGAAGTAGTCTTCTGTGCTGTGGCTCTCCTCATTACCGGCTCGATCGCGACCGACCATCTGATGACGTTTCCGGGGCGGTTCGCCGACTCCCTGGTTGCGGACAAGCTCGACCGGGTCGCCTTGTCCTTCCTCGTCACCGACCTCGAGGTCCGTCGCGGCGGTTGCGCGGCCAACATGGCCTTCGGCCTCGGCAGCCTCGGACTCCGTCCGGTCCTCGTCGGCGCCGTGGGGCACGACTTCGTCGACTACCGCTCGTGGCTGGAGCGTCACGACGTCGACTGTGAGTCCGTGCTGGTCGACCCCGACAGGCACACCGCTCGGTTCGTCTGCACCAACGACTCGGCGATGGCGCAGATCGCCTCGTTCTACGCGGGGGCCATGTCGCGGGCTCGCGACATCGAGCTGAGCCCGGTCGTGGCCCGGGTGGGCCCCGCGGACTACGTGGTGGTCGCCCCCAACGACCCGCAGGCGATGCTGCGACACACCCAGGAGTGCCGGGACCGGGGTTACCGGTTCGTCGCCGACCCCTCGCAACAGCTCGCCATCGGGGAGGGGGAGCTGATCCGCGACCTCGTCGACGGCGCCGACATCCTCGTCACCAACGAGTACGAAGCCGAGCTGCTCATGCGCAAGACGGGGTGGGACGCCGCCGAGGTCCGGCGACGGGTCGCGATGTGGGTCGTCACGCTGGGTGCCGACGGCGTCCGTGCCGAACGACAGGGAATGGACCCGGTGCACGTGAAGTCCGTGCCGGGGGTGGCCGCCGTCGAGCCCACCGGAGTCGGCGACGCGTTCCGTGCCGGGCTGCTCGCCGGTCTCACGTGGGGGGTCGAGCTCGAGCGTGCCATGCAGCTGGGGTGCTGCCTGGCGGCGTACGTGGTCGAACGCGTGGGCACCCAGGAGTACGCCCTGCACCGGGAGGCGTTCCTGGACCGCTTCGCCATGGCCTACGGCGAGGCTGCGGCGCGTGAGGTGGCGATCCACCTGCACACCCGGCGCCCGTAGGTCGGGAGACGCCGCAGCTGGTCAGGTCAGCCGGCGCACCCGGTAGCGCGGGACTCCGTCGCGGGAGGGCACGTGGCCGAGGTACTCCTGGCCCCGTAGCCGACACCAGGCGGGCACGTCGGTGGCGGCGGCAGGATCGTCGGAGACGACCGCCACCGCCCCTCCGACCGGGACCATCGCGAAGGCTTTGGCCAGCTCGATGACCGGAGCGGGGCACGGGCGCCCCCGGCAGTCGACCTCGATGTCCGGTCCGGGCTCTACCGGCTTGTCCGGTGGCTCGGTCATCGCACGCCCTCGCGTAGTCGCGGCACGAGCTCGCGCAGCACCTGCACCAGGTGGTCGACGTCCTTCTCCACCGTCTGCGGCCCGAACGACACCCGGAGGTTGCCGTGGGTCAACGCACCCATGGCGACCAGCACGTGTGAGGGTTCCAGGGCGCTCGAGGTGCACGCGGAGCCGCTGGCGACCTGGATGCCGCGTCGATCCAGCTCGTGCACCAGGTTCTCCCCGTCGAGGTAGAGCAACGAGAAGGACACGATGTGGGGGAGTCGCTGTTCAGATGACTCGAGGACGCCAGGCCCGTGGACATCCACGTCGGGTATGTCGTCGAGCCCGGCCACGAGCCGTGCGGCCAGGCCCTGGTATCGGCGGGTGAGCTGCTCACGCTCGGCCACGCGGACCTGCAGGGCGGCAGCGGCCGCCAGCGCGGCGGGGACGTTCTCGAAACCGCTGGTGCGTCGATCGGACCGGTCGTCCTGGGGGAAGGTCATGCGCCAGGGGCCGCCCTTGCGCACGACCAGGACCCCGACGCCGGGTGGTCCTCCCCACTTGTGCGGCGAGAGGGCGAGGGCGTCCCAGTCCCGGGGGAGCGGCACCAGGCCCGAGGTGGCACACGCATCGACGAAGACCGGGACGTCGTGGGATCGCGCGATTCCTACGGCCTCGGGCAGGGGTTGAAGGGTCGCCACCTCCGGATTCCCCTGTTGCAGCGCGAGGAGCCGCGTGGGCGATGCGAGAGCCCGGGTCAGGGCGTCGAGCCGAACCCGTCCTGCCTGGTCGACCGGGATCGGGGCCACGGGGTCCCCGGCGCCGGGTGCGGCTGCTCGCTCGGCCCACCAGTGCGCGGCGGCGAACACGGCCGAGTGCTCGACCGCGCTCAGGGCGACCTGACCGGGGTCGGCGCGCGGGGCGGTAACAGCGCCGAGCAGCCCCAGTGCGCCGCGGTGGACAGCGTCGGTCCCCGAGGCCGTGAAGGACACCTCGTCGATGCGCACCCCGAGACACTCCGCCACCACGGCGCGGGCGTTGTCCAGGAGCAGCCGTGCTCGGCGAGCCGTGGAGTGCAGCCGTTGGGGGTCTGCCCACCCGGTGTCCAGCGCCGCGAGCAACGTCTCGCGAGCCGCCGGAGCAAGCGGCTCTGAGGAGGCGTTGTCGAGATAGCCGGACACACCCCCAGTGTGCCTGGGCCCCCCGGGTGCGCGAGAGAGGCCCGCAGCGGGCACCTCGGGCACGCCGGCCGACGCCCACGCACGCCAAAACACTAGAAATCGGACCCGATGGACGCGACGGGACAGTCGTGGCCCAGCCGTGGGTTCGAAACGACCCGCGAGGTGCCACCTCGGGGCTCACTCAGGCCCCGTCAGTAGTAAGGTGCCGCTTGTCCGTCGTTGGTGAAGAGAGAGGCCTGTCCGTGGGTCTGCAACTCCCTGTCCGAGCACGCCGAGCAGGCGTCGCCCTCGGGGCGATCTCCTCGGTCACACTGCTCGCCTCCTGTTCCGAGCAGGATCAGGAAGCCTGGAAGCGCGGCGCGATGCCCCAGGGGGCCTCCGACCGTTCTGACGCCATGGTCACGATGTGGCAGTGGAGCTGGGTCGCGGCCCTGCTGGTCGGTGTCCTGGTCTGGGGTCTCATCTTCTACGCGATCATCAAGTTCCGGCGTCGCAGCGACGACGAGGTGCCTCTCCAGACGCGCTACAACCTGCCGATGGAGATCCTCTACACCGTCGCTCCGATCATCATCGTCCTGGTCTTCTTCAAGTACGTCGTCGACGTGCAGAACGAGGTCAACGACGAGCCCGAGGCAGACCACACGATCAAGGTCGTGGGCCAGAAGTGGTCATGGAGCTTCAACTACGTGGAGGAGACCTCGATCGGCGGCCAGACGGTCCACGTCATCGGGACCCCCGCTGACACACCCACCCTGGTGCTGCCCGCAGGGGAGTCGGTTCGCTTCGACCTGTGGTCCCCGGACGTCATCCACTCGTTCTGGGTGCCTGCCTTCACCTACAAGATGGACGTCATCCCGGGCAAGGACGACCAGGGCTTCACCCTGACCCCCGACCGGGAGGGCACCTACGCCGGGAAGTGTGCCGAGCTGTGCGGCACCTACCACTCCCGGATGCTGTTCAACGTCGAGGTGGTCAGCCCCGAGGAGTACGACGCCCACCTGCGTGAGCTCAGCCAGAACCCGGACAACCTCGGCCTCTACGAGGGTCCGGCGTACGCCAGCACGCAGGCAGGCCTGGACAACGAGGAGGGCGAGTGACCGCCACCACCACCCCGCGGACAGCGGCAGCATCTGGTGGGTCGAGCCCCCAGCCCCGCCGCACGCTCGGGACCCAGGTCGTCCGGATCCTCACCACGACCGACCACAAGCTGATCGGCAAGCTCTACTTCGCCACCGCCTTCGCCTGGTTCATCCTCGGAGGCATCATGGCGTTGGTCATCCGCTCCGAGCTGGCCTACCCAGGTGAGCAGATCGTGAGCGAGCAGCGGTACAACGAGATGTTCACGATGCACGGCACGATCATGCTGCTGCTCTTCGCGACGCCGTTGTTCTTCGCCTTCGGCAACGCGATCATGCCGCTGCAGATCGGAGCGCCGGACGTGGCGTTCCCGCGGCTCAACATCTTCAGCTACTGGCTCTACCTCTTCGGCGGGTTGATCGCCGGTGCGGGCTTCTTGACCCCGGGTGGCGCAGCGGCGTTCGGCTGGTTCGCCTACACGCCGCTCTCGGACGCGGTGAACAGCCCCGGGGCGGGGGGAGACCTCTGGATCATGGGCCTGTGGATGGCAGGTCTGGGCACGATCCTCGGAGCGGTCAACTTCACCACCACGATCATCTGCATGCGGGCGCCCGGCATGACGATGTTCCGGATGCCGATCTTCACCTGGAACACCCTGGTCACCAGCATGTTGGTGCTGATGGTCTTCCCGATCCTGGCGGCGGCCCTGCTGTCCCTGGAGGCCGACCGGGTCTTCGGTGCCCACGTGTTCGACGCCGCTCACGGCGGCGCCATCCTGTGGCAGCACCTGTTCTGGTTCTTCGGCCATCCCGAGGTCTACATCATCGCCCTGCCGTTCTTCGGCATCATCACCGAGATCCTGCCGGTGTTCAGTCGCAAGCCGATCTTCGGCTACGTCGGCCTGGTCGGTGCGACCCTGGCGATCGCGGTGCTCTCGATGGCGGTGTGGGCGCACCACATGTTCGTCACCGGCTCGGTCGACCTGGCCTTCTTCTCGGGGATGACCCTGCTGATCGCGGTGCCCACCGGGGTGAAGTTCTTCAACTGGATCGGCACCATGTGGAACGGCTCCCTGACCTTCGAGACCCCGATGCTGTGGTCGCTGGGCTTCCTGACGACGTTCCTGTTCGGAGGGCTCACCGGGGTCATCCTCGCGGCCCCGCCGTTGGACTTCCACGTCTCCGACAGCTACTTCGTCGTCGCCCACTTCCACTACGTGGTCTTCGGGACCGTGGTGTTCGCGATGTTCGCGGGCTTCTTCTTCTGGTGGCCGAAGATGTTCGGCAAGAAGCTGGACGAGCGTCTGGGCAAGCTGCAGTTCTGGATGCTGTTCGTGGGTTTCCACACCACGTTCCTGGTGCAGCACTGGCTGGGCGTGGAGGGCATGCCTCGCCGTTACGCCGACTACCTGCCCGATGAGGGCTTCACGCTGCTCAACCAGGTCTCGACGGTCGGGGCGTTCATCCTCGCCGCCTCGGTCCTGCCGTTCATCTACAACGTCTACAAGACCTCGAAGTCGCCCGACGTGCTCGCCGACGACCCCTGGGGCTGGGGCCGCTCCCTGGAGTGGGCCACGACCTGCCCGCCGCCTCGTCACAACTTCGACACGCTGCCTCGGATCCGCTCGGAGTCGCCGGCCTTCGACCTGCACCACCCGGAGATCGCGGCCATGGAGGCAGCCGGCAACGGCACGGGCGAGCGGGTGGCCAGCGCCGACGGCGCCGGAAAGGGAAGCATCTGATGAAGGTTGAGACCTGGATGTTCGGCGGCTGCGCCGCGTTCTTCCTCTTCGTGGCCCCGGTCTACTGGCTGATGGCAGGGGACTGGACGGGCACAACCGCTCTGGCGATGACGTTCCTCCTCACCGTGCTGATCACGTTCTACCTGGGCTTCCACGCCCGGAGGATGGAGCCGAGGCCGGAGGACCGCAAGGACGCCGAGATCGCTGACGGCGCCGGCGAGCTGGGCTTCTTCCCGCCCTACTCCTGGTGGCCGCTGTGGTGCGCGATGACGTTGGGTGTGATCGTGCTGGGGCTGGCCTTGCAGCTGTTCTGGATGTCGATCATCGGTGGCATCTTCGGTGTGGCCGCCATGAGCGGGTGGATCTTCGAGTACTACGTCGGGGACCACGCCCACTGAGCTGAGACCTTCACCACTGAGGGGCCCGATCCAGCGGATCGGGCCCCTCAGTCTGTTGCGGGCAGGGGGCCGGGGCGGCTCGGGCCGGCGGACCGCGTGACGAAGATCGCAGCGTCGTGGGTGAGCGCCTCGAATAGTGACGCGAGCCACCGTCGCGTAACTCGGATCAGGCGGTTCGCGTTGTTACTGTTGAGACGGATTCGTCTGCGAGTCGAGAGAGGAATCGGGAATCGAGACTGTGACTACACGCCCCTTCAAGCGCACCGCCGCCTACGCCTGCCTCACGCTGGTGTCCACTGCCGCCCTGGCGGGCTGCAGTGATGCCCTGGGCGGTGATGACGTACCCGCGGGCAGCGACGAGACCCAGGCCGAGCCTGTGCGGTTCAAGGCCAACGTCTCACCCAAGAACGATGTCGCCGTCGACCAGGTCGTCAAGCTCACCGCCAAGGCCGGTCGCCTCACCGAGGCACGCCTCAACGTGGCCAACGGCAAGGGGAAGGTCCCCGGCGAGATCGTCCAGGAGGGCGGGTCCTGGCGCACCACGGACCTGCTCGAGCCCGGCACCTCGTACCGTCTGACCGCAGTGGCCGAGTCGGACTCGGGTGAGACCAAGAAGTTTGCCCGGACCTTCTCGACTGATGACCTGACCCTCGACCAGCAGACCTTCCCGAGCATCGCCCCGCTCGAGGGTCAGACCGTGGGAGTGGGGATGCCGGTCGTCCTGCGCTTCGACCTGCCGGTGCAGAAGAAGAAGGCGTTCGAGAAGCACCTCTCGGTGAAGACCGCTCCCGCCCAGAAGGGCTCGTGGTACTGGATCTCCGACACCGAGGTGCACTGGCGACCGCGTTCCTACTGGAAGCCCGGCACCGACGTGACCGTGCGGGCCGACGTCAACTCCGTGGATGCCGGCAACGGGATCTACGGTCAGGAGGACCGCGCCACCAAGTTCAGCATCGGCGACTCGGTGCGGATGAAGATCAACGTGCCCGGGCACTCCATGCGGGTCCTGCGCAACGGTGAGCTCCTGCGCACGATCCCGGTCAGCGCAGGCAAGGACGGCTTCACCACCCGCTCCGGCACCAAGGTGATCATCGAGCAGCACCGCTACAAGGACATGTCGAGCGCTTCGATCGGCATCGCCGACGAGGCCAGCTCGGACTACTACGACCTCGAGAACGTCGAGTACGCCCAGCGCGTCACCTACTCGGGGGAGTTCCTCCATGCGGCGCCCTGGTCCGTCGGGTCGCAGGGCTCGGCCAACGTCTCCCACGGCTGCGTCGGGATGAGCACCGCTGACGCCGGCTGGCTGTTCAACAACACCAAGGTCGGCGACGTCGTCGAGGTCTCCGGCACCGACAGGTCGATGGAGCTCGCCAACGGCTACGGCGACTGGAACCTCTCCTGGGCCGACTGGAAGAGCGGTAGCGCCCTCTCCTGAGCCTCCCCGTCCCAGGCCGCGATCTCGACGGCCGGGCGCTGCGCTCCCTGCTCGGTCCCCGAATCAGCGGCTGACCTGGCGCCGCCCGGGCGGGCGGCCGTGACGGCGGGGTGGAGGGCGGCCGTGGATGGGACTGGCCCCCCGGAGCGACGAAGGAGCGCAGGGGTGGTTGGCCGCCCCTCCATCACGACGGCGTGGTCGTCCGCCTCACCAGCCGACGCAAGAACCCCCGGCCCACTGAGGTGGACCGGGGGTGCGTGCGCGGCTCGGGTCAGTGCCCCTTGCGCAGCTCGTCACCTTCGATGGCGTGGCGCCCGTCGTACTGGTGACCATCCGCGGCGACCAGCTCGCCGGAGCCCCCGTGATCCTCGATCTCGTGCTCGAGGTGGTGCTGTGCCGCTTCGTACTCCTCGCGGGTCGGCTTCTGCACGTTGTCGGCGAACCAGAAGCGGGACAACCGGGCACGGGTCTTGTCGAGACCGGCAGCAACGAAGTTCCGCTTGGCCGGCACGCCGTTCCCATCGGTGAGGGCAGCCTGGCCCTCGTAGACCTCGTCACGCTGCCGAGCGGTGAGGGTGTAGGCCTCCTCGAGCGGGATCGGGGTGTGCCGCTCGGAGTAGCCGCCCTCGGGGGAGCGCATGATCACGCCCGTCTCGTAGCCGTGAAGCAGTCTGGCCTCGTCGGCGCGCTGCAGTGAGATGCACCAGCGCCGGGTGATGATGAACGCGATCACCGGCCCCACGAAGACCGCCACCCGCATGAAGTAGGTGATTGCGTTCAGGTTCAGGTCGAACTGCGTGGCCAGGATGTCGTTGCCGCCCGCGGCCCACAGCAGGCCGTAGAGCGTCATGACCGCGGCGAGGAACCCCGTGCGGTTCGGCGCGTTGCGGGGGCGCTGGAGCAGGTGGTGCTCCCGCTTGTCGCCGGTGATCCACGCCTCGACGAACGGGTAGGTCAGCATCAGGATGAAGGGCACCAGCGCAAGGATCTGGGCCGGGATCATGACGTTCCAGCTGATCGTCACCCCGAAGATCGACGTCTCCCACCCGGGGAAGATGCGCATCAGTCCCTCGGCCATGCCCATGTACCAGTCGGGCTGGGAGCCTGCGGTCACCTCTGACGGGTTGTAGGGGCCGTAGCGCCAGACCGGGTTGATGGCGAGCAGTCCACCCATCAGCGCGACGGTGCCGAACACGATGAAGAAGAAGCCGCCGGCCTTGGCCATGTAGATCGGCATCAGCGGGAAGCCGACGACGTTCTTCTCCGTCCTGCCGGGCCCAGGCCACTGCGTGTGCTTGTGGTAGACGAGCAGCATCATGTGGGCCCCGATCAGGGCAAGGATCAGGCCGGGAAGCAGCAGGATGTGCACGGCGTACAACCGCGGAATGATCACGTCACCGGGGAACTCGCCGCCGAAGAGGAAGAACGACATGTAGGTGCCCAGCACCGGGGTCGCCTTGACGATGCCGTCGGCGATCCGCAGGCCGGTGCCGGAGAGCAGGTCGTCGGGCAGGGAGTAGCCGGTGAAGCCCTCCAGGATGCCGAGCAGCAGCAGCAGCATGCCGACCACCCAGTTGAGCTCGCGGGGCTTGCGGAACGCGCCGGTGGCGAAGACCCGGATCAGGTGGACGAGCATCGCCGCGATGAAGAGGTTGGCCGCCCAGTGGTGCATCTGCCGCATCAACAGGCCGCCGCGCACGTCGAAGGAGAGCCCGAGGGTGGAGGCGTACGCCTCGGACATCTCCAGGCCGCGGTACTGCTCGTAGGAGCCGTTGTAGACGACCTCACCCATGCTCGGCTTGAACCACAAGGTCAGGAAGACGCCGGTCAGGAGCAGGATCACGAAGCTCCACAGGGCGATCTCGCCGAGCATGAAGGACCAGTGGTCGGGGAATACCTTCCTGATCTGCTTCTTGGCCAGGCCGCCGAGTCCGAGCCGGTCGTCGGCCCAGGTCCCGACGGCGCCTGCTTTGGTCGGTTTCTCGGGCTTGGCGGCCCGCTTGTGCGTCGTCATCCTCAGTCACGCTCCCAGAAGCTCGGGCCGACAGGTTCGTCGAAGTCGTCGGTGGCGATGAGGTAACCCTCGTCGTCGACCGCCAGTGGTAGCTGCGGTACGGGCCGGGCCGCGGGGCCGAAGATCACTTTAGCGTTGTCCGCCAAGTCGAAAGTCGACTGATGGCAGGGGCAGAGCAGGTGGTGCGACTGCTGCTCCCACAGCGAGATCGGACAGCCGACGTGGGTGCAGATCTTGGAGAAGGCCAGGATCCCGTCGACTCCCCAGTCCTCGCGGCCCTTGGCGGGGGTGATGTCGTCGGGCTCCATCCGGACGACGATGATCGCGGCCTTGGTCTTCCCGACCAGCAGCTCGGTGCCCTCGATGGTCTCCTCGCCATAGGGCTCTCCGTCGTAGAAGATCTCGGGCTCGGCGTTGATCAGCTGGCCGATCTCGATGGACTCGGGTCGGATCGGTGTGCCGGAGACGTCGTTGACGACCCGCATGCCCTCGCGCCAGACCGTCGTGTAGAGCTTGTCACCGGGCAGCGGGCCCAGGTCGCGCAGGAAGATGATCCCGGGGAGTGCCAGGGTGCCCATGGCACCGAGGAGCGAGTTGCGGATCATCGGGCGTCGGGCGATGCCGGAGTCGTCCAGCCCGGCCCGCAGGTCGGCGACGGCGCCCTGCTTGTCCTCCTCCGGCGAGCCCACCGGGTGGCGCATCTCGACGATCTCGACGTCGTTCATCAGCTTGCGCGACCACTGGATCGCGCCGAGGCCGATGAACATCAGAGCCAGGCCCAGCGTCACGCCCAGCGAGACGTTGGAGGCACCGAGACCGAGGAAGAGGTCCGGGTCGGCGCCGATGTCGAAGCTGAAGTAGGCGACAACGGAGAGGATCGCCATGACGCTGGAGAGGCCGAAGAACGTCGCGATCTGGCGCTCAGCGCGCTTCTCGGCGATCGGGTCGACGTCGGTCGGGCGGGGGCTGTGAGCGGGCAGACCCGGGTCGGCCAGGGGGTCGGCCGCCACCTCGACGTCGCTGCCGTGGCCGTCGCCCCGCACCGCCATGGTGTCGTCATCGCCGGGAGTGCCCCCGGCCCTGTGGTCGCTCACGACAGGGTTCCCTTTCGGCTGCTACGGGCGGTGTGGGAGGCGATCCAGATCGCGAAGCCGACCAGACCGCCGATTCCGACGATCCAGGCGAACATACCCTCGCTGACCGGGCCCAGCGAGCCCATGTTGAACCCACCGACCTTGGGGCTCTCCTCGATGCTCTGGACGTAGGCGATGATGGCGCGCTTGTCCTCGGGGGTGATCACCTCGTCGGAGAAGAGCGGCATCTGCTGGGGACCGGTGATGAGTGCCTCGTAGATGTAGCGCGGCTCGACCCCGATCAGGGAGGGGGCGTACTTGCCGTTCGGCAGGGCGCCCCCCGAGGCCGCGAAGTTGTGGCAGGCGGTGCAGTTGGTCCGGAAGAACTCACCGCCCCGGACGATCGCCTCCTCGCGCTCGTCCTCCGGGATCGTCTCCGGGGAGTACTGCTCCTCGGTGGGGATGGCGGGCCCAGGGCCCAGGGAGGCGACGTAGGCGGAGAGCTGCTCGATCTCCTCCTCGGTGTAGACCGCCTCCTTGACCGGGGCCTGTGCGCCGGGTTGGGCCATCGGCATCCGCCCGGTGCCCACCTGGAAGTCGACCGCGGCAGCGCCCACGCCGACCAGCGGTGGACCGTACTGCCCGTTGTCCTGGGTGGTGATGCCCTCCGCGTTGAGCCCGTGGCAGCTCGAGCAGCCCACGAGGAAGAGCTCGCGCCCGGCTGCGATGGACTGCTCGTCGGCGGCGAGGCTCTGCTCGGCCTGAGCGGGCGCCAGCATCTGGTAGAGCCCGCCGGTGAACAGCAGAGCGAGCAGCAGCACGAAGGGACCGGCATAGCGGCTACGCCGTGTGGCGGAAAGTCGAGCGGAGAGTCGCACTGTGGATTCCTTCTGCCGTCTACGTCGGATTCGTTCGGTAGAGCGTCCGGGATGGGTTGTCATTGGAGGAGGTACACGGTGGCGAAGAGACCGATCCACACCACGTCGACGAAGTGCCAGTAGTAGGAGACGACGATCGCGGTGACCGCCTGCTCATGGGTGAACTTGCGCGCCAGGTAGGTGCGGCCCAGGACGAAGAGGAAGGCGATCAGGCCACCGGTCACGTGCAAGCCGTGGAAGCCGGTGGCGAGGTAGAACACCGAACCGTAGGCGGAGGACCCGAGCGTGACGCCCTCGTGCACCAGCTCGACGTACTCCAGGGCCTGCCCGCCGATGAAGGTGGCCCCCATGATGTAGGTGAGCACGAACCACTCCCGCAGTCCCCACTTGCCGACGTTCAGCAGGCCGCCGGTGCGACCGGGCTGGCCGCGCTCGGCGGCGAAGACCCCCAGCTGACACGTCACCGACGACAGCACCAGGATCGTGGTGTTGACCGAGGAGAACGGGACGTTGAGCTTCTCGGTCTCCTGGGCCCACAGCTCCGGTGAGACCGCGCGGATCGTGAAGTAAGCCGCGAACAGCGCCGCGAAGAACATCAGTTCCGAAGCCAGCCAGATGATCGTCCCGACGCTGACCATGCTCGGCCGGTCGTCATGACCATGCAGTCGGGACGCAGGAATCACAGCAGTCGATGTCGCCACGCGCGCCATTATGTCGATAACTGGCCTCGCGAGCATCATGACCCCCGCCCAAAGACGGATCTTCTTGCTGGGAGAGGCGCTTGGTCCCGATCTGGGGGTGTCTGTCAGCCCTCGTCAGGGGATCCCTGGGCCTCGGCCTACTGTGGAGCGGTGCAGACCGTGTGGGCCGGGGGAGGGCAGCGCCCGGACGAGTCGTTGCCCGCCTTCGACCTCGCTCGTGTGGTCACCGAGTGGGGGATCGACCCATGGCTGACCGTGCTCACCGTGTGGGTGGCGGGTGCCTATCTCCTGGGTGTGTGGCGGCTGCGTTCCCGCGGTGACGCCTGGTCGTGGGGGCGCACCAGTGCCTTCGTGGTCGGGGGCATGGGCACCTTCTACCTGGCGACGTCCTCGGGACTCGCGGCCTACGACACCACGCTGCTCAGCGTCCACATGGTGCAGCACATGCTCCTGTCGATGCTGGTGCCGCTGATGCTCGCCCTGGGAGCCCCGGTCACGCTGGCGCTGCGAGTCCTGCCGAGCCGCCCCCGCCATGCGCTGCTCACGGTGCTGCACTCGCGGGTGGTGCGGGTGCTGTCCTTCCCCCCGCTGGCCTTCCTGCTCTTCGTGATCAGCCCGTGGGCGCTGTACTTCAGCGACTGGTACGTGGCGACACTGCACTCGACCTTCTTGCACGAGGCGATGCACGTCCATCTTGTCCTGGTAGGTGCGCTTTTCCTGTGGCCCCTGGTGGGCGTGGATCCGGTGCCGGGGCGGGTCCCGTACCCGTTCCGGGTGCTGCTGATGGCGATGACGCTTCCCTTCCACGCCTTCCTGGGTGTCACGATCATGAGTCAGACCACCTTGATCGCGGGGGACTGGTACCGCTCCCTGGACCTGGCGTGGTTGCCGCCGCCGGCCGAGGATCAGTACCTGGCCGGGGGCATCCTGTGGGGCAGCGGGGACATCGTCGGGCTCGCCTTCTTCGCGGTGCTGTTCGTCCAGTGGGTGCGTGCCTCGATGCGCGAGGCGGAGCGTGAGGACCGTCGCCTCGATCGGCTCGAGGCGGCGCAGGGACGCTCGAGTCCCGACCCGACCGAGCGCGCGGCGCCGACCGAGTAACATCCGTGCGGTGACCGAGACAGCGCAGGCGCCCGTGAAAGTGCTGGTCTACAGCGACGACGCCAACACCCGCGACCAGGTCCTGCTCGCACTGGGGGTGCGGCCCCACCCTGATCTGCCGCGGCTGGACTACGTCGAGGTCGCGACCGAACCCATGGTCTTCGAGCATCTCGACACCGGCACGTTCGCGCTCGCCATCCTCGATGGTGAGGCGGTCCCGGCCGGGGGCATGGGGATTGCGCGCCAGGTCAAGGACGAGATCTACCAGGCGCCACCCGTGCTGGTGCTCACCGGACGCCGTGACGATGCCTGGCTGGCGACCTGGTCCCGGGCCGACGCCGCGGTCCCGCACCCGCTCGACCCGATGCAGCTGGCGGATGCCGTGATCCGCCTGCTTCGCGGGCGGCTGGCGACTACCGGCTGACTCGCGCCATGTCCGAGCACGTGGAGGTCAGCTGGCCCGACCTCGTCACCGCGCTGGTGCGGGGTGGGGGGCTCTCGTCGAGCGAGACCACCTGGGCCATGGACGAGATCCTGGCGGGCAACGCCTCACCGGTGCAGATCGCCGGGTTCGTGGTCGCGCTCCGCGCCAAGGGCGAGACGGTCGAGGAGATCGCGGGGCTGGTCGAGGCGATGCTGCGGCACGCTGTTCCACTGGAGCTGCCGGGGCGCTGGGTGGACGTCGTCGGGACCGGCGGCGACCGCTCGATGTCGGTCAACATCTCCACCATGGCGGCGATCGTGACCGCTGGTGCAGGCGTGCCGGTGATCAAGCACGGGAACCGCTCGGCGTCGTCCAAGGCCGGCGCGGCCGACGTCCTGGAGGTGCTGGGCGTGCGGCTCGACCTGGCGCCCGACGATGTCGCAGGGGTCGCGCACGAGGCGGGGATCTCGTTCTGCTTCGCCCCGGCGTTCCACCCGGCTCTGCGGCATGCCGCGGTGGCACGCAAGGAGCTGGGGGTGGCCACGGTCTTCAACTTCCTGGGGCCTCTGGCCAACCCGGGCACGCCCGCTGCGCAGGCCATCGGCTGCGCGGACGCGCGCATGGCCCCGATCATGGCGGGTGTCTTCGCTGCACGTGGTGTGGACGCCTGGGTGTTCCGTGGCGACGACGGACTGGACGAGCTGACCACCACGACCACGTCTCACCTCTGGGTGGTCAGCAACGGTGCGGTGCAGGAGATGGTCGTCGACGCCGCAGACCTGGGACTGGCGCGAAGCGCTCCCGGCGACCTCCGCGGTGGGGACGCTGCGCACAACGCCGACGTCGTACGCCGTGTGCTCGCGGGGGAGACAGGCCCGGTCAGGGACGCGGTGCTCCTCAACGCCGGCGCCGCGATCGCTGTCCACGAGGCCCAGGGTGGTCCGGTGGAGGAGCGGCTGCGGGCCGGCATCCAGCGTGCCTCGGCGGCGGTGGACTCAGGTGAGGCAGAGAACACCCTGGCCCGTTGGGTTCGCGCGACCGAACAGGCTCCGTAGCCCGGTCAGCAGAGGCCCCGCACTACTCCAGACCGATGGAGAAGGCTGCCTCCAGGTCGTGGGTGGAATAGGTCCGGAAGGCGATGTGAGTCTCCGTCGACATCACCCCGGGGACCTTGTTGATCCCGTCGGCGACCACGGTGGCAACGGCTTCGTGGTCTCGCACCCTGACCATGGCGATCAGGTCGATCTGGCCGGTCACCGAGTAGACCTCGCTGACGGCCTCGATGGCAGCGACGTCCCGGGCGACCTCGGGGATCTTGGAGACATCGGCGTTGATGAAGACGATCGCGGTGATCACCCTGCGCAGGGTACGCGACGCGGGGCCGTGCTGTTTGCCCCGCGGCTAGATGATCTAGTCGGAGGGGTCGAAGATGTGCCGGTCCGTGGAATAGATCTCTGAGTGGCGGGAGGCGCCCGAGACCGGGCACACCCACTCGCCGGCGAGCTCCACCAGGCGCGTGCCGGGCGACTCGAGCCAGTGGACCAGGAGCTCCGCCTCGTCGATGGAGCAAGCGGGCAGTGGGCCGTGCCCACCCTGGACGTGCTCGGCGCTCGCGACCAGGTCGCCGATCCACAGCATGGCGTCGGCACCCGCCGGGATCACGCCGGCGGCCGCGAGCCGGCCGTGTCGGATCACGTGGACCTGCCACCGGTCGTCCTCGTGACGGGCAGCGACGATCTCCGGGCAGCGCGTGAACGCTCCCACCCGCTGGCTGCGGGCCGCCCCCTTGAGGAACGCAGCCAGTCGCTCCCGGAAGGTGCGGGCTTCCTCGAAGCGCTCTTCCTGCGACAGGGCCTGCATCCGCTTGTCGTGGACCCCGATCACCCCCTCCGCGCCTGAGCGCAGCGCAGCGCGTAGCTGTTCGACCTTGTCGGAGTAGGCCTCTGGAGTGACCCGGCCGTCGCACGGAGCCAGACAGCGCCCCATCTCGGCCAACGCACACGGGCTCACCGCGGGCTCGCGCGCCATCCGCACCGTGCACTGACGGATCGGGAAGGCTTCGTGCAGCGCCTCCATCGCCTGTTGGGCGCGTGCCCGGGTGGGGAACGGGCCGATGTAGTCGGCGCCGTTGTTGCAGTCGTCCAACACTCGTCGCACGATCGCCAGGCGTGGCCAGGGTTCGGAGGTCAGCTTCACCCAGTGGACACGGTCCGGGTGTCGCGAACGGCGGTTGAAGGGCGGGCGGTGGTGAGCGATGAGCCGCACCTCGCGGACGTTGGCCTCGAGTGCCGTGGCGCACGCGATGCCCTCGACCCGGGTGGCGAGGCCGACCATGCGCCCCATGCGCGATCTCGTCTCCGAGGCGGTGAAGTAACCCCGCACACGGCGCCTCAGGTCTTTGGAGGTGCCGACGTAGAGCACCTTGTCGTTGGCGTCGCGGAAGAGGTAGACGCCGGGGGAGTGGGGCAGGTGCTCGGCGAGGTGTCGCTTGCGTCGTTGTGCGGTGGTGACCCGGGAGGTGTAGGTCTGGAGCTCCTCGAGCGTGTGGACACCGAGATTGCCCAGACGGGCGATGAGGCCGTGCAGCACGTCCACGGTCGCCCGGGCGTCCTGGAGCGCTCGGTGGTTGGGCGTCGTGGTGGAGCTGAAGAGGGCCGCCAGCGAGGCGAGCTTGCAGTTGGGTGTCTCGTCGCGGTGGACCACCCGGCGGGCGATCACCGCGGTGTCGAGCACCTCGAACGCCGGCCAGGGCCTGAGCTGCTCTGAGCACATGGCCTTGAGGAAGCCGATGTCGAAGGGTGCGTTGTGGGCAACCAGCACCGCGCCGGCAGCGAACTCGAGGAACTGGGGAAGGACAGTGTCGATGTGCGGGGCGTCGGCAACCATCGAGTCGGTGATCCCCGTCAGGACCGCGATGAAGGCAGGGATGGACTCGGCAGGATTGACCAGCGTCTGGAACTCGCCCAGGACCTCCCCGCCTCGTACCTTGACTGCGCCGATCTCGGTGATCCGAGCCCCCGAACGGTGCGAGGCGCCGGTCGTCTCCAGGTCGACCACGCAGAAGGTGACGTCGCGCAGCGCTCGCCCCAGCTCGTCGAAGGACTGCTGCTGCGCCCATCGACCAACGTGGCTCTCGCTGGTCCTCATGCGAGGAGGCTAGGAACTGGTACCGACAGAACGGTTCAGGCGCGCGGCACGTACCCTGGCCCGGTCCGCACCCGGTCCGAAGCCGAGGTGCCCGGATCGACCACGCGGAGGAGATGCGATGCCGGCCCTGCCCGACTCGACGACGCGATGGCGCTGCGGGGGATGTGGCAACCTCACGCGCTTCGACGTCGCCCGCACCCGGCGCACCACCGAGTTCTGGCACTTCGACCTGTCCGGTGAGCACGAGGTCGAGGCGACCGACGTGCAGAACGAGGTGGTCGACTCGGTGACCTGTCGCTGGTGCGGACGCTCCGACGCGATCGAGGTCGTCTCCCGCGCGGAGGCCGCGGGGTCCTCCTAGTTCAGGAGCGCAACCGCAACCGCGAAGAACCGTCGGTGGGGGGTGCCAGGTTGTGGGCAGCCAACCTGAGGAGCTTCCCCATGAGCCTGGAGATCGACTGCGACCGGTGCGCGGTGCGCGGTCTTGCCTGTCACGACTGCCTGGTCACACATCTGCTCGGCCCTCCGCCCGAGATGGCCATCGACAGTGAGGAGCAGCGCGCGCTGGCCGTGCTGGCCGAGTCCGGTCTGGTCCCACGCCTGCGCATGGTGACTCCCGAACAGGGTCCCGACACCGCTTGCGGCTGAGGCGTGGGTCACAGCCACGCTCGTGCTCGTCCGGTGTGTCCGGCGCAACACCGCTTGTGTGACGTGTCCGGTTGGCTCCGGCACGGGGACGCCCCTACATTGGTCAACCGTTGCCCGCCGTAGTCGGCGAACCGCGCCGGCCGGGAACGCGTCGAGTTCCTGCGAGCTGATCGATTCGATCACGACTCGCGGGGAGCCGGGGACCCACGTAACTGGGGTGAATCGGACAAGCGCGCAGCGCGCCGTGTCCGTAGGGTCATTATCCGCCCGAACCCGTCAGCTAACCCGGTAGACGAGGATGAAGGAGCTAGCTGACGTATGCACGCCAGCCATCGGCGCGTCTCGCGCGCCCTTGTGACCATCTGCGCCTCGATCGCGACGACCTCGGTGATCACCGCAGCCCCCAGCGCCGCCGCACCCGATGTGGATGACGCGCGCGACCGACTCGAGACCGCTCAGCAGCAGCGGGACAAGACCAAGGCGGCCGACCGTTCGGTGACCAAGAAGTTCGTGCGCACCGGCGCCCGGCTCCAGGACACCCGCAGCCAGCTGAAGGTGCACGAGGTGGCCCTCGCCGAGCTCGAAGCCGACATGGCGAGCACCGAGGAGGACCAGCTCGGCCTGGAGCGACTGGCCCAGGCCTCCAGCGTGGTTCGCGCCGAGGATCCGCGTGAGGCGTTGGCCGAGGCTCAGGCCGAGGCCGCCGAGACCGACCTCGCCCCCCGGTCCGCCGAGCTGCTCGAGTCCAAGATCGCCACGCTCCGCGACCGCGAGACCACGCTGGAGGGTCGGGTCGCCGAGCTGCGATCGAAGGCACGCAAGAGCGGTGCGACGCTGAAGCGGCTGCGCAGCCGGGTCGGCAATGCTGCCGCCGCGCTGGAGGAAGCCCGGGAAGCGGCTCGCGCTGCTCGTCCCACCCGCAGTGCCGCCCCGCGCAGCACCCCCCAGGCAGCGCCCGAGGTCCAGGCCTCCGGTGGTGCGGGAGCTGCGGTCGCCTATGCACTGGCGCAGGTCGGTGACAGCTACGTCTACGGAGCTGCGGGTCCGAGCTCCTTCGACTGCTCCGGGTTGACCATGGCGGCCTGGTCACAGGGCGGGGTGTCCCTGCCTCACTCCTCCGGCGCGCAGATGGGCTCCGGCACGCCGGTGTCGACCAGCGCGCTCCAGCCGGGTGACCTGGTCTTCTACTACAGCCCGGTGAGCCACGTCGGTATCTACGTCGGCAACGGCCAGATCGTCCACGCTGCCAACCCCAGCACGGACGTGCAGCAGGCACCGGTGTTCTCGATGCCCGTGTCCGGCGCCGTGCGTCCTGGCTGACACCTGGACAATGGGGGAGTGATCCCCCGAAGGCGTGTGCTGGCGGCCGTGGTGTCCACCACGGTCGCCAGCGCCATGTTGGTGGCGTGCGACACCGGACGTTCCGCCGATCTCCAGCACAGCCCGAGCGGCGGATCCTCCGCGACCACAGCAGACCGCGACATCCTGGCTGCGCAGGTCGTCGCTGATCTGGAGCGGGTGCTGCGCAGACGCACGCTCGCCGCAGCCGGAGACACCAGTGACATGCCCGCAGACGGGGTCGACGAGCTGCGGATGCTGGCGCGCAACGCCCAGCGCCTGAACCTCCGCGAGGTGTCGATGCGCCAGCTCTCCGACTCGGTGACCACCCTCAGCGATCGACAACGGCTGACATGGGGAGACTCGGCCTGGGTGACCGACGCGCAGCTCAGCTGGCGTTACGGCGGCGTCGACCGCGAGACGTCGGTGCTCACCGTGCCTGTCGTCTTCGACCTCGCCGACGGCGAGGCGTCGTTCATCACCGCAGGGTTGCCCCAGGCCGAGCGACTGCCGCTGTGGCTGACGGGACCGGTGCGAGTCAGGCGCAGCCCCCAGGCCGTCGTCGTCACCACCAGTGAGCACTCCGCCGCGCAGTTCTTGGAGCTTGCCGACCGGGCCGCAACCACGGTCCGCACGTCAGTCCCCACGTGGGGTGGACGACTGTGCCTGGAGGTCGCAGGGGATCAGGCCACCTTCCGCGACGTGGCCGGCATCCCACAGGAGCAGGCCGCTGCTGTCGCCGCCGTCACCACGACCCCGGACGGCGTCAGCACGCGGGGGGCGGCTCAACACGTGTACGTCAACCCGAAGCTGTTCGACCCCCTCTCCGGGGAGGGGCGTGACATCGTCCTCGCGCACGAGGCCGCACACGTCGCCCTCGGGGCAGCGCTCCTGCAGCTGCCGCTGTGGTTGTCGGAAGGAATCGCCGACTACGTGGCGCTGGTCGACTCCGAGTCTCCCGTCTCCGACCTGGGTGCGCAGATCCTCGACCTGACCCGCAAGCGTGGTGCGCCGCGCTCGTTGCCGGACGCCTCGCGCTTCGACGGTTCGGACCGCCACATCGGCGCGTGGTACGAAGCGTCATGGCTGGCGGTCAGGCTGATCGCCCTCACCTACGGCGAGGATGCCCTGTGGCGGTTCTACCGACGATCGGTGGAGGACCGCGGCACCGCGGCTGCGTTCCGAGAGGTGCTCGGCACGACGCAGCGTGACTTCGTCCGGCTGTGGCAGAGCCACCTGAGCGACTTGGCCGGGTGATGGACACGCGCGACTTGCCTGACATGGACCGGCGCGGCGCTTGGTGGATGCTGACCACGAGCGTCATCGTGACGACGCTGCTCGCCTGGTGGCTGGTTCCGTGGGAGTGGGTGCGTCTCCATCCCACGAGCGCGCGGGCCGGCGACTACTTCACCGCGGCTGAGCTGGAGCGGGCAGAGCAGTACGCCGCCTACGTCCGGCCCCGGGCCGACCTCTCCTTGGCGCTGGGTCTCCTGATCATCTGTCTGCTCGGGCTCACGCGGTGGGGCCGCGGAGTCCTGACGCGCTTGGTCGGGTCCCTGCCCTGGTGGGTCGCGGTGCCGATCGCTGTGCTGGTGCTACAGGTGGTGGTGCGTCTCGCACGGTTGCCGCTCGCGTGGCAGCTGCGGGACCGACGGCTCGAGGAGGGACTCACCCGGCAACCGGCCGTTGAGTGGTGGGTGGACCAGGGGTTGTCCCTGCTCGTGACATGGGTCGTGACCTCGCTCCTGGTGATGCTGCTGATCGGCTGCGCGCGGCGGTGGCCGCGACGCTGGTACCTCCCGGTCGGCGCTGCGGGGCTGCTTGCGGTCTATCTGCTGTCGTTCGCCTATCCGCTCGTGGTGGAGCCGCTCTTCAACGACTTCACACCGCTCGCGGACGAGCAGCTCCGGACCGATCTGGTGGAGATCTCGCGTCGCCAAGGGGTCGACGTCGGGGAGGTCCTGGTCGCCGACGCCTCGCGGCGCACCACGACCCTGAACGCCTACGTCTCGGGCTTCGGAGAGTCCAAACGGCTGGTCCTCTACGACACCCTCATCGCCGATGCGCCACCGGACGAGGTGGAGGCGGTTGTCGCCCACGAGGTCGCGCATGCCGCGGAGCACGATGTGCTGGCCGGCACCACGGTCGCCGCCACAGCACTGCTGGTCGGGGTGGCCGGGCTTGCGCTGGTCCTGGATCGGGGCGAGCGTGGGCGCGCCCGCAGCCCGGTGGCGACGTGGCAGATCATGGCGCTCGTCGCACTCGTGTCGGTCCTGGTCACACCGGTGCAGAACACGATCAGCCGGGCGATCGAGGCGCGGGCCGATGCGCACTCGCTGGAGTCGCTGGGGGATCCCCAGCCCTTCGTCGACCTGCAGGTGCGACTGGCGCAGCGTTCGTTGGCTGACCCCACTCCACCGCGGTGGCGTCAGCTGTGGTGGGGGAGCCACCCCACGGTGCTCGAGCGACTGGCTACTGCGGAAACATCCGGTCGAGCGAATAGCGCTCGCCAACAGCCAGGTCGTACTGCACCAACCGGTACTCGTGCAGCAGCGTGGCCAGCTCCGGATCATCCTCGGGATGCTCGATCTCCTCGCCTGTCGGGGAGAAGTACTTCCCGTTCTCCATCGCACTGATGTGCTCACCCAGCCGGGACAGCAAGGCATAGAACGGCGGCATCTCGACGCCCACCGACTGGAAGAGCATCGGCAGGAACTGGATGGGACTGACCAGGGGCGTGCGACGGGCGGGCAGGTCCCCGGTGTTGCTCCACACGACGAAGGGAGCCTGATGCATGGCCTGGTCATCTTCGGAGATCTTCGGATCCGCCTCCCACAGCGCCGGCTGGTGGTCGCCGTAGAAGACGACGGCCGTGGGCTCGTCCCAGGACTGGAGCTCGCCGATGAACGACTCGAAGGCGGCATCGCTGTACTCCAGGCCGCGCGCGAAGTTGCCCAGGGGCATGGCCGCCTTGGCAGCCACGCCCTTGACCTCCATCGGGTCGTCGTAGACGTCGTCGGTGGGGTAGTGGTTCTGCATCGTCACCAGGTTGACCAGGTCCGCGCCGTCGGTCTCACGCATCCGCAGCAACGTCTCCTTGAAGGCTGAGGAGTCGGCGATGAAGTCGGCGTTGTCGATCAAGCGGCGCTCGTGGAGGTCGTCCTCGCTGATGAACTGGTCGAACCCGAGCGCGGCATAGGCGCGCTCCCTCTTGTACATGGTGGGCATGTAGGGGTGGATGCTCGTGGTCGAGTGGCCGGAGCCCTTCAGGTAGCCGACGATCGAGGGATACTCGTCGGACTCGAACACAGACATCGAGTACGGGGTGTCGTGCTGGGGGGTGAACTGCGAGACCGACAGACCGGTCAGGGCCTCGTACTCCATGTTGGCGGTGCCGCCGCCGAAGTGCTGCGTCAGGAGCGTGCCCGCGGGATTGGTCCGCATGAGCTCTCGGGTGAACGGGATCGGATCGCGCTCGAGCTCGACCCCCGGGACCTGCGTCGGGTCGGCGAACGACTCGCTCAGCACCAGCACGATGTTGAGCTTTCCCAGGTCCTGCGGCGAGGCCAGATCCTGATTCATCGAGCGGGCGACCCGCTCGTACTTCTCGGTCACCTGATCCATCCGGCGTTCGGAGTAGCCCGCCGGGATCTCCATCGGGACCCTCGGCAAGTTGTAGAGGAAGCCGCCGACCGCCCCGTGCCGTAGGTAGTTCACCTTCTGGTACCACCAGGCCCACTGGGCCCCGCCGCGCTCATAGGCACTCCGGAAGCGGTTGCCGTCGTCGTTGAAGTGCGAGACGTAGGAGAGCAGCAGGACGGCTGTCAGCGCCATCGCGAGGCGCGCTCCCACCCACCCCCACCAGACCCGCCCGTCCCGCCGCGTGATCGGGGGTAGACCTGCGACACGATGCGCCCGAGCAGGACAGCGATCAGTACGGTGAGGATCACGCATGTCACCACGCCCAGCAGCGCCCTGGTGCTGACCATGTCCATCAGGAACCCGGCGTGTGCGGCGAACGAGAGGTCCGATGGCAGCAGCGGCTCGTTGCGCACGTGCAGCTTCTGGTAGTTCGCGAAGCCGATCACCACGCAAGCAGCCAGGAGCAGGCCACCACTGAGGAAGAGTCTGCCGGTGATCGCGACGATCAGCAGCAGGCCGACCCACAGGAGCGCAGACGACAGGAGGAAGATGACGGGAGTCTGCAGGAGGTCGTACGTCACGATCCTGGGGACGTCACCACCGGTCTGCAGGATGTTGAGCACGGCGTTGCACACGCCTGCCCAGAGGTAGGAGCATCACCGCAGCGGTGAAGAACTGGCCGGCCCAACGGACTCCCGATCGGTGCTCGCGCCGAGGCTCGACGTCAGGGGCGACGGTCGTCACGGGTTGGTCACCCGTAACCTCGTGCCCTGGCAGCACAGGAGTCGTCACTCGTCCTGCCTTTCATGTCTTTCGAAGGAGAGCCGTGCTGCGGACCATTCTCGGTCATGACACGGCCGGACCGGTGCTGTTCCTGACAAACGACTTCCCCCCGAAGGTGGGTGGGATCCAGACCTTCGTCCGCCAGCTCTGCGACGACCTCCCTCCGAGCCGCGTGGTGGTGTACGCGCCGGCACATCCTGAGGCCGAAGCACATGACGGGGCACTGCCCTTCTCCGTCATCCGGGACGAAGCCACGACGCTGCTTCCGACCCCAGGGCTCGCCCGGCGACTCCAGCGGGTGGTCGGTGAGCACGGATGCACGTCGGTCGTCTACGGGGCGAGCGTCCCGTTGGGAGTGCTCTCACCGACCCTGCGTCGGTTCGGTGTGACGCGGCAGGTGGCCCTCACCCATGGTCACGAGGTGTGGTGGGCGGCGCTGCCCGGCACCCGGCAGGTTCTCCGCCATGTGTCCCGCCAGGTGGATGTGATGACCTATGTCAGCGACTACACCGGCCACCGTCTCGAGCGCGCTGTCGGCTCCCCGAACAACCTGGTACGCCTCAGCCCTCGCGTTGGTGAGGAGTTCCACCCAGGCGTCGACGGCACCGCGGTGCGCAGAGATCTGGGTATCGACCCCGCGGCCTTGGTGGTGGTCTGCGTCGCCCGGCTGGTGCGGAGGAAGGGACAGGATCGGTTGATCAGGATCTGGCCCGACGTCATGAGGGCGTTCCCTGGCGCCCACCTGCTGCTGGTCGGCGACGGGCGTGATCTGGCCCGCTTGACGCGTATGGTGGCGCGCCGTGGTCTCCAAGGACAGGTCACGCTGACCGGCGAGGTCCCGCAGACAGCGCCCTACTACGCGGCCGGAGATGTCTTCGCCATGCCGGTCCGCAATCGCCTCTTCGGGCTCGAGGTCGAAGGCTTCGGCATCAGCTATCTGGAGGCGGCAGCCACCGGCCTCCTCGTCCTTCCTGGCAGGCACGGTGGGGCCCCGGAGGCGGCAAGCCAACGGTCGGGCCCCGCCTGATAGGCGAGACCCGACCGGAGGTTCTCGTTGCTAGCTGCAGGTCGATGAGATCGAGGGAACGCCGCTCTGGACGGCGGTGCACGAGTCCGTGAACAACTCGCGCACGACGCCCCCGAGGAGGAAGACGATCACCACGATCAGAGCAGCGATGGCCACGGCGATGAGTCCGTACTCGACGGAGCTCGCGCCGCGCTCATCCCTGATGGCAGGAGACCACATGTCTCAGGGCCCCTTCCAGAGCAGGGTAGGTGTGGGATCAGCCGCAGGTGCTGGAGATCGACGTGCCCGAGGCGCCGCTGATGGCGGTGCAGGTGTCGGTGAAGACCTCCTTGATGATGCCGCCGAGGGCGAAGACGATGAGGACGATCAGGGCGGCGATGGCGGCGACGAGCAGGCCGTACTCGACTGCCGAGGCGCCGTCCTCGTCCTTGCGACGGTCGATGAGGCGCTGGATGTAGTGCTGCATGATGGGTCTCCCAGGTTGTGATGGTTCAAGGGGTATTGCCGGTTACTCCAGATTCCAGCACACGCGCGGCATGCGCATCGGCGGAACGCTTGGGATCGACTCACCAATTGGACGATCCGCCAGGTCACGCCTAGCCCGTACGGGCTAGTCCGGAATGACCCCTATTGTCCGAGTTGCTCGGAGAGCATGCCGGCGCGGATGGCGAGCATGATCGCCTGGGCGCGGTTGGCCGCCCCGAGCTTCTCGTAGATCTTGGAGATGTGGGTCTTGGCGGTGGACTCCGAGACGTAGAGCCGTCGTGCGATGCCGGCCACCCCGAGCCCCTCGGCGAGCAGCTCCAGCACCTCGGTCTCGCGCTGGCTGAGCTGCGGCCCGCTCGGCTCCATCCGGCGCTGCATCGCTCCCGCCAGGTCCGAGGCGGCGAAGGACCTGGGCGAGACGCTGGCGTGACGCGCGGCAGCCACCACATCCTCCGAGGGGGAGTCCTTGGAGACGAAGGCGGACGCGCCGGCCTCGAGTGCGCCGAAGAGCTGCTCGTCGCCTGCGTACATCGTGAGGATGACGATGCCGACCTCCTGGTTGTCCCGGCGGATGGCGCGGGTGAGGTCGAGACCCGTCCCGTCAGGCATCCTCACGTCACTGACGATGACGGAGGGCCGGAGCTCGCGTGCGAGTCGCAGACCATCGCCGACCGTGCCGGCCTGCCCCACCACGGTGAAGTCGGGTGAGCGCTCGAAGGCCCGCGACAGGCCTTGCCGGATCAGTTCGTGGTCGTCGACCAGGAGTACGGACAACGCGGTGCCGTCGCTCATGACTGATACCTCCCGTGGGGACGCGATGGGGGCGGGCGTGCGATCACAAGAGCGTCACGGTGACTCTAGTGCCCTGAGCCCCCGAGGCGGTCTCCGCATCGCGTATGTCGAATTTCGCACCGATCCGCTCCGCGCGTTCCCGCATGATCTTCAGGCCGTAGCTGTCCGGACGGGAGGCGCCCAGACCGCCGCCGTCGTCCTGGATGCAGATCTGCGCCGAGGGGGGACGAATCCTGCACTCGACCCACAGATTCTCCCCGTGGGAGTGCTTGCGCGCATTGGTCACCGCCTCCTGGGTGATGCGCAGGAGCTCACTCTCCACGTCGGTGCGTAGCCTGCTGGGCGCTTCGTCGAGCCTCAGGTGGACGGTCATGCCCGAGCGGGCGCCCACGGTGCGGACATAGGTCGAGAGCGCCGAACCGAGGCCGGCGGTGCCGTCCACCTCGCTGCGCAGGTCGAAGATCGACAGGCGCAGCTCGTTCACCACGCGGGTGACCTCACCTCGCAGCCCGCGCAGCTTGCGGCCCTGCACCTCGGTCGATGCGGTCTCCGCGAGCTCGTCGATCAGATATCCCAGAGCGCCCAGCTCCTGGGCGACGCCGTCGTGGATCTCGCGGGCCAACCGCTGTCGTTCCTCCACCGTCGCGAAGGCACGGACCTCGTCGAAAACCAGGGCCGCATCCAGCCGCAGCGCATGCTCGGCCAGCGCGGGTCGCAGGATGTCGATGTCGTCACCCAGAGCCGCGGGCCCGTCCGCCAGCGCCACGGCAATGACGTTGTCACCGACGTGCACGGGGAATGCGAAGCGATGCCGGCAGTCTGCGCGTCCACTGGGTTGCGGAGCCGAGATCGAGCGCTTCTCGCGAAGACAGCTCTCGAAGAGCTCGCCCTCGGGCTCGAGAGCCAACCGCGCGTCGACACCGCGATAGGTCAGGGGTGTCCAGGTGCCCGACTCGGTGCGGACGAAGAGAGCCGCCCGTGGTGACATCACGGAGGCCTCGACATCGAGCAGGATCTGGTTGCCGATGCCCACCGGGTCCAGGCCCGAGGAGAGCCTGCGCGTGACAGTCCTCAGCTGTGACAGGAGTCGCCGTGCAGATACGTACGACTGCTCGTCCAGGGGGGCGGCGTCCCCGCGGAGGCGGAGGATCCACTCGGCGGTGAAGCCCACCCCCAGGCTGGCCACGATCCAGGGTGCCGAGACCTCGATGCCGTCCAGGGCCGCGGCGTTGGACTCCAGCAGCGACAGCGCGGCGAGGAGGCCCATCGCCTCGCCACCGACGACCATGACGGTGCCCCGGCGACCATCGTTCATCCCGGCCAGCAGGGCAGGCACCAAGAAGTAGGGCAGCAGTAGGGCGCCATCGGGGAGCGTGACGCCGATGACGATTCCGGAGGTGACTCCCTCGACGAGTCCCAGCCACTGGTAGCGGACCCAGGACGTACGCCCTGCTGTTGCTGCGCTGGCCGAGACCACCATCAGCAGGAGGACTCCCTGCAGTGCCTGCGGTTCGCCGAAGGCGAGCGTGAGGCCGAGGATGGTGGCCAGGGTGAAGATCCGGCTCGAGAGGTCGAGTCGGCTGGTGGCTTGCATCATCACGTGCGTCCGGAGAACGCCTCGATGATGGTGATACCAGCGGGCCCGAGAACGGCGATGAACAGGCACGGGAGGATGCAGAAGATCAGGGGGATGAGGATCTTGACGGCGACCTGCTGCGCCTTCTCCTCGGCCCGCTGCCGCCGTTTCGTCCGGATCTCCCGAGACTGGACGCGGAGCACCTGCGAGATGGGGATGCCGAGCTGGTCGGCTTGCACCATGGCCGATGCGAACCCCTTCACCTCGTCGACGTGCGTGCGGTCGCCGAGGGCGCGGAGCGCGGCACTGCGCCCTTTGCCGATCTGCATCTCTTGCAGCACTCGGGCGAACTCATCGGCCAGCGGCCCGTCGGTGTTGCGCGCCACCTGCGACAGGGCGGCGTCGAAGCCCAGCCCGGATTCCACAGAGATGGTGAGCAGGTCCAGGGCGTCTGGCAGTGCGCGCTGCATGGCTGTTGGTTCTGTCGTACCCGACTTGGTACAGGTACAGGTTGGGCGCGGTGTAACCGAGCACCGCGCTCAGTGCGACGACAACGAGCAACGGCCCGAAGCCGATCCCGATCATGAGACAGAACAACAGCCCGATCACCGGGAAGAGGACCAACCCGAGGAACTTCAGGGAGGTCACGCGGTCGACGGTCCACCCCGACGGGTTGCCCGCGACCTCGAGCTTGTGCCTGATGCGCTCGGTGTTGTCCGAGCGCGTGACCCGCTTGCCCATCGCCAGTGACCTGTCGAGCAGTGGGCCGAGCACGCGGTCCTGGAACGAGGGGGCGAGCTCTCGCTGCATCTCCGGCGGGGCCGCGGAGAACGCCTCGATCACCGTGAGCGACTTGCTCACCCCTCGGGCCTCATTGGTGAAGACACCGATCGCACTCAGGGAGAGGAAGAGCGCCACGAAGACTCCGAGCAACCCGCCGACGAGGAAGAGGACGTCCATCTCAGACCTCCACCTTGACCAGCTTCTTCATCCAGAGGATTCCCACGACGAGCAGGACCGTCATGACCGTCAGCATGGCCCAGCCGATGGGCTCGTTGAACAACGGCGCCAGGTAGGCCGGGTTCGCGAGGGACAGATACGCGATGAAGGCCGGTGGGAGCCCCCCGAGGATCCAGACCGACAACCGACCCTCCGCGGAGAGGGTGAGCACCTGGCGCTCGAGGTACTCCCGCTCCCGGATCGTCTCGGCGACCTTCGACAGCAGCTCGGCCAGGTTGCCGCCCACATCTCGCTGGATCCGGATGGCCATGACCGCCCACTCGAAGTCGACGCTCTGCATCCGCTCCGCGACACCGCTCAAGGCGTCCTCGATCTCCACGCCCAACCGGGTCTCCACCAGGGCACGGCGGAACTCCCCGGCGACTGGATCACTGCCTTCCCGCACGACGGTGTCGACTGCCTGGGCGAGGGACAGGCCGGCCGAGAGGGCCCCCGACATCAGCTGGAGGGTGTCGGCGAGCTGTCCCTTGAAGCGCTTGAGCCGGCGCGACTTCGCCATGGACAGGTAGATCCAGGGAAGTGCGGCTCCGAGGAACAGACCAGCGAGCATGTACAAGATGTTGCCGCCGCCGATGAGCAGGCCCATGAGTCCCGCACTGACCGCCACGCCCACGTGCATCAACAGCCACTCGGCCGGCTTGAGGCTGATCCCGGCGGCATCGAGGCGGTCACCCAGTCCGGACTCCAGTCCCTTCTGGTTCTCCAGCACCGACTGTGCCACGGCCACCGCTTGCTGGGTCATCGTCTGTTGGGCGCCGGGCTGCGCGGCGACGCTCGGTGACGCGGCGCGTTTCTGGGCCCCCTTGCGGGTGTACGCGTCGATGGACGCCTTCACGGCATCGTCCCGGGCGCTGCCGCCGGAGGTCAGAAGCGCGATGACACCGACGATGCCCAGTGCCGCCGCTACGAGGCCGCCGAGCATGAGCTCCTGGGGGACGACCAGTCCCGGATCGGCCGGGTCGAGGTCTGCGATGATGTCACCTGCTCCCGAGCCCTTCTCGGCCTTCGGGAACGTGACGAAGGTGGAGTCGGTCACGGGAGAGCCGTCGACGAGGAAGGTCACCTCCAGGGAACCCTCCTTCCCCTGCAGCTGCGCAGAGTTCTCGACCGAGACGAAGATCTGGCTGGCAAGCGCCTGTGCCTCACCCTCGAAGAGCGCGGTCAGAGCCTCCGGGTCGTCGGCTGCGACCTGCTGACCGCCGCCGGCTCTGGCGATCTCCTGCAGGAATGGCGCACCCTTGCTCCCCTGGGCGAGCGCGACCACATCGACCTTGACCTTCGAGGACCGGGCCGCACGTGTTGCGCGCTCGAGGGCCGTGCCGTTCGTGTTCTTGCCGTCCGAGAGCAGCAGCACCGAGCGGGCACCGTCCTTGCCCGCTGTGCTGACTGCCTGGATGAGCCCGTCATAGAGCAGGGTGCCGCGGGCCAGCTCGAGCTGCTCGATCTCCTCACTGAGCCCTGCTTTGTCGTCGGTCGGCTCCTGGACCACTCGGACCTGTCCGTCGAAGGTGACCAGTCCGACCTGGATGTCGTCCGGCACGCTCTCCAGGAAGGCCTGGGCGGCAGCCTTCGCCTGCTCGAATCGGCCACCACTGGCCATGCTGTCGCTCGTGTCGAGAGCCAGGACGGTGGTGCGGCGGATCCGCTCCGAGCCCTCCGATGCCGAGTCTGCCGTCGCGGCCACCGGCTCGCCGTCGAGCGTCACCGTGACCGTGCCGAGATCCGGCGACTCACCGGCGTCGAGGTCGCTCATCGACACGACCAGGGTGACCTCGTCCTCGTCCAGCTCGACGTGGTCGATGTTGCTGGTCGCGGCGCTGGCCGGGGAGGCCAGAAGGAGCAGGACAGCCAGGCAGGCTGCAACAATCCCGACCCGCCCCAGTGCCGCGGCGAATCTCGACCTCCGCGACATCTCAGCCGCCGTCCCGGGCGAAGACCTGCGGCTCGACGTAGACGTTGTTGTGGGCCAGCTTGTCGAGGAACTTGGGGCGCAGTCCCGTGGCCTTCATGTTCCCCTGGGACCTGCCGTTCTCGTCGAAACCCATGGAGTGGTCGAACAAGAAGATGTCCTGGAGAGTGATGATGTCCCCCTCCATGCGCTCGACCTCGGTGACGTGGGTGATCCGACGCGAGCCGTCACGAAGTCGAGCCTGGTGGACGATCACGTCCACTGCGGAGGCCACCTGCTCCCGGATGGCCTTCACCGGCAGGTCCATGCCTGCCATCAGCACCATCGTCTCGATCCGCGCGAGAGTGTCACGGGGTCCGTTGGAGTGCACCGTGCAGATCGAGCCGTCGTGTCCGGTGTTCATCGCCTGGAGCATGTCGAGGGCGGAGGAGTCGCGGACCTCACCGACCACGATCCGGTCCGGTCGCATACGCAGCGAGTTCTTGACCAGGTCGCGGATCTCGACCGCTCCCTTCCCCTCGATGTTCGAGGGGCGCGACTCGAGCCGAAGGACGTGATCCTGGTGCAGCTGCAGCTCCGCAGCGTCCTCGATGGTGATGATCCGCTCGTCGCTGGGGATGAACGACGACAGCACGTTGAGCGTGGTCGTCTTGCCGGCGCCGGTGCTGCCGGAGACGATGATGTTCAGCTTGCCGCGCACGCACGCTGACAGGAACTCCGCGGTCCGCGCCGTGTAGGTGCCGAAAGCGACGAGATCATCAGACTGGTAGGGGTCGGCGGAGAACTTCCGGATCGTCAGCAAGGAGCCGTCGATGGCGAGCGGGGGGATCACCGCATTGACTCGCGAGCCGTCGGGGAGACGCGCATCCACCATCGGGCTCGACTCGTCGACTCGGCGCCCGATCCGAGACACGATCTTGTCGATCGTGCGACGCAGATGCGCCTCGTCGGAGAACCGCCCGTCCACGCGCTGGAGACGCCCGCTGCGCTCGATCCAGATGTCGTCGCAGCCGTTGACCATGACCTCGGTCAGGTCCGGGTCGCGCAGGAACGGCTCGATCGGTCCGTACCCCAGGATGTCGTCGGCGATCTCCTGGGCGATCCGGGTGCGGTCGGCCGGGGTGAGGATGATCTCCTCGTCCTGCATCGCCTCCTGGAGCGCGCCGCGCACCATCCTCTCGAGCTCGCCCTGCGTCAGGTTGGCGTCGTAGAGCTTCGGGCCGAGCTGAGTCAGGAGGCGATGGTGGACGGTGGCCTTGAGGTCCCGGAAGGCGTCGGTGTCCTTCTTCTCGGTCTTGCCGGCGCGCTTCTCCGGGAGAGCGTCGGACTTGTTCTGGTTGCTCTGCGTGCGGTCCCGCGACGCGGCAGCGAGCCGATCGGCCAGACTGCTCATCACTTACCTCCCCTGCGCAGCAGCCCCCGTCGAGAGGCCTGACCGCGCTGCTCCTTCGGACCACCGACGACCTTGCCGCCTGGCACCGCATCGGCCCCAGGCTCGGCGCCGGTGCCGATCACGATGTCCGCGAGGCGGGAGAGAGCCTGACTGGCGGGGTGCT
The DNA here is from genome assembly GCA_963728505.1 of uncultured Actinomycetota bacterium. Taxonomy (GTDB): domain Bacteria; phylum Actinomycetota; class Actinomycetes; order Propionibacteriales; family Nocardioidaceae; genus Marmoricola_A. The sequence continues at coordinate 388,732 of CAVSKH010000006.1, read as the reverse complement.
TCGGCAGTGTGGCGGTGATCGGCTCTCCCGCATTGGTGGCGTTCGCGACCTCGGGTGAGGTCGGGATCGTCTGTGCGATCTTCATGTCGAGCGTCACCTCGACCTTCTCGGTCGAGAGGCCCACCTTGTCATCGGCGCGATTGAGCACCAGGTGACGTCGGGGCTTGGGGAAGTTGAGCAGGTCGAGCGTCTCGGAGGCGATCTTCACGTTCTTCAAGGTCGGAACATCCAACGTCGTGACCAGGAGAAGGTCGTCGGTCTCGTCGAAGGCCTGGAGCACGTGCTCATCGAACGCCGGCGAGGTGTCGACGACCACGAAGTCGAAGTTGGACTTCAGGATGGACAGGATCCGGTTGATGAGGGACGGGGGGATCGAGTCCTTCGCGTCGGGTTGGACGGGAGCCACCAAGGTGGTGAAGCCCCGGCGGTGTGGCGTGAGCAGTGGCTCCAGCACGGTGAAGTCGAGGCCCTCTTCCAAGGCCACGGCGTCCGCGATCGTGCGGGCAGGGAAGAGCTGCAGCGTGATGGCGATGTCGCCGAACCCCAGGTCGAGGTCGACCAGGCACACGTGCAGGTCCTTGTTGGTCAGCGCGACGGCAAGGTTGGCGGCGATGGTCGTCTTGCCGACACCGCCTTTGGGGGAGAAGACGGTGATCAGGCGCCCCGAGGGTGCCTCCGTGCCGGTGGACGAGGGGCCTGTCACCGCCCTGAAGACCTGGAGTGCGCGTTTGATCGCCTCTCCGAGACCCGTGAGGTCACGTTCCTCGACCACTTCGCGCATCCCGGAGCGCAAGGCCTCGGCCAGGACGATGGTGTCCACGCGACGTCGCATCAGGATCACGCTGACGGCGGGTCGAGTCACTCGGAGGTTGTCCGCGAGTGCCGCAGCCGATTCCAGGTCGATGCTGGGCCCGATGATGACCGCGTGTTCTTCGACGCGCTTGGAGAGCTCTCGCTTGAGGTCGTCCAGGTTGCCGACGACGAGGGTCGCCGAGCCTGCCACCGTCAGGATGAGGTCGGCAGTGGCCTTGTTGGGTTCAACGAGGATGGGCATCGAATCACCCGAACAGGTTGGCCTGCGTCACGGCACGGCCCTTCTTGACCTTGGACTTTTCATCGAGCAGACCGAAGCTGAGCTCCAGCCCGGACGCTATGGCGGCCATGATCTTCTGGGCGTCGGCTTGGTCGACCCCCACGGTGATCAGGGTGCTGGGGAGAGTCTCGGTCGTCTGGGCGCCACCCTCAGTGGTGGTCGTGGACGTGGTGACCGTCGTCTGGCCGACCGCGATGATCTTGACCTTGGGAAGCAGCAGCCGGGAGCCCAGCGCTGCTTCGTTGGCGAAGATCGCCACTTCGGATCCCGGTGACACGAAGCCGGCGACCCGGCCGGTGTCCGACAGGGTCATCGAGATCGCGATCTGACCCTCCTCGAGAGTCAGCCGATCCTGCTCTCCCGGGCTTCCGAACTTGGAGGTCGTGATCTGCTCGTTGGGGAAGACGGGGGAGATCGCGACGAGGCCGCCGTTCTCACCGACCGAGTCCATCACCCCCTCGAGCAGCTGTTCGCGGGGCACCTCCAGAAGCTCCAGCTTGCCGGCCGTTTGGGCTTGCGAGAGTGACTCACCGGGCTCGATCTGAGCCACGGCCTTGAGCACCTCGACCGGCTCCTGCTCGGCCTGGGCCCGGTCGTCGGCACCCTTGACGTACAGGTAGACCATTCCGGCGCCCACGAGGGCGATCACCAGCGCGACGATCAAGATCACAGTCCTGCGTCCCATGTCCGGCCTGTCTCTCTCCTCGTGAGGCACATCATGTTCTCGCTCGCCGAAATTCAGGGCGTCTGCGAGCCAAGTGCAAGCCTGTCCTACCCGCCGCGATCTCGCATGGAAATCTGAGAACAAAGGTGAAGGTGTTGTCTGTGGGAACCGCCGCTTTCGGCAGCCTCGGTGCCGGGCGTGGCGTGTGGCTCGGTGTGGGCTCGTGTCGGGCCCGGTCAGCTGCGGTACAGGTCCTCGATCTGACGCCGGTAGGCACGCAGGATGGCGCCACGGCGGAGCTTCAGGCTCGGCGTCAGCTCCCCGGACTGGTCGCTCCACACGTCAGGAAGGATCCGAAACGCTCGGATCGCCTCGGCCTGACTGACCTGCTGGTTGGCCAGGTCGATGGCTGCCTGCACCTGGGTGCGCAGCTCCGAGTCGTCACCCAGGGCCTCGGGAGCCTCCGGCTTGTCGCGCTGACGCGACCACCCGCGCAGCGCATCTGGATCCAGAGTCACCAGCGCAGCGATGAAGGGGCGGTCGTCGCCCACCACCACGCACTGGTCGACCAGCGGATGCGCACGCACCGCCTCCTCGAGGGGACCGGGAGCGACGTTCTTCCCGCCGGCGGTGACGATGATCTCGCGGGTGCGGCCGGTCACCCGCACGGACCCGTCACCGTCGATCTCCCCGAGGTCCCCGGTGCGCAACCACCCGTCGTCACCGAGCTTGGTCGCGTTCTCTCCGGTGGGGGTCCGCCAGTAGCCGTCGAAGACGTGGGGGCCGACGACCAGCAGCTCACCCTCGTCCGAGACACGCACCCCGGTCCCCGGCAGCGGCCGACCGACCCGTCCCACACGCACGTCGTCAGGGCTGGCGACTGTGCTCGCACCAGTGGTCTCGGTCAGGCCGTAGCCCTCCAGCGCCGGGAGACCGGCCCCTCGGTAGAAATGGCCGAGCCGGTCACCCAGCGGCGCCCCTCCTGAGAGCAGGCAGATCATGCGTCCCCCGAGCGCCCTGCGGAAGTCGGCGTAGACGCTCCTCTCGTAGAGCCGGTGTCGTCCGCGCAGGAGCCGCCCTGGGCGCTGGTCGGACTCCAGTGCGGTGCTGTAGGCGATCGCGGTCTGCGCTGCTGACTCGAACCGTCGGCCGCGGCCCTCGGCGGCGATGCGCTGGCTGTAGAGAGTGAAGATCTTCTCCAGGATGCGCGGGACCCCGAGGACGAACGTGGGTTCGAAGTCCCGGACGTCGTCCAGCAGGCGGTGCAGGTCGGGGGTGTAGCCGATCCGGACTCCCCTGCGCAGGGCCGTGACCTGCATGACCCGGGCAAGCACGTGGGCAAGCGGGAGCACCAGCAGGGTGGCAGGATCCTCGCCGCTGATCACGTCGTCCAGGACCTGGCCGACTGCCGAGGACTCGAACAGCAGGTTGTCGTGGGTGAGCCGACACCCTCGTGGGTCACCAGTGGCTCCGGAGGTGTACACCAATGTCGCCAGCGAGTCGCCTGTGACGGACCGGCGTCGCTCCTCCAGCACGGATGCGGGGGAGTCGTTCACCGGGGGGGCGTCGGTCCCGTCCAGCGGCTCCTCGACGTCGAAGGGCCAGACGTGCTCCAGCTCGGGACATCGCGATCGCACCTCGGTGACGAGGGTCGCGTGTCCGGGCGTCTGCACCAGGATCGCGCGGGCCGCGCAGTCGTGGACGATGTCTGCGACCTGGGAGGCGGACGAGGTGTCGTAGAGGGGCACGCTCACCGCGCCGACGCTCCAGATCGCGAGGTCCAGGACCGTCCACTCGTAGCTGGTGCGTCCCAGCACAGCCACCCGGTCGCCGGGGTCCAGCCCCGCGGCGAGCATCGCACCGGCCCACCGGCGCACGTCCTGACACAGACGGGATGCGCTGACCGGTGCCCACCGGCCCGGCCCCTCGTGGCGGTGGCAGACGACTCGGTCGGGCTCGCGCTCACCTCGGGCGAACACCTCTTCGGTCAGGTTCGCGACGCTGGGTTCGTCCTCCATGGTGGGCGTGAAGTACTCGCGCACCAGCAGGCTCCCTTCGTCACGACACCTCGGCCATCGGCGTAGGTGAGCCTAGATGATCAAGTCCACGGTCTCGCGCGCTGCGCGACCCCGTGGACTTGCTCATCTAGTCACTGGTCCTCCGCTCGCAGGGTGGGTGCCGACGGGTGGTCGGGGGTGGCGAGTGGGGCGGGCGTAGGTACGATCGGCGTCTGCCCGCCCCGGACCGACCAGGAGTCGCTGCATGGCTGAGAAGACGAGTTCGTCGATCACGATCGACGCACCAGCGGCTCGCATCATGGACGTGATCGCCGACTTCCCCGCCTACCCCGAGTGGGCGCAGGGGATGCATGTCGCCGAGGTGGTCGACGAGTATCCCGATGGGCGTGCACGCGAGGTGCACTTCGAGATCGAGGCAACGCCGATCAAGGACTCCTACAACCTGCGCTACGACTGGAGTGGCGACGAGCGGGTCGACTGGAAGCTCGTGCAGGGCAAGATGCTCAAGCGGCTGGACGGCTCCTACATCTTGGAGGAGCAGTCGGCCGGCGGGACGCAGGTCACCTACGTCCTCGCCGCCGAGCTGGGCATCCCGATGATCGGGATGTTGAAGCGCAAGGCCGAGAAGGTCATCATCGACAGCGCCCTGAAGGGGCTGAAGAAGCGCGTCGAGTCGCTTCCCGGCTGAGCTCGGCGACGACGTGACCACACGGGTGCTCCTTCTCACCGGCAAGGGCGGTGTCGGCAAGACGACGACCGCCGCGGCGACTGCGTGTCTCGCCGCGTCACAGGGTCAACGCGTGCTGGTGATGTCCACCGACGGTGCTCACTCCCTGGGGGATGCCGTGGATGTCGCGGTGGGCGCGGAGCCGACCCCGGTCGCACCCGGAGTGTGGGCCCAGCACGTCGACGTGCGGCGTCGGTTCGAGCAGTCCTGGCTCGAGGTGCAGCAGTATCTGACCAGTGTGCTCGATGCCGCGGGCATCGACCCGATCAGCGCCGAGGAGCTGACCGTGCTGCCGGGCGCCGAGGAGGTGCTGGCGCTGCTGGAGCTCCGTCGGCAGGTGCGCTCCGACGACTGGGACGTCGTCGTCGTGGACTGCGCACCCACGGCGGAGACCCTGCGGCTGCTCGCGCTGCCGGAGGCCTTGAACTGGTACATGGACCGGATCTTCCCGACGAACCGCCGGGTGGTGCGCGCGCTGCGGCCGGTCCTCACCAAGGCAGCCGGGGTGCCGATGCCCCAGGAGCCCGTCTTCGAAGCCATCGAGCGGTTGCACGCCGACCTCGTGGACCTCCGCGACGTGCTGACCGGCAAGCACAGCAGCGTCCGACTCGTCCTGACCCCCGAGCGTGTGGTGCTGGCTGAGGCGCGGCGCAGCTGGACCACCCTGTCGCTCTTCGGCTACACCGTGGACGGGGTCGTCGCGAACCGGGTCTTCCCCGATGACGCGGGTGATGCCTGGCGCGAGGCCTGGGCCCAAGCCCAGCAGCGGATGATGGACGAGGTCCGGTCGTCGTTCTCCGGTCTGCCGGTGTGGACGGCGGTCTACCAGTCAGGGGAGCCGGTCGGTGTGCACCAGCTGCAACAGTTCAGTGAAGACCTCTACGGGGTTGAGGACCCACTTGCGCTCCCGACCGGAGCCGGGACCGCTCGAGCTGAGCAGGGCAGACGACGAGATCACCTTGTCGCTGTCGCTGCCTTTCGCCAGTCGAGACGAAGTCGACCTCGCCAGACAAGGGGAGGAGCTGATCGTGACCGTGGGGACGCACAGGCGCGTCATGGCTCTGCCCACCGCCCTTCGGCGGCTCGACATCCGAGGCGCGGGCCTGCGAGACGGCGCGCTGCGGGTCCGGTTCGGGGTGGCGCCACAGTGAGCGCTGACGAGGAAGAGCCGCGCGACGTGGGATCGGTGGCCGAGGAAGCCGCCAAGCTGCTCAGCGCGCTTCAGGGCTGGGCCGGCGACTCCGGAGCCGAACCGGCGGGTGCCGCTGCCCGGGGCATGGCCGAAGGGCTGCAGTCGCTCGGAGACCACGTCGGACACGGCCAGGACTGCCGCTACTGCCCGCTCTGCCAGGCGTTGCGCCTGATCCGTGAGACCAGTCCCGAGGTGCGTGACAACCTTGCCCTCGCGGTCGGGGCGCTTGCGCAGGCTGCCACCGCCGCGTTGCGACAACCGCGGGGACCCGACGGTGAGAGTGACGCGGGCAGGGGTCCCAGCCGCGTCGATCTCGACGACTGACCCGGCTAGTCGATCAGCCGCAGCACCTTCGGGAGGTCGTCGTCGAGAAGCGGCCCGATGGGCGTGGCGGCGTCTCCCTCGGGCAGTGCCTTCGGATTGAGGAACACCACCTTGATCGTGTGCAGCTTGAAGCTGCCGCTGGTGGTCGCTCCCAAGCCGTTCTCAGTCGTGGAGTTGGTCGCGGAGTTCGTCTTCGTGGCCGACATCGGCTGGTCGGTGATGAAGGTCGGCCGGAAGTTCACGATGGAGTAGAGGTTGCTCCCACCGCTTGCAGTCTCTTGGGCGAAGACGGGCACCCAGCCGAACCGTGGCGAGCTGTAGATCGCCGGGTCGAACTTCACCCCGCCGCTGTAGTTGCGACGTGCGACGTCACCAAGCGACGTGGTGGTGTCGGTGAGGAAGCAGGTCAGCAGGTCGTTGTTCAGGCTTCGGCCGCCCAGTGAGACCGGGGAGGTGTCGCCGCTCGGGGAGCACCCGCCCGTGCCGTCCGGGTCCTCGGAGCTGGCGCCGGTGTCCAGCAGACCGTCGTAGCTGGACCCGGAGCCGTAGCCGGTGATGAAGCCGGGCGTTGCTGTGCCGTCGGTGAGACCGGTGTCGGTGTCGAGACAGTTGGTGTTGGCCTTGCGGTCGGTCCTCGAGGTCGACACCACCGCGGAGGGGTGGCCGTTGCAGGTCCAGGGAGCCGGATCCGGGAACTTGGTGAGCGTGAGGGGCGGCTCGAGACCGAGCGCGATGTTCCGGGAGATCCACCCGTCCCCGCCCGAGGGGTTGTTGGTGCTGCGAGGCATCTTCAAGGTTCCGAAGTTGCCGTCGGATGCACCGCTCACGCACTCGTAGGGTGCGTCGCCGACGCTGAGCGGCTGTGCCTCGGAGCGGGCGGACCACTTGTCGGCACTGCTCCCGGTACCGACCTGGTAGATGCGGACGTACCAGAGCTTGTCCACGGCCGAGACCGTGGTGGGCACCGGCACCAGGACCGACCCGTTGTTCGAGGTGTAGGGACTGCCGGTGGTGCCTGCCGGCGGGTCGAGCCAGTCGGAACGGTTGACCACGATCGGGGCGGCGCTCGGGTCGTCCGAGCGGAAGAACCCGACGCGCATGGCCTTGTCGAAGCGGTCGTAGACCCTCACCTGCCCGGTCGTCGAGTTCAACGCCGATGCTGCCGGAAGGCGCGCCGCCGTCGTAGACCGAGATGCTCGTCAGCTCGTTGTTGTTGGTGTCGGAGTCGGCGTAGAGCGTGGGCACGGCCGGTGGAACCGTATGCCCGCCTGGAGGGTCGGTCAGCGTCTGCAGGCCGTAGTCACAGGAGGGATTGCCAGGGGTCGGGTTGGCGACGTACAAGGGCCAGACGCCGTACCCGTCCGGGGTGCCGACGGCGGCAGTGGCCTCGCTGCTGACGTCGACCTTCCGCAGGTCGGCTGATCCGAACATGGAGAAGATGCCGGCGAGTCCGAAGTTCACCTGTGAGCGGGGGCTGACGACCCGGATCTTGCTCTCCTCCGGGAAGTAGACCTCCCCATTGGCGTCGCTGCCGTCGACCAGGTTGTTCGCGACAGTGGTGACGCTGTCAGCCCAGTCCGACGAGCGGTCGTCCTGGGGGCGGTTGGCCCAGATGTAGTCCGCAACGGCACTGACTGCCGGGTCCCCAGCAGTCGTCGTCCCGGGCAGATGCTCACCGCCTGCCAGGGCCGCGAAATCGGCTTGGATCTGAGTGTCTCCCTTGCGGGAGAGCGCGTTCCCGAGGTCCACGGCAAGCGCAGAGAAGGCGAAGAGGATCAACGACGCCAACGTCGCGAAGATCGCTGTGGCGCCCGCCTCGTCGCGGGGGCGCCGGGGACGCTGTGGCCGCCGAAGCCGGCTCATCAGCACGTGCTGTCCTCGTCGGTGTCCTCGACACGAGCGTCCACGGTCCGAGTGATCTGCCCGCCGTTGGGCACCGGAAGGAAACCGATGATCGAGGCATCTACCTGCGCGGTGACGCGCAACACCTGCCCGACGGCGGGGAGGGTGTTGCTGGTCGGGGCCGTCGTGGACCCGTAGGAGAGGCTCAAGGTCGAGAACCCTGACTGCTGGCGAGCGAACTGGGTCGCCTTCGTGGGGGACGTGCCGCCTTGGCAGTCGCCGACGGTGAGCCGGCGCGCTGACTCTCGAGCCGCCGAGCTGGTGACCTGGGAGGAGTAGAAGTACCAGCCGTACTGCAGCATGCCCATCAGCAAGGGCACGAGGACGAGCGAGAAGATCAGCGCGAACTCGACGGCGGCGGCGCCGTCTTCGTTGCCGCGGCGGGGTGGGTGAGCGGCCACGCGCATCGGGACCTCCAGGGGATGCGCGGTGGGGGGAGCCGCGCACAACCACATCCTAGAGTGGACTTTAGTCCCAAAAGGGATGTTTCTGGAAATTTTACGCCGGTGGGCTCAGTCGATGAGGCGGACGGTCTCACGCCCGAACGCCGGGTCGTACTCCATGACCGGCGACTGTGCCGAGTCCGGCAGAGCTTTGGGATTGAAAGTGAAGACGTTGAGCTTCTTTACGCTGTTGCCGTTGACCTGGATCCCGTTGTCGCTCGTTGCGTTGGAGGTGCCGTTGTCGCCGGCCGTCTCGTCGGTGATCATCCCGGGCACGAACTTGAGGATGGGCTGGAAGTCCTTGCGCGACCTGTCCAGGGCGTAGACCACGGGGAGCCACACGAAGCGCGGGGAGTCGACGATCGAGGCGTCCAGCATGTCGTGGGTGACGCCTGAGCTGGCGGTCAGATCCGCGAGGTCATAGCCGTCGCGCAGGTAGCAGGACAAGAGGTCATTGTTGATGGTGACGCCACCGATCGCCGTGTTGCCCCCGTTGCAGCCCGACTTGGTTGCTCCCCGTGCCACATCTAGCCGCCCCGTAGCGACTGGCAGGTTCTTGCCATCGATCAAGCCGGCATAGATCCACGGGCCGTCGTTTCCGGGACTGGCCGTGATGCAGTTGTTGCCATCTCGGGAGGTGTCGTCCAGTTGGGCATCGGGGAGTGCAGGGCTCTGGCAGCTGACCTGACCCGCGTTCCTGTAGGGGTAGAGGTCGTGATCGAGACCCTCGGCAATATTCATGCCCAGCTCGCGCTGGTGGTTCAAGCCGCCGGCGCTGCGGGGGCTGTCCATCTGGCCGAAATTGCCTCGATCGGACCCAGTGCATGTCGTGGGGAGCGGTTCCTCCGGCTCTTCGGGTTCATCCGCCGGCGTACCGCCTGACCCGACGGTCAGTGTCCGAGGCTCGCTGATCGTGGCGCCGACCGTCACGGTGACGGTCCAAGTGCTGTCGGACGCCGTCACGTTGCCGTTGCCGATCAGCACAGTCAACGTGGATGTGCTGCCTTTAACGGAGGGGCTCACTGCGGCTTCGTACTGGCTCGCGCCGGAAGTGAATCTCACAGTGGCCTGCTGCCCTGCCGGCACGTCCTTCTTGCTGGCGGTGATCGTCAGGCTTCCGCTGTGGTTGACGCTGACACTGGCAGGCGACATGGAGTCGAGCGTGAAGTCGCCCGCGGGCTCGTCGTCGTCGTCGTCCTTGCCAGGGCCGCCGCCGTTGCCGTTGGTGGTGTCGGCGTGCAGCGGTCCGAAGGCGCAACCGTCGGGGAGCCAGAACGGCAGCACGTTGGTCCCTGGAAGCTCGCTGAACAGCCCGACCGTGGCGCTGGCGTTGACTTGCGTAGAGCTGTAGCCGAAGGCCGCCGCCAAGCCGAACTGGACCGTCGCGGGAGGAGGCACCAACCGCATCTTGGTCGCCACCCTCGAGGAAGTCGATGACGCCGTTGCCAGTGTCGGCGTCGGTGAGAGCGGCTGACGACCTGGGCAGCGCTCATGTCTGTCATCCCGATCGTCGAGTTGTTGTCCTCGAGGATGTACTCGGCCACCTTCTGGGTGATCAGCGCCTGTTCAGCTCCGGTGTCCGCCGGCCAGAGGATGGCCCTGATCCTTGGCCCAGTTGGCTGCGCGCATCAGCCGCCACATCGGCCTGGGTCTGCATGTCGCGCTTGCGCGCCCACGCGTTGCCCAGGTCGACGGCCAGCGCTCCGATGATCAGCAGCAGCGACATCAGGATCACGGACATCACGGCGACAGCTCCGCGCCCGCTCTTCATCCTATGCTGACTCATGTGCAGTCACCGATCGTCGGGTCGGGCAGGTAGTCGACCCGAGCTGTTGCCGACTCCGGCACCTGCCCGTTGTTGATGAAGGGAACGAAGGGAAAGCCGAAGTCCATGCTCTGGAAGCGACACCGTGACGTCCACGTCGTCGCCGACGCCGGACAGGGTCGCTGTGAAGGTGCGGTCGCGCTGAAGTTCCCGGTCTCCATCGCGTCCATGTTGCCCCTGGACCGGATTCTCGAAGTCGAGCAGGGCGTGGGGTTGCCGACGGCAGCCTCTCTGCGCCGCCTCCCTGGCGGCCGCGCTGCCACCCTGCATCGCCCAGAAGTAGAAGCCGTACTGGATGATCGCGAAGACGATGATCGCCAGCAGCGGAAATATCAATGCAAACTCGACTGCAACGGCACCGCCCTCGCGTCGACGCGATCGCAGTCTGTGCGGCACGGTGCCCTCCCCAGGCAGGCAAACGGCCACGGATCACCCCATGGCCATCCGATTCTAGGAGGCTTTACCCCAGCATGCTGGGCATTCCGGACGAAATTCACAAGACCAAGGTCCGTCAAACGCGCGCTCCGTCGTCCCACCCGTCACGTCCGTCACTCCCCATGGTCGCGACGAGGTAGCCGAAGCCGCCGACGAACCAGCAGAACAGGAAGAACGCGCCCCAGTGAGGGAGCACCCCGAGCACGAGAAGAAGCAATGCGAGAAGGGGCGCTCCGACCACCCCCAGCCAGGCGAGCAGCCGGGGTGGCTCGGGGCGCGGAAGCGGCGGAGCCGGCGGCGGGACGTAGTGCTCCTCGGGATCGCCGAGCGCCTCGGCGGAGTCGCCCTGATCGGGCCACGCGCCGCGGAAGAGATTGCGCAGGCGTTCGTCGGAGGTCTCGACAGGCTCGACCGGCGGAGGTGGGTTGGTCTCGACAGGCTCGACCGACGAAGACGGCTCGACCGACGAAGGGGTCCAGTTGGCGACCAGACGCTCGAACTCGGCGTCGAAGTCCAGCTCGTCATCGGCCGCAGGCTCGTGCTCGTCCGCAGCCGAACGCTCGTCAGGATCTTCCGGTGGTGGTGCGCTCACCGGGGCTCACGCTTCGGTGAGGCGCTCGACGAAAGCTGCTGAGCGCTCGAAGATCAACGGGGCGTCGTTGTCGAGGGTGGCCACGTGGAAGCTGTCCTCGAGCAGCACCTCCTCGAAGTCGCGCGAGGAGACCCGGGCGACGATCGCCTCCCGTGACGAGGAGTCGAGCACGTGGTCCTGCGGGGAGTAGAACATCAGCACGGGCTGCGTGACCTGGTCGAGCCGCTCCCGCAGCCGCGGCAGGGCCGAGAACATCGAGGAGGTCGCCTTCAGCGGGGTGCGGGCGTAGGCCACCTCGTCCTGGCCGGGCTTCTTGATGTCGTTGCCGATGGCGGGGAAGGCCGGCACCACGTGCTTCAGCACCGGGAGCAGCTTGATGTCCTTGCGACGGCTGTCCATGGCCGGGTTGACCACCATCAGGCCCGCCACGTCGCGACCGTGCTCCTGGGCCAGGGCAAGGGCAAGGGTCCCGCCCATCGAGAGCCCGGCCACGAACACCTGGTCGTGCTCGGCGCGCAGCTTGAGGAAGGCGTCCTGCGCGGTGGCGTACCAGTCCTGGAAGGTGTGGCGCTGCAGGTCCTGCCACCGCGTGCCGTGGCCGGGGAGCAGGGGCATGGAGACCGAGTAACCGCGGCGCTGGAACTCCTCCGCCCACGGCCGGACCGATGCGGGGCTGCCGGTGAAACCGTGCAGCACCAGCACCGCCACCCGCGCACCGGCCACCGGTGCATGAAGGGGTGCAACACGAGGGTCGAGAGCGGCGGCCTGAGTCACCCAGCCATCGTCGCACGGCCCCCCAGGAGCGGCTAGGGTGGACCGGCCGGATCGAGGCAGCTCAACCGTTCAGCAGCAAGTCCAGGCGAGGAGGGTGGGTTGTTCTACTGGTTCCTGAAGTGGATCGCCATCGGCCCGCTGCTTCGCCTGATCTTCCGGCCCACCGTCGAGGGCATGGAGCACGTGCCCGACGAGGGTCCCGCGATCCTGGCCAGCAACCACCTGTCGTACGCCGACTGGCTCTTCATGCCGCTGACGCTCGACCGCAAGGTGACCTTCGTGGCCAAGGCGGAGTACTTCACCACCCCCGGCTTCAAGGGCTGGCTGCAGAAGATGTTCTTCACCGGGGCCGGCCAGGTGCCGATCGACCGCACCAGCGGTGACGCCGCCTCCGGGGCCCTGGTGACCGCCAAGGGCGTGCTGGGACAAGGCGACCTGTTCGGGATCTACCCCGAGGGGACCCGTTCCCACGACGGGAAGCTCTACCGCGGCAAGACCGGGGTGGCGAGGCTGGCCATCGAGACCGGCGTGCCGGTGATCCCGGTGGCCGTCGTGGGCACCAACATCGTGGCCCCGCCGGGCAAGAAGTTCGGCCACTGGACCAGGCCGCTGGTGCGGTTCGGGAAGCCGCTGGACTTCTCCCGCTACGAGGGTCTGGAGGGTGACCGCTTCATCCTGCGATCGGCGACCGACGAGATCATGTACGAGATCATGCGGCTCTCCGGTCAGGAGTACGTCGACCTGTACGCCTCCCGGGCCAAGGCCCTCGACAAGGAGGCCGCCAAGCAGGAGTCCCGCCAGCCCGCCGAGCCCGGGGACGCCGGGCACGGCGGCTCCTGAGACACGACCTGGGCTCGGGCAGGTGTCCACCGCGGGTTCGGCCCCCCTGTCGCAGCCGCTGAGCGCCTCGGAGCAGGTGCGGCTGACCCTCTTCCGGATCCTCGCGGTGCTGCGGGTGGTGGTGCTCGGATACGCCGTCGTGGTCAACCTCGGGCGGCTGGATGAGATGGCCCGGCCCGGACTCGCGTGGGCCGGGCTGGCGGCCATGGCGGCGTGGACGGTGCTCGCCGACCTGGTCCACGAGGTGCGCCGCGGGATCGGGACGTGGTTCTACGTCCTCGACGTCGCGGTCACGTGCGGCGCACTCCTGCTCACCCTGGCGACCCACAGCCAGGTGATGAGGGAGCGCGGTGACTCCAGCCTGCCGACGTTGTGGGTCATGGGGGCTGTGCTCGCGGTCTCCGTCGGGATCGGCTGGTGGCAGGCGGTGCTCGCCGCGGTGGCTGTCTCGGTCGTGGACGTCGCGGTCCGGGTGGAGACCACGACCAACACCTGGGCCAACATCTTCCTGCTGACCCTCGCCGCTGCCGCGGTCGGCGCCATGGCCACCGCCCTGTGCCGCTCCGCCGTGGCCAGAGCCGCCGCGGAGCGGTTGCAGGCTGCCCTGGACGAGCGTGCCAGGCTCGCTCGTGCGGTCCACGACGGCGTGCTCCAGGTGCTCGCCATGGTGCAGCGGCGCGCCCGGGACCGCCCCGACCTCGAGGACCTCGGCCGGCTCGCCGCCGAGCAGGAGGCGTCGCTGCGCGCGCTCGTGCAGTACGACGCCCGCGCGGCCACCCGGGACGGGACCGAGGGGGCTCCCTTCGAGACGGTCGCTGCGCTCCCTCCTCAGGACAAGCGACAAGCTCGACCGACGTCCCGGGAGCTGGACCTCGCCCATGCCGTGCAGCAGGTGGCGGGCAGCCACACGTTGAGCACCCCGGGGAGGCCGGTGCTCCTGCCGGCTGCCGTCGTCGCCGAGGTGGTGGCCGCGGTCGCCGAGTGCCTGCTCAACGTGCGACGACACGTGGCCGAGGACGCGAGGGCGTGGGTGCTCGTCGAGGACCTGGAGGACGAGGTGGTGGTGACGGTGCGCGACGAGGGCTCCGGCATCTCGGCCACGCGCCTGGCCGAGGCGAGCACGGAGGGCCGGATGGGCGTCAGCGGGTCGATCGTCGGCCGGATGGAGGACCTCGGTGGGCGGGCCGAGCTCACCACCGGGCCTACGATCGGGACCGAGTGGGAGCTGCACGTGCCCCGCACCGCACCCGACCAGGAGGGCCGCCCCCGTGACCGAGCCCCGTGACACACCGACCGTCGACGAGGGCGCCCCCGCCGAGGGGGCGATCCAGCCGCTGCGCGTCATGGTCGTCGATGACCACCCGATGTGGCGCGACGCGGTCGGACGCGACCTGGCGGCTGCCGGGATCGAGATCGTCGCGACCGCGGCCAACGGCACCGATGCCATCAACCGGGCCCGCGCCACCCGGCCGGGCGTCGTGGTCCTCGACCTCCAGATCCCCGAGCCCAACGGCGTGGAGGTCACCGCCACGCTGCTGAAGGAGGACCCGACCGTGCGGGTGCTGATCCTCTCCGCGTCAGGTGAGGAGAGCGACGTCCTGGACGCGGTGAAGGCCGGCGCGACCGGCTACCTGGTGAAGTCGGCCTCGCGTCAGGAGATGCTGGAGGCGGTGCAGCGGGTCGGCAGCGGTGGCACCGTCTTCACCCCCGGTCTGGCGGGGCTGGTCCTGGGGGAGTACCGCCGCCTGGCCGACAAGGGCGCTGCCCAGGACGACACCCCGCGCCTGACCGAGCGCGAGACCGAGGTGCTGCGGCTGGTGGCCAAGGGGCTGTCGTACAAGCAGATCGCCGACCGGTTGGTGCTGTCCCACCGCACGATCCAGAACCACGTGCAGAACACGCTGCGCAAGCTCCAGCTGCACAATCGGGTCCAGCTGGTCCGTTATGCGATCGAGCAGGGGCTGGACGAGGAGCTGTGAGCGACGGCGGCGGTGACCGGGCGGCGGAGGCCGCCGAGGAGCTGTACGCGTTGCCGCCGGCTGAGTTCACCCGCGAGCGCGACCGGCTCGTGCGGGCGGCTCGTGAGGCGGGGGAGCGCGACCTGGCGGCTGCGATCGGTGAGCTGCGTCGACCCACGCTGGCGGCGTGGGCGGTGAACCTGCTGGTCCGCAAGGAGGCGGCCCTGGTGCAGCAGGTGCTGGACGTGGGGGAGGCGCTGCGCGAGGCGCAGGAGAGCCTCCAGGGTGACGCCCTGCGTGACCTCGGGCGACAACGGCGCGAGCTGGTGGCGGCGGTGGTGGCGCGGGCCTCGGACCTGGTCGCCGACCAGGGGGCCGACCTCAGCGACTCGGCTCAGCAGCAGGTGAGTGCCTCGCTCAACGCCGCGCTCGCAGATCCTCACACCGCGCACGTGGTGACCTCGGGGCTGCTGGTCAAGCCGGTGGAGTCCGGGGGCCTCCCGGCTCTCGAGCTGGGTGAGCACGTGGCTGGCGAGACGCTGCGGAGCCGAGCCTCGAGCGCCCCGCCGAGACGCTCGACGCAGACAGGGTCCCAGGCGGAGTCCGTGACGCCTGACCGGTCTCAGGCCGAGCTGCAGCGCCTCTCCGCCGAACGCCGTCGACTTCGTCAGGAGGAAGCCGAGCAGCGGGTCGCCGACGCCGAGCAGGCAGCGCAGGAGGCGCGCGCGGCTGCCGACGAGGCCGGCGACCGTCTGGAGAAGGCCAAGTCCCGGGTGCTCCAGGTGGAGGCCCGCATCGACGAGGTGCGCCGCAGCCTCGCGGACCTGGAGTCGGAGGCAGAGTCGGCCGTCGACCGTGCCGAGGAGCTCGAGCAGGAGACCGACGAGGCGCACGAAGCCGTGGCCGAGGCCGACCGCGAGCTGACCGAGGCCCAGTCGGCACTGAGCGACCTCGACTGACCCTTCGGTCCGTCCGCTCAGTCGGCCCAACCCTTGGCGCGCCCGACAGCGTCGCGCCACCTGCGGTGGGCCTCGTCGGCCACCTCACGACCGGCCTTCGGCTCGAACCGCTTGTCCAGCGCCCAGGTCTCGCGCAGGTCGTCAGGGGTCTCCCAGACTCCGGTGCCGAGCCCGGCCAGGAACGCCGCACCCAACGCCGTGGTCTCCACGATCTCGGGGCGCTCGACCGGGACGCCGAGCTGGTCGGCCTGCATCTGGCAGAGCAGGTCGTTGGCCGAGGCGCCGCCGTCGACGGTCAGCGACGTCAACGGGGCGTCCTCGGGCAGGGTGTCGATGACGTCGCGGACCTCGAAGGCGATCGCCTCGAGCGTCGCCCGCACGATGTGGGCCCGCGTCGTGCCGCGAGTGATCCCGGCGATCAGCCCGCGCGCATGCGGATCCCAGTCCGGCGCCCCCATCCCGGTCAGCGCGGGCACGAACACCACGCCGTCCGAGGAGTCGACGGTCGCTGCGATCGCCTCGGTCTCCGCGGCCGACCCGATGATCTGCAGGCCGTCGCGCAGCCACTGCACCGCTGCGCCGGTGACGAAGATGGCGCCCTCGAGGGCGTAGGTCAGCTCGCCGTCGGGGGAGCGCCATGCCGCGGTCGAGAGCAGCCCGGCCTCGCTGCGGACCACCTCGGTGCCGGTGTTGGTCAGGATGAAGGACCCGGTGCCGTAGGTGCACTTGGTCTCGCCGGGTGCGAAGCACGTCTGGCCGAACAGCGCCGACTGCTGGTCACCCGCGATCCCGGCGATCGGCAGGTCGAGACCGGCGAAGGCCTTCGGGTCGGTGCGCGCGATCTCGCCCCAGGAGGCCACCACCTCGGGCAACGCATCCATCGGCACCCCGAACAGGTCGCACAGCTCCTGGCTCCACTCGCCCGCAGCGAGGTCGAAGAGCAACGTGCGCGAGGCGTTGGAGACGTCGGTGACGTGCCAGGTCCCCCGCGTCATCCGGGCGATCAGGTAGGAGTCGACCGTGCCGACCGCGTAGCGACCGTCGCGGACCATGCCCCAGGTGTGCTCCTCGTGCTCGGCCAGCCACAGGAACTTGGTGCCGGAGAAGTAGGGGTCGATCCGCAGGCCGGTCAGCTCGCTGATCCGGTCCTCGTGGCCCTCCTCACGCAGCCGCCCGCACACCTGCGCCGTACGACGGTCCTGCCACACGATCGCGCGTCGTGGGGCGTTGAGCGTCTCGCGGTCCCACAGCACCACCGTCTCTCGCTGGTTGGTGATCCCGACCGCCCGGAGCTCGGGGCCGTCGTACTCCTTGAGCGCGGCCTTGGTCGACTCCAGGGTCGCCTGCCAGATCTCCTCGGGGGAGTGCTCGACCCAGCCCGGTCTCGGGAAGTGCTGGGCGAACTCCTGGTAGCCGCGAGCGGCGATCTGCCCCTCCGCGGTGACGACCAGGGCGGTCACTCCGGTGGTGCCGGCATCGATGGCGAGGACGCTCATGGACGCGATCCTGCCAAAGACCGACGCCGACTGGGGGCAGGCAGGGCATGGAGTCCGAGGGCAGAACGCCACTACGGTGGGTCTCATGCGAGTTGGAGTCCTGACCGGAGGCGGGGACTGCCCCGGCCTCAACGCCGTCATCCGCGCCGTCGTCCGCAAGGGGGTCGAGGTCTACGGCTTCGACTTCGTGGGGTTCCGCGACGGCTGGCGCGGGCCCTTGGAGAACGAGACGACCGAGCTCGGCGTCGAGCAGGTCCGCGGCATCCTGCCGCGCGGTGGCACCATCCTGCGGTCCTCACGCACCAACCCCTTCAAGGTCGACGGTGGAGTCGAGCGGATCAAGGAGAACCTCGCCGCCAACGGCGTCGACGCCCTGATCGCGATCGGTGGCGAGGACACCCTCGGTGTCGCGACCAAGCTCGCCGACCTCGGCGTCAACGTCGTCGGCGTCCCCAAGACCATCGACAACGACCTCTCCGGCACCGACTTCACCTTCGGCTTCGACACCGCGGTCAACATCGCGATGGAGGCGATCGACCGGTTGCACACCACCGCCGAGTCGCACCACCGGGTCCTGGTCGTCGAGGTCATGGGTCGCCACGCCGGCTGGATCGCGCTGCACGCGGGCATGGCCGGCGGCGCCAACATCGTGCTCATCCCGGAGAAGCCCTTCGACATCGGAACGGTCTGCACCTGGGTCGAGAAGCGGTTCGAGAAGCACTACTCCCCGATCGTCGTGGTCTCCGAGGGCGCGGTCCCGGTCGAGGGCGGCGACATGACCCTGCAGAGCGGCGAGGAAGACGCCTTCGGTCACGTCCGTCTCGGCGGGATCGGCGACCGGCTGGCCAAGGAGATCGAGCAGCGCACCGGCCAGGAGGCCCGCGCGGTGGTGCTCGGCCACGTGCAACGGGGCGGCACCCCCACGGCGTACGACCGGTGGCTGGCCACGCGGTTCGGGCTGCACGCGATCACCGCGGTCGCGGAGGAGCAGTACGGCGTCATGGTCGCGGTGCGCGGCAAGGACATCGTGCGGGTGCCCCTGATCGAGGGCACCGGGGAGCTCAAGACGGTCAGCGCGGAGGAGTACGCCGAGGCGGAGGTCTTCTTCGGCTGAGCGGTCTGCTCACGCCGGCGCGGTGGAAGCCAGATCCACAGGGCGCCGTACTCCGACCGCCCGCAGGGCGAGCACGACCGCGCACTGGACGCCGTTGGTGCACAGCGTGGGCGCGCCCACCACGAGCGCCTGGTTGCGGTGGCACCACATCGCGCTCTCGACCCCCGGCTGCACCTCCAGCGCACGCTCCAGCTCGCGCATCTCGCCGCCGATGATGAACGGTTGGAGTCGAAGTCCGGTGATCATCTTCCAGTGGAAGGGCCCGCGTCGCAGGATCGAGATGCCGTTGGTCCACTCCCGCTGGTCGTTGCCGAGGGGGATGGTCGCCAGCGCCCCGCTGGTCAGCAGCGCCCACACCGCCATGTCTGTGGGAGCGCTGTCGTTCCCTCCCGTGGACAGCGCTCCCACAGATGGCAGGTCCACAGGTGGACCTGCGAGCTGGAGACGGAGCTCCAACACGTCCTCGATGTGCCCATCGCACTCGCACGTGCCGTAGACCGGTGGACTCCAGTGACCCCCTGATGCCGCTGGAACCCGCTCGGCTGCTTCTCGCTTCCCCATGGCGTAGACGGTAGATCCCAAATGTCGCAAATGGGGGATCCTGGGTCCGGGTTCGGCTCAACGGCATCTCGCCATAGCCCGGATGACCGGTCGGGTCTGCCCGGGTGGGTGGGCCGAGGCATCGAAGGTGCTAGTCGGGCGCCCGGCGTCGGCACCGTAGGCTTGAGCCGTGGACTTCCCCTCCCTCGAGGATCTGCGTGCTCTGGGTGCCCAGCAGCAGCCGACCTACCCCGATCCCACCGCGGTCGACGCGACCGTGGCGCGGTTGCGCGCCGTCCCGCCGCTGGTCTTCGCCGGAGAGTGTGACGACCTGTCGGCCAAGCTGGCCGCGGTGGCCCGCGGTGAGGCCTTCCTGCTCCAGGGGGGCGACTGCGCCGAGACCCTGGACGGTGCGACCGCCGACAACGTCCGCGCCAAGCTGCGGGTGCTGCTGCAGATGGCGGTGGTGCTCACCTACGCCGCCTCCGTGCCGGTGATCAAGGTCGGCCGCCTCGCCGGGCAGTACGCCAAGCCGCGCTCCTCCGACACCGAGACGCGGGAGGGCGTCACGTTGCCGGCCTACCGCGGTGACGCGGTCAACGGCTTCGACTTCACCCCGGAGTCGCGGATCCCCGACCCGCAGCGGTTGCTCGACGTCTACAACTCCTCCGCGTCGACGCTCAACCTGGTGCGTGCCTTCGTGACCGGCGGCTATGCCGACCTGCGCCAGGTGCACACCTGGAACACCGACTTCGTCCGGTCCTCACCGGTGGGCCGTCGCTACGAGCGGCTCGCCGCCGACATCGAGCGGGCGCTGACCTTCATGAAGGCGATCGGCGCCGATCCCGACGAGTTCCACCGGGTCGACTTCCACAGCAGCCACGAGGCGCTGGTGCTGGAGTACGAGCACGCCCTGACCCGGGAGGACAGCCGCACCGGACTCCCGTACGACGTCTCAGCCCACTTCGTGTGGATCGGCGAGCGCACGCGCCAGCTCGACGGCGCGCACGTGGAGATGCTCAGCCACATCCAGAACCCGATCGGCGTCAAGCTCGGTCCGAGCACGACGGCCGACGAGGCGATCGCCCTGGCGGCCAAGCTGAACCCGCTCAACGAGCCCGGTCGGCTGACCTTCATCACCCGCATGGGCGCGGGCCGGATCCGCGAGGTGCTGCCCGAGGTCGTGGACAAGGTGACCGCCGCCGGCGTGCAGGTGGCCTGGGTGTGCGACCCGATGCACGGCAACACCTTCGAGGCCTCCTCCGGCCACAAGACGCGTCGCTTCGAGGACGTGATGGACGAGGTGCAGGGGTTCTTCGACGTCCACCGCGAGCTCGGCACCTGGCCCGGGGGACTGCACGTGGAGCTCACCGGCGACAACGTCACCGAATGCGTCGGCGGCGGGGAGTCGCTGCTGGAGGAGGACCTCTCCCACCGCTACGAGTCGGTCTGCGACCCGCGGCTCAACCGGGTGCAGTCGCTCGAGCTGGCCTTCCTCACCGCGGAGATGCTCAGCCAGGTGCACGACGTGGAGGTCTGAGTCGCTCGATGTCCGTGATCGACCTGCGCAGCGACACCCTGACCAAGCCGACCGAGGCGATGCGCCGTGCCATGGCAGCCGCGGAGGTCGGGGACGACGTCTACGGCGAGGACCCGACGGTGCTGCGCCTGGAGGAGCGGGTCGCCGAGCTGCTCGGCAAGGAAGCCGCCCTGTTCACCGCCACCGGCTCGCTGGCCAACGTGCTCGCCGTACGCTCCCTGGCCGGGGCCGGCGAGGAGGTCCTGTGCCACGAGACCGCGCACATCACCCGGGCCGAGCTCGGGGCGCACGGGTTCATCGCCGGGCTGACCACCCGCAACTGGGCGGGCCGCCCGGTCGAGCTCGGGCTGATCGACGGGCTGTTCAGTCCCGACATCAGCCCCTACTTCGTGCCCACTCGGGCGATCTCGGTGGAGAACACCCACAACTTCGCCGGCGGTGCGGTGACGGACATCGCCACCTTGCGTGACCTGCGGGCGTGGGCCGACCAGCGGGGAGTCGCGGTCCACCTCGACGGGGCGCGGTTGTGGAACGCCCACATCGCCACCGGCACGCCACTGGCCGACTTCGGAGCCATCGCCGACGTGGCCGCGGTCTGCCTGAGCAAAGGGCTCGGCGCACCCGTCGGCTCGCTCGTGGTCGGGAGCGCCGAGATGATCGGGCAGGCACGCGTCTGGCGCAAACGGCTCGGGGGCGGGATGCGTCAGGTCGGCGTGCTCGCCGCGGCCGGCCTGCACGCCCTGGACCACCACCTCGAGCGGCTTGCGGACGACCACGAGCACGCGCGGCTCCTGGCCGACGCCTGCGGGGTCGACCCGGCGACGGTCGACAGCAACATCGTGGTGATCGACCACCCCGACCCGCCGTCGGCGATCGAGGCGGCGCGCGCCGAGGGCGTGGTGCTCTCCGCGGTCGGCCCTCGTGCGCTGCGCCTGGTCACCCACCTGGACGTCTCCGGCGACGACGCCCGTCGCGCCGCCGCCGTCCTCTCCCACCTGCTGCCCCCCTCTTCGATGTAAATCGGGGTTACGGTCGCTCAACATTGCGTACGACGGCCACCAACGGTCCTCAGGACTGTCCAAGCCGGGTGACGCACGCGCCGGGTTGAGCACGCGCCTGCCCCGATCTGAGTACGACAGCTCACGCGAGGGCAGGGGCTGTTGCATCACCGTGGAGTGGTGAAGCGATTCTGGAAAGTGGTCGGCACAGCTCTCGGTGTCGCGGTCGCGGGCTGCGTGCTGGTCTTCGGGTGGGTCGTCGCCTCGTTCTCGGGCGGGATCGACGACCTCCTCGACGCCGACAAGCCGCAGCAGGGCGATCCTGAGGTCGTCGCAGCCGAGGAGTCGGCGTACGACGACGTGGAGGCGGAGACCGAGCGAACTGTCGCAACGCTGTCCGACGCGGTCCAGCTGCGCACCATCGGTGGCGGACTGGCACGGCGGCCGTGCGACGTCGGGCAGCACAACTTCAAGATCGACGACGACTACGACCTGTCGTGCTCGCTCACCGGGGTGCGTGTCCTGGCGGGCGCGGCCACGCCTGCGACTGCCGAGACGGTGAGGGCCCTCGACCGGGGCCTGACTGCAGCCGGATGGCGACGCGTCGGTCCAGCCGGAGTGGAGGCCGATCTGCCCGGTGCCGGCTGGGTCGACGTCCCGCCACTGCGATACGTCCGCTCCGAGGAGAAGTCATGGCAGCTGGTGGTGGACCAGGCTCGGGGGTCGTCGATCGGCTACGAGCTGGACCGGGGGAGCGGTGTGGAGCTGGAGGACGACGGTCGCGGCGTCGCTCTCGAGGAGCTGATCGCACAGACGCCACCGCAGGGGTACGGCGTCGTGGTGATGGTGAGCCTGGAGTACTTCCGCAACTGAGCGTGCCCCGAGCGCCACCCCCTGCTTGCGCGGGGCTGTGGACCGTTCATGAGCGGCGTGGGCGATGTTGAGGGACCGTAACCCCGATTTACATGGGGAGGGAGCGGCGCTAGCCGGGGGTGGGGGTGGAACGGCCCAGGAGCGGGGGGAGCTGACGCATCACGCTGGCCAAGGCGCGGAGGTCGCTGCCGAGCAGGGCCTGCGGGCCGTCGCACAGCGCCTCCTCGGGGTGAGGGTGGACGTCGATGATGACGCCGTCCGCGCCCACCGCGACGGCCGCGCGGGACAGGGGCACGACGAGCTCCTTCAGGCCGGCCGCGTGCGAGGGGTCGATGATGATGGGCAGGTGGCTCTTGGCCTGCACCACGGGCACGGCGCTGATGTCCAAGGTGTTGCGGGTCGACGGCTCGAAGGTGCGGATGCCGCGCTCGCACAGCACGATGTCGAGGTTGCCGCGCTGAGCGATGTACTCCGCGGCCATCAGCCACTCCTCGATGGTCGCGGTCATGCCGCGCTTCAGCAGCACCGGCTTGCCGGCCTGGCCGACCGCCTGGAGCAGACCGAAGTTCGCCATGTTGCGGGTGCCGATCTGGAGCATGTCGGCGTGCTCGGCCACGACCTGCACGTCACGGGCATCGACGACCTCGGTGACCACCGGCAGCCCCGTGGCCCCGCGGACGTCGACCAGGATCTCCAGGCCGCGGACCCCCAGGCCCTGGAAGGCGTACGGCGAGGTGCGTGGCTTGTAGGCACCGCCCCGCAGCATCGTGGCGCCGGCGGCCTTGGCCATCTCGGCAGCCTCGAGGGTCTGCTGGGCCGACTCGACGGCGCAGGGTCCCGCGATCAGGGTGAACGTGTCGGGCCCGATCGGCACCTGCCGACCCCGGGGGCCGACCCAGATCGTGCTGCGCTCGGGATGGTGCTGGCGGCTGACCAGCTTGAAGGGGTCGGAGATCCGCTGCACGTCGGCCACCCCGGGCAGGGTGCGCAGGTTCAGCCCGTGGAAGGACTCGATGTCCCCGACGAGCCCGATGATCGTGCGGTTGACTCCCTTGCTCACGAAGGCCTCGCCACCGACGGCGGTCACCTTCTCCACGACGCGGACGACGTCCTCGTCGCTGGCATCCGGGGCCATCACAACGACCATGTGTCCCTCCCTACGTCCGTCCCATCGTGTCGGCTCGACCCTATCCGGGCACGCCCCGCGGACGAGGTGCCGACCGGACGGTGGACCGACTTGGACCGATCAGGCGCAACCGGGCGCAGTCGGACGGCGTACGGCGTGGGAGACCTGTGACTGGTGTGGCGTTCGCGTAGCGTCCCCGCCATGGCGACGCGCACGTCTTCCCCCACTGCGTCGCGCTCCTCCTCGGCCCGTCGTACGACGGGTGGCTCGGGCGCGCGAGGCCGGTCGACCGCCACCCAGCGTGGACGGTCGACGTCTGCGCGCTCGAAGGCGAAGCCGAAGGGGAAGGGGAAGGCCACCTCGACCCGCAGGCCACCGCCGCGGGCGGTGCGCAACGGTCCCGGGCCCGTCTACCGACTCTTCCTGAGCCTGTGGCACGCCGTGTCGTCGTTCTGGATGAGCCTGGCGCACGGCATCGGTCTGGCGGTGCGCCGGTTGGGTCGTACGGCGCGTGAGCTCGAGCCCGAGCACCGTCGCGACGGCGCCGGGCTGGCCCTGATGGCCCTCGCGGTGGTGGTGGCGGCCAGTGTCTGGTGGCAGCTCCCCGGCGACGTCGGGCACGGCACGCGCACCATCGTCACCGGGTCGCTGGGTCTGCTGGGGTGGTTCGTCCCGTTGCTGCTGGTGGGTGCCGGCGCGGCCACGATGCGCAACCCGGAGGCCACCGGGCCGGCCGGACGACAGGTGATCGGCTGGACCGCGCTGGTCTTCGGAGTCCTGGGGCTGATGCACCTGGCCCACGGGAGCCCCGAGGGCGCCGACACCGAGGCGCTGATGGACGCCGGGGGTGCGATCGGTTTCGTGGTGGGCTCCCTGGCCATGGACCTGCTGCGGTCGGCCTACGTCGTGGTGCCGATCTTCGTGCTGCTCAGCGTCTTCGGCCTGCTGGTGGTCACCGCCACCCCGGTCTACCTGATCCCCACCCGGTTGGGTGCCCTGCGCGACCGGCTGCTGGGCCGGTCCCACGACCTGCCCCTCGACGGAGCCGACGAGGACGGCGCGGACACCGCCAGCCTCCCGTTGCAGCGTCGACGCCCGCGACGCCGCGTGGGTGTCCTGGCCGACGGGGTGGAGCCCGAGGGCGATCCCGCCTACGACTCCCCGCTCCTGGACCCCTCGGCGTCGAAGCCGAAGCGGGGACGGGGGAGGAGCGCGAAGCCGGAGGACCCCGAGGCCTCGGCGCAGGGTGACGAGGCGGAGGTCGCCCCGCCGCACACGCCGCTGCCGGCTCGGGTGGAGCAGCTCTCACTGTCCGGCGACGTCGCCTACAGCCTGCCGGGCAACGAGATGCTCAAGCCCGGCAGCCCGCACAAGGCGCGCAGCCAGGCCTCCGACTCCGTCGTCGGGCGGCTCACCGAGGTCCTGGAGCAGTTCGACATCGACGCCCAGGTGACCGGCTACACCCGCGGCCCCACCGTGACCCGCTACGAGGTCGAGCTGGGTCCCGCGGTGAAGGTGGAGAAGGTCACCGCCCTCGGCAAGAACATCGCCTACGCCGTGGCCAGCGCCGATGTCCGCATCCTCAGCCCGATCCCGGGCAAGAGCGCGATCGGCATCGAGATCCCCAACACCGACAAGGAGATCGTCTCCCTCGGTGACGTGCTGCGGTCGGGCAATGCCCGCAACGACCACCACCCGATGGTCATCGGCCTGGGCAAGGACGTCGAGGGCGGCTTCGTGGTGGCCAACCTCGCCAAGATGCCCCACCTGCTGGTCGCGGGCGCGACCGGCTCGGGCAAGTCGTCGTTCGTCAACTCCATGATCAGCTCGGTCCTGATGCGTTCGACCCCCGACGAGGTCCGGATGATCATGGTCGACCCCAAGCGGGTCGAGCTGAACGCCTACGAGGGGATCCCGCACCTGATCACCCCGATCATCACCAACCCCAAGAAGGCAGCCGAGGCGCTGCAGTGGGTGGTGCGGGAGATGGACCTGCGCTACGACGACCTGGCCAACTTCGGCTTCCGTCACATCGACGACTTCAACAAGGCGGTCCGCGCCGGCAAGGTCCAGCCGCCGGCGGGCAGCGAGCGTCAGCTCGCGCCGTACCCCTACCTGTTGGTGGTGGTCGACGAGCTGGCCGACCTGATGATGGTGGCCCCGCGCGACGTGGAGGACGCGATCGTCCGGATCACCCAGCTGGCCCGCGCAGCGGGGATCCACCTGGTGCTGGCCACGCAGCGACCCAGCGTCGACGTGGTGACCGGGCTGATCAAGGCCAACGTCCCCTCGCGGCTGGCCTTCGCGACCTCGAGCCTCGCTGACAGTCGCGTGATCCTGGACCAGCCGGGCGCGGAGAAGCTGGTCGGTCAGGGTGACGGGTTGTTCCTGCCGATGGGTGCCTCCAAGCCGGTGCGGGTGCAGGGCGCCTGGGTGACCGAGGCGGAGATCCACTCCCTGGTCAAGCACTGCAAGGGTCAGCTCGCGCCGAGCTACCGCGAGGACGTCACCGTCCCGGCCTCCTCGAAGCGGGAGCTGGACGACGACATCGGTGACGACCTCGACCTGGTGGTCCAGGCGGTGGAGCTGGTGGTGTCCACCCAGTTCGGCTCGACCTCGATGTTGCAGCGCAAGCTGCGTGTCGGCTTCGCCAAGGCGGGGCGGTTGATGGACATTTTGGAGAGCCGTGGCGTCGTGGGCCCGAGCGAGGGAAGCAAGGCACGCGACGTCCTGATCAAGCCAGATGATCTCGACGAGGTCATCGCCACCTTGCAGGGAGAGCAGTGAACCCGACATCACGGCAGGTCCGGAGGGAGCGGCGATGAGCGCGCAGCCAGTCGAAGAGGTGCGAGGGGTCGACCCGGAGCACCGGGACGGGCCCACTGACGGTCCCGGCGACAACGCCCTCCACGAGCCGCGTCACGTGGAGGTCCGGCGCAACGCGGTCGCCGCCGCGCTGCTGGGTGCAGCGTCCTCGGCGGTGGCGATCGCCTACCTGTGGCGCGCTGCAGAGGGCGGCCAGGTCCTGGACTGGGTCCTGTGCGTCTCGCTGGGCCTCTTGGCGACGGTGTTCCTGCACAGCCTCCTGGATGCGCGCACGCCGTTGCTGGTCGCCGACGAGATGGGCATCCGGATCCGCCTCGGCACGACCTGGCGCGGTCTGCCGTGGGAGGCGATCGAACGGGTCGTGGTGCGCCCTCGACGCAGGCCGCTGCACGACGGCTCGGTGGTGGTGCAGCTGGTCCACATCGCACGCTCGATCGAGGGGCTGGAGGGACGCGCTCGTCGCCACGCCCTGGTCAACCGACGACTCTACGGCGGCGCACTTGCCGTGCCGCTCGGCCTCGGGGTCCGCACAGAGGCCCCTGACGAGGAGCTCAGCGATCGCATCGCCGCACTCTCCCGGGGACGTGCCGAGGTCGTGACCCTGCTCAGCGAGCCGGATCCTGCCGAGCCCGAGCCGAGCAACCCCGCCGACAACGCCGACGACGTCGACGACGCCGAGCTCGACACCGCTGACGACGCCGACCACGGCGAGGGCGAGGTGGAGATCGCTGAGGACACCGACACCGACACCGACACCGACGCTCTCGCCGACGAGGAGACAGCCGAGGAGCGTCCGCGCCGCAGGTGGCTGCGACGCCAGACGCAGTCGGAGCCCGAGGTGCCCCTCGACGAGGCCGCCGACCAGCCACTCGCGGACGAGCGGCTCGACGTGGCGGCGAGGCAGGAGCACGAAGCCGAGGTCGGCCATCTCGCCGCGGAGCCCGAGGCGCTGCCCGAGCAGCGAACCGGCCCCGTGGCGCTGCGCAGCTCCGAGCCGCAGGAACGAGTCACGATCCGGGTCGAGGAGACCACCCAGCGCACCCGGGCCATCGACGCGGTCAACTCCGTGCGTGAGGCCGTCAACCCGGTCGGGCGCAGCGACTCCCGAGTGCGGGCCATCGCCAAGCTCGGCGACCCCGTCGCGCCCCTGGTCATCGACGACTACCAACCCGAGCCGGCCTACGACCCGGTCATCGGGCCTGAGCTGGCCGCGTCCCGCACCCGGGTGGGTCTCAGCGTCGACGAGCTGGCCGAGCGCACCCGGATCCGCCCTCACGTGATCGAGTCGATGGAGGTCGACGACTTCACCCCCTGCGGCGGGGACTTCTACGCCCGTGGTCACATCCGGACCCTGTCGCGGGTGCTGGGCAAGGACCCGGTGCCGTTGCTCGAGGTCTACGAGGCCCGCTACGCCCAGGCACCGGTGAATGCGCGCAAGGTCTTCGAGGCCGAGCTCGCCACCGGGATGGGCGGACAGATGACCCGGCCGTACGGCGGTCCCAACTGGACCGGTCTGGTGGCCGCGGTGCTGATGCTGGTGCTGATCTGGGCCGCGGTGCGGCTCTTCGCCGGTGACGGGAGCGAGACGCTGGAGGAGCCTCCGCCCGTGCTGGACGGTTCCGCGGGCCTCAGCAGCTACTACGGCGACGTCGATGCGCCCCGTGGTCCGAAGCCGCTGGCCGTGGTGCTGACCGCGGTCGAGGCCGGCCCGGATGTCCAGGTTCGTGACGGCGACGGCAACCTGGTGCACGACGGCGAGCTGGTGATCGGGGAGCTGAAGCGGCTGCGAGTGCCCCCACCGGTGACGATCACCAGCGATGACGGTGGCGCGGTGAACGTGCAGATCGCAGGCGAGGACCTCGGCCTGCTCGGTTCCTTGGGCGCTCCGGCGACCCAGACGTTCGAGTCGACGCCCAGCCCCTAGTCACGCTCTCGCCGGTGCTCACCGCCCGCCCGCGGGAGCACCCGGTGTGCGCTTGCTCGACTGCACACGGTCTCGCCACTTTTGCCACATTGGCCACGCTCGCGCGGTATTTTCGTGGGGCCGTCGACGACGGACTTCCCCTCAGGAGCAGCCGATGCAGCGAGCCCAGGAGCCGGTCGAGCCGTCCGGCCCTACGCCGTCGCCTGACTACCGGATGGTGCAGGACAAGAAGCTGGCACGACGAGCGCCTGGCACCCGTCTCGTGGTTGCCGGACTCGTGCTGCCCGCGCTGCTCGCCGCAGGAGGTGGCTTCCTCGTCGGCCCGGACGCAGAGGACGCTCTGGAGCAGGACACCACGCGGGCGCTGAAGGCCGAAGGAGTGCGCGGGGTGAAAGTCGAGGCAGACGGTCCCTTCGTGACCGCCTACGTCCCGACCAAGGTGGATCCGCTGCGCGCCAGCCGCGTGGTCGAGGCGGTCCCGGGGGTCTCGGCTGTGACCACCGAGCGCGTCTTCGCCTCCAAGAAGGAGGCCCAGGCCTGCGCCAAGCTGAAGAGCAAGCTCGACAAGGCCACCGGCAAGCAGCGGATCCCGTTCGTGGGGCGCACGAGCAGGTTGACCGCCACCGGTCAGGCGATGGTCAAGGAGGCGGCGAGGCTGGTCGCGGCCTGTGGGAGCGCCCGGGTCTACGTCGGTGCGCACACCGACTCCAGCACGCCGCGGGGATCGACCCTGACCATCAAGCGCGCCCGCACGATGATCGACCTCATGCGCAAGGTCGGCGTTCCCGAGGAGCGCCTGGTGCCGCGTGGCTACGGCGCCCAGTATCCAGTCGGTGAGGCGAAGCAGCGCAACGAACGCGGTTCCATCCTCCCGGTGCAGGGGTGATCGGCGATGTGGCTGTGGTACCTCGAGCTCTACGTCGCAGTGCTGATGGCCTTCCTTCTGGGCGCCGGTGTGGGGTTGCTGGTGGCGCGCCTGCTCGTGCGGCGCACCAGTGGCTTCAGCCTCGGACTGGACTCGCCCGGCAGGTCCAGTGATGCCGGAACCTCGGCTCCATCCCCCGGGGTGTCGCCATGAGGTTCCTCGCTCAGGAGATGGCCCTGTGGATCGGGCTCGCCTTCGTGGTGGGGTTGATCAGCGGTGCGGTGTCGAGCCTGAAACGCGTGGTCGTCGAGCGCTGGGAGGAGATTCCGGTCGCGAACGCCCCGGTGACCGAGACCGAGGTCGAACCACAGCCCAGCGACCCAACAGCGGACGAGGTCACCGAGGAGTCGGAGAGTTCCGTCGATCTCGTGTCACCCTTCCCCGTCCTCGAGGGCAGCGCCGTGCCGACTCCTTGGGAGCAGGAAGAGGCATGGTCGCGTCCCTCGAAGGTGGCTGAGCGCTCGACCGCGCGGCGGGGAGCCCGCGACAACTGGGACGACGCCGCCAGCAATTGGCGCTCGTGGGCGGACGAGGCGACCAACCGTCCGAGCGAGGCGGCCGACGCAGACCGGACCGGGGCAGCTGACGACTGGGGTGATGGCCCTACCAACGACGATGACCTGTTCGCGCGAGACCGCGAGCAGGAAGACGGCGAGGGCCGTGTCAGTGACGAGGACCTGTTCGCCGGGGATCGACAGGCCCACGCGAGCTCTCCGTTCGCCGCGTCGCCGGTGTCGCCGGTGTCGCGTGATGCTGAGGGAAACCCGAATGAGATTCCGGTCGACGCAGGCTCGCCATTCGCCGGCCTGGGGGGCGTCGCGGGGGACGACTCGCCCTTCCCGTCCTTGGCTGCGGACGAGGAGTGGCAAGCCGACGCGCAGCCCCCGTGGATGAGCCAGGACGCGGACACGTGGGACGAGGGTCCGGGAGGCGAGCAGCCGCCGGAGCAGCAGGCGCAGATGGACGACGACGGGCCCCAGGACGAGAACACTCTGACCGAGGAGTCTGTGACCCCGGCCTCCGACGTCGAGGACGTGGCGCCCGTCGAGCCGGGGTCGTCGCAGCAGGGGATCTCCGAGGAAGAGTCCGACGGTCTGGCGGGCTCATCCCAAGCGGCTGTGGTCGAGGACGAGGACGAACGCGGGTTCTTCGGGGAGCTCGGCCTCGCCCCTTCAAGCGCAAGCGCCGTAGCGACCTGATGCGCGAGTCGGAGGCGTCAGAGGAGACCTCTGCCGCCGATGCGTCGCTTGCCGCCGTGCCGGAGCACGCCGAGACGGAGCGCTTGGAGGCGGAACGGCTGGAGGCCGAGCGGCTGGAGGCGGAGCGGCTGGAGGCGGAGCGGCTGGAGGCCGAGCGGCTGGAGGCGGAGCGGCTGGAGGCCGAGCGGCTTGGAGGCGGAGCGGCTGGAGGCGGAGCGGCTGGAGGCGGAGCGGCTGGAGGCGGAGCGGCTGGAGGCGGAGCGGCTGGAGGCGGAGCGGCTGGAGGCGGAGCGGCTGGAGGCTGAGCGGCTGGAGGCGGAGCGGCTGGAGGCGGAGCGGCTGGAGGCGGAGCGGCTGGAGGCTGAGCGGCTGGAGGCTGAGCGGCTGGAGGCTGAGCGGCTGGAGGCTGAGCGGCTGGAGGCTGAGCGGCTGGAGGCTGAGCGGCTGGAGGCTGAGCGGCTGGAGGCTGAGCGGGTCGAGGCTGAGCGGCTCGGAGGCGGAGCGGGTCGAGGCGGAGCGGCTGGAGGCTGAGCGGCTGGAGGCGGAGCGGCTGGAGGCGGAGCGGCTGGAGGCTGAGCGGGTCGAGGCGGAGCGGCTGGAGGCTGAGCGGGTGGAGGCGGAGCGGCTGGAGGCTGAGCGGGTCGAGGCGGAGCGGCTGGAGGCTGAGCGGGTCGAGGCGGAGCGGCTGGAGGCTGAGCGGCTGGAGGCTGAGCGGCTGGAGGCTGAGCGGCTGGAGGCTGAGCGGCTGGAGGCGGAGCGGCTGGAGGCTGAGCGGCTGGAGGCGGAGCGGCTGGAGGCTGAGCGGCTTGGAGGCGGAGCGGCTGGAGGCTGAGCGGCTGGAGGCTGAGCGGCTGGAGGCTGAGCGGCTGGAGGCCGAGCGGCTGGAGGCCGAGCGGCTGGAGGCCGAGCGGCTGGAGGCCGAGCGGCTGGAGGCCGAGCGGCTTGGAGGCCGAGCGGCTGGAGGCCGAGCGGCTTGGAGGCCGAGCGGCTGGAGGCGGAGCGGGTCGAGGCGGAGCGGGTCGAGGCTGAGCGGGTCGAGGCTGAGCGGGTCGAGGCCGAGCGGCTGGAGGCTGAGCGGCTGGAGGCCGAGCGGCTGGAGGCCGAGCGGCTGGAGGCCGAGCGGCTGGAGGCCGAGCGGCTGGAGGCGGAGCGGCTGGAGGCCGAGCGGCTGGAGGCGGAGCGGGTCGAGGCGGAGCGGCTGGAGGCGGAGCGGCTGGAGGCGGAGCGGCTGGAGGCGGAGCGGGTCGAGGCGGAGCGGGTGGAGGCGGAGCGGGTCGAGGCGGAGCGGCTGGAGGCTGAGCGGGTCGAGGCCGAGCGGCTGGAGGCTGAGCGGGTCGAGGCCGAGCGGCTGGAGGCCGAGCGGGTGGAGGCGGAGCGGGTCGAGGCTGAGCGGCTGGAGGCGGAGCGGCTGGAGGCGGAGCGGGTCGAGGCCGAGCGGGTCGAGGCTGAGCGGGTCGAGGCGGAGCGGCTGGAGGCGGAGCGGGTCGAGGCGGAGCGGGTCGAGGCGGAGCGCTTGGAGGCCGAGCGCTTGGAGGCCGAGCGGGTCGAGGCTGAGCGGGTCGAGGCGGAACGGCTCGAGGCTGAGCGGGTCGAGGCCGAGCGGCTGGAGTCCGAGCGCTTGGAGGCGGAACGGGCTGAGGCTTCGGACGAGACGATGCACCCCTCCCATGGCGGCGGGTTCTTCAGCGGGAGATTCCGACGGCGTCGCAAGGGGGAGCAGCGCCATGCGACGTCGTCTGCTGCTGTACCGGCCGGCGCAGCTGCTCCCGAGACCGAGGAGCGCATGGAGCCAGACGAAGCCGTTGCTTCGATGGATATCGCGCCGAGGGAGGACATGCCTCAGGTCAAGGCCGAGGCCGGCCCTGGGGACGAGGTCCAGGCGGTGGCCGATCTGCAGGATGCGGCAGACTCTCGCGATCTCGCCGAGGGCGTCGTCGAGGACGACGGCGAGGACGACGGCGAGGGTGCCGAAGACGTCGAGGGCGCCGTCACCTTCCTGGAAGCCGACGATGCAGAGGAGGCCGGGCCCGCCGTCGATGCCGAGGACGCCGAAGAGGGCGAGGACACCGAAGACGCCGGGGACGAGGGCGATGTCGAGGGCGCCGCCGGCACCTTCCTGGAAGCCGACGATGCAGAGGAGGCCGGGCCCGCCGTCGATGCCGAGGACGACGTCGAGGACGCCGAAGAGGGCGAGGACACCGAAGACGTCGAGGGCGCCGTCAACTTCCTGGAAGCCGACGATGCAGAGGAGGCCGGGCCCGCCGTCGATGCCGAGGACGACGTCGAGGACGACGGCGAGGACACCGAAGACGTCGAGGGCGCCGTCAACTTCCTGGAAGCCGACGATGCAGAGGAGGCCGAGCCCGCCGTCGACGGCGACGACGCCGAGGGCGCGGATCGCGACTCAGCGGCCGATCAGGCACCCGCTGACGAGCTGGATGCCCTCGCCCAGTGGTCGGCGTGGGCGCATGGGTCATCGAGCTCTGACGAACCGGATTCCGGTGCCGAGGACCTCGGTGCCGAGGACGTCGCGTCCGAGGATGACGCGCCCGCACGACTCCACTCTGCCCGCCTGGGGTGGGACGGTTCGTGGGACGTCGATGCGGGGGCTGACAGTCCGTTCCCCACCAAGGACGACCAGCCGCAACAGGCCGGCTCCTGGACGAGTGACGTCCGCGATGACACCGATGGAGACGCCGAGGAGTCACTCGCGATCTCCGACGAGGATCTGTCCGACGAGCCGGTGAGGTCGCTCGACGGCACCGAACCCGATCGGGAGTCCAGCATCGAGGAGCCTGATGAGGACACAGGATTCGTTCGACTCTCCGACGCGACCAGCTGGTCTCACGCGCAGCCCGACCTGGACCGGGAACCCGACACCGGGCACGAGCTCCTGATCAGCGACGGGATCCCGCGGCCCTACGGTCCGGGGTCGGCGTACGCGCCCGCCGACGGCGTGGCTCCGGACGGCTACTCGATCAAGGGCCAGGAGTCGCTGAAGCTGTTCTATCCCAAGGGCGGTCGGTTCTACACCCGCGTGGTCGCCGATGTGTACTTCGACACAGAAGAGTCGGCGGAGCGAGCCGGCTTCGTGCGCTTCGATCGCCGCTCGTCCGCGGCTCATGTATCCCTGCGGCCGGAGAACCTGCGCTAGCCCGTCATACTCGTCATGGCATGACACACACATCCTCAGAATCCGATCCCCCCACGACCGTCGCCCTGGTCTCGCTCGGCTGCGCCCGCAACGACGTGGACTCCGAGGAGCTAGCCGGGCGGCTCGAGGCGGGTGGCTTCGCCCTGGTCGAGGATCCCGACGGCGCCGATGCGGTCCTGGTGAACACGTGCGGCTTCGTCGATGTCGCCAAGAAGGACTCCGTGGACACCATCCTGGCGGCCGCAGACCTGCGCGACGAGGGGCACGCGAAGGCGGTCGTCGCCGTCGGTTGTCTGGCGGAGCGCTACGGCAAGGACCTGGCCGAGTCGCTCCCCGAGGCCGACGCGGTGCTCGGATTCGACCACTATCCCCAGATCGCGGACCGGGTGCGTGAGGTGCTCGCCGGGCATGCTCCGGTGCCCCACGTCCCCTCCGACCGGCGCAAGCTGCTGCCGATCGCACCGGCGGAGCGCGGCAGCGCCTCCGGCGTCGTCCTGCCGGGCCACACGGTCGCGGCGCCCGATCTGCCGGCCGCCGCCGCCCCGGCCTCGGGCCCGCGAGCGATCCGGCGTCGGCTCGGGGACGGCCCGATGGCGCCGCTGAAGCTCGCCAGTGGTTGCGACCGCCGGTGCGCCTTCTGCGCGATCCCCAGCTTCCGGGGGTCCTTCGTGTCCCGCCGGCCCAGTGACGTGCTGGGGGAGGCTCGTTGGCTGGCCGAGCAGGGCGTGCGCGAGCTGTTCCTGGTCAGCGAGAACTCCACGTCGTACGGGAAGGACCTGGGCGACCTGACGCTGCTCGAGACGCTCCTGCCCGAGCTGGCGGCGATCGACGGAGTGGATCTGGTCAGGCTGTCCTACCTGCAACCCGCCGAGACCCGGATGAGCCTGCTCGACACGATCGCAGCGACCGAAGGGGTCGCGGACTACTTCGACCTGTCCTTCCAGCACGCCTCCGGGCCGCTGCTGCGCCGGATGCGCCGTTTCGGCGATGTCGACAGCTTCCTCGCCCTGCTCGAGCAGGTGCGCTCCCGCGCCCCGCTGGCCGGGGTGCGATCGAACTTCATCGTCGGGTTCCCGGGCGAGAGCGAGACCGACTTCGAGGTCCTCTGCGACTTCGCCGCCGCGGCCCGCCTCGACGTGGCGGGCGTCTTCGGCTACTCCGACGAGGAGGGCACCGAGGCAGAGTCCTACGGCGAGAAGCTCGACGAGGCTGAGATCTCGGCTCGGGTCGAACACCTCACCAGCCTGCTGGAGGTCCACACGGCGCGACGCGCCGAGGACCGGATCGGTGAGCGGGTCCGCGTGCTGGTCGAGCAGGTGGAAGAAGACCTGGTCGAGGGTCGAGCAGAGCACCAGGGCCCGGAGGTCGACGGGATGACGACTCTGGTCGGCCACGACGCCCCTCCGGGTGTCTTCGTCGAGGCCGAGGTGGTCGCGACCGAAGGGGTCGATCTGATCGCACGCCCGGTTGCGGCGAGTGCGGCCCCGGGTGGTGCCGTGAGGGTGGAGGCACGGTCATGACCCACGAGGAGTCCGCTGTGGGCGGCCCGTCGGACACCGGGGCGCCGAAGGTCAGCAACTGGAACGTCCCCAACGCGCTGACGACGCTGCGCATCGTCATGGTGCCCTTCTTCGGCTACGCGCTGCTCGTGGACGACGGACAGTCCTCGGGGTGGCGCTGGATCGCGTACCTCCTCTTCGGGTTGGCGATGATCACCGACAAGATCGACGGTGACCTGGCTCGCAAGCACAACCTGGAGACCGACTTCGGCAAGATCGCCGACCCGATCGCCGACAAGGCATTGACCGGCATGGCCTTCGTCGGGCTCAGCCTGATCGGCGAGCTCTGGTGGTGGATCACGATCCTGGTGCTGCTTCGCGAGTGGGGCATCACCTTGATGCGGGTCTGGCTGATCCGCACCGGGGTGGTCCTGCCTGCTGGTCGTGGCGGCAAGCTCAAGACCACGGTGCAGACCATCGCGCTCGGGCTGCTCGTCGCTCCGTTGCTGATGCTCCCCGGGGGGTGGGAGCCCGTGGGTGACTTCCTGTGGGGCGTCGGCGTGGCCGCCATGGCCGTCGCCGTGGCGCTCACGGTGCTCACGGGTCTCGACTACGTCAGGGACACCATGAGGGCCCGTCGCGAGCAGCTGAGCGCGGCGTCGGGCTCATGAGTCGTCGCGCGCCGGGTCCCGCCCAGCTGGATGCGACGTGGTGAACCCGGCGCAGCTGATCGACCTGCTGGTTGCTCGCGGACTCACCGTGGCGACAGCGGAGTCGTTGACCGGGGGTGACCTCGCGTCCGCCCTGACCGCTGCGCCCGGTGCCTCCGCTGCCTACGTGGGGGGAGCGGTGACCTATGCGACGTCGGCGAAGCAGGCGCTGCTGGGGGTCGATCCGGAGACCGTACGACGCACCGGCGTGGTCTCGGCGGAGTGCGCCGCAGAGATGGTCAGTGGTGCACTCCGGCTGTTCCAGTCAGACCTGGCGGTGAGCACGACCGGCGTCGCCGGACCCGATCGGCAGGAGGGCAAGCCGGCGGGCCTGGCCTACATCGCGCTGGCGGGCCCGGAAGGTGTGAGGGTCAGCGAGCTGCACACCTCCGGATCGCGCACGCAGGTGCGCCGACACGTCGTCGCGGCGGCCCTGGAGCTGCTCGCAGCAGCGGTCTTGGGCATCCCCGAGCGTCCGGTTGTCGAAGGGGAGTAGCGTGGGAGAACCCCACGCACCCCGCGCGGTCGACCCACCAGGAGGCTCGACGATGGTTCTCTTCCGTCGCTTGCTCGGCGAGGTCCTGCGCACCCGTCGTCTGGAGCAGGGGCGGAGCTTGCGCGACCTGTGCTCCGATGCCTCCATCAGCCTGGGCTACATGAGCGAGATCGAGAGAGGTCGCAAGGAGGCCTCCAGCGAGCTCCTCGCCTCGATCTGCGCCGCCTTGGACGCGCCGCTCTCGGAGATCCTGTCCGAGGTGGCCGACGCCGTGGCACTGGAGGAAGCACGGCTGGGGATGCGGATCGAGGCACTCGGCGCGCGCGACAGGAATCTCCCGCCTCTGGCCGACGGTGGCAAGGCGGCCGGCGACGTGGTCGTCTCGGCGGCCTGACGGCGCCGGTCTCGGCACCCGATCTCGGAGCGGCTCACCCCTGGCAGCGTGGGCACCACTGCGTGGTGCGTCCCGCTTGATCTGCCGACCTGATCTGGGTGCCGCAGCGACGGCAGGGCTGGCCCTCGCGGCGATACACCCAGTGACGACGCCCTCGGCGCAGGTCGCCCGTCGTCGTTTGCTCGGCGCGCCTCTTGTTGGCCTCCAGCACCGACTTGGTCCGACCGACCAGCCGCGCCAGGTCGACGTCCCTCACCGGCGTCCACGGATCGACTCCGAGGATGAAGCAGAGCTCGGACTTGTACATGTTGCCGACTCCGGCGAGGTTCCGCTGGTCCAGCAATGCCTCGCCCAGCGCGCGCTCGGGCTCGCGACCGAGTCGACGCACCGCCTCGTCCGGGTCCCAGTCCGGGCCCAGCAGGTCGGGACCCAGGTGCCCGACGGCGACGGCCTCGTCCGCGCGAGCCAGCACCTCGGTGATCCCCAGGGAGAAGCCGACCGCGACCCAGCTGCTCGTCGACAGCACGACCCGGGCCTGGTGAGCCGGCCTGCGCCACGGTCGGCCCACCCGGTAGAGGTGCCAGGACCCCTCCATCTTGAGGTGTGTGTGGAGCGTGTGCTGCTCGCCGATCCGGGTCAACAAGTGCTTCCCGCGGCTGACGGTCTCGTGGACCCGTTGGCCGCTCAGGTCCACGGTCGCGTAGGCCGGGACCCGGATCTCACACCCGGTGAGCATCCCGCCACTCAGTGCCTGGTCCAGATGGCGTGCGGTGCGCCAGACGGTGTCGCCCTCAGGCACGCAGCCTCAGACCTCGCGGAGTGACCACGAAACCCGCGCTCTGCAACGCCTCGCGCAGCGGGTCGTGTCGCCCCAGGATGCTCTCGCCGTCGGCCCGCTCCACCTGGAGCCGTCCCAGCGCCCCACGTCGTACGGCGTCCGCCAGCTCGGCGGCGGCCGCGTGCAGTCGCTGCTCGGGGTCCACCGACGCAGTGGCGGGGAAGGTCAGCAGGGTGCGGCCGCCTCGTTCGACGTAGAGGACCAGCTCGCCGTCGACCAGGACCACCACCGCGCCGGCCTTGCGGCCCGGTCGGTGACCGGGCGCGTCCTCCGCGTCACGGGAGGGCCAGGGAAGGGCGGCGCCGTAGGGGTTGGCCGGATCCGTGGCGGCCATCGCCACCGTGACCGCCCCCCGCGCGGGCGACCGGGCGGACCACGGATCGGACCATCCCTGCTCCGCCACGCCATCCGACGAGTACGAGCGGAGCCGGTCGACCGCCCCGGGCACGCCGAACTGGGCCGCCCCCAGGCCCTCCACGAAGTAGCCGCGTCGGCATCGACCGGAGTCCTCGAACGCGGACAGCACCTTGTAGACCGCGGCGAATCCTCCCGGCACCCGTTCGGACATCACCGCTCCGCGGGTGACGACCCCGTGGCGCTCCAACAGGCCCTCGGCAGCGGCGTGCGCCCGCCGGGTCGGGTCCGGGTCGATCTCGGGCAGCAACGACCAGCGCCCGGTCATCGACGCCGGACCGGTCCGTGCCGGGAGCCTCGGCCTGCCGCCGCGCTGGCTGCGGGTGGCGACGCGGGCCCGTGGTGGCGTGCGTCGACCACGATGGGCCGAACGGCCGGTGCTCGTGAGCGCACGCAGCGGCGCCAACGTGTCGTTGGTGACCAGGCCGGCCCACACCAGGTCCCACACCGCTTGCTCGACCGCGCCGTCGTCGGTGGTGCCCACCTGGGCCCCCACGGCGTCTGCCAAGCGGCGGAAGAAGTAGGCGCCCCCGCCCGCCAACGACTCCAGCAGCGCCTCGTGCACCGGGCTGCTGTCGTACGGCGCGGGGTCGGGAAGCGTCAGGTGGGCGGTGTCGGCGAGGTGCAGCGACACCCAGCCGTCGGTGCCGGGGAGCGTGCCGTGGCCCGCCCAGAGCGCCTCACCGGTCGCCATCAGCTCGTCGAGGTCGGCGCCGGCGTAGTCGGCGAGGCGGAGCGGGAGCACGAGGGACTCCAGGGCGCTGGCGGGCAGAGCGCAGCCTGCCAGCTGGTCCACCACGGTCAGCGCGCCGTCAGGGCCGGCGAGCCTCGAGCGGCGGCCGCCCCGCCCGGAGCGCTCGTCGTGCGTGGCGCGATCGGTGGTCACGCGCTGCCACTCGGGGAGGAATCGCCCCAGGGTGGGCTGCTCGACCGGCTCGATCTCCTTGCGCAGCGCTGCGAGACTGCGTCGCCGCAGCCGCCGCAGCACCTCGGCGTCACACCACTCCGAGCCCTGCCCGGTGGGCCGGAACTCACCCTCCAGCACCCGCCCCTGCCCGGTGAGCCGGCTCAGGGTGTGGGAGACGACCGCCGTGCCCAGGCCGAGCTCGGTGGCGACGTCAGCGGTGGTGAACGGACCGTGGGTGCGCGCGTAGCGCGCGACCAGGTCACCCAGCGGGTCGGCCACGGACTCGGCGAAGACGTCCGGGGTGCCGAGCGGCACCGGGACGCCGAGCGCGTCGCGCAGTCGCCCGACGTCCTCGATCCCTGCCCACCGGGCCTCGCCGGCCACCCTGACCTGGACCACTCGACGAGCCTCGACGAGCTGGTCCAGCCACGCTGTCGGGTCGCCGGAGCAGCGTCGGGAGAGCTGCTCGCTCGAGAGCGGGCCCAGCAGCCGGAGCAGGTCGACGACCCCCTCGGCATCGCGAGCCCTGCGGTCATCAGTGCGCCGTTGCAGCTCGGCCTCGACCTGAGCCAGCACCGCGGGGTCGAGCAGCTCGCGCAGCTCTGCTCGGCCGAGCAGCTCCGCCAGCAGTCCCTGGTCGAGGCTCAGCGCGGCCGCTCGGCGTTCGGCGAGTGGGTTGTCCCCCTCGTACATGAAGGCGGCGACGTAGCCGAACAGCAGCGAGCGCGCGAAGGGGGACGGCTGCTCGGTGGCGACCTCGACCATGCTGATCCGCCGCGAGGACACGTCGCGCATCAGGGACGTCAACGCGGGGACGTCGTAGACGTCCTGCAGGACCTCGCGCACCGACTCCAGCACGATCGGGAACGAGGGGTACTTCGTGGCCACGCTCAACAGCTGCGCCGCCCGCTGACGCTGTTGCCAGAGCGGCGAGCGTCGGCCGGGGTTGCGCCGTGGCAGGAGCAATGCGCGCGCAGCGCACTCGCGGAACCGGCTGGCGAACAGTGCGGAGCCGCCGACCTCACGGGTGACGAGCTCGTCGAGCTCGTCGGCCTCGAAGGCGAAGACCTCCGCCCCGGGCGGGTCCTGGTCGGTCTCGGGGATCCGCAGCACGATGCCGTCGTCGGAGGGCAGTGCCTGGGCGTCGATGCCGTAGCGCTCAGCCAGTCGTGCGCCCACGGCGAGCGCCCAGGGCGCGTGCACCTGGGTGCCGTACGGCGAGTGCAGCACGACCCGCCAGTCGCCGAGCTCGTCGCGGAACCGCTCGACCAGCAGCGTGCGGTCCGAGGGCAGCGTCCGGGTGGCCTCGCGCTGCTCCTCGACGAACCCGACCAGGTTGTCGGCGGCCCACTCGTCCAGACCTGCTTCGCGGCACCGGGAGATGGCGTCCTCGCGTCCGAGCGCGGCGATCTCGCGGGTGAAGGCGCCGATGGCGGCACCGAGCTCGGCCGGTCGCCCGAGCTGGTCGCCCTTCCAGAACGGCAGCCTTCCCGGGATCCCCGGCGCAGGGGAGACCAGGACCCGGTCGTGGGTGATGTCCTCGATCCGCCAGCTCGTGGCACCCAGGGCGAAGACGTCACCGACCCGCGACTCG
Organism: uncultured Actinomycetota bacterium; assembly: GCA_963728505.1. Lineage (GTDB taxonomy): Bacteria > Actinomycetota > Actinomycetes > Propionibacteriales > Nocardioidaceae > Marmoricola_A. The sequence goes on along the minus strand of CAVSKH010000006.1, from coordinate 348,419 downwards.
TAGACCATCTCCTCGTCGAGCTCGCCGACCCGACTGGCACGCTCGCCGACCAGGAACACCCCGAAGAGCCCACGGTCGGGGATGGTGCCCCCACTGGTCACCGCGAGCCGCTGCGCGCCCGGCCTGCCGGTGATCGTGCCGCTCACCCGGTCCCAGACGATCCGCGGCCTGAGCTCGGCGAACTCGTCGCTGGGGTAGCGGCCCGACAGCAGGTCGAGCGTGGCGTCATAGGCGCTGCGGGGGAGCGAGGAGAACGAGGCGGCGCGGCGCACAGTGGTGTAGAGCTCATCGGCGTCCCACTCCTGCACCGCGGTGGCAGCCACGACGTGCTGGGCGAGGACGTCCAGGGGGTTGGCGGGGACCCGCAGGGCCTCGATCGCCCCCTCGCGCATCCGCTCCACCGCTACCGCGGTGTGCATCAGGTCGGCACGGTGCTTCGGGAGCATGACTCCGCGGGAGACCTCGCCGACCTGGTGGCCCGCGCGGCCCACACGCTGCAGGCCGGAGGCCACGCTGGGCGGGGCCTCGATCTGCACCACCAGGTCGACCGCCCCCATGTCGATGCCGAGCTCGAGGCTGGAGGTGGCGACGACGCACGGCAGCCGTCCCCGCTTGAGGTCGTCCTCGATCACGGCGCGCTGCTCCTTGGACACCGACCCGTGGTGGGCCCGCGCGATCACGGGGCCGACGTCGGTCGAGCTCGTCGAGACCCCGGTGCGGTCTGCGGCGATCTCGTTGAACCGGGCGGTGAGGCGCTCGGCGAGGCGACGGGAGTTGGCGAAGACGATCGTCGAGCGGTGCTCCGTGATCAGATCGACCACGCGCTCCTCGACGTAGGGCCAGATCGACGTGCGCCGCTCCGAGGCGGCCGCCGGACCCTCCAGCAGGTCCTCGGGCTCCGGTGGCGCTCCACCCAGCTCGCCCATGTCCTCGACCGGCACCACCACGCGCAGGTCCCAGCGCTTGCTCGCCGGCGGCGCGACGATCTCGACCGGGTGCGACCCGCCGAGGAACCGAGCGACCTCCTCCAGCGGCCGCACCGTGGCCGAGAGGCCGATCCGCTGGGCCGGCCGCTCGAGCATCTCGTCGAGTCGCTCCAGGGACAGCGCGAGGTGGGCTCCGCGCTTGGTTCCCGCCACCGCGTGCACCTCGTCGAGGATGACCGTGTCGACGCCGGTCAACGCCTCCCTGGCCTGTGAGGTGAGCATCAGGAAGAGGGACTCGGGCGTCGTGATCAAGATGTCGGGTGGGCGCGAGACCAGGGTGCGCCGCTCCTGTGCCGTGGTGTCGCCCGACCTGACACCGACGGTGAGGTCGGGCTCGGGCAGCCCGAGCCTCGCCGCCGCGTGGCGGATGCCGGCCAGGGGGGCACGCAGGTTGCGCTCGACGTCGACTGCGAGCGCCTTCAACGGGGACACGTAGAGCACCCGACACCGCTGCGCCTTCGGCGGCGCGGGGGTCGAGGCCAGTCGGTCCAGCGACCACAGGAACGCGCTGAGCGTCTTGCCCGAGCCGGTCGGCGCGACCACCAGTGCATTGCGTCCGGCGGCGATCGCCGACCACGCCCCGACCTGGGCGGGCGTGGGGGACTCGAACGAGGTCTCGAACCACGACCGCGTCGGCTTGCCGAACCCGGACCAGACCGACTCCAGCGCCGCGTCCTCGCCGGGGACACCGGGCGTGGACGGATCGGGCAGCGCCGATGACGGTTCAGGGCTGGGTGGCACCGGGCCATCCTCCCCCAGCGTGCCGACAAACCAAGAAAATCTGTTCGTCTCCGCCGGGTACGCGGGGCTATCGTCTCGGAGTGACCGACCCCGCGACCACCGCACCGGACCTCGCGGACGTGCCGGAGCGGCCGCAGCCGGTCGTGCTGGCCCGGGGGCTCCGCAAGTCGTTCGGTTCCTTCGAGGCGGTCAAAGGCGTCGACGTGGAGATCCCGCCGGGGGAGACCTTCGGCTTCCTCGGACCCAACGGGGCCGGGAAGTCCTCGACCATGCGGATGGTGGCCGCGGTCTCGCCGCCGAGCAGCGGATCGTTGCGGGTGCTCGGTCTGGATCCGGTCGCGGACGGGTCTGCGGTCAGGGCCCGCCTGGGCGTCTGCCCGCAGGAGGACAGCCTCGACCTCGAGCTCTCGGCACGGGAGAACCTGATCGTCTACGGGCGCTACTTCGGCATCCCCCGAGCCGAGTGCCGTCGCCGGGCCGAGGAGCTGATCGACTTCGTCCAGCTCGGCGAGAAGTCCGGGGTGAAGGCCGACCTGCTCTCGGGCGGGATGAAGCGCAGGTTGTCGATCGCGCGCTCCTTGATCAACCGACCCGACCTCCTGCTGCTCGACGAGCCGACCACCGGACTGGATCCACAGGCCCGCCACGTGGTCTGGGAGAAGCTGTTCCGGCTCAAGGAGCGCGGCGTGACGATCGTGCTCACCACCCACTACATGGACGAGGCCGAGCAGCTGTGCGACCGGCTGGTGGTCATGGACGGCGGCCTCATCGTGGCCGAGGGATCACCGCGGGCGCTGATCCGCGAGCACTCGACCCGAGAGGTCGCTGAGCTCCGCTTCGGCCTGGAGGACCACGCGGCCCTCGAGGCGCGGGTGGCGAGCCTCGCCGAGCGGGTCGAGGCCCTGCCCGACCGGTTGCTGCTCTATGCCCACGACGGTGAGGAGGTCCTCCACCGGGTGCACGAGCAGGGGCTGGCCCCCACTCACACCCTGGTGCGCCGTTCGACGCTGGAGGACGTCTTCCTGCGCCTGACCGGACGCACCCTGGTGGACTGATGAGCGAGGTCAGGGAAGCGCCCGGCTCTCGGGCCCGACAGGCGTCGAGCCCGTCCATCGTCCGGATGGTGGGGAGGCAGAGCGCGTACTGGTGGACGGTCTACCGCCGCACCTGGCGAGGGTCGGTGGTGACCGCGTTCGTCGAGCCGTTGTTCTACGTCCTCTCGATGGGCGTGCTCCTGGGGCAGTACGTCGACGGGCCGAGCGGCACCAACGACGCACTCGGTGTGGGCTACCTGGAGTTCGTGGCTCCTGGTCTGCTCGCGGCGACCGCGATGCAGTACGCCGGCACCGAGGCGATGTGGCCGGTCATGGGGGCGCTGAAGTGGGACCGCAGCTACTTCGCGATGATCGCGACCCCGTTGCGGGTCTCCGACATCGTGGCGGGCCACCTGGCTGCGCTGGGTGCGCGGACGATCGCGGTGTGCGTGGTCTTCGTGACGGTGCTGGCTCCCTTCGGAGTCTTCAGCTCGTGGTGGGGAGCGGCTCTCGCAGCGGCATGTGCGACGTTGACCGCGGTGTCCATCGCGGCGGCGATCTACGCCGTCAGCGTGCGGATCACGGTGATGTCCGACTTCGCGATGATCTACCGGCTCGGCATCTTCCCGATGTTCCTGTTCTCGGGTGCGTTCTTCCCGGTCAGCAACCTGCCGGACGCCATGGAGTGGATCGCTCGCATCCTTCCGTTGTGGCACGGGGTCGAGCTGACCAGGATGGCGTCGTTGGGTGTCTGGGCCGGCACGCCGACGATCCTGGGACATCTCGCCTACCTGGTCGCGTTCATGGTGCTCGGCACGGTCCTCGGGATCCGTGGACTGGGCCGCAGGCTGGTGGTCTGAGTGACAATTACTGTCCCTCGACGCGCTCTTGCCTCTCTGCTGGCCCCGGCCACGGCTCACGGCGGCGGTCCGCTCTCGATCATCGAGCGCAACGTGCAGAACACCCGGCGCAACTGGAAGCCCACTCTCTCGGTCTTCGCCGAGCCGGTGATCTGGCTGTTCTCGATCGGTGTCGGCGTCGGAGCGCTGGTCTCGGGCTTCGAGGTGGGGGGTCGGAGCCTGACCTACCAGGAGTTCGTCGCGCCGGCGCTGCTCGCCGCGGTCGCGGCCAACGGCGCGGTCATCGACACCACGTTCAACGTCTTCTTCAAGCTCAAGTACGACAAGACCTACGAGGCGATGATCGCCACGCCTCTGACGCCGTTCGACATCGTGCGTGCCGACCTCGCGTCGGCGTTGGCCCGCGGCACGATGTACGCCGGGGTGTTCCTGCTGGTGATGCTGCTCATGGGGTTGACCTCGGGGCCCTGGGCCGTGCTGGCCCTGCCCGCGGCCACGCTCGTCGGGTTCGCCTTCGGGGGGATCGGCTTCGCTCTGACCACCTTCATGCGGTCCTGGCAGGACTTCGAGTTCGTGACGCTGACGATGATGCCCCTGATGCTGTTCTCCGCGACGTTCTTCCCGGTCTCGGCGTATCCCGAGGGCATGCGGTGGCTGGTGGAGGTGACGCCGCTCTACCGCGGCGTGGTCCTGGTGCGAGAGTTGAGCACCGGCGCGCTCACCTGGGCCAGCCTGGTGTCCGTCGTCTACCTGGTCGCGGTGGGCGTGATCGGGGTGAGGATCGCTGCCCGACGGATGCACCGCATCCTGATGGTCTGAAGACGGCCGACCACGACGCAGCAAGGAGAAGGGACGACATGAGGTTCACCGAGTTCTGGACGCGGATGCACCAGGCGCTCGGTCCGACGTACGCCCCGGTGTGGGCCAGCCAGCAGGTGCTGTCCGACCTGGGTGGGCGCACGGTGGACGAGGCACTGGCAGCCGGAGAGTCGCCCAAGGCCGTGTGGCGCGCCGTCGCCGACCGCCTCGAGCTTCCCGAGGCCCAGAGGTGAGGCGATGAGCGACGTGGTGGGGCGCCGTGACCCCGGCGCGCTGGCCACGCCGGAGGTGCAGGCGATCCAGAGCCACACGCTGCGGGTCATCGTGGGCGCGCAGGCCCTCGGTGGGCTCGCACTCACCGTGGCGATCGCGGTCACCACGGTGCTGGCCCGCGACGTCTCCGGCAGCGAGTCCCTGGCCGGACTGGCCCAGACGGTGCAGGTGCTGGGCGCCGCACTGGCCGCCTACTTCCTCGCGCGGATCAGCAGTGCGAGTGGCCGACGCGCCGGGATCGTGTCCGGCTACCTCACCGGTGGGGCGGGCGCTGCGGTCTGCGTCCTGGCGGGAGTGGTCACGTCGTTCCCGCTGCTGCTGGTCGGCACGCTGCTGCTGGGAGCAACCAGTGCCAGCACCTACCAGGCTCGCTATGTCGCGGCCGATCTCGCGCTGCCCGCCCGGCGGGCGCGGTCCCTGGCCACGGTCATGTGGGCCACGACGGTCGGGGCCGTGCTGGGTCCCAACCTGGTCGGCCCGGCCGGCGACCTGGCGCGTCGGTTCGACCTCCCGGCGCTGACGGGCCCGTTCGTCATGTCGGTCGTGATCTCCGCCACCGCGGCGCTGATCGTCTTCGTGCGGTTGCGCCCGGATCCGCTGCAGGTCGCGCGCGAGGTCGCCGGAGAGCCTCCGCAGCCGCCTCACGTGGCGGGCGGGTGGCGGCGCACCTGGGCGGTGGCTCGCGAGCGCCCGGCGGTGGCGGCCGCGATCACCGCTGTCAGCGCCGCGCACGCGGTGATGGTCGCGGTGATGGTGATGACTCCTCTGCACATGGACCACGGCGGTGCCGAGCTCGAGGTGATCGGCCTGGTCATCAGCATCCACGTGCTCGGCATGTTCTTCTTCAGTCCGGTGATGGGGTGGCTGGCTGACCGCTTCGGCCGGGCTCCGCTGCTCCTGCTCGGCGCGGGTCTGCTGCTCGCGGCCTGCCTGATCGCTGGATGGTCCCCCGAGGGCGCATCGCCGGCGATCGGGATCGGTCTCTTCCTCCTCGGCCTGGGGTGGTCCGCTGTGACCGTGGCGGGCTCGACGTTGCTGACCGACGCGACCCCGCTGCAGCAGCGCACCGAGGTGCAAGGCACGGCGGATCTGTTGATGAACCTCTCCGCCGCTGCTGCAGCGGTCCTCGGAGGAGTGCTGGTCGACAGGTTCGGCTTCGCCGTCCTCAACGTGTTCTCGGCGACATTGGTCCTGGGGGTGCTCTGGGCCGCGTCGGTCGCCCGTCGGGAAAGTCGGCGCGAGATGGACGCAGTGTCCTCGTAGGCTTCGACGACATGTCCACGAACCAGGCCGCCGAGCCAGCCCGCGCCGATCTCGCCGTCATCGGCGGCAGCGGCTTCTACTCCTTCCTCGAGGGCAGCGAGGAGGTGCAGGTCGAGACTCCGTACGGTGCGCCTTCGGCGCCGATCGCCCTGGGCGAGGTTGCAGGTCGCGACGTCGCCTTCCTGGCACGGCACGGCGCCGGCCACCGGTACCCACCACACCTGATCAACTACCGCGCCAACCTCTGGGCGCTGCGATCCCTCGGCGTACGCCAGGTGCTGGCGCCTTGCGCCGTGGGGGGACTGCAGCCAGGGACCCCGCCCGGCGCGCTGGTGGTCCCGGACCAGCTCGTCGATCGCACGACGGACCGCTCGCAGACCTACGTGACCAGTGGTGCAGCACACGCCCCGTTCGCCGACCCCTACTGCCCCTCGCTGCGCGGCGCGATGCTGCAGGCCGCCCCGGACGCAGTCGACGGCGGGGCGATGGTGGTCATCGAGGGGCCACGCTTCAGCACCCGCGCCGAGTCTCAGTGGTATGCCGCGCAGGGCTGGTCGCTGGTCAACATGACGGGACATCCCGAGGCTGTGCTCGCCCGGGAGCTGGGCGTCTGCTACGCCGCCCTCGCACTGGTCACCGACCTCGATGCCGGCGTGGAGGTGGGGGAGTCGGTCGACCAGGCCACGGTGTTCGCGATGTTCGAGCGCAACCTCGAGCGGTTGCGCGGCGTCCTCACCGAGGCGATAGCCGCTGCGCCCGCGCCGGCGGTCGATGCGTGCAGCTCCTGGCTGGACGACGTGGAGCCGACGCATCGCCCGGGTGCGGGCGGATGAGGATCAGCTCGTGAAGGTGCTGGTCACCGGGGCCGCCGGGTTCATCGGCGGTGCGGTCGTCGCCCAGCTGGAGGCGCGTGGCGACGAGGTCGTGGAGCTCGATGCCCTGATCCCGCAGGCGCACGGCGACTCCGCCGACGTCGGCCCGGAGGGACTTCACCGTGTGGACGTCCGCGTCGGCGAGGGCCTGGACGAGGCGCTCCGCGGTGTCGACCTGGTGTGCCACCAGGCCGCCATGGTGGGTGCGGGAGCGGACGTCGCCGATCTGCCGCTGTACGCCGGGCACAACGACCTGGGCACGGCGGTGCTGCTGTCGGCCATGGCCAGGGCCGGCGTCCAGCGCCTGGTCCTGGCCTCGTCGATGGTGGTCTACGGCGAGGGTGCCTACGCCTGCCCGCAGCACGGTCCGGCGCCGGCCGCACCCCGGCCGGTCGCTGCCCTGGACGCCGGGCAGTTCGACCACACCTGTCCCACCTGCGGTGGTGCCCTCGGCTGGCGGCTGGTCGACGAGTCGGCGCGGCTCGACCCGCGGAGCAGCTACGCGGTCAGCAAGGTCGCGCAGGAGCACTACACCGGCGCGTGGGCCCGCCAGGTCGGCGGCCGCGCCGTCGCGCTGCGCTACCACAACGTCTACGGCCCGCGGATGCCTCGGGACACCCCCTACAGCGGAGTTGCCGCGATCTTCCGCTCGGCGCTGGAGCACGGGGAGTCACCACGGGTGTTCGAGGACGGCGAGCAGATGCGCGACTTCGTGCACGTCGACGACGTGGCTCGGGCCAACCTGGCCGCGATCGACGCGACCGGGCGGGACGACACGGCCGGGTTCGCTGCCTTCAACGTCTGCTCGGGGCGTCCGGTGGCGATCCGCGAGGTCGCCGAGATCCTCGGCGTGGAGAGCGGGATCGCACCGGTGGTGACGGGGCAGTACCGCATCGGGGACGTGCGTCACGTGGTCGCCTCACCGGCGCTGGCCTCCCGCGAGCTGGGGTTCACCGCCTCGGTGGCTCCGGAGGAGGGGCTGCGCGAGTTCGTCCACGCGCCGCTGCGCTGACGAGCCGTCACCACGTGGTGGCGACGAGGTGCTGGATCGCCAGTGCCGCCACTGCCTGCACGACCAGTCCGGCGCGGCGCCAGCGCTCCGGCAGCAACGCGCACCCCACGAGCACCCAGGGCACGAAGGGGAGCCAGATCCGCTCGACCTCCGCCTTGCTCATCTGGGAGACGTCGGCCAGGACCACCATCGCGAATCCGGCGGCCGCGAGCCACCAGGTGGTGCGCACCGACTCCGTCGCGGAGCGGACGCGGCGCGCCCCACTGATCACGGCGGCGACCGCAGCTCCGGCCATCGGGCCGGCGCTGAAGCTGAAGGCGGCGAGGTTGCCCCACATCCAGTACGACGACGGTCGACGACCACCGACGCCTTCGAAGTAGCGGATCCGCAGCTGTGGGATCGCCTCCCAGTAGGCGAAGCCGTAGGCGGCGAAGAGGAGCACCACGACGACCGCGACCGCTGTGGTGACGGGGAGCACGACGGCGACGGGCTCGAGGCGCCGGGTGGTGCGTCCGGCTCGGGCGAGGAGCAGGACGGTGAGTGCCGGGACGCCGTAGAGAAAGAGTCCGTAGGACATCATCACCAGGTATCCCAGAAGCGCGCCCGCGAGCACCGACCAGAGCACCGCGCGAGCGCGGCTGCGCGACGTCGCCGCCAGCGCCAGCGCCGCCAGCCCCCAGCAGCCGACGGCGGCGAAGACCGCGTCGCCCGACACCGACTGCCAGATCGCGGCAGGCCCCAGCACCAGGAACGGTGCCGCGAGGCGGGCGTGCCGCTCGGCGCCGAGGGCACGCATGGTCACCAGGACCGCCAGGGCGGTGGAGGCCGCGACGGCGGTCACCGCGAGCCCGGCGTGCAGGCCGCTGCCCAGACCGATGCGCACGAGGCCGATGAAGAACAGGACGGCACCCGGCGGGTGCCCGGCGACGTGCACCGGCCAGTTGCGCGGGTAGGCCGCATAGGTGATGCGACTGACGTACTCGTCGAGCATCCCGGGCACGTCGTCGGTGCGTCGGGCGACCCGCAGGTACTCGTAGCGGTCCTCCAGCACGTCCCCGACACCGTCGAGGCCGTCGACGAAGGCCAGGGCCAGCATCCAGGCCAGACCGGCGACGTAGGAGGCGATCAGCAGGCGCCGCCACGGCAGCCGCTCTGCCCAGCGCTGACTCCAGGTGACGAGCAGCAGGGCCAGCAGAAGTGCCGCGGGCGTGCCGGGACCCACGCGAGGTCCCCACTCGCCGTGCAGCGGCGGCCACCACCGCACCCGGACGTTCCAGCCGGTCAGGTGGGGTACGGCGACCGCCACGGCCATCAGGAGCAGCGAGACGGCCAGGCCGATGGCCGCATGCCGCCCCGTCCTGGTCATGGCTTGGACCTTATTGGTTGACTGGGGAGATGCGCGGGTACGAGGGTCTCCCCGAGTGCGACCTCGTGCTGCCGTGCAAGGACGAGGCGCCGGCGCTGGCGCAGCTCCTGCCCGCCCTCCCGTCCTATCTCCATCCGATCGTGGTCGACAACGGATCGAGCGACGGCACCGGTGAGACGGCGCGTCGGCTGGGGGCGACCGTGGTGCGCGAGGAGCAGCCCGGCTACGGCGCGGCGGTCCACGCCGGCCTGCTCGCCGCCGGCCGCGACCTGGTCGCCGTCATGGACGGTGACGGATCCTTCGACCCCGCCGACCTGGCGCCCCTGGTGCGCGACGTCGACGAGGGTCGCGCGGACATCGCCGTGGGGCGGCGACGTGCCACGCCCGGGCCGGATGGCACCCGGGCCCCGTGGCCGTGGCACGCCCGCGCAGGCAATGTGGCGGTCCTGTGGTGGCTGCGGCGTCGCACCGACCTCCCCGTCCACGACATCGCGCCGATGCGCGTGGTCCGGCGTGAGGCGCTGCTGGAGCTCGGTGTCGAGGACCGGCGTTTCGGCTACCCGGTCGAGCTGTTGCAGCGAGCCCACCGCGCCGGCTGGAGGTTCACCGAGCACGACGTGCGCTATCTCCCTCGGGCGGCGGGCACCCGCTCGAAGGTCTCGGGATCGGTGCGGGGAAGCCTGCGCGCCGCGCGAGACTTTGCCAAGGTGTTGGCATGAACGGCCGCGAGGACGGTGGGATCGGGCTGGTGGTGGCGCGAGCCCCGGTGCCCGGTGAGGCCAAGACCCGCCTGGCCGCCGCTGTGGGCCCGGAGGTCGCAGCCGACCTGGCCGCGGCGGCGTTGCTGGACACCCTGGACGCGATGAGGTCGGCGTTCTCCACCGTCCACGTCTCGTTGGGCGGAGATCTCGACCGCGCGGTTCGCCGTGAGGAGATCGTCCAGGCCCTGGCGGGTTGCGAGGTCTCCCAGCAGGTCGGTGAGGGTTTCGGTGAACGGCTCGCCCACGCCCATGCCTGCGCGGGGCGTGAGGGGCGGGTGGTGGTGCAGGTCGGCATGGACACCCCGCAGGTCGAGGTGAGGCAGCTGTGCGAGGTGGTCGCTTCATCCGGGGATGAGCGCACGGCGGTCCTCGGCCCGGCGGAGGACGGCGGCTGGTGGGTGCTCGCCTTGCGAGACCCACAGCTCGCCGAGGCCCTCGTCGAGGTGCCCATGTCGACACCGACGACGTGCCACGACACCGAGGTCGCGCTGCGCGTTCGCGGCGTCGACGTACGCCGCACCTCGGGGCTGCGTGACGTCGACGAGATCGCCGACGCCGAGGCTGCGGCCGCGGCGGCACCGCAGACCCGCTTCGCAGCCACGTGGCGGACCGCGACGCCAGTGGGCACGCGATGACTCACCTCGGACGCGTGTTCTCCGCCGCGCTGGCTGGTCGTGAGGTGCTGATGCACGGGCTCGGGCCCGACCCCCTGCCGCTCCACGTGGGTGCCTGGCGGGGCCATGCCGACCGCCACGACCACGGCCTCCTCGACCGGTGCGAGGGGCCGACGCTCGACGTGGGGTGCGGCCCCGGCAGGTTGACGGCCGGGCTCGCGGCGCGCGGCCTGCACGCGTTGGGCATCGACATCGCACCTGAGGCGGTGCGTCTGACGCGAGCACGCGGCGTGCCGGCGTGGCTCGGTGACGTGTTCTCGCCGCTTCCCGGCGAGGGACAGTGGCAGACGGCGCTGCTCGCTGACGGGAATGTCGGGATCGGGGGCGACATCGATGGGTTGCTGCTGCGGCTGCGGAGCCTGCTGGACGCCGGCGGACGCGTCGTCGCCGAGCTCGCTGCTCCCGGGACCCCTGCCGGGCGCCGACAGGTCACCGTGGAGGTGGACGGCCGCCGGTCCGCTCCCTTCTGGTGGGCGGCGGTCGCACCCGGCCTGGCGGTGACGGCGGCGGCGGCCGCCGGCTTCGCCGTGGTGGAGCTGGACCGCCTGGGTGGGCGCTGGTTCACCGTGCTCGAGCGCGAGGGCTGACCGGTCCCGAAGGGCTGGACGGGGCTGGAGGGTGGCGCCCTGCATCGGGACACGCCGGTGATCCGGGCGATGCGCCAGTCGAACAGGTGTTCGGCATAAGGTGGGGCCAGTTCGGATGACCATGGGTCGCCATCGTCGAGTAGTCCCCAGGGTGAGTCGGTTGCCAGGGATTGTCGGTGGGGGTTCCTAGGGTCGCAGTCGACACAGATTCACACGGTGCTCGCAGGAGAGCGCAACGACACGACGGGACGAGACTGATGGCAGATCGCGACAAGGCCCTGGACATGGCGCTGGCCAACATCGAGAAGCAGTTCGGCAAGGGGTCGGTGATGCGGCTGGGGGAGGAGACCCGAGCCCCGCTGGCGGTGATCCCGACCGGCGCCATCGCCCTGGACGTGGCTCTGGGGGTCGGCGGCCTGCCCCGGGGGCGGGTCGTGGAGGTCTACGGCCCGGAGGCCTCGGGCAAGACCACGGTGGCGCTGCACGCGGTGGCCAACGCCCAGGCCCAGGGCGGCATCGTGGCGTTCATCGACGCCGAGCACGCCCTCGACCCCGACTACGCCAAGGCGCTCGGTGTCGACACCGACGCACTGCTGGTCTCCCAGCCCGACTCCGGCGAGCAGGCGTTGGAGATCGCCGACATGCTCATCCGCTCCGGGGCCCTCTCCCTGCTCGTCATCGACTCGGTGGCCGCGCTGGTGCCCCGCGCCGAGATCGAGGGCGAGATGGGCGACAGCCACGTCGGGCTGCAGGCTCGGCTGATGAGCCAGGCGCTGCGCAAGATGACCGGTGCGCTCAACAACTCCGGCACCACCGCGATCTTCATCAACCAGCTGCGGGAGAAGATCGGCGTGATGTTCGGCAGCCCGGAGACCACCACCGGTGGTCGGGCGCTGAAGTTCTACGCCTCGGTGCGGCTCGACGTCCGCCGGATCGAGACCCTCAAGGACGGGGGCGACATGGTGGGCAACCGCACCCGGGTCAAGGTCGTGAAGAACAAGGTGGCGCCGCCGTTCAAGCAGGCGGAGTTCGACATCCTCTACGGCCACGGGATCAGTCGCGAGGGCGGACTCATCGACGTCGGTGTCGAGGCGGGTCTGGTCCGCAAGGCCGGCGCTTGGTACACCTACGAGGGTGACCAGCTCGGACAGGGCAAGGAGAACGCCCGCACGTTCCTGAAGGACAACCCCGACCTGGCCAACGAGATCGAGAAGAAGGTCCTGGAGACTCTCGGCGTCGGACCTCAGGTGACCGATGACGGCGAGGCCGGGGTGGTCGCGCAGGCCGATGCACCGGAGCAGCCGGTCAACGTCGACTTCTAAAGGCCGATGGGCTCGTCACGACCAGCCTCGCGTGAGGCCCCGCCCGACGTCGCGGAGCGGGGCCCCGAGGCCGACCACGAGAAGGTCGCTCGCAAGATCCTGCTGGACCAGCTGACCGGCAAGGCCCGCAGTCGCTCCGAGCTCGCCGCCAAGCTGTCGTCGAAGCACGTCCCGGACGAGGTGGCGCGGCGGTTGCTCGACCGGTTCGAAGAGGTCGGGCTGGTCGACGACGCAGCCTTCGCCCGGGAGTGGGCGCAGACGCGGCAGGCCAGCCGAGGCCTGGCCAGGCGAGCACTGGACGCCGAGCTGCGTCGCAAGGGAGTTCCTCCCGAGACCATCGCAGACGCGCTGGACGAGCTCAGCGGTGACAGCGAGGTCGAGACCGCCCGAGTGCTGGTGCGGCGCAAGCTGCGCTCGCTGGGCAGCCTGGACGACGCGGTGAAGGTGCGCCGCCTGGTGGGCATGCTCGCCCGCAAGGGCTATCCGCCGGGCACGGCCTACTCCGTGGTGCGCGAGGAGATGGCCGGCTCCGGCAGCGAGACCGCCCTGGCCGAGCTCGACCACCCGGACTGATCGGCGGACGGCGATCCCCCACGGGGTTACCCATGAGTAATCTTGGTCCATGCCCTCCGTACTCGAGATGTACCAGACGTTGTCCAAGCTGCCGCAGGGCGAGCGTGTGTTCTCACGCGCCTTCACCCTGAAGGCGCCGTACTTCGCCACGATCAAGCCCACGTTCATCGACCTGCGACCCAACTACGCCGAGCTGGTGGTGCCCAAGCGTCGAGCAGTGCACAACCACATCGGGACCCTGCACGCCATCGCGCTGTGCAACGGACTCGAGGCGGCGATGGGTGCGCTCGCCGAGGCCACGATCCCCAGCTCCAAGCGGTGGATCCCCAAGGGGATGGAGGTCCGCTACACCGCCAAGGCGGACAGCGACGTTCGCTGCATCGCCGAGACCGACCCCGAGCAGTGGGAGGCCGATCAGGCCGACCTGCCGGTGCGGGTGAAGGGCGTGCGCAAGGACGGGACGACCGTGATCGAGGGCACCATCCACCTGTGGGTGACCCAGAAATCGTCCCGGTAGGGTCCCGCGCATGGACATCACTGGAGCAAGTGCAATCGTCACCGGCGGCGCCTCGGGCATCGGTGCCGCCTGCGCCCGCCAGCTCGCGGCCAAGGGCGCGAAGGTGGTCGTGGCCGATCTCAACGAGGAGCAGGGCGCGAAGGTCGCCGAGGAGATCGGCGGCGCGTTCATGAAGGTCGACGTCACCGACACCGAGCAGGTCAAGGCAGCGGTGGACAAGGCCGAGGAGCTGGGCCCGGTGCGGGTGCTGGTCAACAGCGCAGGTATCGGCTGGGCACAGCGCACGGTCGGCAAGGACGGCAGCTACGACTCCGCGGCCGATCTGGACGCCTTCAAGAAGGTGGTCTCGATCAACCTGATCGGCAGCTTCGACGCGATCCGCATCGCAGGCACCGCGATGAGCCGCACCGACCCCCTGGACGAGACCGGTGAGCGGGGTGCCATCGTCAACCTCGCCTCGGTCGCGGCCTTCGAGGGCCAGATCGGTCAGGCCTCCTACTCGGCGTCCAAGGGCGGCGTGGTCGGCATGACGCTCCCGATCGCGCGGGATCTCGCTGCGATCGGCGTCCGGGTCAACACGGTCGCCCCCGGCTTGATCGACACCCCGATCTACGGTGAGGGCGAGGACAGCGAGGCGTTCAAGGCCAGCCTGGAGAAGGGTGTGCTCTTCCCGAAGAAGCTGGGCACGCCTGAGCAGCTGGCATCGATGGTGGTCGAGGCGGTCACCAACAGCTACCTCAACGCAGAGACCATCCGCGTCGACGGTGGCATCCGGATGCAGCCCAAGTGAGGCCACCGGCCCGGTGATTGACCGTGGGCTGGGCGGGTAGGGGACCACAGACAGCAACTGACGCCCCGTGCGTCCCGACGAGAGGAATCTCGGTGTTCCGCAACGTCGCCGGCCGGCTCGCCGGCTCCGCCACCTCGACCGTCCGGTGGGCGCTCGTCGTGCCGATCTCGGTCTCGAAGCGCCTCGCCCGACGCGTCATGCAGCTTGCTCCGGGCAGCGACGAGGGCCCCGCAGACGCTCCCGCCCACCCCGCGACAGCAGCCACACGACCTGCAGCAGCCACAGCGCCCGCGGCGGGCACCGAAGCGCCTGCTCCGGCCCGTGAGGATGAGGGACCCAACGTCGTGCTCTCCCTCGATGCACCGCCGGAGCAGGTCGAGCCGCCGGAGGACGTCGTCGGCGAGGCGCTCGCCGCCGAGCACCCGGTGCCACCGCAGCCGGATCACGTCGAGGACGAGACCGAGATCGTCTACTCCTCGAGCAGCGAGAACGACTGAGACCTCACAGGTTTCCGACGACCCGCTCGATCGAGACCCGCAACGCCACGCGCTGCGGGTTCTCACGGGGCTGCTTGTAGCGCTCGGCGTAGCGGCGTACCGCTTCGGCAACGGAGTCGGAGTCGGCCAGCACCTCCGCAGTGCCCTCGATGCTGGCCCATCGGCCCCGCTCCACCTGACAGGCGGCGAACCGCGGGTCGCGGGCGAGGTTCACCGCCTTCTGGGTGCCGGCCGTCGTGATCGCCCAGGCCTGGCGGCCCTCCGGATCCAGGACCACCCCCAACGGCACCACGTGCGGGCTGCCGTCGGCGCGCAGCGAGGTCACGGTGCACAGGTGTCGCTCGCGCCAGAACGCCACCATCTCCTCGGTCAGGTCACGAACCCGCGCCACGACGAGGCCCTCAGCCGGTCGGGTCGATGGTCGAGGTGTCGATGACGAAGCGGAAGCGCACGTCTCCGGCGACGGCGCGGTCCCAGGCCTCGTCGACCTGGTCGGCCGAGATCCGCTCCACGGTGGCGCCGATGCCGTGCTCGGCGCAGAAGTTCAGCATCTCCTGCGTCGCGGGGATGCCGCCGATGTTGGACCCCGCGAAGATCTTCGTGCCACCGACCAGCGCACCGGGGTGGAACTGGACCGGGCTGGGCGGCAGGCCGACGTTCGCCAGCGCTCCCATCGGCTTCAGCATCGAGATGTACGTCGAGATCTTCAGGTCTGCGCTGACGGTGTTGATGATCAGGTCGAAGCTGCTGCGCAGCGCCCTCAGGTCCGAGTCCGCGGTGGCGATGTAGTCCCCGGCGCCCAGTGCCAGCCCGTCGTCCTTCTTCGCGTCGCTGCGGCTGAGCACGGTGACATCGGCGCCCATCGCGACGGCGAGCTTGACCGCCATGTGACCCAGACCGCCGAGTCCGATGACGGCGACCTTCTTGCCCGGCCCGGCCCCGAAGCGCCGCAACGGCGACCACGTCGTGATGCCGGCGCACATCAGTGGAGCGGCTTCGTCGAGCTCGATCCCGTCGGGGATCTGGAGCACGAAGCGCTCCTGGACCACGACCTGCTGGGCGTAGCCGCCCAGAGTGGGCTGGTCGTCGTACCCGAGGCCGTTGTAGGTCATGACCGCGCCGCGGAGGCAGAAGTTCTCCTGGCCGTCCTTGCAGTACTCACACTCCCCGCAGGAGTCGACCATGCAGCCGACCCCCACCCGATCTCCGACCTTGTGCCGGGTCACCGCGGACCCGACCGCGGAGACCACGCCGGCGATCTCGTGACCGGGCACCATCGGGAAGATCGCCTCGCCCCACTCCTCGCGGCCCTGGTGGATGTCGCTGTGGCAGATGCCGGAGAACTCGATGTCGATCAGGATGTCGTCGTCGCGCAGGTCACGGTGCTCGATCTGACGAGCCTCGAACGGGGCGCCGGCGGACGGGGTGACGAGGGCGGGGGTGGTGATCATGTCTGCCAGCCAACACGGTGACGTCGACCTGTTCAAGGAGAGTCGGTTCCGCGCTAGGCTGCGAGCCTGACTCGGCATACCGGGGGTATCTGATGTTGGTCGACAATCCGGCACCGGAGTACGACGCCGTCATCGTGGGCGCCGGCTTCGGAGGCATGGGAGCCGCGATCGCGCTGAAGCGGCTGGGGCTCGAGAATCTGCTGATCCTGGAGCGCGAGGACGATCTGGGCGGCACCTGGCACGTCAACCACTACCCCGGCCTGGCGGTCGACATCCCGTCGGCGACGTACTCCTACTCCTTCGAGCCCAACCCGCAGTGGTCACGACTCTTCGCGCCCGGTCGAGAGCTCGAGCAGTACGCCCACCACGTCGCCGACAAGTACGACCTGCGTCGTCACATGAGGTTCGGCGCCACCGTCGACAGTGCGGTCTGGGACGAGGACGCGGAGTTCTGGCGGGTGAGCACGGCGGAGGACAGCTGCACCGCGCGTTACCTGCTGACCGCCACCGGCTTCCTCTCCCAGCCCCGGATGCCCGACATCGAGGGCATCGGCGACTTCCGGGGTGAGGTGCTGCACACCGCCGCGTGGGACGACGCGGCGGACCTGCGCGGCAAGCGGGTCGCGGTCATCGGCACCGGCGCCACCGCGGTGCAGCTCATCCCGACGATCATCGACGAGGTCGATGAGCTCGTGGTCTACCAGCGCACCCCGATCTGGGTCGCGCCCAAGCTCGACTTCCACGTGCCGCCCGCCCTGCGCGCGGTGTTCGCCCGAGCCCCGCTCACCCAGCGCCTCGCCCGGCTCGTGGGCGCTGCCGCGCTGGAGCTGCTCATGGTCGGGGGAGTGCTGCACTACAAGCAGCTCTCGGCCGGCAACCGAGCCGCCGAGCAGCTCTGCCGCCTGCACATCGCGCGTCAGGTGCCGGACCGGGAGCTGCGCGACAAGCTCACCCCGTCGTACTCCTTCGGCTGCAAGCGCCCGACCTTCTCCAACGACTACTACCCGGCGCTGGCGCGGGAGCACACCCACGTGGAGACGACGCCCATCGAGCGGATCGACGGCCACGAGATCGTCACGACCGACGGTCGACGGCGGGAGGTCGACGTCCTGGTCTGTGCCACCGGCTACAACCTCTGGGACGTGAACTTCCCCGCGATCGAGGTGATCGGGCGTGAGGGCCGCAACCTGGGCAAGTGGTGGCGCGAGACGAGCTTCCAGGCGTTCGAGGGGGTCGCGATCCCGACGTTCCCCAACCTGCTCTCCCTGAACAGCCCCTACTCCTACAGCGGGTTGAACTACTTCACGACCATCGAGTCGCAGATGAGGCACATGGCGCGGTTGTTCGGGCACATGCAGCGCGTGGGCGCCACGGTCTTCGAGGTGACCGAGCAGGCCAATACCGAGTTCCTCGAGCGGATGCGGGACCGGGTGTCGAGGACCGTCTTCGATCTCGGTGACTGCACGGGGTCCAACAGCTACTACTTCAACCAGCACGGCGAGGCCACGCTGCTGCGGCCCACCACCACCCCGGGCGCCTTCCGCGCCGCCGGACGCTTCCCGCTCGACGCTTACCGCTTCACGGCGTAGTAGCACCCACAGCGGTGCCCCGGGCGCAGCGACAACGAGGTGTGCCCCACCCGACGGACGAGCGCGAACGGTCAGGCCTGCAGACGGGCGAGCGACTCGAAGTTCTCGAAGAGCTCGGGGACTCCGTGCTTCTCCCGGATCCGCTCGACCGCGGGGCGCAGCCGCTCCCAGGTGCCGGACACCCAGAGCCAGTCGAGAACCAGTCCGCTGTCGAGCAGGTCGTTCTTCGTCAAGGTGCCGACCGTCTCGAAGAACTCCAGAGCCCGGGCGATGACGGGGTCTGTGGCATCGGCCGTCTCGGGGTCGAACTCGTCGGCCAGCATCGTGGACATCGACTTCTCCAGCTCGATCATCGTGCTCCACTGAGCCAGCTGGACCAAGAGCTCTGCATCCTTGTGGTCGGCCATGGTCACCCTCCTCCTCGGTCGGATCTGTGGCCGTCGACGCTACGCCGAAGCGACCACGACGTCACGTGCGCGTTGCGCCGCCGGATCGGGTCGGGCGACGTGGGGTTTGACGTCGAGGTGGCCTGCGCGAGGAGCACGCGTAACCTTGTCCGGTCATGTCACGCAGCTATGAAGTCCGCACCTACGGGTGCCAGATGAACGTCCACGACTCCGAACGCCTGACCGGGCTGCTCGAGGACGCGGGCTACGTCGCCGCACCTGAGGGCGACACCGCCGACGTGGTGGTCTTCAACACCTGCGCGGTGCGGGAGAACGCCGACAACCGGCTCTACGGCAACCTCGGGCACCTGGCACCGGTGAAGGCGAAGAACCCCGGGATGCAGATCGCTGTCGGCGGCTGCCTGGCGCAGAAGGACCGCGGTGAGATCACCCGCAGGGCGCCGTGGGTGGACGTGGTCTTCGGCACCCACAACATCGGCTCGCTGCCGACGCTGCTCGAGCGGGCTCGGGTGCAGCAGGAGGCCCAGGTCGAGATCCTCGAGTCCCTGGAGGTCTTCCCCTCCACCTTGCCGACGAGGCGGGAGTCCGCGTACGCCGCGTGGGTGTCGGTCTCGGTCGGCTGCAACAACACCTGCACCTTCTGCATCGTGCCCAGCCTGCGTGGCAAGGAGAAGGACCGACGCCCGGGGGAGGTGCTGGCCGAGATCGAGGCGCTGGTCGCCGAGGGCGTCAGTGAGGTCACGCTGCTCGGCCAGAACGTCAATGCCTACGGCGTGGAGTTCGGAGACCGGCAAGCCTTCAGCAAGCTGTTGCGCTCCTGCGGCGACATCGACGGCCTCGAGCGGGTGCGGTTCACCAGCCCGCACCCCGCGGAGTTCACCGACGACGTGATCGCGGCGATGGCCGAGACCCCGAACGTGATGCCGCAGCTGCACATGCCGCTGCAGTCCGGCTCCGACCGGGTCCTGCGGTCGATGCGTCGCTCCTACCGGCAGTCGAAGTTCCTGGGCATCATCGAGCGGGTCCGAGAGGCGATGCCCGAGGCCGCCATCACCACCGACATCATCGTCGGGTTCCCCGGGGAGACCGAGGAGGACTTCCTCGACACGATGCGGGTCGTCGAGCAGGCGCGCTTCAGCGGCGCGTTCACGTTCCAGTACTCCAAGCGCCCGGGCACCCCGGCCGCAGACCTCGCGGAGCAGGTGCCCAAGCCGGTCGTGCAGGAGCGCTACGAACGACTCGTCACGTTGGTCAACGACATCGCCTGGGCGGAGAACCAGAAGCTGGTCGGCAGCACCGTCGAGCTGCTGGTCGCCGAGGGGGAGGGTCGCAAGGACGAGGCGACCCATCGTCGGACCGGACGCGCTCGGGACAACCGGCTGGTGCACTTCGACGGCTCGACGCTCGAGCCGGTCGAGGACCCCCGCCCCGGTGACCTGGTCGAGGTCGACGTCACCTACGCAGCGCCGCACCACCTGGTCTCCGACGCCCCGATCAGGTCGGTGCGCCGTACCCGGTCGGGAGATGCCTGGGAGGCGAGGAACGGCGGCACCCCAGGCGGGGTGATGCTCGGCATCCCGGAGGTCGGCGCACCCGAACCGGTGGTGACGAGCTCCCCCTGCGGCTGAACCGAGGAGGGACGCGCGGGGTCGGCTGACCTCTATCCGGTCTCCTTCTCCTTGCCCGAGTCCTTGTCCATGGCCTCGCCCTCCTCGTCCAGCTCCTCTGGTCGCTGGATGTCGTCGGGCACCTCCGCCTCGCTCTGCTGTGCCGACAGGGGCTGGTCAGCGACCTTGTTGTCGTGGTCCTCTCCGCGACCGACGTCGGACTCGTTGCGGGTGGCGTCCTCCCCGCCCGGGCCGAACTCGGGGGTGCGGGCCCCTGAGTCCGGCAGATCCTCCGGATCGTTGTTGAGGAAGCGTTTCAGGTCATCGGTGGACTCGGGCTTCGAGGCGTCTCCGCCCTTGTCGTCACCCTTGTCTTTCTTGGTCTCCTCGCTCACGGCCACCATCGTGCCCCATATCGCCCGCCACGACACGGGCGCAGCAACACCAGGCCAGGCGCAGCCTCAGAAGCCGATGCTGAGGAAGGCCGGGACCTCGCCCCGGGACAGTGCCTGCAGCACGACGGACTCATGCGGCACCAACGGCTCCGGCAGGTCGGTCAGGGGGCACCACCGCAGCTCCTGACACTTCTCCGGCTCCTGGATGGCCGGCTCGCCCGACCAACGGCGCGCCGTGACGAAGAAGTCGACGCGCTGCTCGACCGGGTCCGGATTCCCCGGTTCGCTGCGCTGCAGCGCGCACAGCGCGGTGACCGCGTCGGGTTCGACCGCGATCCCGAGCTCTTCGGCCGCCTCGCGTGCCGCCGCGACGGCGACGGACTCGCCGTACTCGATGTGGCCGGCGGCGCCGCAGGCCCAGTGGTCGGCCATGTAGCCCGCGCCCGAGCCTCGCAGCTGCAGCAGGACCTCGGTCGCCGGCCCCGATCCACGAAGCAGCACGAGGTAGGCGGCCGGCACGACCTGGAAGTGTGAGGTGCTCAGCGGGTTGCTCCGGTGTCGTCACCGGCGCCGGTGGACTCGTCCCGCAGCTCGTCGGCAGCACGGTTGAGCCTGGCGGCACCCTCGCTGGCAGCGTCGGCGGCCTTGTGCACCGTCCTCGCCGCGGCGGTCGTGGTGGTGCGCCGGGTCTTGTTCAGACCGACCCGGGTGAATGCCCTGGCCCGGTCGACCACCCCCGCGAGGATTCCCATGACCTGCTCCTCTCCGGTCGCCGCGCGACCTCAGGCGCCCACCGTAACGGGATGTGCTGTCCCTGCTGAGCCCGCGACGCGACAATGAGGCCATGCCCGAGCACCCAGCTTCTGCAGCCGTGCCGATCCTCGCGATCGTGGGCCCGACAGCCGTCGGGAAGTCGGACCTCTCGGTCGCCCTCGCCCATCGAGTGGGTGGTGAGGTGGTCAACACCGACTCGATGCAGCTCTACCGAGGCATGGACGTGGGCACGGCGAAGCTCCCCGTCGATGAGCGGCGCGGTGTGCCGCACCACCTTCTGGACCTGCTCGAGGTCACGCAGAGCGCCAGCGTGGCCGAGTTCCAACGACTGGCCCACGACGTGATCGCCGACTGCCGGCTGCGGCGGGTGGTGCCGGTGCTCGTCGGTGGGTCGGCGCTGTACACGCGAGCCGTGCTGGACCAGTTCGAGTTCCCGGGGACCGACCCGGTGGTGCGGGAGTCCTACCAACGCCAGCTCGACGAGATCGGCCCTGAGCAGCTGCACCGGCGGCTCGCGGAGGTCGACCCCGAGGCAGCGGCCCGGATCATCCCCAGCAACGGTCGCCGGATCGTGCGGGCACTGGAGGTCGTGCACCTCACCGGGAAACCGTTCAGCGCGAGGCTGCCGCAGCACACCTACCTCGACCCCGACACCGTGCAGATCGGTCTGGACTGCTCCCGCGAGGAGCTGGACCGGCGCATCGAGCTCCGGGTGCGCCGGATGTGGGACGCCGGTCTGGTGGAGGAGGTGCGCCGCCTCGCGACGCAGGGCCTGAGCCGGGGACTCACCGCCAGCCGGGCCCTGGGCTACCAGCAGGTGCTGGCGTTCCTGGCCGGGGCGTGCACCGAGCAGGAGGCCTTCGACGCCACGGTGCGAGGCACCCGACGGTTCGCCCGCCGACAGGACTCGTGGTTCCGCAAGGACCCGAGGATCCGGTGGTTGCCGTGGGACGCACCCGACCTGGTCGACCAAGCCGTCGCGGCTGCGTCGAGCCAGCCGCTCAGGGGGCCGGTGGGGCGGACCAGACCCGCCTCGTAGGCCCGCGCGCAACGCGTCGTAGACCACCTCGTCGAGGTCGAAGGTGGTGGGCGACCTCTGAGCAGCGCTCAGGCCACCTCGGACGGCGCTCGCGAACCCGCGGGCGCCGTCGAGCCATGCCAGGTCGCGAAAGCGGCGCAGCACTGCACGCAGCACCACTCCAGCCCGTCCTGGTCGACGGGCGCCAGCGGCTCGGCGCAGTCCGGGCACCGACCGCGGACACCGGGCAGCAGCCCGAGCTCTGCTCGCAGTGCGTCCCTGCTCACGTTTCTGCTCACGTGGTGTGCCATCTCGACCACCTCCATGACCGAGCCTCACACCCACCACCGACAGAACCTGTCCGGACGCGCCGAATCGCACGAACCGCCGGGAGAGGGTACAAACTCCCTATGGCCTCCACCTACACCGTCGAGCGGTCACGCACGATCCAGGCGACGCCCGACGCGATCCGCCCCCTGCTCAGCAACTTCCGCAACTGGCGGCTGTGGTCGCCCTGGGAGGAAGTCGACAAGGACCTGCACCGCGCCTATTCGGGCTCCCACGCCGGGGTGGGAGCCCACTACGCCTGGGCCGGCAACCGCAAGGCGGGTGCGGGCAGCATGGAGATCACCGAGATGGACGAGCGGAAGATCGTGATCGCCCTGCACTTCCTCAAGCCGTTCAAGTCCAGGAACACCACGAGCTTCCTGCTGCACCCTGTCGGCGAGGGTGCCACCGAGGTCACCTGGCACATGGAGGGCCCACGGCCGCTGCTGATGAAGCTGATGGGCCCGTTGCTGAACGTCGAGAAGATGGTCGGCGGCGACTTCGAGAAGGGACTGGACCAGCTCGACACCGCCGTCCGAAGAGAAGACACGGCGGAGGGTGCATCCTGACCGCTCACGAGCTCAACTACGTCAAGGGTCACGGCACGGAGAACGACTTCCTGCTGCTGCCCGACGCGGACGGCGCCGGCGGCGCTCCGTCGGCGGAGCTGGTGCGTGCCATGTGCGACCGCCGCGCGGGCCTCGGCGCGGACGGCGTGATCCGCGTCGTCCGCACCTCGGCGACCACCGAGGCCGAGGCCGTGGCTGCTCGTGAGGACGCCGAGTGGTTCATGGACTACCGCAACGCCGACGGGTCGCTGTCGGAGATGTGTGGCAACGGGGTGCGCGTCCTCGGCCGCTACCTGGTCGAGCGCGAGGGAGTCCGGGTGGACCGGCCACTGCCGATCGCCACGCGTGACGGCATCAAGGTGCTCACCTTCGATGCAGCCGGAGGCGGCATCACCGTGGACATGGGCAGCCCCGGGCTGCACGCAGACACCTGGGTGGCGGTGGGGGCCCACCGGTGGCCGGCCCGGCACATCGACATGGGCAATCCGCACGCCGTGGCTTTCGTGGACGACCTGGCTGATGCGGGACACCTGCTCGACCCTCCGGCGTACGACGCGGAGGTGTATCCCGCAGGGGTGAACGTCGAGTTCGTCGTGCCTCGCGCCGGGCGCCACGTCGCCATGCGGGTGCACGAGCGAGGCTCGGGCGAGACGCGGTCCTGCGGCACCGGCGCGTGCGCGGTGATGGTGGCCGCCGCCCTCGCCGACGACGCCGCCCCCGGCACGCCCTACCGGGTGGATCTGCCCGGAGGCACGTTGCGCATCGAGTGGACGGCCGAGGGCCGCGTGATGATGACCGGCCCTGCGGTCCTGGTCGCGGAAGGAAAATGGCTCGCCCGACGTTGAGACGTTTGCGATCCTTGGAGGCATATGACAACCCGTTCCACACCTGCATTCGACTCCTACGAGGAGCCCGGCGACCGCGAGCTGTCGGCCCGCGACCTCGACATCGAGCTGGACGACGACCGGCTGGACGTCGAGGACGTCCTCGACCCCGACGACGACCCTGAGGAGGACGGCGACGACTTCGTCTCCGGCTATGCCGGGGAGGAGAGCGCAGCCGACCTCGACCTGGAGGAGCGTCATTCGCTGAAGCGGGTGACCGGGCTGCGCACCGAGCTCGAGGACATCACCGAGGTCGAGTACCGCCAGCTGCGGCTCGAGCGCGTGGTGCTGGTGGGGGTGTGGACCGAGGGGACTGTCGCTGAGGCGGAGAACTCGCTGGCCGAGCTCGCAGCCCTGGCGGAGACCGCGGGCTCGGAGGTGCTGGAGGCGATCTACCAGCGCCGGCAGAAGGCCGACCCGGCAACGTTCATCGGGCGGGGCAAGGTCGATGCGCTGCGTCTGGTCGTCGACGAGACCGGCGCGGACACGGTGATCTGCGACGGGGAGCTGGCGCCGAGCCAGCTGCGCAACCTCGAGGATCGGGTCAAGGTGAAGGTGGTCGACCGCACCGCACTGATCCTCGACATCTTCGCCCAGCACGCGAAGTCTCGCGAGGGGCAGGCTCAGGTCGAGCTCGCACAGCTGAGCTACATGAAGCAGCGGCTGCGCG
The DNA here is from genome assembly GCA_963728505.1 of uncultured Actinomycetota bacterium. GTDB lineage: Bacteria > Actinomycetota > Actinomycetes > Propionibacteriales > Nocardioidaceae > Marmoricola_A. The sequence goes on along the minus strand of CAVSKH010000006.1, from coordinate 323,781 downwards.
GCTGGGGTGGCAACCTCTCACGCCAGGCCGGCGGCCGCGTGGGGTCGCAGGGCGGCGGCATCGGTGGCCGAGGACCGGGCGAGACCAAGATCGAGACCGACCGACGCCGGATCAACACCAAGATCGCCAAGCTGCGTCGCGAGCTGGCCCACATGCGGACCACTCGCGACACCAAGCGCGCCGAACGCAGGCGCCATGCGATCCCGGCTGTGGCCATCGCCGGATACACCAACGCGGGCAAGTCGTCGTTGCTCAACCGGCTCACCGGTGCCGGAGTGCTGGTGGAGGACGCCCTCTTCGCCACCCTGGACCCCACCACGCGTCGCAACACGACTTCCGACGGGCGGATCTACACGTTGTCCGACACCGTCGGCTTCGTGCGGCACCTGCCCCACCAGCTGGTCGAGGCGTTCCGCTCGACGCTGGAGGAGGTTGCCGACGCCGATCTGGTCATCCACGTCGTGGACGGCTCACACCCGGACCCGGAGGGACAGGTGAAGGCGGTCCGCGAGGTCTTCGCCGAGATCGGTGCAGACAAGGTGCCCGAGCTGGTGGTGATCAACAAGATCGACGCCGCCGACCCGCTCGTGGTGAGCCGGCTCCGCAGCGGCGAACCGCACTGCGTGGCGGTCTCGGCGCGGACCGGCCAGGGGGTGGGCGATGTCCTGGCGGCCATCGAGAGGGACCTGCCTCGTCCCGCGGTGGCGTTCGAGGCGCTGCTGCCCTACGACCGCGGAGACCTGCTGAACCGGATCCATGTCTCCGGCGAGGTCGACACCGTCGAGCACACCGGCGACGGCACACACGTCGTGGGTCGTGTCGGTGAGGCGCTCGCGGGAGAGCTGGCGCCCTACCGGGTGTGAGGTCCCTGAGCCCGAACCCAGCTCAGTCGGGCTTGATGTTCTCCCGACGAGACTTCTCGTCCTCGATCGGCGCCGGTTGCGGCTCCTCCAGGCGCATCGGACCGTCCCAGCTGGGGTTGCGGTAGTCCTCGGGAGGCTCGGCATCCTCCGTCGACGGGTCGGGTGCGTCGTGGGTGCCGGGGGAGACGTCCCGAGCCGCGATGGTCTCGGGGTGGGTCGAGGTGGTCGCAGCGCTGCTCGCACCCATGTCACCGGCGAGGACGTCAGACCCTCCGCCCGTGGGGTCGATCGACTCCTGCTGCTCGGCTGCGCCGCCGTGCTGTGAGGGCTCCTGCATCGCCTCGCGTGCCGCCTCCGCCGCCGGGTGGGACCGCGCGTCGGCGGTGGCGCGCTCGATCTGGTCGTCGGCGACTTTCCCGACCTGGTCGGTGACGGCCTTCTCGGACTCGTTCGGGGTCTCCTCGGACATGGTTCTCCTCGTGTCGCGCGGGGCGAGCGGGCTCTGGTTGATCTCCTGCCCGACGTCCCAGCCTACAAACGTCCTGGGCCGGGGGTGGTGCCTGAGCCACCGCCGTGGTGAGGCTGGTCCGGGACGCGTCGGTCCCAGGACTTAGCCTTGCCCGGTGCACGACGACTCGCCGCAGCCGGTCAAGGAGTCGACGACGGCACCGGGGAGCACCGCAGATCCCGACCGCGTCGCCGAGGTCCTCTCCGCCGCGGTCTCGGCCCTGGGCGGTCAGGAGCGACCTGGGCAGCAGCGGATGGCCGATGAGGTAGCGGCCTCGATGCGTGACCGGGTGCACCTGCTCGTCCAGGCGGGCACCGGCACCGGCAAGTCGCTGGGATACCTGGTCCCGGCGCTGCTGCACCCCGAGCGCGTCGTGGTGGCGACCGCGACCCTGGCACTTCAGCACCAGCTGGTCGAGCGCGACCTGCCCGCCCTCGTCGAGGCGGCCGCAGAGGTGCTCGACGAGACCCCGACGTACGCCGTGCTCAAGGGCCGGTCGAACTACGCCTGCCTGCACCGGGTCCGGGAAGGGGTGCCCGACGACCAGGGCACCCTGGAGATGTCGCTGGGTGGGAGCAGCATGGGCGAGGAGGTGGTCGGGCTGCGCACATGGGTGGAGGAGCAGGCCGCGGCGGGTGAGACCGGCGACCGGGACAGCGCCCCGCGTCACACCGACCGGGTGTGGCGCCAGGTCTCGGTGAGCGCCCGGGAGTGTCTCGGCGCCACCCGGTGCTCGTTCGCCCAGGAGTGCTTCGCCGAGCGGGCGCGAGCGCGAGCCGCGGAGTCACGGCTGGTCGTGACCAACCACTCGTTGCTGGCCATCGACGCGATCGAGGGGGTGCCCATGATCCCGGCGTACGACGTGGTGGTGGTCGACGAGGCCCACGAGCTGGCGTCGCGGGTCACCCAGGCCGCCACCTCGGAGCTGGCACCGGTCGCCGTCGAGCGGGCGGCCAGACGCGCCGCTCGGCACCTGGAGGGGAGCCAGGCCGACGACCTGGTGGATGCGGCCGACGTGCTGCGAGAGGCCATCGCGGCGTCGCCCACCGGGCGGCTGGAGCCCGCCCCACCGGTCCTGGCCGAGGCGTTGGCGATGGTGCGGGACTCGGCGCGTGCGGTCATCTCGGGCTTCGGCAAGCGACCCGGCGACGATGCCGCGGCCACGCAGGCGAAGGCCTGGACGCAGGAGGTCTTCGAGGTGGCCGAGCGGATGGCCGCCACCCGCGAGACCGAGGTGTTGTGGCGGACCTCGCGCGAGGCCTCCCGAGGCGGTGACCAGCTGAGCATCGCTCCGCTTCAGGTGTGGGGACCCTTGCGCGAGCGGTTGCTGGCGGAGAAGACCGTGGTGATGACCAGCGCGACCCTGAAGCTGGGTGGGGACTTCGACGCGATCGCCGGCACCGTGGGCCTGCGGGCGGACGAGCGGCTACCCGAGGCTGCGACGCAGTCCGCGGAGGCGGGCGCGGAACAAGCGGTCGAGGCCGGCGCGGAGGACGAGGACCGCCAGCCGTGGCGGGCCGTGGACGTCGGCTCGCCGTTCGACTACGCCCGGCAGGGCATCGTGTACGTCGCACGGCACCTGCCGCGTCCCGGACGCGATGGACTCCCGGCGCCCGTGCTCGACGAGATCGTCGACCTGGTCGACGCCGCCGACGGCCGGGCCCTCGGGTTGTTCTCGAGCCGCCGCGCCGCACAGGAGGCTGCTGAGGTGGCCCGGTCCCGGCTGCCGCACCTGACGGTCCTGGCCCAGGGTGACGCTCAGCTTCCCGAGCTGACGGCTCAGTTCGTCAAGGATCCCCACACCTGCCTGTTCGGCACCTTGGGGTTGTGGCAGGGGCTCGACCTGCCGGGGGAGACCTGCCAGCTGGTGCTGATCGACCGGATCCCGTTCCCGCGACCCGACGACCCGCTGATGTCGGCTCGGCAGCGGGCGGCCGACCGGGCGACCCGCAACGGCTTCATCGCTGTCTCTGCGACCCACGCGGCGCTGCTGCTGGCGCAGGGGTCGGGCCGCTTGATCCGCACCCCGACCGACCGCGGAGTGGTGGCGGTGCTGGACCCTCGGTTGCACGGGATGTCCTACAGCGGGTTCTTGCAGTCCTCGTTGCCGCCGATGTGGCGCACCACGGACCGCACGGTCGTCCTCGGCGCGTTGCGACGGCTCGCGGGGGCCGAGCCGGAAGCCTGACTCGGGCCCGGGTCGGGCTCACTCCTGGAAGACGATCCCGCGGAACCTCGTGTGCCGGCCGTCGTCGAGCGGGCGGCCGCGGCACGACAGGTAGGTGCCGCGCCAGCAGTCGTAGCGGTGTCCGGCATTGGTCACGGTGAGCTCGACGCGCCTGATCTGCGCGGAGCTGAAGTGCGTGATGATCCGGCCGTTGCCACGAGGGTTCAGTGCCACGCGTCGGATGACGCGTCGGCCGTCGGTGTGGAGCGCGGAGACCTGCACGTGGCTGCCCAGGTTTCGGCGAGGTGAGTCCACACGGATCCGCAGTCGCCACGTGGCCTCGTCGGTCCGCCGACCCGGGACGAAGCTGAAGGACTGGCTGCTGAGGTGCGACAGCGTCGCGGTCTTCCACGACGTGCGCCTGCCACCCGCGACCTGCCAGGACCCCTGGAGCGGCACCGTGGGCCAGGCCCCACCCTCCTCGAAGACGTCGCCCGGGTGGCGCTTGGCCTCGCCGTACTTCGCGACGACCCGGGTGAAGGAACGCCCGGTCGCCCGGACCGCGGCGACGGTGGCTTGCATCGAGTCGTGGTCGGCGGCGCGGTTGGTGGCGTCCACGCCTTCCCAGATGTGTCGGATGATCAGCGGCAGGCCACTCCCGCCGTCCTCGGGCTCGAGCTCGCCGAGGTGACGCCACCACGTCCAGGGGTGGTAGAAGTCCGAGGAGCCGTGACCGGGCGCGTCGAGGGGCACTCGCGGGTGGGTCATCGGGCCACCCCGGATGAACTGGCGGTTGTCGTTGAGGTCGTCGTAGATCTCGTCCTCGACCCATGCCGCGGTCCCTTCCATCAGCCAGGGGTCCTCCGCGGAGTCGTAGGCGAACTGGACGGTGTGGAAGAACTCGTGGGCCCCGGTGACTCGCAGGTTGTCCAGGGGGGTCATGGAGGGGAACTGGCTGGGCGTGTAGTCGTTGTCCAGCACGCAGTAGCCGCTGGCGCTGAGGCCCTTCACCAGCTTCTCGGCCGCGCAGTAGCCGTAGAGCCCGTCGCCCCCGATGTCGGCCAGGTACACGTCGAGGCGGTCGTCGTACCCGCGCCCGTCGGCCAGGGGCGCTCGGTAGCCGCCCTGGGTGACGATGCGGTCCCAGACGAGCTGGAGCTCGTCGCGTGCGGCTTCGACGTAGTCGGGAACGCCGTCGTAGTCACCGTCGGCCTCGTCGGGTGAGTGGACCGAGCCACCGGACTCCCAGTAGACGCAGATGTCCGCGCCGGGGACGGGAGAGACCCCGCAGGTGTTGCGAGCCCGGGCGGGGCGGGTGTACGCGAACTCGTCGTGGCGCTCGGTGGGACGGGCGAGCAGCTCGCGAGCCAGTGCTCGATCCTCGTGGTCCAGGTGGCGCAGGCCGAGCCTGAGGTCACGCAGCGCCAGGGTGAGGTCTCGACGCTCGGGTGCGTCGCCGGCCCAGTCGTCGCCGTCCGGGGTCAGTGCCTCCTGGACCGTGGCCAGGGCCTGCTCAGCGGCTGCCTCGGCAGCAGGAGACCCGTCGGGACCGGGGTCGTGGGCCTCGGTTCCCCCGACGTCGGGACCCGCCGCGGGGTCGGTCGCTGCCGCGACAGGGGAGGCGAGCAGTGCCGTCGTCACGAGCACGGCAAGGAACGCCGTCAAGCGGCGTCGGCAGAACATGCGGGGTCGGTGCGGCACGCGATCTTCCTGAAAACGAAGGAGTAGCGCCCGGCACGGAGCCGGACGCTACTCCAGGATAAGGCCAAGTCCGGCCGGACATGAGCGGTATCGGCCACGCCGGCCCGGGAGCCGTCGTCGGTAGGTCTCAGACCCGGCGCAGCACCGTGGTGACCTTGCCCAGGATCGTGGCCTCCGTGCCGTCGATCGGCTCGTAGGCATCGTTGTGGGGCAGCAACCAGACTTTGCCGGCCTTGCGCTGGAAGGTCTTGACGGTCGCCTCCCCATCGATCATCGCCGCCACGATCTCGCCGTTCTCGGCCGTCGGCTGCTGGCGCACCACGACGTAGTCGCCGCTGCAGATGGCGGCGTCGAGCATCGAGTCGCCGGAGACCTCGAGCATGAAGAGAGTGCCGTCGCCGACCAGCTCCTTGGGCAGCGGGAAGACCGACTCGACGCGCTCCTCGGCCAGGATCGGACCACCGGCAGCGATCCGCCCCACGACCGGGACGTAGCTCGGCGTCGGCCGCTGGTCGTTGATCCCGGTCTCGTCCTGGCCTTCGCCACCGGCCACGGTGAGCGCCCTGGGCCGGTTGGGGTCTCGTCGGATGAAGCCCTTCTCCTCCAGGGTGCGCAGCTGGTGGGCGACCGAGGAGGAGCTGGTGAGCCCGACGCGCTCCCCGATCTCGCGCATGCTGGGGGGATAGCCCCGGGTCTGCAGCGACTCCCGGATCACGGTGAGCACCCGCTGCTGGCGAGGGGTCAGTCCGGTTGCGTCGGGCGGGCCGTCGGGTAGCTCTCGGACGTTGCTCGGGCTGCTGCTGTCTGTGCCGGTCCCCGGGTGGGACCGCGGGCCGCCGGACTTGCCTGCCATGGATGCGCCTCTCTGGGTGGGAAGTGCCTCCAGGCTAATGGCCAGCAGGCTCCGGAATCAAACATCTGTTCGAACCGGCGTGTCCGCGACGGCCGTGCGCAGACAGCCGTGCGCAGCGGTGCGCTCGGACCGGTCAGGGTCTCGAACATTTGTTCGCTCATGGTCTTGCGTGCCGGACCGCGGGAGGCTACCTTCGATCACATGTTCGATCGAACGTGTGATCGACCGGCGGTCGAGAGCCGCTGCGGAACGCCGCAGCCCGGCTCGGTGAGAAGAACTGTCGGTGGGCTCGGCTCGAATCGTTCCAGACGTCCTCGGACGTCAGGGGTCGCAGAGAAGAAGGAGGACATCCGATGAGTGCAACCGGCATCGTGATCGGTTTCGACCGTGGCAGCCGTGCCCCCTGGGGGGTTCGCCCGGTCGACGCAGCCCGTCGCCCCGACGTGCCCGCGTCGGTAGCGGCACCGAGGCTCACCCGTCGTGGACGGCTGGTGGTGACCCTGGTCCTGACGGCCCTGATCGTCACCGCCTTCGCGTTCTTCGGCGGGTCGTCGGTGGCAACGCGGCAGGCAGGCACGCCCGAGCCGGTCGCCGTGATCGAGGTTGAGCAGGGGCAGACCCTGTGGGGGATCGCCTCGACCGTGGCCGAGCCCGGACAGGTCCGGGAGATGGTCTACCGCATCCGCGAGCTCAACTCGCTGCCCGGCAGCTCACTGGTCGAAGGGCAGGAGCTGGCCGTCCCGGTCGAGTGAGTCTCTACGAGCCCGCCCCGCGAGCCTGTCGGTGCTCGCGGCCGGCTCCACAGTCAGCCGTCGGTCTCCTCGACCCGGGCCGGCGGTGCTGCAGAGGCGGGGCGGGGTGCTCTAGCCGCCTGGGCGAGCCCCAGGGCGATGAGCCCCTGCCCCGCCGTGTAGGTCGCCATCACCACCGCGTCGGAGCGTGGCTTCGGGTCGCGGAGCACGAACTTGCGCGCCGCGATCAGCGAGTCCGAGACCATGAAGAGCCCGGTGCCGACACCGATGCTCCGCCGTGCCGCGGCAGGCACGTCCTCACCCAGCCGGGTCGAGCTGGCGACCATCGTGGTGATCATGGCGGCGTAGGCGCTGACCGGCCCCTGCAGCGCGGGCCGGCGTCTCCGGGCAGCCCAGCCGACCGCGGGGGCCAGGGCGGCGCCGAAGGCCGCAGTCGCGAGCGTGAGGCTCCGGTTCGTGGTGTCGGTGAGCGGGCGACCATGGGCCACGAACGTCGCGGTGTAGGCCAGGTGTGCGCCGAAGAAGGCTCCGATGCCACCGAGGAAGGCCCGGTCACGGTGGGAGAGCAGCGCCACGTCACCGGCACCCGACAGCGCCTGCGCGGCCAGCGCCCCCGCGCGCAGCGCTCCCCGGGGCGGTGCTGCGGCCCGGTCACGGGGCTCGTCCTCGGTGCGCAGGTCGGCCTCGCTGGCCCGGGCGAAGGCGGCCATCAAGGTCGGCATCAGGGCCGGCTTGGTCATCAACCGCAGACGCCGCCGACGGGGCGAACGCTGTCCGGCCAGCCAGGTGTCGAGCCCGGCGAGCGCCAGGTAGGTCGCGGTGGGCACCCGTGCTCGGGGCGGGATCACATGCGCAGGGATCACCCGGCCATCCTCGCAGTCCTGCGCAGCGACCCGGCAGACCGCGACGCGCCGGACCGGCATAGCTCGTTCGGGCCAATTTCGACCTGCCACAGAGGCCGTGACCTGCGGTTTCACCCCGACGGCACGGGCGGTATCGGATCTGCGGGCCACGGGGTCTTGCGCCGGTGGGTGCGGGCGCCGTACGGTTCCCCAACATCTAGTAGTTACAAGAGTGTAGTTCTCCACAGGTTGTGGTCAGTTCTGCACAAGCCCCACGTAGTTCTCCGCAGTTTCCCCACAGCAGGATCCACAGGGGACCGCCAGCCGGCGGCGGGGACCGACCCGGACCGGAGAGGAGGCCACCGGACATGCACTGCCCCTTCTGCCGTCACCAGGACACCCGCGTCCTCGACAGCCGCGTCGCAGACGACGGTGGCGCGATCCGTCGGCGACGGACCTGCTCGCTGTGCCAGCGACGGTTCTCCACCGTCGAGCAGATGCAGCTGATGGTGGTCAAGCGCTCGGGGGCCAGCGAGCCCTTCAACCGCGAGAAGGCGGTGACGGGCGTCCGCAAGGCATGCAAGGGGCGACCGGTGACCGAGGACCAGCTGGCCCGACTGGGACAGCAGGTCGAGGAGGCGCTGCGATGCGCCGGCCGGGCGGAGGTCGCGGCCCACGAGGTGGGGATGGCGATCCTCGAGCCGCTGAGCGCGTTGGACGAGGTGGCCTACCTACGCTTCGCCTCGGTCTACCGCTCCTTCGAGTCCGCCGCGGACTTCGAAGCCGCGATCTCACAGCTGCGCAGTCGCAGCGAGCACGACCCGGTGTGCCCCGACGTGGCACTGCCCGGGCCCGCGGTGGCGCTGGCCACCTGACAGACCACCCGGCGCGTAGTGGGGAAGCTGCGCGCCGGGTGAACCACCACTTCCCCTGCCGTCGGGCCCGATCGGGCCCGAGGACGCCGGCACGACCGAGAAAAAACACCGCAGAACACGCAATACCTCGCAGCCGCCGATGGTTCTTCAAGGGAGAAGGAGCAGGAATGACCGAGATGGTGAGTGGCCCCGCCAAGCAGCGGAGCGGACGTCGAGCGGGACTGAAGATCCAGCGGTTCTTCAGCACCGAGGGCGCCCACCCCTACGACGAGGTGACGTGGGAGCGGCGCGACGTCGTGCAGACGAACTGGAAGACCGGCGAAGCGGTCTTCGAGCAGCGCGGCGTGGAGTTCCCCGACTTCTGGTCCGCCAACGCCTCCACCATCGTGACCACCAAGTACTTCCGCGGCGCGGTCGGCACCGACGTGCGGGAGTGGAGCCTGAAGCAGCTCATCGACCGGGTCGTGCACACCTACCGCGAGGCGGGGGAGCGCTTCGGCTACTTCGCCTCGCCGGCTGACGCCGAGGCCTTCGAGCACGAGATCACCTGGCTGCTGCTCCACCAGTACTTCTCGTTCAACTCCCCGGTGTGGTTCAACGTCGGCACCCAGTCGCCGCAGCAGGTCTCGGCCTGCTTCATCCTCGCCGTCGACGACTCCATGGACTCGATCCTGAACTGGTACAAGGAGGAGGGGTTCATCTTCAAGGGCGGCAGCGGTGCCGGTCTCAACCTGTCCCGGATCCGCTCCTCCAAGGAGCTGCTCTCCTCCGGAGGCACCGCCTCCGGTCCGGTCTCCTTCATGCGCGGAGCCGACGCCTCGGCCGGCACGATCAAGTCGGGCGGGGCCACCCGTCGTGCGGCCAAGATGGTCGTGCTCGATGTCGACCACCCCGACATCGAGGAGTTCGTGGAGACCAAGGCGCGCGAGGAGAACAAGATCCGCGCGCTGCGCGACGCCGGCTTCGACATGGATCTCGGCGGGCGCGACATCACCTCGGTGCAGTACCAGAACGCCAACAACTCGGTGCGGGTCACCGACGAGTTCATGCGCGCCGTCGAGGACGGCACCAGCTTCGGTCTGCGCGGCCGCAAGACCGGTGAGGTGATCGAGGAGGTCGACGCCCGCGAGCTGTTCCGCAAGATCAGCACGGCAGCGTGGGAGTGCGCCGACCCGGGCCTGCAGTACGACGACACGATCAACGACTGGCACACCAACCCCGAGACCGGCCGCATCACCGCGTCCAACCCCTGCTCGGAGTACATGAGCCTGGACAACTCCTCGTGCAACCTGGCCTCGCTGAACCTGCTGAAGTTCCTCTCCGACGACGACGCGTTCGAGTCGGAGAAGTTCGCCAAGGCGGTCGAGCTGATCATCACCGCGATGGACATCTCGATCTGCTTCGCCGACTTCCCGACCGAGGCGATCGGCAAGACCACCGTCGACTACCGCCAGCTCGGCATCGGCTACGCCAACCTCGGTGCACTGCTGATGGCGATGGGCCTGGGCTACGACTCCGACGGTGGACGTGCCATGGCCGGGGCGATCACCAGCCTGATGACCGGCACCTCGTACAAGCGCTCCGCGGAGCTCGCAGGCGTGGTCGGCTCCTACAACGGCTACGCACGCAACTCCGACGCCCACAAGCGGGTGATGCGCAAGCACCAGGCCGCCAACGACGCCGTGCGCACGGTGCACGTCGCGGACCGAGACGTCCACGGGCTGGCCAGCAAGACCTGGGACCAGGTCATCAAGCTGGGTGAGAAGAACGGCTACCGCAACGCCCAGGCCTCGGTGCTCGCGCCCACGGGCACCATCGGCTTCATGATGGACTGCGACACCACCGGGATCGAGCCGGACTTCTCACTGGTGAAGTTCAAGAAGCTGGTCGGCGGTGGCTCGATGCAGATCGTCAACCAGACCGTGCCGCGCGCACTGCGCAAGCTCGGCTACCTGGACGAGCAGGTCGAGGCGATCGTGGAGCACATCGCCGAGCACGGCCACGTGATCGACGCTCCCGGCCTCAAGCCGGAGCACTACGAGGTCTTCGACTGTGCGATGGGTGCTCGGGCGCTGGCTCCGATGGGGCACGTCCGGATGATGGCGGCGGCCCAGCCGTTCCTGTCGGGCGCGATCTCCAAGACGGTCAACCTGCCCGAGACCGCCACGGTGGAGGAGATCGAGGACGTCTACCTGCAGTCGTGGAAGCTGGGTCTGAAGGCCACCGCGATCTACCGCGACAACTGCAAGGTGGGTCAGCCCCTGGCAGACGCGAAGGCCAAGCCGGCGAGCGACGCCGCCGAGGCCAAGGTGATCGAGGTGCACAAGCCGTTCCGCAAGCGGCTGCCGAAGTCACGTGCCTCGCGCACGACCTCGTTCTCGGTCGGCGGTGCGGAGGGCTACATGACCTCGGGCGCGCACGCCGACGGTGAGCTCGGAGAGATCTTCCTCAAGCTCGGCAAGCAGGGCTCGACCCTGGCCGGTGTGATGGACGCCTTCTCGATCGCGGTCTCGATCGGCCTGCAGTACGGCGTGCCGCTGGAGACCTACGTCTCGAAGTTCACCAACCTGTCCTTCGAGCCGGCCGGCATGACCGACGACCCGGACGTGCGGATGGCGAAGTCGATCATGGACTACATCTTCCGCCGCCTGGCGTTGGACTACATGACCTTCGACGACCGGTCGGCGCTCGGCATCCACACCGCGGAGGAGCGTCAGCGGCAGCTCGACACCGGCTCCTACGAGCCGGTCGAGGACGACGACGACGAGATCTCCGAGGTCGAGTCGCTGCGCGATCACCCCTCCCAGGAGTCCGTCGAGGCGCCCACCGACCCGGACGTGGAGATCGCCCACCCCAGCGAGACCGATCGGGTCCACACCTCGGCCGAGCTGATGGAGGCGATCACCGGCACCGCCGTCGACAGCCCGCTGTGCTTCACCTGCGGCACGAAGATGCGGCCCGCCGGCAGCTGCTACGTCTGCGAGGGTTGCGGCAGCACCAGCGGCTGCAGCTGATGTGAACGGACACGCAATGTCCTGGGTGGCGTAGCCAGGGATGTCCCGGTCTCGGACAGGAATGTCTCAGATTCGGCCAGCTCGGACATTGCAGGGCCGGACTTGACGATCAAGTCCATCGAGCCGACGGACGTGTCAGCGACTGGTCCGGTTCCTGAGGGAACCGGACCAGTCCTTGCTGTGGGAACGGGGCCCGCAAGTCGACGTGTGACCGCAGCCGTCCGGTGGGCGTGTGGCCGTGCACCAGCCACCGGTCGACACCGACGGGCAGAACGACCACGCACGCCTATGGCCGAGCGCCGGGTGCTGTGCGAGCCTCGTAGGTGTTGGCCGGACCGTCGGGTCGGTCTCGGCACGGGAGGGACATGAGCGACTTCCAGCTCGTCTACGAGGACTTCGATCCCGAGCGTGAGGCGCTGCGGGAGACGCTGACCTCGACGGGCAACGGCTACTTCTGCTCACGCGGCTGCGTCGAGTGGGCGGACACGGACGGCACTCACTACCCCGGCACCTATGCCCACGGGGTCTACGACCGGCGGACGTCCGTCCTCGGCATCCGTCCGCTGCCGAACGAGGACCTGGTCAACCTGCCCAACGGGCTGGTGCTGAAGCTGCGGATCGGGGGAGGGGAGCCCTTCACCCTCGCCGACGTGGACCTCCTGTCCTACCGGCACGTCTACGACTTCCGCAATGCGGTGCTGCGCCGTGAGCTCGACTTCCGCGACGCCGAGGGCCGCGAGACTCGTCTGCACAGCCGGCGATTCGTGAGCATGCACCGGATGCACCAGATGGCGATCGCCTGGGACCTCACTCCGCTGAACTGGTCGGGGATCGTCGAGGTGCTCTCCGCGGTGGACGGTCGCGTCGTCAACCAGGGAGTCGCGCGCTACCGGCAGCTCGAGGGACACCACCTCGATCCCCAGGGCCCTCGGGTGGAGGGAACCGACGTGATCGCGCTGAAGGCGCGCACGCGACAGTCCCGCATCGAGGTCGCGGTGGCAGCGCGCACCCGGGTGTTCCGGGGCGACGACGAGCTCGAGGCCGCCCGCAGCACCTACCAGACCGAGGACTACGTGCAGCAGGTGCTGTCGTTCTCGGTGACGCAGGGGGCGACCGTCAGGGTGGAGAAGAGCATCGCCTTCTACAGCTCGCGCGACCGCGGGATCAGTGAGCCGCTGGAGGCGTCGGTCAAGAGCGCTGCCCGGTACCCGCGGTTCGCGCTGGCCCTGCCGGACCAGGCCGAAGCCTGGAACGAGCTGTGGGAGGTGTGTGACGTCGCGCTCCCGGACGAGGAGTCCGTGCAGTCCATGCTCCGTTTCCACACCTCGCACCTGCTGCAGGTGTGCTCCCGGCAGACCTCGCACCACGACGCTGGTTTCCCGGCCAGGGGGCTGAACGGCGAGGCCTACCGCGGGCACGTCTTCTGGGACGAGCTCTTCGTCTACCCCTTCCTGAACTTCCGGCTGCCGCTGATCTCACGTGGTCTGCTCCTGTACCGCTATCGCCGGATCGGCGAGGCCCGCGCGGCGGCACGAGCCGTCGGTCTCCGCGGGGCGATGTACCCCTGGCAGAGCGGCAGCGACGGGCAGGAGGAGACGCCGACGGAGCATTACAATCCGCTGTCGCGCGCCTGGGAGCCGGACCTCAGCCACAACCAGCGCCACGTCGGGGCGGCGATCTTCTACGCGGCGTGGCACTTCCACCTGGCGACTGACGACTTCGAGTTCCTGCGCGACTGCGGTGCTGAGATGATGCTGGAGATCGCCCGGTTCTGGGCCTCGATCGCCCATCACGACCCCGGCCGTGACCGCTGGGAGATCCACGGCGTGATGGGCCCCGACGAGTTCCACGAAAGGTACCCGGGAGCGACGGAAGGCGGCCTGCGCAACAACGCCTACACCAACGTCATGGCCGCGTGGATCGCCGAGACCGCGCAGCGGGTGCTGGAGCTGCTGCCGGCGAGCCGCCGGGACGCACTGCGGGCGCGGATCGGCCTCACCGACGAGGAGGTCGACACGTGGCAGCAGATGAGCCGCCGGATGTACGTCCCGTTCCACCGCGACGGCGTGATCAGCCAGTTCGAGGGCTACGAGGACCTGGAGGAGCTGGACTGGGACGGCCTGCGGGCCCGCTACGGCAACATCCAGCGGCTCGACCGCATCCTCCGGGCGGAGGGCGACGACCCCAACCGGTACAAGGCCGCCAAGCAGGCGGACACGCTGATGCTGTTCTACTTGTTCCCCGACGTCGAGCTGCGACGCCTGTTCGCCCGGCTGGGCTACGACCTGCCCCATGACCTTGTCAGGAGGACCATCGACTACTACGACCGCCGCACCTCCCACGGGTCGACGCTGAGCCACGTCGTCCATGCCGGCGTCCTGGCGAGCAGCGACCCGGAGAGCTCGTACGCCCGGTTCCTGGCCGCGCTGCGCAGCGACGTGGACGACATCCAGGGCGGCACGACGGCCGAGGGCATCCACACCGGGGTGATGGCCGGGACGCTCGACCTCGTCCAGCGGATCTACCTCGGCGCCGAGATCAGTGACGGCGTCGTCCGCTTCTCCCCCCGGCTGCGCGAGCGGCTGCACGGGCTGTCGATGCTCATGCAGTTCCGTGGCACCCCGCTCCGCGTCACGACCGAGGTCGACGGGCTGGTCGTGGAGGCACTGCCCGGAGGCTTCCGCCGCTCGGTCAAGGTCGGTGTCGGGGACGACGTGCGGGACGTGGAGGCAGGACAGCGGTGCCGGTTCGCGCTCGAGGCCGTGACCGGGTCCGTGTAGGCCGGGTCCATGGTGCTGCCGGGCTTCCGCGGAGCCGTCCTCGACGTGGACGGGGTCCTGGTCGACTCGCCCCACGAGCGCGCCTGGCGGGAGACGCTGCGCGACCTCATGGAGACGCAGTGGCGAGACGTCGCGGCGAGCTCGTCCTACGCCCCCTCGGCGTTCACCTCGCGGGTGTACCAGGATGCGGTGTCCGGCAAGCCTCGGCTGAGCGGAGCGCGGGCGGCGCTCGACCACTTCCAGGTGCCCGATGCCGAGGCCCGCGCCGGCATCTACGCCGAGCGCAAGCAGGAGCGGGTGCTGCAGCTCATCCGGGCCGGTGAGTTCCGGCCTTTCCCGGACGCGCTACGCCTCGTACCGGCACTGCTCGGCCGGGGCCTGGCGATTGCGGCGGCGTCCTCGTCGAGGAACGCCGGGCTCATGCTCGAGCAGATCCGCGTCCAGCCGTCGGGCCGCCGGCTCAGCGAGCTCTTCACCGTGGACCTCTCGGGACAGGACTTCGGGCGAGGCAAGCCCGCGCCGGACATCTTCCTCGCTGCCTGTGCCGCGCTCGGTCTCGCACCGGCGGACTGCTTCGTCGTGGAGGACGCAGCGGCCGGGATCGAGGCGGCGAAGGCCGGCGGGCTGGCCGCCCTCGGCATCGCGCGGGCCGATGACGCGGAACGCCTCGCTGCGGCTGGGGCAGACCTCGTGGTCACGACGCTCGACGACGTCGACCTCGATCGTCTCGCCGAGGGCACCCTCGTGCGGCGCGAGGCGTGAGCCCAGCTGACGGCGCGGCAGAGGTGGAGCCAGCGCCTTGCGACGTGGTCAGAAGACGAGCTGCCGTGGCCGGTTGGGGGCGACAGGAGCTGCAAGGAGTCTCACCATCGTGCGGAACGGGTCCTGCTGGTGCGCGTTTCGATGTGAGTCTGCAACGTCTTGGCGAAGTGCTCGGGATGAGCAGTGCTGCCCACGTGCGTAGGCGTAGGCGGGGTCCTTTCTCCTTGGTGCTTTCTTGCCTGGGTTTCACGGGCGGAGCAAGGGGCCTCACGGCAGGAGACCGTGCTGGGAACGCAGGCGACATGCGGCTCCACCCGGAGTAGCGTGCGACGCAAGGAGTCGCCATGGAGATCCAGCTCGGTCACTCAGAAGTGTCAGCCGTTCGTCGGTTGCTGATGGCCGAGGCCGACCCGGAGAACCTGCTCGACGACGAGACGCTCCAGGCGCTCGCCCAGCTGTTGCCCTGCGACGCCATCGGAGCGGCCGAGGGGGACTCCCACGGCTACGCGCTCCGCAGCACCGACCTCCCGCGCGGCGTGGAGGACGACCTCGGGCCGCAGTACTGCGACGGCCCTCTGAGGACGGGGGTGGTCCAGCTGGCTGCGTTCCCCCACGACGACGCCGAGGTCGTCTTCCACCACAAGATCGGCGTCCGGGACAACCTCTGGATCGGCTTCCCGACGCAGGCCGGGACCGTCGTACAGGTCTACCTCGAGCGCCGCAGCGCGTACTTCACCCAACGGGACCTCGCGATGGCGGCCATGCTCGAGCCCGCTCTGGGGCGTCTCCTGAGAGCGCGCCCGAAGCTCGGTGCGACGCCGCTGTTGACCCCCACCGAACGGCGCGTGCTCCTGCTGGTCTCCGCGGGGGCCTCCAACAGGGAAGCAGCAGAAGAGCTCGTCGTCAGCGTCTCGACGGTCCGCAAGCACCTCGAGCACAGCTACCGGAAGCTGGGCGTCCACAATCGCTCGGCCGCTCTCGCGGCCCTGTCCTGAGCTGGTCGGCGTACGCCCAGCTCGTCCGCGACGGCGCTGGGTCCTCCTCAGTCTGCGGATCTGCGGATCAGCGGCTCGGCGCTGGGCCGCCACCTCCGTCGGGATCCGCAATTCGGCTAATCGTCCTCCTGCCTGCGCAGGTCGACGCTGGTGGAAAGCCCGTTCCCATCAGGAGATGCTCGCCATGACAACTGCACACGATTCCCGCATCGCACGCGCCGACACGACAACAGGAAGGTTCGCACTTGCGGCGGTCCTGGCCGCCACCCTCCTGGTAGCCGGGCCCGCGCACGCGCGGGTCGAGACCCCGCCGGCCGGCGGCGGCGCGGGCGCCGTCGCAGCCATCACCTCGGTCGATGCACTGACAGTCGCCATCCCGGTCTTGACGACGCGCCTCGCCGGCCTGCAGGGCGTCCACGTCGACGGAGGCTGGTTGCTGCGCTGAGACGAGCCCCGGCCAGTCCGACCGTCCGGTCGGGCGGCTCTGGCCGCGGCCGTATCCGGAGCCCTGGGGCGGGGCGGGCCCTCGTCGTGGCGTGCTGCTCGGGTGGTGAAACCGCCGAGGCTGCTGCTCCGGACGGTCCTACGGCAAGGGCGAGCGGACGTGCGGCCTCTGGTTCGGCACGGTGACCGTCCGCTCGAAGGTTCCCAGGTGTGCTGACTCGGCGTCGGCGCGCGCCCGGGCCTGGCGAGCGCGTGCCGTCGCCTCGCGGGCGGTGGCGGAGGCCGTCTCGAGCTGTCCTTGGGCGAGCCGCACCCCATCGAGCGCCGCTTCGGCCTCCAGCTCGAACGCGACCGCCACGGCGTCGGCCACCTCGGCCGCGTCCCATGGTGGGTCACTGGCAACGACCTGCAGCTCCGGCTCAGGCCGACCAGGCCGGTCTGATGCCGGTTCGGTTGCCTGGAGTGCGGCCATCTCGGGGACGCTCGCTGAGCGGGGCCGCAGCGAAGCTTCTCCGTCGCGCAGCGCCTCGATGTCCGAGCGGCGGTAGCGCCGGTGCCCGCCCGGCGTACGGATGGAGTCGAGCCTGCCGGCTCGCGCCCAGCGGGTGACCGTCCTGGGATCGACGAGGAGGACCGCGGCGACAGCGCCCGGGGTGAGAAGCTCGGCATCGGGGGAGCGGTTCGGCTGCGCAGTCATGGCAACCTCCAGACGGTGTCGCGGCCCGCGGCCTCGGCGCTGTCCCTGTGGCGCACGCCTGTCCGCGCCTCACGGTAGCCCTGCAGCGGGCAGCTGGCCCCGGGGTCGAAGCAGATGGTCGTCATGCCGGTCCCTTCTGGGTGCATTCGCCGAGGAATCGAGGACTTAGGTCTCGGTCCGCTTGTCCGTTTCGGGCTGCAGCGGGAGTTCGACACCCTCGTGCCGCACTGGTTCGGCAGCACCGGGCAGGAGCCGGCCGAGATCCTCAGCCTCTTCGGGCCACCCGGCGAGCGGATGCGCGTGCGCACCTGAGCCGCGAGCTGCGCAGCCGCGGAGTGCCCGACGAACCAGGTCGCGGGGCGGTGAGACATAGAAGTTGCTGGAGGCGGGTAGCAAACGGCAAGAGTCCGTCACCCTCTCGACCGGCCGGGGCCCACCGGTGGGCGGGGGCAGAGAGTTCGGAGGCACCATGCCGGCCAAGAAGCCACCGGAGATCGCCGAGACAGCCGCCGCCACCGGCGCGCAGAAGGCACAGCAGAGCTGGGATCGGGTGCTGGTCAGCTCCTTCCTCGCCGGGGCGTACATCGCCTTCGGCGGCATGGTGGCGATAGCGGTCTCGTCCGGCTTGGACCCGGAGACCTGGGGCACGCTCCCGACGCTGTTCACCGGAGCCGCCTTCAGCCTCGGTCTCGTCCTGGTCCTCGTGGCTGGGTCCGACCTGGCCACCGGGAACTTCTTCCTCGTGCCACTCGGCGCGATGCAGGGCACGCTCGGGGTTCGCGACGTCTCCTGGAACCTGGCTCTGGTGCTGCTCGGCAACCTCGCCGGCTCCTTGTTCGTCGCGTTCTTCCTGGCGATCCAGACCGGGGTCATCGGGGATGCAGGCGCGGCGGACGGCAGCACCGCCGCCATGACCTACGAGAGGCTCGCCGGGATCGCCCAGGGCAAGGCGTTGGACAACAGCGCTTGGGAGACGTTCCTGCGTGGGGTCGGCTGCAACTGGCTGGTCTGTCTCGCGGTCTGGATGTCGCTGGCCGCCTCGTCGGTCTCGGGCAAGATCCTGGCGATCTTCTTCCCGATCATGGCGTTCGTCGCCATGGGGTTCGACCACGTAGTGGCCAACATGTTCTTCCTTCCGGCGGCCATCTTCGCCGGTGTGCCGGACATCGGCTGGGGCGACGCCGGCGTGAACTGGCTGCTGGCGGGTGCGGGCAACCTGGTGGGCGCGGTGGTCTTCGTGTCGACGTCCTACTGGTACCTCTTCCTGAAGGACCAGCCGACCGAGCCGGAGGACGCGGAGGCCGGGGGCCCCGAGCGGGCCTGAGCCCGCGACCGACCAGACCGAGCTGCACGGGTCCTGGCGAGGACTCGCGACGTCGACGCCACCCTGCTCTCGGTCGAGACGACCGGCGCCGGGCGCCGACGTCTGGTCCCGCCCCGGGCGGTTGGGGACTGAGAGACTGTGTTCATGGTGCGTTCCGGGCGATCTCGAGCCCTGCCGGAGAAGGTGCACGACTCGCCCGCGGTTCGGAGCGCACGGGTCAGGACCTACGACAAGGTGTTCTTCGGTCTCGGTGCCCTCGGGGCCGGATGGTTGGCGGTTGTGCTGGTGACCACCACGCCGGAGCTGAGCTGGGCGGGGCTCCGGGCGCTGCTCCTGTTGTGGCTCGTCCTGGCCTATCTCGCGCTGCCCAGGCTGAACCGGATGATGACCGCCCTCTACGTGCCTGACTACTTCATCGGCCGCACCCGGACCAGCGACGGCCTTCTCGGTGATCCGCTGAACCTGGCCGTCCGCGGCAGTGGGCAGCAGCTCGCCACTGCCATGGCCGAGGCCGGCTGGATCCTCGCGGACCCGGTGACCCTGCGCAGCTCGATCGGGATCGTGCGCTCCACGCTGACGCGGCGCAGCTATCCCAAGGCTCCGGTCAGCCCGCTGCTGCTGTTCGACCGGGCTCAGGACGCGGCCTACCAGCAGGAGGTGGAGGGCAACCCCGCACAGCGCCACCACGTCCGGTTCTGGCGTACGCCGCAGGACTGGCCCCTCCCGGGTGGCGCGTTCGTCGACTGGCTCGCCGGTGGGACCTACGACCGCAGGGTGGGGCTGTCGCTGTTCACCCTGCAGGTCACCCACAAGATCGACGCCGACATCGACGTCGAGCGCGACCACATCGTCGAGTCCGTGACCCGAGCCGTTCCCTCGGTCACGGTCGAGGTGCTGCGCGACTTCACCACGAGCTACCACTCCCGCAACGGGGGTGGTGACAACGTGCGCACCGACGGTCACCTGCCGATCCTCGACGTCAGCGGCGTGCACCCCGATCCCGAGGCGCCAGATCTTCGGCCGCAGCCGCCGGGCGGTGTCCCGCTCCAGGTGTGGTTGCCGGCTGCGGTCAGTCTGGTGGTCGCGCCGTTCGTGGTGTGGTCGACCGTGCAGACCTGGTCGGCGCCGGACAGCAACCACGCCCTGGCCGCCATCACCATGGCCGGGTCGGTGGTCATCGCGGTGATGGCGCTGTTCATGTTCGCTCGCAGCGGGGTGGCGAGGCGCACCCTGCTGGCCATCGCGGCCTTCGTGACCGTGACTCACATCGGAGGGCTCACCCTCGATTCCGTCGACCTGCAGGGCGGCCACGCGCTGGGCGCGATCGTCGCGATCCTGATCCTGATCGCGTTGTCCTCCCCGAAGGCCACCACCTGGACCTCGGAGACGCCTCCGGTGGGTGTCTAGGTACGTCTGCCTCGTACGGGGAACAGCGCCCCAGCAGTGTCGGGGCGCCGGCGCTCAGCTCACGGCGAACAGGCCGCGGGCGCCCCGCTCGGCGTCCACCACCACGTGGGAGAGGAAGGGGTAGCTGCCCGGCTCCGGGAACCTGAGCTCGACGAACCCGCCTTGTGAGACGGCCAGCGCGAGCGCCTGGGCGCCACCGGCCCCGGGTGAGCCACGGCGCAGCAGGTAGCCGCCCTCGGAGTAGACGGTGTCGAACTGGCCGCCCACCACGTGGAAGGCGGTGGCGCGGTTGGGCCCGGCGTCCAGCACCCAGACCCGCACCCGGTCCCCGGTGCGCGCGTGTAGCGGGCGCTCGACGTACTGGTCGGGATAGCCGTTGAACACCACCGAGTCCGGCTGCTCCGAGGCGAGCTTGTCGAGGTCGACCACGGAGCCCTCGGCGCCGAGGTAGTGCTCCGACTGCACCAGGACGTAGCTGCGGTCGACGTGCGGCAGGTCGGGCGGCTCGATGACGACGGCGCCGTACATGCCGTTGCCGATGTGGGCCGACATCGGCATCGAGGAGCAGTGGTACATCCAGATGCCGGCCCGCTCCGCCGTGAACCGGTAGACCAGGGACTCGCCCGGAGCGATCGTGCGCATCGGGCGGTCCGGCGCCAACGCGCCGGCATGGAAGTCGATCGAGTGGCCGATGGAGCCGTCGTTGACCAGCGTCACCTCGAAGACGTCACCGACCCGGCCGTGCAGGACCGGACCGGGGGCGGTGCCGTTGTAGGTCCACAGGGTCTGGGTCCGACCCGGCGCCACCTCGCGCTCCACCTCCTGCACCGTGAGGGTGACGCGGCGGACCCGTTGCGGTGTCAGCGGCGGCAGGGTGGCGTCGTGGGGCACGAGCTGCGCACCGGTCTCGGCTCCGGCATCGGACTCGGCGTCGGTCTCGGCGTCGGTCTCCGGGCTCGGAGCCGGGCCCCCGGTGACCTCGATGTCGAGCTCCATGCCCATCTGCCGGTGGCCCACGACCGAGCACCAGCCGGCGATGTCGCGGCCGACCACGCCGACCACCAGCGTCTCGGACTCGCCGGGCGACAACCGGGAGGTGCGGGCGCCACTGTCGAGCACCAGGTCGTGCACGTCGCCGCTGTCGGCGTTGACCACCTCGAGCACGAGCCGGTCGCCGGCAGGCGCCTCGATGGTGCCGGGCCGGAACCGCATCCCCTCCATGCGGACCTCGACGGTGGTGGTGTCGCCGGTCGGGGTGACGCCGGCGCCGGCCGCCGCACCCCCGGCACCCGTGAGCGCCAACGGGTCGAGGGCGACGCCGACGGCCACGGCGAGGACGACGGCGGCAAGTCCTGTTGCGGCGAGCCCCTGCAGCTGACCGCGGGGCCGGCCGGAGCGCACGGCCTCCCACGCCGCGGTGTCGGCGGCATCGGGCCGCCGGGCCAGACGGGAGGCGCGGATGCCGAGGATCAGCAGCGGCAGGAACGAGCCGAGCGCACCGAGGACGACACCCGAGGCGAGCACCCGGACGATGCTCGGCGCCGGCAGGGCCATGACCACGAGCCCGGCGTTGGCGGCGGTGACCCGGAGCGCACTGCCGCGGTCGAGCGCGGACGTGGCGGCCCGCACCGGGGTCGGTCCGCCGCCGAGCGCCACCGGCACCAGGTAGGACAGTGCACCGAGGAGCACCTGCGCGGCGAAGCCGGCGGCCAGGAACGGGACCACCTGCTCCAGCGCCTCCGCCCCGGACCCCACCCCACCCAGGAACGAGGCGGCGAGCACGGTGAGCGCGACGACGAGCCACAGGGCTCCGGCCATCACCGACCACGTGCTGAAGCTCTGCGGCGGCTTGCGCCGCGCGGCGTCGGCCAGCGGGACGGCGAGTAGACCGATACCTACGAGGTACGCCCCCAGCGCGGCGCCGACCACCAGCGGCATGGCTGCCAGGGCGCCACCGGCGGCGCAGAGCACGGCGACGACCAGCAGCGGCAGTGCGCGGACCGCGGCGGTGCCGGAACCGTCGGCGATCCGGGTGCGCAGCATCGTCGGCCACAACGTCTGCAGGGTGCCCAGGACGGTCAGCCCCACCCAGCCGAGCAGGTTGACCAGCACGTGCGCGGCGAGCACCCGGGCGTGCCAGGGGTCCGCGAGGTCGGTGGCCAGCAGGGCGCCCATCGCCGCGCCCACCGGCAGCAGCGCGGCAGCCGCCACGTAGTAGCCGACGGTGCTGGCGAACCGGGCGCGCAGCGAGCGGCGCAGCTGTTGTGCCAGCACGACCGCGTGCCAGGCCGCCGCGGACCCGACGGCCGCGGCGCCGAGCACGGCGACCGGCCACGTGTCGGCGAGCACGCCGGTGATCACGGTGACCGCACCGACGTTGTGCAGCGCCAACCGCACCGTGCGCAGCCGCAGCGCCCGATCGGTCGGGGCGGCGTGCAGCAGGGCGTCGGCGAAGTACTGGCTCCAGACGTGAATGGCGTGGCTGACCGCCCCGAGCAGCAGCAGATGCAGCATCAACCAGCGGGGCGCGGGCACCCAGGGATGCACCAGGGTGACCACGACCAGCGCGGTCAGCCACACCAAGACGGGCAGGTCGCGCAGCGGCTGGAAGCCGCGACCGCTGCGAGCGTTGCGACCGCCGCGGACTCGGTCGCCGGTTCGCGCCGGTGCCGGGTTCGTGGTCACAGCAGGGCCCCTGGTGCCTCGCTGCGCGTCGGCGGTCGGCGCAGGGACGACCACAGGGCACAGCCGGCGAAGAGCAGCACGGCGGCGATGTTGAGCACCCCGCCGATGCGCCACGCCTCGTACGACCCGAGCGCGTCGCCGACCCAGAGCCGCAGCACGAGCGAGCTGTGGAGCAGCAGGGCCGGTGCGGCGAAGACGGGGTGGTAGGGCAGCGGCCGGCGCAGCACGGCCGGCAGGATCACGGCGGCGTGCGCCATGATCATCGAGAGCGTGAAGCCGAGGAAGACGGCGTGGATCACCACGTCGTACGCCTCGCCGTCGAGCGCGGGACCGCCGACCAGCCAGGTGGCTCCTGCCACCGCCAGCCAGCCGTACGCCGAGAGCATGCAGGCCGCCATGAACCTCGGCAGGCCCGAGGACCGGATGGTTCGGCGGGCCACATCGTGGACGACGAGCCAGGCCACCAGCGACACCAGCACCAGGCCGAGCAGGGCGTGGCCGACGGCCGGCCACAGCAGCGCGACGACCACGGCGCACACCACGGCGCCGCTGAGGGCGAGCGCCGGGGCGGGGTCCGCCATCGTGATCCGTGCCAGCTCGACGCGTTCACCGACGATCGTGAGGACGACGAACCCGACCAGCCACGGCAGCAGCACCGGGACCGGGACCCCGCCCAGCCACAGCAACGCGCCGCCGGTGGCCAGCACCGCACCGAGCGCCTGGATCAGCACGGCTTCGTCGCGCTGGCGGCGCCACAGCGGGACGTAGAGCGCCACCAGGGCGGCGGTGCCCGCGACCAGTGCCGTCCGGCCCAGTGCGAGCGGGGCGGGGGAGAGCAGCAGGATCCCGCCGGCGCCGAGCAGCAGTGGCGCGGCGAACCCGGTCCGGCGCCCCAGCGCGACGGCACGCTCGAGGCTCACCAGGGTGCCCACGAATCCCAGCACGAGCAGCATCCCGTGCACCGCCGGCAGGCGGGCGGCGCTGACCGGCGCGGGGACGTCGAGCAGCAGCAGCGCGGCATCCAGCCCGGCCAGCAGCGACAGCGCGGCGGGCAGCAGCAGCACGCCGCGCAACCGACCGCGCGCCGGGGCGGACCCGGCGGCGGTCGGCGCTTCATGGGTGCGGCCGGTGGTGAGGGTCGTCATCGGTTCACCTGGAGCGCACCGAGGTGGAGCAGGCAGGCGTCGGGCTGGGCGAACGGGAGGAGAGACACCTCCGAGTCGTCAGCGTCGTACTCGCGCAGCGCCCCCTTGGCGATGCCCAGGTGGACCCCGCACACCACGTCGGGGTAGCGCCGGGCGGCGTCCAGCAGCGGGCACCGGGTGAGTCGCACGGTGGTGTGCTCGGGGTCGTCGGCGGGGTCGACCTGCGGGTCGAAGCCCATCGCGTCGAGGACGGAGACCACCTGGCGACGTGCGGCGACGTCCCCCTGCTCGGTGGGAGGGCCCGCCGAGCGGGCGAGATCGCGGCCCCACTCGGTGCCTGCGGCGACCGCCTCGGTGACCGGGTCGGCGCTGGTGCGGTGGATCGACGCCGCCAGGGTCGAGGCCAGGCCGGCGTACTCCGCGACCGGGCCGCGCTCGCGGGCGGTGGGTCGGTACAACGAGGCGGGTCGGCCGCGGCCCTCCGGTGTCGCTCGCTCGCGGCTCACCAGGCCTGCTGAGACCAGCGCCGCGAGGTGGTCACGCAGGGTGTTCGCGTGCAGCCCGGTGGCCTCGGAGAGCTCAGCCAGGGAGGAGGCCCCCTCGCCGCCCTCGATCGCGTCGAGCACGGCGGCGCGGGCGCGGCTCATCGGGGGCGGGCTCGGGCTCGGATCGGCGGCCCGCGGGCCCCACTCGACCCCGCTGTTATTTTCCACGGAGTAAACCGTACTATTATTGCGACGCGCCCACCAACCCGACAGCGGACACCGACGCCCGCGGGGCGCAAGGAAGGTCGCCATGAACCTCGAGCTCGCCACCAGTCACCAGGACGCAGAGGCCGCCGCCGCGGTGCGAGAGCACCACGCCGAGATGGCCGGGTCGCTGGCGCTGCGCGTCGACACGCTGCTGCGTGCGGCGGTCGGACCTCGGCACATCGGTGACGACGCACGCCGCACCCTGGTCGCGTGGTGCGAGGACGAGCTGGTGCCCCACGCGCTCGCCGAGGAGAAGGCGATGTATCCCGCCGCCCGGGCGACGCTCGAGGGCCGGCTCCTGGTCGAGGGCATGCTCGCCGAGCACCAGGTCGTCACCGGCCTGGTGGCCGAGGTCAAGCAGACGCACGACATGGTGCGCGCCGCCGCCTCGGCGTACGCGCTGAAGGTCGTCTTCGACAGCCACCTGGCCAAGGAGAACGACCTTGTGCTGCCGCTGCTGATGCAGACCCCGGGGGTCTCGGTCGCCGACGTGCTGGGAGGCATGCACGAGCTGTTGGGGGAGCACGCACACGGCGAGCGGCACGTGACCGACCCCGGTCCCGACGACGAGGTCGCACCCGAGGATGGGCACCGCTGCGGGTGCCACGAGACCGACGGACCGGGCTTCCCCGAGCTCGACGCGCGTGCGGTGCCCCACGCCATCCGGCACGCCACGGTCTTCGGGGCCCTCGACTCCGTCTCCGTCGGTGGTGGACTGGTCCTGCTCGCCCCGCACGACCCGCTGCCGCTGCTCGCCCAGGTCGAGGATCGCTACGACGGTGCGTTCTCGTTCGAGTACCTCGATCGCGGCCCGGAGGCCTGGCGCGTCGTGCTCACCCGACGGGACGCGGCGTGATCCCCTCGGAGGGCGGATCTCGACGACACGGATCGACGGGTGCCGCTGGCGCAACAGCAAACACACGAGTAGACACGGTCCCGGGTGGACAGGGTTCCGGGGCTTGAGGTCCGCAGCGGGGTGGCGACGGTGAAGAGAGGCGGAACCGTGGACAACTCGGGTGAACCGACCGGCAGCGAGGTCGCGCCGGGGGTGACCGCGACAGCCCCCACGAGCCGCACCCCGACGCTCATGCTGGCGATGGCCACGCTGGGGTTCGCGCTCAACTTCTGGGCGTGGGCGCTGCTGAGCCCGCTGGGCCCGCTGTTCCGCGAGCAGGGCACGCTCGGCGACCTGACCGAGCCCGACGTCGCCCTCCTGGTCGCCGTCCCGGTCGTCGTCGGCTCGCTCGGCCGGATCATCGTCGGCGCGCTCACCGACAAGTACGGCGGCCGCGTCATGTTCCCGGTCATCTCGGGGATCACGGTGCTGCCGATCCTCTTCATCGCCTTCGTGGCCCTGAACTCGTTCACGCTGATCCTGGTGGGCGGCTTCTTCCTCGGGATCGCCGGCACCTCGTTCGCGGTGGGCGTGCCGTTCGTCAACGCGTGGTTCCCGCCGGAGCGCCGCGGGTTCGCGGTCGGCATCTTCGGCGCCGGCATGGGCGGCACCGCGATCAGCGCGCTCACCACGGTGAAGCTCTACACCAACGTCGGCGACAAGGCGCCGTTCCTGATCACCGCCGCCTGCCTGGCGGTCTACGCCGTCGTGGCCTGGTTCGTCATGCGCGACGCCCCCGGCCGCACTGCACCGACCACCTCGCTGCTGCAGCGGCTCAACGCCAACGTCCGGCTGCCGATCACGTGGCAGGCCTCCCTCCTGTACACCGTGGCGTTCGGCGGCTACGTCGCCTTCTCGGTCTACCTCCCGGCCTATCTGAAGACCGCCTACGGGCTGAGCCCCGACGCGGCCGCCAACCGCATGGCGGGCTTCGTGGTGATCGCGGTGCTGATGCGCCCGGTCGGTGGGTGGCTGTCCGACCGCTTCGGCCCGGTCCACGTGCTCGCCACCGGGTACGGCGTCGTGGTCGTCGGTGCCGCGTTCGCGGCGACGTCTCCGCTCCTGGAGCCGTTCGGGGCCATTGCGTTCCTGGCGATGGCGGCGGCGCTGGGATCGGGCAGCGGTGCGACGTTCGCGCTGATCGCCCGGGTCACCGAGCCGGCGCGTGTCGGTGGTGTCACCGGTCTCGTCGGGGCCGCGGGGGGCCTCGGCGGGTTCGTGCCACCACTTCTCATGGGTTACATCTACGGCCAGACCGACTCCTACGCGATCGGCCTCGGTCTGCTCTCGGTGACCGCTGCGGCGACGATGGCGCTCACGCTCAGCGTGGTCCGCCACACCGAGGAGCGCGCGGACGCCGAGCGGGGGCTGGTGGACGTGCCCGACTGACCGACCGCCAGACCGCCTGCGCCGTCCCACCAGAGGAGTCCCCGAGTGAGCACCGAAGCCCAGCCCGGCAAGCACGACAGCAGCACCGAACCGGGGATGGATGGAGGGCTGACCGAGGCGCTGGTGCGCACCCGGCGGTTCTTCACGCGCGGCCCCAAGAGCACGGTGTCGGACGACCTCAGGTCGCTGCATCGCCAGGGCGGTCGCGACGCCGACTCCTTCTACCGCGACCGCTGGAGCCACGACAAGGTGGTGCGCTCCACCCACGGCGTCAACTGCACCGGCTCGTGCTCGTGGAAGGTCTACGTCAAGGACGGGATCATCACCTGGGAGACCCAGCAGACCGACTACCCCTCGGTGGGTCCGGACAAGCCGGAGTACGAGCCCCGCGGCTGCCCGCGCGGCGCGGCGTTCTCCTGGTACACCTACTCGCCGACCCGGGTGCGCTACCCCTACGTGCGCGGGGTGCTGCTGCAGATGTACCGCGAGGCCAAGGTGCAGCACGGCGACCCGGTGAAGGCCTGGGCGCACGTCGTGGACAACCCGCAGCGGGCTCGTGCCTACAAGTCCGCTCGCGGCAAGGGCGGGCTCGTGCGCGCGAGCTGGGACGAAGCCACCGAGATGATCGCCGCGGCGTACGTCCACACGATCAAGAAGTGGGGGCCCGATCGCGTCGCCGGCTTCTCACCGATCCCGGCGATGTCGATGGTCTCCCATGCCTCCGGCGCACGCTTCACCTCGATGGTCGGCGGCGCGATGCTGTCGTTCTACGACTGGTACGCCGACCTGCCGGTGGCCTCGCCGCAGGTCTTCGGCGACCAGACCGACGTCCCGGAGTCCGGCGACTGGTGGGACGCGGGCTACCTGATCATGTGGGGCTCCAACCTGCCGGTGACCCGGACCCCTGACGCACACTGGATGGCCGAGGCGCGCTACCGCGGGCAGAAGGTGGTCGCGGTCGCTCCCGACTACGCCGACAACGTGAAGTTCGCCGACGAGTGGCTGCCGGGCAAACCCGGCACCGACGGCGCGCTGGCGATGGCGATGGGGCACGTCATCCTCAAGGAGTTCTTCGTCGACCGCACCACGCCGTACTTCGACGAGTACACGAAGAAGTACACCGACCTGCCCCACCTCGTGGTCCTCGAACCGGTGCTGAGGAGCGCCCGGATTCGGTGGTTGAGGAGCGCCCGGATTCGGTGGTTGAGGAGCGCCCGGATTCGGTGGTTGAGGAGCGCCCGGAGCTTGCGGAGGGCGCGTCTCGAAACCACCCCGCCGATGGTTTCGAGACGGGCTCGCCCAGCGGCTCGCCCTCCTCAACCACCGGTAGCGGGTCAACCACCGGTGGCGGCTCGCCCTCCTCAACCACCGGTAGCGGGTCAACCACCGGTGGCGGCTCGCCCTCCTCAACCACAGGCGTCGTCTACCGCCCCGGGAAGTTCCTCACCGCGGCCGACCTGCCCGGGCAGGACCGGCAGGAGCACGCCGACTTCAAGACCATCGTGATCGACGGCCGCTCCGACCAGCCGGTGGTGCCCAACGGCTCGCTGGGTCACCGCTTCGGCGAGACCGGCAACGGCCGGTGGAACCTCGACCTCGGGGGCGTCGACCCCAAGCTGACCCTGGCCGACAACGCCAGCGACGCGGTGCTGCTGGAGCTGCCGCGCTTCGACACCGCGGGTGGCGAGGCGGCGCCGATGGCCCGCGGGGTGCCAGTGCGCCGCGTCGGTGGCCAGCTCGTCACGACGGTCTTCGACATGCTGCTCGCGCAGTACGGCGTGGCGCGCGAGGTCAACGGCCGGATGCTGCCCGGCGAGTGGCCGACGGGCGCCAACTCGGGCTACGACGACGCCTCCGCGCCGTACACCCCGGCCTGGCAGGAGCCGATCACCGGCGTCCCGGCCGGCGCGGCCGCGCGGATCGCGCGGGAGTTCGCGCAGAACGCCGAGGACTCCCGCGGTCGCTCGATGATCATCATGGGGGCGGGCACCAACCACTGGTTCCACTCCGACACGATCTATCGCGCCTTCCTGGCGCTGACGACGCTGACCGGCTGCCAGGGCGTCAACGGTGGGGGATGGGCGCACTACGTCGGGCAGGAGAAGTGCCGCCCGGTCACTGGCTGGGCACAGCTGGCGTTCGGCCTGGACTGGGTGCGACCGCCGCGGCAGATGATCCAGACGGCGTACTGGTACCTCCACACCGACCAGTACCGCTACGACCAGTTCGGAGCCGACACGCTGTCGAGCACCGTCACGCCGGGGCGGGGCAAGCTCGCCGGCAAGACGGTCGCGGACGTGATCGCACAGAGCGCGCGGATGGGCTGGATGCCGTCCTACCCGACGTTCGACCGCAACCCGCTCGACGTCGCCGACGAGGCCGCCGCGGCAGGTCGTCCGGTCGCCGAGCACGTCGTCGACCAGCTGCAGAGCGGCGACCTTCGGTTCGCCTGCGAGGACCCGGACGCTCCGGAGAACTTCCCGCGCATCCTCTCGATCTGGCGCGCCAACCTGCTGGGCTCGTCGGGCAAGGGCAACGAGTACTTCCTCAAGCACCTGCTCGGCACCGACAACTCGCTGCTCGCCACCGAGACGCCGCCCGACAAGCGGCCGAGCGAGGTGGTCTGGCACGAGCAGGCACCGGAGGGCAAGCTCGACCTGCTGCTGACGCTCGACTTCCGCCAGACCAGCACGACGATCTTCAGCGACGTGGTGCTGCCCGCGGCGACCTGGTACGAGAAGCACGACCTCAACACCACCGACATGCACCCCTACGTGCACTCCTTCAACCCTGCGATCGCACCGCCGTGGCAGACCCGCACCGACTGGGACGCCTGGCTGGCCATCTCGGCGAAGTTCAGCGAGCTGGCCGCCGAGCACCTCGGCGTGCGCAAGGACGTGGTCGCCGTACCGCTGCTGCACGACACCCCCGACGAGCTCGCCAACCCGCACGGCGTCGCGAAGGACTGGAAGGCCGGCGAGTGTGACCCGGTGCCCGGCATGACCATGCCCAAGCTGGTCGAGGTGGAGCGTGACTTCCCCGCGGTAGGTGCCCGGATGGCCGCCCTCGGCCCGCTGATGGAGACGCTCGGCACCACCACCAAGGGGATCACCTACGACGTGCAGGCCTCGGTCGACTACCTGCGCGCGAAGAACGGCGCGGTGCGAGGTGGCCCGGCCGACGGGCGGCCACAGCTGAAGCGCGACGTGCACGCCTGCGAGATGATCCTGGCGTTCTCCGGCACCACCAACGGCCACCTGGCGACGCAGGGCTTCAAGACGCTGGAGCGGCGCACCGGCACCGAGCTGGCCGACCTGGCCGCCGAGCACGAGGGCAAGCAGATCACCTTCGCCGACACCCAGGCAGCGCCCGTGCCGGTGATCACCTCACCGGAGTGGTCGGGCTCGGAGACGGGTGGTCGCCGCTACTCGCCGTTCACGATCAACGTCGAACGGCTCAAGCCGTGGCACACCCTGACCGGGCGGCAGTCGTTCTACATGGACCACGACTGGATCACCGAGCTGGGGGAGGGGCTGCCGGTCTTCCGACCGCCGCTGAACATGGGGTCGCTCTTCGCCGAGCCCGCCATCGGCTCACTCGAGCAGCTGGACGGCACTGACGGCGCCGCCGGTGGGCTGGGCGTGACGGTGCGCTACCTGACGCCGCACAACAAGTGGTCGATCCACTCGGAGTACCAGGACAACCTGTTCATGCTGTCGCTCTCGCGCGGGGGCCAGAACATCTGGATGAGCGACAAGGACGCCGCCAAAGTAGGGATCAAGGACAACGACTGGATCGAGGCGGTCAACCGCAACGGCGTCGTGGTGGCCCGCGCGGTCGTCTCCCACCGGATGCCGGAGGGCACCGTCTACATGCACCACGCACAGGACCGGCTGATCGACGTACCGCTGTCGGAGAAGACCGGCAAGCGCGGCGGCATCCACAACTCGCTGACCCGGATCCTGGTGAAGCCGAGCCACCTGATCGGGGGGTACGCGCAGCTGTCGTTCGCGTTCAACTATCTCGGGCCGACGGGCAACCAACGCGACGAGGTCACGGTGATCCGGAAGCGCTCCCAGGAGGTGACCTACTGATGAAGGTCATGGCGCAGATGGCGATGGTGATGAACCTCGACAAGTGCATCGGGTGCCACACCTGCTCGGTCACCTGCAAGCAGGCGTGGACCAACCGCACCGGCACGGAGTACGTCTGGTTCAACAACGTGGAGACCCGGCCGGGGCTGGGCTACCCGCGCGGCTACCAGGACCAGGAGCAGTGGAAGGGCGGCTGGGAGCTCAACCGCCGCGGCCGGCTCAAGCTCAAGGCAGGCGGCCGCCTCAAGAAGCTCGCCACGATCTTCAGCAACCCGAAGATGCCCTCGATCCAGGACTACTACGAGCCGTGGACCTACGACTACGCCACGCTCACCGACGCGCCCGCGCAGGAGCACACGCCGGTGGCGAAGCCGCGCTCGCTGATCTCCGGGCAGGAGATGAAGATCGAGTGGTCGGCCAACTGGGACGACGACCTCGGCGACTCCGCCGGCGCGGCGGCCAACGACCCGGTGCTGAAGTCGATGCAGGAGAAGATCGGCGAGAAGGTGAAGCTCGAGTTCGAGCAGACCTTCATGTTCTACCTGCCCCGGATCTGCGAGCACTGCCTGAACCCGTCGTGCGCGGCGTCGTGCCCGTCGGGGGCGATCTACAAGCGCTCCGAGGACGGCATCGTGCTGGTCGACCAGGACCGCTGCCGCGGCTGGCGGATGTGTATCTCTGGTTGCCCCTACAAGAAGGTCTACTTCAACCACCGCACCGGCAAGGCGGAGAAGTGCACGTTCTGCTTCCCGCGGATCGAGGTCGGCATGCCGACGGTGTGCTCGGAGACCTGCGTCGGGCGACTGCGCTACATCGGCCTGATGCTCTACGACGCGGACCGCGTGCTCGAGGCGGCGTCGACGACCGATGACACCGGGCTCTACGAGGCGCAGCGCTCGGTGTTCCTCGACCCCCACGACCCCGAGGTGATCCGGGAGGCGGAGCGCGCCGGCATCCCGACGGACTGGATCGACGCCGCACAGCGCTCCCCGATCTGGGCGCTGATCAGTGAGTACAAGGTGGCGCTGCCGCTGCACCCGGAGTACCGCACGATGCCGATGGTCTGGTACATCCCGCCGCTGTCACCGGTCGTCGACGTCGTCAAGGACACCGGCGAGGATCCGGAGGACAGTCGCAACCTGTTCGCTGCGATCGAGGCGCTGCGGATCCCGATCGAGTACCTCGCCGAGCTGTTCACCGCCGGCGACGTCGCGCCGGTGGACAAGGTGCTGCACAAGCTGGCGGCGATGCGCTCCTACATGCGCGACATCAACATGGGGCGCGAGCCCAACGGCGCTATCCCGGCGGCGGTGGGGATGAGCGAGGAGCAGATGTACGACATGTACCGGCTGCTCGCGATCGCGAAGTACGACGAGCGCTACGTGATCCCGCCCGCCCACGCCGAGCAGGCGCACTCGCTGGAGGAGCTGGCCACCGAGTGCTCGGTCTCCGAGTACGGCGGCGGCAACCCGGAGATCTTCGGCGAGGGCTCCGGTGGCCCGCTCCCGATCGCGGTGGAGAACTTCCAGATGCTGCAGGACCGGCAGACCTCCGACAGCTTGGCCGGCCCGGACGACAAGACGGCTCGGGTCAACCTGCTGAACTGGGACGGCAAGGGTGCCCCGACCGGCATCTTCCCCCCGAATCCGGACGCGGGCGATCGGCCGGCTGCCGGCCAGGTCGCCCACGACTCGGTGGTTGAGGAGGGCGAGCCGCTAGGCGAGTCCGTCGCGAAACCACCGGAGGAGGACCGGTGAACCGCCTCCTCACCCGACGCACCTCGCCCACCCTGACCCCCGACCAGCTCGCCGTCGCCTGGCAGTCGGCCTCGCTGCTGCTCGACTATCCCGACGAGGAGCTGCTCACGACGCTGGAGCTCGTCGAGGACGCCTCGACCCTGCTGCCCGAGCCGTTGGGGGAGCAGCTGCGCTCGCTGGTCGATCACCTGCGGACGACGCCGCTGGAGCAGCTCCAGGCCGACTACGTCGAGGCCTTCGACACCCGGCGGCGGACCAACCTGTTCCTGACCTACTTCGCTCACGGCGACACCCGCAAGCGAGGGATGGCGCTGCTGCGCTTCAAGCAGACCTACCTGCGCGCCGGGTTCCTGCTGCCCGAGAGCGGCGACGGCGCCGAGCTTCCCGACCACCTGTGCGTGGTGCTGGAGTTCGGCGCGACGGTGGATGCCCAGGCGGGCTGGCGGCTGCTCAACGACCACCGTGCCGGCCTGGAGCTGCTGCGGCTGGCGCTGCGCGACAGCAGCTCACCGTGGGGTTCGGCGGTCGACGTCGTGTGCTCGACGCTGCCGAAGCTGCGCGGCGACGAGATGGACGCCGTACGCCGACTCGCCGCTGAGGGCCCGCCCGCGGAGGAGGTCGGCCTCGACGGCTACGGCGTGGGTGCGCCCGAGGAGTCCTTGCCCGATCCGCGTCGGTCGAGCGATCCCCGTCGGTCGAGCTTGTCGACACCCCCTGAGGATCTGCCCACCCCGACGTTCCCAGGAGCCCGCTGATGGACAACTTCCTCTGGGTGGTCGTCCCCTACGTCTGCCTGACCTTCTTCGTCGTCGGCCACTTCTGGCGTTACCACTACGACAAGTTCGGCTGGACCACGCGCAGCTCCCAGCTCTACGAGGACCGGCTGCTGCGGCTGGGGTCGCCGCTGTTCCACTTCGGGATGCTCGGTGTGGTCGGCGGGCACGTCATCGGTCTGCTGGTGCCGCGGTCGTGGACCGAGGCGGTGGGGATCGACGACCACCTCTACCACGTCATCGCAGTCGCGGGTGGCCTGCTCGCCGGAGTCCTGGTCACGGTCGGCATGGCGATCCTGATCTACCGCCGACGCACCGTGGGACCGGTGTTCTCCGCGACCACCGTGATGGACAAGGTGATGTATGCCTTCCTGGCGGTGGTCGTGTTCCTGGGGATGTGGAACACGATCGCGGGCTCGATCTTCACGATCGGCGGGGAGTACAACTACCGCGAGGGCGTCTCGGTCTGGTACCGCTCGTTCCTGGCCTTCCAGCCCGACGCGGCGCTGATGGCGCAGGCGCCGATCGGGTTCCAGCTGCATGCCCTGGTCGCGTTCGCGCTGTTCGCGCTGTGGCCGTTCACCCGGCTGGTGCACGTGTTCAGCGCACCGGTGGGCTACCTGACCCGGCCCTACGTCGTCTACCGCAGCCGTGACGACGTCGACCTGGGCAGCCACGCCCCGCGCCGGGGCTGGGACCAGCGCGTCGGATAGCTCGGGCCGCCACGGTGCAGCGCGAGTCTCGAGGGTGTCCGAGCTCAGGCCGGAGCTCAGCCCAGCTGTGCGGTGACGACCCGGCCGTCGTGGACCTGCCAGCGCTGGTCGAGTCGGACGTTGTCCAACAGCCGACGGTCGTGCGAGACCAGCAACAGGGCGCCGTCGTAGGAGTCGAGGGCGGTCTCGAGCTGCTCGATCGCCGGTAGGTCCAGGTGATTGGTGGGCTCGTCGAGCACCAGGAGGTTGACCCCGCGGGCCTGGAGCAGCGCCATGGCGGTACGCGTCCGCTCGCCGGGGGAGAGCCTGCCGACGAGGCTGGTGACCTGGTCGGCCTTGAGACCGAACTTCGCCAGCAGGGTTCTCACGTCGGCGGGAGCCATCTGCGGCAGGGCCTCCGCGAACGCCTCTCCCAGGGGGAGGCCCTCGGCCAGCCCGGTGCGGCCCTGGTCGATCTCGCCGACCGCGACGGACGCGCCCAGACTGGCCCTCCCGGTCACGGGCGCGAGCCGACCGAGCAGGAGCCGCAGCAGCGTCGTCTTGCCGGCGCCGTTGGGGCCGGTGACGCCGATCCGGTCGCCCGCGCTGACCTCGAGCGAGGCTGGGCCGAACGTGAACCGGCCGAGGGTCGCGGTGGCCTCGTCGAGCGTTGCGACCACGGAGCTGGAGCGTGGGGCGCTGCCGATCGTGAAGCGCAGCGCCCATTCCTTGCGGGGCTCCTCCACCTCCTGCAGGTGTGAGATCCGAGTCTCCATCTGACGGACCTTCCGGGCCTGCTTCTCCGAGGACTCCACACTCGCCCTGCGGCGGATCTTGTCGTTGTCGGGGGCCCGCTTGGTGGCGTTGCGGACCCCTTGTGAACTCCACTCGCGCTGGGTGCGGGCGCGGTTGACCAGGCTGGCCCTGGTGTCGGCGAATTCCTCGTAGGCGTCGCGGGCGTGCCTACGCGCGAGCGCCCGCTCCTCGAGGAACGCGTCGTAGCCGCCGTCGTAGACCGCCACCTGGTGCTGGGCTCGGTCGAGCTCGACGATGCGGGTCACGACCCGGGAGAGGAACTCGCGGTCGTGGGAGATCAGCACGACCCCGGACCGCAGCCCCCGCACGAAACCCTCCAGACGTTCCAACCCCGCGAGGTCGAGGTCGTTGGTGGGCTCGTCGAGCAGCACCACGTCGAAGCGGCTCAGCAGCAGCGCAGCCAACGCTGCTCGGGCAGCCTGTCCACCCGAGAGCGATGTCATCACGTCTTCGGGGCCGGCCTGGAGGCCGAGATCAGCGAGCATCGATGGCAGCCGGTCGTCCAGGTCCGGCGCTCCGCTGGCCAACCAGTGGTCGAGGCTGTGGGCGTAGGCGTCCTCATCGGCCCGTGATGGGTCGTTCCCGGCGAACGCCGTGGCGGCCTGCTCCATGGCATCGGTTGCCGCTGCGGCCCCCGTGCGTCGGGCGACGTAGTGGCCGACGGTCTCGCCGGCGACCCGCTCCTGCTCCTGGGGGAGCCAGCCGACGAAGGCGTCGCGGGGTGTGGTCGAGACGGAGCCGACGAGCGGGTCCAAGTCGCCGGCCAGGATCCGCAACAACGTGGTCTTGCCGGCGCCGTTCGCGCCGACCACTCCGACCACGTCGCCGGGCCCCACGGTCAGGTCGAGGGACTCGAAAAGGATGCGGTGAGCGTGGCCCCCGGACAGGTTCTTCGCGACAAGGTTCGCGCTCATTCAGCGATCGTAGTTTCCCCACCTCGCCCTCGGACCCAGCCCCGCTCTGTCGACGGTCTACGACGCGCTTGATCTCATGCGCGGTATCGAGGCGTCCCTGACCGCCGTCCCCGGCGCCTCCTTGGTGGCGATGACGATGTTGTCGGGGGTCCCGCCCGAGCCGAGGCCACAGGACGCGGACACTGCTCCGGCCAGGTCAGGGTGCTTCACTGTCCGCCTGGTGAAGACGTGCGGGCGTGCTGTCGGCCACCACGGCACCGCGCCCGCCCAACGGCCGCTCCCGGCCGACCGTGGTGTCGCGCCCGGTCTGCCGCTCGGCCTCTCCGTTGACCGCCGCACCGGCGACGATCAGCAGGACGGTGACCCACAGCCAGAACATGCTGATGACCACACCGGCCAGCGATCCGTAGATCGACTCGTAGGTGCCGAGGGTCTGGGCATAGCTGAAGAGCGCGAAGGACGTGACGATCCACAGCACGGTGGCGCCGGCGGACCCCCAGCTCGTCCAGCACCATCGGGGCGGTTTGCGGTCTGGGGCGAACCGGTAGAGCACCGCGAGCAGGGCGATCATCATCACCGCCAGCACCGTCCAGACAGCGATCCACACGACCGTGCGCACCAGGTCGGGGGCGCCATCCATCTGCCGGGCCGCGAACCCTGCGGCACTGATCAGCGCCCCGAGCAGGAGCGCGCCACCGAGCACGAAGGTCAGCGCCAGCGCGACCCGCCGACGAAAGCTGCGGGTCTCCTGCTCGTGGTAGGCGACCGTCAGCGCGTCGATCAGCGCGAGGGTCGCGGTAGTGGCCGTCCACAGCGCGATCAGGAGTCCGGCGAGCCCACGAACGGTGAGCACCTGGGTGGAGGCTGTCGTGATGCTGGTCAGCTGGTCGGCGACGGTGGCCTCCACCTCCGGCGGCAGCACCTCGGCGATCTCCGAAAGGCGGCGAAGGCTCTGCGTCGGGGTGTTGACGGCCCCGTAGACCGACAGCGCCGCGACCAGCACCGGCGCGATGGACAGCACCGCGAAGAAGGCGACACCGGCACTGATGAACGGCAGCCGGGAGTCGTGCACGTGCCGCAGCGCGCGCACCAGCAGCGCCCACCAGCCCCGAGGCGGGATCTCGCTCGGCGCCACCGCGTCCTCGGCGTGCGCGAGAACGCCCTCGGTGTGGCCGGCGTCGCGGCCGCTGGAGGAGTCCGTCACCGGGCTCATCCTCCGCCGTCGGACGCCGCGTTGTCGATGGACGAGACGCCGATCTCGACGATGGTCGACTCCTGGACGCAGTGGCCGGAACAGCGCGAGCAGGCGAACTCCCGCTTCGCGTCAGGCCTTGCTCTGCATCCCCGAGCGCGCGGGGTTGCCCTGGTCGTCTGCCTTGGGGTCGGTCTCGTCCTGCTTGGCCCGCACGCCCGCCTGGACGCGGTCACCGAGGTCCTTGTCGACGTTGCGCCAGTACTCGAAGGCCCGCTCCAGGACGGGTTCGCTGACGGCGTTGAGCAGGTGCCCGACGATGTTGTCGACCAGCCGGTCGCGGGCGGCGTCGTCGAGGACTTCGCGCACCATCGTGCCGGCCTGGCCCCAGTCGTCGTCCTCCTCGCGCAGGTTGTACGCCGTGCGCACCATCTCACCGTCGGCTGCCCAGCGACCGCCGTCGTCGGTGCGGGAGGCGTCAGCCTCGGGACCGCCGTAGGAGTTGGGCGCGTAGACGGGGTCGGAGACGTTGCGCACCCGCATGTGCCCGTCCTTGGAGTAGGTGTGCACCGGCGACTTCGGCTCGTTGACAGGGATCTGGCGGTAGTTGCTTCCCAGCCGTGCCCGGTGGGCGTCGGAGTAGCTGAAGCCGCGGGCCAGCAGCATCTTGTCCGGCGACAGGCCGGTGCCGGGGACGATGTTGTTGGGCTCGAATGCGGCCTGCTCGATCTCGGTGTGGTAGTCGGTGACGTTGCGGTTCAGCGTCAGCCGGCCCACCTCGTGCAGCGGGTAGTCGCTGTGCGGCCAGACCTTGGTGAGGTCGAACGGGTTGAACCGGTAGGTCTTGGCGTCCTCGAACGGCATGATCTGCACGTGCAGCGTCCAGCTGGGGAACTGGCCGTCGGCGATGTGCTCGTAGAGGTCGCGCTGGTGGTAGTCGGTGTCGGCGGAGGCCATCTGGTCGGCCTCGTCCTGGGTGAAGCACTCGATGCCCTGGTCGGTCTTGAAGTGGTACTTCACCCAGAACATCTCGCCGTCGGCGTTGATCCACGAGTAGGTGTGGCTGGAGTAGCCGTTCATGTGGCGCCAGCTGCGGGGGATGCCCCGGTCGCCCATCAACCAGGTGACCTGGTGGGCAGACTCCGGCACGAGCGTCCAGAAGTCCCACTGCATGTCGTGGTCGCGCAGGTTGTTGTCCGAGCGTCGCTTCTGGGAGCGGATGAAGTGCTGGAACTTCATCGGGTCGCGCACGAAGAACACCGGCGTGTTGTTGCCGACCAGATCGAAGTTGCCCTCGTCGGTGTAGAACTTCAGTGCGAACCCGCGCGGGTCGCGCCAGGTGTCCGGGCTGCCCCGTTCGCCCGCGACGGTGGAGAAGCGCGACAGCACCTCGGTCTTGGCGCCGGGCTGGAAGAGCCCGGCGCGGGTGTAGGCGCTGACGTCGTGGGTGACCTCGAACTCGCCGAACGCGCCGCCGCCCTTGGCGTGCGGCTGCCGCTCCGGGATCCGCTCCCGGTTGAACTGCGCCATCTGCTCGATCAGGTAGTGGTCCTGCAGCAGCAGCGGGCCGTCAGGGCCGACGCTCAGCGAGAACTCGTCGCTGGCGACGGGGTTGCCGGCGTCGTTGGTGGTGGCGGGTCGGGAGCTGTCATTGGTCATGCGGTCTCTCCTCTGCGCAGAGCCGACACGTCAGGTCGAGGTGCCGTACGACGTCGCTTACCCATGGTGGGACAGGCCATGCCTCGACCGGTCGGCACCGCCACGTTACAGGCGCGGCTCGCCCCCGATAAAGGGGTTCTGCTGCGTCCGGTGGCGGAGGTGGAGAAACGCCCGCAGGGGGTCACGGATCAGCCGGCCCACGGGTGAGATGGGTCGTACCCTCGAAGGGGTGGAGCACCTGCCGGAGCCCACTGGCCCACTGTGCGTTCCAGAACCGCTCGCTCGCGGCGGACGGCGCAAGGAGGTTCCATGTACGGGATCAAGTCCGAGGGAGCCACGCGCTACCGGCTGAGCCGCCGGGACCTGGAGCGCAAGGGTCGGTGGCGGACCTTCTGGCGCACGGCTTTCGTCGCCACGTGCCTGTTCCTGCTGCAGCTCCCGTTGCTCGGCGTGGCGAGCGGCCGGTTGACCCCTGCCTTCGGCGAGGACGCGACCTGGTTCGTGCAGCTGGTGGGCGAAGTGCCGACACGGTTGGCTCTCCTGCTGGACTTCGCCCTGATCCCCGCCTACGTCACGCTGGCGTACCGCGCGCTCGAGATCGTGCGCTCGGTCCGCCCACGCCTGGCAGGTGCGCAGACAGTCGCTGCCTGGGCCTGCGGGGCAGTCGCGGTGGCGGCGGTCCTCGACCTCGTCGAGAACGTGGTCGTCTGGCGACGGGCAGGTGAGGGGACAGCCGAACCCGACCTGTGGGTCGGCGGGGTGACCGAGGCAAAGCTCGGCCTGCTGCTGGTCGCGTTCCTGGTCTTCCTCGGGGTGGGCAGAAGCGTGCGTTCCCACATCAAGAAGCGCGGTCCAGCAGCACCTGGAGAGCCGGACGATGAGGCGTCCGCGCCGACGGGACGGGTGATCTGTTGTTCCGGCGGAGGGATCCGCGCCGCATCCTTCTCGCTGGGTGCGCTCCAGGTGCTCACGGCCAAGGGTGTCTACCCGACGGCCGATGCGGTCGTGGGCGTGAGTGGTGGCGGATACGTGGCGGCCGCTCATCACGTGCTGAGGTGGCGTTCGGAGCCGTCACCGTGGCCGCAGCTCGAGCCCCCCGCCTTCGCGCCGGAGAGCCCGGAGCACGCGCGGCTGCGCCAGAACACCCGGTACCTCTTCGACTCCGCTCCGGTCGCGGTGAACGCCCTGCTGTCGCTGCTGTTCGGCATCGTGGTCAACCTCGTGATGGTCGCCGCTGTGCTGGGAGCGACCGCTTGGCTGCTCGCGTGGACGCTGCTCGCATCGGGCGGCCTCACCGGGTGGGGCACCTACGACGCGACCGGAGCGGCGTACGGCGCGGAGGGAGCGTGGTCCCTGGTGCCGTGGATCGCGGCCGCGCCGCTGTTGCTCGGTGTCCTGCTCTTCACGCTCGAGAAGGTGGTCGACAAGTTCCACACCGTGGGGGAGAAGGTTCGTTCTCCCCTGCGGGAGGTGTCGGTGCGGGCGATCGGCGTGGGTGTTGTGCTCGTGCTCCTGCTGGTGGTGCTGCCGAAGGTCATGGCGTGGCTCAACAACTACGCCGCTGCCAACCAGTCGACCCTCGCCGACCTCATCCACGCGCTGGGTCTGGGGCCGACGAGCGACTGCAAGGGCGACCCCGGTGTGGTGTGCGCGGGCACGACCCGGTCAGGCGGCACCACCGGGGTGGTGACGGGCGGTTCGGCCCTCGCCATCGTGGCTGCCTTGTTGGCCGTCGTCCGCGACCTGCGTTCCCAGTTCTTCGGGGACAAGCAGAGCTCCGCTGGGTCGTCCCTGGTCTCACGGCTCTGGGGGCGTGTGAAAGACGTGGCGCTGCCGTGGGCCGCGACCGTGCTGGTGGTGGTCGTGCTGATCGTCGTCCAGCTGCGGTGGGTCGCCTCCCTGGTCTACGACCCCGAGCTGCTGAGCTCCTGGCGCCTGGCCTTCTGGCTCGGAGCGGGGCTCATCGCCATCGCGCTGCTCACCGACGCGAACCGGACCTCGCTGCACCACTTCTACCGGGAGCGCCTGTCCTTCGCCTACCTGGCCCGGCGTGTCCGGGGTGGCGCTCCCGAGCCGGTGAAGTACTCGACGCCGCTGCGGTTCTCCCAGTCGGCGCCACCGCCCGGTAGGGGCCCCCGACTCGTCGCCTGCGCGGTCGCCAACGTCACCGACCCCTTCCTGGTGCCCACCGACCGGGACTGCACGCCGTTCGTCTTCGAGCACTCGTGCATCGGTCTCAGTGGTCGGACGCTCCCGCCGGCGGCCTTGTCACAGAGTGCTCTGTACGAGTTCGCCGCCGACTTCCGTCACCGCGACGCCACGATCCCTGCTGCGATGGCGATCAGCGGCGCAGCCTTCTCGCCCTTGGCTGGTCGCGAGAACCGGCGGGTCGGTCCCTACCGTCTGGTGCTCGCCCTGGCCAACGCCCGGCTGGGAGCGTGGCTGCCGAATCCGCTCTGGCTGGACGACGCGCAGCTGGTGCGACGCCTGGTGCGTCTGCGCGAGACCGACGCAGCGCAGGCGTGGTGCGGTTTGGACGAGGAGGACAAGAAGTTCGTGCTCGGCAAGATCTCCGCCGACGACCAGGCGTGGTTGTACGACGAGGTCGAGACCGTCCGCAACCAGAAGCAGCTGCCCACGTCGTGGACGCCGCCGGCCTGGTTCGGACGGGGTGACGGCAACCCGGACCGCGACCGCGTCGCCTGGAACCGGGCGCGAGAGGTGCTGGCCTCGACGTTCACCAAACCGGGGGCGTTCCTGGTGCTGCGCGAGGCCTTCGGGCGCACCTCTGTCCTGGACCGTCGCCTGTATGTCACCGACGGTGGGCACTACGACAATCTCGGCTTGATCGAGGCCCTGCGTCGTCGGCCGAAGGAAGTGATCGTCCTCGACGCCAGCAACGACGACGAGGACGCTTTCAGCACGCTGGGCAAGGCCATCGCCACGGCGCGGATGGACCTGGGCTGCGAGATCGACTTCGACCCCCGGCTGATGCGCCGGCTTCAGGCGGAGCGGGCCACGGCGGCGTGGGGTCACGGCACCATCCGCTATCTGGCGCCATCCGGTGAGGTTCACACCGCTGACCTGTGGGTGGCGAAGGTGATCATGCTCGACGACCTGCCCTGGGACATCGAGACCTACGCCGCCGGCAACCCGCAGTTCCCCCGCACCAGCACCGGCAACCAGCTGTACGGCGAGTTCGACCTCGAGGCGTATCGGATGCTGGGGCGGGAGATCGGGCGGCGGATGTTCCACGACCCCTCGCTGCCCTGAGCGCGCCGGTTCGGCCTGCTCGGGGATGGCGACCTCAGGGAGCCGACCCCGCGCGGTCGGTGCGGCTACCCCGCCGGCGCTCCCGGTGCAGCCTGATCTCGTGCACCGCGAGCACTGCGAGCGTCAGCACGGTGATCGGCACGACGAAGCCGAGCATCACCGCGCTGAAGGTCGGCAGGGCGTCATGGTCGGCGGCGGCGAGGAGCAGATAGGCCACGTAGGCGACGTAGTAGCCCAGGAAGACCGCGGCCTCCCAGCGGGCGATCGTGAAACCAGTGAAGACGACCGGGGCCAGGGCGACCGCGACAGCGACCATGACCGGCACGTCGAAGCGCAGGGCCGCCGGGTCCACAGGGACACCGTCGGGGGCGATCATCGCTGTCAGGCCCAGCACCGCGGCCAGGTTGAAGACGTTGCTGCCGACGACGTTGCCGATCGCCATCTCCTGCTCGCCGCGGACGGCGGCGATGACCGAGGTCGCCAGCTCCGGCAGGGAGGTGCCGATGGCGACGACGGTGAGACCGACCACCAGGTCGCTGACACCGAACGCAGCGGCGGCGTCGGTCGCGGCCGTGACCAGCAGTCTCGCCCCGAGCACGAGCAGGCCCACGCCCACGACCACGAGGAGGACGTCGACGAGCGGCCGGGAGACCGGGGGATCGGTGCCGGTGGGCCCTGCGTCGGTCCGGGCTCGGCGACCGAGCACGACGGTGGCTGCGACGTAGAGCACGAGCGATGTCACCAGCAGGACACCGTCCAGGCGCCCGACCATCCCGTCGAGCACGAGCAACAGCACCAGGACCGACAGCGCGATCATGACCGGCACGTCGACGCGCACCAGCTGCGTGCGGACTGTCACGGGGAGCACGAGGGCCGCGAGGCCGAGCACGAGCAGGACGTTGGTGATGTTGCTGCCGACGACGTTCCCGACGGCCAGCCCCGGAGCACCGGACAGTGTCGCGTCGAGCGAGACGGCGAACTCGGGCGCCGAGGTCGCGAACGCCACCACCGTCAGGCCGATGATCAAGGGCGACAGCCCGGTGGCCCGTCCGAGGCCGCTGCCGCCGCGGACCAGCAGCTCGCCACCGAGGACCAGCAGCACGAACCCAGCGAGGAGAGCCAGCGCCGTGAGGGGACCCACCTCA
This sequence comes from uncultured Actinomycetota bacterium, assembly GCA_963728505.1. GTDB lineage: Bacteria > Actinomycetota > Actinomycetes > Propionibacteriales > Nocardioidaceae > Marmoricola_A. The sequence goes on along the minus strand of CAVSKH010000006.1, from coordinate 280,616 downwards.
GAAGTGTACGAAGCGTGGGTCACGGTGACCCGCGGCGCTCACGGGGCGGGGAGCCGGCGTCGCTGCCACCACCTGCCGCCCACCTGGGGGAGAGAGGGACCTGCGGGTCTGGTCAACTCCCCGGCTCTGCGCTCATGATGCAGGGGCGGGGGCTTCAGGAAAGGGACATCCATGAGGCTTCCTGCTCGGTCGTGGGCACGCAGGGCGGCAGCTGTCGCCGCGGGGTTCGGCATCGTCCTGGCGGGTGTGGGCACCTCGCCGGCGCAGGCACGCCCGGACGGTGCGAGCACGCCGACCACCGTGATGACCCGCAACGTCTACCTGGGCGCGGACATCCAGCGCCCGATCGTGGCGACAGCGGGGAAGACGGGCCTGGAGGCGCTGGTGGCTCTCGGGAACTCGAACGTCGTGACCCGCAACATCGTCGACCAGACCAACTTCCCGCGGCGCAGCGAGCTGCTCGCCGCCGAGATCGCAGAGGCGACCCCCGACCTCGTCGGCCTCCAGGAGGTCGCGCTGTGGCGGAGCGGACCCCTCGAGCTGCCCCCGCCGTTCGGCACGACGCCGCTGGGGACGACGAACGCGCAGCAGGTCGACTACGACTACCTCAAGCTCCTGCTGCAGGACCTCCGACAGCAGGGCACGCCGTACAAGGCCGTGGTCGTCCAGGAGGAGATGGATCTGGAGTCGCCCGCCTTCCTCGGCAACCCGGCGAACGGCACCGTCAGCCAGGGTCGCGACATCCGGCTCACGATGCGCGACGTGATCCTGCTGCGCGCGAGCAGCAACCTACGCGTGCTCGACAAGGGCAGCGCGCAGTACGACACGAAGGTGCCGGTGAACGTGGGCGGTTCGCAGCTGGACATCATCCGGGGGTACGGCTGGGTGGACGTTGCTCACGGCTCGGGTAAGCCCTTCCGCTTCGTCAACACCCACCTGGAGGCGTTCAGCTCGGTCGCGGCGCTCCTGCAGGCACAGGAGCTGCTGGCCGAGGCCACGGTCACGGACCGGACCACGGTGATCGCGTGCGACTGCAACTCCGACCCGCTGAACAACACGACCAAGCCGACTGACCCCGCCCCGGTGCCGCACTCGGCGCCGTACGACTTCATCACCGGTCCGGGAGGGTTCACCGACATGTGGCTGGAGTGGCTCCCCGCCGACCAGGGATGGACATCCGGGCTCAACGAGCTGGTCAACGAACCGACACCGGGCAGCTGGACGCACCGCATCGACATGATCTTCGCCAGACCCGGACCCGGCCAACAGCTCGACGTGGTCGCGGGAGAGGTGACCGGGGACGAGCCGACGGCCAAGGATCCTCGCACCGGTCTGTGGCCCTCGGACCACGCCGGCGTGGTGCTGACGATCACCGGCGCCCGCGGCTGAGGGCAGGCGCGCCGGGACAGCGCGAAAGGGCCCCACGCACTGCGCGGGGCCCTTCACACACCTGGACGGTCAGTCGTCCTTGCGCTCCTGCTTCTTGGCCTCGGTGAGCTCCTCGAGCTGCTCGGCGTCGGCGCGGGTCTCGTCGGCCGCCTGCTTGTCCTGGCGGGCGTCGTCGAGCTCGGCCTTGGCCTGCCGCTGGGCGGTCTGCTGCTTGGCCTCGGCCGTGGACTTCGTCTGCTCCTTGCGGCTCTCAGCGGCGGACTTGCGGTTGGCGGCGCGCTTGTCGGCCGCCGCCTTCTTGTCCGCGGCAGACTTGGCAGCGCGTTCCTCAGCCTTCTGCTTGCCGCGGGCCTCGACCTCGTCGGCCTCGTCGAGCCCGGAAGCGGCGCGGTCCTGCGCCTGCTGCCGCTTGCGGGCGGCCTGCTGGCGACCAGCCTTCTGCGTCTCTCGGGCTGCTTCTCGTCGCGCCTCGGCCTCGGCCTCGAGGTCCGCGGCGTCGAGCAGCTTGCCGGCACGCTCCACCCGCTCAGCGCCGCGCTGGGTGATGTCGGGCTTGCGCAGCAGCGTGCCCGCGAACTTGTCGGTGGAGCCGAGGGCCCGGCCCATGCGGGCGCCGATCCTGTCGGGCAGCTTGTCGGACAGCCGCTCGTCAACGGCGGCGAGCGGCTTGCGCGCCAGCTCGTAGGGCAGTGCGATCAGGTTGGTGATCATGGTGGTCCTCACTTCTCGGTCTCGGCGCGGAGCTCGGCCGCACGCTGCTCAGCGGCAGCGGCCTCGCCCTCGAGTGGGAGGCTCTCGGCGGCGGCGCGCACCTCGGTCGCGTCCGCCTCGGTCTCGGCCTGCTCGGCCTCACGCAGCCGGTCCTCCGCGACGTCCTCAGCGCGCTCCTCGGCCGCCTCGCGTCCGGCTGCCTCGCGAAGCGCCTCCTCGCGCTCGGCGGCGGACTGCTCGCTCTCGCGCTGCTGCTCCGCAGCGGACTCCTCGCGGTCGGCCTCGTCGCGAGCCCGGTCCTTCAGCTCGGCGGCCTCGTCCCGCTCCTGGCGGTACTCCTCGGTGGCCTCGTCGCGCTTGGCGTCGGCGATCGACTCCTCGGCGATCGCCTCCTTGCGGTGGCGGGCTTCCTCCTGCTGGAGCGTGCCTTCCTGCACGAGGTCGGCGTTGCCGGTGACGGCGCCTGCCATCTCCTTGGCCTTGCCCGAAACGGTGTCGACAAGACCCTCGCGGGCCTCGGATGCTTTGTCGTTGCTCATGCTCTGAGCGTCCCCGCCGAGGGGGAGGGGGCAATCGTCCTGGGCGGTGTGACCTGAGTTACGTGGGGTCGATCCTCGCGATCGGCCCGGAGCACGACCTCCCCGGGTGCGACTCGGTCTGGTACCGCTGGTTCCTGGTCGTGCAGCCCCACGCGCGCGCCACGGCCGGGACCAGCACGTGGGTTGCGAGGTGAGACTTCGTCGCCGGGAACGAGCAGGCGAGCGTGGCTAGGCCTCGATCCTCTCGGCGAGAAGCTCCTTGAAGTAGCCGTTGAGCAGCCGGTCGTTCGGGTCGAAGCGCCTGCGGTACTGCTCGAACAGCGCGACGCGGTCGCCGAAGGCTCGGGCGACCTGCTGGGGGGTGAGGAAGTTCGTCTGGTTGAACAGCGGCGTTCCGCCGAGGTCGCTGCACAGCGAGTTGTACTCACGCAGGAACGTGTCCCACCCGACGTTGCCTGTTGAGACGGGGTCGAACGTGATCACAGTGCCTTCGTAGCTGTAGGAGAACAACGAACTCTGGTCGGCAAGGATGCGGTAGCCGACGCTGACCAGGTTGGTGCGGTAGCCGGTCGCTTGGTAATGAGCCTTCGAGAAGTCGTAGTAGGCCCTCAGGCACTCCACGTAACGCTCTTCCGGAAACGCCCAGATGCTGAAGAGATAGCGCGAGCTGTTCGCGACCGCTGGATAGCGGATCTGCTGTGCGATCGGCAGCGTCGCCTTGCCCTTGATCACCTTGGTGAGTGCCAGCGCGGTCAACCGGCTGGAGAGGTCGAACAGCGCCGAGCTCAGCCGGCCCCACCTGACGAGCCGGCTGACGTTGAAGCCCCACAGCGGAGCCAGGTGGCTCCAGACCTCGTTGCGGAGCTTCCACTGCCACTGGCTCAGGTGCCGTACGGAGACGTCATCGTGGTAACGACGGAACTCGATCGTGATCGAGTCCGTGTAGGGGTTGAGGTAGAACATCATCGACTCGTCGCGCGCCGTCAGCTCGGGCAGTCTCGCCGCGAACTGGTCCAACGTGAACTGCTCGTGGTGCACCTCCATGGCGGCCAGGGTCCGCACCTTGAACGTCGCCTCGTAGACGATCCCCAACAGTCCGTAGCTCGACCGGGCCACCTGCAGCAGCTCGGGATCACTCTCGTCCACCTCGAAGAGCTCGCCGTCCGGGAGCACCATCTTGATGCCCACGGCGTACGACGCGATCTGCCCGAACTCCGTGGGCATGGAGGCGTCCTTCGTGCCGCCGCAGCAGGCACTGCCGATGGTGAGGTTGCCCAGCTCGACGTTGACGTGGAACTGGAGCCCGTGAGCGGCCAGCTCGTGGTTGACGTCGATATAGAGTGCTCCGGCCTGGACCGTCACTGTCTCGGTCCCGATCTCGAGGATCTTGTCCATCTTGCGGGTGATGACCACCGTTCCGTCGTCGGCGGTGCCGCAGGGGGTTGTGGAGTGGTTCGACCCCACGGCTCGCACCGGCGCCGGATAGCGCTCGTGCTCGGTCATGACGCCGACGATCTCCTCGACGCTGGTCACCTCGACCACCGCGTACGGCGAGGACGTGATGCCGCCGAACCAGTTGCTGACACTCGTTGTGCCCATGACGCTCCTTCAGGAGCCGCGACGCCAGGCGGCGAAGGCGTTGGGTGTTTCGACCAAGGCGTGTCGCAGTCCGGGGTAGTGACGCAGCAACACCGTGCCCATGGAGCTCTCCTTGATCCAGTCCATTCCCTCCTGGGTGTAGACCTCGGGCGTGTAGTAGTCGGTGAAGAACCGGTCGCTGTTGAGCCGGCGGGAGGCCATCAACACAAAGATGCGAAAGGCGGTGTCGCTGAACGCGAAGCCCTGCGGCCGGGCCTCGGCGTACATGCCGACCAGCAGGTCGACCTTCTCGATGTCGTCGTCGTAGAGCTCGCGGATCTCGCGTGCCCAGGCGGGGTTGTCGGTGAGCTCCTCGAAGCTCGCCGCCGGCTCGAGGTGGATGAGCCGCCGGAACTGGTTGTAGCGGGGGACGCCGAGCTCGCGTGAACGCAGGATGTCGGTGGCGGCCAGGTCCTGGAGCCGCCCGTCGGGCCGGACGAACTCCTGCATGTGGCGGGGGTAGTTGTGGAGGCTGACGAAGCCGGGCGGTTGGGTGCCGAAGGAGTAGAGCAGGTCGCTCATCGGGACCTCGGCCAGCACGTCGAGCGACTGTGGGCCGGAGAGGTCACCGAACGTGCAGTCGCGGATGGTCTGGTCGTCCGCGGCGCGACGCAGGCTCCACTCATCGCGAATCAACGGGTGCATCCGGTAGACGGCGACGAATTCCTCAGTGAGCGAGAAGGGCACGCCGTAGTGGTCCGTGCGGCTGCCAGGGATGCCGGAGATGACTTCGCTGCCGCTGACCCTGCCGAAGAGCCTGTTGAGTCGTTCCCCCGCCAAGCCGAACCAGTTGGCCCGCATGCCGAGGACAGTGGTGGGGTGGCTGATGACCGCAGGGGTCCATTCGACAGTGTGGATCTTGGCCAGGAGCGCGGAGTTCACCAGGCGCGCCCGCTGGAAGAGCTCCTCGTCGTCCCATGTCGGGTACGCGGCTCGCAGCCGGTCACAGATGGCGTTGTGCTCGAGGGTGAACACGGTGATGAGCATGGCCAGTCCGGTCCAGAAGCCGGGCACCCGGGACGGGTCGTGGTCAGGGTCCTGCGGCCAGGGCAGCGAGCCGTCGTCGTTCACCAGCAGCTTGCCGTCCACGTTGCTGCGGCGCGCGGCGGTGAGCGCCTCGGACTCGCCGTAGACCTGCGAGCCGTCCCACCAATGCGTGAGCACATTGATCCGGGTCTGCGGAGCGGTCGAGGTCGAAGGTCGGGTGGGGTCGTCCATGGTGCGCAGGATCGTCATCGGGTTGTCGACCCAGGTGTCGTCGGCCGCCAGCTCGACGACCCACGGGTTGTCCTGAGGGCTCCTGCCGTGGCTGAACCAGTCGTGGATCATGAACTGCAGCCAGGCGGCGATGAGGGAGTTGCCGCCCTCGACCGCGTCGAGCTCGTGGCGGGTCATCAGTCGTCGGCTCACCTCTCGTGGGCTCGGATGGCCGAGCACGTCCTCCGGCGTCGCCGAGCTGATCCGGGTCAGCGCGATGTTGCGGCCGAAGCGGGTCCCGGCCATGCCCATCGCGGGGTCGGCCAGGTCGTTCCAGCTGCCATCGGCACGTCGACGGGTCGATCGGGACGGGTCGGCTGCCGGGGGGTTCGGCTCATCGACGGATGGGAGGGTGCGGGTGTCGATGAGGTTGTGCTGCCGCAGCCGGGTGCGCACGCCGATGAGCACCGCGAGCGCCAGCGGGACCGGGAGCCGTGGCCAGCCGATCCTGTGGTCGAGCTTCTCGGCGACCGCGGTGTAGAGCCGCCAGGGCAGTCCGTCGCGATACGTGCTCATGTCTCCTCCCCATGGTGGAGACCCTCAGACTGTGCGGCGCGGCCGTGCCTCGGGAAGTTGCCTTGGTCCTGACACTTGGCAGCGAGATGGGGCTTTCGGGCGGGTATGGATGGGAGCGCGCGGATCGCGCCGTTGGGGAGAGGTTCCGTGCGGCGACCTCGCCATGCACAGCCGTCAGCGGTGCTCGGGCTGTCGGATCGGATCTCGAGTGTCAGCGCACCAGGGCACTGGGGGCCAGCGTGACCCCGAAGGGCTGATGGACGCCGGCCGTCTCGTCGCCGCTCAGCCGAGCGACCTCGGCGTACCGACTGTCCGGGAGCTCCCACGCGCGCGCCCCAGCCGACCATTTCTGTCGGTGGGTGCCCGTATGTTCTGAAGCATCGGCAGGGTCGAGACCGAGGGGGTGCCGAGATGGCTGAGGATCTGGAGAGCAGCACCAGGGCGGCGTGGGACGAGTTCGAGCGGCTGCTCGGCGAGCGCCTGGACATCATGGAGGACGACGAGAACCTGATCGTCGAGCTGTTGCAGGACGACGCGGAGGTCGGCGCGGCGCCGTACGTCCAGTTCTGCGCCTGGGGTGAGGACCGGATGAGGTGTGAGGCGGCCAGCAACCACTACCTCATGGCCACGTGGGCTCTCAACGATGAGGGGCGAGCAGCGCTGGAGGCGATCGGCTTCGGCGCTCCGACCTACGCACCGGGAGACGACGAGGACAGCGGCTCGTCGAACTACTTCGTCGACGTCGAGCGCGACGAGTTCGAGGACCTGGCCTGGATGACGGTGCAGGCCCTGCGTGACGTCTACGGCGTGCCGCACCCGATGCTGCTCGAGGCGGACGGGGTCGTCGACCCCCCACCCGAGGAGCAGGCGCCCGTCGACGGCCACGAGTGCGACCCGGAGGCGATGGTGGCGGTGCCCGCCGCCGGGCCCGACGAGCTGCAGACCCTGGTCGACGCCGCGCTGGAGCGCACGCTCGGCCACGAGCCCCACAAGGACGGTGACGGTGACATCCCGATCCACACCGACGACAGCGTGGTCTGGGTGAGCGTCAGCAGGTCCACGCCCGCGGTCGACATCTGGGGCTTCGTCCTCGCCGATGTCAAGGACCGCGACCTCGGGCTGCACGAGGTGGCGGTGCTCAACCGCGACCACGACGAGGTGAAGTTCGTGCTCCGCGACAGCTGCATCCTCGCCCAGCTGCGGGTCAACGCGCTGCCGTTCGTGCCCGCCCACCTGCACCAGGCACTCAAGGCGGTCTGCGCTGCGGTCGACCGTGCCAAGGAAGACCTGACGCCCCGGTTCCGCGCGGCCGCTCGCGACGAGGACGACGAGTGAGCCCCGGGCCACGGCTTCTCGACGACGACCCGACGTTCGCCAACGATGCCGAACGCGTGGTCTGGCAGGCCCTGCACGACCAGCTCGGTCCCGACGACGTGCTGGGCGCGGGAGTCCGCTTCACCCATCGTGGTGAGGACCGCGAGGTCGACCTGCTGGTCGGCATCGCCGGCGCCGGCGTGGTCACGCTCGAGGTCAAGGGTGGCTCGGTGTGGCTCGAGCACGGCGACTGGTGGATGCAGCGCCGCCGCGAGACCGTCAAGATCCACCCGGTCGCGCAGGCACGCACCGGCAAGTACGCCGTGCGCGACTACGTGAACGTCGATCCGCGCTGGCGACACCGTCGGATGCGGATGGCCCACGCCGTGGCGCTGCCGCACACCGACGTGGCGCCCGATTTCGCGACGCCTGACTGCCCGCGGGAGGCGATCTTCGGTCGCGACGACCTCGACGGCGTGGTCGAGGGGCTGCGGTTGTTGCTCGAGGAGCAGACCGGCCACCCGCCGACGGGCGCAACCGACCTCGGCGACCTGGCCGAGATCCTCGGTGGCCGGTTCCTGCCGCAGACGACCCTGCTGTCCGAGGCCTACCAGCGCGAGGACGAGGCCCAGCACCTGACCGAGCAGCAGGCGATGATCCTCGACGCCGTCAGGCATCTCCACCGCGTCGAGGTGCGAGGGGGAGCGGGCAGCGGCAAGACCTGGCTGGCCATCGAGCAGGCGCGCCGACTGTCCGCGGACGGCCAGCGGGTGGCGCTGGTCTGCTACTCCCGCGGCCTGGCGTCGTACTTCCACCGGCGCGTGGCCGCCATCAAGAACCGACGTCACCGCCCCGCCTACGTCGGGCTCTTCCACGGGCTGGGGGAGCAGTGGGGAGCCACCCTGCCCGAGTCCACCGACGACCAGGAGGGTTGGGAGGTGCGTCTGCCGGCGGAGATGAGGCGGCTCGCCGAGGCGCTGCCCGACGGGCACCGCTTCGACGCGGTGGTGGTCGACGAGGCCCAGGACTTCTCCGACACCTGGTGGCCCGCCCTGCTCGGCGCCCTCCGGTCGGAGGACTCCGGGGTCTACGTGTTCTCCGACGAGAGCCAGCGGGTGTTCGCGCGCTTCGGCGGCCCGCCCGTCCCCCTGCTGCCGCTGATGCTCGACGCCAACCTGCGCAACACCCGGCAGATCGGACAGACCTTCGCCGACCTCGCGCCGTTCCGGATGCGGCTGCGTGGCGGCGACGGGCCCGACGTCCGGTTCGTGCCCTGCCGCCCCGACGAGGCGCTCGACCTGGCCGACGAGGCCGTCGACCAGCTGCTCGACGACTGGCGACCGGAGGATGTCGCGTTGCTGACCACGGGCGGGCGGCACCCTGAGCAGAAGGCGCGGCAGGAGCAGGGGCAGGAGACCTACTGGGAGTCGTTCTGGGACAAGGACCAGGTCTTCTACGGCCACGTCCTCGGGTTCAAGGGGCTCGAGCGCCGCGTCGTCGTCCTGGCGCTCAACGAGCGTGAGCCCACCGACCGATCCCGCGAGCGGCTCTACGTCGGGTTGTCGCGTGCCCGCGACCAGCTGGTGGTCTGTGGCGACCCCGACTACATCCGCGACGTCGGCGGCGAGGCGCTGCTGCGCGCGCTGCAACAGATGCGAGGAGCACGAGATGGACGGGGCTGACCGTGCGGTCGCATCGCTGATGCGGCCGGGGACGCTCTACACGGCTGCCGAGGTGCTGACAAGACCAAGTCCCGTGCCCGCTCGCGGAGTCAGCATTCATCCAGAGGGTCAATCTCCCTCTCAACTTGGACCAGCATCGACACAGCGCATTCCACGCGACCTTGTCCGGCGCGCGAGCGCGTCAAAGGCAGCGCGCCCGAGAGTTGCCGGTGTTGTCTCGGTAGACGAGGGCCCGGCGCTCAGTCCACCGCGACGGTGAGCAGCACCAGCGTGTCCTCGTCGGGGACTTCGACGCTGTGTCGCGCCTGCGGGATCGGGACCAGCTCGCCGGCCGTGACGTCCCACTGCTCGTCACCGGCCTTGAGCAGCGCACGGCCGCGAAGCACGTGGAAGGTGGCCGCCGGTGGTGCCTCGTGCTCACCCAAGGAAGCTCCCGGGGTGAACGCCATCAGGACCGCCCGCTGCCGGTCACCGTGGATCACCGCTTGCGAAATCCGGCCGTGCGGTGACTCAGCAGCCTGAGACAGCAGCTCCTGGCCCAGTGCGGTCAGGTCATGGTGGTCGCTCATGGCTCTCCTCTCGTGTCCATTCCCGCTGGGTATTCCTGCGCGGTCCCGAGTGAGGACGTCACTCGCAAAGGTCGCACACTCCTCGGTAGTAGCCCAGTCGCCCATCGAGGTCCGGTCGGGTCGGCGGCCCTGTCCGGCGTGGGACCTTCCTCAGTATTCGGACCACCTGGCTACACCACTGCCACGGGTCCTCCGGCCGTTCCTCCCCTCAGCCGGCTGGGTGAGGCTGACTTCGAAGGATCTGATCCCACCACCACCCGAGGGGGCACCACCATGTTGCACCTACTTCGTCGTGCGGGAGTCGTGGTCGGCGCCACGACCGTGACCATGATGCTGACCGCAAGCGCGGGCTTCGCGCACGAGTGCTACATCGCCAACCAGTCCACCAAGGCGCAGTCCGGGACCAAGAGCCAGGTCTGGGAGAGGGTTGACCTGGTCGGGCCCCTGATTGACGCGGGGTTCTGGTCGGCGGAGCAGGGGGAGTGCGTCTTGACCAAGGCTGCAGAGCAGGGAGTTCGAACAGTGGTGACGATCATGGTCAAGGTCCCGGCGCCGCACCAGGGCGTCCTCGGATCGAAGAACCCGCACGAGGCGGAGAAGATGTCCGACGGCAAGGGCATCGACGAGTTCTTCTCCGGCGGCGCAATCGACTCGTTGATCAGCATCGCTGACGGGTGCGGGGCCCCGATACCCCCGGACTAACGGCTCGCGTCGGATTGCGCAGGCCCTCGCCGTGGCGTGCTTCTCGACGCACGGCACGGGTCTGCCGCCGGAACCGGTGCTGTAGGTCGACAAGCGCGCCACGGCCCAGGATCACTGCGTGCGCAGCGTGAACCACACCAGCTTCCCGCTCGAGTCGTGGTCGGTGCCCCAGCGCGAGGCGAGTCGTTCCAGCAGCAGCAGTCCGCGCCCGTCGCTGCTCCAGGCGTCGATCGTCTGCCGCCGGGGCGGTTGGTCGGACTCGTCGTGGACACCGACCCGCAATCCGGCGCCGTCCCGCTTCAGGCGCAGCTCGATGGCGCCCTTGCCGTGGGCGATCGCGTTCGTGACCAGCTCGGACGTCAACAGCTGGGCGATGCTGCGCAGATCGCCGGGCATGCCGGCGCAGAAGTCCTCGACGTGCTGCCGAGCCCGGCGTACTTCCGTGGGGTGTCGCCCAAGACTGACGACGCGATCGAGAGGGTTCATCGCTTCCCCCCGGGCTCGACGAGCTGCTGATCTGGACCACCTACCCGCGTGGCGCCGCGCCAACCCTCCCGCTACCCGGCACCTCGCCCTCGAGGGCCTCTTGCGCCATCGACCGACGCCCAGCGCTGCGGTCTCGGTACGGTGTGTAGCGCAAGAGGGAGCGGAGCAAACTTCATGAGTCAGCAGCACGAGGGCGACAGCTGGTCGTCCCTGATCGCGTGCGCGATCGACCGACTGGTCCACGTCGCGCACGTCGCGACTCCCGACCAGCTCCCGGGCGCGGTGGCCGAGGCGGCCGCGATCTTCGACGGCCAGGACACCACGATCTACCTGGCGGACCTCCAGCAGCGGGTGTTGGCGCCGTTCCTCCAGCCGGGACCGCCCAGGCACGGCGAGTCCCCCCAGGCGCTGGGGATCGACGCCACCGTGGCGGGTCGGGCGTTCCAGCAGATGCAAAGGCTGACCCAGGCGGACCTGAACGAAGAGGTCGGCGAGCGGGTCCAGGTGTGGCAGCCCCTGCTCGACGGCACCGAACGTCTGGGCGTCCTGAGCCTCACCCTGCCCGCCCAGGCGCTCGACGACGATGCCGGGATGCGTCGGTTGGACGGGTTCGTCTCCGTGCTCTCCGACCTGCTGATGGCCAAGACGCTGTACGGCGACAGCATCGTCCGCCTGCGACGCACCAACCAGATGACGCTGGCCGCCGAGCTGCAGTGGTCACTGCTGCCGCCGCTGACGTTCGCCAACCATTCGGTGACCATCGCCGGTGGCCTGGAGCCGGCCTACGAGGTCGCCGGCGACTCCCTGGACTACGCGGTGGACGCCGGGATCGCACGCTTCGCGGTGTTCGACGGGATGGGGCACGGCATCGTCAGTGCCCAGCTGATCAGTCTCGTCATCGGCGCCTATCGCAACGCCCGCCGGGCCGGGCAGTCGGTGAGCGAGACCGCACGGCACATCGAGAGGGCGGTGAACGACGTCTTCCGTGTCGAGGCCTTCGCCACCGGCCTGCTGTGCGAGCTCGACACCACGCGCGGGCTGCTCACCTGGATCAGCGCCGGTCACCACGAACCGCTGCTCCTGCGCGAAGGGCGATGGGTGCGCACGCTCGAGGTCGAGCCGCTGCTGCCACTGGGACTCAACCAGCAGCTCTCCCGCACCGAGCCGGCCGCAGTCGGGACCGAGCACCTGCAGCCCGGTGACATGCTGCTGCTCTACACCGACGGCGTCATCGAGGCACGCTCGCCGGACGGGGAGTTCTTCGGGCAGGACCGCTTGGTCGACCTCGTCGTACGCAACCTCGCGGCGGGGCTGCCCGCCCCCGAGACGATGCGACGCGTGGTTCATGCCCTGCTCGACCACCAGGCCGGTGAGCTGGACGACGACGCCACGCTGCTCCTGGTGGAGTGGCACGGCCCCAGCGGGCCGGACGACCGGCCACCGCTGTCGGTGACAGCGGAGCGCGCCATGCACCCCGGCGAACCGCGCACGTGATCAAGCGACCGGCGCAGATCCGTGAGCGCTCCGGCGCACGGCCGGTGCGAAGGGGAGCAGCTCCTGGTGACCCTGCCGGATCTGGACACAGGTGAACTCCGGCACCTCCCGCCAGGCGCCGCGCAGGTCGCCGAGGGGTTCGGAGACCACCATCCGGGCGTCGTCGGAGAGCTCGCGCAGCAGCGGGTTGTCGGGGTACTGCTCCTTCAGCGTCGAGACCTCGGTGCTGTGGAAGAGCGACCGGGACCGGCCCTCGCTGGAGTACCGGAAGCCGTAGAGCGACTCGCCGTCGGTCGTGGCCACCGTCATCTGGAGCGGGAAGGGTACGCCGTTGCGCCGTCCGAGCTCCTCGATCAGGCCGACCGCTCGGCTCACCGCCTCGACCGGCTCCGACTCGAGCCCGAACGTGAGCGCCAGGTAGAAGAACACCTCGGAGTCCGTCGACCCTTCGATGTCTGCGTAGAGCGACGGGTCGACGGCCATCACGAGCTCTCGCTTGAAGCGGTGGAAGTCGTAGATGAGCCCGTTGTGCATCCACAGCCAGCGTCCCCGCCGGAAGGGGTGGCAGTTCGTCTCCTGGACCGGTGTGCCGGTCGAGGCGCGGATGTGCGCGAGCACGCAGCGTGACCTGATGTGGGCGGCAAGCTCCTTGAGGTTCCGCTCGTTCCATGCCGGCTCGGTGCTCCGGAACACTCCCGGCGTGGGCAGGTCGGCGTACCAGCCGAGCCCGAAGCCGTCCCCATTGGTGGTTTCGGCGCCCATCGTCGAGTGCATGCTCTGCACGATCAGGGAGTGTTCGGGGCGGTACAACAGGTCCTCGACGAGCACCGGTGATCCGATGTATGCGAGCCAGCGGCACATGGGTTCCTCCTCGCACAGTTGCTCTCACTCAGACAACCTTCTGGCCGCAGCCCGCGTCATCCCCCGGGACGGATGACTGGGCCACGACCGGTCGGCCGGACCGGCCGCAGCCGACCTCGAGCGTGGAACCGCCCCACTACTGCTTGGACATCAGCATCTGCATGTGGTCGTCGGGATCGATCATGTGGCTGTTGTCGTCTTCGCCGATGCTGAGCTCCACCCACTCGATCTCGCCGTTGAACACGGTCGCGTCCGGCTCGGAGTCGGGGGAGACGGTGGTGCCGAGCTCCCGACCGACCTCGAGACCTTCGGTGGCCGAGAAGATCAGTGGCTGGGTGGCCCCCACCTTGCCCTCCCCGACCGCCTTGCCGTCGTAGTAGAGGGTGACCACCGCGCCCTTGGCGAGGCCGCCCCCCTCGTAGTCGAGCTCGGCACGGAGCTGGTGCGGACCGCTCGTCATCGGCTGTTCGGCGTCGATCACGAACACCTCGACGCCGAACAGGTTGTACACGAACCGCGCCGCCCCCTGGTGCATCAGCAGGGCCCAGCCGCCGATCCGTCCGCCCTGAGCGACCACGGTGCCTTGTGCGCCCCCTTCCGGGACGCTGACCTGGGCGGTGACCTGGAACGACCTGTTCTTGATGTCGAGCACCGTCGCCTCGGTGATGCGCTTCATGCCGGGGTAGAAGACCTGCCGGTTCCCCTTCACCGACGCAGGCCGCCCCGCACGCTCCGGGTTGAGTCGCTCCACGCTGCGGTCGTCCAGCGGAAGCACGTTGTATCGCGCCGCCTCGATCAGCCACTGGCGCTGCAGCTCACGCAGCTTGTCGGGCATCTCCCGGGAGAGGTCGTGGGTCTGGCTGTAGTCCTTGCTGCCGTCGTAGAGCTCCCAGACGTCCTCGTCGAAGGGCACGTTCTTGAACCCCAGGCCCAGCTTCCAGGGCGTGCGGTGCTTGGTGACGGCGCTCCAACCCTTGTAGTAGATGCCCCGGTTGCCGAACATCTCGAAGTACTGGACGTCGTGGCGTTCCTGCTCCTCCGGGGCATCGAACGAGTAGCGCATGCTGGCGCCCTCGTAGGGGCTCTGCGTCACCCCGTGCACCGTCGACGGTTCCGGGATCCCGGCGACCTCCAGGACTGTCGGCGCGACGTCGATCACGTGGCAGAACTGGCTGCGCAGGCCGCCACGCTCGGCGATGCCTGCCGGCCAGTGGACGATGGTGCCGTTGCGGACACCACCCCAGTGCGAGGCGACCTGCTTCGTCCACTGGAAGGGTGCGTCCATCGCCCAGGCCCACCCGACTGCGTAGTGGTTGTAGGCCTCGGGGGTTCCCCAGTCGTCGATGTGCGAGGCCAGGAACTCCGGTGTCTCGATGGCCTCACCCATCCCGTTCAGCGGGATGAACTCGTTGAAGGTGCCGTTCAGGGTGCCCTCGGCCGAGGCGCCGTTGTCCCCGACGATGCAGAAGATCAGCGTGTTGTCGAGGAGCCCGAGACCCTCCACGGCGTCGATCACCCGACCGATGTGGTGGTCGGTGTGCGACAGGAATGCCGCGTAGGTCTCCATCTGCCTCTCGAGCGTCGGCTTCAGCTCGTCGGGCATGTCCTCCCAGGCCGGGATCTCGTCATGGCGAGGGGCGAGGCCGGCGTCCTGCGGGATGACGCCCAGCTCCTTCTGGCGCGCCTGGGTGATCTCGCGCTGCTCGTCCCAGCCGTGGGCGAACTTGCCCTTGTAGTGCTCGATCCACTCGCCGGGCACGTGGTGCGGCGCGTGCGTGGCGCCGGGGGCGAAATAGGCGAAGAACGGCTTGTCGGGCGCGATCGACGTCTGCGTCCTGATCCACGTGATCGCATGGTCGGCCAGGTCCTCGGTGAGGTGGTAGCCCTCCTCGGCGGTCTTGGGCGGCTCGACCGGTGTCGTGCCCTCGTAGAGCGAGGGGTAGTACTGGTTGTCCTCGCCACCGATGAACCCGTAGAAGTGCTCGAAGCCCGATCCCGTCGGCCACATGTCGAACGGCCCGACCGGGCTGTTCTGGAAGACGGGGACCTCGTGGCACTTGCCGAACTGTGCCGTGGAGTAGCCGTTGAGCTTCAGCGTCTCGGCGAGCGGCACCTTGCTGTTCGGCCGCAGCGAGGTGCTTCCCGGCGCGGACGTGGCCAGCTCGGTGATCGACCCCATGTTCACCGAGTGGTGGTTGCGCCCGGTGAGCAGGGCGGCACGGGTCGGCGCGCACAGCGCCGTGGTGTGGAAGCGGTTGTAGCGCAGTCCCCCTCCGGCGAGCTTCTCGAAGGTGGGTGTCTCGCACGGCCCCCCGAAGGCGCTCGAGGACCCGAAACCGGCGTCGTCGATCAGGATGACCAGCACGTTGGGAGCGCCCTCCGGCGGCCGGAGCTGGGTGATCGGCGGGTGGCTGGAGTCCGGGTTGCGAGCGTCGTACGTCGTCAGCCCTCGTGGTGGCTGGTCAGGGATCGGGAGGATCGAACGTTGCGGCTCCGTGGTCATCTCCGGCACTTCCTGTCGTGGCGCTTCCATCTTCTGTCGACGAGGGGCACCTCATCGTCATCGTCAGCGTCGCGCTCGGGGCTCGGCACTCACATCATCCCTTCGGGGTGAGCGCCTCTCTCGATCGCCCCGGGCGGGCGTCACCGTCTGCGGTGCCGGTGGCAGACGCGTACCAGTCGCGGATGTCGGAGGCATCCCTTCCCTGCTTCAACAGCCCGGCCATGAGGCGCATCGGCTCGTCGACGTGGTGGAAGAAGTTCTGGTATCCGGCGCAGAGGTAGTGCAGTCCGGGGTCGCCGTCCGGCGTGGTGAGGAACCGGTCCTTGGGGCATCCGCCGTGGCAGGCGAACCGGACGTCGCAGCGCAGGCAGTAGTCGGGGAGAGTGTCCAGCTTCGCCTGGCCGAATGCCTTCTGCTCGGGCGAGGTGACGAGCTCGAGAAGAGTCCTGCCGTCGGCGATGTTGCCCAGGCGGTAGTCGGGCTCGACGTAGTGGTCACAGGAGTACAGGTCGCCGTTGTGCTCGAGTGCCACGGCCGCACCGCAGGTCTCCGCGTGGACGCACATACCCACGTCGTTCATGCCCATCCAGTGTGCCAATGCGGTGTCGAAGTCCTGCACGAACACGTCACCGACGTCGTTGCAGACCCATTCGTCGAAGACGTCGATCAGGAACTGTCCGTACTGCTCCGCGCCGACCGACCGGTGGGTGACGCGGTCCCCTTCCTGTCGGTAGAGCGGCCGATCGCCACGTCCGTGACGACCCCATCCCTGTTCGGAGAGCGGCAGCAGCTCCTGGGTGACCCGCTCCACGATCGGGATGAGCTGGATGAACCGAGCACCGAGCTCGTCCCGGAGGAACGTGTAGACCTCTCGACCATGGTCACCGTTCGCAGCGTTGACCGTCGTCAGGACGTTCCACTCCACCTCGTGGCGGCGCAGGACGTCGAGTCCGCGCATCACCCGGTCGAAGCTCGGCTTGCCGCCCTTGTCGACGCGGTACGCGTCGTGCATCGCTCGCGGACCGTCGATCGACAGTCCGACGAGGAATCCGTTCGAACGAAGGAAGGCACCCCACTCCTCGTCGAGCAGGGTGCCGTTGGTCTGCAGGGTGTTGAGGATGGTCTGTCCCGGTGCCGCGTACTTCTCCTCCAGCTCGAGCGTACGCCGGAAGAAGTCGAGCCCCATCATCGTCGGCTCCCCGCCCTGGAAAGCCACGACCACCTCGGGCACCCCGACGTGAGCCGCGAGCAGCTGCTCGACGTAGGCCTCGTGGACCTGGGCCGGCATCCTGAACTCGCTCCCTGGGTACAGCACCTCCTTGGAGAGGAAGTAGCAGTACTCGCAATCCAGGTTGCACACCGCCCCGGTCGGCTTCGACATCACATGGAAGGCCGTGGGAGTCGGCGCGCGTGCGGTGGTTGCGGCAGTGATGGCCCAGCTCCCTCCGCTCAGGCGTCGGGTCCGGCGTGACCCGTCGTCAGCTCGAATCATTCGAGACGTCGGGCGACCGCGGCTCATCCCCGCCGGATGAGCTCTGCGTGCTCCCTGGGCCCCGGATCCACTGGCTGAACCAGCCCTCGTCCGTCGCGATCACCTGACCGATCATGGCCGCAGCGAGCCAGCAGAACGACAGGCTGTAGAGGCAGGCCAGGTAGGTGAAGGCGACGCCGATCGATCCGTAGCGGTCGGCGCTCACGTCGAGCGCGTGGGGCAGCCACACCGCAGTCGCCGGACGAGCGAACAGCAGCACCACGGCCAGCAGTATCGCGCCGGGGAGCAGCTGGCGGTGTCCGACCCTCCCCGACAGCAGGACCCAGGGCACGAAGACACCGACCGCGACATCGAGTGGGAAGGTGAGCAGGAGCACCCAGAGGCCGCGGGGCAGCTGGTCCGCGACCGGTCGCCCGAGTGTGAAGCTGTTCGCCACGGTGAGTGCGAGGGCCAGCAGCGCTGAGACCCACCGCCACGCGAAACGCAGGTGCAGCGACGGACGGGGCAGCCACCAGATCGCCGCGAAGGCTCGCGTGAGGGCGCGGGAGAGGCTGGTGGCGGACACCAGCACGATGAGCGCCCCGATCACGCCGAACGTGGAGCTGGACGAGCCGTTCACGGCCTGGTCGAGGACGGTCTGCGCCTGCTTCGGCATCCCGGTCGCGTCGCCGATCGACTTGCTGGAGGGGGCCAGCCAGGTCGCGGTCATCAAGAGGATCGGAAACATCGAGGTGAAGAACTGCGCCGCGATCGTCATCGACCGGTCGAAGAGCTCGATCCGCGTGAAGCCTGAGATGCTGGCGGTCAGCAGGCGTCCCGGCCAGCGCGACAACGTCCGATCCACCCAGTCTGCGGCGCGGGGTGGCAGATGGGCGGTGATGGCGTCGAGCTTCTGACGGGCTGTGTCGCTGCTCGGAGGCGCGACCGGTGGCTGCCGGTGCGGTGGGTGAGGGGCGGTGCTCATCGACCGAGCGGCACCGGCGGTGCCGGTGTGCGGTCAGGCAGCAGCAGCGCAGCGCCGATGAGGAACGCCAGTGCGCCGACCGCGGTGCCCCCGTTCGCTACCGCGGCGTCGACGGTTGTCGCTGTCTGGGGCACCACGAACGCGCCCAGCGCGGACACGCCGAAAGCCACGCAACCCAGCAGGTTCGTCGAAGCCATCGCGCCGTCCAGCGAGTGCGGCGGCGCACTGAGCAGCCGGCCTGAGGTCAGGGCGTAGGCCAGGCACCCGGACACCAGGAAGCACACGGAGCCGAACGCGTCCGGGCGCCACACCACCTGGTTGTAGTCCACCGAGGTGAGCGGGGTGTCCAGGCTGCGGTAGGTGGTGACGTTGAAGAAGAGGGTGCCGGCGAGCTGCACTCCCGACCCCCACAGGTCCAGGCTGCGGCTGCGTCCCGGAGACCGGCTGTCTGTGGCCGAGTGCGCGGCTCGGGTACGGACGGAGGTGCGCATCTGCAGCGCGGCCGCCGCAGTGAAGAACAGCGAGCCGACGAAGAAGACCAGCGCATCGACGTGTGCGCCGACCAGCTGCAGGAAGAACGGCAGCGGACCGAGCAGGAAGCACACCGACCCCACGCCGAAGAGCCCCGCGGTCCATCTCCGTGAGGTGGTCATCCAGCCAGCCTCCCGTCAGCACCACGTCCTACCGCGAGGAGCTCACCTCGAGCATGCGGTCAAGTCCACCGCAGCGATGCAGGGGGGCCATCATCCTGCGGGGGTGAAGTTCGTGAAGCCCGT
The DNA here is from genome assembly GCA_963728505.1 of uncultured Actinomycetota bacterium. Lineage (GTDB taxonomy): Bacteria > Actinomycetota > Actinomycetes > Propionibacteriales > Nocardioidaceae > Marmoricola_A. Next base: position 261,723 of record CAVSKH010000006.1, on the reverse strand, counting down.
TGCGTCCGCATGCTCGCCCAGCCGTGGCGCGCTCCCGACGCCGCAGAGAGGGTCACCTCTACCCGACGCGTGAGACCAGACCCAGCGCACGAGCACGCCGCACTGCGGCGTAGCGGCCGGCGACCCCGAGCTTGCGCAGGATGTTGCGGATATGGGTGCGCACGGTGTTGACCGAGACGAACATCGAACCCGCGATCTCCTCGGTGGTGAGCAGATCTTCGAGATGTCCGAGCACCTCGAGCTCCTTCGGCGTCAAGGTCTCGATGAGCAGCGGCGTCTCGCTACCGATGTGTGGGGCGATGTGCAGCACACCTCTCGGCTGTGGCGGGGGAGGCTGGGACCGCTGTGTCGGCACGTGGCCCAGGGGAGAGGGGTCAGGAGGGATACGCGACTCGTAGCTCAGCTGGGACTGCAGCATGTCCCGGAAGAACGGGGGGTAGCGGTGGTGACCCGGTTGGTCGACCACCGGCTCCAGGAAGACGTTCAGGCGTTGCAGGCCGGCCAGGATCTGGGCGGCCCTGGGTCCGGCCACCTGTTGCACCGTCTGCGGGGTGAGCTCCTCCAACACGGAGGTGCTCAGCAGGAACCGACGCACCTCGGGTGCCTGGGCATCGAGCACCTCGTTCAGCACGTACTCGTTGATCCCGCTGGCCCGTCGCACTGCGTTGTCCTCCGACAGCGGTGTGGCTGCACTGCCGGCGATGACGCGGGCTGCGAGGTGCAGTCCCACCGGCCACCCCGACAGCGTGCGGTTGAGTCGTGCGACCGCGGGCGACGCGAGGCCGGCCCCGAGCGCGTCGAGCAGCTCACCGGCCTCGACGTCGGTGAAGGCGAGCTGGCTCTGCCGGACCGCCACCTTGGTGCCACGGGTGCGCGGGTCCGAGGGCACCATGGGGTCGCCCCGCGAGGCGATGACCACGCGCAGGCGCTCCCCGGCGTGGCGGACCAGCAGGTCCAGCTGCGTGGTGACTGCAGGCTCGATGAAGTCGAAGCCGTCGAGCACCACCGTCAGCAGCATCGGCGAGCCGGCGATCTTCGCGGCCAGGCCGAGGACTCGCTCGTGACCGGGTCGGCCGTGAGCGTCCTGCACGGGCACGCCCTGCGCCGCCAGCGAACCGAGCAGTGCTTCCCACGGCGAGTGGGTGCCGGCCGCCGTCGCCCTGGCCCAGGTCACCTCACCGGGAAGCCCTGCGACCCACTCGGCCACCGCCGAGGTCTTGCCGGTCCCCGCGGGAGCGCTCACCACGACCAACCGCCCCGCGGGCACCGTCGACAGCAGCGCACTGACCCTCGGACGGGCGACCAGCAGTGGGGCCGGTCTCGTCACCCGGACCGCTGAGGAGGAATCGGCACGCCACGCGTCGGTGGTGACCCCCGTGCTCGGTTGGCTGGACACATTCGATCCCTTCGTGGACGTAGGGCCATGGTGTCCAGAGGGTGGGTTGGCTGACACCACCCTCGGTGGGGTTGGGTCCGAATCATCTGCCCCGGGTGAGGTCACGGGCCGACGTGACCATGAGAGTGGGGCGTCGTGGCACCCTCCGACACTCTCCTCACCGCCTGGGCCGTCGGGCCCGGCTGGTTCGGCGGCCTACCGTCGCTGATCGCCACGGCCGGGGCGCTGCTCCACGTGGTCATCTGCGCCTTCGCCCTGGGGGTCATTCCCGGCAATCGCAAGCCCTCCACGGGCATGGCGTGGCTGGTCCTCGTGCTCGCAGTGCCCTACTTCGGTTTCGCCCTCTTCCTGCTCTTCGGCAGCACGGCGGTGAACCGGCGACGTCAGGAGAAGCAGGCCGAGGTGAACCAGGTGATCCGCGAGCGCACCGCGACCGTGGCCGAGCTGCCCGAGACCGACCCGGGTCTCGCCTACATCTCGTCGGTCGCCAGTCTCAACCGCAACCTGGGCGGGCTGCCGCCGCTGAGCGGCCAGAACATCGAGCTCTACGACGACTACGTCGCGTCGCTCACCGCGATGGTGAAGGCGATCGACTCCGCCGAGCACTTCGTCAACGCGCAGTTCTACATCACGGCGTGGGACCACGTGACCGAGCCGGTGTTCGCCGCGATGGTGCGGGCGACCGAGCGAGGTGTGCCCGTCAGGCTGCTGTACGACCACCTCGGGTCGCGTGGCATCCCGGCGTACAAGGAGACGCTGCGACGGCTCGCGGAGACCACCATCGTCTCGCACCCGATGATGCCGGTCCGCCCGTTGCACGGGAGGCTGAGTCGCCCCGACCTGCGCAACCACCGCAAGATCCTCGTGGTGGACGGTCGCGTGGGTCTGATGGGCTCACAGAACCTCATCGAACCCTCCTACGACAAGCCGAAGAACCAGGAGCTGGGCCGGGAATGGGTCGACCTGACGCTGACGGTCGAGGGGCCGGTGGTGGCGGCCCTGAACGCCGTCTTCGTCACTGACTGGTACAGCGAGACCGACGAGATCCTGCACGACCAACGGGTCGAGCCGCGCGATGCCGACGCGTCCTCCGATGCCGGGACGACGTGTCAGGTCGTGCCCAGCGGACCGGGCTTCACCACGGAGAACAACCTGCGGATGTTCAACACGCTGCTCTACTCCGCGCACCATCGGATCTCGATCACCAGCCCGTACTTCGTGCCCGACGAGTCGCTGCTCTACGCGGTGACGACCGCGGCCCAACGCGGGGTCGCGGTGGAGCTCTTCGTCGGCGCAGAGGGGGACCAGTTCATGGTCCACCACGCCCAGCGCTCCTACTACCAGGCGCTGCTCGAGGCAGGTGTGCGTATCTACCTCTACCCGGGGCCTTACGTGCTGCACGCGAAGCACCTCACCGTGGACGACGACGTCGCCGTGATCGGCTCGAGCAACATGGACATGCGCTCCTTCGCCCTCAACTACGAGGTCAGCTTGATGCTCCTGGGCTCCGACATCGTCGACCGGATGAGGAGGGTCGAGGACAGCTACCGCGACAGCTCCCGTGAGCTCACGCGGGAAGAGTGGGGGGCAGAGGGGCGTTCGTCGCGGTATGTCGACAACGTGATGCGGCTGACGGCGGCACTGCAATGAGGACCGGCACCCGAGAGCGGTTCACCCCGTCTGGGGTGGTGTGGGTCCACCCGGTCGTCGACGACCGTGGGGCGGACCGGTCGAGCCGACCGGCTCGAGAGATGCAGCGCATGATGGACGGCGTGAGGTCATGAGACGGAGCCGAGCGGACGCCTGTGCCGGTCGCTCCGGCGACCACTGGGCCGACCCGCAGCCCGGGCTCGTGGAGCTCATCGTGATCGCGCTCCCGGACGCCTCGTCGACAGCGCCGGTGGCCGAGGCGATCCGGAACCTCGTGAGTGTGTCGAGCATCCGGGCTCTCGACCTGGTGCTCGTGACAACGGACGACATGGGCATGTTCACCGTGCTGGAGCTGGAAGAGGTGGCGGGGCTGGCGACCCTGCGGGACATCGAGGGGGAGGTGGGGGGCTGGTTGAGCTCGGACGACATCGGGCTGGTGTGCGACGCCCTGCCCGCCAGGTCGACCGCCCTGTTGCTGGTCACCGAGGACGTCTGGGCCTCCCTGCTGGCCGACGCCGTGCAGGCCTGTGGCGGACAGATCGTCGGCGGAGAACGGATTCCCGCTCGCCGGCTCCGTCCAGGCCGCGAGGCGCCCGAGCGCGGAGGCCGGCCGTGAGACGGGCCGCCGGGACCAGGCAGGGTCGTGCCGACCTGCTCCCCCGGCGCCCGCGCATCGACCGGACCGCGGCGTTCATCGCCGCGAATCCGGTCAGCCGGGTCGACCAGTTCCGAGCGTTGATCCGGCTCTACGACCGCGGCGTGTTGACGACGCGGGAGTTCGAGCAGCAGGGGACGCGGATCTTCGACAGCCGAGCGTGACGTCGGGCCCGCGCCTGCGGGCGGGGGGAGGTACCGAGCTGCTGCCCCGTGCGGCTACTCGCCACGACGCCGGCGCATCGTGGCGGCCACGTCGACGGCCTGCGCTCGGGAGTTCACGCCGAGCTTGCGGTAGATGACCCGCAGGTGGAACTTCAACGTGTTCTGGGAGACGAAGAGCTCGGCTGCGATCTCCCGCAGGGTGAGGCGGCTCGGCAGCAACCGCAGCACGTCCTGCTCTCGGTCGGTGAGCCGCTCGACCTGCCCGGACGCCCGGTCGGACTCCACCGGCGGCATCGCGGCGCGACGGAGCCGGTCCAGCCAGGCCTGGGGGACGTTCCAGGCAGCCACTTCGGCCAGCTCGACGACCTCCGGGCCCTCGGCCGCCACCGTGGCCAGCATCCCGGCCTCCGCCGCCAGCTCGATCGCGGTCGACGCGCACTTGACGGCCGCCTCCCGGTCCTCGAGGGCTCGGGCCTCCAACAGCTTGCGGATCACGTCGTGCCGCACGCACCGCGGCCATGCGGAGGCGAGCTCCTCCAGCGCTTCTGGTCGGCGCCCCTGCTCCAGCAGGACTCGGGCCCGTCCCACGTGCCTCCAGTAGAGGTCCGGGTCGTGATCGGCCCACTGCTGAGCCTCGACCATGTCGCCTCGGGCGAGCGCCACTCGTGTCGCCCTGGTGCAGATCCAGCTCCTGGCGCTGGGCAACAGCTCGTGCATCCACGCGTCGGCCGTGAGGAGGGCGCTCTGCGCTGAGTCCGCGTCACCCACGAGCAGTGCCTGGTCGACCTCGAGGAGGTAGGCCAGCCCCTGGGCGTAGGGGGCAGCGTCGACGTGCTCGGACCTGATGCGGGTGAACTGACGTCTCGCGGCCTCGGTATCGCCGAGCTCGAAGTGAGCGATGGCTTCGGCGGTGTCGATCTCTGCTCGAAGCACCATCATGTTCGTGACGTGGGCGGCTCGCCGCAAGCCTGCGCTGACCCGGATGGCGTCCGTGGATCTCCCTGCCAGCGCCAGTCCCAGGGCACGGGTTCCTTGACCGGCGGTGGCTCGGTCAGGGTCCCCTCCGAGCTGGCTGAGGAGGTCCTTGACCTCAGGGTTCTGCTCGTCCCACCGCTCGGTCATCGCAACGCCTCGCGCCACGAGGTTCCAGCCGAAGCGCAGGAACGGGTCCGACATCGCGGCCGGTCCCGCATCGCCCAGGGCGGCACGAGACTGCTGCTCGGCCTCCTGCCAGTCACCGGTCATGAGCGCAGCCTGGGCGGCGAAGACCTGAGCTCGCTGCGAGGTCTGCGCGTCGACGTCAGGGCTCAGGTCGAGCACGCGGCGCAGGTTGTCGACCGTGTCCAGGAAACCCGACCGATTCACCAAGAGCTGAGGGAACGCATACTGCATCAGCGCGGTGGGATCGGTCCCCGCGGCCTGCGGACGGACGCGTGGCAACATCTGGAGCACCGTGGCCTGCCTGCCGGTGTCGTAGAGCTCACGTGCGCTCATGGACAGCAGGCGAAGACCTTCTCCGGGCTCGTCGCCGGCCAACCAGTGGTCCAGAGCGGTGGGGAACTCGCCCAGCCTCTCGAACCACCGTGCGGCGCGGCGATGCTGCTCACGCACCCGCTCCGGAGAGCGGAGCTCCGCCTCCGCCAGCAGGACCTCCCGCACCGGCAGGTGCACCTGCAACCAGCCGCCGTGCTCGAGCCGAGTCACGAACAGCCCTCGCTCCTCAGCCACCAGCAGGAGGTCGAAGGCGTCCTGGCGCCCGGTGAGAGTCTCGGCAAGGCCTGGGGCGAGCCGCTCGGCCACGGCGGTGTCGAGCAGCACCGACACGACATCAGGCGACTCGGCTCGGAGCACCTCACGCCAGACGTACTCGTTGATCAACCGCTCACCGTCCGGGCCCTCGCCATGGACGACCGGGATGGCCTGACGTGTCCGGGCCGCCAACGCGGCCAGCTGCAGCGCCGCCGGCCAGCCGTCTGCTCGGGTGACCGACGCGCGAAGCCGGTCACCGGGCATGCCAGGAGCGAGCCGCCCCATCAGCTCGATCGCCTCCTCGGTGGTGAGCCGCAGCTCCGGGAACCGAACCACGCTCAGCGTTCCGTTCGCCTGCATGCGTTCGACCGGCAGCGCAGTGGCATGGCGACCGACCAGCACGAGATGAAGCCACGGGGGAAGGGACTGTGCCACCTCGGAGAACGATTCCTGCGCCGCGGGACCGAGATCGAGCACGTGGACGTTGTCGAGAATCAGGACCAGGGGCGAGGTGTCGGTGGAGTGCAGGTCGTCGAGCAGGGCCGTCGTCGCGGTCTCGAGGGCGTCGGCGCGACGGAACATCGGAGCTGCACGCTCCACGGCCTCGGGCTCGAGCGGCGTCAGGGCCGCGATCACGGTCGTCCACAGCTGTCGCGGGTCCGCATCGGACTCGCTGAGCGTCACCCAGGCGTGCCTGACCGGCGCCCGCGAGGCCCAGTCCGCGAGCAGGACGGTCTTGCCCGCCCCCGGAGGGGCGACGACCAACGTCACGGGGACGCGGGTCAGCTCGTCCAGCAGGTGAAGCAGCCGGGGCCGGCGCACCAGGTGGGCGGGAGTGCGCGGCTGCTGGATCTTGGACCTGAGGAAGGGGGACCGGGTCTGGGTGGGCACCGAGGTTCGCGATGCGCCCACCAGTGAGTCTGCCGTTGGGCTCGCCTCCGGTGAGCAGTCCGGATGGTCACCGACTGCGGGTCTGGGGCCAGAGAAAGTGATCGCGTGGTCCAAATCGTCTGCGTGGAGCAGCCTACCCTTTCGGAGGGCACGGCATTGCTCACGTTGCCCTTGATTCCGGCGGGGCGGGAGGGTCTTGTGTCACCGCAGGGTGTGGCCATGGGCCCGATCCCGCTGGGACCCACCGGGTGCAACCCACCTCGTGCGGGGTGGTGACGCCTCCCACGCCTGGTCCGTACGTTTCCCAGCGAACGCCGTGACGTGGCGACGGAAGGTGACGGGTCATGACGACTGCGGAGCGCGCCCCGGACGACCCTCCGGGCGTCGAGGTGGGCAAGGGCGCGAAGGTGTGGTTCACCCGTGGTGACGCGGGACGTCTCCTCGTGGCCTGGATCTCCTCGACGGTCGCCTTGATGGTCACCGCGGAGATCCTGGACGGTCTACGGGCCGACTCGGCGTGGAGCTACGTCGCGGTCGCTGCGGTGAGCGCTGTGGTCGGGCTGGTGATCCGGCCGGTGATGGTGGCCGTCTCGGCCTGGGTGGGGTGGATCGCGGTGTTCCTGGTCGCCCTCTGCGGCCAGGCTGTGGTGCTCGGGCTTGCGATCGCTGTCGTTCCGGGGGTCGAGAGCAACTCGTTCGAGACGACGTTGATCGCCGCGTGGGTCTCAGCGGTGGTCGGCACGGTCGTGGCCTGGCTGGCCAGCGCAGGCACCGATGACTCGTTGGCGATGTCCTTGCTCCGCAAGCGTCCTGCCAGGACGGTGAGCGACCCCGACGTCGAAGGCGTGGTGTTCGTCCAGCTGGACGGGGTGCCGTTCCCGGCCTTGCGCTGGGCGGTGCAGGCAGGGGCGGTGCCGACGATGCGCCGGTGGTTGTCGACGGGGCGCTACGAGCTGCACGAGTGGATCCCGCAGCTGCCGTGCACGACACCCGCCAGCCAGATGGGCCTCCTCCACGGCACGATCAGTGGCATCCCGGCGTTCCGCTGGTACGACCGGCAGGAACGTCGACTGCTGGTCGCCAACCGACCGGCGGACGCGGCCCTCATCGAGGCTCGGGCGAGCAACGGTCAAGGGCTCCTGGCGGACGACGGGGTCTCGGTGTCGAACCTCTTCACCGGCGATGCGCCGCGGACCGCCATGACGATGAGCCGGCTCCACGTCGCGCGCGGGTCGGCAGCGACACGACAGGCCGTGGCCTGGTTCCTCAGCCGGCCCGACGGCTTGGCACGCAGCATCACCCGCACGGTCGTCGAAGTGGTCAAGGAGCGCTTCCAGGCGCGGAGACAGGAGCGCCGCGAGCTCGATCCCAGGACGCATCGTGGCTGGACGTTCGCGGCGCTGCGCGCGATCACGAACAGCTTCATCCGTGACCTCAACACTGCTGTGGTCGCCGACGAGATGATGCGCGGCACCAAAGTGATCTATGTCGACTTCGTCGACTACGACGAGATCGCCCACCACGCAGGCATGTTCCGTCCCGAGTCGCTGGCCGCCCTCGACGGCGTCGACCGGGTGCTCGCAGCGCTCGAGGCGATCGCCAGCCGGGCCCCGCGTCGTTACCACCTCGTGGTGCTCTCCGACCACGGCCAGTCGCAGGGAACGCCTTTCGCGGCGCGGGTGGGCTACGACCTGGGCACGCTCTGCGGTGACCTCGCCCGGGTGGGAGTGCAGACCATCCAGTCCGATATCGAGGGCTGGGGTCGCGCCGCCTCCGTCATGGACGACGTGGGCGGCGGGGGAGGCGCGGCGTCAGGTGTTGCGCGACGTGCCGGACGGACGGCCACGGCGCACCTCGACGAGGGCCTCGCCGACGACGCCGGCGACGGGGAGGACCTGACCGTCCTCGGTTCGGGCAACCTGGCGCTGATCTACCAGCGTGGTCCTGAGCGGTTCACCCTGTCGCAGGTCGAAGCGGCGTGGCCGGCCCTGGTCCCCGGGCTGCTCGCCCACGAGGGCATCGGATTCGTCGCCGCGATCGGCGACGACGGCCACGCGATCGCCCTGGGCGCCGGGGGACGGCACGACCTGACGACCGGGGTGGTCACCGGTCGGGACCCGCTGGGCCCGTTCGGGCCGCGAGCCGCGGGACTCCTGAAGCGGGCGGTGCTGCTGCCGGAGGCGCCGGACCTGTACATCAACAGCGACGTCCACCCCACCACGTTGGACGTCTCGGCGTTCGAGCCGCTGGTCGGGTGTCACGGCGGCCTCGGGGGCTGGCAGGACAGCGCGGTCTTCCTGTGCCCGACCGAGCTCCGAAGCCCCGATGACGGACTCGACGGAGAGCCGGTCGTGGGAGCGGACGCGCTGCACGCCCAGATGGTCGCGATCCTCGACCGGCTGGGGCACCGCCAAGCCCTCGCACCCGCTAGTGCGCCGCACCAGGCGCCTTCGTGAGCAGACCACGTCCGGCGGCATCCGGACTCGGTTCACCGGCAGGGTGGGGGAGCGTGAGCGCCGCGCCCGCAGCGGCGACCACCCAGGCCAGCGCGTAGACCTGGACCAGCGCCGGGTCCACCCGCTGGAGGGCGTCGGCCACCAGAGGTGAGGTCCCCCCGACAAGGGCACTGGCCAGACCGAACGAGATCGCGAGGCCCGTGGTGCGCAGGACGGGCGGGAACGACTCCGCGAGCGTCGACTGGAGCACCAGCGCGCCCAGACCCGCCCCCGCAGCCACGTGGGCCAGGAGCAGCACGGCGAACCCCTGCGTCACCATCGGGTACGCCGCGGCCCAGCTCACGAACAGGATGGTGAGTCCCGCGCCGATCAGCGGTCGCCTGCCCCGGCGGTCGGAGGCGCTGCCGCAGAGCAGAGCAGACGTGGCCAGGACGACCAGGCCCACAGTGGCACTGGCCAGCGACTCGTGCAGCGCCAGGACGTTCGTCTGAGCGAGGTGCGCCGGGAGATAGACGAACCAGAGCGTGAACGAGGACATCAACGCCGCGGTCAGGATGAAGCCACGCACCAGGGCCGGGCGGTGACGGGTCAGCGCAGTCCTCGCGCGTCCCGTCGGAGCCTGCGTCATCGCGGTCTCGATCTGGCCGAACTCCGGACTCTCGGCAGCCCTGCTCCTGAGCAGCAGCGTCACCAGGCCGAGAGGCAGTGCGATCAGGAACGGGATCCGCCACCCCCACGCGGTGACCGCCTCCGGTGTGAGGATCGCTGAGACCACGGAGACAGCGGCCATGCCGCCGGCGAACCCGGCTGCCATCGTCGCCATCTGCGCACCACCCCACAGCCCCCGACGTCCGGGGGGTGCATGCTCGACGAGGTACGCCACGGACACGACGAGCTCGGCGCCGGTGGCCAGGCCCTGCACGATGCGCAGCCCGAGAAGCGCGACGACCACGATGCCCCCCGCCGCCTGCCACGAGGGCAGCAGGCCGATGGCCGCCGTGGCCAGGGTCATGGCCAGGAGCGTGGCGATGAGCGACGGTCGACGCCCGGAACGGTCGGCCCAGGCTGCTCCGAGCAGAGCGCCGAGAGGCCGCACCACGAACGAGAGGCCGAACACTGCGAAGACCGCCGTGACGGAGCCCTTGCCCCCCGGGGTCAGCACCTGGGCGATCAGTGCCGCGCTGGCCCCCAGCACAGCGAAGTCGTACCACTCGACGGCATTGCCGACAGCCCCGGCCACGCGGGCCGACGTCCGGGTTCGGTCAGTGCCTGCGCGCACCCTGTTCCTCCGGCCTCGTGCCTTGGCCCCCGCGACTGCCTCACCACACAGCCTGCGGTGCGGACGAGCTCCGGATCCAGGGCCGGAGGTCCTCGCCGTGCGCCGGTCGGACCCGCACACGTGCGCTTCACCCGGGACGGATGAGGCGGGCCCCTGCCCCAGGTGGTGCGCTGATCAGGTGGACTCTCATGATGCGCCGACAGGGGATGTCGGTGCCACGCCCGCGGGCAGAGGCGCGACCCAGCGGGAGGCCCCGGCACGGCCCGGCACGACGATGAACGTGCCGTCCAGGACGATGCGCTTCCTCCTGGCGGGTGCCGCGCTGGCGATCATCATCGGCGCCCTGCACGAGGCAAGAAACATCGTCGCCCCCCTCGTGCTCGCGCTGGCCCTCACGATCGTGTTCCACCCCCTCAGACGTCGCATGGGCCGCTCGATGCCCTCGTGGTTGGCATCGACCGTCCTGCTCGTCGGGGTCTACCTGCTCCTCGCCGTTCTCGGTGTGATGCTGCTGGTCTCCCTTGCTCGACTCGCCCAGCTCCTGCCGCAGTACCAGGCCGAGTTCCAGTCCGAGCTCGCCAGCCTGGACAAGACCCTGAACTCCTGGGGGATCAGTGACAGCGAGCTGGAGAAGATGAAGGACTCCGTGAACATCTCCCGGGTGGCCGGGCTCGCGTCGTCGGTGCTGGGCAGCTTGCTGGGGGTGCTCGGGAACTTCTTCTTCATCGTCACGTTGCTGCTCTTCCTGGCCTTCGACGGTGCTCGCACCGAGAAGCTGATGGCACACGCCCGAGGGTTCCGGCCCCACCTGGTCGACGCGTTGGGGTCCTTTGCGCGAGGGACGAGGAGCTACCTCAGCGTCTCGGCGATCTTCGGCCTGATCGTCGCCGTCGTCGACACTGCCGCCCTGGCCCTGTTGGGGGTGCCGGGGGCCTTCGTCTGGGGCGTCCTCGCGTTCGTCACCAACTTCATCCCCAACATCGGCTTCGTCATCGGGGTCATCCCGCCCGCGCTCATCGCCCTGCTCGACGGAGGACCGGGGCTCATGGTGTGGGTGATCGTCATCTACTCCGTGGTGAACTTCGTGATCCAGTCGATCATCCAGCCGAAGATCGTCGGAGACACGGTCGGACTCTCCACCAGCCTGACGTTCCTCTCCCTGGTCTTCTGGACCTGGATCCTCGGCCCCCTGGGAGCCATCCTCGCGGTGCCGATGAGCCTCCTCGTCCGCTCGGTGCTCGTCGACGCAGAGCCGGACCACGCCTGGATGACCCCACTGATCAGTGGACGGGCTCCGGAACCGGGCGATTCCGAGGACGCTCCGGACGTCCTCCCCCCCGCGTCGAGACCCGCCCCGACGGCGCCGGCGGGGCCGTAGGTGCCCGGAGCACCGCACGCCCTCATCCCGGCGGGGTGATGCCAGGCAAGGGCTGGCAGAGCAGGGTGGGTGCAACGCTCGCCATCTCGTCCAGGAGGGACCCACGTGACCACCGCAGCCAACCCCACAGAACCCGAGGCCCACGGGCCGATCGACTTCCTGCTGCTCGAGTTCCCGGGTGACCAGCTCGACGGGAGCGCCGGCGCGGCCCTGGCAGACCTGGTCGAGAGCGGCCTCGTCCGGCTCTACGACCTCACGGTGATCAGCAAGTCCGACAACGGCGCGATCGAGGTCCTCGAGCTCACCGACCCCGGGTCGGGAGTCGGTGGCTTCAGCTACTTCGCCGGCGCGGCGTCGGGCCTGATCAGCGACTCCGACATGGAAGAGGCCGCTGAGGCGATGCGGCCCGGCACCGTTGCCGCGCTGATCATCTACGAGAACACCTGGGCCGCCCCGTTCGTCTCCGCCGTGCTCAGGAGCGGCGGGCAGCTCGTCGCGAGCCAGCGCATCTCGGCCAGCGACGTCACCGAGGCGCTCGACGCGCTCGAGCTGGTCAGCTGAGGAGGGCGACGATGCCAGGACTCATCCGAGGGGTTGCCCGCACCGCGGTGGTGGCGGGCACCGCGACCGCGGTGAGTGGTCGCGTGCAGCGCCGCCAGGCTGCCAGGTTCGCCGACCAGGGCGCGCAGTACGCCGAGCCGCCGCAGCAGTACGCGCCGCAGGCGGCTCCGGCCTCGGATCCCATCCAGCAGCTGAAGGAGCTGGGGGAGCTCAGGGATCACGGTGTGCTGACCGACGAAGAGTTCGCTGCGCAGAAGGCCACGCTGCTGAGCTCCTGATGGGCGGGTGAGGGTGACATGTCCATCCGAGTGACCTGGTGGGGACATGCCACCGTGCTGGTGGAGGACGGTGCGCGCCTGCTCACCGACCCTGTGCTGACACAGTCGCTCGCCCACCTGCGTCGACGTGCCGGCTCGGTCCCGCACCCGACGACCCATGCGGTGGACGGCGTCCTGCTCTCGCACCTCCATGTCGACCACCTGCACCGACCCTCGCTGGCGTTGCTGGAGCCAGGGACGCCGGTCCTCCTCCCGCGTGGCGCGGCCGGTCTGCTTCACGGGCTGAAGCTCGAACCCCTCGAGGTCGAGGCAGGTGACGTCGTCGCGGTGGGGGAGAGCACCGTCACCGTGGTGCCCGCCCGACACGGCGACCGGCGGTGGCCCTGGAGCCAGACGCACGCCACGGCGGTGGGCTACCTCGTGCAGGGTGAGGGCAGCACCTACTTCGCCGGCGACACCTCCCTGGTCCCCGCCCTCACCGACGTCACCCCCCACGTCGACGTGGCCCTGCTCCCGGTCGGGGGCTGGGGCCCCTGGTTGCGCGGCGGGCACCTGAGCCCCCGCCAGGCGGCGGCATCGCTGCCCGCCCTCCGCCCGGAGGTCACGGTGCCGATTCACTACGGCACCTTCTGGCCCCGCGGAGCGGCCTGGCTGCGACCACGCGTCTTCCACGAGCCCGGCAACGAGTTCGCCGACCACGCGACCCGGCTGGCACCTGACGTCCAGGTGCGTGTGCTCCGCCCAGGCACGTCCACCGTGGTCACGCCGAGGCTGGAGATCTCATGAAGCCTGGACATCTCATGACGCGAGGAGTCGACCTGCTCGGCATCGTGGACGCGGTTGCGCGTGCTGCCACCCATCCGCACCGAGCAGTGCACGCCGCCGTGCACACCGCCGAGGCGACCTTCGACCAGGTCGGTGGCTGGCTGGTCCGCGAGGTCGGCAGTCGCGTGGACCTGACGCCCCTGGTCCGGCAGGTCGTCGACCTCGACGTCCTCGTGGCGGGCGTGGACATCGACGCCATCGCCGAGCGCCTCGACGTGCAGGCGGTGATCGACCGGGTCGACCTCGTGGCCATCGTCGAGACGGTCCTCGCGGAGATGGACCTTCCCGAGATCATCCGGGTCTCCACCGGCTCCGTGGCGTCCGGCACCGTGCGTGGCATGCGGATGCAGAGCATGTCGGGTGACGAAGCAGTCACGCGCGCGCTCCACCGGCTCCGTGAGCGTCGTCCCGCGGATCAAGCGCGGCAAGCGGTCGAGGCGACGTGAGCGACCACCAGCTCTCTCCGGTGCCGCGGGAAGCGCGCCCGTTCCAGGGGCACACGGCCGGCATCGTCACCCGATCGCTGGCCGGGGCTGTCGACGCTGCGGTCGTGTGCGCCTGCCTGGTCGGCATGTACGTCGGCTGGAACGGCTTCCGCTTCCTGGTGGATCCACGGGGCTTCACCTTCAACGACACCAACCTGCTGCTGAGCCTGGTCGCCGCCCTGTGGGTCACGGTGCTCTACCTGACCGTCGGCTGGGCGATCGCCGGCCGCAGCTACGGGTGTCACGTCATGGGACTGCGGGTCGTGGACCGTCGTGGGCGTCGCCTCCGGCTGATGACCGCTTTCCTTCGGGCGACCCTTTCGGCGCTCTTCCCGATCGCGCTGCTGTGGTGCGCCGGCGGTCGCCACAGGTCGCTGCCGGACGTCCTGCTGGGCACCCGCGTGGTCTACGACTGGAGGCCGCGTGTCGGGGTGGACCCGACCCCTCGATCATCCCCGGAGGATGAGGTAGCCGGCACCACCACCCAGGAGGCTGGATCCAGTCTCTGAAAGGACTGAGTCATGTCAGACAGCAACGTGAGGGTCTCGTCCTCGGCGACCGGGAGGGTGCCGGAGCAGAGCTCGGCACGAGGACGCCAGGAAGCGAGCAGATCGCCCCAGCCGACCGGGTGGGTCGGATGGATCGCCTTCGCGGGCACGATGATGATGCTGCTGGGTTCTTTCCACGCCATCGCGGGGTTCGTGGGTCTCTTCCAGGACGAGTACTTCCTGGTCGGACCGAACGACCTCGTGGTCAACGTCGACTACACCACATGGGGATGGGTCCACCTGATCACCGGCATCATCGTGGCCTCCGCAGGTGCCGCCCTGCTGGCCGGGCAGATGTGGGCCAGGATCGTCGCCGTTCTCTGTGCCTTCGGAAGCGCGCTGATCAACATCGCCTTCCTGTCGGCGTACCCGATCTGGTCGGTGATCATGATCACGATCGACATCCTCGTGATCTGGGCGGTCATGGTTCACGGTCGGGAAGTCCGCGACCCGCAGGTCTACGGCTCCTGACACCCGGCCGCAGTCATGAGCGACGGGTCTCGCGTCTCGACCGCGCCCCAGCCTGGTGCCCGAGGCACGTCCGGGTGGGTCGGCTGGATCGCCTTCGCCGCCGTGATGCTCGCGTTCGTCGGCATGGTCCACATCGTCGAAGGCGTCGTGGCACTGGTGAACCACACCTACTACAAGGTCGGGGAGTCGGGTCTGCTCGTGCACCCGAGCCTGACGACCTGGGGATGGGTGCACATCGTGGTGGGTGTGGTGTTGCTCGTGGCGGCCGTCGGCGTCTTCGGCGCTCAGGTGTGGGCGCGCGGGGTGGGGGTCGTGGTGGCCGGGCTCAGTGCTCTGACCCACATCTTGTTCCTGGCCGCTGACCCGGTGTGGTCGACGCTGATGATCGCGATCTCCGTGGTGGTGATCCTGGCGCTGACCGTCCACGGGTCGGAGATCCGCGCCTGAGACAACCACCGCTGCGCGGCAGGGTCACTGTGGCATCTGCACCGGCTGGGGAGGAACCGGCTCTCGCGTCGTTGCGGACCAGCTCAGGTGACCACCTCCGAGTCGCCACCGCCGACCGGAGTCGCGACCTGATGGGACCCTTCGCGCGGCACCCGACCGAGCCCGACGGGGGAGCGAAGGCAGGCGGCACCTGAGGCCGTGGAGCGCCGGCAGACGGTTGCCCGGATCTCAGTCCCCGCCGACCGCTCCGGCGTCGATGCGGCCGCCCACCTCGTGCTCGACGACCACCTCGATCCCGTCAGGGATCTGGCCCTCGAGCGCCGACAGCAGGTCGCCCACCGGGGGCAGGTCCTGAGGTGCCCGGACCCGGACGTGGTACTCCGTGGAGACCACGGAGACGCCGAGAACCGTCGCCCGGGGCTCATCAGCCAGCCAGCGCTCAGCGGTGCTCTCGACACGGGCGCTCCAGATCGTGAGGAGGTAGTGGGCCGCGGTGTTCCCCGCCAACGGCAGGGCGATGAGGATCATCAACGCGGCCATGGTGACGTAGGCCCGTCGACGCGGCCGGCCCTGCTTCTCCCGGGCCACCGTGGCGTAGCCGAGCCCGGCGAAGAGCAGCGTCCCGGTCAGCACCAGCGCCAGCAGGTTCGACAGGAAGAGGACCAGCGCTCCCAGGCTCAGGCCGATGCTGCCCTGGCCCAGGCACACCCCGACCACCGCGAGCGGGGGGACCAGGGAGATCGCGATCGCGACGCCAGGGAGCACCGCGCCGACGTCGCGCCGGGACAACGCGACAGCCCCGGCGAGCCCGGTCGCCATGGCCGCCACCAGGTCGACCAGCCCCGGAGAGGTGCGTGAGGACACCTGGCTGTTGGACAGCAGGTCGTAGGACCCGGGCAGCGCCACGGAGAAGACGAGCCCCACGGCGATGACCAGCGAGGATCCGCCGAGCACGATCAGAGGGGCCCTGGTGCGTCGCTGGGTGACCAGGTTGAGCGCCACACCCATGATGGGCGTCGACAGCGGGGCGATGATCATGGCTCCGATCACCGTGGCGGTCGAGTCGGAGAGCACCCCTGCCGAGGCGATCACGGCCGAGAGCAGCAGCATGGTCCAGAAGGCGGACCGCTTGGCCGACACGTCCCCGTGGCTCATGTCGAGCTCGGCGGTGAGCTCCTCGAGCGTGCGGAGCTGGCTCTCTGGCAGGAGGTGGTCTCGCAGTCCTAGATGCATGGTTCAGTATCACTCCGCGAACTGCGCCCCAGCCTCGACCTGTGGGGGTGAGGTGCTCGTCGCGCCGACCGCGGCGCCAGGAGGAGCAGCGAACCGTCAACCGGACGCGCCCTGCAGTGCACCGAGCGTGCGCGGCTAGAGTCACAGCAACGTCATGGGCGGCTCGACGCCCTCCGTGTCTCACCGCTGGAGTCCGCGTGCCCGATTCGCTGCTGCTCAACCCGTCGACCTATGACCCGACCCACCTCGACGAGGAGACCCGGCGGTTGCTGCGGTCCACCATCGACTGGTTCGAGGAGCGTGGTCTGAGCCGGCTCACGGCCGACTACCACGCCCACACCTTCTACTCCGAGTTCCTCGAGTTCGCCGCGAAGGAGAAGCTGTTCTCCACCTTCCTGACGCCGGCTCGGGACGCCGAAGGTGATGAGCACAAGCGGTGGGACACCGCCCGCGTCGCGGCCCTCAGCGAGGTGCTCGGCTTCTACGGTCTGAACTACTGGTATCCCTGGCAGGTCACCATCCTCGGTCTCGGACCGGTCTGGATGAGTGACAACGAGGCGGCCCGACGCACCACCGCGGACGCCCTCGACTCCGGCGGCGTGGCGGCGTTCGGCCTCTCGGAGAAGGAGCACGGCGCGGACATCTACGCCAGTGACCTGGTCCTGACCGCGGACGGTGACGGTGGCTACCGCGCCACCGGGTCGAAGTACTACATCGGCAACGGCAACTGCGCCACGACGGTGTCGGTGTTCGGCCGCATCGAGGGCGTCGAGGGGCCGGAGCAGTACGTGTTCTTCCGCGCCGACTCCACGCACCCGGCCTACCACCTGGTCAAGAACATCGTGCCGACCCAGATGTACGTCGCCGAGTTCCGGCTGGAGGACTACCCGGTGCGGGCCGAGGACCTCCTGCACACCGGCGACGAGGCCTTCAGCGCCGCCCTCAACACCGTGAACATCGGCAAGTTCAACCTGTGCTTCGGCGGGCTCGGTCTGAGCACGCACGCCTTCTACGAGGCCGTGACGCATGCCCACAACCGGCACCTGTACGGCAAGCGGGTCACCGAGATGCCTCACATCAGGCGCCAGCTGGTGGACGCCCACGCCCGGCTCGTCGGGATGAGGCTCTTCTGCGACCGCGCCATCGACTACTTCCGCTGCGCCGACGCGGACGACCGTCGCTACCTGCTCTACAACCCGGTCACGAAGATGAAGGCGACCACCGAGGCGGAGAAGGTGATGTCGCTGCTGGCCGACGTCGTGGCGGCCAAGGGGTTCGAGGCGGACAACTACCTCCCGATCGCCCGGGTCGACGTCAGCGGTCTCCCCAAGCTGGAGGGCACCGTCGCGGTCAACCTGGGGTTGATCGGCAAGTTCATGCCCGCCTACCTGTTCGACCCCCAGGACCTTCCGCCGGTCCCGGTGCGCCGCGACGCTGCGGACGACGACTTCCTCTTCCACCAGGGCCCCGCACGCGGACTCGGCAAGGTCCGCTTCCACGACTGGCGCGCGGCGTACGCCGCGGGAGCGGGCATCGCGAACGTGGCACGGTTCACCGAGCAGGCCGAGGCCTTCGTCGAGCTGCTGACCACGGCGGCGCCCGACGGTGAGCAGCTGGCGGACATGGACCTCATGCTGAGCTTCGGGGAGCTGTTCACGCTCATCGTCTACGGCCAGCTGATCCTCGAGCAGGCGGAGCTGGTCGGCGTCGACGACGACCTCGTGGACGCGGTGTTCGACCTGCTCGTCCGAGACTTCACCGCGCAGGCCGCGGAGGTGCTCGGGAAGCGAGGCTCCACCCCGGCGCAGCAGGACTGGGCGCGATCAGCGCTGCGGAGCCCGGTCGTCGACGAGCAGCGGTTCGAGCGACTCTGGCTGCAGGTCGCCGCGCTCTCGGGCGCCTACACGATGAACCCGTAGCGCCCTCACCCTCGGAGGTGGGCCGCTCGGGCAGCGAGTGCACCGATCCCGGCCTGCCAGGCGGCGTCGATGTCCGCGTCGGGCGGGAAGCGACCGGCCAGCTCCAGCGAGGTCAGGCCGTGGGCGAGGGCCCAGGCGGCGCGGGCGAGGTGCTCGTCGCCACCGACCGCCGCAACCAGCGGTGCAGCAGCGGCGTCCTCGACGCCGATCGGCAACCGGTCGCGCTGCAGCGCCTTGTGGGTCATCAACCGGTAGAGGTGCGGGTGGGCCCGTGCCCAGGCACGGTAGGCCCTCCCGATGGCGCCCAAGGGGTCCTCGGGGTCCTCGGGGTCCCGGACCGCCTGCCCGAACACTGTCGCCGCCTCCCGGAACCCCTCGCCGATCAGCGCGGTCTCGATGTCGTCCTTGTCGGGGAAGTGCTTGTACAGCGAGGGCGCAGTCACCCCCACCCGCGCGGCGACCGACCGCATCGACAGACCTGCCGGGCCTTCGCTCTCGAGCAGCTCCAGGGCGGCGGCCACGATCTGCTCACGCCGGGTCACCGGTTCAGCCACGTTGCCAGCCGTCCCGGGTGCGCAGGCCGTAACCGCAGCCGCGGTCGATGCCGATGTGTGCACCCCAGGCGAGCGCGGCCACGACCCAGTAGCCGCCGACCAGCCCGACAGCCGCGAGGGCCAGCACGGCGGCCGGGACAGCGGGGTGGTGCATGAGGTTGTACCCCGGCACAGCGCGCGCGGGCAGCTGCCCCTGCTGCACGCCCTGGCCGCCGAGGGCGAGGAGCAGCGTGACGTCGGGGAGCACGATGAAGACGAGCACCGAGGAGACGCCCGTGCCCCAGATCACCGCCAGGGTCACGGCGGCGGCACCCAGCGCTGCGCCGGCCACGAGGTAGGGGGGTCGCACAGCCAGGCGCGCAACGGGGGCTTCGGGGGCTGTGCGGGCAAGGCTCGTGGTCATGACTGCTCCTGTGGTGAACGCTGTTCACCCAGGGTAGGTGAACAGCGTTCACTGGTCAAGCCCCTCCGCACCACAGACCGGAGCGGCGCACCAGTACCGGCTCGGGGCCGCCGGGGGACGGGTGAGTGATTGCCCGGCGACGGGGCACGCTGTACGAATGGACGACCCCAGGGGCGCGTTGCGCGCCAAGCTCACCGACATCGATCGGCAGATGTCCACGATGGAGGAGAAGCCGACCGACCACGGATCGATCTCGTTCGGCAAGCGCGTGGGCGAGGGCACCTCCATCGCCGTGGACCGGTTGGCGCAGGTCGCTGCTCACGACCAGCTCCAAGTCACCCGCGCGGACGTGGTCCGTGCACTCGACAAGCTCGACGAGGGCACCTACGGCTGCTGTGACGAGTGCGGCCGGCCGATTCCCGACGGCCGCCTGGAGGCTCGGCCCTGGGCGGTGCTGTGCGTGGCGGACGCGGCGAAGCGCTGAGCGGGTCAGGGCCGCAGGTCCGCCGTCGGCGCCTTGTCGACCTGCGCGAGGAGCGCCCGAGTCCGCTCGCGGAGGGCGGCGTACTTCGCTGCCCCCGCGGTCGGGTTGCGGTCGTAGAGCTCGGCGGCGTCGGCGGCGAGCTGCTGCAAGCTGGCCAGCTGCGCCCGGTAGGTCGAGACCTCCAGCCCCGGAGGTACGCCGGCGTCACCCAGGCGGGCGAGACTGTCGCTGAGCGACGTCAACGCGGTCGGCACACCTGATCCACGGCGCAAGCGCCGGTCGACCGCGCGGATCTCCGCGACGACGTCCTGCGAGAGCGACCTGAGCAGGGCCCGGTCCAGCTGGTCCGCGTCCGGCAGCGATTCCGCGGTGTCGCCCGGTCGGGTCGAGCCCTTGTCGCGGTCCTCGAGGGCTTGCTCCCGCTCCGCCAGGTCCGCGGCCAGTCCGTCGAGCTTGCGCTCGCGGGCGTCGAGCGTGCGCTCCCGTTCGTTCAACGCCTGGCTCAGGTCCTGCAGGTCGGTCTTCTCGGCGTCGAGGTCGGCCCGGCCTGACTCGCCGTACTCCTGTGCCGCGGTGAGCTCCCGGCGCAGGGACGACTGCTCCTTCTCAGCCGCCGCGACCTGGCCTGCAAGCCCGTCCACCTGCCCGGTGAGGTCCACGACCTCGGCGCGGGACTGCTGCAGGCCGCGGGCGTCGAGACCCCACAGCACCGCGAGGACGAGCGCGAGGGTGACCGCAAGGCAGGCCACCACGATCGGCGCGATCGCGCGCTGGGGTGCCATGGTCAGTGCCGACTCGTTGTCGCCATGCACCTATTGGACGCCACATCAGCCCCATCCGTCACAGCAACGCGCCAAGTTCTCGGTCGGACGTGCGGGCCGACGGCTAGTGTCGAGAGATGCGTGCAACGACGATCACCACCGCGCTGACCGCTGCTGCGGCAGTGGTCGGCAGCGTGGGCACCGACCCGGAGTCGGCGTGGTACGAGTCGCTGGACAGGCCGCCGTGGCAACCGCCGCCGATCGCCTTCCCGCTGGTGTGGACACCGCTCTACGGCACGATCGCCTACGGCACCGGCCGCGCCATCGAGCAGGCCGACCCGGCCGGGCGCCGTCGCCTGTGGAGGCTCACAGCGGCGAACCTCGCTGCGAACGCCGGTTGGAACTGGGCGTTCTTCCGGGCACGCTCACCGATCGGCGGCCTGGGCGTGATCGGGGTGCTGAACGGTCTCAACCTGGCGCTGCTGCAGGAGGCCTCGCGTGCCGACCGGCGTGCAGCCGCATCACTGGCGCCGTACGCCGGGTGGGTCGGCTTCGCGACGGCCCTCAACGCCAGCATCTGGCGCCGCAACCGCTGACCCTCACCGAGAGGGCCCTCAGATCAGCTCGGCGAGGAGCGAGGCCGCGCGCTCCGCACCATCGGACTCGACCCGGCGATAGCAGACCTCCGTGGTGATCTCGGATGCGATCGCCGCGGCCAGCCGGTCCGGGTCGGTTGCCTCGGAGTAGGGGACGCACCGGCCTGCGCCGTAGGCGTCGAGCCGGTGGCGCACGTGCAGCTGCTGCTCGAAGTGGTGCTGCAGCGGGATGTAGAGGAAGGGCCGGCGCGCCGCCGTCAGCTCCATCGTCGTGGTCAGACCGCCCTGCACCACAGCCAGGTCGCAGGCGCTCAGGTGCCGGTACAGGTTCGGCACGTACGCGCACACCTCCACCCCGGGGCGAGCGGTCACGACATCGGGGTCGAGCCTCGGCCCGGTGACCACGACCATCCGCAGCCCGGGGACGAGGTCGTGCGCGGCGTCGAAGGCATCGGTGACCCGGCGCAGCAGGGGGCCGCCGACACCGGACCCACCGACGGTGATGACGCAGACCCGCTCGTCCGGGGACCACCCGAGCGCCCGCCGGGTCGCCTCGCGGTCGGCGAGGTTCTCGGGAGGGATGCCGGTGATGTAGCCGGAGAAGTCGTAGTGCTGCTCGGTCCAGCCGCGGATCTCGGGGAGGTCGGGACCGAAGCTGGCCGGAACGATGTCGTCGGGGTTGCCGACGAACAGCGCTCGGTCCCGCAGCCACGGAAACCGCTCCACGTGCTCGACCATCTCGGCGTTGTAGTCGGCGGTCAGCAGCGCCTCGCGCTCGCCCGCGCCCGGCATCGGCAGCATTCCGACGAAGTCGGTCATCCAGGCGTAGGCGAACCGCTTGCGTTCGGGGTTCTCGTGCAGGAAGTGGTCGACCTCCCAGGCCTCGTCGCCCACCACCAGGTCATAGTCACCGTCGCGGACCACGTCGTCGAACACGTGGAAGTTGTTGACCAGGATCTCGTCCATCCGCCGCAACGCCTCGAAGCAGTGCAGGTCGTGCTCGCCGCTCTCGGCCTCGATGTGGCCGGACTCGCTGGCCAGCCAGGCGCTCGCTGGGTGCACCGTCTCCCCAGCATGCTCCAGCACCCGGGTCACCGGGTGCTGCGCCAGCCAGTCGACCTGGAGCCCCTCCCGGCGCTGTCTGAGCGCCTGCGCGACCGCCACGTCACGCCGGACGTGCCCGAGGCCGATCGGCGAGGAGATGTAGAGCGCCTTGCGGCGGCGCCGCGGACCACGGGTCCACGACTTCGGGTGCGGCGTGGGCGCGACCCGCGCGACGAAATCAGCGATCAGGTGGTTGACCTTCACCGGGTCCCGCGTCAGCGGGACGTGGCCACCGCCCTCGAAGACCACGCACTCACCGCCGGTGAGCTGGGCGATCCGTCGGCCACGGGCCACCGGGCTGATCCGGTCGTGGTCACCGTGGATCGCCAGCACCGGGGAGGTGATGGCGCGGCACCACCCCTCGACCTCCTCCCGCGTGGGCGAGTCGGTGCGCTGCTCGGCGGCGAGCACCTCGGGCGTCGTGTCGAGCCCCCACCGGACGGCGTCCTCGATCGCCTTGGTCGACCGCGGCTCCGGGAAGCACATCCCGAAGAAGAACCAGAGGAAGTCCTCGTGCCGCTCCTTCCAGTACGCCGGGTCGTACTTCGCCCAGTGCTCAGGGGGGTCGTGCTCCACCCGGGGCACTCGGGAGTCGGGCATGGCTCTCGGGTCGGTTCCTGCCACTCCCCGGAAGGCGTGCGGGGGGGTCAGTGGCACCGAGGCACCGATCGCCACGGTGCCGAGCACCCGGTCGCCGTGCTGACCGGCGAGCTGCAACCCCCACCGCCCGCCCATCGAGATCCCCACGATGACGGCTCGGTCCGTGCCGGTCGCGTCGAGGACGTCGAGGGCGTACTGCACCTGCCGGTCGTGGGAGTACGCCGCGGGGTCGAGCGGCCGGTCCGAGCCGCCGTTGCCCGGCCCGTCGTAGGTGACCACCCGGTGATGGCGCGCGAGATAGGGGACCTGCAGCTTCCAGAACCGGCTGTGGATGATCGTCCAGGTCGGCAGCAGCAGGATCGTCGGGCTGCCGTCACCGTAGATCTCGTAGTGGATCTTGACGCCGTCGCGCTCGACGAAGCCGTCCGCGTCGGGCTCCCTCGCCCTGGTCACGGCCGGGCCGCGTCGGGCTCGGGGAGCAGCACCGGCAGCTCGGAGAGCCCGCGCAGCACCAGCCCGTCGCCACGACCCCAGTGGAGCGTCTCCGGCGGCACCGCGAGCTGCATCCGGGGGAAGCGGGACAGCAGAGCCGTGAACGCGACCTCCGCCTCCAGCCTCGCGAGCCGGGCGCCGAGACAGTGATGGATGCCGTGCCCGAAGGCGAGGTGAGAGGCACCGGTGCGGTCGACGTCGAAGGTCTCGGGGTCGTCGTTGCGCTCCGGGTCCCGCCCCGCGGCCGCGAGCGTGACCAGCACCTGCACTCCTGCCGGGATGACGGTGCCGGCGATCGTCACGTCGCGGGTGGCGTAGCGGAAGGTGGAGTGCGGTGCCGGGGCGTCCCACCGGAGGAACTCCTCGACCGCGCGCGGCACCCGGCTCAGGTCTGCCGCCAGGGCGTCGCGCTGCTCGGGGTGTGTCAGCAGCGCCACCACGCCGTTGCCGATCAGGCTGGTGGTGGTGTCGTGGCCCGCCACGACGAGCTGGAAGAGCGACGACAGCAGCTCCTGCCGGGTGAGCTTCTCGTCCTGGCAGGCGCGCACCAGGTCGCCGACGAGGTCGTCGGTCGGCGTCACCCACCGGCGGTCGACGAGGTCGTCGAGGTAGCCGACGACCCTGTCGGAGGCCGCCACCGTCTCCGCGGGCGGCTCGGCCCCGACGTACGGCGACAGCAGGGTGGTGAACCAGCCCTCCAGCGTGCGCTGGTCGGGACGATCGATCCCGAGCAGCTCCCCGAGCACCGCGAACGGGAACGGGGCGGCGTACCCGGCCACCAGGTCCACCGGCACCGGGCCTTGCGCGGCGAGGTCGTCGAGCAGCTCGGCGGCGATCTCACGGATGCGGGGGCCGAGCGCCTCCACCCGGGTCCGGGTGAACGCGGCGGTCACCAACCCGCGGAGGCGGGTGTGGTCGGGGCGGTCGACGCTGAGCATGTGCCGGGCGAAGTCGGGGCCCGGCAGCCCCTCGGCGACCATCGCGCCGTCGCGGGCCATCGCGGCGTGCATGTCCTTGGACAGGTCGGGGTGGTTGAGCGCCTCGCGCGCCGCGTCGTAGCCGACGACCAGGAAGGCGCGGTGGCCGTCGGCCAGGTTCACGTCGTGAACCGGCCCGGCGGCACGGACGTCGGCGAAGAGCGGGAACGGATGGTCCCCGTCGAAGTCGCCCCAGTGGTCGAGCCAGCGGTCGAGCCCGTGGTCGGACCCGGCGGCCTGCTGGGCGGGCACGGAGGTGGCGGGGGTGTGTGTCTCGGTCATGATTCCTCCCGGAATCCGGAGCAGACCAGGTCCATCCGACCGACGAGACCGTTCCACATCGTGCAGACGAGCGTCTGGGTGAGGACCCGCCGGTCGGCGTCGGGGTCGAACACGAGCTTGTAGTGCACGAGGACCCGGTCACCGACATCGTCTCCCGCCACCTGGGCGAGCACGACAGTCTCAAAGGTCCCGAACCAGGCATCGAATTGCGCCAGAACGGCCTCTCGGCCGTGCTGCTCGAGGTGGGCTGCGGGAAGCAGTGCGCGCAGCCTCACGTCGTCGGTGAGGAAGGTGCCGAGTCGTGGCAGCGCACGGTCCGCCACCGCGGCGGCGAGCTCGCCGGCCATGGGGTGAGTGTTCATCGGGCCAGAACCTCCTGGGGCGTCCGGACGGGTGCGGCCGGTCTCGCCGGGCCGGGGCGCGTGGGGGCGTGCGCAGAGGCGTCCAGCCGGTGGTGCAGGTGGGCGGCCAGGTCGGCCGCGTCGTCGCGGGCTCCGTCGATGTAGGTCGAGCGGCGTCGCCGCAGCAGCGGCAACCCCATCACGTAGAGCCCCGGCCAGTCCACGACGCCGCCGTCGTGGCGCAGCCTCCCGCGGCGGTCGAGCACGGGGACGTCGAGCCAGGAGAGGTCCGGTCGCACCCCCGTCGCCCAGACCACCGACCGGATCGCCCCGGAGCGCAGGTCCAGGCCGAGCGGGGCCTGGCCCACCACGGTGGGCTCCGGCCGCTCGCCGCGACCGCCGGCGTGGGCGTCGACCCGGTCCAGCAGCCGGCCGAGCTTGAGGTCTGCCAGCGCGCACACGTTGGCCAACGACCCCGAGAACTGGGCGTGGTCGTCGCGGACCCCCACGAACCTCCCGACCAGCCGCGCGCCCGCCCGCTGCAGCGTGGCCAGGTCGAGGTCCTCCGCGCCGCCGACGAGCTGCGGTGAGGGCAGGTTCCGTGCTCGGGTCACGTCGTCGACCTCGTCCCACCGCTCGTCCAGGATGCCGAGGGTGTCCATCCATCGCAGGATGTCCTGCCCCCGGTAGCGGCGTGGCAGCCTCACGTGCTCGCCGACGGCCAGGGTGACCGGCCGGCCCGAGCGTTGGACCTCCGCCGCGATCTGCAGCCCGCTGGCCGAGGCGCCGACGACGAGGACGCCGCCGTCCGGGAGCTGCTGCGGGTTGCGGTAGTCCAGCGAGGGAACCGAGTGGATGGTGCCCGGGAGGCGCCAGGCCACCGCAGGCACCACGGTGTGCGTGGTCCCGGCCGCGAGCACCACGACGCGCGCATCCCAGGTGCCGTGATCGGTGACGACCTGGAACCCCGGCCCGCCGGGCCGCACGGCCGTGACGGTCGTCCCGGGGACGACCGGCGCGGCCGACGCGGCGGCGTACTGCTCGATCAGGTCGGCCACCTCGAGCCCCGACAGGAAGCCGTCCGGGTCGTGGCCGTCGTAGCCGCCTCCGGGGAACCGGGTCATCCAGCTCGGGGTGAGCAACCGCAGCGAGTCCCACCGCTGGTGGCGCCACGAGTTCGCCACCTCACCGCGCTCGAGGACCACGTGGTCGATCGAGCGGGCGGCGAGGTGGCGGCTCATCGCGAGGCCGCAGTGACCTGCGCCCACGACGACTGCGGTGACGGTGGGCATCAGGCCACGGTGACGGTGACGTCGGTCGGGTTGGTCATGATGTCGAAGACCGCGGACCGCTTCTGCGACTGAGCCACCACGGCCTGGATCTCCTCGGGCGTGGCGTCGGCGTCGATGCGGTAGTCCACGGCGACGCAGCTGAACCCGTTGCGCACGTCGGGGTCTGCCCCCAGGATGCCGTGCACGTCCATCTGGGCCGACACGGTGGCGGTCACCGAGCGCAGCTGGATCTCGCGCTGCTGCGCGACGGCGGCGACGCCGGCGGTCAAGCAGGCGCCCAGGCCGACCAGGACGTACTCGGTCGGTGTCGGGCCCTGGTCCTGCGATGCGAACAGCTCCGGGTGGTCGGCGTCGAGCACGAACGACGTGCGGTGCGACTGCTCCTGGGCGAACCCGTAGAAGCCCTCGACCTCCGAACGGCTGTGGGTGCCGTTGACCCAGGTGACCGACGAGCGCCACTGGAACTCGGCGATCTCAGGGGTATCGGCCAGGGCGGCGCGGGCGCCGAGGAGCGCGGCCACGTCGACGCCGTTGTCCACGGCAGGTCCGGTCTCTGTGCTGGTCTCTTGGCTGGTCGTGGTGGTGGTCATCGTGCCGGCTCCTTCTGGGGTGTCCCGGCCGTTGTGGTCGGGCTGGTGCCACCACGTTGGCCGCGCAGCCTCCTCACCCGCATCCGGGGACCCCCCTGGTCGTGCCCACCGCGGCGACCAGGGGCCCCGACGAGCAAGTCCAAGGTCGTGCACAGCCCTGTGACGCCCAGGACGCCGCGGCCTGGCGCGACCCCGTGGGGACTTCACTCATCTAGACTGCCGGCGTGGTCGAGCCTGTCCTGGTCGGCAGGGACGCCGAGCGTGAGGCGATCGGTCGGCTGCTGACCACTGCCACGCTGGGGGTCGGCGGCACACTCGTCGTCCTCGGCGAGCCTGGGGTGGGCAAGACCGCGCTGATCGAGGACGCCGTCACCGGGCGGGAGGACCTGCGGCTGTTGCGGGCCACCGGGCTGGACGCCGAGCGGCACCTACCCTTCGCGGGGCTCCTACAGCTGCTGCGACCGACGCTCGACCACCTCTGCGATCTCCCGGCCCCCCAGGCCGCGGCGCTGTCCGCCGCCCTCGGCCTGGCCGAGGTCCAGCCCGGCCACGGCGACCGGTTCATGATCGGCGCGGCCGTGCTCAGCCTGCTGTCGCGCTGCGCCGAGGAGACGCCCGTGGTCGTGGTGGTGGACGACCTGCACACCCTCGATCGCCCGTCGGCGGAGGCGGTTCTCTTCGCGGCGAGGAGGCTCGCCGCCGACCGCGTCGCCCTGCTCGCCGCGGCGCGCACCCCCGAGGGGGACAGCCTCACCGCCGGGTTGCCCGTCCTCCGGCTGGAGGGTCTGTCCGACGGCGCCGCGACCGCGTTGGTCAACCGAGAGGCCGGCGGTACGGCCGTGCCGCCCGGTCGGCTGGAGCCGCTGCTGGCGCTGGCGGGAGGAAACCCGCTTGCCCTGCTCGAGCTCGCCGGGGACGACGACCTCGAGGGTCTCGCAGTGGACCTGGTCCAGCAGGTCGACCTCCCGGCCCGGGTGCCGCAGGCGGTGACGGCGGCCTTCGCACGTCGCCTCGACCAGCTCTCAGCCCCCTGCCGCACCGCCCTCCTGGTGGCCGCGGTGTGCGGTGGGGACCTCTCCCTCGTGACCAGAGCCTGCACGGCCCTGGGGGTGGCGGCCGACGCGCTCGCCGAGGCCGAGGACGCGGGGATGATCACGCTGGCCGCCGGTCACGCTGAGTTCCGCCACCCGCTGGCCCGGGCGTCGGCGTACTCCGGCGCGGGCGCGCAGGAGCGAAGGGCCGCTCACGCCGCTGTGGCCCACGCCCTCCCCGTCGACGACACCGACCGGCGAGCCTGGCATCTTGCCGAGTCGGCGTGGGAGCCCGACGGCGACATCGCGGACCTCCTGGCAGCGGCGGGGGAGCGGGCGAGGCAGCGCACGGCGTACTCCGTGGCCTCGCGGGCGTTCGAACGGTCAGCGCGGTTGAGCACCGCCCCGGGACGACGGGCCGAGCGGCTGCTCGATGCGGCCGACGCGGCGTGGTCCGCGGGACTGACCGGGCGCGCCTCGGCCCTGCTGGACAGCCATGCCCGCGAGGCCGCGGCGACGGTCGGTCAGGTGCGCGAGCTGGCTCTGCGGGGCGGCATTGCCGCCCGCACCGGTGGCCTGCGGGACGCTCGCGAGATGCTGCTCGCCGCGGCGGACCTCAGTACCGACCCGAACCAGCAGTGCGTGCTGCTCGCCGAGGCGATGCACGCGAACTTCTACCTTGCCGGCGCACCCACCGCCTCGCTGCTCGCGCGCCGGCTCGACCTGCTCACCGCCGAGGCGACGGACCCGGGGGCGCTGTCCCTGGCCAGGACCGCGATCGGGCTGGCGCGCATCA
Source organism: uncultured Actinomycetota bacterium (assembly GCA_963728505.1). Lineage (GTDB taxonomy): Bacteria > Actinomycetota > Actinomycetes > Propionibacteriales > Nocardioidaceae > Marmoricola_A. The sequence continues at coordinate 233,035 of CAVSKH010000006.1, read as the reverse complement.
TCGCCGGCGAGGAGGGTGGCGCCGACGACCTGCGTGCCGCGGTGCCGCTCATCCTGGCCAACCGTGAGCTCTTCACCGACCCCCACTGGCTCTCGTTCCTGATGCAGGTGCCGCTGTACCTGCGCGACGCGACGGAGGCCAGGACGCTGCGCAGCTTCGTCGAACAGGTCCGCGAGGAAGCCGGTGTCGGCGCTCTTCCTGCGTTGCTCTTCGCGTTGGCACGTGACCAGGCGACGACGTCATCGTGGAGCGAGGCAGTGGCGAACTACAGCGAGTCCGTCCGTCTGGCGGAGGAAACCGGGCAGGTCACCGAGCGACTCATGTCGACCGCAGGGCTGTGCTGGCTGGAGTCCCGACAGGGCCAGGAAGACGCCTGCCGTGCCCACGCCGCCGAGGTGCTCCGGCAACCCGTCGACGTGCACCTGCACATCGCCGTCGTGTGGGTGCACTACGCCCTCGGCGACCTCTTGCTGTCACTCGGGGAGCCTGCCCGTGCGGTGACCGAGCTGCGCCGGCTGACTGCCCTGCTGGAGGAGCACGAGATGGGCGACGTGGACCTCGTCCCGGGCCCGGAGCTGGTCGACGCGCTCCTGCGGACGGGGCAGCGGGCCGAGGCAGAGACTGCGGCATCGGTGTACGAGCGGGCGGCCCAGGCCAAGGGCCAACCGTGGGCGCTGGCGCGCGCCGCGCGGGCACGGGGCCTCGTGGCCGAGGACGACGGTGAGGCGCGACGATGCTTCGAGCGAGCGCTGGAGACCCACGCCGCGACCCTCGACCGGTTCGAGACCGGGCGCACCCGGCTGGCGTACGGCGAGCGGTTGCGTCGGGCGGGACGCCGCGTGGACGCGCGGGCACAGCTGCGCCCCGCGCTCGACGACTTCGAGGAGCTCGGCGCCGAGCGCTGGGCCGAGCGGGCAGCGGCGGAGCTGGCGGCGACGGGGGAGTCGGTCCACCGTCGCGGTGCTGACCCCCGGAGCCTGCTGACCGCCCAGGAGCTCCAGGTGAGCATGCTGCTGGTGGAGGGACGGACGACCCGTGAAGCGGCGGCGGCGCTCTTCCTCAGCCCCAAGACGGTCGAGTACCACCTGCGCAAGGTCTACACCAAGCTCGACCTGCGCTCCCGGGCCGAGCTGGCCAAGGTGCTGGGCGTCTGACCACGCTGCGAGCCTGACAGGATCAGGACGGGGGAGTGGCGAGCAGGAGGAGCACCGGGATGGCGTTGTGGTTCGAGGAGCTCGACTGGCAGGACACCCCGAGCGGTGAGGTCAGCCTGCGCCGCCGGACCGAGCCGACGCTCGGCGTCGAGGTCTACGAGGTCAGGCTGGGCGACGAGTTCCTGATGTCGAGCCTGTTCACCGTCGCGGAGCGGCAGCTGGCCAGGGCCGGGCTCGAGGAGGTCACCGGCGACCGGCTCGACGTGCTGGTCGGTGGGCTGGGGCTCGGCTACACCGCCGCCACCGCGCTCGAGGACCCACGGGTCGCCACGATGACCGTCGTGGAGGCCGTCGCCTGCGTCATCGACTGGCACGAGCGCGACCTGCTGCCCGACGTCTCCGGACTCGCCGAGGATCCGCGCACGCGCTTCCTGCACGGCGACTTCTTCGCCCTGGCTGCGGAAGAGAGCTTCGCACCCGACGCGCCCGCGGTGTACGACGCGATCCTGCTCGACGTCGACCACACCCCACGGCACGTGCTCAGCCCGAGCCACGCCGGCTTCTACACCCGCGACGGACTGACCGCGATGAAGCGACACCTCGCGGTCGGTGGTGCCTTCGCGCTCTGGTCCGACGACCCACCGGACGAGGAGTTCCTGGCGGTGCTCTCCGACGCTTTCGCCACAGCACGCGCCGACGTCGTTGCCTTCGCCAACCCGCTCACCGGCGGGGAGTCGTCCAACACGGTGTACGTCGCCCACGACTGAAGCCGAACCTCGCTCACGCGGTGGCTTCCGGCGGTGCACCCGGCGCGTGGCTACTGGGCGGCGATCGCGTCCAGGACCCGCAGCCGCGCGGCTCGCCGTGCGGGGACGATCGCGGCGACCACCCCGATCACGCCACCCAGCAGCAGGAAGGCGATCAGCTGCCCGACAGGCACGACCACCTCGGTGATGCCCTGCGACTCCAGCGCACCGGTGATCCCGACACCGAACAGCACACCGATGGCGAGCCCGAGCACAGCGCCGTACAGCGAGATGACGACCGACTCCCACCGGACCATGCGCCGCACCTCGCGCCGCCGCATCCCGACCGCGCGAAGCAGCCCGAGCTCGCGGGTCCGCTCGATGACCGAGAGGGCCAGCGTGTTGACGACTCCGAGCACCGCGATCAGCACCGACAGCACCAGCAGGGCGTTGACCAGCATCAACAGCTGGTCCACCTGGCCGCGCTGCTGCTCCTGGAACTGCGCGGCAGTCTTCAGGTCGACGACGGGGTAGTCGGACACGACCGCCTCGACCGCCTCGCGCGTGGCTGCGGTCGCATCGGGAGAGAGGTCGACGTACACGTACCTGTCCATCGCCGCGCCCCCCATGTCGGAGTAGGTGCCCATCGACACCAGGTAGGTGCCCAGCGCGTTGTTGGGCTCGAAGGTGCCACCGATCCGGAGCGTGCGCTGCTGGCCGCTCTGGACCTGCAGCCGCACCTCGTCGCCCACCTGCCAACCGTGCGCGTCGGCCACCACCTCGTCGACCAGCAGGCCGCCGTCCCGGAGCCCCTCGAATCCTCCTGCGGTGAAGGCGACGTCGAGCGAGCGGTCGACGTTGTCGTCGTAGGCGACGAACACGGAGTCCTCACCGTCGAAGCGGCCGATCCCGAACCGTGTGCGGGTCACGGAGTCGACCCCCTCGGTGGCGACGAGCTCCTCGGCGAGCGCGGGGGTGAAGGGCTGTCCGACCTCGGTCGAGACGATGTAGTCGGCCTGCATCGTCTCGTCGATGAGCGAGTCGACTGACGCCTTCATCGACGCACCGATGATGCTGAAGCCGGTGACCAGCGCCAGCCCGATCATCAACGCCGAGGCGGTCGTCGCGGTGCGGCGAGGGCTGCGCATGGCGTTCTGCTGCGCCAGCTGACCGGACTTGCCGCCGAGCCGCGGCATCGCGGCGCCGAGAACACGCACGAACGGTCGAGCCAGCAGCGGGCTCACCACGATGGCGCCGATGACCAAGGCATAGCCGCCGATGCCGGCGGTGACGGCTGCTGCGTTGCCGTCCAGTGTCAGCGGGCCGACCCCCAGGGCAAGAGCGCCGCCCACTGCGAGGGGTGCGCCGATGGCGAGCCGCAGGCGCAACGACTTGGGCCTGGCCGGCGCCTCGGCCTGCATGGCGACCACCGGCGGCACCCGGGACGCACGCCGGGCAGGCAGGTACGCCGCCGCGAGTGTCACGACGATGCCGATCCCCAGCGCCCAGGCCACCGTCGCCGGGGCGAAGACCAGGCCACCGTCCAGCGTCAGTCCGAAGCGACCGAACAGCGCCTTGAGCATCAGCGCGAGCCCGTAGCCGAGGAAGAGCCCCGCGATCGACCCGACCACGCCGAGGACGAACGCCTCGCCGAGCACCGAGCCCGTCGTCTGGCGGCGACTTGCCCCGAGCGCGCGGAAGAGGGCGAGCTCGCGGGTGCGCTGGGCCACCAGCATCGAGAACGTGTTGAGGATCAGGAAGGTCCCCACGAACAGCGCCACTCCGGCGAACACCAGCAGGAACGTGTTGATGAACTGCAGGCTGTCCTCGAGCTGCGCGGCCAGGTCCTGCGCCTGCTCGGCCCGGGTCTTGACCTCGAAGTCCGCACCGAGTGCGGCGGAGACCTGGTCGGCCAGCTCTTGATTCGTGACGCCGTCGGCGGTGAGGACGCTGATGCCGGACACCTGTCCCGGCTCCAGCAGCAGACGCTGCGCGGTGTGCATGTCGAAGGCGGTCAACGAGGCGCCGGCCACGCCGCCGCCCTCGCCGAACTTCATCACCCCGACGAGCTCGGCACGCAGCCGCGGCCCGGTGGTGACCAGTGGCACCGTGTCGCCCACCTCGTACCCCGTCTTCTCCGCGCTGCCGGTGTCGAGGGTGATCTCGTTGCGGCTGCGAGGGGCGCGGCCCTCGACCAGGGTCGCCGAGCTCAGGTCGGGCACGTCGGACCAGTTCATGCCGATCCCCGGCGCTCCGCCGGTGTCGAGCACGTCACCGTCCTTGTCCACGACGTAGACGCCCTCGGCCTGTACGTAGCCCTCGGCGGCTTTCACGCCGTCGACGGAGCGGACGTCGGTCACGACCGACTCCGGCATGGAGGGGACGGTGCCCCCGATCGCGGTGCCGGAGAGACCGGTCTCGAACGCCGCCTTGGGTGTCACCGTGACGTCGGTGGCCGAGTTCTCGAAGAGGTTCGTGAACGTGTTCTCCAGCGTGTCGGTGAACACCATCGTGCCCGAGACGAAGGCGACACCCAGCACCACGGCCGCGCCGCTGAGGAACAGTCGCAGCTTGTGCTCCCACAGGTTTCGCAACGAGATGCGTAGCATCGTCACTCCTTCGAGTGCGGCTCGAACGCCTTCAGTCGTTCGAGCACCCGTGCCGCCGTCGGGTCGGCCATGTCGTGCACGATCCGGCCGTCGGCGAGAAAGAGGACCCGGTCGGCGTACGACGCGGCCACCGGGTCGTGGGTGACCATGACGACCGTCTGGCGCAGGTCGTCGACGGAACGTCTGAGGAAGCGCAGGATGTCAGCGCTGCTGCGGGAGTCCAGGTTGCCCGTCGGTTCGTCGGCGAAGACGATCCGGGGGCGGCTGGCGAGCGCCCGACCGCACGCGACCCGTTGCTGCTGACCGCCGGAGAGCTCTGATGGCCGGTGGGTCAGGCGGTCGCGGACGCCCAAGGTCTCCACCACCTCGTCCAGCCATTCGGGAGCAGGTGGGTGCCCGGCGATGTCCATGGGGAGGGTGATGTTCTCCAACGCCGTGAGCGTCGGAACCAGGTTGAACGACTGGAAGACGAACCCCACCTCGTCGCGACGCAGCCGGGTCAGCTCGTCGTCCCCCAGCCCGCTGAGCTCGGTGTCACCGATCCAGGTGCGACCGGAGGTGGGGGTGTCGAGCCCGGCCATCACATGCATGAGGGTGGACTTGCCGGAGCCCGACGGCCCCATGATCGCGGTGAAGGCACCGACCCTGAACGTCACCGTGACTTGGTCCAGCGCCACGACGCGGGTGTCTCCCGCGCCGAAGACCTTGGACAGGTCCTGGCAGCGAGCCGCGGCCTCCGTCGTCGGAACCCTCTGCGGGACTTGCTGCTCGAGCGTGGTCATGGCGCCTCCTCGACCATCCGGATCGCCGTTCGCGCACCTCCCACGCTACGCCGGTCCGGCGGTTCCAGAGCCGTGGCAACGGTCACAGAACCGCAGGTCAGGGGGTGTTCCTGCTCACGCGCCGCAAACCCCGTCGACAGCTCGACCCGAGGACGTCTCAGGTGGCCAGCGAGCCACCGAAGATCTGCCACGCCAGCGCGGACTTCGCCACCAGGCTGAGCACCAGGTAGGCCTTCTCCCCGAAGGCGTAGCTGCGCCACGGCCCCACGCCGCGGTACTGCAGCCACTGGTTGAGCGCGAAGGTGTTGAAGAAGATGAACAACGAGACGAAGATCCCGACCACGAAGCCCGGCACCTCCTCGGCCGCGATCAGGTTGTAGCCGATCGCGATCCAGGGCGCGGCGCCGGCGACGCAGCCGAACCAGAAGGGCTTCATCGTGCGTGCGGTCGAGCCCGGTGGGTTGGCCGACTCCTGGAGCCACCCGAACAAGATCATTGCGATGTTGGCACCGGCGATGCCGATCAGTGCGCTGATGCCGGTGATCCCGGTGTACAGCGAGATCAGGATGACCATGAGCGTGGCGCTGAAGGCGTACTCGGTCCACCGGAAGCGGTTGATGCCGGCTCGCAGGTCGCGCTCGTAGGTCCCGCGCGCCACCGTCGCGGTCACCAGGTGGTCGAGCGCTGCCAGTCCGAGGAAGAGCGCGATCGCCGGTCCGATCGCGAGGTCGAAGAGCGACTCCGGGGCGGCGGGCTCGGTCCCCGGTGGCCCGGTGGGAAGCGACTCGGTGACCGCGATCGCGAAGTCGGTGGCCAGCACCAGGACCAGCACGGCCTGGGCGGCGTGGAGCACGGTGAGGGCGAGGTTCCACACCCGCAGCGAGCGCAGGCTGCGGTCGTCGACGCCGGTGGCCGTGGCGGGGTCAGGGCTGGTAGTCATGCACCCATCCTCACCGGCCGGACAAGGGCGGCCGCTCCAGGCACCCCGGGTGCCTGTCTCGGCGTAGCAAGCTCAGGACGGCCATGGAGCCGCCGTCGAGGCCGGCAACCGGGTGGATCGACGTCCCGGGCGCTCACCGGCGCGGCCTCGGACTCGACGACAGCTGCTGCGAGTGGGCCGTGCAGAGCTGTCGTGCTCCTGAGGCTGACGTTGTGGACACCGTGCCGGAGGGCACGGGTTCTGTCGGTGGCGCCGTGTTGGATCGGAGGCATGGCAGAACACCCGGTGCTGGCGGCGCTGCGAGAAGCACGCGCGGCGCTGGAGGGCGTCCTGCTGCGGGACGAGCGCGGCAAGGTCGCCGGGTGGGTCGACCTGAGCGACACCTCGCCGGCAGAGCTGCGCTCGACGGTCCGGCTGGTGGCCGAGCTGGAGGGCCAGGTGGCCGGGCTGCGGCTCCACGCGGTCGCGGCAGCCGAGGCTGGAGAGGCCCGCATGGAGACCGGCGCCGCTGACACCGCGGCCTGGGCGGCGCGGGCCGGGCGCAACCGAGATCGCAGATGGGGGTCGTTGTGGCTGGCCGAACGGGTCGATCAGCGCTACCACCACGTCCGGGCGGCATTGGCCCAGGGCCGGTTGAGTCACGAGCACGCGATGGTGATCGTGCGGGCGGCAGAGAAGGTGCCGGCCGCGGTCGAGCCCGCCGACCTGGCGCGCTGCGAGGAGCAGCTGGTGGCCAAGGCCGAGCGGATGTCGCCCCGCAACCTCCGCAGGGCCGCACGGCGGCTGCTGGAGCCGATCAGCAAGCGCCTGGCTGACGAGCACGAGGGTGCGATCCTCACCGAGGAGGAGCGCACGGCCATGCGTTTCGCCTCGCTGGTCATGGGCGACAACGGCGACGGCTCCTGGACGTGCCAGGTCACCCTGCCTGATCTCCACGCCCACCTGCTGCTCAATGCCCTGGACAAGCTCTCCGGTCCCCGGCGCTACACCCGCGCCAAGGACGGCACCACGCTCGAGGAGCCGACCCTCAAGGGCAGGAGTGGCCCCGAAGCGCGCGGCGCCGCGTTCTGTGAGCTGCTGGAGCACCTGCCCGAGGCAGGTCACACCCGGTCGGGGATCACTCTGGTGGTCCATGTCGAGGAGCAGCAGCTGCGTGCCGGGGTCGGGGCTGCAACGCTCGAGACCGGGGCGCGGATCAGCATCGGCGAAGCCCGCCGGTTGGCCTGTGACGCCGAGATCCTGCCGCTGGTCCTGGGCGGACCCTCGGTGCCGTTGGACCTGGGGATGGGCCGGCGCCTGTTCACCAAGGGCCAGGCGGTCGCCCTGTCGGCAACCCACGACTCGTGCGTCGCGGAGGGCTGCGAGCGCCCGTTCGCCTGGTGCGAGCTCCATCACCGACAACCCTGGGGCCTCGGCGGCCCCACCGACCTGGCCAACGCTGCCCCGCTGTGCGGGTGGCACCACCGACGGGTCCACGACCAGCGCTACGAGCACCAGTGGTTCGACGACGGCACCGTCCGGTTTCGTCATCGGTGGAGATCACGCTGGACCGGAGGCCAAGACCCGTGGGAGGACGCCGCGTGAGCGCCCACGGAGCGCACCGGGACGTGATGCGGGCGCCTTGCTACCGGGCCGACAGCTGCGACCTCTCCTCGGGGGCCGCGGCATGGTTCTCACCCGGCTCAGCTCGGGCGCCGCCCGCCCGCACAGCAGTGACCAGGCGGACGCCGCTCGCAGCGGCCAGCAGTGCAGCCAGCAGCAGGAACGTGACCGCGAGGTCCGGAGCCCAGGTCCAGACCGCGCTCCAACCGCCGGTAAGCAGGGTGGGCAGCGCCAGGAGCACGACCATGACCAGCAGCGACGGCAGCGGCCGCAACCAGCGACGCAGCCTGCCGGGAGCGACTGGTCGCCGATAGGCCCTGAGTGCGCGCACCAGCACCCAGAGCACGAGCGCACTCAACCCGACCACGACCGCGTCGAACCACGCGTAGAAGCCCCACAGGCTGATCGGCTCCGGCACGGGTTCGCCGAGGACGGCGTGCATCACGTTGCGGGAGATGCGGTCCGTGATGGCCGGGTTGCCGGGAGCCGGCAGCTCATGGCTTGCCGGGACCAGCGTCGCGGCAGCCAGTCCGCGGTCCGGGAAGAGCGCGATCATCGCCGTGGAGTCCGGCGAGTTGCCGGGGTGGAAGATCGTCGGCTCGGTCCACGGCCCGCCGACCATCCAGCCCATCGCGTAGCGAGCCTTCGCGCCGTCCGCCCAGGGGCCGGTGTCCGCCTCGGGACCGGGTGCGGTCAGCGTGCGGATGCCGTCTGCCGAGAGGATGCGGGTGCCGTCCGGTGCCGTGCCTTCCCGGAGGTACATCAGCAGGTAGCGCCCCAGGTCCTCGGCGCTGGATGCCAGGTAGCCCGCGGCCACCACGCCCGTACGCCGCACCGGGCCGGCCCCTGCGGCGAAGCCGAACCAGTACTGGTGCCCCGGTGCCACGGCCGGGTCCGCCAGGACGGACGTGTTGTCCATGCCCAGGGGGGCGAGCACGTGCGTCTCCAGGTAGTCGGGATAGGTCTGTCCGGAGGCGGCCTCCACGACGAGACCGGCGAGGGCGTAGTTGGCGTTGGTGTAGCGCCACGTCTCGCCCGGTGTGGAGACCAGCCGGGAGTCGCTCAGCTCGCCGACCGCCTCCAGGGCGGTCCCGTCGCGTCCGGAGCCGAGGATCGGTCCGCCGGCGAGGTCGTCGAGACCGCTCGTGTGCTGGAGCAGGTGACGCACGGTGATGTCGTCGATCGGCTCGCCGGCCGCCAGCGAGAACTCCGGCACGTAGCGGGTGACCGGCGCGTCCAGGTCGACCTCGCCGGCCTCCACCAGCTGCATGACGGCCAGGGCAGTGAACGACTTCGTCGTCGACCCGATCACGAACGGCGTGTCCGCCGTGACCGGCTCACCGTCGGCCGTGGTGCCGACGCCGCGAGCGGCCACAGCGCCGTCGGCGGTGACGGTGACCACCGCGCCACCCGGGATGCCCGCCGCGTCCAGCTGCTCGGTCAACACCTGGGCGGCGTCGTCCGCGGCCCCTCCCTCGGCAGCGGCCGCACTGGCACCCGGGAGAACGAGCGCGACCGCTATCGCCGCGGCTGCGACCAAGGAGCCGGGTCGAGGGCTGCTGATGGCAAGGTGCCGGTTCATGACGTCCCCTTCTGTTGTCTGTCTGCGAGCGAGGCGTCGAGGAAGCCGACCACCTCCTGCTGCCACGCCACCGGGGCTGTCTCGAGCCCCTGCGTGTGCCCGGAGCCGGGCACCGTCCAGGTGTCCACGGACGCCGGGGCTGCTGTCCGGAGGAACGCCGAGGCCAGCGACTCGGTCTCCACGTCTCCCGCGGCGATCAGCAACAGCGGAGTCCGTGGCCGGTCCGCGGACATGGCGCTGACCGAGTCGCGCAGCGACTCCGGCTGGGGCGCGCCGGTGAGCAGCCCGGCGACGGCGTAGGTCAGCCGGTCCACGCCCTGCTGGAGCGCACCGCGCGTCCCGTAGGCCTCGACCAGGAACTCCTTGTCGGCAGCGACCCGGTTGGTCGCGCCCTCTGCGACCACGGCGTGCACCCGGGGGTCCGTGCCCGCGGCGCCGATCGCGGACTCCCCACCCATGGAGAGCCCGACGAGGCCGACCCGTTCGTCATCGACGCCGGGCTGGTCGACCAGGAAGTCGACCGCGGCCGCTGCGTCTCGCTCGCCGTACCAGCCGAAGTCCATGCCGCGGCCGTCGCTCTCCCCGTGACCGCGGGCGTCGACCAGCAGCACGCCGTACCCGGCGCCGGCCAGCACCCGCGCGTGGTCCAGCACGGAGGTGCGCGTCGACCCCGCGCCGGGCAGCAGCGCCAGGGCCGCGCCGTTGCGCTGGGGGACCCACCAGGCGGCGAGATCCACGCCGTCGGAGGTCCGCAGCGCGACGTCGCGGTAGGGGAGCCCGACGTCGGTCGGGGTCCTGTCGCCCAGCTCCGGGTGCGCGGGCAGGCTCGCGGCGACGCCCTGGCCGACGGTCCACAGCGCGAGGTACGTCGTCACCAGGATCAGCGGCAGTGCGAGCAGCCACCACCGTCGACGTACGCCGGCCAACGCCCGGGGCACCGACCAGCCGACCACCAGCAAGCCGGCGACGACCAGCCCGAGGCCAAGCCAGGACTCGGCGACCATGCCCTGCTTGCTCAGGTGCGGGAGCAGCAGCCCGAGGCCGGCTGCGACGAGGGTGATCGCGACCGCGAAGACGGCGTACAGCAGCACGAGCCGACCGGTGCCGGCCCTGCGCTTGTCCGTCCCACCGGGCCGAGGAGGCGCAGCGGACGTCAGGCCGGTGTCACGAGTGATGGTGTGCACGACTCCTCCTCAGGTCCGGCCCCGGGAGGCTGGGGGAGGGGGTCGACGAACAGCGGTCGGTACCAGGCGAGCAGCAGCAGCACCAGGCCGCCCGCGAAGCAGGCGAACCCGGCGGCCAGGCCCACCGACGCGTCCGGGTCGTCGTGGACCAGCATCACCACCGCCATCGACAGCACGGACGTCGAGAGCACCGCGTAGGCGGTCAGGAACGGGTACGTCACCCGCCGCGCCCAGGCCGAGCCGCGCACCAACCCGGCGCCGGTGACCACCGCCAGCGGGACGACGATGCCGAGATCCATCAGCTTGACCAACCAGAACGGCGTGGGTGCGGAGGCGTACTCGGTCATCGACGTCGGGTCGCTCCAGGCGGTCAGCATCGTCGGAAGGTGCAGCCCCACGACCAGGAACGCCGCGAGCAGGGTCAACACCCACCCGGTCAACCGCTCCAGCCGGCGCGAGGGCACCGGAAGGTCGGTGCTCGTCTGCCGCCAGCCGAGGACGACCACGACCTCAGCGAGCACGAAGATCGTCAGCAGCAGCGGGAAGAACCGCTCCACGTTGCCCGGCAGTCGTAGGTACTCCTGGCCCACGATCACCTGGGCGTAGGTGTACACGGCGTAGACCCCCACCCCGCTGGCCAGCAGCGGCCCGGCGCGGTGGCCACGCGCCACGAGCAACGCGGCCACGAGCGCCAGCGGCGTCGCCACCAGGAGGGCAGCGAGATCGCTCCCCGTCAGCTGGTTGAGCGTCGTGTCCGACGTGCGGTAGACCAGCGCGTCGACGCCCACCGGCCCGAGCAGGGCGGCGGCGGCCAGTCCCGCCGCGAGCAGCGCAGCCGCTGCCGCGAGGAGGAGACGCTCGGACCGGGGGGCGCTCATGACGACCTCACACCACGTCGCGGCGCCGGATGAAGAACAGACCCACCAGCACAGGGACGACCGCCCACAGCCCGACGGCCAGGAGCGCCATCGGCACCGACGGGTCGGGAGTGACGCCCGAGATCGACCACGCCAGCGCGCTCGGGACCCACGATGCGGCGTCCGGCGTGAGCTGGACGACCATCGGCGGGCTGATGAAGAGCACGCCGACCACGACGGTCACGGCGCCACCGGGGTTGCGCACCAGCCAGCCGATGCCCGCACCGAGCGCCGCACCCGCTGCACCCGTGAGCACCGAGGCGGCGACGACGCGCAGCACACCACCGGCGCTGACCAGGAAGGCGTAGTCGGTGAGCTGCAGCGCCAGGGCGATCGAGCCGAGGACGGCCAGCGCCCCGATGATGCTGAGCAGCGCGCCTCCGAGCATGACGGCGGCCAGCTGCGCGGACATCGTCCGCGACCGCCTCGGTGAGGTGAGGAACGTCGGGACCACCGTCGCGTGGCCGAACTCCCGCGAGACGGCGACGGCGCCGAACAGGGCGGACCCCATCAGCGCGTTGCCGGCGAAGGCCATCAGCGACTGCTGGTCGGCGGCGGTGGCGATGAAGCCCTTGCTGCCGTCCATGTCGGTGCCCCACACCACGGCGGCTCCTGTGATCCCGGCCAGGACCACGATGACTCCCAGGAACGCCAGCGGCATCTTCGTCGTCGTGAGCTTGCGGATCTCGCTTCGTACCAGTCGTAGCCAGGTCATGACGGAACGACCTCCTTCTGTGCGGTCGAGCGCGACTGCGCGGGGATGGTGGACGGCTCGTGGCTCGTCCAGCCGAGGAAGAGGTCCTCCAGCGACCCGGGGCCCGAGGCGAGCTCGTGGAGGGGGATCTGGGCGTCGCAGGCGAGGTCACCGATGGCGGCGGCCCGCATCCTGGTGACGTTCAGGGTGTGGTCATCGGGCTGCTCCACGGAAGCGCCGGCCGCCACGAGCGCCAGTGAGAGGTCGCTCGCCCTCGGCGAGCGCACCGTCACCGATCCTCGTTGCAGGTCCTGGAGGGCCCCGGTGGTGACGAGCCGGCCCTGGTCGATGACGACCAGGTCGTCGGCGAGAAGCTCCACCTCGGCCAGCAGGTGGCTGGAGACGAAGACCGTGTGACCCTGGGCGGCGCGACCGCGCAACAGCGTGCGGAGGTCGTGGATGCCCTGCGGGTCCAGCCCGTTGCCCGGTTCGTCGAGCACCAGCACCGGCGGGTCGCCGAGCAGGGCCGCGGCGAGGCTGAGCCGCTGTCGCATGCCGAGCGAGTAGCTGCCGACCCGACGGTTCGCCGCATCGGCAATGTCGACCTGGCGCAGCACCTCGTCCACCCGCGCCGGGCCGATCCCCGCGGCGTCGGCCAGGACGCGCAGGTGGTTGCGGCCGCTGCGCCCTGGGTGGAAGGCGTTGGGCTCGAGGACGACACCCACTGTCCGGGCGGGGTCCTTCAGGTCGCGGTAGCGGTGGGTGCCGATCGCGGCCGTGCCTTTGTCCGCGGCAGCCAGGTCGAGCAGGATCTTCATGGCGGTGGACTTCCCGGCGCCGTTGGGTCCCAGGAAGCCGGTGACGCGGCCGGGTTGCGCGGTGAACGTCAGGTCGTCCACCACCACATGCCCGCGGTAGCTCTTGGTGAGATGGTCGATGACAAGCGGAAACATGGTCACTCCTTGGGGATCGGGCCGTCGGGGGTGACAGCCGGGCTGAGGTCGGGGGTGTGCCGCGCGGGGACTCCGAGGCGGCCGCGGGTGAGCAGCAGCAGGAGTGCGACCGCAGCGAGGTAGACACCGAGGATCGCGAAGTCCGGCCCGTCGAGCGCGGCGGAGTACGCCTCTCCGCGTGGCAGCAGAATCAGGTTGTCCTGCGCGGGGGTGAAGCTGGCGTGCAGCGCGATCGCGAGCAGCACACTGCCGGTGCGTGCCCACAGGAAGGTGTAGAAGAACGCCAGCACCATCGGGATGACGAATCCCAGCAGTCCGTAGATCGGCACGTGCCACACGCCCCAGACCAGGCCGAGGATCAGCGTCGCGCGCACCGGAGTGTGCGTCTCGAGCAGGTGGGGCAGGCCGAAACCACGCCAGCCGGGCTCCTCGAGCGCGCCACCGAGGACGAGCACGAACAACCACGTGGAGGCGTACGCCGGAGCGCGATCGAGGGCCAGGCCCCAGTCCACGGGGCGCCCGGACACCTGAAGCGTCAGTGAGACGGCCGCGAAGAGCGCGGCCGGCAGGCCGAGGGCGTACGCCCACCAGCGCAGCGGCACCCGCCACCGGATGATGGAGGCGCCCCAGTCACGCACGGAGCCGCCGGTCCGTCGCAGCACGATGATGGCCCCCACTCCCGGACCGAGCACGCCGAGGAGGAAGGGCACCCGCCCGCCACCGGCGTACGAGATCGCCCAGAAGCTCCACGAGACGGCATAGGCGATCGCCACGAAGCTCGCGAACGGGTGCCGCTCGACGAGACCACGCTCATCGACCGAGGGGGCGTCGAGAGTGGTCTTATCGGCCTCCTTGGGCGTGCTCGGCGCGCTGCTTGATGCCGAGCATCATCTTGCGCTCCATGATCGCGTGCGGCAGCTCGATGGCGAGCAGGTAGCCCACTCCGGTGGCGTTGCGCTCGGCCCGGGAGCGCGCGAGGAGCCGGCAGGTCGAGTCGGTGACCGGCTCGATCACGTAGGCGCCCCAGTTCTCGATCACCAGCGCCCGCGGTGGGTCGACCTCGAGCAGCGGCGTCGTGTAGCCCTCGAAGATGGTCAGACCGTCTCCGGGCTCACGCTGCTGCCACTCCTGGTGGACCTGGTCGGCGCTGTGGATGTGGCAGCCGGCCAGATTCTCCAGCCAGTCGTAGGAGTAGAAGCCGCCCCGGTCCTGGCCGACCTGCACCAGCCAGCGCCACACCTCCTCTGCGGGTGCGTGGATCGTGACCGCGCGGGTGGTCGTGAAGAGCGGCTCGGTCTCGCCGTCCCCGGGCAGGCGGCGGGTGCGCTCGTCGGGGGTGGCACCCCAGCGGCGCAGCCAGGGGCGCACCAGGCCGTGGTCGATCAATGGTGCAGCCACTCCGAGCACGGTGAGCGCGCGGGCGGTCCGGCGGGCGCCCGGGGTCGGCATCCGGTGCGGCCAGCGGGCGATGGCCGAGACCGGGCCGAGCACCTCGAGCGCGTCGAGCAGCAGCGGGCCACCCGCGACGACCCCGAGGGCACGCGCCACCGCCAGCGGCTCGGCGCGGGTGGTCCGCTCCTGGGTGGCCGTCGTCGAGCTGACGAGCGTGGAACTGACCGTGGTCATCGCGCACCTCCCGCTGGAGGCGGGGCGCCCGGGCCACGGGCGTGGCGGGGATCCCGCCTTCGCCTCTCACCCTACGCCCGCGTGAGCCCTGGGAGCTGACTCGTGCGTCACACCGGCAGTCCTCGGCGGGACCGGACGGGGTGCTCGAAGGCTCCGCGAGAGCGACTGCGCGGCGGGTCAGCGCAGTCGAAGGACGCCCATGGTGCGGCGGGCCATCTTGCGCTCGCCGAGCGCGTTGGGGTGCACCACCACCGGGTTCGTGGTCGTGATCACCGGCTCCACCCACCGCTGGCCGATCGGCTGGCAGGCGTCGTGGCCCTCGGAGACGCGGTTCAGGTTGATGTAGCGCGAGTGGGTCTGCTTTGCCGCCTGCCCGATCTTGCGGTTGAGTAGCGCCTGGATGCCGCGCAGGTAGGGCACGTCGCCTCGGGCAACCGGCATCTTCTCGAAGCAGCCCTCCGTGGGCGGCAGGATCCAGGGGTAGCCGAGGATCGCCACGCGGGCGTGAGGAGCCCGGCGGTGAACCGCGCGCAGCGACTTCACCAGCGCCGGGTAGGTCTGCTCCCTGATGTCCTTGGCGAAGGAGTCGCCGTACTGGTCCTTGCAGGGGCTGCCGGTGCCGAGCGTCGAGGCCCCGGCGATCCCGCACTTGAGGATCGCGCCGATGAAGGTGTTGTTGTCGTTGCCGCCGATGGTCATGGTCACCAGCTGGGTGTCCCTCCGCAGTGCGGCCAGCTGGGGCCGCATGCCGTCGTACTGCGGCTCGAAGAAGTCCTTGGTCTGCGCAGCGCCACAGGTCACGTCGGTCAGCCGCGCCCCGGTCCGTGCGGCGATCACCTTCGGGTAGTTGCGGGTCGACCGCAGGCACTGCGGCGGCGCCGCGGGGTCGGTGGGTAGCACGCCGGAGGCCGCGCTGTAGGAGTCGCCGAGCGCTACGTAGCGCAACGGCCTCTCGACGGCGGCCTGGGACGGCGCCATCGCCGGTGCGCCGACCACTGTGACGACGGCGGCGGCGAGGACGGCGAGCAGACGGCGGCGCATGAAGACTCCCGGTGGGTGTGACGGTGCTCTCTCGCTGGTCCAACGAGTCGGCAGACGCGCCGTTACGTAGGTCGGGCAGGAGACCGGCCGAGGACCCAGCTCCCTCCGCATCAGGATGGACGACGCCGAATCTGTCGCTACCGTCGCCTATGCGGCTTACCGTGACCTATGCCGCGCACCTCTCGCACCCGGGTCGCCCGCCTGGTCCCGGTCGTCCTCCTGATCCCGGCGCTGGTCGGTTTCACTCCGCTCAGCGCCGCTGCGGCCCCGGTCGCTGCCGCCTCGGGCCCGGTCGCGGCGGTCTCCCCGCGCACCGATGACCTCGGCCTGCGCTCGGACCGGGTGCGCCCCCGGCCCGGGCGCCAGTCCTGGCGCACGATCGACCGCATCGTCTCGGTGACCACCGGCCCCGACCGGGACATCGACCTGGACATCGACACCCGGCTCTACGTACCGAGCAACGCCTCGCGCCGGCACCGGCAGCCCGCGATCCTGATGACCCACGGCTTCGGGGGGAGCAAGGACAGCACGGAGGTCGTCACCACCGCCCAGTTCTTCGCCGCCCACGGCTACCACGTGCTCACCTACACCTCCTCCGGCTTCGGTCAGAGCGGCGGATGCATCACCCTGCAGTCCGCGGACTACGACGTGCCGGTCGCCAAGCAGCTGGTGACCAAGCTGCTGGGTCGGCGCAAGGACGTGCGCCGTGACCGCAAGGGGGTCAGGGTCGGCACCATCGGCGGGTCGTACGGCGGCGGCATCCAGCTCCCGCTGGCTGCTCACGACCGACGGATCCGCACCAGCATCGTCGGACGCACCTGGGGCTACCTCGGCTACTCGCTGGACCCCAACAACCGGGTCGCGCCGGGCGACCCGACCGGTTTCACCCACACGTTGAACCCGCAGGGCGTGTTCAAGCAGGAGTGGACCTCGCTGTTCTACGCCCTCGGCAACAGCCAGCCGGCAAGCGGCAACGGCGGCTGCCCGGAAGCCAAGACGGCATCGGGTGACCCGGTGGAGATCGCAGCCGCCGGCAGCTGCCCGGGCTTCTACCTGCCCGTGTGCCGGATCTACGAGCTGCTGAGCACGACCGGCGAGACCGACGAGGCGGGGCGGGCCCTGGTGAGGCGAAGCTCGGCCTCGACCTTCGTGCGCCGGCTGAAGCGGCCGGTGCTGTTCGTCCAGGGGCAGAAGGACACCCTGTTCAACCTCAACGACGCCTCCTCCACCTACCGCGCGCTGCGCCGTCGAGGCGTCCCCGTGGGGATGATCTGGAACTCCGGCGGACACGGCGGCTGGAGCTCCCAACCGGGGGAGTGCGAGCTCTACGACGGGAAGGACCGGACGGTCGCGGAGACCAGCGACTGCTACCTCACGCTGCGATCACTGGGGTGGATGAATCGCTGGGTCCGCGGCACCAAGGCAGGACGCGGGCCGGGCTTCACCTTCCACCGGCCCTGGGCGACGTACGACGGCAGCGGCGCCAACGACGAGCAGTACGCCAAGGCCCCCCGGTTCCCGCTGCCGCGCACCACGACACGGTTCACGCTGTCGGGCAGCGACGAGCTGGCCGAGCCGGGCACCTCCGCCTCCGCGGGGTCCGCACTGTTCGTCAACCCGCCGGGAGGCGAGCCGGCGGCCTACTCCGAAACCTCCAACTTCATGGGTCCCGACTCCTCGCCGAGCTCCGGCGACGTGCCACCCGCGGAGATCGAGGGTCAGCACGTCGACTTCACCACCGGACCGTTGCGCCGCCAGTTCATGGTGGCCGGGGTGCCCTCGGCCCGGTTGCAGATCAGCAACGCCAACGGACAGGACATGGTGTTCTTCGCAAAGGTCTACGACATCGCGCCCGACGGCGGCGAGACCCTGATCAACCGCCTGATCGCGCCGGTCAGGGTCCCGGCGGACGCGGTCGGTGACCCGGTGCGGATCAAGCTGCCCGGCTTCGTGCACCGGTTCCCGCGCCACCACCGGATCCGGCTGGTGCTGGCCTCGACCGACCAGACGTCGTACAACGCCAAGGTTGCCGACACGCTCACGGTGAGCACGGGCGCGGGGTCGACCTTCACCCTGCCCGGACGCTGGAACTGAGGTCGTCGGATTCGAATACTGACGGTATCCTGAGCGATTCGCGCCGATCGCCCCACCAGGAGACCGATGACTCGCCTCGACGAGCCCCTGACCCTGCCCAGTGGTCTGACCCTGCCCAACCGCATCGCCAAGGCGGCGATGACCGAGAATCTCGCCGATGCCGACAACCAGCCCACGGCGCGGCACGAGCGGCTCTACCGTCGCTGGGGCGCCGGGGGAAGCGGCCTGCTGGTCACCGGCAACCTGATGGTCGACCGTCGCCACCTGGAGCGCAGCCGCAACATCGTTGCCGACCGCCACCTCGACGTACGGCGCCTGGCCGCGGTGCGCGAGGCCGCCGCGGGCACCCCGATGATCGCCCAGCTCAACCACCCCGGGCGTCAGACCAACCGCTTCATCTCGCGTCGGCCGGTCGCGCCCAGCGAGGTGAAGGCGGTGTCCATGCTGGGTCTCTTCGCCCGCCCGCGGGCGCTGGAGGTGCACGAGGTCGAAGCGATCGTGACCAGGTTCGGCCAGGCCGCGAGCCTGTGCGAGCAGGCGGGGCTGGACGGCGTGCAGGTCCACGCCGCCCACGGCTACCTGCTGGCGCAGTTCCTGTCGCCCCACCTCAACCGTCGTCAGGACGGGTGGGGTGGCGACGTCGCCGGGCGGGCCCGCGCCCTGCTGTCCGCGGTCCGGGCAGCCAAGAGCTCGACCGGGGAGGGCTTCTCGGTCTCGGTGAAGCTCAACGCCTCGGACTTCCGGCACGGCGGATTCACCGAGGAGGACTCCGAGCAGGTCGTGCGACTCCTCGTGGAGGAGGGGGTGGACCTGATCGAGGTCTCCGGCGGCAGCTACGAGAACCCCGCCCTGTTCGGCATCGGTGTCGACTCCGGAGAGTCCGGCGAGTCCGATGACTCCGACGCGCCGTCGGCACCGGGTGGCGCGAAGGAGGCCTACTTCGCGGCGTTCGCCTCCAGAGCACGCGTCGCCGCGCCCGAGGTGCCGATCATGCTGACCGGTGGCATCCGCACCGGAGCCGCCATGGAGTCGCTGTTGTCCTCCGGCGCCGTGGACGTGATCGGGCTCGGCCGCCCGGTGGCGTTGGACCCCGAGCTCCCCGCTCGGCTGCTGGCAGGGGAGCCCGGTAGGCATCTACCTGCCTATCGGCTGCCCACCGTCGCGGGCGTCGCGGGCGAGTCGGAGTGGTACGAGACGCAGCTCGGGCGGATCGGCGACGGCCGCGAGGTCCACCGCGGCCTGCACCCGGCGCGCGCGGTCGGTGGCTTCCTGGCAGGTGAGATCACCAGAGGTCTGGGGGAGCAGCGGCGCCGGCTGCGGCTGGCGGCCTCGGCCTGAGGGCGAGCGCGCTTCAGCGACGTGACGCCGTGAGGCTCACGCTCACCGCGTCGCTGACCCGCAGCGCCCCCAGCATGAACGTCACGGGCTTGACGTCGTGGTCGCTGTGCCGCACGGTCTCCTCGCTGCGCAGGGTGGTGACGCCACCCTCCTCGGAGGTCTGCACCTGGATCCGGCGCGGCCGCGAGACACCGTGGATGCTCAGCTCGCCGACGAGGTCGTAGCCCTGCGACGTCGTCTCCACCTGGTCGGCGACGAACTCGATCAGGGGGTGGTGCTTGGCACCGAGAGTACGCAGAGCCTGCCGTCGGGCCACCTCGCGCTCACCACTGGACATCGGGAGGACACCACCCTCACCGGACCGCACCTGCAGCCCGGCGACCTCGATCACCAGCGATGCGGCGACCGGACCGTCGTCGCCCTCGGTCACCTCGGCCCGCCAGCGGGTCATCTCGATGCTCAGCCGGTGCCCCATCCGGGCAGCGCGTCCCTCGCGACCGGTGAGCACGACCAGCTCACCGTCGCGTTCGTCCAGGCTCCAGTGCTCCACCACGCTCCGACGATACTGAAAGCGCAGGCACGACCGGCCGTGGCCGAGCCGAGACGCTACGGTCGTCAGGACCGGCCGACGTTGAGATACCTGAGCGGGAGGTGAGCCACACGTGCGAGCGCTGACCCTGGCGCCGGGCGCATCCGGGTCCACTGCGGTGGAGGAGCGGCCCGAGCCGCGCCGCGCCGCGCACGAGCTGCTGGTCGAAGCGGTCGCCCTGGGCATCTGCGGGACGGACCGGGAGATGGCCGGCGGGAGCTACGGCTGGAGCCCCGACGGCGTCGAGCGGATCGTGCTGGGCCACGAGTCGCTGGGACGGGTGCTCGAGGCGCCGGAGGACAGCGGCTTCGCCCGCGGCGACATGGTCGCCGGTGTCGTGCGGCGCCCGGACCCGGTCCCGTGCGGCGCCTGCGCGGTGGGGGAGTTCGACATGTGCCGCAACGGGCGGTACACCGAGCGCGGCATCAAGCAGCTCGACGGGTACGGCGCGGAGCAGTGGACGGTCGAGGTCGACTACGCCGTGGCGATCGAGGCGAGCCTGGGCCTGTGCGGGGTCCTGACCGAGCCCGCCAGCGTGGTGGCCAAGGCGTGGCAGCAGGTGGAGCTGGTCGGGAACCGAGCGTGGTTCCGGCCGCGCACGGTGCTGGTGACCGGTGCCGGACCGATCGGCCTGCTGGCGGCGATGATGGGCGTGCAGCGCGGCCTGGAGGTCCACGTCCTCGACCAGGTCGACGACGGGCCCAAACCGGACCTCGTCACCGACCTCGGCGCGACCTACCACGCGTCGTCGGTGGCCGACGTGGCTGCGAGGGTGAAGCCGGACGTCGTGATCGAGGGGACCGGTGTCGGAAGCCTGGTCCTCGACGCCCTCACCGCCACCGGCCCCTACGGCATCGTCTGCCTCACCGGGGTCTCGCAGAGCACTCGCGAGCAGACCGTGGCCGCGGGGTCGCTCAACCAGGAGATCGTGCTGCACAACGACGCCGTCGTGGGGTCGGTCAACGCGAACCGCTCCCACTTCCAGCAGGCCGCGAGCAGCCTCCGGGAGGCCGACCAGGCCTGGCTGCGACGACTGATCACCCGCACGGTGAGCCTCGACGACCACGAGGAGGCACTGGCAGCGGGTGCTGACGAGGTGAAGAGCGTCATCGTCTTCAACGGCGCCGACGGCGGAGACACCGGTGGAGATGGCGATGAGTGACGCGGTGGGGGCCCCTCGGGCCAGGAAGCCGCTGGAGGACTACGGCGTCATCGGCGACCTGCAGACCATGGCGCTGGTGGCGCGTGACGGATCGATCGACTGGTTGTGCCTGCCGCGCTTCGACTCCGGGGCGTGCTTCGCCGCACTGCTTCACGACGAGAGCGCGGGTCACTGGACGCTGGCCCCCGGCGACTCCGAGGCCACCAGCACCCGGGACTACGTCGGTGACTCACTCGTGCTGCGCACCCGCTGGACCACCCGCTCCGGCGAGGTGGACGTCACCGACTTCATGACCCCGCGCGGCGAGGCCACCGACGTGGTGCGCATCGTCCGGTGCGTCTCCGGCACCGTCGATATGGTGAGCCGGCTACGGCTGCGCTTCGACTACGGGAGAGTCCGTCCCTGGGTGCGCACCTCCGGTGACAAGCGGGGGGCGGCCACGGCGATCTCAGGCCCCCACGCGGTGTGGGTCGACAGCAGCGTCCCGTGGGACCACGAGGACGCGACGCTGAGCGCGTCGTTCCGGTTGAGCCAGGGCGAGCAGGCCGAGTTCGTGATGACCCACCGCGCCTCGCACCTGGAGCGCCCGAGGCGCCCCCACCCGGAGGAGTCGCTGCGCGAGACCCTGTCCTTCTGGGAGGACTGGATGGGCTCGTGCACCTATGACGGGCGGTGGGCGCCGGAGGTCCGACGGTCACTGGTCCTGCTCAAGGGGCTGACCTACGGCCCCACGGGCGGCATCCTCGCCGCCGCCACGACCTCGCTGCCGGAGGACCCCGGGGGTGTCCGCAACTGGGACTACCGCTACACCTGGCTCCGCGACGCCACCTTCACCCTGCAGGCGCTGCTCGGCTCGGGATTCGTGGCCGAGGCGCGGGCCTGGCGCGAGTGGCTGGTGCGAGCGGTGGCCGGTGACCCCTCGCGACTCCAGATCATGTACGGCATCGACGGCACGCAACGTATCCCGGAGACGGAGCTGGACTGGCTCGACGGCTACCTGGACTCCCGCCCGGTGCGAGTGGGCAACGCTGCGGCGGACCAGCACCAGCTCGACGTGTGGGGTGAGGTGCTCGATGGTCTGCACCTGGCCCGGCAGACCGGCATGGAGACAGCGGACGCCGCGTGGGACGTCCAGCGGGCTCTGCTGGACTGGCTGGAGGGTCACTGGCAGGAGCCGGATCAGGGGCTGTGGGAAGTCCGAGGGGGACCGCGTCACTTCGTGCACTCGAAGGTGATGGCGTGGGCGGGGTTCGACCGCGCCGCGCACACGGTCGAGGCCCACGGTCTCGACGGCCCGGCCGATCGCTGGCGCTCGCTGCGCGACCAGGTGCATCGCGAGGTGTGCACGCGCGGCTTCGACGCGGAGCGCAACACCTTCACCCAGTCCTACGGCTCGAAGGGCCTCGATGCTGCGCTCCTGCTGATCCCGCGAGTCGGGTTCCTCCACGGTGAGGACCCCCGTGTGGTCGGCACGATCGATGCGGTGCAGCGCGAGCTCACCTCGGAGGGCCTGGTGCGTCGCTACGACCTCGGAGCCGGCGAGGACGGGTTGCCCGGTGACGAGGGGACGTTCCTCGCGTGCAGCTTCTGGCTGGCCGACGCGCTGCAGGGCGCAGGCCGGAGCCGCGAGGCCGAAGAGCTGTTCGAACGGCTGCTGTCGCTGCGCAACGACCTCGGCATCCTGGCCGAGGAGTACGACGTCACCGGGGGCCGGCAGCTCGGCAACACCCCGCAGGCCTACAGCCTGGTCGGCCTGGTCAACACCGCCAGGCACCTCAGCGGCGAGCCCACCCGCACCGACGACGGGTGCCGGCGCTGAGCCGCCCCGGCACCCCCGGGCCACCAGGTCAGTGGACGCGACACCGCGGGGAGCCTGTGCTGCCGGGGGGACTACGACCCATGAGCGCTCCGCCTCCCCGCGACCACCTCGCCGTGAGCCGCCGGCTGGCCAGGTCACTGCCGCCAGACGGAAACAAGGATGCGGTTGACCGCGTAGACCGCGACGAGGGCGAGAGCGAGGCCGCCAGCACCCACCGCCACCAGGGCGGCGGCCGCGCCACCGAAGACGGCGATCTCGACCACCCACCGGACGACCGGGATGTCCACCCGCCGCTTCGGCGACACGACCAGTCCCCAGGCCAGGGCTGCGACCAGTGGCACGCCGAGGGCCAATGCGATGCTGCTGAGCGCGTGCTCGCTCGTCTCCGCCCCCCACCACGCCAGCGACGCCAGCGCACAGAGCTCAAGCAGGAACCGCACCGCGAGGTTGGCCGCCTTCACGCGGCCATCGTGTCACTGCAGAGTACGTCCGCAGGTCTCGGATCGAGGCTGCCCACGAGCTTGACGCGGCCGACGTCATCGCCGCGGCGGTGATCGTGGTCGACACCCCGCGGTCGTGGCAGTGCTCGTGGACGGCAAAGCCGGTCGAGTGGGTGTTGTCCATGAGCGAGATCACGGGTACCAAGACCTCATGAGGTCACGTGCTCGGATCGCCGAGCGCTTCCCTGGTGCAAGGCACACCGGCCCATGGGCATCCCGCGGCACGGCTGGCGCCAGGTCGCGATGCGGGTGTGGCACGAGAACAAGCGGGACCGGGTGCCGCTGCTGGCCTCGGCCGTGGCCTTCTGGGCGTTCCTCTCGTTGTTCCCCGCCCTCATCGCAGCGGTCAACCTCTACGGGCTGGTGGCCGACGCAGAGACGGTGACCCGGCAGGCCAATGCGCTCTCCCCCGCACTTCCCGAGGACGCCGCCTCGCTGCTCGCCGAACAGATGCGTGCCCTCACCTCCGAACCCCCGGACACCCTGGGTGTGGGCCTGGTCGTCTCCCTGCTCGCCGCCTTCTGGTCCGCTTCGGCGGCGATCACCCACATGATCGCGGCCATCAACATCGCCTACGACGAGGAGGAGGGCCGCGGCATCGTGCACCGCAAGGCCCTGGCGCTGCTGCTCACGGTCGGCGCGATCGGGTTCGTCGTGCTCGCCGTGGGGCTGATCGCGGTGGCGCCGCTGCTCCTGGACACGCTTGCACCGCAAGCCGACACGCGCACGGTGCTGTCCGTGGGCCGCTGGGTCGGGCTGGTGCTCACGGTGATGCTGGCCCTGGCAGTGCTCTACAGGGTGGCGCCCAACCGGGCGTCCCCGCGCTTCGAGTGGGTCTCCGTGGGCTCGGTCGTGGCGACCGGTGTGTGGCTGCTGGCCTCGTGGGGGTTCTCGGTCTACGTGGACAACTTCAGTCGCTACGGCCGCACCTACGGCGCCTTGGCCGGCGTGGCCGTCCTCATGCTCTGGCTGTGGATCACCTCGCTGATCGTCCTGCTCGGCGCGGAGATCAACGCCGAGGCCGAGCAGCAGACCATCCGTGACTCCACTGTCGGGGAGCCGCAGACGATGGGGGAGCGCGGTGCCGTGAAGGCCGACAGCCGGCCCGACACCCAGCGCACCGAGCGCAAGCAAGGATGACGAGGTCGCATCCGGGTGAGCCCGAGCGGGGGTGACGGCGAGCGCGCCAGGCGCGGCGCTCGGTGCCGAGCGCTCAGCCCTCCCAGGGCGGCGCCTCGCCCAGCTTCGCGTAGTACTTCGCCAGGTGGCTCTTGACGCGGTCGATGTCGTCCTCGGGCAGGTCGACGCCCCCGCGGCCGCCCTGCATCACGTTGCCGGCGGCCATCAGCCCGCGGGGGACCACGTGGAGGTCGCCGTCGACGACGTCGCAGATGAGCAGCTTGTACGCGGTGAAGTTCTCCTTCTTCTCCGCGTCGTACCAGACATGGGCGTCGCGGTACTTCTCGTTGGGCTCGTCCTCGGCGTCTGCCCAAGCGCGTACGCGCTTCTCGGCGTCGGCGCCGTCCCAGTCGTGGTCGCGGTCGGCCATCGGGTAGTCCCGGTAGGCAGTCACTGCCATTGCTCGCTCCTTCGGAGGAGGGAAGTGTCCTTGCAATTCGCCTACCCACCGTGGTCGCAGGCATGCATCCGGACGCCTGCCGGCGGCTCAGCGGCGCCGCACCACGACGGTGACCATGCGGGAACCACGGGCGCGGATCTTCACCAGCCGCCCGTCGCGGCCGACGACGCGCCCGTTGCGCACCGAGACCCGGTAACCACCCCGGTAGTGCAACGGGCTGACGAAGACCTCGGTTGGTGCGCTGATTCGCCGGTCGGGGGCGTACCGGTAGCGGAAACGCCCGGTCGAGCGGTCGAACGACGACGACAGCGGCGTGCCCGCCGTCGCCTGGGCGTAGGTGCGCACCAGGGCACGCAGCTTCTCGGGCTTGACCGTGCTCCGGTCGCGGTCGTCACGGAAGAGCCCCTGGGCGCCGTCGGCGGTCGTGGGGTCACGCCAGCCCTTGTAGGCCCAGTGCACCCAGCTCATCAGGTGCTCGTCCGCGGCGTCGGTGTCGATCTCCAGGGCACGGACGTTGTCGGTGGCGCCGAACTCCGACATCAGGGTCGTGGCGCGCATCCGCCGGCCCTGGTCCAGCGCATGCTCGTTGCGCTCGTTGCTGAACTCCGTGCACTTCTCCACGTCGCTGCCCGGCACGCCCTGTGACTCGAAGAAGACCTCCGGGCAGTAGTTGTGCCAGGACAGGCCGAGGTTGTCCTCACCGGGAACCTCCTCGAAGAAGGTCTCCAGCTGCTGGCCGCCGGCGAACTGTTGTGGCTCCCACCACACGACGCCGTCGGAGTCGATCCGGCGGATCGCCGCCAAGGCCCTCTCGAAGGCGGGCTGCAGCTCGGTGCGGTAGGTCTCCGGGCACCCGGTGGTCAGGCAGGTCTCCCACTCGTTGCCGGCCCACGGCTCGTTGATCAGGTCGTAGCCCATCGAGTAGGGCTGGTCCTTCCAGCGCCGAGCCACGATCTCCCACGCCTGGACCCATCCGGTGAGGAAGCCGTCGGCGTCGGCCCAGAAGCGGTCGAAGACGGTGGAGACCTCGGGTGTCCAGTAGCCCATCGGGAAGGGCGCGGTCACCGGCGGTGCGGCGGCGAAGGGTTCGGGGCGCTCGGCGGCCCACTGCGGCACACCCTCCCCGCCGTACTGCTCGTGCCACATGTCCTGGTGGAAGTCGAACTGCATCCAGATCCGCTGCTTCTCCAGCAGGTCGATGATCCGCTGCCAGCGGCGCAGGTACGTCGGGTCGGCGGCCCCAGCCCGCTCGGGAGTCACACCTGCCCACAGCGTGCCGACGCGGGCGCCGTTGAAGCCGTAGCGCCTCATCCAGCGGGCATCGCCGGCTCGGAAGCCCTCGGTGGTTGCCGGTGGGACGTAGGGGGCGTGCTTCCACACCAGGTTCAGCCCGTGCACCGTGACCACGCGGCCGTGCTGGTCGACCAGCCAGCGGCCCTTGCGATGCAGCTGCGGCGGCGCCGTGGCGGAAACAGCCGCGACGGCGTCACCCCGAGCCTGGTGGGGGGCGGGTGCGCTCGGACCGGCCAGGGCGAGGCCGACCACCATGAGCAGCAGTGTGACGTTGCTGATCCACCGGACTGGGGTTCGCATGGAGCCTCCTCTCCCACAGCAACGCGGCCGCGCCCGGGGAGTTACGCCGAGATCACCAGTGGGTGGCCCTCACACGTCCGCGACCTGCCTGAGGTGGTGGGAGTGGAAGGTGAGCCGATGCCGTCCGATGTGGATGTGCTCCCCGGGCCCGAGCACTCGAGGAGTCCGGGGCTGGAGCTTCTCCGGGGGGACCGGTGCCTGCGGATCGACGATGAAGGTGCCGTTGCCGGAAGCCTGGTCCTCCACCACGACGTCCCACCCCTGCAGCCTCACCGTGGCATGGACCCGGCTCACCTGGCGGTCCGAGTCGGCCAGCACCAGCTCCCGGACGTGCACGCCGTCCACGGACGGGTCGTTCGAGGGCTGTCGGCCCACGACGTAGTCGGCGTCGAGGGTGAACGTCGCCTGCTCGTCGATGACGAGGACGCCCAGGGGGGGTCGCTTGCCCCGGACGAGGACATGCGAGACCTGCGCCATCCCCAGGCCGCACCAGGCACAGTTCGCGGCATGGGGATGGTTGAAGTGGCCCCGGGCGCAGTTGAGGCCCTGCAGGACCACCGCGTGCGGATCGTCCTTCCCGGTCGCAGGATCGTCCCGCGCGAGCGAGGCCTCGGAGGCCAGCGGCAACGGCCTGCGGGAGAGCGACAGGTCGAGGACCGCAGGGCCACCGACCAGCTTCAGCGACTCGAACTCGACCGCAGCGGCGGGCTCGGGAGCCGGCGCAGGTGACCTGGGAGGCTGCGGGGTTCCGGCGTCCACTGCGGGCATCGCGACGGTCTCGGGCCCCGGGTCCGTGTCGGTGTCGGACTCCGAGCGCGCCGCGCGGGCAGGAGCAGGTGCGCGTGGCGGCTCGGGGGAGAGGGGCGGCTCGGGGGAGAGGGGCGCGGGGGTCTCCGGCTCGGTCTGCGGCGTCGGGTGGGTCTCCACGGGGAGGTCGTCGACAGCGGCCTCCTGATCGGCCGGCACCACCTGGGACGCGACCACAGGCATAGCCCCAGCGACACCGGCCGCAGTCCGTCCCGGGACGACCACGGCGCCGGCCCCCGGAACCGACCCGGCGAGGAGGTTCGACTCGGTCACAGCCTGGTCAGACTCCCCGCCCAGCCGCACCTCGGTCACGGTGCCGAAGAGCGGCTGGCGCACCGCGCCGTCCGCCGAGCGGGCGTTGAGCTGCATGGAGCCGACGGGCGTCTCGACCTGCACGTCGAAGTCGCCGCGCATCACGACCTCCCACGCCGGTCCGCCGAGCACCAGCGCTGCGCCGCGCACCTCGGTATCGGAGTCGTCGAGCACCGCAGCGACGGCAGCGCCGACCTCGGCGGCGTTCGCCGCAGGCAGGAGCGCTTCGCACGTGGCCGTGAGCTCCGGACCGGTGCCACCCTCCAGGACTGCGACCACGGGGCCTGAGCGCACCACCATGCGTCCGGTGCCCGGGACGATACGCACGGTTGCCTCAGCCATGTGCCAGCACTCCCTCCAGCTGATCGGCAAACTCCTCGGCCGTAGCGTGCCGTTCGGCTCGGTCGGGCGCGAGACTGCGCTTGATCAATGCCTCGAGGTCGCCGGGCAACGAGTCGGGCACCCGTGGGGGTTCCTGGAGCACGTGGTTGAGCGCGGAGAGCAGGTCACGGTCGGGGATCGCAGGGAAGGGGCCCTCGCCGGTGAGCACGGCGAGCAGGGTCGCTCCCAGGGACCACACGTCGGAGGCACGGGACGCCTCGGCGCCGCGCGCCACGTCGGGCTCCATGAAGGCCAGCGTCCCGATCGGTCCGACGCCGGTCAGCGTGGCCCCGCGGGAGAGGAGCTGGGCCAGTCCGAGGTCGGTGAGAACCGCTCCGTCGGCGGTCAACAGGATGTTGCTGGGTTTGATGTCGCGATGGGCCACTCCGACCTCGTGCAGGGCATGGGCACCGCGGGCGGCCTGGGCGACCGAGCCCAGCAACAGGTCGTCGGACCGGTTCCGGTTGCGCGAGGAGGCCAGCGAGCCCCGCTCGTGGTAGGCGGTGGCGTAGAAGAGACGACCGTCCTCGTGGCCGGCGTCGAACAGCGACACCAGATGGGGGGACCGCACTGCCGCGAAGAGCTGGAGCTCGTTGGCCATGCGTCGGAAGGCATCGGCGCTGGCGCGCTGAGCCAGTACCTTGACGGCGCAGAACGTCTCCTCGACGCCCAGCCGGGAGGGCGTCCGGGCCAGGTAGAAGGCACCGTGGTTGCCTTCACCCAGCAGCTCCAGGAACTGGTAGTCGGCGATACCTTTCACCGGTCCTCACCTACTTCCGCGTCGGTCTCGTGGTCGTCCTGCGAGGGGCGCCCGCGCAGGTACTCCGGGCCGACGTCGACCCGGTCGCGGGTGATGGTGCGTGCCGTGTCGAGGTGCACCTGCGCGATCCGGTGGCGGAACCGCACGCACGCGATGAGCACCCCGATCAGCACGGCGCCGCCCACCAGGGCGAACGCCACGAGGAAGGGGTCGGTCCGGAGCTCCTCGAGGAAGATCACGGTGGTCAGTGCCTCCAACCCGGCGAGGACTGCGACGAAGCCTGCGAGCTGACGATTGGTGATACGTGCTGCGAACGCCGAACCCAGGGGCGCCCCCCAGCACACGACCGGAACAGCGGCCAACCACAACCCGAGCAGGTCGTACTGGCGAGCGGGATAGTCGGCTGCGGGGCTGAGCTCGGTCCCACCCACGCTCGTGACCAGTCCGTTCGCTACGTCGACATCCAGGTGGCCTTGGAACAACCCGAGGTAGAAGAAGCCGGCGAGCGAGATCGCTGCCATCACCAGCACCGAGCTGGGCACCGCGATCCGGGGCTCGAGGCCGAGCATCACGACGACGACGAGATACATGAAGACGTCCGCGCCGGAACCCACCTGCGACGAGGCGAGGCCACCGGCGACGGCACCCAGGCAGAGGAAGCCGATCTGACGCCTGCCGAGTGGGTCGAGGCTGGTGCGGATCTCACGCACCGGCACCCGGCTGCCGAGGAAGACCACGACGGCCATGGACACCACCAGCAGCGTGAAGAACACCTTGACGTAGGCCCCCGGGAGCACCGAGGCCCAGAAGGGGGTGGTGCGATCGGTGAAGAGCCACAGACCCAGGGCGAACCCGGCCAGGCCGAACGGCAGCGACCAGAGCACCGCCGGCTGCGAGATCGGACGGCGCCGGACGAGGATCGCGAAGGAGGCGGCGAGCATGCCGACCGACTGGATGCAGAGGCTGAAGGTCCGTGCAACCTCGGACGGGACTCCGAGGCCCTTGGTGAAGACCGGGAACGCGACAGCGCCGCCGCCCTGGGGCGTGGCCCCGGCGACGAAGGATCCGAAGAGCATGGTGGGGGCGGCCACGATGTTGTCCCACACCCGGCCGAAGTTGTCGGTGAACAGGACAGCGAAGAACCACACCAACGTGATCACGACGGAGAAGCCGGTGACAATTCGACGGCGCCTCAGGTCGTCGCGATCACGCGAGGTGCGTGCCGCGTCGAGAAAGGAGAGGTCCGTCTCCGGGTCGTTGCTGTCAGCCATCAGATGATCCGTCCGCCTTGGAAGCGCCACCTGGGGAAGACCGCGCGCAGCGGCCCGTTGGCCACGAACCAGACCCACAGCCACACGGTGGCGAAGTGGAGCAGGACGGCGAGGGAGACCGAGTAGCCCAGGGCTACGACGACCACGGCGAGAAGCAGGAACTCGTTGACACCGGTCAGCAGTCCGAAGAGCGCCGGCCAGTCCTTCTCCCACCGCAGCTGCATGAGCAGGTGGTAGAGGATCTCCCACCCGATCCCCAGGGCTGCGACCAGGAGGAGCGCCACGAAGGCGACCTCGTAGACATCGGCGACGGTGGCCCCCGCGCCGGCGAGGGGCGTCAGGAAGGGCACCACGACGATGGTCCACGGGAGGGCCACGAAGGCGATCAGGAAGAGTCGCGTCTGGATTCTTCCGTTGAGTGTGGGGGTCACGGGGCCGCTCCTCGCGCCCAGCGCCACCACTGCGAGATGGAGCGCGCGGCGCCGAGCCTGCGGACGAACTTCTGGGCACTGAGGTCGTCGAGGATCTGCAGCGCGGCGTACTGCAGGCCCAGGAACGAGTCGACCGGAGCGTACGGCCCGCCCAGGGTGCTCGTGCCCGAGGCGTAGACGCGGCCGTTGCCCGACCGGGTGCCCGTCAGCTCGAAGGCCCCGGAGATGTCGAGCCGGTTCATCGGGTTCCTCGTCGCTCCGGCGTGGTCCAGGACGTCGGAGAGGAGCTGGGAGGAGGTGATGTCGGACTCGAGGCCGGTGGCGTCGATGATGTAGGTCGCCGGCAGCTGACGCTGCTGGCCGTCGTTGTCCTTGATCGTGGTCAGGATGCCCTCGTGGCCCCGGTCCTCCACCGACTGCACCACCCCGACGGCTGCCCGGTAGGCACCGGAGCGGCGGGCCCGCTCCAGCTGCTGGTCCCAGGCCCTGCGATGCGGGGTGTTGGTGCCGCCGATGCCCTGGATCAGGTCCACCCGTTGCGGACCGTCGAGCGACATGAGCTTCTCGCGCAGCGTTCCGCCCCACGCCGCCTTGGGGTAGTTGAACGCCTGGTAGTTGAAGCCGTTCGCAGACTCGCGACGGAAGGTCCATGGACCCTGGGACTTGGTGCGGTAGGTCCGGAACAGATGGATGATCTGGGTGCGCGCCCCCTTGTGCTCCACGTCGTCCAGCAGACGCTGGAGGATCCGCGAGCCCACGATTCCCGAGCCGCGCAGAAGCACCGTCCCACCGCCACGCACCAGTGCGTCGTAGACGTGGTCGTGTGGCTCGTAGGCGTTGACGACGCGGTGGAAGTCCTGCGTGCGCTGGCGGTACTCCTGCAGGTCCGGAAGGAACTTCACACCCGGGTAGCCCACGGCGAGGTGCACCCACCGGGTGCGGATCGCCGTACGTGCCGTCGGCTGGCTGCCGCGCGGTGGCGTCACCAGGACGAAGTAGCCTCCCCCCTTGCGCTTGCGCACCATGCGGGCGCGGCCGGACTCGACCATCTGGTCCCACCCGATCCTGCGTGCCTCCTTGGCCGTGGTGCGGTAGACCTGCAAGGCCTCGGGGGTGAAGTAGTCGGCGACGATGGGCTCGGTCGAGACACCGAGGACGTGACGAGGAGACTTCCGTTCCCAGGCCTCCCGCAGCGCGTAGCTCGGAAAGCCCCAGAGGTTGTCAGGGCATGATGCGGAGTCCGAGCGCAGGCGACTGTCGTCGGGGATCTGGGAGCAGGCGGCCAGGTAGCGGTACTGGTCGTAGGGGTTCTGCAACGGGGTCACCACGCGCAGGTTCTGCGTCGGCATCCCGGCGACACGCAGGTGATCGGCCAGGACGAAGGAGCCGAAGCCCCCACCGACGGAGACCATCGGAGAGTCGGAGATGGGGATGCCTGCAGCAGAGAGCATGTCCTCGCTCCACTGCGAGGTCTCGCGAAGCTCGGGGGTCAGATCGCCCCGGGGTGTCGAGGGGGCGTTGCCGGTCTCGCTCATGCCGCTCCTGTCGCTTCCAAGGTCACCTCGTTGACCCGCGCCACGGCGAGGTCGGCAAGATTGCCGACGAAGTTGCTGATCACGCTTTGGTCAACAAAGCCCGGGACGATGGTGTAGAAGACCGCCGAGATGTAGCGGTCCTGCTGCGCCAGCACGGCGTACTGCACCACCGTGTCGGACGTGTTGGCCACGATCGTGATCTCGTGGACCGCGTAGTCCTGGCACTCGCAGCCGACCAGCTTCGCGCTCGCCGGAGGTTCGAGCACCGAGTACGAGTCGGTCCCGACGTTCCAGACGCTGCAGGACGCCGACCGGTTGCGCTGCCGCATGTAGGCCTCCGCAGCCTCGGCATCGGGGAAGACGGCGCCGGCGGTGACGATGAAGGGGAAGGTGTTGGGTCCGTTCGGGTCCGCGAAGTAGCGCTGCTGCGCGAACTCCGAGGGGCCGGAGTTGAGCTGCTTGTTGCAGAAGCCGGTGTTGGCATTCACACCGCCCGGGGTGCGTTCCTTCGCCCAGGCGCTGCCGTCGATGGTGCTGAGCTGCTGGCCGCTGAGGCGCAGCCGTCGCGCCGCCTGGGGGGCGGCGAGCAAGGGACCGTCGGTCTCCCCGGAGTCGTCGGTCTGCGAAGCATCGGTCGGGCTGCTCGACCGGGTGGGGCCCTCGAAGGATCTCTCACGGGTCGCCCCCGAGCCGTCGTTGGCCAGGTACAGGTAGGTGCTTGCGCCCCCGAGGAGAGCGATCCCCAGGATCGCGGCCGCCGCCAGCACGAAGGTGCGGCCACCGGAGCGACGCCTCGGTCCCGGCGCGGCTGGCGCGGTGGTCCTGGGAGCCTCGGGACCCCTCGGACCGCCTGATGGCGCGGCGCCACTCGGGATGTAGGTCGCGTCGGGTGCGCCACCGGAGGAGCGGGGGGCATCGCCCTCAGCCGCTGCCGGCGATGCCGGTGTCCCGGGAGGAGGCGTCCCGCCACCGGGCACGACGGTCTCGTCTGCTTCCTCCTGGCCGGACGTCGCGCCCGGCGCAGCCAGCACCCGGTAGGTGCCCGGATCGACTCCGGTCTCGCGCCGGACGGCTTGGAGGTCCCGGGCGAAGGTTGCACAGTCCCGGGGCCGGTCCTCGGGCCGCTTCGCCATGGCTTGGTGCAGGAGGTCAGCCACCGGAGCCGGGACGCCGTACTGACGCAGGTGGGGTGGCGGTTCGGAGGCGATGCGTTGCAGCAGCGGCAGGATCGAGACGTCACTGTCCCGCACGAACGGCGCCTCACCGGTGATCAGGGTGTGGATGGTCGAGGCCAGGGAGTAGAGATCGCTGGCCACCGTTGGTCGTTCCCCGGCGATCAGCTCGGGTGCGATGTGGGCGGGGGATCCGGTGAGCATCCCGGTCTTGGTGACCGAGGCCTGGGTGCTGGCGCGCGCGATGCCGAAGTCGGCCAGCTTGCTCACGCCGTAGGAGTCGATCAGCAGGTTGTCGGGCTTGATGTCGCGGTGCAGGATCCCGGCCTGGTGCGAGGTGGCCAGGGCGCCGGCGATCGACAGCCCCACCGTCGTGGCCTCGTCCCAGGAGTAGCGGCGGCCCTTGCGCACGGCGTCGCCGTGCGAGCCGCGCTCGCAGAACTCCATCAGCAGGTAGGGCTTGCCGGACTCGGTCGTGCCGTGGGCGTGGACCGCGACGATGTTCGGGTGGCCTGACAACCGACCCACGGCGCGCACCTCGCGGGCGAACCGCTCCAGAGCCGTGTCGTCGGTCTCGACGTTGGCGAGCACCTTGACCGCGACGACGCGGTCGAACGACTCCTGCCGCGCTCGGTAGACGACACCGAACGCGCCGGAGCCGATCTCGTGAGCCTCACCGATGTCTGGGACGCCGATTCCCACCGCAGCCTCCTCTCCCCCGGGATTGCGCTGCGAACTGCCCGACGCAGCACGATATCGGCACCGACCACTTCGCCTCTAGGGGGTAGTGGGTGGGTGAGAGTCGCGATGCGGGGAACCGGCTGGACCGGTTGCCTCTGGATCGCGCGACGACGAGCCGCGGCGGAGGTCGCCGGAACCGCGATGATCCGGGAGGATTGCCGGGTGGATCGACTCCAGTTCTACCTCGGCATCACACTCTTCGGTGCGCTCGCGATCGTGATCTCCACCGTTGTCCTCTACCTCTGCTTCGCCGCCATCCTGAACCGGTGGGGGCAGCGACTGTTCGCCTCGCCCTCGAGCCTGGACCTGGCGGTGGTCACGGTGCTGGGCGCCATCGTCGGCCGGTCGATTCTCGGCAAGGTGCCCACACTGACCGGAGGTGTGCTCGCGCTGGC
Source organism: uncultured Actinomycetota bacterium (assembly GCA_963728505.1). Classification (GTDB taxonomy): domain Bacteria; phylum Actinomycetota; class Actinomycetes; order Propionibacteriales; family Nocardioidaceae; genus Marmoricola_A. The sequence goes on along the minus strand of CAVSKH010000006.1, from coordinate 198,726 downwards.
CACGCTCATCGGGATCGAAGCGGTCACCGGTCGGGTGGGGCACACCCTGCGGCGAAGTGAGCAGGGGCATCACCGCGCGGTCGCGGTCATGGTGCACGGCAAGGTCGAGCGCACGGTGTTGCGCCACTACCGGGTCGACGAGACCGCGGTGTGGGCTGCCCTCCGGGCCGCTGGGGTGAGACACCCCCACGAGGCCGCGCTCGTGGTGCTCGAGGCCAACGGCCGGTTCTCCGTGACGCGCAGGGGCGAGGCGATCCATCCCGCTCTGCTGAGCGGAGTGCGGGGTGCCACCGAGCTGCGGGAGCGGCTGGCGCTCGACCCCGGGCCACCGGACTAGGCCACTCGACTGAGTTCTCAGCGCTCAGTTGTAGTCGTCCGGAGAGCTGGTCGGGCGATACTCCGGTCGCTGGATCTGCTGGAAGAGACAGATGTTGTCGTGGGTGACCAGTGTCGAGAGGTCCACCCGGATCGTTGTCGTGCCGGCGCTCGGGACGTGGCTGACCTGCTGTCTCGAGCCCATCGAGGCGGGCACCTCGATCCCCTCCGGCAGGAAGAGGACACTGCGCTCCGGCACCTGGAACTGCGCGAGCTGAGCGCTGGGCGAGAACAGCTCGGTCACCATGGGGGCCACCTGGTCCCGGGGGGTCAGGAAGTCGCGATCGAGCGACGTCTCGCCCTGGGAGTAGTAGCCCACCCGCATCACTGATCGCGCCGGGACCCGGATGTCCCCGCTGTGTGCGAGCCGTGAGACCGCGTCCAGCAGTGCCCGGGTCGCCACCTGTTTCGTGTCGTCACGGGCCGCCACCTCGGCGAGCTCACGTCTCGGCCCTGTGCGACCGAGGCCCAGGTCGAGGTCGGCGGGGATGTCGCCGTGGGTCCCGCCGTCGTGCGAACCGCCGGCCCCGTTGGCCGGACTGCGCTCGAGCAACCGCGCGAACTCGGTGACGATCCAGCCCTTCTGGCACACCAGCTCGATCGCGCGGGCGACGAATCGAGGATCGGGAGCGTCCTGGTCCAGGACCGGCACCGCAACGCCCACGGCCGCCGGCAGTCCGCCGTAGACCGGAACCTGCTCGACCTCCGGGGACCGTGGTGGTGACCAGGGACGGTGCAGTGTCTCGCTGAGGATGCGCGCCCAGTCGACCAACCCGTGGTGCATGAGCTTCCAGCGACGCTCCTGGTGACGGGAGGTGACGTAGTCGTCGCTGGCCCGGGTCAAGGCGTGCATCCGCTTGGTGACCGCCCAGTCGTAGGACTTCATCGCCTGGAAGTACAAGGTGCCGGCCACCAGCAGCAGCGTGAGGACGACCAGCACGACACGGAGCAGATCGAGCGAGGCGACGTCGGACAAGGAGGTCAGGAAGTCCAACGGGTCACTGATGGCGCTGATCAGGTTGAGGAGGACGACGAGGGTGAACGCCGCGACGGTGAGTCCCCAGCACGTCACCAGGAAGGTCTTGGCGGACTCCAGCTTGTCCGTGCTCGGTGGCTTGGCGTCGGCGATGGCCTGCTGAGCGCGCTCGGCACGCTCGCGCTCGCGATCCTTCAGCTCCAGCGCCCGCACCGTGAGCTGCCAGAGCAGGGTGGATCTGCGCTGCTCCAGCCAGAGCAGGAAGTTCTCGCGGTTGTCGGACTCCGCAGCAGGCTCCTCGCTCGCCTCCGGGTCGAGTCCGGCGGCGTCCTCCCCGTCGCTGGGCCCGCCCTGCTCGTCGGAGGTCTTCCTGGGAGGGACGGATGCACGCAGGGAGTTCCTGCCCACGGAGCCGCCCGCCGCGGCCGCCCGGGCACGGTCGGCCCGGGCCTCCTCCTCCCTGGCGCGCTCGATCTCCGCCACGGCAGCACCTGCACGCTGCACGTCGACCAGGCCGACGCGTTCCCCGGACCACAGCTCGTAGGAGTCGTCGGGAGCCCCCACGACGTACCCGGGGGGCACGACCTCCACCGCGCCACCGCGGCTCGGTCGTGCGAACCGCTCGGACAACCGGCTTCCGTCGACCAGGCCGATGGCGAGGTCGCGCAGCTCTCGCCACGCCGCGGGCGTGGCCTGGCCCCAGGCGGCGGCCTCCTCCTCCAACCGGGTGGGACGAAGCTCGTCCTCCAGCTTCTGCATCCGGAGCTCGGCGACCTCCTTCACCTTGTCCGGCGGCAGCGGCCGCAGCTTGCCCTCCTCGCCCGCGTCCCGGCCGACGGTGAGCGCGGTCACCTGTCGTTCGACCAGGCCGCGTCCCCACCCGAACAGGAAATGAAGCATCGCCGGGAAGAGCCTGAGCTGGAAGCCGAGCCACTGCCGCACGGCGACGTGGAAGGAGATCTGCTCCTTGAGCAGGGGGCCCCACTCGCGCTCCAGCGGTGTCCACTCGGGGTGGGTCATCAACCGCTCGGTGCAGGAACGGACGAGGGCGGCGGGGTTGTCCGAAGGGACTCCCCACGGGACCCATGCGGAAGCGCCGACGGGGGACTCCTGCAGGGAAGTGATCACCGCTCGGGTGAGGTCCTCGACCCCGTCGTCGCCGACCACCACCCGCGCCTGGCAGCGCATCACGACGATCTCGCCGCCACCGGTGGTGGAGTCCGACTCGTGGCTGTCGAAGACCCCCGCGTCGACGCTGGACCACAGGCTCCCGACCGTGGCCGCCGCCGCGAGCGCGTGGCTGTGCAGGTTGACCGAGCGGCGCACGAAGATGCTCTGGCGGTCGAGCTCGGGCCGGTCCTCGGGTGAGACCACGGCGTTGACCTCCCAGGCAGGGAGGATGATCCTCGGGTCCTGCGGGAGCAGGTCGCTCTCCGGCACCATCAGGTTGACGCGCAGCAGCTGCGAGCCGTGGTGACGGCCCAGGGGGTCGAGGGCGCGGGGGCGCGCCCGGTTGACCAGCTCCGCGATCTCGTCGCAGGTGTAGACCAAGGTGTCGGGGTCCGACATCTCGTGGGTCAGCAGATGGAGCAGCACGATGCGGATCAGTGACCGAGGACGCATGCCGATGTGCGACATCAGCTCGACCGGAGCCCCGCGCTCGGTGAGCCGTGCCCGGATCACCGGGGGACCGTAGGGGCCGCGCTCCACCTCGGCCGGGGTGACCCAGGCGAAGTCGCCGAGGAGTCCGTCCGCACGCCACTGGAACGCCAGGTCGCGAACGGCTCGGCCGTCCACGTCGTCGGACGAGACCATGACGGTCAGGTCGCTGGCGGTGGGGGGCGTAGGTCTCATCAGGTCCGCAATCAGTTCCAGTCGTCGCCGGCAGCACCGGCGACCTCGTAGTCACGCACCGCGTGCGCCAGGTCCCCGAGAGCCGCGGTGATGTCAGTCTGCATCTCGGTCGCGCGCGACGCCCGAGATTCGTTGCGGCGTTCCTCGGCGTCGAACAGGCCGCGGTACTGCTCGGCCAGCGCGACCACCCGGGTGTGCAGCGACTCCTTGCGGGCCGTCCACTCGTCGCTGGGGTTGCCGGCGTGCGAGGCGTTCGGCATGGGTCCGCCGGAGGGGATGTCCCCGTCACGGATCCAGGCAGCCAGCTCGGGGTTGAGGGTCTCGTAGGTCTCCAGACCGCCCCCCGCGCTGGTGCCGATCGCTCGCAGTCGCTGGTAGGGCGCCATCGGTGCGATCTTGGCGTCGACCGCCACCTCCACGAATGCCAGAGGCAGCGACTCCAGGGCCAGCGGGAGGTACTCGTGGTTGGCCTTGATGCCGTCCGCGAGCAGCGGGTCGGGGAAGCATGACCAGGTCCCGTCCCCACCCGCTGGGTTCGGCACGAAGATCCGAACCTCCATGCCGTCGAGCTCCAGCTGGCCGAGCATCCCGGCGGTGAACCAGCCGCGGACCGCGGCACGTCGTACGGCGGGGGCCATGGGGACGAACTCCGGCAACGAGCGTGCTCTGCGCCAGCGCCAGAACTCCTCGCGGCCGTCGGGGGACTTGCTGCGGTCACCCCACTCGTTGGCGATGGGCTTCATCAGCGAGTCGAAGACCACGGGCTCGTAGGGCTCGGTCAGTACGGCGAAGACGTCGATCGCGGAGCGGTCGCTCTCGATGAACGACTTGATCAGGTCGGGGTTCCACTTGTCGCGGCTCGAAAGCACCCGCTGCACGGTCCGGCCCGCCTCGGACTTGGGCGAGAACGGCAGCTCGCTGAAGAACGTCTCGGTGTCGATGTCGTTGCGCTCGTGCACCGCGACCAGGACCGCCTTGTTGATGCCCACCAGCGGCTGCGCGGCATCGACGGCGGAGTTGAAGAGTGCCTCGAACCGGTGCAGCCGCTCGGTGAGCAGGGGCGGCTCGACCTGGTCGGGGTCGAGATAGCGGTCGAGACCTTCGGACACGTAGCTGCCGGCCGGTGTCCCGGGGCGGGTGAGCCACTCGGTCGCCCGGGTGAGGATCAGGTCCGTGGTGATGCCGACGTCGTAGGAGGCGCGTTGCGGGGTCGACAGCTCCGCGTGCAGCTCATGGCGTTGGGGGACCCAAGCGGCGGGCTGGGCCACAGCGACCTGCCGCGGGTCGTCGACCGACTCGGCGCCCACGATGATCCGCTGGACAACCGCCCGGAACGCGCCGGTGGGATCCTCCTCCGTGACGGTGCGTGAGACCAGGTCCTGCAGGGTCGCGCCGTAGGACTCCATCGGCTCCAGCAGGAACTCGTTGGCCGCCGGGCGGAGCCGGTTGGGCACCTCGTCGTCGTCGGGCCACGCGCTGACCGGGGACGGCAACCCCTGGCGGGGGCTCAGCTCGGTCTCCAGGGCCTGACCGGCGCGATCGATCTCCTCCGCCAACGGGACGATGACGTGGCGCGCCAGGTCGGGCAGGAGGGCCACCACCAGGTGCCGGAGCCGGGCCTCGCTGCGGTAGTGGATCGCGGCCACCCCGCGTTTGACCGCCTCGCTGACCTGCGGGTGGTTCTTGGGCAGCACGTCGCCACCGGAGCGCCGCAGCGCCTCCTCGACAGCCTGCTCGACGTTGTCGCCGTGACGCATCATGCGCCCGGCCTCCTGCTCCAGCTCGATCTCGACCGCCTGCACCTCCTCGGCCAGCTTGCGCAACAGCATCGCGGTGACGACGAAGCCCTCCATCGCCAAGGTCGCGGCCGCGCGTTGCCGAAGGTGTCCCTGGATGTGTTTCACCCAGGTGCGTGCCCGCGCGCGGTTCTCCACCTCGAACTCGTCCAGCTGCCGGTCGATGACGTTCTTGACCCCGCGCGAGATCAGGGCCCGCCACTCCGGGAGCTCCAGGCCCTTCTCCGGGGCATCCTTGGTCACCGCTGTGAACAGAGAGTTGTGCAGCGTGCGCAGCTTGTCGGTGCGATCGTTCGGACGAATCGCCTCCAGGACGGCGTGGTCCTCCCCGCGCTCGTCCAGGCCCGATCCGACCAGGAACGCCCCGAACGCGTTGTCGGCGACCTCCTGGGCGATCAGTCGCGAGGCACGCTCGTCACCACGCGGGCGCAGGTCCTCATGACGCTCGACGAGCCGTTGGACAGCGGCACGCGCGAGCCGCTGCGCGGCGAAGTCGCGGAACCGGTCGCGACCGAGTCCGACACGGGCCGACCCCATGGCGGTGAAGGGGGTCTCCATGTCAGTGGTCTTCAGGCCGAGCTTGTCCGGCACGGAGATCGCGGTGGAGGTCCAGTTGCCGGAGACGTAGGCGCCGAGCTTGTCCTGCAGCTCGGTGCTGGTCACCCACGAAGCCAGTGAGCGTCCCATCGCGTGGTAGATGTCGTTCTGGGTCTTGTAGGTGACGAAGTCGTTGCGGGCGCCGACGAGGAAGGGGTAGCGCGGCCCCAACCGGTCGGTGTCGCTGAGCGCGACGCCCTGGCGGGCGTAGAGGTTGCCGGTCTCCTCCGACGGCCCGGACCGGTTCCAGTAGCCAGCGACGATCTCGGACAGCGTGGCGAGCGCGTTGGGACGCACTCCCCGTCGACGCTGCGGCGGGAGGTAGTCGAAGACGTCGGGCGCGTAGAGGATGCCGATCGACTCCGAGCCCCAGACCCCGGTGCTGGTGCGCAGCAGGTCGCAGACGTCGACCACGGCACCCGCGCCCGAACCGCCGGCGATCGAGGACACCACCACCGCCACCGGCGTGTCGAGGATCGGGGAGGGTTCACCACCCAGTCGTCGGGTGAGGTCTTGCAGCTCGGCGCTCACCTCGCGGCCACTGATGTCACGCAGCGCGTCGTCCAACCTGCGCTTGGCCAGCTTGAGGTTGGCCAGGGTGAGCACACGCCCCAGCGCGCGGAACTGCCCGGCACCACGCTCGACGGGCACCATCACCTCGGCCGGGTTGGGTCGCCACCCTGCGAGGAGGTCGCTGACAGGGGTTCGTCCCGCACCGCCCACGAGGGCCGCGTCGATGCTGCGATAGTTGACGCCCGACGTCACCAGACCGGCGTACTCGGCCTGGGGCAGCTGGTCCGGGAGGTCGATCTCGTCACCGTCGGCGACGGTCGGGACGTCGATGTGCAGGAACCGCCAACCCGCCGGGAACTCGCCCTTCCAGCCGTGCTCGTCGAGGCGCCGCTGCAGCTCGTGGCGCACGATCCGCAGGGTCTTGCCGCCGGATCCGCCGATGCCGATCAGCAGGAACGGTCGCAGCATGTCATTCCTCTCTCAAGAAGTCAGGGAGCGGCGGGAGATCATCATCGTCTCCCGGGCGGTCGGTTCCCGTCTTCGGGTCGGGTGTCTTCGGAGTCGAGTCTGACGCGGACTGACCACGTCTGCCCCGGGAATGGCGACCTGGGGCCGGTGGGGTGGGCCGGGAGTCGGCGGCGTCCTCCCAGGGGAACGGCTCGGGATCCGCCTCAGGTCGCGCGCGGGACGTCTCGCCCGCCGCGGTGGTGGTTGCTTCCCCCGTCGGCACGGCGCGGGCGGGACCATCAGGGTCGGACCCCTGTCCGGCCGCCTCCGCGAGGATCCTCTGCCAGTCGACCCGGTTGCTCGCCTCGGTGGCGCGCTCACGGATGCCTTCGTTGTCGACGCTGCCCGGGATCACCATCACCAGCGTGCCGTCGGCCTCCTCCGGGGTGCCGTTGCGCTCGAGGAGCACGAAGGTGCCGTCGACGTCCCCGAGGCCCATCGGCGCCTCGTGCGGCTCGTCACCGCGGTACGGCGCCATGGCGGAGACCAGCAGCGACCGACCGGGGCCCGAGGCGACCCCGTGGGCGTCGCGCAGACCGACCACACCACGTGCCTCGGCGGTGAGCCCGGTGTGGCCCAGCGCCATCCGCCGCTCCGTGCGTCGTCCGCTGAAGCCTGCGTTGTCGAAGTGGTCCGCGGTGATGAGCTCACCGCCGTCACGCGGCGACAGCCCCGAGCGAGTGACTCTGACCGGCGCCATCCCGACTCGGGACAGTGCCGACATGGCGAACGTGGCGGTGAGCCAGTTGGTCAGGAGCAGGACCAGGAGGGGCAGCAGCGCGGCGAGGCCGACCAGCAACGCCACCAGCAGCCACCTGGTCGACTCGTCGACGACGCGTTGCAGCTCCAGCTCGACCGGAACCTCGACCTCGAGCGGGGCCGAGCCGTCCGCCGGCTCGAGCGTCAGGGCCACGACCCCCGCGGCGACGCCGTCAGCGCCCGTCTCGATGTCGAGCCGCAGCGGGATCCGGCCGCGACCGCCGCGCTCGAGAGCCACGCACTCGCGCGGGGCCGTGACCAGGTCAGCGGGAGAGCCACCGGGCACGCTCACTTCTGACCCGGTCACGCAGACCCGCGTCGGGCCGATCCGGCTGCCCGTGGCGCGAAGGACAGCGCCGGCGGTGCCGACGCCCTCCAGCTCTCCGAAGTCCAGCTCGTCGGGGGAGAGGGCGGGATAGACGGGCGGGAGCTCGACGTCGAGGCCCTGGGTGAGCGACAGCGGACCCAAGGGGGTGCCGCTCGGTCTCGACCGAGCCGTCACCGTGACCTGGAGCGGAAGCGACGGAGGCAGCCGGTCGACGTCGGTGCTGACGGTGCCGCTGAGCACGCCGTCCTCGGTGACGCGGACGCGGACGGAGCGGTTCCCCAGATCGGCGCTGACCTTCAGGGCGTCGTACAGCGTGGGGTCGAGCGGGTCGCCGGCACGGTCACGAAGCTGGATCCGTAGGTCGCTGTCGGCGCCGGCCTGGATGGAGGTGGTCTCCAGGTCCAGCTCGGCCCCCCAGAACCAGAACACGGTGAGCTCGCTCGGTCCCGGACGGACCTGCCAGACCGCCTGCTCCTCGGCGTAGCGCGGGTAGGAGATGTCCAGGGTGGCGAAGCCCTTGCGGGGGACCACGGTGACCGTGGCACCGTCCACCTCGGTCGAGCCGCTCGACAGGTCCACAGCTTCTCCGCCCGGGGACTCCACGGAGATGTCCGGGTCGAGACCGTCGCGACCTGCGACCAGGACGCGGGCCCCGGCCACGCCTTGGTCGATGTTCACGGAGTAGCGACCACCCGGACAGCTCGCGCCGGGGCAGGTCACGGTCTCGATCTCGGTGCCACCGCCCACCAGCGCTCCGGCTCGGCCGAACAGCTCCTGGAGGGCGGTGGGGTCGTCAGCGGGCAGATAGATGCCCGTGGTGCTGCCCGGAGGGATCGGCACCGTGCCGCAGGTGACTCCGGCGCCACTGCCCTCGGCGACGCTGCGCAGCTGCTCGCGCTGCGCCTCCGAGACCCCGGCGCCGGGGGTGAACAGGGCCAGCGCGACCACCGCGATGCCGTCTCGACGCATCGTGTCCAGGATGCCGCCCTGCTGGCAGAGCTCGGAGGTCGCAGCGCCGGTCTGCTCGTCGACGTCGAGTGCGCCGTCGGTGAACCACAGCACCACCTTGCAGGCGCCCGGGTCGCCAAGACTCCGTTGTCGCTGGTTCAGCTCGCGGCGTGCACCCTGCAGAGCCTGACGGTAGTCCGTCGCGTCACCCGCGTCCCGGTCCGGCAGCTGCGACTCGGCTGCGTCTCGGAGCGCGCCGGCGCCGGCGGCGTTCAGCTGCCGCCACCCGACCACCGTGTCGAACGTCCTCGCGAAGGTCGAGAGGCTGACGTGCAGCCTGGTCCCGTCCAAGGACTCCGAGAGCGCCTGGAGCGAGTCGATGGCCGTGGTGATGCCCTGGACCCGCAGATCGTCAGGGTCGGTCTCCCGCAGGCTCAGCGACTCGTCCACCACCAGGGACACCAGGACGTTGTCGGCGGTGGAGATGCAGCCGGCGATGTCGGAGAACGCCTCGTCACTGCCCGCTGCCGCACCGCCGGACGCTGCCTGGGCCGGTCCGTGAGCAGTCAGCAGGGCCAGAAGGGCTGTGATGAGTGGAGCGAGGAGGCGAAGGCTCATCGTTTGGCCAGCTCGGTCGCGACGAACCAGGCGTGCCCCACCCCGAGCGCTATCCCGGTGACCGTCGCCGCCAGCAACACTCTCTCCCAGGTCGGGCGCGGCAGGTAGTAGGGGTCCTTGCGTGCGCGACGGCGCAACATCCGGTAGGCGACCGTGAACAACGGCGTGACCAGGCCACCCAGCAGGTAGCCGAGCACGCCCCACCACACCTGGAGCTGCGCTGCCCAGACCAGGGCAACCGCGCTCAGCACGGCAGCCGCGCAGGCGCCGTACACGGGCCAGAGGGGGGCGTGGACCGAGGAGGGCGCAGCCCCACTCGAGCCGTACAGATCCTCCAGCTCCGGGAAGCCGGCGGACATGCTCACCCCCAAACCAGGACGACATGAAAGCGAAACCATCAAGATATCGAGCGTGCGCCGCCAGCGGCACCCGAAAGGGGGTGCTGGGGGCCACATCCGCCTGACACAGGTGTCCGCAGGTTCGCTAGGTTGCCCCGGTGGACGAGCTGGGGCCCCGCAACCCGATCTGGGCGCTGCTGCTCCCACCTGCCGGGTTGCTGCTGCTCGCGTTGACCTGGGGTGGTCACATCGACGGATGGCTGACGGCCCTGGTCGGCCTGACGCTGGCGGGAACGGTCGTCGTGGCGGTGCACCACGCCGAGATGGTGGCAGCGCGAGTCGGCGAACCCTTCGGCACTCTCGTCCTGGCGGTCTCGGTGACCGTGATCGAGGTCGCCCTGATCCTGACGATCATGATCGGCGGGGGCCCGGCCGCGGGCACCTTGGCACGGGACACCGTCTTCGCGGCGGTGATGATCATCTACAACGGCGTGCTCGGCGTGTGCCTGCTCGTGGGCACGCTGATGCATCGGGTGCAGTCCTTCCACCCGCGAGGCGCTGCGGGGGCACTCGGGGCGGTCACGGTCCTGGTGACCCTGACGCTGGTCCTGCCGACCTACACGCGGTCCGGGGAGGGCCGGACGTTCTCCACGCCCCAGCTGCTCTTCATGTCGGCGCTTGCGCTGGGCCTGTACGCGACGTTCGTGTTCTTCCAGGCAATACGGCACCGCCATTACTTCCTGCCCGAGGACCAGGACGGCGACGGCATCATCGACAAACCGTCGCCAGCGACGACGTGGTGGAGCTTCGGGATGCTCCTGGCCTGTCTGGTGGCGGTGGTGGGCTTGGCGAAAGTGCTCTCGCCGACCGTGAAGGAGGCGGTGGTGGCAGTGGGAGCCCCGGTGAGCAGCGTCGGTGTGCTGATCGCCCTGCTCGTGCTCGCCCCGGAGACGATGGCCGCCATCCGAGCGGCGGCGGCGAACCGGTTGCAGACCAGCATGAACCTCGCCTTCGGTTCGGCGATGGCGAGCATCGGACTCACCATTCCGGTGATTGCGGTGGCCTCGCTCGTGCTGGACGTGACGCTGGAGCTGGGCCTGGGCACTGCCGAGATCGTCCTGCTGGCCCTGACCGTCGTGACCTCGGTGATGACCCTGCAGCACGGCAGGGTCACGGTGATGCAGGGTGCGATCCACCTGACGACCTTCTTCGCCTTCCTCTTCCTGGCGGTGGTCCCCTGACCGGGCAGACCAGGTGACGGGCGGGAGGGAGGCGGCTGTCAGCGTGCAGGACCGGCGTCAGCGGGCGGCCGTGGAGTGACCCAGGTCTCGGTGCGGAGTCACGCAGCCACGGGCTAAGGTTAGGCATACCTAACTGCTCGGAGAGGACTTGTGATGCCCCGCCGCCTGCTGGCTGCCGCCGGCGCCCTGACCCTGTGTCTCCCGCTGGCCGGGTGCGCTCAGGACGCGCCGGACCTGGTGATCTACAACGCCCAGCACGAGGAGCTGATCTCCGAGGTCGTGACGACGTTCGAGCAGGAGAGCGGCCTCGACGTCGAGCTGCGCAACGGCTCCGACCTGGAGCTGGCCAACCAGCTCGCGGCAGAAGGGGACAGCTCGCCGGCAGATGTGTTCCTGACCGAGAACTCCCCGGCCATGTCACTGGTGCAGTCCGAGGACCTGTTCGAGCCTCTGCCCCAGCAGACTCTGGACCAGATCCCTGAGCAGTACCGCGCCGACGACGGCAGCTGGACCGGCTTCGCAGCGCGCTCCACGGTCCTGGTCTACAACACCGAGGCTGTCTCCGAGGACGAGCTGCCCACCTCGATCCTGGAGCTCGCCGAGCCGAAGTGGAGCGGCAAGGTGTCGTTCTCGCCCACCGGGGCCGACTTCCAGGCGATCGTCAGCGCCGTCCTGGAGCTGGAGGGCGAGGCCGCGACCCGGACGTGGCTCGAGGGCCTCAAGGCCAACGGAGAGGTGTACGACGGCAACAACGTCGTCCTGGAATCGGTCAACGCTGGGGAGACCGAGACCGGGATCATCTACCACTACTACTGGTACCGCGACCAGGAGGAAGCCGGAGAGGTCAGCGACAACTCCGAGCTGCACTTCTTCCGCGGTGGAGATCCCGGCGGCTTCGTGAGCGTGTCCGGGGCCGGTGTCCTCGCGGCCGGTGATCACCAGGAGGCCGCCCAGGAGTTCGTCGACTACCTGGTCAGCACAAAGGGCCAGCAGCAGATCGCCGACAGCTACGCGCTGGAGTACACGCTCAACCCTCGGGTGGACCTCGGCCGCGGGGTGCGTGGCCTGGACGACCTCGATCCACCCGACGTCGACGTCTCGGAGCTGAACGGGCCCCGCGTCGTCGAGCTGATGCAAGAGGTCGGCTTCCTCTGACGGCCCCCGACACCGCCGACCGCCCGGGACCCAAGGACTGACGTGACCCTGACCCTCGACCCTCGCTCCACCGCCTCACCGGCAGGTGGCGTGCGGTCGCGTGCGCCGATCGCCGTCACGGCGCTGGCCGCGCTGGTCGCTCTCGGCGCGCTCGTGCCGGTCGGCTACGTGGTCTGGTCCGCCGCAGACCTGGGGCCGGCTCAGACGTGGGACCTCCTCGCACGCCCGCGGGTCGGGGAGCTGCTGCGCAACACCACGATGCTGGTCGTGGGCGTCTGTGCGGTGAGCACGGTTCTCGGCGCGGGCACCGCCTGGCTCGTGGAGGCCACCGACCTCCCCGGGACGTGGCTGTGGCACGGCCTGCTGGTGGCTCCCCTCGCTGTGCCGGCCTTCGTCAACAGCTACGCCTGGGTCTCGACCACGCACTCCGTCCAGTCCTACCCCGGCGCGGTGCTGGTGGTCTCGCTGTCCTACTACCCCTTGGTCTACCTCCCGGTGGTGGCGACGCTGCGGGGCCTCGACCCAGCGCTGGTGGAGTCGGCACACGCGCTCGGCCTGTCCCGGGCGGAGGCGTTGCGACGCGTGACACTGCCGCTGCTGAAGACGCCGATCGCCGGTGGCGCCCTGCTGGTGGGGCTGCATGCGCTCGCCGAGTTCGGCGCGCTGCAGATGCTGCGGTTCCCCACGTTGACCACCGCGATCTACGACCAGTACCGCTCGGCCTTCAACAGCGCCGGGGCCAGCGTGCTCGCCGCGGTCCTCGTGATGGCCTGCCTGTTGCTGCTCACCATGGAGCTCGTCGTGAGGGGGCGGGCCCGGATGGCCCGGGTCGGTTCCGGTGCGTCACGCCGTCCCGACCCCTTCCGGCTCGGCCGTGCGCGCTGGCCCCTCGTCGGCGGCTTGGCGCTGCTGACCCTGCTCTCGCTGGGACTGCCGCTGTCGGTCACGACCAGGTGGTTCCTGCGGGGCAGCTCGGCTTCCTTCCCTGTGACCGATCTCGGGAGCGCCCTGCTCAGCACCGTGCTTCTCGCCGGCTCCGCAGCCGCGATCACGACCGTCCTTGCCGTGCCGGTGTGCTGGCTGACGGTCCGCCACCCCAGCTGGCTCTCGACAGCTCTCGACCGGGCGACCTACGGCGCCCACGCCCTGCCCGGCATCGTCGTGGCCCTGGCCCTGATCACCGTGTCGATCCACCTGGCCCCGGGCATCTATCAGACCGCCCCGTTGCTGCTGATGGCCTACACCGTCCTCTTCCTGCCTCGTGCCGTGGTCAGCGTGCGCGCCTCGCTGGAGCAGGCGCCGGCGGTGCTCACCGACGTGGCTCGCAGCCTGGGACTCACACCGCTGCAGGCATTCGTGCGGGTCACGCTGCCCTTGTTGCGGCCGGGACTGACTGCCGGCGCCTCCCTGGTCTTCCTGGCGGTCTCGACCGAGCTGACGGCCACCCTGCTGCTGTCACCACTGGGCACCAGCACGCTGGCCACCCAGTTCTGGTCCGCCTCGTCCGCGGCCCGCTACGGCGCGGCGGCGCCGTACGCGATGTTGCTGATCGCGATCTCGATCCCGGCCACGGTCTGGCTGGGTCGACTCTCACGCCGTGGTCGGCTCACCGGAGGTGAAGCGTGAGCGAAGTCATGGTGCGAGACGTCCGCAAGTCCTACGGCACCGAGGAGATCCTCACCGGCGTCGACCTCTCGGTGCCCGACGGCAGCATCACCGCCGTCCTGGGCGCGTCCGGCTGCGGGAAGACGACACTGCTTCGACTGATCGCGGGATTCATCACCCTCGACGCCGGCACGATCGCCATCGGCGGCGCTCCGGTCGCCGGCAAGGGGACGCACGTGCCTCCCCAACGCCGTGGGGTCGGGTACGTCGCGCAGGAGGGAGCCCTGTTCCCTCATCTCAGCGTCAAGGACAACGTGCTCTTCGGGGTGCCTCGCGGCGACCGGACCACGCAGTACCTGCGGCAGATGCTCGACCTGGCCGAGCTGCCGCACACGATGGCCGACACCTATCCCGCCGAGCTGTCAGGCGGCCAGCAGCAACGGGTCGCGATCGTCCGGGCCCTCGCGCCGAGTCCGGGCGTGGTGCTGCTGGACGAGCCCTTCTCATCGCTCGACGCGGGACTTCGCGCCTCAGCGGGGCGGGGCGTCGTCCGGCTGCTGCGCCAGGTCGGCGCCACGGCCGTGCTGGTGACCCACGACCAGGACGAGGCGTTGTCCTTGTCCGACCAGGTGGCCGTGATGCGCGACGGGCATGTCGCGCAGGCATCGTCGCCGGTCGACCTCTACCGCGCTCCCGTCGACACCGGCGTCGCACGCTTCGTCGGAGGGGCCAACGTGCTCCCCGGCCGGGCTCAGCCGGCGGTGGAGCAGACGACGGCAGAGCTGGTGGACACCAGCCTGGGGGTGCTGCCCCTGGTCGTGGCCACGGAGCCGGGCGCGGTCCAGGTCGTCGTGCGACCGGAGCAGGTGCGCCTGGAACGCCTCGGCGACGTCGACCCGCAGGACGTGCCCACCGGACGCGCCGCCACCGTGGAGGACGTCACCTACTACGGCCATGACGCGACGGTGTGGCTCAGGCTCACCGACGGCACCAGCTTCGTCTCGCGGGTGGTGGGGCAGGACGTCCCGGTGGTGGGGGACCGGGTGCTCGTGCACGTCGCCGGATCGGTGCGCGCCTACCAGGGCGCGACCACGGAGACCCCGTGACCATCACTCTCCAGCCTCATCTCCAGGCCGGCCGGCGCAGCGAACCCGACTGCTCCGCCGATCCGCTGAGCGGGTTGACCCCACCGGAGCGCTCCCACACGGCCCTGCACTGCCCGGAAGGCCCGGTGAGCTACGGCGAGCTCGACGACCTGGTGGACCGACGCGCGCGGGAGCTGAGCGATGCTCAGGCGTCGACAGTGACGCTGCACGCGGTGGCTGCTTCGCGGGACCTGGAGTCCGTCGTCGAGCTCCTGGCCGCGTGGCGAGCCCGTCGCGTGGTGCTGATGCTTCCTCCCGGTGACAGCGCGAGGCTGCTCACCGCCGCCTGGCCCGACCGCGGTCCGGAGGGAGAGGGATACGAGCTGCACCCCGACCTTGCGCTGCTGATGTCGACCTCGGGCAGCACGGGCTCGCCCAAGCTCGTGCGCCTCTCGCACGCCAACCTGGCCAGCAACGCGGCCGCGATCGCGGACTACCTGCGCCTGACCCACGACGACGTGGCCCTCACGACCCTGCCGTTGCACTACTGCTACGGCCTCTCGGTGCTCACCAGCCACCTGCACGCCCGCGCGACCGTCGTCCTGACCGAGGAGTCGGTGACCAGCAGTGCGCTCTGGGAGCTCGCCTCACGTCACGGAGTGACGTCCTTCGCGGGGGTCCCCCACACCTTCGACCTCCTGGAACGCGCCGGGCAGGTCGACCACCTACCTCGGTCTCTTCGATGCCTCACGCAGGCCGGGGGGCGGATGGCACCCGACGACGTCCGGCGCTGGGCACAGCGGGGGAGCTCGAGCGGCGTGGACTTCGTGGTCATGTACGGCCAGACCGAGGCCACGGCCCGAATCGCGTGGCTGCCTCCCGAGCTGGTCCAACGCCGTCCGGATGCGGTCGGCGTGGCGATTCCCGGCGGCGAGCTGCGCGTCGAGCCGGTGCGGGGCCTCGACGGGCACTTTCCCCCCGGGACCGGGGAGCTGGTCTACCGCGGCCCGAACGTGATGCTGGGCTACGCCACCGAGGCAGCTGACCTCGCCAGAGGTCCCGACCTGGAGCAGCTGCGGACCGGCGACCTCGGGCGGTGCGACGAGGACGGGGTCTTCCGAGTGGTCGGAAGACTGGCCCGGTTCGCAAAGGTCTACGGGTTGCGGATCGACCTGGACGCCGCTGAGCAGGCGCTGACCCGCGTCGGCGTGGTGGCCCGGGTGCTGGAGCACCGCGAGCAGCTGGCTGTGTTCGTGCAGGGCGGGGCCCGCTCCCGCCGCGTGGCCGAGACGGTCCGGGTCGAGACCGGTCTACCGGCTCACGCGGTTCGCGTGCACCCGGTGGAGGAGCTCCCGTTCAACCGCCAGGGCAAGCGCGACGACGCCTGCCTGCGCGAGCTGCTGACAACGGACTCCGCAACGCCAGCGACCGGTGACGACCCGTCCCCGGCCGAACGCGTGAGGTCGACGTACGCCTCCGTCCTCGGGCGGCCGGAGGCGACGCTGGACGACAGCTTCGTGGCACTGCGTGGCGACTCCCTCTCCTTCGTCGAGGCCAACGTCCGACTGGTCGAGCTGTTCGACGAGGTCCCGCCCGACTGGCCGCAGCTCTCGGCCCGTCAGCTGGCAGCGAGCGTCGCCGGACGCGTCGAGCCGAGCCCGCGCCGCGCCCCCAGCGACAGGCTGCGGCGATGGCGCACGTGGCCGCGCGTGGACGCGTCGCTCGTGCTGCGGGCCGTCGCGATCGTGCTGGTCGTGGGGAGCCACACCGATGTGTGGATGGTGCCGGGAGGCGCCCACACGCTGCTGGCGCTCCTCGGGTTCAGCCTGGTCCGCTTCCATCTCCACAGCCCGCCGACCGAGGACCCCTCGCCGAGTCGCAGCGCGCGCGTCGGGTCGATGCTGGTCAAGATCATCGTTCCAGCGTTTCTTGTCACCTCGACAGTCGCTGTGCTGCGTGGGACCTACGACGTGACAACGATCGCCGGTCTCAACAACCTGCTCGGCGCCGACCAGTGGACCGATCAGTGGCGGCTGTGGTTCATCGAGGCGATCGCGTGGGGCCTGCTCCTGGTGACCGTGGTGCTGCGGGTCCCGCTGTTCGACCGGTGGGAGCGGCGTGGGCCCTACCTCACACCGCTGACGCTCCTCGTGCTGACGCTCGTGCTGAGGTGGGCATGGATCGGGTGGGAGGCGGACAACCCCCAGCGCTACTCGCTGCCGTTCGTCTGGAGCTTCCTCCTGCTGGGTTGGCTGGCGGCACGCTCGACCACGACCCCGCTGCGCATCGTGACCACGGCGCTCGCCGCGCTCGCCACGGTCGGGTTCTTCGGCGACCCGGTCCGCGAGGGGGTGGTGCTCGGCGCCCTCGTCGTCATGGTCTGGGTGCCGCAGGTCCGGCTGCCGCGCCGGCTCGTCCCGGCTCTCGGTGTCGTGGCGGCCTCCTCGCTGTGGGTCTACCTGGTGCACTGGGAGGTCTATCCGCCGGTGGAGGAGGTCAGCGAGCCGCTCGCCCTGGCGGTCTCGTTCGCCAGCGGCATCGCGGCCTGGTGGGGGTGGACCGCGCTCACTCGCAGAAGTCGCACACTCCGCTGGGCGGGATGACCGTGAAGTGGACCGGGCAGGTGGCCGCGGCGCCCTGACTCGCGGCGACGACGCTCTCCTCGGCTGTCCTCCTGGTGCCGCTCGTAGCCCGGGCACGTGAGGTGCGTGGCTCGCCGGCAGGGCGAGGAGCCCGAGGGGCGCGTGCCGCGGTCGGCTCCGGCCGCGGAGCTGCCCTGCGTCGGGGCTGGGGCCGGGTCTCCCGGACCAGCTCCACCGGGACGCCCCCGTCCGGGGGGAGCTGGGCACCGAAGCGGCGATGGCACTCCAGCCGTTCGTGGGCCGCGTGCTCGTCGAGCGCAGTCGGCTCCTCGCCGCGCAACGTGTGCAGGGCGGTCGCGTAGCTGGCACCGACCCGTCCCCGCGCATCCACCACCAGGGACGTGAGCAGCGGCTCCCGCCGTTGCTGGCACTCGTGCGCCACCCGGCCAAGGACGTCACCGACCCAGCTGCTCGCCTTGGCAGAGCTGCGCACGAGACTGCGCCGCTGCACGAACCCGGCCAGGTCGCGGTAGTCGATCGAGTCGCCGTAGGTCGCCGCGACCTCCAGCAGTCGTTCCCGGGCGGCCAGTGCCCAGGTGGCTCGCGCATGCTCCGCGCCCACAGTGGCGGCACTGGTGAAGCGCAGCGGGGGTAGCGCGTCCCCCGTCACCTCGAAACCCAGCCCCCTGAGCAGCAGAGCACACTCGCGGGACTCCAGGGGCTCGTCGTCGTCGGGCGACAGACCAGCGAACCGGCGGGCGTGCTCCATCACCGGGTGCACCGGGTATCCGACCTCACCCCGGAGGACGAGATAGTCGGGATGGTCGGGGTCGGCGGGGTCGGACGCTGTCACCTCGTCGATCGCTCGCAGGACGTCCGCTCGAGTGATCAGCGCCAGGTCGTCCACGACCACCAGCCTAGTGGCCCCAGGAGGGCGGTCCAGACCCCGCCGGATTGTGCCGTTCGGGACGCGGGGTTAGGTTCGCGAGGTGACCCCCACCAGCCAGGCAGAGACCTTCGACTACGTCATCATCGGCGCGGGAAGCGCCGGTGCCGTGGTCGCGGCACGACTGAGCGAGGACCCTGCGACCTCCGTCCTCCTGCTCGAGGCCGGGCCCGAGGCCGATGCCGACGAGATCCAGATCCCCGCAGCGTTCGCGGCGCTGATGAAGACCAAGTGGGACTGGAGCTACAACACCGCCGAGCAGAAGCAGCTGCACTCGCGTCGTGCCTTCTGGCCGCGGATGAAGGCCCTGGGCGGCTGTTCCTCGATGAACGCCATGATCTACATCCGTGGGAACCGGGCGGACTACGACGGGTGGCGCGACGCCCATGGCGCGACGGGCTGGGGGTACGACGACGTCCTGCCGTACTTCATCCGTGCCGAGGCGAACACCCGGCTGGGCGCACCTTTCCACGGGCAGGACGGGCCGTTGCACGTGGAGGACCGTCGGTTCACCCACGCGCTCAGTGATCTGTGGGTCGAGTCCGCGGTCGCGTCGGGCCTGAAGCCCACCGACGACTTCAACGGTGCGGAGCAGGAGGGCGCGGGTCGCTACCAGGTCACCTGTCGGCGAGGCCGGCGCTGGTCGACGGCGCAGGCCTATCTCGCGCCCGCCGCGGGGCGGAGCAACCTCACGGTGCGCCCGCTGGCACACGTGGAGCGAGTGGTGCTGGAGGGTCAGCGCGCGGTGGGGGTCTCCTACCGCCTGGGGCGCGAGCAGCGGATCGCCCGGGCCGAGGCCGAGGTCATCGTGTCGGGTGGCGCGGTGAACTCACCCCAGCTGCTCATGCTCTCCGGGATCGGTCCGGCCGACCATCTGCGTGAAGTCGGCGTCGAGGTGGCGCACCACCTCCCCGGCGTGGGGGAGAACCTGCACGACCACCCCGCGATCCCCCTGGTGTGGCACACACGAGACATCGGCGACCTGGCCGACCTCAACACGGTGCCGAACTTCCTGCGCGCCAAGACCTTCGGACGGGGACCGCTCACGTCCAACGGGGGTGAGGCAGGTGCCTTCTTCCGCAGTCGCGACGGCCTGGAGGCGCCCGATCTCCAGATCCACGTGCTGCCCTCGGGCTTCTGGGACAACGGCCTGCACGAGCCGACCACGCGCAAGTTCACCATCGGCCCGACGCTGGTCTCGGTCGCGAGCCGTGGCCGCCTCCGACTGCGGTCGACGGATCACACCTGGCATCCCGACATCGATCCGGCCTACTACGACGACCAGGCCGACATGGACGCGATGGTGGCCGGCGTACACCGGGCCATCGAGACCGCGCACACAGGTCCGTTGGCCCGTCACATCGAACGCGCCTTCCTGCCGGCGCAGGAGGACCCGACGGACGGTGAGATCGTGGAGCACATCCGCAACCACACCCAGACGCTCTACCACCCGGTCGGCACCTGTGCCATGGGGACCGACGACCTCTCGGTCGTCGACCCCGAGCTTCGGGTGCACGGCATCGAAGCACTGCGGGTCGTGGATGCGTCGGTGATGCCCGTCGTGCCCCGTGGCAACACCAACGCACCGAGCATCATGGTGGGGGAGAAGGCTGCTGACCTGATCCGAGGTCGCACCCCGGCGAGAGGAGCAGCGCGATGACCAGCGTCAAGAACAAGCCGCGAGCCAAGCGGGCCCGCACCTCCAAGCGCGTGGAGAAGCCGCAGGTCCTGGAGGTGACCAGCCCGCTCAACGGCGACGTGATCGGCACCTACCCGGTCATGGGCGCCCCCGACGTGGCTGCGGCCGTGGAGAGTGCCCGCGAGTGGGCGCACTGGTGGCGCAGCATCGGCTTCGAGGGCCGTCGCGACGTTCTCGACAAGTGGCGAGGGATCATCGCTCGCCGGATGGCGCAGCTGGCGGACGTGATGCACCGTGAGACCGGCAAGCCCCACCCGGACGCGATGTTGGAGTGCGCCCTCGCGGTGGACCATCTCGCGTGGGCGGCCAAGCACGCCGAGCCGGTGCTCAGCCGCCGCAAGGTCTCCAGCGGGCTGCTGATGGCGAACCAGGCCGCCTCGGTGGAGTACCAACCGCTGGGGGTCGTCGGGGTCATCGGCCCGTGGAACTATCCGGTCTTCACCCCGATGGGTTCGATCGCCTACGCCCTCGCGGCCGGGAACGCGGTGGTGTTCAAGCCCAGCGAGCTCACCCCCGGTGTCGGCCTCTGGTTGGCCAACGCCCTGGACGAGGTGGTGCCGGGACAGGGGCTGCTCCAGGTGCTCACCGGCTACGGCGAGACCGGCGCGACCCTGTGTCGCTCGGGAGTCGACAAGCTCGCCTTCACCGGGTCGCCGGCCACCGGCCGCAAGATCATGGCCACGTGCGCGGAGACCCTGACGCCGGTGCTGATGGAGGCCGGCGGCAAGGACGCGATGATCGTGGCCGACGACGCGGACGTGACCGCTGCCGCCGACGCGGCAGCCTGGGGTGCCTTCTCCAACGCCGGCCAGACCTGCGCGGGGGTGGAGCGGGTCTACGTCCACGAGCAGGTCTACGACGAGTTCCTCGCCGAGCTCAGCCGCCGTGCCCGCGAGCTGTACGCCGGTGCCGACCCGCGCGCGAGCTTCGGCCCGATGACGCTCCTCGGGCAGGTCGACATCGCGCGCAGTCACATCGAGGACGCGCTGGCCAAGGGCGGTCGCGCCGTGGTCGGCGGGGTGGACGCGATCGAGGGCAGGTTCATCCAGCCGACTGTCCTGGTCGACGTCCCGGACGACTCTCTCGCAGTCACCGACGAGACGTTCGCGCCGACAGTGACCGTGACGAAGGTGCGTGACCTCGACGAGGCGGTGGAGCGTGCCAACTCGACGCGCTACGGCCTGGGGTCCACGGTGTTCTCCAAGTCCAAGGGCATGGCGCTGGCCGAGCGGCTCCGGTCCGGCATGACCGCGATCAACGGCGTGATCTCGTTCGCAGGGATCCCCGAGCTCCCGTTCGGTGGCATCGGGGAGTCCGGCTTCGGCCGGATCCACGGACCCGACGGTCTGAAGGAGTTCACCTACGCCAAGGCGATCGCCCGGCAGCGGATGAAGCCCGCGATCGCGCTCACCACGTTCGATCGCACCGAGAAGGCCGAGAAGACCCTGGCGACGCTCGTCGCGGCCTTGTACGGCGGAGAGACCCAGCTGCCGCGGCTCGGCAAGAAGTCGCCACGCAGGTGACCACTCCTCGGCCGGGTGCCGATCCGCCCCGGCAGCTTCGGGCGGCCAACGCCCACTTCGTCACCGATCGGCTGCTGGTCGGAGGCGACCTCGACGCCTGGGACGAAGAGCTGGCCGTCCGTCAGCTCATGGAGCTGATCGACCTCGGCGTCACCCACATCCTCGACGCCCGCTCGGAATGGAGTGACGAGGAGCTCGTCGGCCACCTGGCGCCCGAGATCTCCTACCTGCACGCGGGGATCGACGACGCCGGGCAGCGTGTGCCCGAGGAGTGGTTCGACACGGTTGCGGACTGGGGGACCGCGGCGCTGTCCGATCCGGGTGCGGTGGTCCTGGCGCACTGCCACGCGGGGATCAACCGCGGCCCCTCGGCGGGTTTCGCGATCATGCTCGCGAGCGGCTGGGAGGTGCTCGAGGCGCTGGACGCGATCCGGACAGCGCGTCCGTTCGCGTGGACGGACTACGCCGAGGACGCGCTCCGATGGCACCACCTGCGCACCAGCGCCTCACCGGAGCAGCGACGTGCCGATGCCCAGGCGCTCGAGCAGTGGCGCTCGCGAGACCCGGCCAGGCTCGGGGAGGTCGTGCGCCGCACGCGGACCGGCGGGACGTCGATCACAGGCGGCTGACGCCGTCGTACCCTCCGCGCGGGCGACCCAGTCCGAAGACGGCTCCGACGGTCGGGGCGACATCGATGGTCCTGGCCACCCTCGCCGATGTCGTGCGCCGACGCACGAAGCGCGAGCCACCGGTGACGAAGAACGGGATCGGTCGGGTGGCCGGGTGGCCGTGGTTGCCGGGGATCGGGTTGTCGTAGTACGCCGGGTCGGAGAACCGCCACCCCGCCTTGCAGAAGACCACCAGGTCGCCGGCGAGGCCGCTGAGCCGGAGCTGCCGGGGCCGGTGCACCGACTTGACCCCGGGGGTGGCCAGCGCGATCTCACGCATCCGTGCCCGCGCGTCGGAGCGCTGGCCGCCGGGCCCGGTCCAGTACAACAGGTCGGCTCCGCCGTTGTCGGCGATCTGGACCTTGCCGGCGAGCAGCGGGTCCGCCTCGAACCTCGAGGACAGGTTGATGACGTCTCCGGGCGTCGACCAGTCCATCGAGTGGTCGGCCAGCACCACGATCGTCGAGTGTTGCCAGCGACCGGACTCCTCGAGCATGTCGACGAAGCGTCCTACCTGCGCATCGGTGTCCGCCAGGGCCACCGTCCTGGCTGCACGGACCGAGGGGCCGGTGAGATCACTGTGGCCCATCCGGTCGATGTCGCCGAGGTTGATGAAGACCAGGTTCGGGTCGAGCTCCTCGACCATCGAGATCGCCGCGTCCATCGTGGCGACGTCGGGGGCGTGCCCGGAGACCGGGATGATCGGCTGCGGCTCCCAGCGGTACGTCGCGCGATCACCGAAGATCCCGTAGAGGTACTCCTTCGACAGCACGGTGCCGGTGGTGAACCCGTTGCGGTTGAGCCGGGTGATCACGGTCGGGAACTTCAGGTCCGAGGGTCGGTCCATGTCGCGGACCTCGCCCAGGGAACGGTCGTAGATCGCGTTCGCGGGGACCCCGGTGCGGTCGGGACGGACCCCGGTCATCATCATCACGTGGTTGGGGATCGTCTCCATCACCGGCATGGAGTTGGCGTTGGGGTAGTTGCGGCCCTGAGCTCGCAGCTGCGCCAGACGGGGGGTGAGGGTGGAGCGGATCTCGCCCGGGCGACAGCCGTCGACCACCAGCACGTAGACCCGGCGCTTGCGGGAGGCGGCTGCGCTCGCCTCGGGTGCGCCCAGGGCAGCGGAGAAGAGCATCGTGGTGCCCGCGGCACCCGAGACCTGGAGCAGCCGACGCCGCGTGAGGTCCACTGCCGCTGGCGTCCGGGATCGGTTCGGCTCGCTGCACATCAGGCGCCGATCCCTTCGTCGACCTGCTCGACCCGGTTGCTGTTGACCCGGGTGACGAAGCTGGTCTCGCGGTGCGCGGTCGCTGCTCTGTCGGCGCGGTCGCTGATGACGAACCAGTCCACCTGGAGCCGCTCGCGGGTGATGTCCACGACCGAGTAGCCGTGGTCGTCGAAGTTGAGGTACTTGATGTGCCGGTTGGCGGTCGTGATGCCGGTCTCCACGGCCGTGCTCGTGACTCCGGTGGGGTCGCCGGTGATGTCCTTGAGGTTGTTGCTGGTCACGCTGCTGCAGACGAACTCCGTGCCGACGCTGGTGCCCAGGTCGGTCCCCCCGGCGTAGGACTCCACGTCGAACGGCAGGTCGCAGGCCCAGCCGGAGTGGATGTCACCGGTGAGGAAGACCGCGTTGTTGACGCCGTTGTCACGCAGGTGGTCGAAGACCTCGCGTCGATCCGCGGTGTAGCCGTCCCACTGGTCCACGTTGTACGGCGGACCGTCCGAGGGCAGCGGGGTGTCGACGATCTTGCCGACCTCGTCGACGTAGGCCTCGGGGATGCGGACGGGCGCGATCATCACCGGGTTGCCGACCAGCTTCCACAACGCCCGGTCGTCGTGCAACGACTGCTTGAGCCAGGCCATCTGGTTCTTGCCGGTGATGGTCCGGCTCGGGTCGTCGGCGCCCGGGTCGGGCTGGTAGGCGACCTGCTCGCTGCGGTAGGTGCGCAGGTCGAGCATGCTCAGCTCCGCCAGCCGTCCGAACTTCAGCCGCCGGAACAGCCGCGTGCCGTCGTTGAGGCGGGCGCTTCCGGACATCCGCACCGGCATCCACTCGTCGTAGGCGCGCCGGGCAGCAGCCTTGCGCTTCGCCCACTCTCCCTCGGTCGCGGGGTCGTGGTTCTCCGCACCGTGGCGCCAGGCGTCGTTCGTGGTCTCGTGATCGTCCCAGGTGGTCACGAACGGGTACTTCGCGTGAAGTCGCAACAGGTCGGGGTCGCGCTTGTACTGCGCGTGCCGTTGCCGGTAGTCGGCGAGGGTCACCATCTCGCGGGCAGGGACGTGCTTGCGGATGTCCTGGTTGGACTGCCCGTAGCCGTACTCACCCGGGGCGTACTCGTAGATGTAGTCCCCGAGGTGGACGATCATGTCCAGGTCGCTGCGCTCGGCGAGGTGACGGTAGGGGGAGAACCAGCCGGCCTGGAGGTTGGCGCACGAGACCATCCCGAACCGGAGGTTGGCATTGTCCTTGCCGGCGCGCGGGGCGGTCTGGGTGCGGCCGACCGGGCTGGTCTGCCCTCGGTAGCTGAATCGGTAGAAGTAGACGGTGTCGGCGGCGAGACCGCCGGGGTCGATCTTGACGGTGTGGTCGCGACCACGACCGGTCATGACCTTGCCGCGCTTGACGATCCTGCGGAACCGTCGGTCCTTGGCCACCTGCCAGGTCACGGCGACGCGCGGGCCTCGTCCGGACCCGGGGGTGGCGTTGGCCGTCGGCGTGACCCGTGTCCAGAGCACGACGCTGTGGGGGCTCGGGTCGCCGGAGGCGACGCCGTGACGGAAGTACGGGGATCCCGCATCGGCGGTCTCGGTGCGCACGCCCACGGCCGTGGTCGCTGCAGCGGTCACGGCGCCCACCTGGAGCAGGGTGCGCCGCTCGACGGGTGACCGGCCCAAGCCCGCGGTTGCCTGGTCGTGGCTGGCGGCGCGTGCGCCCCCGTTGTGGTTCATGTCGCCCTCCGGTGCGGACCGCAACGTGAAGCGGTCGGTTCCCCCTGCTTGCCTGCCTTGGTCAACGGACCAACTCGAGAAAGGTTCCGCCGAGCTGCCTGATGAATCAGCACATGGCAGGCATGGACGGGTGAGGACGCCGAAGACGCGGGGGTCCGGGCCGGCCGCTCCGGGAAACCGGACCGGCCGACCCGGACGGGCGCTGCCCGGGTAGGCGGGGGCGCCGGCCTGTGTCGGCGGGCGGCGCCCCCGCCTCGTGGGTGCGTCCTCACTCTTGCCACCCAGCAGTAGGTCAAACGTCCTAGGACGAAAGTCCTGGTGCGGACTAGATGGGTGAGGATGTCTGTCCGCGCCGCGACCGAGGCGGGCCCCCGGGTCTGTCGGGGGCCGCGACTAGGGTCGTGATCGTGCAGTGGTCAGGTCTGGACGACGAGGAGCTGACGAAGCGCTTCGGCGCCCCCACGCTCTCCCGCGGTCGCGACTACGTCTCCCAGGGCCGGGTGGGCGAGCCCGAGGTCAGCGGGGGCAGCCACGGGGCGGCGCTGGTCGCGGCCGACGTGCGGGGCAGTGGTGGGCAGCAGTACCGCACGCATCTCACCGTGCTGGGCGAGGCCGACGACCTCTACCTCGACTCACGGTGCACCTGTCCCGTGGGCCGCATGTGCAAGCACGGTGCCGCGCTGGTGCTCGAGCTGCGAGGTGAGCCCGAGCACTCCGCGCCTGGTTGGCGCGGGCAGCTGGGCCGGGTGCTCGAGGAGCTGGAGACCGACGACGCATCGGCGCCCACCCGAGCGCTTGCCCTCCAGGTCGAGGCTCCGGCGACCCGATCCCGGTGGTCCACGCACCGGTCCCGCGGCGACGTGCGGCTGCGCCCGCTGATCGAGTCCTCGCGCGGGACGTGGGTGAAGGCCGGGGCGACCTGGGAGGACATCCCCACGCTGGTGCGAGCCGGCACCGTCGAGCGGGCACAGGGCGCCGCGCTGCACCAGCTGCTTCTGGGCTACCGCGCGGCCAGCGTGTCGTACTACTACGGCGGCGAGCCGCACCTGACCCTGGACCTGTGCGGCGCAGCGGTGTGGCGCTCGCTGCTCGATGCGGTCTCGGCAGGAGTCACGCTGGTGCCGGCGGGAGCCCTGCACGCGGTCGAGCTCGTGGCCGAACCGGTGGGCGTGGTCGCCCAGGTGACGCGATCCTCTTCCGGCGCGGTCGTCCGACTCGGTGTCGACCACGACGGCGAGTGGTACGACAGCGACGCGGTCGAACCTCTGGGAGAGCCGGCCCACGGGGTGGCGCTCTGGCGACCCGTGGCCGACGGGTGGGAGGTCGCACTCGCACCCGTGGTCGGGCGGCTCGGCCCCCGCACCCGCCGCCTGCTGAGGGACACCCCGGTCAAGGTCCCGCCCGACGAGGTGGACGACCTCGTCGCCGAGGTCCTCCCGCGGATGGCGCGACACGTCGCCTTTGCCTCCCCGGACGACTCGGTCCGGCTTCCCGAGGACCCGGAACCGCGGTTGAGCCTTGCCGTCGAGTGGCGTGGCGCGGACGAGGTCGCCGTGACCTGGCAGTGGCGATACCGCCTCGGGCCTGGTCGCGACGACCGGGTCTACGACCTGGACGACGCCCACGGCATGCGCGGCCTGCGCCGCCCCGACCTGGAGTCCCTGCTCGCGAGCAGTCTCCAGCTCAGCGATGACCAGGCGTACCTGATGCGCCCGGTCGGCGGCGAGAGCCTGATCGTGCGCCAGGTCTTCCACGGTCCCCGTGCCGTCGCGTTCCATGACGACGTGCTCGTGCCGTTCGAGCGCGAGGGCTCGGTGGAGATCCACCAGACGGGGCACCGTCCCGACTATCGGGAGGAGAGCTCGCGCCCGGTGATCCGGTTCGCTCAGCGGCACCCGGTCCACGACGTCGACCCCGAGGCAGCAGCGCTCCTGTCCCGCACCGACTGGTTGGACCTGGAGGTCCTCATCACCGTGGGCAGCCGACCCATCGGGCTGGCGAAGCTGGTCGAGGCGATGACCATGGGCGCGGAGCGACTCGTGCTCACCGACGGCACCCACCTGCGCATCGACGTGCCGGAGTTCGAGCAGCTCTACCGGCTCGTGCTCGATGCCCGCGAGCTGAGCGAGCAACCGGACGGCGGGGTCCGGGTCGGGCACCACGACCTGGGTCTGTGGGAGGACCTCGCCGAGATCGGACTGGTCGACGAGCAGGCCGCCCAGTGGGTCGAGGCCGCCCGCGCAGTGACCGACGCGAGCGCGCTGCCGCAGGTCGAGGTGGACGGAGTTCGCGCCGACCTGCGCTCCTACCAGCTGGACGGGCTGCGCTGGCTGGTCTTCCTCTGGCGGGCCGGGCTGGGCGGGATCCTCGCTGACGACATGGGGCTGGGCAAGACGCTCCAGGCGCTGTGCCTGGTCGCCCATGCCCGGGCAGAGTCCTCCGATCCCTTCCTGGTGGTCGCCCCCACCAGCGTCGTCAGCGCCTGGGAGCAACAGGCTTCCAGCTTCGTCCCCGGGCTCACCGTGCGCACCGTGACCTCCTCCCGGTCACGTCGCGGGGAGTCGTTGGCTCAGCTGTGCCGCGGCGCCGACCTGGTGATCACGTCCTACACCCTGTACCGCCTCGAGGTCGACGACTACTGCGACCTCGCCTGGGGTGGGCTGGTGCTCGACGAGGCCCAGACGGTGAAGAACCACCACGGGAAGACCTACCAGTCGGTCCGTCGCCTCGACGTGCCCTTCCGCCTGGCGCTGACCGGCACCCCGATGGAGAACCGGCTGATCGAGCTCTGGTCGTTGCTCTCGGTGGTGGCCCCCGGTCTGTACCCGTCACCGACCCGGTTCACCGACGTGGTGGCCAACCCCGTGGAGAAGGAGGGTGACGCCGAGGCGTTGGCGAGGTTCAGACGCCGGATCCGTCCCTTCCTGCTGCGCCGCACCAAGGAGCTGGTCGCCGAGGAGCTCCCGCCCAAGCAGGAGCAGGTGCTCGACGTGACGCTGGGCGCGCGGCACCGACGGATCTACCAGACCAGGCTCCAGCGCGAGCGGCAGCACGTGCTCGGCCTGCTCGAGGACTTCGACCGGCAGCGCGTGGCGATCTTCCGGTCACTGACGACGCTGCGCCGCCTGGCGCTCGACCCGGCGCTGGTCGATCCCGAGCACGAACGCGTCGGATCGGCCAAGCTCGACGTCCTGCTCGACCATCTGCGCGAGCTCACTGCCGAAGGGCACCGGGCCCTGGTCTTCAGCCAGTTCACGTCGTACCTCCAGCGGGTGCGCGCGCGGCTCGACGAGGAGGGCATCGGCACGGTCTACCTCGACGGTCGGTCCCGGGACCGACCCGCGCTGATCGACCAGTGGCGCAGCGGCGACGCCGCGGCGTTCCTGATCAGTCTCAAGGCCGGGGGCGTGGGGCTGACCCTCACCGAGGCCGACTACGTCTTCGTGCTCGACCCGTGGTGGAACCCCGCCGTCGAGGCGCAGGCGGTCGACCGGGCGCACCGGATCGGCCAGACCCGACCCGTGCTGGTCTACCGCCTGGTGGCCACCGACACCATCGAGCAGAAGGTGATGGAGCTCAAGGCGCGCAAGGCGACGCTGTTCGCGCGGGTGCTGGACGGGTCGGGGGAGGCCCTGCAGGGAATCGGCGCCGACGACATCCGCTCCATCCTCGACGACTGAGCCTCGGCTCGCCCCACGTCCGAGTCAGGGGGAGCACCCGACCGACGCACCCCACCCGACGTACCCGAACTGGACTCAGGGGACGCCGGCGGCCTCTTCGAGGGCGATCAGCTCGTCGTCGAGGTGGGTGAGCAGCCGCTGCAGGCTGGGGGCGGTCCGGCGGCAGCCGGTGAGGCCGAAGTTCATCCGGCCGTCGTAGGAGGTGCAGGTGATGTTCATCGCCTGCCCGTGGGTGGGGATCGACAGCGGGTACATCCCGTCCAGCCGGGCCCCGTTGAGGTACAACGGCTTGCGGGGGCCAGGGACGTTGGAGATCACCAGGTTGAACGGCGGCCGGGTCACCCCTTGGATGCCCAGCATCGGCGCAAGCACCAGGGGCGACATCCCCAGGCCGCTCATGGCCACCAGCTGCATCTGCGACATCGACTTCACTGCGCTGCGGGCGTCCTTCACCGACCTGCTGATCGCCTTCAGCCGGCTGGCGGGGTCGGGCTCGTCGGTGTGCAGCTTGACCATGAGGGAGCCGACCGCGTTGCCGCCCTGGGCCGACGCGACACCGGCCTGGTCGACCCTGAAGCTCATCGGGACCATCGAGATCAGTGACTGATCGGGCAGGGCGTTGAGCTCGATCAGGTAGTGGCGCAGCGCTCCGGCGCACATCGCCAGGACCACGTCGTTCAAGGTGGCCCCGGTCGCCTTGCCGACCGCGCGCATCCGGTCGATCTCCCAGTCCTGCGCCGCGATCCGGCGTGACCCGGTGATCCGTTGGTTGAGGATCGTCTTGGGGGAGTAGAAGGCCAGAGGCGCGCTCTGGTTGCGAACGCCGCGGTTGAGCGTCCTCACCAGGGCCGCCGGCATGCCCGCGGCATCGGCGACCAGGCCCAGGGCGGACCGCGCCGCTCCGATCGGCACCTCCATCAGCCGCTGTGCGAGATCCTCCCGCTCGTCGGTGATGCGCTGGGTGGCGGCTGACTGCGCGGCCCACACCGGCGGCATCTCGCGCTGAGCAGGGTCGGTGCTCAGGCCGGCCTGGAGCAGCCGCATGGCTGCGACCCCGTCGACCAGGGCGTGGTGGATCTTCGAGTAGAGCGCCGCCCTGCCGTCGGCGAGACCGGTGATG
This sequence comes from uncultured Actinomycetota bacterium, assembly GCA_963728505.1. GTDB lineage: Bacteria > Actinomycetota > Actinomycetes > Propionibacteriales > Nocardioidaceae > Marmoricola_A. The sequence goes on along the minus strand of CAVSKH010000006.1, from coordinate 168,858 downwards.
AAGTGGATCTCCCACAACGGCCGGTCGAACCCCATCCTGGTGCTGTGCAACCGACCCCCCAGCTCGAGCAGCTCACGGATGCGGCCCGGCTCCGGCAGGGCGCTGAGCCGCACGTGGTGCTCGACATCCAGGTCGGTGTCCTCGCGCCAGAACCACTGCCCAGCCGTGCGCACCGAGCGGTACGGCCGCTTCCGGTAGATCTCGGAGATGTTCGCGACGTCCAGGGAGCGCTCGTACTCCGCACGCACCCACTCGGGCCCGGCGCCCTCAGGCAGCTCGAACAGGTGCAGGCCCCCCACGTGCATCGGCGTGGCCCGAGAGTCGGCGAACATGAAAGCTGCGGACACGGGGTCCATCGGCACGAACATGGCTCTCCTGGCTGGTCGGGGCCCTGAACCGATCCTGACCTGGTCACCGTCGCGCTGCAAACGGGGGAGCTTCACCCCTCCGGAGGGGTTGATGAGCAACAATCGAGGGGTGACGACCGGAGAGGCGACTGCGCGCCCCCCACAGGATGATGACCCCAGGGGCAGGCGACGCCGTGGGCAGGAGTTCCCGCGCACCCGCTTCCCGCGTCGTGGGTACGACTGCACCCAGGTCGAGGAGTTCGTGCGCGAGGCGGAGCGTGCCGTGCGAGATGCTCCGCCGGCGATGGCGCCGTACGAGGTGCAGGACGCCCGGTTCAGCGGCGTCCGGCTGCGGCAGGGCTACGACATGGAGGCGGTCGACGAGCGCATGGAAGAGCTCCACGTAGCCCTGCGCGAGGCCCACGGCGACGACAGCGTCAGCGCCATCCAGGGTCATGAGAGCAAGCGTCAGCACCGCACGGCGTTCTGGATCTATGTGAGCGCTGCGGTGCTGGTGGTGCTCATCGTCGGCTTTGCCCTCACCCAGCTCTGAGCTCCCGGCCTGGGTGCTCCACGTCGACCTCGACCAGTTCCTGGTGGCCGTGGAGCTGCTTCGACGTCCCGAGCTCGCAGGGAGACCGGTGGTGGTGGGTGGCCGCGGGGACCCCACCCAACGCGGTGTCGTCTCCACCGCCTCCTACGAGGCCCGCGCCTACGGCGTCGGCTCGGGCACGCCCCTGAGGGTCGCGGCTCGGCGTCTCCCGTCCGGGACCGGGGGAGCGGTGTTCCTCCCGGTCGACATGGCGAGCTACGAGCACGCCAGCTCGCAGGTGATGCGCGTGCTGCGCTCCTTCCCGGTGGACGTGGAGGTGCTCGGGTGGGACGAGGCATTCCTCGGACCGCGGAGCGAGACCGAGGCCGCGCCACGAGACCTCGCCGACCAGGTCCGCGCCGCCGTGCTGGCCGACACCGGCCTGACCTGCTCGGTCGGGATCGGCGACAACAAGCTCCAGGCCAAGCTCGCGACCGACTTCGGCAAGCCCGACGGAGTCGGCTCGCTGAGCAGCGAGGAGTGGGAGGGAGTGATGGGGCCGCGACCCGTGGACGCGCTGTGGGGGGTGGGCAGCCGCACCCGCTCGCGGCTCGGAGAGCTCGGGATACACACCGTCGCCGAGCTCGCGGCCACCCCGGCCGTCGACCTCGCGCAACGCTTCGGGCCTCGCACCGGGCCGTGGCTGCGCCGTCTGGGTCGCGGAGTCGACACCTCACCCGTCGACCCCACGCCCTGGGTGCCACGAGGCCACAGCCGCGAGGTCACTCTCCAGGAGGACACCGCTGACTGGACGGTGGTGGCGGAGCACGCGCGGCACCTGGCCGAGCGAGTGGCGCAGGACATCGCCGCCGAGCGTCGCCCCGCAGCGAGGGTGGGGGTCAAGATCAGGTTCCGTCCGTTCACGACCCGACAACGGAGCTTGACCCTGCCAGTCCCGACGGGAGACCCCGGGGAGATCACCCGCGCGGTGCTCACCCTGCTGGAGCGCTTCGACCACGCTCGGGAGGTGCGGCTGATCGGGGTCCGCGCCGAGATGGTCGAGCCCGGGTCCGACGACCCGTCCGACTCACGCGGCTCCGCAACGGCGCCTCACCCGGACGGATCGACTGCTGACTGACCTGCAGCCGGGCGGCACGAGTCACCTCGACAGTCCCGCAGGACCCCGAGCAGCGTGCGCAACCGGGACAGGTCATCGGTGTAGGTCGGGTCAGCAACGACGTTGTGCCGCTCGGCACGATCCTTCCGCAGGTCGAACAGCTCCTCCGCACCATCCCGCCACCGGGCGTACAAGTGGTCGGCGGTCCGCACGCCGAGCACCGCATTGGGCTCCCCGGGGCGCTTCGGGGCCGACTCGACGAGCACCGCCGCGTCCCACCCCCGGTCCCGCCCGTCCCGCAGCACGTCCCACAACGAGTGCCCGTCCGGCTCGTAGGGCATCTCCGCTCCGGCTGCCTCGGCAAGGGTCGGGGCGTGATCGATGTTGAGGTAGGGGTCCGAGAGACGGATGCCCGCGGGGATGTCAGGCCCACGCACGAGCAGCGGCACCCGCCCCGAGGGCGCGTACGGGTAGGTCTTGCCCTGACGGATGCGGTACTCACCGAGGAAGTAGCCGTTGTCCGAGGTGAACACGACCACGGTGTTGTCGAGCTCACCGGTGTCGGCGAGGGAGGAGAGGATGCGGCCGATGGCTGCGTCGGCGATCGCGAGCGCCTCAGCGCGCTGACGGGACAGCTCCAGGATCCGCTTCCACTCGACCCGACTGATCACCCGGAGCCTCGAGGACGGTCCCGTCAGCCCGGAGGGGTGGTGCGAGGTCCACCTCCTGCCGGGTGCGCGCGTGATGACTCGGTCGAAGGCGCCGCGGATCCGCTTGGGTCGCGCCGGCGTGACCAGGCGAACCCATCGGTCGGGGTCGCCCCACGAGTCCCGGACCGGACCGGGGTCGTCCTTCTCCACCGGGTCACCGAAGTGTGGGGCAGTGAACGAGACGTAGCTGAAGAACGGCTGCTCCGCGGCTGCAAGCTGCTTGATCTGCTGCGTCGCGAGCTGTGCGTAGACGTTGGTCTGGTAGCGGCCCGCGTAGTTCCGGTAGCCCTGGGCGTTGTTGTTCAGCGTGGTGTCGAAGTAGTGGTACGTGCTTCCTTCCTGAGGGTGGCTCGCCGGGAGACCTCCGTCGATGGAGCCCAACCAGGTGTCCCAGCCAGGAGGCACGTACTGGGTCGAGCGTCCCTCGGCCTCACCGGGCGGTGGCTGCTCTCCGTAGCCGTTCAGGTACTTGCCGAGGTAGGCGGTGGCGTAGCCGGCCTGGCTCAGCCACACCGGGAGGGTGGAGCGATCGTCGAAAGCGTGGAAGCCCCACGGGGGGCGATGTGACCACACGCCGTGGTTGTGGGCGTGCAGGCCGGTGAGCACCGAGGCTCTGCTGGGGCAACACATCGGGTTGGGCATGACCGCGTTCGTGAGGGTGGCGCCCTGGTCGCCGATCAGGCGCCGGGTCCGAGGCATGAAGCGCAGCTCGTCGCGTCTCATGTCGTCGACCATGAGGAACACGATGTTCGGACGCTCGATCGCCAGTGCCTCGGAGCTGCTGCTGCTGGGCTGAGGCACCAGAGGTGCCGCCAGCAGCGTGAGCGCGACAAGTCCCCACCGACCCCGCATTGCGCTCCTCTCACGGACCTGGCATCAGCGTAGGCCGCTGCAGCCGTCCGGTGCCGGACTTGGTCGATCGGACCGCACGCGGTGAGTCATCGGCTCGCGGTCTCGGTGAGCTCGTCCTCGACGTAGCCGGGTCGAGCCACCAGCAGCCCACTCCACGCCAGCGGGACCAGCAGCACGACCAAGAGTGCGAGTGGCACCGTCCAGCCGCCCGTGGCCGATCGCAGCAGGCTGAGGCTGAGCGGGCCCACCGCTGCGATCAGGTAGCCGATGGACTGCGCGACGCCGGAGAGCGCGACGGTCCCTCCCGGGGTGCGGGATCGCAGCGTCAGGAGCGTGAGCACCAGAGGGAAGATGCCCAGCCCGATGCCGATGAACAGCGCCCACAGCCACGGCTGCACATCGATCCAGAACATCAGGCCGAACAACCCGATCGGGTAGCAGAGCAGCAGGGTGGCCATCAGCCACACCTGGCTGTCGCGGCGGGTGGCGAGGGTCGGGATGGCGAGCGAGATCGGGATACCGATGCCGGTGATGATGCTCAGCATCAGCCCCGCCGTCGCGGCGGAGTAGCCGGCGTCGCGGTAGACCTGCGCGAACCAGCCGAAGACTGAGTAGGCCTGGAGCGACTGCATGCCGAAGGCGAGCGCCATGAGCCGCCCGAGCCGGGTCCCCAGCACCTCGCGAAGCGCCACCGTGTGCGTCTCGCGGGTGATCCGGTCGTGCCTGATCATGCCCAGCCACGGCACCGCGGCGACGCCGGCCGTCACCGCCCACACCCCCAGACCGGCACGCCAGGAGCCCGCGGCTTCGGCGATCGGGACAGTCAGGAGCGTGGACACGGCCATGCCCGTCGCGAGGGCCGTGGTGTAGACCCCCGTGATCAGCCCGATGCGGTTGGGGAAGTGCATCTTGACCAACGAAGGCAGCAGCACGTTGGCCGTCGCCATGCCGCCCAGGGCGACGGCGCTGGCCACCAGGAAGGTCAGCTCGGAACCGGTCGCGGCGCGCACTGCCAGGCCGGCCGACGTCGTCACCAGGGCCAGTGCCGAGACGCGGTGTACGCCGACCCGGGCCGCGAGCCAGGGAGTGGCGGCGCCGAAGCCGGCGAAGGCCAGGACCGGAAGCGCGGTCAGCAGGCCCGCGCTGGCCGCGGACATGCCCAGCGCGGAACGCACCTCGGCGATGACCGGGCCGATGCTGCCTGCCGCCGGGCGCAGGTTGAATGCCAGGCCGACCAGCGCGACCAGCACCACCGCGGCCGGAATGCTGCGCTTGATCGTGGACACGGGGTGCATCCTGCCTCTCCTGGGTCGAGACGCGGGCCAGGGGAGGGGGCCGGCGGGATCGTGGCCGCGTGCACTGTGCCTCGTTGCTGCCCGGAACAGGTCCAGGGGAGCGGTCGACCGTGAGATACGCTCGCGCTACCCTGTGATAATACGGGGGTAGGTATCGACCGGGACCGGCCGGATGCCCAGGACGAGCCTGGAGGTGCACATGCAGCTGCCGACCAATGAGATGACCCCCGTGGTCAACCGGCTGAAGCGAGCCCAGGGACAGCTGGCCGGTGTGCTGCGCATGCTGGAGGAGGGTCGTGACTGCGAAGACGTCGTGACCCAGCTCGCCGCGGTGAGCCGGGCTCTGGACCGGGCCGGCTTCGCGATCGTGGCAAGCGGCATGCGCCAGTGCATGACCGCTGCCGATGACAGCGAGGACGGCGGCGAGCTGGAGCGCCCGGACGTCGCCAAGCTGGAGAAGCTGTTCCTCACGCTGGCCTGACCCGGTCCCACCCCGCGGCAGGCCGGCCTCAGGTGATCGTGACGCCGCCGTCCACCGGGATCGTCTGTCCGCTGACGTAACCGCCGGCATCGCTGACGAGCCAGACCAGCGTGGCCGCGAGCTCGCGGGGATCGCCGGTGCGCCCGGCCGGGATCCGCGCGATCATCTGCTTGATGTAGTCCTCGGGATATGAATCGGTCATCTCGCTGGCGAACCAGCCCGGAGCTATCGCATTGACCCGGATGCCGCGCCGCCCGGTCCATTGCTGCGCGAGGTCGCGCGTCAGCCCGATCAGCCCCGCCTTGGAGGCGGAGTACGCCGCCTGCGGCAGCCCTGCGGTGGTGAGGGCGAGCACGGAGGAGATGTTGACGATCGAGCTTCCGGGCTGCATCACGCGGCCACACGCCTGGGCCATCCAGTAGCAGCCGTTGAGGTTCAGGTCGACCACGGACCGGAACTGCTCCGGCGTCTCCTTGTGGGCCGGGACAGCAGTGCCGATGCCGGCGTTGTTGACCAGGATGTCGACTCTCCCGAACTCCTCGAGTGCGGCCTCGACGAGCGCCTGGCACTGGTCCGGGTCCACGACGTCGGTCTGCACCGCGAGCGCACGCTGTCCCCGCGCCGTGACCGACTGCTTCGTCTGCTCCAGCCGTTCGACCCTGCGGGCGCCCAGCACGACGTCCGCGCCCGCCTCGGCCAACGCCTCGGCGAACGCGACCCCGAGACCCGAGGACGCGCCGGTCACGATCGCGACCTTGCCGTCCAGCCGAAACATCTCAGCGATCGAGGACTGGCTCATCGTTCACCGTCCTGGTCGGCGGAGTCGGTGTCGGCACCGTCGGCCAGGTGCGCGCGCCGGGCGTTCCAGGCGGAGACGACCATCTCGTCGATCGTGTGCCGCATCTTCCAGTCGATGTCCTGCGCGGCTCTGTCCCCCGAGGCCACGATCCGGGCCGGGTCCCCAGGGCGACGGGGGTGGATCTCCGGGGTGAAGTCGACGCCGCTGCCCCGCGCCATGGCGTCCATGATCTGGCGCACGGACAAGCCGTCACCACTACCCAGGTTGTAGATCGCGTCGAGGTCCTGGCCGGCCTCCAGCGCCTTGGCCGCGGCGACGTGGGAGACCGCCAGGTCCGCGACGTGGATGTAGTCGCGCACGCACGTCCCGTCGGGTGTCGGGTAGTCGTCGCCGTTGATCCGAGGGGTTCTCTGCTCGAGCAACGCCTCGATCACCAGGGGGAAGAGGTTGTGCGGGCTGGAGTCGTAGACCTCGTCGGTGCCCGAACCGACCACGTTGAAGTATCGCAGCGAGGTGTGCCTCAGCCCGGTCGCGTGGGCCTGGTCGCGCAGCAGCCACTCACCGATCAGCTTCGACTCGCCGTAGGGCGACTCGGGGGTGGTGGGGCTCTCCTCGGTCACCAGGTCGGTGGTGGGGGTGCCGAACGTCGCGGCACTGGAGGAGAAGACGACGTTGTCGACACCCACCTCCTGCATCGCCTCCAGGAGCACGACGGTGCCGGTGACGTTCTGCTGATAGGTGTGCAGAGGTCGCTGGACCGAGACCCCGGCGTACTTGAAGCCGGCCACGTGCACCACACCACTGACGTCGTGGTCCTGCATCGCGGACTCCACCGCCGCCCGGTCGAGGATGGAGGCCTCGACGAATGGGATCTCCGCGGGCACGAAATCACGGTGCCCACTCGACAGGTCGTCCAGGCACACGGTGCCGATCCCGGCGTCACGGAAGGCGCGCAGCACGTGAGCGCCGATGTAGCCGGCTCCGCCGGTCACCAACCAGGTCATCTGAGTCCTCTCGGGAGCTTTCGCGGGCGGCAGGACGAGTGAACCACGTCGGGAATCCGCGCGGTCCGTCCCCCGCTGCGGGTGGGGTAAACTGCGGCCCGTGCGACACGACCTGCTTCTTCGGCCGCCGCTCTGACGAGACGACACACGACCAGAGCGGCCACCCTCCCCTGCGGAGGGTTTTTTCATGTCCGAGCGCAGCGCTGGCCCCCAGACGACCAGGAGATGTGAGACCACGATGAGCGAGCACGACACAGGCGGCTCCCGCACCACGTACGACGTGGCGGCCGTCCAGGAGAAGTGGCGACCGGTGTGGGAGGAGCTCAACCCGTTCCAGGCCCGTGACGACGGTCAGCGTCCACGCCGCTACGCGCTCACGATGTTCCCCTACCCCAGCGGCGACCTGCACATGGGGCACGCCGAGGTGATGGCGCTGCACGACGTCCTGGCCCGGCACTGGCGCCAGCTCGGCTACGACGTGATGAACCCGATCGGGTGGGACTCCTTCGGACTTCCGGCGGAGAACGCCGCGATCAAGCGCGACGAGCACCCCGCCACCTACACCTACGACAACATCGAGACCCAGGCCGAGTCCTTCCGCCGCTACGCGATTTCCTTCGACTGGTCGCGGCGACTCCACACCTCCGACCCGGAGTACTACCGGTGGACTCAGTGGCTGTTCCTGCGCTTCCGCGAGCGTGGCCTGGCCTACCGCAAGCACAGCCCCGTGAACTGGTGTCCGGTCGACCAGACCGTGCTCGCCAACGAGCAGGTCGTGCAAGGCATGTGCGAGCGCTGTGGCGCCGAGGTCACCAAGCGCGAGCTGTCCCAGTGGTACTTCAAGGTCACCGACTACGCCCAGCGGCTGCTCGACGACATGACCCAGCTCGAGGGGCGCTGGCCCGAGCGGGTGCTCGCGATGCAGCGCAACTGGATCGGACGCTCCGAGGGCGCCCACGTCGACTTCGAGATCCTCGCCTCGCCCGAGGACGAGCACGCTCCGCCGGTCGAGCCTGTCGAGACCAGGACCGTCAGCGTCTTCACCACGCGGCCGGACACGTTGTTCGGCGCCACCTTCTTCGTCGTCGCAGCCGATGCGGCCCTGGCCGAGGAGCTCGTCACCGACGAGCACCGTGAGGCCCTGCTGGCCTACCGCGACGAGGTGCGCCGTGCCACCGACATCGACCGCCTGGCCACGGATCGACCCAAGACCGGTGTCTTCCTGGGGCGCCATGCCCGCAACCCGGTCAACGGCGAGATGATCCCGGTCTGGGCTGCCGACTACGTGCTCGCCGACTATGGCACCGGGGCGATCATGGCGGTGCCGGCCCACGACCAGCGCGACCTCGACTTCGCCCGGACGTTCGATCTTCCCGTCCGCCGGGTCGTGGACACCGGTGAGCCGAACCCCGAGGAGACCTACGTCGCGACCTCGGGTGACGGCGTCTACGTCAACTCCGCCGGCGACGGATTCAGCCTGGACGGCGTGAGCGACAAGGCCACCGGCGTGCGCCAGATCGTCGAGAGGCTGGAGGCCGAGGGGGACGGCACCGGTGCGGTCAACTTCCGGTTGCGTGACTGGCTGCTGTCGCGGCAGCGGTTCTGGGGCTGTCCCATCCCGATCGTCCACTGCGATGCGTGCGGCGAGGTGGCCGTGCCTGACGAGCAGCTGCCGGTCGAGCTCCCCGACCTGCGCGGAGCCGACCTGAAGCCGAGGGGGGTCTCGCCGCTGGCGGCCGCCGAGGAGTGGGTCAACGTGGCGTGTCCGCAGTGTGGGGCACCCGCGAAGCGGGACAGCGACACGATGGACACGTTCGTGGACTCCTCGTGGTACTTCCTGCGCTACTGCTCGCCGCACGACGAGGCTCAGGCATTCGACCCCGACCGGGTGCGCGACTGGATGCCCGCCGCCCAGTACGTCGGCGGCGTGGAGCACGCGATCCTGCACCTGCTGTACAGCCGGTTCTTCACCAAGGTGCTGCACGACATGGGCCTGGTCGACTTCGTGGAGCCCTTCGAGGCACTTCTCAACCAGGGCCAGGTGATCAACCAGGGCAAGGCCATGAGCAAGTCCCTGGGCAACGGGGTCAACCTCGGCGAGGTGATCGACGAGTACGGGGTCGACGCCGTCCGGCTGACGCTGGTGTTCGCGGGCCCACCCGAGGACGACGTGGACTGGGCCGACCTCTCCCCAGGGGGGTCGTTGAAGTTCCTGCAGCGCGCCTGGCGACTGGCCGGCGACGTCACCGCCCCGGTCGGCGCCGACCCTGGCTCAGGCGACACCACGTTGCGCAAGGCCACGCATCGGACCCTGCACGAGGCTGCCCAGCTGATCGAGTCCCACCGGTTCAACGTGATGGTGGCGCGGATCATGGAGCTGGTGAACGCCACGCGCAAGGCGATCGACTCCGGCTGCGGCGCCTCGGACGCCGCAGTGCGCGAAGCGACCGAGGCAGTGACGATCATGCTGAGCCTGGTCGCGCCCTACACGGCCGAGGAGATGTGGGAGAGGTTGGGGCACGAGCCCACGGTCGCCACGGTGGCATGGCCCGCCGTCGATGAGTCGCTGCTCGTGGAGGACGCGGTGACCGCCGTCGTCCAGGTGCAGGGCAAGGTGCGCGCCCGGCTGGAGGTCTCTCCCTCCATCAGCGCAGACGACCTCCAGGCCGCTGCGCTCGCGGACGAGACGATCAAGCGGCTCCTCGAGGGCAAGACCGTGCGCAAGGTGATCGTGCGCGAGCCCTCGCTGGTCAACGTCGTCGCCACCTGAGCCTCGATGGGTAGCCTTCGCGGCATGGGTCACGTCGCGGTCGTCACGGACTCGACGGCGTCCCTGCCGTCCGAGAGCGCACAGGAGCACGGCATCACGGTCGTCCCCCTGCAGCTGGTGATCGGCTCGGAGTCCTTTGCCGACGGGGTCGACCCAGGGGCCAGCGCGGAGCGCGTGGCTGCCGCACTCCGGGAGTTCATGCCGGTCAGCACCTCGCGTCCGTCGCCGGAGCTGATGGCCGAGACCTATCGCGACCTGGCGCGTGAGGGCGCAGATGCGATCGTCTCGGTGCACCTGAGCGCCGAGATGAGCGCCACCTACGAGTCGTCCTTGCTGGCAGCACGCCGCAGCGAGGTGCCTGTGATCAGCGTCGACACCCGCCAGGTGGGTGCTGCCACCGGCTACGCAGCCGTGTCCGCGGCCCGGGCGGCGGCGGGGGGCGCGCCACCCGAGGAGGTCGCTCGCGCCGCACGTCGCCGGGCGGATTCGTCGAGCTCGCTGTTCTACGTCGCCACGTTGGAGTACCTGCGGCGCGGCGGGCGGGTCGGGGCCGCCGCAGCTCTGGTCGGCTCGGCCCTGGCGGTCAAGCCGATCCTCGGAATCGAGGAGGGGCGGGTCGTGACCCGCGACAAGGTGCGGACGTCCTCGCGTGCGATCGCGCGTCTGGAGGAGCTCTCGGCCCGAGCCTCCGGCGTGCGCCCGGTGGAGGTCACGGTCACCCACCTGGACAACCGCGACCAGGCGCAGGCGCTGGCCGATCGACTCACCGAGCGGTTGGGGGAGAAGCTGCGGGGCGACATCCGGGTCAGCGAGGTCGGTGCGGTGCTCGGAGCGCACGTGGGCCCGGGCCTGCTGGGCGTCATCGTGGCACCGATGCTCCCTGACTCCTGAGCGCGAAGCCGGACCGGTTGTCGCCCCAGGATGCGCTGACCGGACGGTTGTCCACACCTCGGCGTACGGCGGCCGTGCGAGGAGACGTGGCTTCCTAGCGTTCGCCCATGCGAACCAGCTCCAGCCAACGCCCGCTCGCGCCGCCCGACGTCGAGGACTTGGCGCGTCGGCGACTCGAGGTGCTGCTGGCTGAGCTGTCGGGCGACCCCCGGCCGCACTCCCCGGGGCCCGACGAGAGGGTCGGGCGGACCGACGACCGGGCCGACGGCGCGGGCTCGACCCCTGGTGGGCGTCATGCCTTCCGCACGCTTCCGCGCTCGAGCGTGTGGGGCGGTTGGGTGGAGGATCGGCTGCCCGACTCGTGGCGTGGCCGCGTCAGGTTGGGGCCGGCCCAGGTCGGCGCGGTCGCCCTGCTGCTGGCCATGGGAGTTCTCCTCGCCGCGTGGAGCCTGACCCGCACGTCCGAGCAGCTCGTCCCCGCGGTCTCCGCTCCGGTCGTCAGCCCGGTCACGGAGGGGGCCGATCTCTCCGACGTCGCGTCGCAGAGCCCGGTGGCCGGCGCGGCCCCGGCGAGCCAGCCCGTCTCCGACGGCGCCACGGACGTGGTGGTGGATGTGCAGGGTGCCGTTCGGCACCCCGGGATCGTGGTTCTGCCACCGGGAGCACGGGTGGTCGATGCACTCGAGGAGGCAGGCGGGTACACCGGGAAGAAGCACCTGCTGCGTCTGCTCAACCTGGCACGTCCCCTGGTCGACGGGGAGCAGGTCCTGGCCGGACGCTCCAGCGGTGCGGCGACGACCGTGCCGGGCGCGCAGTCGCCGGTCGCTGGTGAGGGCCAGGCGTTGGTCAGCCTGAACACTGCGGACCAGACGGCCCTGGAGACCCTGCCAGGGGTCGGGCCGGTGACCGCGGCGGCCATCCTGCAGTGGCGGGCCGAGAACGGAGCCTTCACCTCCGTGGACCAGCTCATCGAAGTCTCCGGCATCGGGGAGAAGACGCTGGCGCAGATCGCCCCGTTCGTCACGCTCTGAGCGTGGAGGTCCCGCCACCCGCGCAGACACCTGACCTGCGCCTGGCAGCGGTGGGAGCGGCTGCCTGGGCCGGGACCCTGCTCGGCCTGGGGATCCTGGGGGCTCCGAACCGGATCGCGGCGGCCGTCGGGGCACTGGCCCTGGGCAGCGTGGTCGGTGTCGTCGCCACGGTCCTCCTGGTGCGCCGGCGCGCCGCAGGGAGCGGGCTGACACCCCTGCGCGCCGCAGTGCTGTTGTGGCTCTGTGTGTTCGCGGTCCAGGCCGGCTTGGCGGGAGTTCGCGCGCAGGTCACGACCGGTGGGGCAGTGGCCGACCTGGCACAACGACGAGCAGCGATGTCAGGGATCGCCCGCGTGACATCCGATCCCGTGGTGCGGCCAGGGGCGTACGCCGAGGTGCTGATCTACCGGGTGACCGTGACCCGAGTCAGTCGTCCGGCGCAGGTCGTCCTGCGCTCACCGGTCCTGGTGATGACGGATCCGGCGGGGGAGCGGCCCACCTGGGGAAGCACGGTGGAGCTGTCCGGCCGTCTGGCCCCGAGCCGCGACCGAGATCTCGCCGGCGTCCTGATGGCGCACCGGGCCGAGGTGGTGGCCGAGCCGGCGATGGTGCATCGTGCTGCGGGACGCGTCCGGGCCTCCATCCGAGGCGCAGCGGGCGGGCCGTCCCCGGGTGATGACCTGGTGCCGGCGCTGGTCGACGGTGACGATGCCCACCTGCCGGAGACGGTCGTGTCCGACTTCCGCACGGCCGGGCTCACCCACCTGACGGCGGTCTCGGGAGCCAACCTGACGATCCTGCTGGCCGTGCTGCTGCCACTGGCCCGGTGGTGCCGGGTGCGGGGGCGGGGGGTGCTGGTCGTCGCGGCGGTCGGGGTCGTGGGGTTCGTCCTGGTCACCCGCCCCGAGCCCTCGGTGCTGCGGGCGGCCGTGATGGGGTGCGTGGCGCTCGTCGGTCTCGGCGCCGGGGGCCGCGGTGCCGGGTTGCGCGCCCTCGGGTTCGCCGTCCTCGGGCTCCTGATGGTTTCTCCGCACCTGGCGACTTCCTGGGGCTTCGCCCTCTCGGTGACGGCCACCGCCGGGATCCTGCTGCTGGGTCCCGGCCTCAGCCGAGCGCTGTCGTGGCACCTGCCCCGGCCCGTTGCCGACGCCGTCGCCGTTCCCATCGCGGCCCAGCTGGCCTGCACACCGCTGGTCGCGGCGCTGACCGACCAGGTGTCCGTGGTCGCGGTGCTGGCCAACCTCGTGGCCGCTCCGCTGGTGGCACCCACCACGGTCCTCGGGCTCGCCGCGGGCCTGCTCGGTCTGCTCTGGCCACCGCTGGGGTGGGGGCCGGGTGAGGCGGCGGGGTGGTGCGGCTACGGCATCGTGCTGGTGGCCAGGCACGGGGCGGCGCTTCCCGGAGCCTCGGTGCCGTGGGCCGGTCAGGGGTGGGCCTTGGTGGTTCTGTGCACGATGTGCCTCGCTGTCGCGGGGCTCGCCCGGCCCCTGGCACGACGCCGTGGCGCCGTCGTCGCGGTGGTGCTCGGGCTGGGAGTGGCTCTGCTGCTGCCGGGCACACTGGTGGGGTCACGACTCGTTCCCGGCGCGAGCTGGCCCCCGCCGGCATGGCTGGTCGCGATGTGTGACGTGGGGCAGGGGGACGCACTGGTGCTCCGATCAGCCCCGAAGAGCGCCGTGGTGATCGACGCGGGGCCTGTGCCGAGTACCGTCGACCGGTGCCTGGACCGGCTGGGGGTCGCGCAGATCCCGTCGCTGGTGCTCACCCACTTCCATCAGGATCACGTGGGCGGCCTGTCGGGCGCTCTCGAGGGTCGTCGCGTCGCGGAGATCCAGGTCAGCCCGCTCGACTCCCCGGGCGACGGTGCTGCCCTGGTCCGGCGGACCGCCGACCGGGCCGGAGTCCCGGTGCGTGTCCCTCGGGTGGGCGAGGTCGCGCAAGTGGGAGCCGTGCGCTGGCAGGTGATCGGCCCGATGAGTGCCGAAACAGATCCGAACGACGCGAGTCTGGTGCTGCTCGCCGACGTCGGCGGAGTCCGGTTGCTCCTCAGCGGCGACGCGGAGCCGACCGCTCAGGGGCTGATGGCCGATCGCTGGGACATCGAGGGGGTCGACGTCGTCAAGGTCCCTCATCACGGCAGTCGGTTCCAGGACGCGGCGTGGCTGCGTGGGCTGGGCGCCGACGTCGCCCTGGTGTCCGCCGGGCGCGACAACGACTACGGCCATCCGGCACCCGAGACCGTCACCCTGTTCGAGCAGGCGGGAGCGACGCTGTGGCGCACCGACCGGGACGGCGACGTCGCGCTGGTCATGACGGCCGACGGGCTGGGGGTGGCGCTGGGCTGAGTCCGCAGGCCTCTCCTCGCCCGCGCAGACCTGTCGGGGGGATGTGTCAGGGTGTCGGTGTGCCTACCAGCGTCGCCCAGCAGTCCCCGCTGGGCAGGATCTTCGTGATCACCGGCCCCGAGGAGTTCCTCAACGAGCGGCACGTGCAGCAGATCCGCGCGGACGTGCTCGCCCTCGACCCGGAGGCCGAGCACCACCTCACCGCGGGAGGAGCGCTCACCGCCGCCTCGCTGGGCGAGCTCTCGGCGCCCTCGCTGTTCTCGAGCACCCGCTTGGTCGTGGTCCTCGAGGCCGACGAGATCGATGACGAGCTCCACCAGGGCCTGGTGGACTACGCAGGAGCTCCCGACCCTGACGTCGCTCTGATCCTGGTCCACCCCGGCGGCCCCAAGGGCAGCGGACTGCTGACCAAGCTGCGCAAGCTGCCCTCGGTCACCGAGCACAAGGTGGAGAAGGTCAAGCCAGGCGGGTTCGTCGACTTCGTGGGCTTCGAGGCTCGCCGGCACCGCGAGCAGATCGACAAGGAGGCCGCTGAATTCCTCGTCCAGGCGGTCGGGCACGACCTGCGCGGGCTGGCCTCAGCCGTGGAGCAGCTCTGCCACGACTTCCCGGGCACTCGTCTCGACCTGGGCGTGGTGCGGCGCTACTTCTCCGGTCGGGCCGAGGTCAAGGGCTTCGACATCGCCGACAAGGCCCTGGACGGCCATCTCGCCGAAGCGCTCGCCGAGCTGCGCTGGGCGCTGAACCTCGGCGTGGACGGTCCCGCGATCACCGGGCCCTTCGCGTTCAAGGTCCGCCAGCTGGCGCGTCTGATGGGGAGTCCTCGCGGGATGCGCGATTCCGACCTGGCCCGCGAGGTCGGCGTCCCGCCCTTCGCGATCAAACGACTCCGTGGCCAGCTCCGGGCCTGGGAGCCCAGTGGCATGGCCGCGGCCGTGCAGGCGGTGGCGACCGCCGATGCGGCGGTCAAGGGCGCTGCCGAGGCCGCGGACTTCCAGCTGGAGCGGATGATCCTGCGCATCGTCGAGGCCCGCGGCTCAGCTGCCTCCTGACCCGTCCCGCCGCGGCCCCGGGCCTCTGCTGCCACGAGGGCCGAGTCGAGGGCCGACATGACAACGGCGCCACCCCGGAACAGGTGACGCCGCGGCGCGGAACAGCTCGGCTCAGAGCGAGGATGCCTGCTTCTGGATCGCCGACTTGCGGTTGGCGGCCTGGTTCTTGTGGATCACGCCCTTGGACACCGCCTTGTCGAGCTTGCGGGCCGCGGCACCGGCCAGAGCCTTGGCCTTCTCGGTGTCGCCGGAGGCTGCCGCCTCGCGGAAGTTGCGGATCGCGGTCTTGAGCGCGGACTTCACAGCCTTGTTGCGCTCGTGAGCAGCGTCGTTCTGCCGGTTGCGCTTGATCTGGGACTTGATGTTCGCCACGGGGCAGGCCTCGATGTCTCTGTCTCGGAAGGGTCGGATCAGGATTCTGGGCGGGTGCGATGTCGGTGGGCCCTGGCTGGGGCCCAAGCAGTCGCACGCCAACCGGGCACTCTACCGGCTGTCGAGGTCGTGCCCAAATCGGTCGTGACGTCGGCGAACGCACGTCCGCGGTCGTCGGCGGGCCACGGCCGAGGGCGGCGCTGTGGGAGACTGGGCCTTCCCGTCCTCGACCCGAGAGCACCCCTGCCGTCCATGCCTCCGAAGCGCGTCGCGCCGCCGCCGGGCGGGACCGACCCCTCGATCATCCGCAACTTCTGCATCATCGCCCACATCGACCACGGCAAGTCGACCCTCGCCGACCGGATGCTCCAGCTCACCGAGGTGGTGGACGAGCGCAGCGCCAGGGCGCAGTACCTCGACCGGATGGACATCGAGCGCGAGCGCGGGATCACCATCAAGAGCCAGGCCGTGCGCATGCCCTGGACCGCCCGCAGCGGCGACGAGAGCGGCACGACCTACGTGCTCAACATGATCGACACCCCGGGTCACGTCGACTTCACCTACGAGGTCTCCCGGTCGCTGGAGGCGTGCGAGGCTGCGGTGCTGCTGGTGGACGCCGCGCAGGGGATCGAGGCCCAGACGCTGGCCAACCTCTACCTGGCGCTCGGGGCCGACCTGCACGTCATCCCCGTGCTGAACAAGATCGACCTGCCCAGCGCCGATCCCGACAAGTACGCCGCCGAGCTCGCCGGGATCATCGGGTGCGAGATCTCCGACGTGCTGCGGGTCTCGGCCAAGACCGGCGACGGCGTGGCCGACCTCCTCGACGAGATCGTGCGGCAGACGCCCCCGCCCGTGGGAGCAGCCGACCAGCCGGCGCGGGCGCTGATCTTCGACTCGGTCTACGACACCTACCGAGGGGTGGTCACCTACGTCCGTGTCGTCGACGGACGGCTTCGTCACCGCGAGCGCATCAAGATGATGTCGACCGGCGCGGTCCACGAGCTGCTCGAGGTCGGGGTGATCTCTCCCGAGCCCAACCGCTGCGACGAGATCGGAGTCGGCGAGGTCGGCTACCTGATCACCGGTGTCAAGGAGGTGCGTCAGTCGCGCGTGGGTGACACGGTCACATCGCAGGTCAACGGGGCCGCGGAGCCGTTGAGCGGATACCAGCACCCCAACCCGATGGTCTTCGCCGGGCTCTACCCGATCGACGGCGACGACTACACCGATCTGCGCGAGGCCCTGGACAAGCTCCAGCTCAACGATGCCGCGCTCGCCTACGAGCCGGAGACCTCGGGAGCACTGGGGTTCGGCTTCCGGTGCGGCTTCCTCGGCCTGCTGCACATGGAGATCGTTCGTGAGCGGCTGGAACGTGAGGCCGGCCTGGACCTGATCTCGACCACGCCCAACGTGGTCTACGACGTGACCCTTGACGACGGCACGCAGATCACGGTCACCAACCCCAGTGAGTTCCCCTCCGGCAAGGTCGCCGAGGTCCGCGAGCCGGTGGTGCGGGCCACCATCCTGCTGCCGGCCGACTACATCGGCACGGTCATGGAGCTGTGCCAGTCCAAGCGCGGGCAGCTGCAGGGCATGGACTACCTCTCCGAGGACCGCGTCGAGATGCGCTACACGCTGCCGCTCGCCGAGATCGTCTTCGACTTCTTCGACGCCCTGAAGTCGCGCACCAAGGGCTACGCCTCGTTGGACTACGAGCCGATCGGCGACCTGGAGTCGGACCTGGTCAAGGTCGACATCCTGCTGCACGGGGACACCGTGGATGCCTTCTCCGCCGTCGTCCACCGCGACGCGGCCTACTCCTACGGCGTGGCCCTCGCCGGCAAGCTCAAGGAGCTGATCCCCCGGCAGCACTTCGAGGTGCCGATCCAGGCCGCCATCGGCTCGCGTGTGATCGCGCGGGAGACCATCCGTGCGATCCGCAAGGACGTGCTCGCCAAGTGCTACGGCGGTGACATCAGCCGCAAGCGCAAGCTCCTCGAGAAGCAGAAGGAGGGCAAGAAGCGGATGAAGATGGTGGGCCGGGTCGAGGTCCCGCAGGAGGCCTTCATCGCGGCCCTCTCCACCCCGGGCGGCGCCCCGAAGGACAAGCGCTGAGTTGAGGTACGCTGGGCCGGCCGTCATCCGACGGCGACCTCAACATCTCCGTGCCAGTCAGGGGAAGCCGGTCCGAGTCCGGCGCTGACCCGCAACCGTAGCCCCTCCTCGGAGGGGGAGCCGGAGCACCTGACGCACGTTGACCGACCTCACGCTGTCGTGGTTCGCAGAGTGGGCTGGCCGTGCCGCAAGGCGTCGAACGGCTTCGCGCCCTCCTGCCACAGCGGGAAGGGACCCCTGATGCGCCAGCCGCGCAGACCCCGCCGAGCCCTGCTCGGCCTCTCCACCACCGTGCTCCTGGGGGCCGGCATCCTCGCCGGGTGCGGCTCCACCACGGACGCCGCGTCACCGAGCGGTGACAGCTCGTCCTCGGGGGCGGCGCCCAGCGGGCCCGTCGACTCCGCCGACCTCGAGACCATGGCCGACTGGCTGTCCGGCGAGGTCAGCCGCAAGGGGTTCGTCAAGGGTCAGTACGTCGACCACGGCCTCTCGCTGGACTACGCCACGGCCCTGGCACGCATCGGCGGCCACGACGACGTCGTCGACCGCATCCTCGACGCCATGCAGGACCCGAACGAGGTCGCCGGCTACGTCTCGTTCTACGACGAGGCGAAGAACGGCCAGTACGCCGGCGCCACTGCCAAGCTCGTCGACACCGTGTTCGCGGGCGACCGCGACCCGGCGGACTACCGTGAGGACCTGGTCGCAGACCTCGAGGACATGGTGGTCGTGAAGGGCGCGGAAACCGGTCGCGCCAAGGACACGGGCAAGACCGACTACTCCAACAGCATCAGCCAGTCCTACGTCGTGCGGGCACTCGCGGTGGCGGGCAGCGACGACTCGCTGGACCCCGCGGTGAGCTTCCTGCTCTCGCAGCAGTGCGACGAGGGCTGGTTCCGCGAATCGATGACCGCGGGGTCGGGCGGGGACTTCTCGTGCGACCGGGGTCCCGGCGGTGACCGCACCCCGAGCGTCGACGCCACGGCCCACGCCGTCCAGGCACTGCTCCAGGTGCGCGACGAGCTCGACGGAGAGCTCGCCGACGCCGCCGAGCAGGCCGGCGCGAGCGCCATCGCGTGGCTGGAGAGTGCGCAGGGCGACGACGGTGGCTACGCCGTCGAGGGCGGCGGGGGCACGCCCAACGCGAACTCGACCGGCCTTGCGACCGCGGCGCTCGCGGCCTCTGGGCAGGCAGAGCCGGCACAGCAGGGCACGGAGTGGCTGCTCGACCACATGGTGCCCGCCGACGAGGACGGCCCCCTCTCCGGCGAGGCGGGCGCCGAGGCGTTCGACGACCGGGCCCTCGCCAAGGCCCGTCAGCGCGGCGTCAAGGCCGCAGACAGGTACGTCTGGCAGCGAGCCACGGTGGAGGCAGCACTCGGCCTGCAGGGCGTGGCCGAGGAGTGATCGTGGTGGGTGCAGCGTCGCGGCGTCTCGTGCCGGTCGTCGTCTCTGTGACCACGGCCGCAGGGCTCCTCGCGCTCACCGTGACCCCGGCGCAGGCCGGTGTCGAGTGCGACGGTGTCCAGGTCGTGGTCGACCAAGGACCGCTGGGCGGTGGAGTGGCCGTGCGGTGCGTGGACGTCGACGGCGACCGCTCGGCGGCCGCGCTGACTGAGCAGGCCGGCGTCGCGATCACGTGGGTGCAGCGCTACCCCGGGAGCTTCGTCTGTCGGCTGGGGGGGCGGCCCGCGGACCTGGCGTGCGCGGGCACGCCTCCTTCCGACCGCTACTGGGGCCTCTTCTGGGCCGGGTCGGACGACTCCTCCTGGACCTACTCGACCCAAGGCGCGGGCTCGTTGACCGTGCCCCGCGACGGCGTCGTGGGTTGGCGCTTCCAGGACGGCGGGCGGCGCGAGGACCCGGCACCGGGCCCCGCCGAGCTGCCGGGTGACGACACCTCGGCTCGAGCGGCTGCGCAGTCGCAGGAACCCAGCGCCCAGCCCGCCGACCCGGTGCCGGAGGACGACGACGGCCGCAGCGCCACGCTGGCCGGGGTCGCACTGGTCACCGCGGTGGGGTTCGCCGCGATCCTCGCGACACGACGACGCAGGGCCACCTAGATGTCTCGGCTCAGCCTCCGGCGACGCGACGACACCCACCCTGTGGCGTGGTGGGTGTGGGCACTGGGTGTTGCCGCGGCGGTGTCGGCCACGACCAACGTCGTCCTCATCGGGGTCGCCGTCGCTGGTGTCTGCCTGGTGGTGGTCACCCGCCGCACCGACGCGCCCTGGGCGCTGTCGTTCCGGCTCTACCTGGTGCTGGCGGCTCTGGTCGTGGTCGTGCGGGTCGGCTTCCGCGTGCTGTTCGGGTCCGCGTACGTCGCGCCCGGTGACCACGTCCTGCTCGACCTGCCCGGCGTGCCCCTCCCGGAGTGGGCTGCCGGGGTGTCGCTGCTCGGGCCGGTGACGTGGGAGTCGCTGCAAGCAGGCTTCGCCGACGGTCTACGGCTGGGCGCGATCCTCGTCTGCGTGGGTGCGGCCAACACGCTGGCCGACCCCCGACGGCTGCTCGCGTCGCTTCCCTCGGCGCTTCACGAGGTCGGCTCGGCTGTCGTCATCGCGCTGTCGTTGTTCCCCCAGCTGGCCGAGAGCGTGCAGCGAGTGCGTCGCGCCCGAGCCCTCCGCGGCGACCCGGGTCGCGGGGTCTCCGCCCTGAGGCGCGTCCTGGTCCCGGTGCTCGAGGACGCGTTCGAGCGCTCGGTGCACCTGGCGGCGAGCATGGACGCTCGCGGTTACGGGCGCAGCGGCTCGACGACTGCCTCGGCGCGCCGCGTCACGGGCACGCTGCTTGTGCTCGGCCTCCTCGGGCTGTGCGTGGGCTCCTACGCGCTCCTGGACTCCACGGCCCCGCGCCTGCTGGCCACGCCGATGCTGCTCGGAGGCGTGACCCTCTCGGCCGTCGGCGTGGTGCTGGCAGGGCATCGCGTGACCCGCAGCCGCTACCGCCCGGACAGGTGGACGGTGGCCGCGGCAGGTGTGGCCCTTCTCGGCGTGGTCGTCGCCGGCGGGATCCGCGTGGTGGGGCGCCGGCTGCCCGACGTGCTGTACCCGCCCCCGGGCACGACCCCGCCGGCGACGTACCCGCTGCTGCTGGTGATGCTGGTGCCGCTGCTGGCGCTGGCCCTGACCAGGGCGCCGGTCGAAGCGCCCCCGGCGCCCCCGGGCACCGAGCTGCCGGCCTCGGGGGAGGAGGAGGTGTCCAGTGATCGAGTGGCATGAGGTCTCTGTCCAGTACGACGCCGATCTCTCGACGATCGGAGGCCCGCGCCGGGTGCTGACCGAGGTCGACCTCGTGGTCGAGGAGGCCGAGCTGGTCCTCGTGGCCGGGCGGACGGGGTCGGGCAAGTCGACGCTGCTGGGCACGGTGAACGGACTGGTGCCGAGGTTCACCGGGGGAGCGCTCACCGGCGAGGTGCGGGTGGCCGGGCGACGGGTGCGCGACCACGCACCTCGGGAGCTGGCCGATCTCGTCGGCTACGTCGGGCAGGACCCGTCGAGCAGCTTCGTGACCAGCAGGGTGGAGGACGAGCTGGCCTACGGCATGGAACAGCTCGGCCTCGGCAGCGGGACCATGCGACGGCGCGTCGAGGAGACCCTCGACCTGCTCGGTCTCGCCGACCTCCGCGACCGGGGAGTGCGGTCGCTGTCCAGCGGACAGCAGCAGCGGGTGGCGATCGGCGCCGTGCTGACCATGCATCCCGACGTGCTCGTCCTCGACGAGCCCACCTCGGCCCTCGACCCGACCGCCGCCGAAGAGGTCCTCGGCACGATCGCCAGGCTCGTCGACGACCTCGGTCTCACTGTCCTGCTCGCCGAGCACCGGATGGAGCGGGTGGTCCCCTTCGCGGATCGCATGGTGGTGCTCGAGCACGGCCACACCCGCATCGGACCACCCGCCGACGTGCTGCGCGACTCGCCGGTGGCGCCACCGCTGGTGACACTGGGCAGGCGCGCTCGCTGGTCGCCGCTGCCGCTCACCGTGCGCGACGCCCGTCGCCGGGCCGGGCTGCTGCGCGACGCGCTGCCGCAGGAGACACCACCGAGCTCGGCCGCGCTCGCGACCCGAGGTGAGCGGTTGCTCTCCGCCCGCGACGTGTCGGTGTCCCACGGGCCCACGCGCGCGGTGCGCAGCGCCTCCCTGGAGCTGCGCGCCGGCGAGGTCACCGTGCTGATGGGCCGCAACGGCTCCGGCAAGTCCTCCCTGCTGTGGGCGCTGCAGGGCACGGGACGACGCGTCGGGGGGCACGTCGACGTACGCGGCGAGGACCCGGCGGACCGCCCTGCCCCGGCTGCACGCCGCCTGGTCGGGCTGGTGCCGCAGACCGCGAGCGACCTGCTCTACCTGGAGGCGGTCGAGGACGAGTGCGCTGCGGCGGACAGCCAGGCGGACGCCCCCTCGGGCACCTGTCGTGCGCACCTCGACCGTCTCGCCCCGGGCATCGACGGAGGCTCGCACCCTCGCGACCTCTCGGAAGGCCAGCGGTTGACCCTGGTCCTGGCGCTGATGCTCACTGCCGACCCCGAGGTGATGCTGCTCGACGAGCCGACGCGCGGGTTGGACTACGCCGGCAAGCGTGCGCTGGCCGATGCGTTGCGGGCAACGGCGCTGAGCGGCTCGGCCGTGATGGTCGCGACGCACGACGTGGAGTTCGCCGCGGAGGTCGCTGACCACGCGCTGGTCATGGCCGGCGGGGAGATCGTGTCGGAAGGCACGGCGCTGGAGGTGCTCGCCCAGTCGCCGGCATTCGCTCCGCAGGTCACGAAGGTGCTGGGGACGCCGTGGCTGACGGTGACCCAGGTCGCCCGGGCGCTCGACGCGCTCGACGTCGACGACACCACCGGCCACGAGCCCGCGGAGGACCCGACATGAGGTCCGGGCGACGCAGCGCAGTCATCCTGGTGATCGCGTCGGTCGCGATGCTCGTGATGTTCCTCTGGCCACTGCTGCTGCGCCCGCCGGCCGGCGTCGACCAGGTGGCGCCGCCCTTCGTCTTCCTGGCACTGCTCCCCGTCGTCGTGGTCGTGGTGCTGGCAGCCCTGTCCGAGGGTGGGTTGGACGCCAAGAGCCTGGCGCTGCTCGCGGTGCTGACCGCGGTCAACGCCGCACTGCGCAGCCTCGGCGCCGGGCTGGCCGGCATCGAGCTGGTGTTCTTCCTGCTCGTGCTGGCGGGCCGGGTGTTCGGTCCTGCGTTCGGTTTCGTGCTGGGCTGCACCTCGATCCTCGCCTCAGCCCTGCTCACGTCCGGAGTCGGGCCCTGGCTGCCCTACCAGATGGTGTGCTCGGCCTGGATCGGCATGGGCGCCGGTCTGCTCCCGCGGCGGGTGCTCGGGCGGCGCATCGACGGCCGCTGGGAGATCGTGCTCCTCGTGCTGTACGGCGTCGCCAGCGCCTACGTGTTCGGTCTGCTGATGAACCTCTCGACCTGGCCCTACGCTTTCGGCGTCGCCGTGTCTGGACAGGAGGGGTCGCTCGCCTACGTGGCCGGGGCTCCGCTGGGGGAGAACCTTCACCGTTTCCTGCTCTACACCTTGCTCACCTCCGTCGGCTGGGACACCGGCCGGGCGATCACCAACGGTCTGGCCATCGTCCTGCTCGGCCCGGCCCTTCTGACCACCCTGCGTCGCGCCGCACGTCGCGCGACCTACGCTGCCGCCACCCACCCGTAGGGTGGCCCGGTGAGCCTGACCCTTCCCGATGGCGTCCTCGGCATGGCCGACCGCAGCGAGGAGTGGGCCGACTGGGTGGAGAGCCTGCCGCGCCTGGTCGACGACCTCGCCCGCGAGTGGGGGCTGGGGCTGGACGGCATCGCGATGCACGGCTTCTGCGCACTGGTGGTCCCGGTGTGTGCCGACGACGTACCGAGCGTGCTCAAGATCTCCTTCCCCGATGACGACACCGCACACGAGCACCTGGCGCTGCGGACGTGGGCCGGCCACGGGTCGGTGCGTCTGCTCCGGGCCGACCCGCGTCGGCGGGCGATGCTGCTGGAGCGGCTGTCCGACAAGAAGCTCGACGATGTCGACCTCGACCAGGCCTGCGAGGTGGTTGCGGGGTTGTACCAGCGGCTGCACGTGCCGGCGGGGGAACAGTTCCCTGCGCTCAGTGCCTGGACGGCCCGCTGGGAGGAGCGGCTGGGTGCGCTGGGCGCCGACGCCCCGGTGCCGCGGCGTCTGGTCGCGCACGCCAGGTCGTTGGCCCACGATCTCGCCGGTGACCCGGACACCGACGGGACCTTGCTGCACGGCGACCTGCACTACCTGAACGTGCTCGCGGCCTCGCGCGAACCCTGGCTGGCGATCGACCCCAAGCCGATGAGCGGGGACCCACACCTCGAGCCCGCGCCGATGCTCTGGAACCGGTGGCAGGAGGCACTGGACACGGGGGATGCCCGTGCGGCCGTGTTGCGGAGGCTGGACGTCATCCTCGACGTCGCGGGTCTGGACGAGGACCGCTGCCGGGCATGGATGATCGTGCGGTTGGTGGCCTTCGCCCTGGAGCAGTGGGACGACGCTCACCGGGCTCACCGGGCCGGTGACCTCGACGCCCAGGCTGCTGCCGACGACCTGATCACGACCGCCGTCGCCATCGCCAAGGCGATGCAGGCCGACTGACCGCCTCGGCAATACGGGTTCGGGGCCCACACCTGGTGCAAGATGCCTCTCATGAGGTCCCCCCGCGTGGTCTCGGTCAACGTCGGCTCTGCTCGAGTGATCCAGGAGAAGCCGCGCCTCTTCAGCGCCATCGACAAGCTGCCGCTGCAGGGCCCGGTCGCTGTGGCGGACCTGGGTCTGCAGGGGGACGAGGTGGCCGACGTCAACAACCACGGGGGCTCGTTCCGCGCCTTGCACGCCCTGGCGTCGGAAGACCTCGTCCACTGGGAGCGCGAGCTCGGCGCCGCGCTGCGCCCGGGTCTCCTCGGGGAGAACCTCACGACGCAGGACATCGATCTCAACCAGTGCGTCATCGGTGAGGAGTGGCTGGTCGGGACGTCGCGCATCACGGTCACGGCCCCCCGCGTCCCCGGCACCAGGCTGTGGCGTTGGCTCGGTGTCCAGGGGTTCGACGAGCCAGAGCTGTCAGAGCGCTACTACGCCCACGGGCGCCCTGGCCTCTACCTGACCGTCCTGCAACGCGGCTTCGTCGCCGCCGGCGACCCGATCGACGTCACCTGGGTGCCCGATCACGGCGTGACCGTGGGGACGGTCTTCCGTGCGCTCCACATCGACGCGTCGTTGTTGCCCCTGCTCCTGGAGATCGACGGGCTGCCCCCGGACGTGTACGACCACGCGCAGCGCTACGTGGACCACACCGGATAGGGTCGGCGGTAGAGAGTTTCCCCGTCCTGGAAGAGGTCACAGTGTCCGCGATCGTCACCGACCCTAGTGCCATCGAGAACCGCCCGATGACTGTCAGCCGTCAGTTCATCGACCGGGTGCAAGCCAGCGGTGATCACGAGGCCTACCGCTTCCCGGTGGGGGACACCTGGGAGTCGGCGAGCTGGAAGCAGACCGGCGAGAGGGTCACCCGGCTCGCCGCCGGGCTGTGCGCCCTCGGGGTCGAGCCCGAGCAGCGGGTGGGCATCGCCTCGGGCACACGCTACGAGTGGATCCTGGCCGACCTGGCCATCATGTGCGCGGGTGCGGCCACCACCACGGTCTACCCGTCCACCCACGCCGAGGACGTCGCCTACATCCTGTCCGACTCCGCCTGCCAGGTGGTCTTCGCCGAGGACTCCTCCCAGGTCGAGAAGCTCACCGCCAAGCGCAGCGAGCTGCCCGAGGTCGGCAAGGTGGTCGTCTTCGACGGCTCGGGTGACGGTGACTGGATCATCACCGTGGACGAGCTCGAGGAGATGGGGCGGGCCAAGCTCGAGGAGGAGCCGGGCGTCATCGACGACCGGGTCTCCAACACCACCGGGGACTCGCTGGCCACGTTGATCTACACCTCCGGCACCACCGGTCGCCCGAAGGGTGTCCGGCTGCTGCACAGGTCTTGGACCTACGAGGGTGCCGCCATCGAGGCACAGGGCATCCTCGACGAGAATGACCTGCAGTACCTCTGGCTGCCGATGGCCCACTCCTTCGGCAAGGTGCTGCTCTCCACCCAGCTCGCGTGCGGCTTCCCCACCGCGGTGGACGGCCGGGTCGACAAGATCATCGAGAACCTCTCCGTGGTCAAGCCGACGTTCATGGGGGCAGCTCCCCGGATCTTCGAGAAGGCTCACGGGCGAATCGTCACCATGCAGGAGCAGGAGGGCGGCGCCAAGGAGAAGATCTTCAACAAGGCCTTCGAGGTCGGGCTGAAGGTCGATCAGCTCAAGCGCGACGGCAAGTCGGTGCCGCTGCCGCTGAAGCTCCAGCACGGCGTGTTCGACAAGCTGGTCTTCTCCAAGATCCGGGACCGGTTCGGAGGCCGGGTCCGCTTCTTCATCTCCGGCGCAGCCGCCCTCAACCGCGACATCGCCGAGTGGTTCCACGCCGCCGGCATCCTGATCCTGGAGGGCTACGGGCTCACCGAGACCTCAGCCGGCTCCTTCGTCAACCACCCCGGCCAGTACCGGTTCGGCACGGTCGGCCACGTCTTCCCCGGCTCCGAGGTCAAGCTCGGCGAAGGGGACGAGGTCCTCGTGAAGGGGCCGGGCGTGATGGACGGCTACCACAACATGCCCGAGGAGACCGAGAAGACGGTCGACAAGGACG
Source organism: uncultured Actinomycetota bacterium (assembly GCA_963728505.1). Taxonomy (GTDB): domain Bacteria; phylum Actinomycetota; class Actinomycetes; order Propionibacteriales; family Nocardioidaceae; genus Marmoricola_A. The sequence continues at coordinate 142,440 of CAVSKH010000006.1, read as the reverse complement.
GCTGGTTGCACACCGGCGACAAGGGCGAGCTCGACGAGGACGGCTTCCTGCGCATCACCGGGCGGATCAAGGAGCTGTTCAAGACCTCCGGGGGCAAGTACGTCGCCCCGCCGGCGATCGAGTCGAAGTTCAAGGCGATCTGTCCCTACGCCTCGCAGTTCATGGTGTTCGGTGACCGGCGCAACTACTGCGTCGCGCTGGTCACGCTCGACCCGGACGCGATCACCGACTGGGCGAAGGGCAAGGGCGTGAGCGGCGACTACGCCGAGATCGTCTCCAGCGAGCAGTGCCAGGAGATGGTCAAGGGGTACGTCGACGAGCTCAACACCAAGCTCAACCGCTGGGAGACCATCAAGAAGTGGGAGATCCTCGACCACGACCTGTCGGTCGACTCCGGTGAGCTCACGCCGTCGATGAAGGTCAAGCGCAACGTGGTGGAGAGCAACTACCAGGAGAAGCTCGACGCGTTCTACAGCTGACCCGTCGGTGGCCGCCGAGCCCGTCACGGGACTCCCCGGACCCGGCCCCCTGGGGATCTATCTCCACGTCCCGTTCTGCGCGGTCCGGTGCGGCTACTGCGACTTCAACACCTATACCGCCGAGGAGCTCGGGGGCGCCTCGGCGCCGCCGGGCTCCTCGCGTGATTCCTACGCCGACGCGGCGGTGCTCGAGGTCGCGGCGGCGCGGGCGGCCCTCGGCGGCCGACGCGAGGTGAGCACGGTCTTCGTCGGCGGGGGCACCCCGACGTTGCTCCCGGCGGACGACCTGGTGCGGATCCTGCGGCGGATCGACGACGAGCTCGGCCTGGCACCGAAGGCCGAGGTCACCACCGAGGCCAACCCGGACAGCGTGACCCCCCAGGGTCTGGCCCGGTTGCGCGAGGGCGGCTTCACGAGGATCTCCTTCGGCATGCAGTCCTCGGAGCCTCCGGTCCTGCGGGTGCTGGACCGCACCCATGACCCCGACCGGGTCCCGCAGGCCGTGGCCTGGGCTCGGGCCGCCGGGTTCGAGCAGGTGAGCCTCGACCTGATCTACGGCACTCCGGGGGAGTCCCTGGAGCAGTGGGGAGCATCGCTGGACGCCGCTCTGGCCTGCGGTCCCGACCACGTCTCGGCGTACTCCTTGATCGTCGAGCCCGGCACCGCGCTGGCCCGCCGGGTGCGGCGAGGTGAGCTGGCGCCACCGGACGAGGACGATCTCGCCGACAAGTACCTGCTGGCCGACGACCGACTCCGGGCGGCGGGGCTGAGCTGGTACGAGGTCTCCAACTGGGCCCGCTCACCGCAGGCGTGGTGTCGGCACAACCTGGGCTACTGGCGCAGCGACGACTGGTGGGGGATCGGCCCCGGCGCCCACTCGCATCTCGCCGGCAGGCGGTGGTGGAACCTCAAGCACCCGGTGGCCTACGCGGAGGCACTGAGTCGGGGCCGAGCACCTGAGGCCGGGCACGAGCTGCTGGACGAGCGCGAGCGCCACACCGAGGACGTGATGCTGCGGCTGCGACTGCGCGAGGGGCTCGAGCGGTCTCGCCTGGACCACGATGAGCTGGGCCGGGCGACGTCGCTGGTCGCGCGGGGGCTCCTCGAGGTCGAGGACGACCGGCTCGTGCTCACCCGGTCCGGTCGGTTGCTCGCGGACGCGGTCGTACGCGAGCTCCTCGACTGAGCGGTTCGCCGGTCGAGCCTGTCGAGACCAGGGTGATCCAGGGCGGCGACTACGACACGAAGCGGATGGTCAGGGGGTAGCGGTAGTCGTAGCCGTTGCTCGCCCGCAGCGTCGCCATGATCACGAAGACCAGCCACAGCACGCCGAGCACGGGAAGCACGATGATGCCGATCCCGACGAAGATCAGCAGGAAGCCGACGAAGCCGTAGATCAGCATGGAGATCTGGAAGTTCAGCGACTCCACCGAGTGCCGCCGGACGAACGGTGAGTCCTTCTTGACCAGCATGATCACCAGGGGGACCAGGAAGGCCAGGGCGATCCAGGCGCCGACGATGCAGCCGATGTGGCTGGCCACCGCCCAGTTGCGCTCCTCGGAGGTGGTCGGCCCGGTCTGCGGGCCGGGGGGTGCGGTCATGAGTCCTCCGCGGTGACGAAATCGATGAGCTCCTCCACGCGGCCGAGCAGGGCCGGCTCGAGGTCCTGGTAGGAGCCTACGACGCCGAGCACCCGCTTCCAGGCCTGAGCGATGTCTGCCTGGTCACGGTGCGCCCAGCCGAGATGACGGCAGACGCCGCGCTTCCACTCCACCTCGCGCGGGATGGTCGGCCACGCGCTCATGCCCAGCCGGTCCGGTCGCACCGCCTGCCAGATGTCGACGAAGGGATGGCCCGTCACCAGCACGTGCGGGCCGTGGCGGCTGCCTGCGACGGCATCGGCGATCCGCGACTCCTTCGAGCCGTCGACCAGGTGGTCCACCAGCACACCGACGCGGCTGCCGGGACCGGGACCGAGCGCGTCGAGGCGCGCGGGGAGCTCGTCCACCCCGTCGATGGGCTCGACCACGACGCCCTCGAGCCGCAGGTCGTCACCCCAGACCTTCTCCACCAGCTCGGCGTCGTGGCGCCCCTCGACCCAGATCCGGCTGGCGCGGGCGACGCGGGCACGGGCGCCCTCGACCGTGCGTGAGCCGCTCGCGGTGCGGGTGGGCCGTGCCGGCGCCGAGCGGCTGGGCGGGCGAAGGATGACCGGCGCCCCCTCGAGCAGGAAGCCGGGCCCCAGCGGGAAGACCCGGCGCCGGGCGCGCCGGTCCTCCAGGGTGACGGTGCCGAGGTCGCGGTCGATGCCGACGACCTCGCCGCACCAGTCGCTGGTCGCCTCCTCCAGCACCATGCCCTTCTCCACCGCGACCTCGCGGGAGCGGCCACGTGCCGGCGCGCGCCAGTCGGTGGCGAGCACGTCGGCGCCGTACCGGTCGCCGGTGCGAGGGGTGTGTCGGGGGCTCACCCCGGTGAGGCTACGGGCGGCCTCAGGCCATCGGGAGCCGACGCGCGGAGGGGTCGATGTGCTCATAGCCACGCCGCACGGCGTGGGTCAGGGAGTCGGCGGGGAAGGGCCACTGCGCTTCGCGCAGCGCGTCGGCCTGGGGGACACCTTGCTGGACCAGCTCGTAGATCGTCTCCGCAACCTCCGCGACCTGGCGGCGTTGCTCCTGGAGGAACCCCTGGTCGACCGGGCTGCCGTGGCCGGGGATCACCACGGTGCCCGGCGTGGTCAGCTGCGAGGCGGTCTCCAGCGTGATCGGCCACTCCAGCGGCCAGGAGTCCTCGCCGTAGCTCGGGGGACCGCTCTGCTCGACCAGGTCACCGACGGCCAGCACGTCGGCCTCGTCGGCGACCCGCACCACGACGTCGCCGGCGGTGTGCCCGCGACCGCAGAAGGCGACCTCGAGGTAGCGGTCACCCAGGTCCACCATGGTGACCGAGGAGAACGACCGCGTCGGAACCACGACAGGGGAGGCCCGGACCTCATCGACCCGCGCAACGTCGATCCCGTTCTCCTCCGGGGAGCGCAGCGCGCTCGCGCAGCTGTCCTCGACCTGGCGGATCATGTCCTCGTGGGCGACCAGGTCCGCCTCAGGATGGCACCGGAGCACCGCTGAGTTGCCCAGGACGTGATCGAAGTGGGCGTGGGTGTTGACCACCGCCACGACCGACTCCGCGCTCACACCGGCGAGGTGATCCAGCATCCGGTCAGCGGCTGCGACTGAGCCGAGCGTGTCGACCAGAACGAGCCCGCGGGACCCGAGGATCGCAGTGACGTTCACGTCCAGCCATCGGTGTCGCGCGACCAGGACACGGTCCGCGACCTCCTGAAACTCCTCCGTCGCCACGTCCTGCACCCTACGTGGGCCGGATCTCGTCGTCAGGTGTGAGCATGCGGACAACGCTGAGCCCGAGCCCGGGGCTTGTAGGATTGGCACTCGGCAAAGGTGAGTGCCAAAGTGGGCGCGTAGCCGCAGCCAGGGCAGACCCGCACGGACCAAGGAGGCAAGTCGTGGTCGAGGACCGCAAGCTCGCCGTCCTCCGCGCGATCGTGGAGGACTACGTCTCCACCCAGGAGCCGGTCGGCTCCAAGACGCTGGTCGACCGTCACCAGCTGGGGGTCTCCCCGGCAACCGTGCGCAACGACATGGCGGCGCTGGAGGAGGAGGGCTTCATCGCCCAACCCCACACCAGCGCGGGCCGCATCCCCACCGAGAAGGGGTATCGGCTCTTCGTCGACCGCCTGAGCCAGATCAAGCCGCTCAGCGGCGCCGAGCGCCGCGCGATCACCACGCTCCTGGAAGGAGCGGTCGACCTGGACGACGTGGTGGCGCGGTCGGTGCGACTCCTGGCCCAGCTGACCCGGCAGGTCGCGATGGTGCAGTACCCCACGCTCTCGCGATCCACGGTGCGCCACGTCGAGGTCGTCACGCTCAGCGCGACTCGCGTGCTGCTGGTCCTGATCCTGTCCACCGGACGAGTCGAGCAACGCGTCGTGGAGCTTCCGGACGCGGTGGACGACGAGTCGCTGGCGCAGCTGCGCACCTCGCTCAACGGCGCGGTGATGGGGCGTCGCATCGTCGACGCCGTCGACGCCCTGTCGGGCCTGCCCGACCTGATCGAGCCCCATCGACGCAATGCCTCCAGCGTGGTCGCCGCGAGCCTGATCGAAGCGATGAGCGACCATCGCTCCGACGAGCGGGTCGTGGTCGGTGGCACCGCCAACCTGGCCCAGTTCGGCGAGGGCTACACCTCCCTGCAGACCGTGCTCGAGGCACTCGAGGAGCACGTGCTGCTGCTCAAGATCCTCGGACACGCCAACACGCCCGCGGCCCTGACCGTCAGGATCGGGTCCGAGGTGCCGCACGAGGGCATGACCGCGACCTCGGTGGTGACCTCGGCCTACGGGCTCGGCAACGAGGCCCTCGGCGCCATGGGCGTCCTGGGCCCCACCCGCATGGACTATCCGGGCGCCATGGCGAGCGTGCGCGCGGTGGCCATGTACCTCTCCAAGATTCTCGACCAAGGATGAACGACGCGTGAGCCACGACCCGTACCAGATCCTCGGGGTGTCCAAGGACGCCGACGACGCCGAGATCAAGAAGGCCTACCGCAAGCTGGCGCGCCAGCTGCACCCGGACGTCAATCCCGACGCCGCGTCGCAGGAGCGCTTCAAAGAGGTGTCGAAGGCCTACGAGATCCTGGCCGACCCGGAGAAGCGGCGCCACTACGACATGGGCGGTGACCCGTTCGGCGGCGGCTTCCCCGGTGGCGCGGGCGCCGGCTTCTCGTTCACCGACATCATGGACGCCTTCTTCGGTGGCGCCGGCGGGCCGGGGCAGGGCAGAGGACCCCGCTCCCGGGTCCGCCGGGGGCAGGACGCCCTGATCCACCTGGCGATCGATCTCGCCGAGGCGGCCTTCGGCACCACCCGCGAGATCAAGGTGGACACCGCGGCCGCCTGCCCCACCTGCGAGGGCTCCGGAGCAGCGCCCGGGAGCCAGCCACGCACCTGTGAGATCTGCAACGGCCGGGGCGAGACCCACCACGTCCAACGCTCGTTCCTGGGCGAGGTACGCACGATGCGCCCCTGCGCGGCCTGCCGGGGGTTCGGCCAGGTGATCCCGGAGCCCTGTCGGGAGTGCTCCGGGGACGGCCGCGTCCGCACGCTGCGCACCCTGACCGTCAAGATCCCGGCAGGTGTGGACGACGGCACCCGGGTCCAGCTCGCCGAACAGGGCGAGGTCGGCCCCGGCGGGGGACCGGCAGGAGACCTCTTCGTCGAGCTCCAGGTGCGCCAGCACGAGCTGTTCACCCGCCGCGGCCGCGACCTGCTCTGCGCCGTGGAGCTGCCCATGACCGCGGCTGCGCTGGGAGCCACGATCATGCTGCCCACGCTGGAGGCGTCGCTGTCGGACTCGGCGGCCACTGAGTCGGGCTTCACCGAGCCGCCCGCGAAGGAGCTCCCCCTGGAGATCCGGGCCGGGACACAGCCAGGAGCCGAGCTCCGGCTGGCAGGTCAGGGCGTGCCCGCGCTGCACGGCGGGAGCCGGGGCGACATCGTGGTCCGGGTCGGGGTCGCCACGCCCACCAAGCTCGACGAGCGGCAGGAGGCACTCCTGCAGGAGCTCGCCACGCTGCGAGGCGAGGAGCAGCCCACGGGCCACGTCACCTCGGGTCACAAGTCGGTGTTCGACCGGCTGCGAGGCGCATTCAACCCGCGCTGACCATGACCCGCCCCACCTTCGTCCACGAGCAGACGGGCACGCTTCGTCCCGGCGACCGGGCGCTGCTCGAGGGGCCGGAGGGTCACCACGCCGCGGTCGTGCGCCGCCTGCGGGTCGGTGAGCCCCTGACGCTGACCGACGGACGCGGCGCCCGCGCCGAGGTGGAGGTCGCCACGGTCGGCAAGGCAGTGCTGGAGGTCGACGTCACCCAGGTCGACCGGTTGGCGTCGCCACGACCACGGTTGCTGGTCGTCCAGGCCCTCACCAAGGGTGAGCGCGGCGAGCTGGCGGTCGAGCTGCTGACGGAGGTGGGCGCGGACGTGATCGTGCCCTGGTCCGCCGAGCGCTGCATCGTGCGCTGGTCGGGGGAGCGAGGCGCCAAGTCGTTGCGCCGGTGGCGGTCGACGGCCCACGAGGCCGCCAAGCAGTCCCGCCGTGCGTGGTTCCCCGAGGTCACCGACCTGCACAGCACCACGGACCTGGCCGGGCTGGTCGGGACGGCGGGCTCCGCTTTCGTGCTCCATGAGAGCGCGCACCAGTCGATCGGGGTGTCCGCCGCGCACCTGGATCGTGGTGACGTCGTGGTCGTCGTCGGCCCGGAGGGCGGGATCACCGACGCCGAGCTGAGGTGCCTCGGCGATGCGGGGGCGATGCCGCTCAGACTCGGACCGACGGTGCTGCGAGCCTCCACCGCCGGCGCGGTCGCGGCCGGTGCGCTGCTCTCCCGCACCGACCGCTGGAGCTGAATCGGGTCCCCCAGGGCAGACCGGCAGCGGCGGCTGCGTCCACGGCCGAGGGAGTCACGGGTGGTCGACGGTCTCGACCTGCTCACGCACCCTGCCCCACGCCGGTCGAGCTTGTTGCTTGTCCTGAGGAGGGAGCGCAGCGACCGTCTCGAAGGGCTTGTCCTGAGGAGGGAGCGCAGCGACGGTCTCGAAGGGCTTGTCCTGAGGAGGGAGCGCAGCGACGGTCTCGAAGGGCTTGTCCTGAGGAGGGAGCGCAGCGACGGTCTCGAAGGGCTTGTCCTGAGGAGGGAGCGCAGCGACGGTCTCGAAGGGCTTGTCCTGAGGAGGGAGCGCAGCGACGGTCTCGAAGGGCTTGTCCTGAGGAGGGAGCGCAGCGACCGGCTCGAGGGGAGACCTCTGCGTGTCCGGGTCAGTCGGTGGTGTGGGTGCCGGTGTGGTCGACGGTGTAGGTCCGGCCTTGGGGGCTGGTCCAGGTGACTGCGGTGGGGCCGGTGCGTTGGTATCGCCAGTGGCCGTGGGTCTTCACGCGGTGGTGGTAGCGGCACAGCCTCGCGGTGTTCGCGGTCGAGGTCTGGCCGGGCGGTCCGCCGTCGTCGGGTGGCACGTAGGGGTCGATGTGGTCCAGGTCGTAGGTCGCGCCTTGCCTGCCGCACCAGGGGAAGGCGCAGGTGTGGTCGCGTTCGGAGACCTCCCGGGCCAGCGCGGCGGGGTGTTCGTAGGCATCGACCGCGATCTGCTCGGCCAGGTCGACCACCCGGGTGGTCTCGACCCGGGTGCCGGGGGTCAACCCGGCTCAGCCAGCGCTCGACCGCGGCGGTGGGCACCGGGCCGGGTCGCCAGGAGTGCAGGCCCTGGGCCTGGACCCGGGTCACCGGCCCGAACATCGACGCGCCTTCGCTGTCGCTTCCGCAGCGGCAGCTGGTGTGCAGGTGCAGGTGGAACACCGGCGACGCGGCGGTGCGCTTGACCTTGGCCGGTCCGTCCACGGTCTCGCTGGTGGCGGCGGTGGCGAGGTCGATCGCGTACTGCGGGTCGGCGAGCACCCCGACCGCCCTGGCCCTGCGCACCTGCCGAGATGATCCGTCGCCGAGTGCGCCGAGCACGGTCGCGGTGTCGTCCAGGGCCCGGTCGAAGGCGTGGGCGTCGGGTGAGTCGAGGGTGGCTTCGATCCGGGTGGTGCCGTCGGTGGTGTCGTCCTCGACCCAGACCCCGCGGCCCTCCGCCGCCGCCTCGGCGCGGCGTTCGGCGAGGTCGGGCTGGCAGCGGATGATCGCCGCCTCCACGCACTTGGTGATCCGGGTCAGGGAGAGCTGGTGGGCGAACTGCTCGAGCTGGGCGTCCACGAAGCCAGCGGTGGCTGCCTTGAGCGGGATGGTCTGCTCGGCGACCCGGCGGGCCTTCCACACCGGCAACCGCCCCGCCATCACCTGGCCCCAGAGCCTGGGGAGGCGGTCGCGAAGCTCCACGGTCTCGGCGACGTAGTGACGAGCGCCCTGCTCCGACATCGCCAGGGTGACGGCGAGGTCGGTGACCGCGAACTCGCGGACCATGAACGCCCCCTCACCCAAGAGCCGCAGGATGCCTTCGGTGCCCAGCTCGCCGGCCTCGTGGGTCAGCCGTGCGGCGGTCTCGGGGTGGGTCTCGAGGTCCTCGAGCATCTCCAGCGCGTCACCGGAGATCGCCCACTGCTCGGGGTCGGTGATCCGGAACTGGTCGGCCCAGTGAGCAACAGCTCGGAGCTCGACGACCTCGGCGCTGCGCGCCGCGGCGCGGGCCTCGGCGATCGTCGCCAGAGTCGCCTCTGCCTCCAGCCCCAGCACGTCAACCCGGTCACGAGCCGCTGCTGCGGCAGCGATCCCCGCGGCCTGCGCGACGCGCGCGGCCTGGCGTCGGGAGCGGCGGGCGGTGGGGGTTGTCATGGCACTGAACCTACGGACAGGCACCGACAATTCTGTGCCCTGAGAGCGTGGATCCTCAACTATTGTTGAAGAAACTCGGGGTCGTGCAGCTGCCCGACCTCACCAGGTTTCGAGGCTCCTCGGCTAGCGCCTCGGAGCACCTCACCCACCGACGAGTCGGGTCTCCCTCCTCAGGACAAGCGACAGGCTCGACCGACGTGGGACGGAGGTCTCGGCTCAGCTCACCGGGCCGATGGAGAAGGACTTGGTGTCCTCCTGCTCACCGGAGCCCTCGCCACCTGAGACATCGGCGTCGTAGACCCGCAGCACGTAGTCACCCGGCGGCAGCGCCGGAAGGGTGAAGCTGAACGGTGACAGGGTGCAGCACTCCTCCGCCGTCGTGAAGCCCTCTCGGACAGGGCTGCCGTCGCGCAGCACCTGCCAGGAGACGTTGGCCTCGAAGAAGGCGCCCCGCCCCTCGACGCGGACCCGACCGTCGGTGCGCTTGCCCTCCTGCGGGCTGATGACCCACACCGGCGCCTGCACCTGCATCGGGTCGCCGACAGCCAGTGGCTCCGCGGTCGCCACGCCCAACACCTTGTCCGCGGGGGAACCGTTGATCAGGAAGCGCACCGGGGGCCGCGCCTGCACGACAGCCTGAGCGGTGTACATGAGCTGCTCGAGGGCCATGCCCCCCTCGACACCGGACACGCCACTGGGCCGACCACGCAGGTCGGCACCGTTCGACGACAGATCGATCGTGATGAGGTCGGCATCCTCGTCGAACGTCGCGCTCGCCTCGACGCCCTCCGGCCACGGCCGGTAGTAGTCGGGGTCCAACGGATTCACCGAGACCGCCATGTCGACTGCCAGGCCGAGCGCGTCGCCGGTCACGGTCGAGGCGCGGAACTCCCGGAAGAGACGGGGGCCGGTCGGTGTGTCACCCACGTAGTAGACCGGCAGCGGACCGGCGTCGACGCCAGGTTGCTCGACCGGCTCCGACTCGGGGGTGGGGTCTGGTTCGTCGCCGTCCGACGTCGCAGTGGTGGCCTCGCCCGAGGGGGAGACCACGGGCGCGGCGGGGGACGCGCCGTCGTCACCGCTCCACACCCCTCCCGCCAGCGCGATGCCGGCCACGGTCGCGGCGACCAGCAGCCCGGCGCCCCCCGCGGCCCACGGACCGAGGCGTCGTGACCGACCGTGCAGCGCGTCCTGGATCTCCTCGAGACCACGGCGCGGTTCCACCTCGCTCACGGCATCGTTCAGCGTCTCGCGCAGCCACCGGTCCTCGTCCGGGTCCGGCCCGGTTCCGCTCACAGGACTCATCGTTCTTCCTCCAGAAGCTCTCGTAACCGCGCGGCAGCACGGTGCGCGTGACTCTTGACCGCTCCGCGGCTGATGCCGAGGGCCGCGGCCACTCCTGCCTCGTCGAGATCGGCGTAGTGACGCAGGACCAGGACCTCGCGCTGCCTGCGCGGCAGCTGCTGGAGCGCCTCGAGCACCCGGTGACGGCGTTCCGACTCGGCCAGGTCGTGGTCCGCGCCCGGGCGCACGACCTCCTGGGAGGCCAGCCGCGCGAGATGACGTCGCTCGACGCCACGGCGCCGCCCCACGCTGTGCGTGCCGTTGACGACGGACCGCCGCACGTAGGCGAAGGCCTGCTGCGGGTCACGCATCTGCGCCCATCGCTGGTGCACGGCGACGAACGCGTCCTGCACGACCTCCTCGGCAGCCCCTTGGTCGTGCAGCAGCAGCACGGCCAGCCGGACCAGACCCCGATAGTGGGCGACGTAGAGGCGCTCCAGGGCCTCGTCCGCCGTCCACGCGGCAGGCTGGCCGGAGGCGGCGTCGGGTGTGCTCACGGCGATCACGCTAATAGGACGCACAGCTCGTCCCGATGGTTTACACGCCCGGGATCAGGCGAGCGCCGACTGCACGTCCTCGAGCAGGTCGTGGGCGTCCTCCAGCCCCACCGAGAGCCGGACGACGCCATCACCGATCCCCGCGGCAGCCCGGCCATCGGGCCCCATCCGTCGGTGGGTGGTGGTGGCGGGATGGGTGACCAGGGACTTGGCATCCCCCAGGTTGTTGGAGATGTCGAAGAGCCGCAGTCGGTCGAGGAACCCGAAGGCCTCGTCCCGTCCGCCCTCCAGCTCCACGGTGAGCATCGTGCCCCCGCCGGTCATCTGCCGGGTTGCGAGATCGTGCTGCGGATGATCCTCCAGCAAGGGATGGATGACCCGGCGCAGCCGGGGGTGGCTGGTCAGGGCTCGAGCAAGCAGCTCGGCGTTGTCTGCCATGCGTTGCACCCTCAGCTCCATCGTCTCCAGGCCCTTGAGCAGGACCCATGCGTTGAAGGGTGAGAGCGACGGCCCCACGGTCCGCATGAAGTCGCGCACCGGGCCACCGATGTAGTCCTCGGGGCCCAGGATCGCCCCGCCCAGGGTGCGGCCCTGGCCGTCGATGTGCTTGGTCGCGGAGTAGACGACCACGTCGGCGCCGTGCTGCCTGGGGTGGGAGTGCACGGGGGTGCCGAAGACGTTGTCCACCACCACGGTCGCGCCGGCCCGGTGGGCGAGGTCGGAGACCGCGGCGATGTCGACGAGCTCGAGCATCGGGTTGCTCGGGGTCTCGAAGAAGACCGCTGTGGTCGGCTGCGAGAGCGCCCGCTCCCACTGGGCGAGGTCGGTGCCCTCGACCAGGACCGTCTCCACGCCCCACCGTGGCAGCACCTCGTCGACGATCGTGAAGCAGGCGCCGAAGAGCTGCCGCGAGGCCACCAGCCGATCGCCCGCGCCGCACAACGTCGCCAAGGCGGTGAACACCGCAGCCATCCCCGACCCGGTGGCATAGCAGGCCTCGGCCTGCTCCATCACCCGCAGCCGTTCCTCGAAGACCGTCACCGTGGGGTTGGTGTACCGGCTGTAGATGTAGTGGTCGTTCTCTCCTGCGAAGGCGGCCTCGGCCTCGGCCGCCGTCTCGAAGACATAGCCGCTGGTGAGGTAGATCGCCTCCGCGGTCTCATCGAACTCACTGCGTCGCAGCCCTCCGCGAACTGCACGCGTGGCAGGCCTCCAGGAGGCCTCGACCGACTGGTCGCCGGAGTCCTGCTGGGTCATGGCGCCGAGCATGACACAGCGGTCAGGTCACCTAGGGTGGATGCATGAGTGACGAGACTGCCGAGTGCCTCTTCTGCTCGTTCGTGACGAAGGACAACGAGCCGGACGTCGTGCTGGAGACAGGGTCGAGCCTGGCGTTCCGCGACATCGCGCCGCAGGCGCCCACCCACGTGCTGGTGATCCCGAAGCAGCACCACCCCACCCTCGCCGAGCTGGCCGCCGACGACGCCGCCGGGCTTGCCGACCTGATGCAGACCATCGCGACGGTGGCCGACCAGGAGGGCCTGGGCAACGGCTACCGCGTGGTGTTCAACACAGGGCAGGACGCCCTGCAGAGCGTGCTGCACGTGCACGCCCACGTGATCGGCGGGCGCACGCTGGCCTGGCCTCCGGGCTGAGTGGGACGTTTCGGGCCTGCGGCATCTAGCATGGAGGCAAATGAGCGACACCACTGCAGACGCCGGCTCGGGGGCTGATGTCGGGGAGCCCCCCAGTTCCAAGACCCGTCGTGACCAGCCGGTCCACATCATCGACGTGCCCACGAGCATCAACATGGTCGCGTTGCTCGGTCCACGTGACGAGCACCTCGCCCTGTGGGAGCAGGCCTTCGACGCCGACATCCACGTGCGCGGCAACCGGATCACCTTGCGCGGCGAGTCCCCGGAGCTGGCCACGGCCGAGCGACTCATCGACGAGCTGGTCACGATCCTGCGCACGGGACAAGGCCTGACGCCGGAGACCGTGGAGCGCGCCATCGCCATGTTGCGTCTGGAGTCCCAGGAACGCCCCGCCGACGTCCTCAGCCTGAACATCCTGTCCAACCGCGGCCGCACGATCCGACCGAAGACGCTGAACCAGAAGCGCTACGTCGACGCCATCGACAAGCACACCATCGTCTTCGGTCTGGGGCCGGCCGGCACGGGCAAGACCTACCTGGCGATGGCCAAGGCGGTGCAGGCGCTCCAGGCCAAGCAGGTCAACCGCATCATCCTGACCCGGCCCGCGGTCGAGGCGGGGGAGAGCCTGGGCTTCCTGCCCGGCACGCTGAACGAGAAGATCGACCCCTACCTGAGGCCGTTGTACGACGCGCTGCACGACATGATCGACCCGGAGTCGATCCCCAAGCTGTTGGCAGCGGGCACCATCGAGGTGGCCCCCTTGGCCTACATGCGCGGCCGATCCCTCAACGACGCGTTCGTGGTCCTCGACGAGGCCCAGAACACCTCCCCCGAGCAGATGAAGATGTTCCTCACCCGCCTCGGGTTCGGCTCCAAGATGGTGGTGACCGGCGATACCACCCAGACCGACCTGCCGCGAGGGGTCCGCAGCGGCCTGCGGGTGGTCGAGGACATCCTCGACGGCGTCAAGGACATCTCGTTCAACCGCCTCACCAGCAACGACGTGGTGCGGCACCGCCTCGTCGGCCGGATCGTGGCGGCCTACGACGACTACGAGACGGCCGGATCGGCGACGCCGGATCGGCCCGGGCCGGTCCCCGGCCAGGGCGAGCTCCACAACAGGGCGCAACGCTCGCATGGTCGGGGCGCGGGGCGGGACCCTGGCCCCGGGCGGGGCTCTCAGTGAGCATCGAGGTGCTCGAGGAGTCCGGCGACACCGTGGACGTCGCGCGGACCGCGAAGCTGTGCCGGTTCACCCTCGACCGGCTACGCGTCCACCCTCTGGCCGAGCTGTGCCTGACGTTCGTCGACGAGGGCACGATCACCGAGCTGAACGAGCGCTGGATGGGCAAGGACGCGCCCACCGACGTGCTGGCTTGGCCGATGGACGAGCTGCGCCCCGGAGCGGTCAACGACGACCCCGAGGAGGGGGTGCTCGGTGACATCGCGATCTGCCCCCAGGTGGCGCGTCGCCAAGCCGATGACGCGAGGGCCGGTGGCCAGTCGGGGCACGACGTCGTCGCCGAGATCGACCTGCTCACGGTGCACGGCATCCTGCACCTGCTCGGCTACGACCACGCCGAGCCGGAGGAGCACACCGAGATGTTCGGGCTCCAGGCGCGACTGCTCGCGGAGTGGCAGGCGGTGCGCACCGGCGCGGAGGTGGCCGAATGAGCCCGACCGACCTGTGGCTGGTCATCGGTGCAGCCGCCTCCGTCGTGGCGGCGGGCTTCTTCTCCAGCGCCGACGCTGCCCTGGCCAACGTCTCGAAGGTGCGCGCCGAGGAGCTGCTCGAGGAGGGTCACCCCGGTGCGCGGCGTCTGGAGACGATCGCAGGTGACCCGGCCCGCTACCTCAACACGGCGCTCTTCCTGAGGCTGCTGTTCGAGATCGTGGCGGTGGTGCTGGTCGCCGAGGTCGTGCTGCCGATCGTCGAGCCCCGCTGGGCAGGGGTCCTCACCGTCGCCGGCGGCATGCTCGTGGTCCAGTTCGTCGCCGTCGGAGTGGGCCCCCGCACGGTGGGGCGGCTGCACGCCCAGCGCGTGGCCCTGCTCTCGGCGCCCGTGGTCTCGCTCTTCACCCGTGTGCTCGGACCCCTGCCGCAGCTGTTGATCGTGGTCGGAAACCTCATCACGCCGGGCCGCGGGTTCAGCGAGGGCCCGTTCTCCTCCGAGGCCGAGCTGCGTGAGCTGGTCGATCTCGCCGAGGCGAGCCAGGTCATCGAGTCCGGAGAACGGGCGATGATCCACTCGGTGTTCGAGCTGGGCGACACCATCACCCGCGAGGTGATGGTGCCCCGCACGGACGTGGTGTTCATCGAGCGCCACAAGACGCTGCGTCAGGCGATGTCGTTGGCCCTGCGCAGCGGGTTCAGCCGGATCCCGGTGGTCGGGGACAACCTCGACGACATCATCGGCGTGCTCTACCTCAAGGACATCACCAAACGGATCTTCGACCGTCACGAGGCGGAGACGACCGAGCGCGTGGAGTCCGTCCTGCGACCGGTCGCCTACGTCCCCGACTCCAAGCCGGTCGACCACCTGCTGCGCGACATGCAGGCCGAGCGCCGCCACGTCGCGGTGGTGGTCGACGAGTACGGCGGCACGGCAGGGTTGGTGACGATCGAGGACATCCTGGAGGAGATCGTCGGAGAGATCACCGACGAGTACGACAAGGCCGAGAGCGAGGTGGAACACCTCTCGGGCGGGTCGTTGCGGGTCAGCTCGCGGTTCATGGTCGACGACCTCGATGACCTCTGCGGCGTGGCCATCGACGACGACGACGTCGACACGCTCGGAGGTCTCATGGCCAAGCACCTGGGCCGGGTCCCCATCCCCGGCTCGGTGATCGAGACCGAGGGGCTGCGGTTCGAGGCCGAGGGGCTCTCGGGACGTCGCAACCGGATCAGCACGGTTGTCATCACCCCGACCGAGCCCGCACGGCGCGGCCAGGAGGATGCTGATGATGAGCGCACCACGTCCGACCACCTGGCCGTGCACGAGTAGCAGACCGAACCGGACCGCCAAGGAGGACCTGTGCAGCTCACCGACCCCGACGACCGCAAGCTGGTCGTCCTGGCGCGCTCTGTGCGTGCCCGCATCCACGCCGCCGAGGGGGCGGCCGTGCGTGACATGGACGGACGGACCTACGCCGCGGCGACCGTGGACCTGCCACACCTGAAGGTGTCCGCGCTCGGTGTCGCCGTCAGCATGGCCGTCTCCAGCGGCGCCAGCGGTCTGGAGGCGGCCGTCGTGCTGGGAGACCCGCAGCTTCGCGAGGACGACATCCGAGCGGTCCGCGACCTGGGCGGCGCCGGCGTACCTGTGATCGGCTGCGCGGACGACGGCGCCGTACGGGAGAATGCCGAGACGTGAGTCACCGTTGTGGTTTCGCCTGCCTGGTCGGCCGGCCCAACGCCGGGAAGTCCACGCTGACCAACGCCCTGGTCGGCAGCAAGGTCGTCATCACCTCCTCCAAGCCTCAGACCACGCGCACCGTGGTCCGCGGCATCGTGAGCCGGCCGGAGGCGCAGCTGATCCTCGTCGACACCCCGGGGCTGCATCGGCCGCGCACTCTCCTGGGCGAGCGCCTCAACGCGCTGGTCACCTCGACCTGGTCCGAGGTCGACGCCGTCGCGGTCTGCTTCGCGGCCGACCAGCGGATCGGGCCAGGGGACCGGCACCTGGTCGCCGAGCTCTCGAAGGTGCGTCGCACGCCTCGGATCGCGATCGCCACGAAGACCGACCTCGTCTCTCGCACCCGGCTCGTGGAGCACCTGAGCGACATCGCCGAGCTGGGGCGCCAGGCGGGGGTCGAGTGGGCCGAGGTGGTGCCGGTCAGCGCCACCACCGGCGATCAGGTCGACCTGCTGCGGGACCTGCTCATCCAGCAGGTCCCGACCGGCCCCCCGCTCTATCCCGACGGTGAGCTGACCGATGCCCCCGAAGAGATGATCGTGGCCGACCTGATCCGGGAAGCGGCCCTCGAGGGCGTGCGGGACGAGCTGCCCCACTCGATCGCCGTCGTCGTGGAGGAGATGAGCCTGCGCGAAGGTCGCTCCGAGGAGGACCCGCTGCTCGACATCCACGCCAATGTCTTCGTGGAGCGCGACAGCCAGAAGGGAATCGTGATCGGCCATCGCGGTGCCCGGTTGCGCGAGGTCGGCTCCACTGCTCGACGCAGCATCGAGACCCTCATGGGGACCGCGGTCTATCTCGATCTGCGGGTGAAGGTGGCCAAGGACTGGCAACGTGACCCCCGACAGCTCCGCAGGCTCGGTTTCTAGGACCTCGAGGGGAGGATTCGTGCACGTCCAGGCCACCGACCCGGATCCGGACATCGTCCGGCTGCCGTGGAAGGTGCCGCTGGAGCAGTGGGAGGGTCCGTGGGTCCTCGATGTGCCGCGAGGGCTCTCCCGGCACGTCGTGAGAGTGGTGCGGGCGGGGCAACGCATCGTGGCCGTCAAGGAGACCAACGAGAAGATCGCCCGACGTGAGTACACCCTGCTGCGTCATCTGGTCCATGCCGGGCTCCCTGCGGTCAAGCCACAGGCCGTGGTGAGCCAGCGCACCACCGCCGAGGGCGAGGAGCTGCCCTCGGCCCTGGTGACCCGACACCTGCGCTGGTCGATGCCCTACCGGACGGTGGTGCAGGTGCACACCCAGGCCGACGAGCTGTCCCGGATCGTCGATGCCATGGTGGTGCTGCTGGTGCGCTTGCACCTGGCGGGCTTCTACTGGGGCGACGTGTCCCTGTCGAACGTCCTGTTCCGCCGCAACGCCGGTGAGCTGTCGGCCTACCTCGTCGACGCCGAGACCGGGGAGCTGGTCGAGGAGCTCTCGGATGCGCGACGCGGCTACGACCTCGAGGTGGGAACGGAGAACGTCTTCGCCGAGCTGCTGGACCTCCAGGCCGCGGGTGTCCTCGGGGGCGACACCGACCCGGCGGCCACAGCCCTGCGACTGCGCGAGCGCTACGAGGAGCTGTGGGCTGCGCTGACCGAGGTCAAGGAGTTCCCGACCGACGAGATGTGGCAGATCGAGCGCTGGGTCGAGGAGCTGCGGGGCCGTGGTTTCGACGTCGAGGAGATGGACATCGTGACCACCGACTCCGGCGACCGGGTTCGGCTGCGGCCGCGTGTGGTCGAGGCCGGCCACCACGTGCGCGAGCTCAAGGCCCTCACCGGTGTCACCGCGGAGGAGGCACAGGCTGCACAGCTGCTGCACGACATCGCCGGGTTCGCCGCCCACAAGGGCCTCACCGAGCAGCCGCGGCAGGTGGTCGCGATGCGGTGGCTCACCGAGGTCTGGGAGCCGCTCTCCGCGCTGATGCCGGCCGAGATGGTGGCCTCGATCTCACCGGCCCAGTTCTTCCATGACGTTCTGGTCCACCGGTGGTACCTCTCCGAGCAGGCCGGTCAGGAGGTGGACATCTTCGACACCGCGCGCCAGTACCTGCGGACCTGGGAGCCGCAGGTCCCGCCCCCGGACCGGCCGGACTCCACCGGGGGAGAGGCTCCGCCGCCCTCGGCTGCCGTATCTCCGGCTGCCCCGTCCGGGCGGCCCGAGGCCGGATGAGGCATCATCGGAGCGTGTCACCGTCGTCGCACCATCCCGTCTCGGGCCCGGGTCTCGTGGGGTCTGCGGGTCGCTATCCCCTCCACGAGCGACCGCCGGCGGTGCTGCGGCTCGGCGAGGCCGAGCTGCAACCGGTAGGGCCACTGCGGATCTACGCCTGCGGCATCACGCCGTACGACGTGACCCATGTCGGCCACGCCTCGACCTTCGTCTGGGCCGACACCCTGTCCGCGGTCGCTCACGCCTCCGGCAACGAGGTGTTCCTCGCACGGAACGTCACCGACGTCGACGACGTGCTGACCGAGTCCGCTCGGGGCACCGGGTGGCGCTTCGACGAGCTGGCGCTGACCCAGGAGTTCCTCTTCGACCGCGACATGAAGGCGCTGCGCGTGGCGGCACCGGGCGCGGCCCCGCACGCGCGGGCCCACATCATCGCGGTCATCAGGCTCGCAGCCCGGTTGCTGGACATCGGAGCTGCCTACGAACGTGACGGGCACGTGTGGTTCCGCGGGGCGCACGTCCCGGAGGTCGCTGGGCTCGACCCGGAGCAGGCCCTGGAGGCGTCTCGTGCCTACGGTGACCAAGCCGGCTCGCCGGACCGCGAGTCGGTCTTCGACGTCCCCGTGTGGCGCCCCAGTGCCGACGACGACCCGGCGTGGCCGAGTCCGTGGGGCTGGGGGCGACCGGGATGGCACGCCGAGTGCGCCGCCATGGTGCTGTGCAGCATCGGCCCCTCGATCGACGTCCTCATCGGCGGCAGCGACCTGGCCTTTCCCCATCACGCCTACCAGGCGTTGATGGTCGAGTCCGCGGCCGCGGTCCGTCCCTTCGCCCAGGCGCGGATGCACATCGGCGAGGTGCGCGTCGACGGGGCCAAGATGGCCAAGTCGACCGGCAACCTCGTCCTGATCTCCAACCTGCTGACGCAGTTCGAGCCGGCTGCGGTGCGGCTGGGGCTGCTGATGCGGCCGTGGGACCAGCCGTGGGACTGCTCCGACCAGATCTTCTCCGATGCCTCGCAGGAGCTCGACCGCCTGCGGCGAGCCGCGGGGGACACCACCGCGCCCCGGCACCACGACGAGGTCCTCGACGCACTGACTCACGGGCTCGACGTCACCGAGGCGGTCCGCCGCGCCCATGACGGCGGCCAGGGCGGCGCCGCCTACCTCTTGGACGTGCTGCGGCTGACACCGGCGGAGTGACCCGGCTCGCCAGCGAGCCCGCTGGTCAGCCGGTCAGAAGCTCCACGACCGCCTCGTCGATCCGGTTCCGGGCCCGGTCCGACTGCTGGTCCAGCTCGGCCACCTCGGGGGGGATCGTGGTCTCCGACTCGTAGAGGTCGATGACCCTGGGGTCCACGTAGGAGGAGCGGCACACCGTCGGGGTGTTGCCGAGCAGCTCGGCGGCACTGACCACGGCCTCTCGCACGGTTCGGGTGCGCATGCGCTTGCTGGTGGCCGGCTTCGCTGCTCCCACCCACCGCGCCACGTGCACGGTGGCGTGCCAGGTGCGGAAGTCCTTGGCGCTGACCTCCATGCCGAAGAGCTCCCGGATGTACTCGTTGATGTCGGCTGCCGACAACGGGACCCAGCGCCGGCCCTCGCGAGCGGAGAGGACCCGGGCATCGGGCGCCCGGCGACGCGTCATCCTGTCCACCAACGCGATCACGTCGGGGTCGGCGAGGGTGATCTGGTGGTCGACACCCGCCTTGCCGACGAAGCAGAACGTGCGGGTGTCTCCCTCGCGGGCGACGTGGCGCCGTTCCAGCGTGGTCAGGCCGTAGGAACCGTTCTCCTCGGTGTAGGTGTCGCTGCCCAGGCGGAAGAGACCCAGGTCGACGAGCCGGACTGCGGTGGCCAGGGCACTGGTGCGGTCGAGCTCGCCCGCCGAGAGCTCGCGACGCAGCGCGGCGCGGACGGCGGGAAGCTGCCCGGCCATCTCGATGACCCGGTCGAACTTCGCCTCGTCGCGCTTATGGCGCCAGTACGGGTGGTAGAGGTACTGCCGTCGTCCGGCCTCATCGGTGCCCACTGCTCGCAGGTGCGCGTTGGGGTGCGGGCAGATCCAGACGTCACGCCACGCCGGTGGGATCACCAGGGACTTGACGTAGGCGACCTCTTCCTTCTGCAAGGGCGTGCCGTCGGTGCCGAGGTACCGATGACCCCGGCCGTGACGCACGCGCTTCCAGCCTGGATCGCGCGGTGAGACCGTGCGCAACCGCGGCATCGAGCCCCGTTTCCCCGTCGACCCCCGTGCGAGTGGCTCAGGTGAAGATGCTGACGCCTCCCGGGCCGACGAGCAGTCCTACGACGATCAGGACGATGCCGGGGATCACTCCGCCCCGGATGATCTGGACAATTCCGGCAATAACCAGGACGACCGCGATGAGCCAGAGAATGAACGCCATGGGGGACTCCCTCCCGAGTCTTTGTTCGGACACCTATGTCCTACCCACGCCAGGGCGCCGTCATGCCTGAAGATTCTTGCGAGACCGACAAGAACCAGGCGCCGCGCGCGTGCCGGTCACGCGGACCGCTGGGCCGCCTGGCGGTCCAGGTGGTAGTCGGCCAGGTCGAGGACCTCGGTGCGGTCGCGATACTCCTGCACCGCTCCCGGCCAGTTGGTGGTCACCCTGCCACTCTCGGTCTGGTACCAGCTGGCACAGCCGGAGGCCCAGACCGACTTGCTGAGCCGATCCTGGATCTCGCGGTCATAACGGTCCGAGGCGTCGGAGCGAACCTCGATCGTGCGCGCCTCACCACTCACCAGCCGGGAGACCGCCTGGGCCAGGTAACCGGTCTGCCCCTCGATCATCGAGATGATGGATCCTCCGCCCAGGTTCGTGTTCGGCCCGTAGACGATGAACAGGTTGGGGAAGCCAGGCACGGTGATGCCCAGGAAGGCGTGGGCCCCGTCCTTCCAGACCTGCGCCAGGTCGACTCCTTCCCGCCCCGTGAACGTCATGGGCGCCAGGAACTCGGTCGCAGCGAAGCCCGTGCCGTAGACGATCACGTCCAGAGGGTGGTCGGTGGAGAGCTCCGGCGAGTCGGCCCGGAGGGTCCGGACGCCATCTGTGGTGACCTGCTCGATGGGATCGCTGACCACCTCGACGTGGGGTTCGGCCAGCGCTGGATACCAGTCGTTGGAGAACAGCAGGCGCTTGCAACCGATCGGGAAGTCCGGGGTGAGCTTGTCGCGTAGCTGCGGGTCCTTGATGTGCCGACGCAGATTCGTGGTGAAGAGGACGTGGGCAACCGTCGTCATCCAGTTGTCGTCGGTCATGGCCTTGTTCAGGGGCTCGCTGACGGCCCAGGTCAACCGGCGCCCGAAGCGCTGTGTCACTGGAAACCGCCGGAACGCCGAGCCGTGGAGCCTCGTGTAGGCCCGGTCCAGCTTCGGCACCACGTGGGGTGCCGAGCGCTGGAACACCGTCACGTGCTCGGCGACCTGTTGGATCTCGGGCACGAACTGGATCGCGCTCGCGCCGGTGCCGATGACGCCGATCCGCTTCCCCGTCAGATCCACGTCGTGGCGCCATCGCGCCGAGTGGAAAGCCGGGCCGTGGAAGGACTCCACCCCCCGAATCCGCGGCAGCGCAGGCCGCGAGAGCTGACCGACCGCCGCGACGAGCACGTCCACCTCCCACGAGACGCTCCCGCTCGCGTCCTCGGCCTCGACCCGCCAGGTGCTCGACGCCTCGTCCCAGGCTGCCGAGCAGACCTCGGTGCCGAACCGGACCAGGTCCAGCAGACCGAGCCGTTCGGCCGTCTGCTCCATGTAGCGCAGGATGTCGGGTTGCTCGGCGTAACGTCGCGGCCACTCCGGGTTCGGCGCGAACGACCACGAGTAGAGCGAGGAGGGCACGTCACACGCCGCGCCCGGATAGGTGTTCTCGCGCCAGACCCCGCCGATCCGGTCGGCCTTCTCCACCACCGTGATGTCGTGCACCCCCGCTCCGCGCAGCGCCACCGCCGCGGCGAGCCCGCCGAAGCCCGTGCCGATGACCAGGGCCGAGACCTTGCGCGTGCGAGGCCGACCGTTGCCGGGCGATGGGTCAGGGACGGGGGGAGTCACCCGCAGGAGCCTAGGGCCGGGGGAGTCGGACCGCGATGGTCCCGGTCACATCGGTGAGTGATCAGCCGCGCTGGGTCGGGATGCGCTGGGTGACCAGGGTGCGTCCGACCGTGGCGGCCTGCTCGGGAAGCGTGCCGGCCGGGGCCAACCCGGCGATCCGGGCCAGGAGCGCGTGCTCCTGGGCGGTGGGCTCCCACAGCGCGGGGTGGGCTGCGTTGGCGTCGAGGATCGCGCGCAAGGTCGGGTGGTCCTTCGAGACCTCGTCGTAGAGGTCGCGCACCTTGACCGGCGTCCGCTCGGCGACGATCTCGCGGTGGTGCAGCCTGGCCACGAGTGCTCGAACCCACTCGCGGTGGACCTCCAGCAGCACGTCGGCCTCGTCCACGAAGTGACCCTCGGACTCTGCCACGCGACGCCAGGGTGCAACCGCGTCCCCGGTCTCCTGCGCGTTGCGCACGATGTCGCGAAGAACTGTGCGCCGCTGCAGCGAAAGAGTCGCCATCTCTGATCTCCCCATCCCAGTCGTCGTGCCGGGTGCCCCACACCTCGTCGGCTCGTTCAGTATTGACGACAACGAGGTCGGTGCGAAGAAGTGACGAGCCGAAAGGGGCCTTTTGTGCCGATTTCGGGACAGAGGTCCCTCGTGGGTTCTGTACGCGCCTGGACACCGGGCCGCGCTGCGGATCGGTCCGGCGAGAGGACGCACCCCGCGTCGTCGGCTGACTCCCACGACGCCTGACTATGGTGGCGTCGTGCAGACCGAGCAGGAGCCAGTGGCACGGACCGACCGGGTGCTCACAGTTCCCAACATCCTCAGCGTGGCACGGCTGTGCCTCCTCCCGGTCTTCCTCTGGCTCGTGCTGGGGCCGGAGGAGGACGGCTTGGCGGTCCTCGTGCTGATGGTCATGGGGATCAGCGACTACCTCGACGGGTACATCGCCCGTCGCTGGAACCAGTACTCCGCGGTGGGGGAGATCCTCGACCCCGTGGCCGACCGGCTCACCATGCTCTGCGCCGTGATCGGGCTCGGGGCGCGCGAGATCATCCCGCTGTGGCTGGCGCTGGTGCTGCCGGCACGAGACGTCTTTCTCTGGACCCTGGTGCCCTTCCTCCGAAGTCGTGGCTACAACTCGCTCCCGGTGCACTTCCTGGGCAAGTCTGCGACCGCAGCGCTGCTCTGCGCCTTTCCCCTGCTGCTGCTCGGTGACGGCTCCAGCGCTGCGGAGGTCGCGGCGCGAGTGTGCGGCTGGGCCTTCGTGATCTGGGGTGCCGGCATGTACTGGTGGGCGGGCATCCTCTACGCCTGGCAGGTCCGCACGCTGCTGCGGCAGATCCCTCGGCAGGTGGATGCCTCCGGTCCGGGGCGGGCGAGCCCGGCGTGACCTCCCCTGCTCGTGACGACGACGGGGGAGCGCCCCCGACAACGCCCGAGATGCCCCACCGCCCGCTTCCGCTCCAGGTGACGATGGGTCTGCTCGACCGCGTCGCCGCCGGTGCGCTGGACGAGGACTACGCCCTGGTTGCCCGCCGCAAGGCCGAGCCGCCCCTACCCGGGTCCGACAGGGGAGGGGCACCCCCCGCGGAGCCCGGACGCCGTCCGCTGACGGGGGCCCGGGTGGGCAGCGTGGTGGCGCTGGGCTTGTTCACCATGCTGCTCACCGTCGCCGCGGTACAGACTGCACGTGAGGAACCCACTCGGGAAGCCGAGCGCCGATCGCTGGTTTCCGAAGTCACCGACCGGCGGCAGGTGCTGGAGGCCACTCGGTCCGAGCTGGTGTCGGTCCGCCGCGAGGTCTCCGGGCTGCGCAGCGAGCAGCTGTCGAGCACCCAGACAGGGCGGGCGCTCCAGGCGCGCCTGTCCCGGCTCGGCGCCACCGTCGGCGCCAGCCCGGTCAGCGGACCCGGGATGGTGGTCACCGTGGACGATGCCCCCGACGCCACCTCCGACCGCGAACGAGTGCTCGACGGCGACCTGCAACGGCTGGTGAACGGCCTGTGGGAGGCCGGAGCCGAGGCGATCTCCATCAACGACCAGCGCCTCACCCAGCTCTCGGCGATCCGCACGGCCGGCGATGCCATCCACGTCAACTTCAAGCCGTTGCGCCCGCCGTACACCGTCTCGGTCATCGGCAATCCCGACCAGCTCCCCGCGCGGTTCGTCGAAACCAGCGGTGGCGCCTGGTGGTTGAATCTGAGATCCGTCTACAACGTGAGGTTCGAGATGAGCTCCAAGGAAGACCTGACTCTTCCTGGCACAGGAATCGAGGACCTCCGGGTGGCACGCGTGCCGGGAGCCGACTCGTGATCGCCGTCCTGGGCCTGGTCCTGGGCGTGGCCCTGGGGCTGGTGCTCCAGCCCGACGTTCCCTTCTGGCTCGAGCCCTATCTGCCGATCGCGGTCGTCGCGGCCCTCGATGCCGTGTTCGGGGCCTTGCGCGCCTTCCTCGACGGGATCTTCGACGACCGGGTCTTCATCGTCTCGTTCGTCAGCAACGTGCTCGTCGCCGCACTGGTCGTGTATCTCGGTGACCAGCTGGGCGTCGGGGGCCAGCTGTCGACCGGAGTCGTCGTGGTCCTCGGTATCCGGATCTTCTCCAACGTCGCCGCGATCCGGCGCCACATCTTCCACGCATGACGGATCCGACCGGCGCCGGCGACCAGTCCAAGGCGGAGCGGCGCAGCATCGTCACCCCACGCGACCGGCTGCGCCAGCTGGCCCGGACCCGGCCCACCCGCGGCCAGGTCGTGGTCGCGGTTCTGTTGGCGGTGCTGGGGCTGGCAGCGACGGTGCAGGTACGCGACACGGGCAACCAGGACGACCTCTCCGGAGCCCGTCAGTCCGACCTGATCGCCCTCATCAACTCACTCACGCTGGCCACCGAACGGGCTCGCACCGAGATCGACCAGCTCGAGAAGACCCGCGCTGAGCTGCGGAGCAGTGCGCGCGACAGTGGCACCGCGCTCCAGGATGCGCGCCAGCAGGCCGAGGTGTGGGCGATCCTCGCCGGCACCGTGCCGGTCACCGGCCCGGGGGTGCGAGTCACCGTGAGCTCGGCGGACCAGGTCGGCACCGACCAGCTCGTCAACGGCCTCCAGGAGCTGCGCGACGCCGGAGCGGAGGCGATCGAGCTCAACGACCTGGTCCGCGTGGTCGCCCAGACCGCGATCTCCGAGGCGCCGGGCGGGGAGGGTGTCCGTGTGAGTGGGGAGACGCTGTCGCCTCCGTACCTCATCGAGGCGATCGGTGACCCGACCACGCTGGCGACGGCTCTGGACTTCTTCGGTGGGTTCATCTCCAGCGTCGAGGACGTCGGGGGGCGGGTCGGCGTGGAGCAGCTCGACAGCGTCGAGATCGCGTCGGTGCGCGAGGCACCGGAACTGCGCTTCGCCGAGCCCACCGACGAGGGGTAACCTGCCGCGCAGACGTGACGGTGCCAACGACCCCTGACGACCAAGAGGAGCGACCGTGCTGCCCGAGGACCTGAAGTACACCGCAGAGCACGAGTGGGTGCGACCGGGTGAGGATGCGGTGCGCATCGGCATCACTGACTTCGCACAGGACCAGCTCGGCGACATCGTCTACGTCTCCCTGCCCGAGATCGGTGCCAGCCTCACCGCAGGTGAGAGCGTGGGGGAGCTGGAGTCGACCAAGTCCGTCAGCGACGTCTACGCGCCACTGAACGGCGAGGTCACGGCGGTGAACGAGACGTTGGACGCCCGGCCGGAGCTGGTCAACTCCGATCCCTACGGTGACGGGTGGCTCTTCGAGCTCCGCCCCCAACAGGGCGACGACCTCGACGGCCTCCTGGACGCAGCGACCTACGAGGCGCAGACCAGCTCCTGAGCTCAGTCCCGCGTCCCGGACCGGGCACGGCGTGGGTGATCCGTCCGCCAGGTTGCTGATAGATTCGCCGGACAACCTTGACCCTGTGGTGGAGGGTCACTCGAAGGCCGCGATTCCCGGTCCACCGGGGACGGCGGGGCTCATCCCGAGGAGGATCCGATGCCGTTCTGCACCGCCTGCGGGCGTCAGAACCCCGACGACGCCCGCTTCTGCGCCCAGTGCGGCACCCGGCTGGTCAACGTCAGCGGCGGCGAGGCCGCCGAACGGGACGAGACCATCAGCTTCCGTGCCCCCACCAAGGGCGAGAGCTCCGAGGAGCGAGCGCTCAACACCGACGATGCCGCCGCGGTCGACGCCCTGCCGGCCGGCCGGGCGCTGCTGGTCGTGCAGCGAGGTCCGAGCGCGGGCAGCCGGTTCCTGCTCGACACCGACGAGGTGAGCGCCGGTCGCAGCCCCGACAGCGAGATCTTCCTCGACGACGTCACGGTCTCGCGCAAGCACGCGGAGTTCCGCCGCACCCCCGAAGGCTTCACGGTGCGCGACGTGGGCAGCCTCAACGGCACCTACGTGAACCGCGACCGCATCGACAAGGTGGCGCTCTCCGGCGGTGACGAGGTGCAGATCGGCAAGTTCCGGCTGGTCTACTTCGCCAGTCAGCAGGGCTTCGGCCAGTGAGCGAGGTTCGTGCCGTCTCGGGCCGCATGAACATCGGCGAGGTCCATGCGCGGCTCAGGGAGGAGTTCCCCGGGCTGCAGATGAGCAAGCTGCGCTACTTCGAGGCGGAAGGCCTGGTCGAACCGACCCGCACTCCGGCGGGGTACCGCAAGTACACCGTCGCCGACGTGGAGCGGCTACGTCTGGCCCTGGCGCTGCAGCGGGACCACCACCTGCCGCTGAAGATCATCAAGGAGCATCTCGACGCCCGTGACCGCGGCGTGGAGCATCCGCTGCTCAACGGCTCGGCCTCGGCGCCGCGCCTGGTGGTCTCCGCCGACGGCACCCCGAAGCCGGAGGCCTTCGCCGGGGACGCCTCGACCTTGCGGCTCACGCGCCGCGAGCTCCTGGCGGCGACCGAGATCGACGAACAGCTGCTGGCGGACCTGGAGGCCTTCGGTCTGGTGATCCCACGTCCCGGATCGGCTCCCTACGACAACGACGCGATCGTGATCGCCACGACCGCGGCGACGTTGGCCACCTTCGGCATCGAACCGCGGCACCTGCGAGCGTTCAAGACCGCGGCTGACCGGGAGGTCGGCCTGGTCGAGCAGGTCACCCAACCCGTCCGACGCAGCCGGGAGCCCGGTGCCGAGGGCCGCGCCGACGATGTCGCCTCGCAGATCGCTGCGCTCACGGTGCGACTGCACGCCACGTTGGTGAAGGTGGGGTTGCGGCGCTCGCGCTGATCCTCGCGCCCCCGCCACTGTGACTCTGGTTGCGGAGTACCCTGGACAAGGTGAGGGAAGTCGACGTGGTCGGGGTGCGGGTGGAGATGCCCGCCAACCGACCGATCGTGCTCCTGCGCGAGAGCCAGGGTGAGCGCTACCTGCCGATCTGGATCGGCGCCGTGGAGGCAACCGCCATCGCGTTCGCCCAGCAGGGCGTGGTCCCACCCCGCCCGCTGACCCATGACCTGCTTCGAGACGTCATCGAGGCCTCGGGCCAGCAGCTCGACGAGGTCCGCATCACCGAGGTGACCGAGGGGGTCTTCTACGCCCTGCTGGTCTTCACCTCGGGGGCCGAGGTCAGCGCCCGCCCGTCGGACTCGATCGCCTTGGCGTTGCGGACCGGGTCGCGCATCGTGTGCGCCGACACCGTGCTGGAGGAGGCGGGGATCGAGGTTCCCGAGGAGGAGGAGCAGGAGGTCGAGAAGTTCCGCGAGTTCCTGGACTCGGTCTCGCCGGAGGACTTCGAGGGCTGAGCCGAACCCGTGGACGACCCGCCCCAGAACCCCTAACCTTAACCTTCAACTTGAAGGTACGACACGCCGCGCAGAGCTGTTGGTCCGATGTCTTTGACGCGGGGCGGTGGGCGTTCTACGGTGAATCTGCCTTCGTTGTAGTTCCACCGTTGTGTCCCGTCCTGGGGCGCACGGCTTCCCAGGAGCTCCAGCACACGAGGGGATGAGCGGAGGAACACCGTGGCCCAACACCACGACACCGCCGAGGGTGGCGACGCGCAAGCTCAGGCGAGGGCGCAGGCCGAGGCGGGGGAGCAGGGGCTGCTCTTCGACGACGACGTGTCTCCGCTTCCTCAGGACGTGGGCTACCGCGGCCCCACGGCATGCAAGGCGGCCGGCATCACCTACCGCCAGCTCGACTACTGGGCCCGCACCGGCCTGGTGGACCCGACCGTGCGAGGCGCGACCGGCTCCGGGACCCAGCGCCTCTACTCCTTCCGCGACATCTTGCTGCTCAAGGTGATCAAGCGCCTGCTCGATGCCGGGATCTCGTTGCAGCAGATCCGCACCGCGGTGCAGCACCTGCGCGAGCGTGGCACCGACGACCTGACCCAGGTCACGCTGATGAGCGACGGGGCGAGTGTCTACTACTGCACCTCCAACGACGAGGTGATCGACCTGCTCCAGGGCGGACAGGGCGTGTTCGGCATCGCCATCGGGGGCGTGTGGCGCGAGATCGAGGGCAGCCTGTCCGACCTGCCGTCGGAGAAGGCCGACCGCGAGGGGGACGCGGAGTCCGACGAGCTGTCCTCCCGCCGCAAGGCCAGACTCACCGGCTGACCCTCACGCCTCATGGGTGCAACGGCGCGGCTGCTAGATTGGCCGCGCCGTTCGACATCTCATGCGCGTCCGCCGGGAGCTTCGTGACCGACTTGACCGCAGCCGGTGCGCTGCCGTTCACCCATCGCCATATCGGCCCCGACGACTCCTCCGTGGCCGCCATGCTCGCTCGCCTGGGTCTCGACGACCTCGACCAGCTGATGCACGCCGCGGTCCCGCCGCGGATCATGGGGGCCAAGCCGCTCGACCTGCCGGACGCCGTGGACGAGGTCGCCGCCCTCGAGGAGCTGCGGGCGCTCGCGGCGCGCAACAATCCGCTCGAGCCCATGATCGGTCTGGGCTACCACGGCACCACCACACCGGGCGTCATCCGTCGCAACGTGCTGGAGGATCCGTCCTGGTACACCGCCTACACCCCGTACCAGCCGGAGATCTCCCAAGGCCGGCTCGAGGCCCTGCTCAACTTCCAGACGATGGTGGCCGACCTCACTGGTCTTCCCACCGCGGGCGCCTCTCTGCTCGACGAGGCCACGGCGGCCGCCGAGGCCATGACGCTGGTGCGCCGGGCCAGCCGCGGGCGGTCCGGTGCCTTCGTCGTGGACTCCCAGGCGCTGCCCCAGACCATCGCCGTGGTGCGCACCCGGGCCGCGGCCATGGGGATCGAGGTCGTCGTCCACGACCTGCAGCACGGCCTGCCCGACCTCGAGGACGGCATCAGTGGGGTGCTGGTCCAGTACCCCGGAGCCGATGGTGAGGTGCTCGACCCGCGGCCGGTCATCGAAGCGGCGCACCAGGCCGGCGCGCTGGCCGTGGTGGCCGCGGACCTGCTGGCGCTGACGTTGCTGGAGTCGCCCGGCGAGCTGGGGGCCGATGTCGCGGTGGGGTCGAGCCAGCGCTTCGGCGTGCCGCTGTTCTACGGCGGTCCACACGCGGCGTTCATGTCGGTGCGCTCCGGACTGGAGCGTCACCTCCCGGGTCGGCTGGTCGGGGTCTCGATCGACTCCGACGGCCGTCCTGCCTATCGCTTGGCGCTGCAGACCAGGGAGCAGCACATCCGCCGCGACAAGGCGACGTCCAACATCTGCACTGCGCAGGTGCTGCTGGCCGTCGTCGCCGGGATGTACGCGGTCTACCACGGCCCCGAAGGCCTGACCTCGATCGCGACGACCGCGCACGCTCGCGCGACCCGGTTGGCCGCGGCGCTGCGCGAGGCCGGCGAGGAGGTGGTCACGACCCGCTTCTTCGACACGCTCACCGTGCGGGCTCCCGGCCGCGCCGACGACGTGGTCGCGCGGGCCCGAGAACGTGGCCTGCACCTGCGCCCGCTCGACCGGGACCACGTCGGCATCTCGGTGTCCGAGACCACGCGCGAGGTGCACCTGGCGGCCGTGGTCGCCGCGTTCGAGGCCGAGGTCTCCGTGCCGGCCCGGGCCGCGGTGGCCATCCCGACCGAGCTGGCTCGCGCGACGCCCTTCCTGACTCACCCGGTCTTCTCCACCCACCGCTCCGAGACCTCGATGTTGCGGTACCTCGCCCGGCTGGCCAGGCGTGACTATGCCCTGGACCGAGGGATGATCCCGCTCGGGTCCTGCACGATGAAGCTCAACGCGACCAGCGAGATGGAGCCCATCGGCCTCTCGGGCTTCGCCGACCTCCACCCGTTCGCACCCGCCCAGGATGCTGCCGGCTACCACGACCTGGTCGCGACCCTGGAGGACTGGCTCGCCCGCGTCACCGGGTACGCCGCGGTCTCGGTACAGCCCAACGCCGGATCCCAGGGCGAGCTGGCCGGCCTGCTGGCGATCCGGGGCTACCACCGCTCACGAGGTGATGAGCAGCGCGAGGTCTGCCTCATCCCCTCCTCGGCTCACGGGACCAACGCCGCCTCCGCCGTCATGGCGGGGATGCGGGTCGTGGTCGTGGCCGCTGCCGATGACGGTGAGGTCGACCTCGCCGACCTGCGCAGCAAGTGCGAGGAGCACGCAACGACCCTCGCCGCGATCATGGTCACCTACCCCAGCACCCACGGTGCCTACGAGGAGGGCATCGACGAGCTCTGCCAGATCGTCCACGACCACGGCGGCCAGGTCTATGTCGACGGGGCCAACCTCAATGCCTTGGTCGGCTACGCAGAGCCCGGCAGCTTCGGCGGTGACGTCTCCCACCTCAACCTGCACAAGACCTTCTGCATCCCGCACGGCGGTGGCGGCCCCGGGGTCGGCCCGGTCGCGGTGCGAGAGCATCTGGTCCCGTTCCTGCCGAGCCATCCCGATCACCCGATTCCCGAGCGCCGCGACGGCATCGGACCGGTCAGCGCAGCGCCGTACGGCTCGGCAGGCATCCTGCCGATCTCGTGGGCCTACGTCCGGATGATGGGCGGTCCCGGCCTCACCCGGGCCACCGCAGTGGCTGTGCTCGCCGCCAACTACCTCGCCGCCGAGCTCCAGGAGCACTACCCGGTGCTCTACCGCGGGCGCAGCGGACTCGTGGCTCACGAGTGCATCCTGGACCTGCGCGAGCTGTCCAAGCGCAGCGGCGTGAGCGTCGACGACGTCGCCAAGCGGCTGATCGACCACGGCTTCCACGCCCCCACGATGAGCTTCCCGGTCGCCGGCACGCTCATGGTCGAGCCGACGGAGTCCGAGGACCTCGTCGAGCTCGACCGGTTCATCGCCGCGATGGGGGCGATCCGTGAGGAGATCACCGCGGTCGAGCGGGGGACGTGCGAAGCATCCGACTCGCCCCTGCGTCACGCCCCACACACCGCAGCAGCGCTGCTCTCCGGCCCCTGGGAGCGGGGCTACTCCCGCGACGTCGGGGCCTTCCCGTCCGGTCCCGACCCGGACAAGTACTGGCCCCCGGTCGGGCGGATCGACCAGGCCTACGGTGATCGCAACCTGGTCTGCTCCTGTCCCGACCCCTCGGCGTTCGAGGGGGCCTGAGCGTGCCGGTCGCCGACCTCACCGCACGCCGACTGCGCGCGCGGTTGGCGTCCGAGCAGGTGCGAGGTCGGCTTCCCTCGGTCGTCGCCGCGGTGACACGTGACGGTGTCCTGCAGTGGCGCGGCTACCACGGCGACCACACCGGCGCCGATGCTGCGCCACACGATCTGCAGTACCGCATCGGGTCGATCACCAAGATCGTGACCGCGGTCCTCCTGATGCAGCTGCGGGACAGCGGTGAGCTCTCACTGACCGACCCGCTGGACCGCCACCTGCCCGGCATCGCGTTCGGCGACCGGAGCCTGGGAGAGCTGCTCTCCCACTCGGCCGGCCTGCCCGCCGAACCACCGGGGGAGTGGTGGGAACGGATCGACGGCCCGACCTTCGACGAGCTCCGGCCCCAGCTGGACGCGCACTCCCCGTTCCAACCGGGAGAGACCTACCACTACAGCAACCTCGCCTTCGGGCTGCTCGGCGAAGTCGTGGCCCGCGTCAGCGGTGTTGCCTGGTGGGAGCAGGCGAGCCAGCGGTTGCTCCAGCCGTTGGGGATGATCCGCACGACCTACGACGCCTTCGATCCCCACGCTCAAGGCTGGTCGCTCGACCCGTACACCGCGGAGCTGGTGGCCGAGCCCCACACCGACACCGCGGGGATGGCTCCAGCGGGTCAGCTGTGGAGCACGGTCATGGACCTGGCGACGCTGGCCGACCTGCTGGTCGAGGGACACCGCGACGTGCTGCGCCCGGAGACCTTGCAGGAGATGTGCACCGCGCGGTCCGGGACCGCCCGCCAGGGCCTGTCACTCGGTTACGGGCTCGGTGTGCGCCTGTTCCCTGGCGGCTCGGGCACGCTGGTCGGCCACACCGGCAGCATGCCCGGCTTCCAGGCCGCGCTGGTGGTGGACCGCGAGCGCCGGGCCGGCGCCGTGGTCCTGGCCAACAGCACCACCGGGTTGGGGTCGGCCGGCCTGTGCCGAGACCTGCTGGAGGTGCTGGAGCACAACGAGCCGAGGGTTCCCCCCGCCTGGTCACCGAGCGAAGGCGTGCCCGACGTCGTGCGTCGCGTGGTCGGAATCTGGCACTGGGGGAACACTGCCCTCAGGTTCGCCTGGGAGGGAGACCGGGTGGTGGCCACCCACGTCGTGGGCAACGCCGAGTACGCCAGCTGGCGACCGGTCGGTGACCGCTTGCTCGGTCTCAGCGGGCACCATCACGGTGAGGTGCTGCAGCACCTCGAACCCCCATCGGGGGTGGAGCACCTGGTCTGCGCGACCTTCGTCTTCACCAGGACGCCGTACGCCGCGGGCGCTCCGATCCCCGGAGGAGCCGGCCGCCAGGCGTCTGCGCCACCGGCTACCGAGCCTGACTGACCGTCGACATGTGGAAGTCGGGCACCCGAAGTGCCGGCATCTGGGTGCGCGGGAAGTAGTCGCCCCACTCCCGGGAGAAGGTCGGCACCGTGACACCGGCCGCCTGGTAGCGGCCGAGCAACGCGATCGGGCTCTCGTTGAACCGGAAGTTGTTCACCTCGGCCGTGATCTCACCGCCTTCGACCAGGTAGACCCCGTCGCGGGTCAACCCGGTGAGCAGCAGGGTCTGTGCGTCGACCTCCCGGATGTACCACAGGCACGTGAGCAACAGGCCCCGCTCGACGTCGGCGACGAGGTCCATCGTGTCCCCCTGACCCGCCTGGTCGTGCAGCACCAGGTTGTCGATCGCACCCCGTGGCGTGACCTCGTGGGTCGAGGCGGCGTGGCGGGTGCGGACCAGGTCGCGCAGCACTCCTTGGTGCACCCAGTCGGTGCGGCCGAGCTGGTGACCGTTGTCGAAGAGGCTGGCGTCCTCGTTGCCCGACGTCACGACCTGGAACGGACACGCCTCCAGGCCGGGGTGCGCCGGATCGCTGAACAGGGTCACGGCGTGAGGTGAGAGGCGCTCTCCGGTCCGCGGGCCGTGCCCCGGCCTGCCGAAGACGCTCTGGGCATCTCGCGCCGCGCGGTCTCCGGCACACCAGTAGGCATAGATCAGCAGGTCCGCGACGGCGGTCGGGGGGAGCACGGTGTCGTAGCGTCCCGGCGGCAGGTCGATGCTGCGGCTGGCCCAGGCCAACCGCTGCTTCAGCGCGCCGTCCATGTCGGCGGCCGCCACATCGGTGAAGTCGCGGGTCGAGCCACCCACCCACGCGCTGCTCCCACCGGACTTGCCGGTGCAGCCCCAGTGTCCGGTCGGCTGGACGTGACGCCGGCGCAGACCGCGCGTGGAGCCCAGATAGGTGGTGGTGACCTCGTGGTCGACGAAGCCGTAGAGGACTCGGCCCTCGGCCGAGGCGGTGCCGAACGCCTCGCCCAGCCCGGGGGCGAGATCGGCGTAGGCCTCGATGCCGGTGGTGGCAGGGGCGTGCGTCCACTCCTGGTCGGTCAGGTCGGCGACCAGGGGTGAGTCGTCGGTGGCGACCGGCGAGACCGACGCGGCAGCGTCGGCCATCGCCACCAGAGCGGCGACCTGGTCGTGGGTGACTGCCGTGCCGGACCGAGCAGCAACCGCCACGCCCTCGCCCCGACGCAGGAACGTGATCGCCGTGACCGTGCAGTCCCCGGCGACCCCGTTGGTGGTCAGGGTGTTGTTGGCCCACCGCAGGTTGGCGCTGTGTGTGGCCTGCACGATCACGATGCGGT
This sequence comes from uncultured Actinomycetota bacterium, assembly GCA_963728505.1. GTDB lineage: Bacteria > Actinomycetota > Actinomycetes > Propionibacteriales > Nocardioidaceae > Marmoricola_A. The sequence continues at coordinate 108,218 of CAVSKH010000006.1, read as the reverse complement.
CGTCGGCGCCGGGCAAGCGCAGGGCGCGCTCCACCAGCTCGTGTGGTGCAGCGGGCTGACCGGACGGCTCAGACATCGGTGTCACCGGCGGTGGAGAGGATGTTGACGTTGCCGAACAACGCGCTCGGGCAGCCGTGGGAGACCGCCGCCACCTGTCCGGGCTGTGCCTTGCCGCAGTTGAAGGCTCCACCCAGCACCCAGGTCTGTGGCCCACCGACCGCCTCGAGGGAGCCCCAGAACTCGGTGGTCGTGGCCTGGTAGGCGGCATCGCGGACCTGCCCGGTCAGCCGTCCGTGCTCGATCCGGTGGAACCGTTGCCCCGTGAACTGGAAGTTGTAACGCTGCATGTCGATCGACCACGACTTGTCACCCACGACGTAGAGCCCGTCCTCGACCTGACTGATCAGCTCCTCGGTCGTGGGTCCGTCCTCGGCCGGTTGGAGAGACACGTTGGCCATCCGCTGCACCGGCACGTGTCCGGGAGAGTCGGCGAACGCGCAGCCGTTGGACCTGCCGTGGTTGAGGTGCGGGAACCGGTGGGCCATCTCGCGGTCGAGCTGGTAGCCGACGAGCACCCCGTCACGCACGATGTCCCACTGCTGCGCAGCGACCCCTTCGTCGTCGTAGCCGACGGTGGCCAGACCGTGCTCGACGGTGCGGTCCCCGGTGACCTGCATCAGGTTGCTGCCGTAGCGCAGGGTGCCCAGCTGGTCGGGGGTGGCGAAGGAGGTCCCTGCGTAGTTGGCCTCGTAGCCCAGGGCGCGGTCGAGCTCGGTGGCGTGGCCGATGGACTCGTGGATGGTCAGCCACAGGTTGCTGGGGTCGATCACGACGGCGTAGCGGCCGGCCTCCACCGAGGGTGCGGCCAGCTTCTCCGCGAGCAGCTTCGGCAGTGACTCCAGCTCTGCATCCCAGTCGTGACCGTCGAGGACGTACTCCCACCCCCGGCCGGTCGGGGCGGCCAGCGACCGCATCGAGTCCGAGACGCCGCGCGAGGCGTCGGAGCCGAAGACCTCCAGGACGGGGTTCACCCGCACCCGTTGTTGCACCGTCTCGGTGCCGGACAGGTCCGCGTAGTACTTGTTCTCCACCGTCTGGTCGACCACGGCCTTGGCCACCGCCACGGCGGGGTGCACGCTCAGCGCCGCCGACCTCGCTCGAAGCAGGTCGATGCGCTGCTCCAGGGGCACCGCGAACGGGTCCGTGAGGTAGGCCGAGGTCCACGTGGCGCGATGCTGCGGCTCCGGGGCCAGCCGGACCGGGGGAGAGGTCATCGCAGCGGAGACCTGGGCCACCCGCACCGCCTGCTGCGCGAGCCGGACCGCCTCGGACTCCGACAGGACGACCCCCGCGGCGAACCCGCGCGCCCCCCGATGCACCACTCGCACGGCCATGCCCACGTGCGAGCTCTCGGCAGCGTCCTGGAGCTCACCGTCGCGCGCCTGGAGCAGCTGGCCCCGGAGCCGCTGGAGCCGGAAGTCGGCGTGCTCCACGCCCAGGGAGCCAGCGGTGTCGAGCGCGACCTCGGCCAGCCGCTCGCGGGGTAGCGCTAGGAAATCTGGGTCCACCTGGGGCACAGGGCGACCCTAGATGACTGAGTCCACGGATCCTGCACCCGAGCGTGTGTCCTGGGCGTCGCGCAGCGGGCGGACTCCCGACCTGCTCATCCAGTCCGGTCAGACCGCAGCGGTCGTCGTCACCCGCACCTGTGAGCCTTCCCGGGACGGCTCGACGTGCAGCTGGGTCCCGATGCGAGCCATCAGCTCGGTGACGTGACTGACCACGCCCACGGAGCGCCCGCCACCCCGGAGGTCGTCGATGCAGTCCATGACCTCGTCCAAGGTCTCGGGGTCGAGCATCCCGAACCCCTCGTCGATGAAGAGGGTGTCGATGTCGAGCCCTCCTGACTCATGAGTGATCACGTCGGCCAGGCCCAGCGCCAGGGCGAGAGACGCCTTGAAGGTCTCACCTCCGGAGAGGGTCGAGGGGGCGCGCACCTGACCGGTCCACTCGTCCATCACCTCGATGTCCAGCCCGGTGCGGGAGCGGGACCGAGTGCCACGCAGCGCCCGGTGCAGCGTGTAGCGGTTGTCACGCATGTGACGCAGCCGCTCGTTCGCCGCGTCCAGGACCAGGTCGAGCTGGGTCATCAGGACGTAGGAGGACAGTCGCACCTGGAGCTGGTTGTCGGCGCTGGTGCCACGCACCAGGGTGGACATCGCCTCGACCAGCTCGTGCTCCTCGCGCACCGGCCGCCAGGTCGCCAGAGCGGCGTCGAGCCTGTCGTCGAGCTGTCGGATGGCGGCCCGGCGCTCGCGGGCTCGGTCCGCCGCCGAGTGGGCCGCCTGGTGGGACTCCACGGCGTCCCTAGTCGCGACCCGTGAGGCCTCGAGCGAGCTCTCGTCGTGCGGCTGCTGGGACTGCTCCAGCAGGCGGACCTCCGGGTCCTGCACGACCTCGTGCGCCCGGATCCGGGTGCGCTCACGCATCGCCAGGTGCTCCTCGAGCGAGGTCTCCTCGTCCTCGGCGACCCGCGCCACTGCGGCCGCGCGAACACTCTCGAAGCCGGCCTGGGTGGCGGCCCGCTCGGCACGGAGGCGACAGCCCCGCAGGTGGGACTCGGCGTCGCGCAGGTCCTCCAGGGCGCGCGCACCCGCGGAGAGCTCCGCGATCCGGGCGTCTGTGCGGTCGAGCGCCTCGCCCAGTGACTGCTCCCCGAGGACGGCACGCACGTGGGGGCGCAGCTCCTCGATGCTCTGGACCACCTCCTCGGCGCGCGTGGTCAGGGTGTCGAGCCGACTGCGGGTCTGCTCCGCGCGGTGGGTCAGCCCGCGATCAGACTCCTCGAGCGCCTCGAGGTCTTCGAGGAGGGTGCGCTCCAGGACCTTCGCTTCCTCGGCCTCGGCCCACAGCGTCTCTGCGGTGGCCAGGACCTCCTGGGCGCCGGCCAGGTCGAGGTCTCCCACGATCTGCTCCATCGGCAGCACCGTGGCCTCGTAGGCGCGCACCTCCTGCTGGGCCTGGTCGTGGTCGGCGGAGGCGGTGGTGACGTCGCGCTGGGCTGCCTCCTGCTCCTCCGCGGTGACCGCATCCACCCGGGCCGAGGCGGGCTCCGGGTGCCGGGTGCTGCCGCAGACCACGCACGCCGCACCCTCGCGCAGCGAGCCCGCCAGCTCGGCGGCCATGCCCGCGAGACGTCGCTCCACGATGTCCAGGTGCCTGGAGCGGACCTCGTTGAGTCGGGCACGGCGCTCGATCGAGCGGCGCTCGGCCTCCTCCAGAGCCAGCCGTGCCGACCCCAGCTGCTCGGCAGCCCGGGCCACGTGGGTCGCTTGCGTCACCGCCTGACGCCGTTGGTCGCGCTGCAGCGCGATGTCGCGCACCGGGTCCAGGCGCGCGAGCAACGCCTCGCGGCGACGTGGGACCGAGACCAGCTCGGCCTCGACCCCGGTGAGCTCCTCGGCCGCGGCCTCCTGCTCCCGGCGCAGGCCGACGAGGCGGCTCTCGGACTCCTCGAGGCGGCGCACCGACTCGGTCACGGCGCTCAAGGCGCCGGCCCGGCGCTGGGCGGTGGACAGCTCCTCCCGGCACGCCGCGAGGTCGAGCCCGTCACCGAGCTGTTCCGTGGCCACCTCAGCCGCCACCCGCGCCAGCTCGGCGCGGGACTCGGCCTCCTCCAGCGTCTGCACCAACGAGCCGACCACAGCGGCACGCCGGTGGGCCGACAGACGGTCTGCCCACTCCTGAGCCTCGGTCTCGGAGTCGGCCAGCGCGCGGAGGTCGCGCAGCGCGTCGTCGCGGCGCCTGGCGACGTCGAGCGCCCTGCTGATCGCCTGCTCGGCCTCACGCGCGTGCGACAGCTCCTCCTGGGCCAGCTGCTCGGCGCGGGCGCGGTCCGCGAGCCCCTGCTCGGCGTCGGTCAGCACCTGGTCGCGCCACGCTGCCAGGGAGGGCTCGTCGACGTCCTCCGGCGCGGCGCGCTCGGCACGGTGCGCGAGCGTTGCCAGCACCTGGTGCACCTCAGAACGCTGCTCGTGGGAGCGGGCCCGCAGCCGGGTCGCGCGATCGTGGACCCAGCCCTCGATGTGGGCGAAGCGCTGGGTGGCGAACAGCTGCTCCAACAGGTCTCGGCGCTGCTCCGAGGTGGCCTTCAGGAAGGAGGCGAACCCGCCCTGAGGCAGCAGCACGACCTGCATGAACTGCTCGGAGGTCATGGCGAGCAGCGGCCCGAGCTCGTGGCCGACCTCTTGTGCGCGACTGGACACCAGGGTCTCGGTGCCGTCGGGCGCGACCTCCACCAGCCGCGCGCCGGCCGGCTCGGTGGTGGTGCCCGTCCCGCGCCGCTTGGGGCGCTCCCACTGCGGCCATCGCTCCACCCGCAACCGGCGCTCGCCCAGGGTCAGCTCCACCTCGACCCGGGTCGGGGTCTGTGCCGGCGCGTGAGCCGACCGGAGACTACGGACCTCGCGGTCTCCGGGGACCACGCCGTAGAGCGCGAAGCAGACCGCGTCGAGCACGCTGGTCTTGCCGGCACCGGTCGGGCCGGTCAGCAGGAAGACGCCCGCGTCGTTGAGCTGGTCGAAGTCGACCTCCTGGAGCTCGGCGTAGGGCCCGAAGGCCTGCACGCGAAGTCGGTGGAGCCGCATCAGACGGCTTCCTCGGCCGGGTCGCGGGGGTCCGCGTCGCGGTCGGTCTCGCGACAGGAGTCGCACGCCATCTGGAGCAGCAGGGCCTCCTCGGTGGTGGCCTCGAGCTCACGCACCTCCTGCACGAACCCGAGGGCGATGTCGTGGTCGGAGCGGCCCGCGACCCGCGGGAGGGCCGGGCGTGCAGCAGGCGCCTGGCCCTCCGGGGCGAAGGTCAAGGTGAGGACGTGGGGGAAGCGGGCGCGCAGCCGCTCCATGGCGTCCGCCGGTCGGAGTCGGTCGGTCAGCGTCACCGCGACGTAGCGCTGCTCGGCCTGGGACAGCTCTGGGCCCTGCAGGAGGTCGTCCAGCGTGCCGACGAGTCGTTGCAGACCCCGAGCCACGGGGGCGGCGACGAAGTCCGCACGGTGCACGCCGCCGGCGTCGAGCTCGACCAACCACGAGCCCTTGGTGTGGCCGTCCTCGGAGAAGGAGTAGGCGATCGGCGACCCGCTGTAGCGCACCGAGTCGGTCAGGATCTGCGGGCGGTGCAGGTGGCCCAGAGCGACGTAGTCCGGCCGGGTGAAGTGGCTGGTCGGCGCGATCGCGAGCCCGCCGACGGAGATGTCCCGCTCACTGTCGCTGCCCATCTGCGCGCCTGCCTCAGGTGATCCGGCGACGAAGGCGTGCGCCATCACCACGGACCTGCCTCCGCGCGACGACAGGTCGGCGTGGATCCGGTCCATCGCGGCCCCGAGCGCAGCGCGGTGGGTGCGCTCGGGGAGCTCCCACGCCTGTCGCACCGCGTCCGGCTCGAGGTAGGGGATGCCGTAGACGTGGACCTCACCGTGCCGGTCGGGAATCGTCACCGGGGTGTCGACCTGGTGCCAGCGGGTGCGCAGGTGCACCCCGGCGCTGTCGGCGAGCCGGGCGTTGTGCCCCAGGCGGATCGCGGAGTCGTGGTTGCCGCTGGTCACCACCGTCCGCACGCCGCTGTCCGCCAGCCGTGCGAAGGCCTCGTCGGCGAGCTCGACGGCGCGCACCGGTGGCAGAGCTCGGTCGTAGACGTCTCCCGAGACCAGCACCGCGTCCACCCGCTCGCGACGGACGACCTCGAGCAGGTGGTCGATGAAGCCGGCCTGGGTCTCGATCAGGTCCACGCCGTGGAACGAGCGGCCGAGGTGCCAGTCGGAGGTGTGAAGGATGCGCACCCTAGGACGGTATGAAGACCCTCCGACAATTCCCCGGTCACACGCCGATGCGCCCCGGATGGGTGTAGACCACGAAGCGGCTCGAGTCGGCGAAGCCGATCAGCGTCGTCCCGGCCCGGTCCGCCAGCTCGACCGACAAGGAGGAGGGTGCACCGACTGCCACCACCACCGGGATCGCGGCGACGACCGCCTTCTGGGTGATCTCGTAGCCGAGCCTGCCGCTGACCGTCAGCACACTCGGCGCGGTGGTGTCGTCGCCGAGCAGCCGGGAGCCGACGACCTTGTCCACGGCGTTGTGACGACCGATGTCCTCCCGGACGACCAGGGCCTCTCCCTCGGCGGTGTAGAGACCCGCCGCGTGAAGGCCACCGGTCTTGGCGAAGACCCGTTGGGATTCCCTGAGCCGGTCGGGCAAGGTGCGCACGACCTCCGCAGCCACGGCTCCGTCACCCGGGGTGGGGGAGTCCGCGTCGGCCTCCAACCTGGCGAGCACGACCCCGATGCTCTCGGTGCCGCAGACACCGCAGGCTGAGGACGCGGCGGTGACCGTGTCGCTACGTCGCTGCAGGGCTGCGGCGGGCGGCCGGGTCAGGCTCGCCGTGACCACGTTGTAGGTCTGCCTGGACTCGCGTGGGGTCTGCGTGCAGTACGCAACGGCCTCGATGGTGCCCGGAGCCGCCACCCCCTCGGCGAACAGCAGCCCGGCGGCGAGCTCGAAGTCGTGGCCGGGGGTCCGCATGGTGACCGCAACCGGGCGGGGCGCCTCACCGGGCCAGCTGCAGCGGATCTCCAGCGGCTCCTCGGTCACGAGACGGTCCGCGCGACGTCGTACCGTCCCCGCACCGGTGTGCTCGCTGACCTGCACCCGCGCGGTCGGTCCCGGCCGCTGGTGCGCGTGCTCGATCGAGGTCACGCTCGTCAGCCTATGCCGCTGAGGCGGCCCACGCCCGCACCGGTGCGAGGCCCGCACGGCCGCCGGGCCCTAGGTTCTCGCGCGCTGCGCAGATAGTCTCGCGGGAACCGACCGGAGGGCTGGGGGCGTGGATCGACCGCTGAGCACGGAGGACATCGACTTCGTGTCCTACGCCGAATTCGGCCGCCAGTTCTTCACCGAGGTGGTCACCGAGGAGCGCGTCCTCGGAGCGGTCAACCTGCTGGCAGGACAGCCGATCGACTTCGGGCCCACCGGAGTGGGGCCGGGGCGCCTGGTCAAGCTCACCGCCCAGGGAGCGATCGGCTCGGCCAGCAGCGAACCGGTCTTCGCCGGTGACCTGGTCGCCTACCGGATGACGTTGCCGGTCGAGCTGACCTTCGAGGTCGACCTGGGCCTGGAGACCCACCGCTTCACCGCCACCCTGAGCGTGCCCCTGGTGCTCACCGCGCGCGCCGTCGCGGGCCTGAAGGTCTACATCGAGGTTGCTGCGCCCAGCGCTGCCGACATCGGCATCCAGCTGCGCGCCGACGGACTGCGCGCCTCGCTGCTGAAGCGTGTCGCCGGCGTGGAGGGCGAGGTCAAGCGCTTCGTCGCCAAGTACGTCTCGCGCGAGATCGCCAAGCCCGACATCCATCAGGCCCGCCTGATCGATGTCGGGGGGCAGGTCGAGCGAGCCTGGGAGCGGATCGCCCCGCACTCGCCCTCACCCACCGCGGAGCACATCGGGGGCGACCTGCAACAGGCGATCCGTGACGAGATCGATGCCACTGCCGACCGCCCCCGGGTCGAGCGGGAGACCGGCTGATGGAACGAAGCAAGGCGGTCTTCAAGCGGGCGGCCCTGGAGACCCTCGGCTGGGGACTGGTGGCGGCCGGCATCGCCGCGATCTTCCTGCCCGGGCCGGGCCTGCTGATGCTCTTCGGTGGTCTGGTGATCCTCTCCCAGCAGTACGCCTGGGCCGAGCGCCGCGCGAGACCGGTGGAGCGCGCCGCGATGAAGGCCGCCTCGGACAACGTGCAGACCTGGCCACGGATCTTCGCCTCGTTCCTCGGCGTCCTGTGGCTCTTCGCGATGGGCGCGCTGTGGATCTGGAACCCACCGGCGCCTGGGTGGTGGCCGGTGCCCGACTGGCTGTGGCTGGTCGGCGGGCTCGGAACCGGCGCGACCTTGGTCGCCTCCGCCCTGATCGCGCTCGCCCTGCTGGTCTACAGCCTGCGCCGCTTCCGGGGCGCGCCGTACGTCCCCGAGGAGGGCCGCGAGCAGCAGGCGGCCTGACACCTGTCACGGCCGTCGGAGCAGCCCCAGCACCTCGTGGTGGCGGGTCTGGGGGAACATCGCGAACAACCGCGCGCCGCCCAGCGCAGGCGGTGCCGGGCCGAGTCAGCCAGGCCCGGGGTCGGGGTCGGGATCCAGAGTGATCGGGAGGTGCGCGACGGCGCGCCCCACGTCCTGGTGCACGCGACCAGCCCCCTCGAGCCGGCGGAACCACTCGGCACGTTCGAGCTTGTCGTGCACGGGTCCGCGGACCTGCGCGAGGTGGAGCTGCACCCCGGCCGCCTCCATCTCCTCGGCCATCTGCCCGAGGAGCTCGAGACCGGTGAAGTCGATGGCGGTGATCGGCGAGGCGTCGAGCACGAGGAAGTCGACCTCGCCACGGTCGGCCACCAGGCCCGCGAGATGGTCGGTGATCTGACGTGCGCCGACGAAGGACATCGGGGCATCGACGCGGACCACGAGCAGCCGAGGATCGGTGATCGTGCGGTGGCGTCGGGTGTTGCGGAAGGCGTGCTCGCTGGGGATCAGCCCGAGCTCGGGCATGTGGGGCTGCTGGTAGTTGCGCAGGAAGACCACCAGGCTCACAGCGACCCCGATGCCCAGACCCTCCACCGGCCCGAGGACGAGGGTGGCTGTGGCGGTGGCGAGCAGTGCGAAGAGATCGCCACGGGCCACGCGCGCGATCGACCTGATGCCCCGCAGGTCGATCAGGCTGCCGATCGCAGACAAGATGACCGCCGCGAGGGCGACCTTCGGCACGAGCGCGAGGACCGGGGTCAGCAGGAGCAGGCTGAGCACCACGAAGCCGGCGGCGACCACTCCGGACATCTGCGTTCGGGCGCCACCCTCGACGTTGACGGCTCCGCGTGAGAACCCCCCAGCGACCGGGAGACCGCGGAACAACCCCGAGGCGGTGTTGGCCAGACCCACCGCGACGAGCTCCTGGTCGGGGTCGATACGAGTCCTTGTCCGACGCGCGAAGGTCTGCCCGGTGCTGATCGACTCCATGTAGGAGACCAACGCGATCGCCGCGGCCGACAGCGCCAGCGCACGGACATCCTGAAGGTCGACAGCGGGCAGGTGGGGGAGCGGGAGGCCGGAGGGCACGTCGCCGACGGTTGCCAGGTCCAGGTCGGTGAGGGCCACCACTGCGCTGAGCGTCGCCACGACCAGGAGCGGACCCGGCAGCTGCGGCACCCATCGCTTCAGGGCGAGGATGGCCGCGACCGACGCCAGCCCGATCACGGTGGTCGTGGCCTCGAGCGTGTCCAGGGCCGGTGCGATGACTCGCGCCGCGGCCAGGAAGCTCGAGCCGGTGCGCGTCACGTCGTCCAGGCCGAGCAGGTCCTTCAGCTGGGTGAGCCCGATCGTCACCGCCGCCGCCGTGGTGAAGCCGACGATCACCGGAACCGAGACCATGTGCACCAGACCACCGAGTCTCACCAGTCCGGCGGACACCTGGATCAAGCCCACCATGAGCGTGAGCAGGGCGGTGAGGGCCACGTAGCGGGCCGGGTCACCGTCAGCGAGGGGAGCGACGGCCGCGGCGGTCAGCAGGGCGTCGATCGCCACCGGCCCCACGGAGATGAACCGACTCGTGCCGAAGGCCGCATAGACCACCAGGCTGACCATGGCGGCGTACAGGCCGGTGATGGCGGGCACGCCCGCCAGCGCGGCGTAGGCCATCGCCTGGGGTATCAGCAGGACCGCCACGGTGACCCCGGCGCGTAGGTCTGCGACGAAGTCTGCGCGCTGATAGACCGAGAGCCAGCGGGCGGCGGGGAAGACGCGGTCCACCACGCTGTTCATGCCCCCACCCTCCTCGCTGGTGTGGTCTGCCAGTGCGAGCATGCCTCACCCGGCGCGACGAGTGCCGCCGATCCGCGGAGTCACGATACCCCGTGGGGTACGGGGGCCGCGGGTCGCACCGTCGGCGTGGCGCGCACGGGGACCCGCAGGCACGGCCGTAGCCTCGGGCCCGTGAGCGACCTGACCGAGCCGTGCCCCAGCTGCGGCACGTTGCTGCGCTGGGAGACCTCCCACGAACGTTGTGACGGGTGCGGCTGGATCCGCCCGTGCTGCGAGGGTTCGCCGCTGGGGGAGTGCGCGACCTGATCTCCGCTAGCGTGACGGGGTGAGCATCGCACGCACCGTAGGCAGGGTCGCCCTGGGCGCGTTCATGGTCGGCGCCGGGATCGCGCATCTCACCACGGCGCGCCAGGAGTTCCAGGCGCAGGTGCCCGAGTGGTTCCCCCTGAACGAGGATCTGACCGTGATCGCCTCGGGAGTGGTGGAGATCGGCCTGGGAGCAGCCTTCGTGGGACTCCCCAAGCACAGCAGGACCGTGGGCGCCCTGCTGGCTGCATTCTTCCTGGCGGTCTTCCCGGGCAACATCGCGCAGTACGTCGAGGGCACCGACGCGTTCGGGCTGGACACCGACACCAAGCGACTCGTGCGCCTGTTCTTCCAACCGGTCCTCATGGCGTGGGCGCTGTGGGCCGGCCAGACCCTCCGACGAGGCGACGACGCCTCCCAGGAGTGACCGGAGGGCGAGCGCGCAGCTCAGCCGAAGGTCACCCGGGCCCGGCCGGGGTCGAAGCCGTGCGGCATCGGGTCAGCGGGGCTCAGGCTGACGCCCTCGACGCCCAGCTCCTGGGCTCCCGACAGCAGCTGGGCGAGGAACGCCTGCCCCAGCCACACGGCGAGCCCCGCACCCGGGCATCCCTGTGGGCCGTGGCTGAAGAAGTTGAATGACCAGTCGTCGGCAGCTGACCCCTCGGTCCACACCTCGGGCGCGAACCGGTCGGCGTAGGGCAGCCGGGTGCGGTTGCGGTGGTTGAACAGGTTGACGATGAGGTACGGCGTCCCGGCCGGCACCACCTGGCCGCGAGCGAAGCGGGTGTCGTCGAGGGAGACCCGGCCGAACATCGGCGTCGTCGGCCACAACCGCATCGCCTCGAGCAGACAGCCACCGAGCAGGTCCAGGTCTGCGACCGACTGGGGGGACGCGAGATCGGCGGCCAGGACCGACTCGCGGACCTCGGCGAGCAGAGCCGGGTCCGCGGCCAGGGCGACGAAGCACCGGAAGGCGTTGGTCGCCAACGTGTCTCCCGTGGCGAACATCCAGTGGATCAGCTGTCCGGCGGCACCTCCCGGCGGTTCCGGCGCGTGCGCGACCAGCGAGGTCAGTGACCCCGCTTCGGCGGCGTCGACGTAGCCCTGGAGCTGCCTCACGAGCTGGTCGTAACCCTGCGCCGGCTCGTCGGGCATCTTGTTGCCCGCCGACATCAGGTCGGCCAAGGCCTGGGTGATCTCGTCGTCGCCGGCGGCGGCGTCGCCGAGGATGACTCGTCGGGTCAGCCGGGTGAACGCGGTGTGGAACTGCTCGAACCCCATGGTCTCCGAGCCGAGCAGGGGAGTGGCCTCCTGCTCCACCACCGCGGCGAACTGCTCCGTGAGCCGGTGCAGGGGCGCCCCGGTGTCGAGCACGGCCTCAGCGAAGTCGCGTCGTCGTCGCCACAGGTCGCCGCGGGAGATGGTCAGCGCATCGGGTTGGAAGGCGCGCATGCCCTTGCGCTTGGCCTCCGGGTCGGAGGCGAAGTGCTCGGGCGAGCCCTCCAGCACCACCCGGATGTCGTCGGGGTGGTGCACCACCACGGTGTCGTCCCCGGCGACGCTCACCCAGAAGGGCTCGGGGCCGTACTTGCCGACGAGCTCCTCCATCAGTGCGTACGCAGCGCCCTCGATGCCGATCCTGCTGGTGACGGCCACCACGGCGCCGCGCTTGCGGAACAGGCCCGACAGCACGTTCGGCACACCGATCTGGGCGGTGAACCGCAGGCTCTCGATGGTCGAGGCGTGGGGGAGATCCAGGCTGCTCACAGCAGTTTCCTCTTCGCTCAGGAGTCGGTGCGTCCGGTGAAGTCGTCCATCGTGCTGTGCACGCCGAAGATGCGGCCGGCCACGAGGTCGCGAACCGGCACCGGGAGGACACCTTTCATCGCCTCGCCCAGCAGCACCGACTTCGGCAGGACCAGGATCGGCCGACCCTTGCGCATCGCCTTCCACACCTTGGCGCAGACGTCCTCGGGCTCGAGAAGGGGGAGCAGGGGAGCGCTGGAGGCACCTTCGAACATGCCGGTCTTGATGTAGTAGGGACACACCGTGGTGACGCGCACGTGCTCGTGGCCGGCCTGCTCCAGCTCGAGCCGGACCGAGTCCGACCAGCCCACCGCAGCCCACTTCGAGGCAGCGTAGGCCGACATCCGGGGGTTGGACGTGAGGCCGGCCGCCGAGGCGATGTTGACCAGCCTGGCCTGCTGGTCCTGCTCGATCATGGCGGGCAGGAACGCGCGGGCCACGAACATCGGAGCAAGCGTGTTGATCTTGATGGTGAGCTCGGCGTCGGCGAGATCCTCGGGGGACTCCCAGAAGTAGTCGTTGCCACGGACGATGCCGGCGTTGTTGATCACCACGTGCGGCACGCCCACCTCGCTCAGCACCTGCTGCGCCGCGCTCATCACCGCGTCTCGGTCCGAGACGTCCACGACGTACTCGTGCACCGTCGTGGCGGCCCCGGCCTGTGTCCGCAGCTCCTCGGCGGTCTGCTTCAGGGCGTCCTCGTTGAGGTCCCACAGCAGCACCGCGGAGGCGCCTTCCTCCACGGCGATCCGCCCGTAGATCTTGCCCATGCCCATGGCGCCGCCGGTGATGAGCACGCGCTTGCCTGAGACGTCTTTCACGTGGTGTCCAATCGTTCGATCGAGCCCGTCAGGGCAGGTAGGAGCGGACCGTGTCCGCGATCTTGGCGGCCAGTCCCGCATCGGGTTGGGCAGAGTCGCCTACCTTGGGCCACGGGGCGAAGACCCGCTCCACGTTCTCCAGGGCCGGGGCCAGCTCGGGGTAGTGGCGCAGCAACACGTCCTTCATGGTCGTCTGCTGCACCCAGTCGAACCCGACCTTGGTGTAGACCTCGGGGCGGAAGTCCTCGGTGAAGAACCGGTCGGACTTGATCCTGCGCGACGCCATGACGATGAAGACCCGGAACGCGGTGTCGGAGAAGCCGAAGCCCTGGGGCGGCGTCTCGGCGTACATCCCGACCATGGGGTCGACGGCGTCGATGTCGCCGCGGTACATCGTCGCCAGCTCCTTGGCCCAGCGCGGGTTGGGGGTCAGCTCGTCGAAGGTCTTGAAGCGGGGCATCCGCAGCGCCTCGCGGAAGTCGTTGTATCGGGGGATCCCACGCTCGCGGTCGCGCACGATGTCGAGCGTGGCGAGGTCGAGCAGCTCCCCGTCGACCCGGCGCAGCTCACGCAGCGTGTTGGGGTAGTTGTGCAGACAGACCGCACCTGCGCTGGCCAGGCCCAGGGAGTACCAGAGCTCCTCCATCCCGACGCGGTCCATGAACTCGCGGGTGCCGGAACCCTGGATCTCGGTCAACGTGCGCTGTTCGCGGACCTCGCCGGTGTCCAGGGAGATCACGTCGAAGTCGTCGGGCACCAACGGGTGCATCCGGTAGACGGAGACGAACTCCTCGGTCAACGAGAAGGGGGCCGCATGGTGGGCCGCGTCGGAGCCCGCGATCCCGGACAGTGCCTCGGAGTCGGTGAGCCGGCCGACCTTCTTCTGCAGCGCCTCGCCCTGCAGACCCCACCAGTTGGCGTTCATCCCGAGCTGGAGGGCCGGGTGACGCAGGATCGTGCGCGTCCAGTCGACGGTGTGGATCTTGGCCATGAGCGCGGAGTTCACCAGCCAGGCGATCTCGAAGAGGCGCTGGTCGTCCAGCTCGGGGTAGGCCTTGGTCAACGCATCGCAGATCGCGTTGTGCTCCAGCGAGAAGGCGGTGTGGAACAGCGCCAGACCGGCCCACCAGTTCTCGTTGAAGCCGGTCTGGTCGATGCCCTCGGTGGTGGGGTCGGCCAGCAGCCGCCCGTTCTCCACCTTGACCTTGCCGCCCTGGAAGGTCCGGATCGCCTTCTGCTTCTCCAGGCCCGTGCCGTAGATCTGCGAGCCGTCCCACCAGTGCGTCTCCTGGTTGTGGAAGGCGGGGGACGCGCCACCGTGACCCGCCGACGGTGTGCCCGGCATCACCGGGGTCTTGCGGATCCGCATGTGCTCCTCGGGCCACGAGTCGCCCTCGGGGAGCGGGACCTCGAAGTAGTCGTCCTCGCGTCCGCGCTCGTGGAAGAACCAGTTGTGGTTCATGAACTGCAACCACGCACCCGCCAGCACATTGATGATCTCAGCGGGGACGAACTCCTCGCGGGCGAGGAGCAGGTTGCTGACGTCGCGGGGATTGGGGTCGGCGAAGACGTTGCGCGGCGTGGTCAGGCGCAGCGGCACGTTGCGGCCGAAAGCCGTGCCCGCCATCCCCATCGTCGGCAGGTCCACGTCGTTGTAGGAGCCGTCGGGCGTGCGGGCCCGGAGCTGTTGCTCGGTCACCGGCCCGAGGTCGACGTCAGGACGCGAGTCGGGCACCTCGAACAAGTTCTTGTCCCGCAGATCCTTGCGCAGCTTGGTCAGGTTCGCCAGCTGCAGGGCCAGCGAGGGCAGCTGGTGCCACTGTCGCCCGACCTTCTCGTTGACCAGGCTCGCCGCCGCGTCCAGTGGCTTGTCCAGCTTGCTCATGTATGTCCGATCCCCGACAGCAGTGTGTTCCTCAGCCACCCTAGGGCGAAGCCTCACCATCCGCGAGGCCGGCAACGTCTTGGTGCGCCGGCACCAAGACGTTGCCGGGCACCTCAGCCTGTGACCGGGGTCAGGACCCAGGTGTAGGTGGTGGTGTTGCTGTGGTCGCCCACGACGGTGCGCGTGCCCCGCAAGGTGCCGTCGTTGACGTCCGGGGCGTAGGGGAGTCCCGTCACCATCTCCTTCGCGTCCACCTGCGTGAGCACGTCCTCGTACACGCCGCCGTCCGGGCAGGTCCACGTCGCGTGGGCGGCGTAGAGGCCGTTGATGTCGAAGTCGTAGGTCGATTGGCCGTGGGTGTCGAGGCTGTAGTCGAAGTCACCGTCCTGATAGGTGTCCGAGCCCGAGATGGTGCAGTCGGCGTTGAACCCGTTGACCTCCCACTGGCCCGTGGCGCCGTTCTCGATGTAGTGGCGGTTGCCCTTGTTGTCGTAGGTGAGGTCCAGCTGTGAGGTCACGTCCCAGTCGGTGCGCTCCTCGTGTCCGAGGGCAGGACGCCACCAGGTCGTCCCGACGACGTGGACCAGCCAGTGCTGGGGGATCTCCGCCTTGCGGCAGGAGCGCATGGCTTCGGCCGCGCAGACATCGGGGTCGTCCGCGGTGTTGGCATCGGTGCCGGGGCTGCCCCCGTGGCACACGTCGTCGCCCGCCTCGCCGTCACAGCTGTCCGTCCCGCTCTCGCCCCTCAGGGAGTCGTTGCCAGCACCACCCAACAGGCTGTCCGAGCCGTCACCTCCGACCACCGAGTCGTCGCCCCCGGCACCGTCGAGGGAGTCGTTGCCCACCTCGCCGACGAGCAGGTCGTTGGCGGGGCCGCCCACCAGGTCGTCGGCCTCGGTGCCCCCGACCAGCTGGGCGCGACCCGCGCTTCCCTCCACGCGCAGCGTGTCCTGGCCGCCGTCCCCGTAGAGGATCGTGCCGATGCCTTGGGCCACCAGGACGTCGTCGCCGGCCTGGCCGTACAGCAGCGCGCTCTTGGTGTTCGCACCGGACTCCAGGTGGTCGTCGCCGGCGTTCCCGGCGATGGAGTCGTCGCCGCGGGCGCCGAAGAGGGTGTCGTTGCCGCCGCCACCCACGATCAGCTCGTTGCCCGGGCCGCCGTCGATGGTGTCGGCGCCGCCCTGGCCGCGCAGCCGGTCGTTGCCGTCGGCACCGGTGATCAGGTCGTTGCCGGGGCCGCCGCAGATGTGGTCGTTGCCGGCGTTGCCCTCGATGGTGTCGTCGCCGCCGAGACCGGCGATGACGTCGGCGCGGCTGGTGCCGACGAGACGGTCGTTGCCGGGCGTGCCCTTGATCGTCACCCGGAGACCGTCACAGGTCAGCGCGGCGTCCGCGGGAGCAGACACAGTCAGGAGTCCGCCGCACAGGATCGCGGCGCCGAGCACGGTGGTGGAGATGCGCGTCATGGTGAGCCCTTTGGTCGGTGGCCGCTCGGTGCGGCCCGTGACGCACAGGCTCGGGTCTCACCCTTGCGTCTGACTTGCCATCGACTTGATCCCGACATGAGATCGGACGACGGGAGTCGGAAGTCGCCGGGGAGGGGCTCCGGCACGGACGGGCGTGGTGAGGAATCCGTCGGTTGACATAATGTGCATTATCGGCTCACTATCGACCCCGCCCGGCAACCAGCCATCAGCGGCGTACACGGCCAGGTGAAGGTGAGGAACACCAGCCAACCGCACGCTGGACCTGAATCCGGTGTGCGTGAGCGGCTCGTCTGACCAGGCGCTTGCCTTCCGGGTCGTCACCGACGTCGATACTGACCCCATGGTGCTGATCAGGCGAGTCACCGTCGACCTTCCGGTCGGCGATCTCGAGACCGCGAAGGACTTCTACACCGGCTTCCTGGGGCTGAGCGTCGAGGAGTTCAACCTCGGCTGGGTCGCCAGGTACACCTCACCGGAGACCGGTGCGCACGTGCAGCTGGTCACCCAGGATGCGACCGCCCCGGAGAACCCGCTGATCTCAGTGCACGCCGACGACGTGGCCGCGGCCTACGAGGAGGCGCTCGAGCGCGGCCTGGAGATCGTCCACCCGCTGACCACCGAGGAATGGGGCGTGCTGCGCTTCTTCGTGCGGGCTCCCGATGGCACGGTCGTCAACGTGGTCCAGCACCACGACTGAGGCCGCCTGACGCCGGCGGCCACGGGGCCATCAGAAGCGTCAGTGGCGGTGGGTCAGCCGGACTCGGCCTCGGCGACAGTCTTGATCCGCTCCAGCGTCTGGCGCATGCCGCGCTCGTTGGTGCGCCCGCGTGCCCAGCCGAGCAGCGTCCAGTAGATCCGCAGCGGCAGCTCCGCCGGGAGCTCGAAGGACTCGGTCACCTCGGTCCCGCCGTCCTTGGCCCGCAGCCGGTAGCGCCACGTGTTGGCGGGCTTGCCTCCGGCGTAGACCGCGAAGCCGAAGTCCTCCTGCGGCACGCAGGTCGTCACCGTGCAGGGCGCCCAGTAGACCGGGCCGATCCCGTTGCGCTTCACGTGTCCGCGGAACCTCGCGCCCACCTCGGGACCGGTCGCACCGTGGGTCCACTCGGCCTCGAACGTCTCGGGGCTGAACTCACCGATCCGGGTGACGTCGCTGACCAGGTCCCACACGACCTGTGGCGGTGCCTGCATGAAGACGGTGACCGATCCGCGCATGGCGGCGAACCTAACAGGCGCAGATCGCAGACGGTGGACTCGAGCTGGGAGCCCGCCGCCTGCCCCGGCTACGGCGCGACCACACTCAAGCCGATGTGTCTCGCCGAGGTGGCCATCCGCTGGTCGTAGGTCGAGACGTGGTCAACCCCGAGCCGCAGCGCCGCCGAGAGATGCAGGGCGTCGAGCGCCCGCAGGTCGCCACCGGGCAGGGCTCCTGCTTCCCGGTACAACGAGGCGGGCATCTCGTAGAGGCTGATCGTCTCCAGCAGGTCGGAGACGTCTGTCTGGGCGAGCTCGGGCAGACGATGCGCTGCGCGGCGCAGCTCGGTCTCGAGCAGCCAGCAGGCGACCAGCTCGGGTCGGATCTCGTCGACAGCCGCGGCGAGGGCTGCGGACTCGTCCTCCTCCACCAACAGCTTGATGGCGGCCGAGGTGTCGAGGTACCACGTGCTCACCGCTCACCGCGCAGGTCGTCGAGGGCGTCCTGGCTGGTCTCGCTCAGGCGCACCCGTGGCCGGTCCGCGTATGTCGGGCGCCTCCTCGCCGGGCGGTCGCACCGCAGATCGGTGGCCTCGATGGGCACCAGCCGAGCGACGGGCACTCCCCGGCGCGTCACCACGTAGCTCTCCCCCTCCTGGACCCCGCGCACCACGGCCGCGTTGTCGTTGCGCAGCTCGCGCTGGGTGATCGACCTCATCGGCCAAATGTAGCACAACGTAGCACCTGCCTGGTCGGAGCACATCGACGTCGGGGCGCGCCATCGTGGGCATGAAGCCCTGCAGGAACGAGCCGTAGGTCTCGTTGATCAGCCGTTGCGACTCGTCCGGGCGAGGCCCGAACAGGTCACGCAAACCGGACACCGCGCCGCCGGAAGGGCTACGCCGAATCGTCCACCTGACCCATGGCGAAACGGGACGTTGGTCGGGGAGCATGGGGACCATCAGGCCGTCCGTTTGGGAGAGCGGGGCCGGAACTGGGAGGCAGCAACATGTGTGGATGCGGACGGTGCCCTGAGGCCGGAGACCGGCTCTGCTGGACGGCTCACGTGGTCAGCGACCACTCCGAGCAGGGGTGGACCAAGCTGTGCAACGGCGTGATCGTCTTCGACGACGGCTTCTTCCTCGCTCCGGACGGCCACAGCGAACCGATCCTGGTCGCCGCCGCCTGACTCCGCCCTGCGGTGTCAGCGGTCGGCGAGCAGGAAGGTCCGCAGCGCGGAGGCGAAAGCCTCGGGCTTCTCCGAGTGCAACCAGTGGCCGGCGCCCTTGATCGTCAACGACGTGGTGCGCGGGAACAACCGCTTCATCGCGTCGTCGTGCTCCGGCCGGACGTAGGGAGATCTCGACCCGGCCACCCACAGCACCGGACCGTCGAAGGTGCCCTCCAGCGCCGGGAAGCCCCCGATCGTCGGCAGCTCTGATCGCAGCAGGTCGAGATTGGCCTGCCAGGTGAACCCGTCGTCTCCCGAACGAAGGTTCTGGAGCAGGAACCCGCGGACCCGCTCGTCGTCCACCCACCGCGCCAGCTGCTCGTCGGCCTCCGAGCGGCGCTCGAGACTCTCCAGGTCGAGCCGTCCCAGGCTCTCGAGCAGGTGCTCGAACTCCCCGGAGCCCTCGCTCGTCACCGGCGAGATGTCGGCCACCACCAGCCGGTCCACCAGGTCCGGGTGCCGCACGGCCAGGACCATCGCCACCTTGCCGCCCATCGAGTGCCCGACCAGGTGGCTGCGCCCGTCGTACTCCGCGTGCAGGAAGTCGGCGACCGCGTCGGCCAAGGTGACGTAGTCGGCCTCCTCGGTCCACTCCGAGCGCCCGTGGTTGGGCAGATCCACCAGCACCGAGCGCAGGTCCGGGCGCAGCGCCTTGGCGATCTGGGTGAAGTTGCGGCCCTGGCCGAACAGGCCGTGCAGGAAGACGACCCGCTCGCCCTCCTCCCCCACCTCGGTCGCGTGGATCTCCGGCGTATCGGTCACCGGTCCAGACTAGGCCCGCGCCGATCCGGGCAGCGCTGGGCATGAACCACGGCCTCGGGGGGAACGGTCGCGACACCGCACGACATCGAGGAGCAGCGCCCATGACCCGGTTCGGATTCACCCTCATGACCGAGCAGTCCGGTCCCCGCGAGCTGGTGGACTACTCCCGCAAGGCCGAGGAGGTGGGCTTCGACTTCGAGGTGATGAGCGACCACTACTTCCCGTGGCTGGCGTCCCAGGGACACGCGCCCTACGCGTGGAGCGTGCTCGGCGCGGTGGCACAGGTGACCCAGCGCGTGGAGCTGATGACCTACGTGACCTGCCCGATCCTGCGCTACCACCCTGCGGTCGTGGCCCAGAAGGCAGCCACCGTGGGTCTGCTCTCCGAGGGTCGTTTCACCCTCGGGCTCGGATCCGGGGAGAACCTGAACGAGCACGTCGTGGGCCGTGGCTGGCCGAGCGTCGACGTGCGGCACGAGATGCTGGTGGAGGCGATGGAGATCATCCACGAGCTGTTCTCGGGCGAGCTGGTGACCTACGACGGTGAGCACTTCCGCGTGGACTCCGCACGCCTCTGGGACCGTCCGGAGCGGGCGCCACGGGTCGGCGTGGCCGTCAGCGGGAAGCAGTCCGTGCAACGGTTCGGCGGCCTGGCCGACGACCTCATCGCGGTCGAGCCCAAGGCCGAGCTCATCGAGTCGTGGAACCAGACCGACGGGCTCACCAAGATCGGCAGTGACGGCCCGGGGCGGGCGATCGGACAGATCCCGATCTGCTGGGACCCTGACCGTGACGCCGCGATCTCGCGCGCCCACGACCAGTTCCGGTGGTTCGCCGGGGGCTGGGCGGTCAACGCCGACCTGCCCACGACTGCTGGGTTCGCCGGGGCGACGCAGTTCGTCCGCCCCGAGGACGTCGCGGAGAACATCCCCTGCGGACCGGATCTGGACGCGATCGTGGAGAAGGTCTCGGCGTTCTGGGAGGCCGGGTTCACCGACGTGGCCCTGGTTCAGGTCGGCGACGAGGGCCTGGAGCGATTCCTGCAGGAGGCCGCGTCGCCGCTGTTGGACGCGCTGCGCGAGGCCAGTGCATAACACCGCTCGTCGTGGGTAGGCAATTGACATGACCAGCACACAGAAGATCGCGTTCCTGACCGCACACGAGGGCGTCGAGCAGGTCGAGCTCACCAGCCCCTGGGACTCGGTGAAGAATGCCGGGTTCACCCCCGTTCTGCTGTCGACGACCGACGAGAAGGTCCAGGGGTTCAACCACCTGGACGCCGCAGACGTCTTCGCCGTCGACCAGGCCGTCTCGTCGGCCGACATCGACGACTTCGACGCCTTGGTGCTGCCCGGAGGCGTCGCGAACCCCGACGCGCTGCGCATGGACGAGTCGGCGGTCTCCTTCATCCGGAACATGATCGAGTCGGGCAAGCCCGTCGCGGCGATCTGCCACGCACCGTGGACCCTGATCGAGGCCGACGTGGTGCGGGACCGCACCATGACCTCCTGGCCCAGCCTGCGCACCGACCTGAGCAACGCCGGAGCCACCTGGGTGGACGAGAAGGTCGTCGTCGACGGCAACCTGATCACCAGCCGCAACCCCGGTGACCTCGAGGCCTTCAACTCCGCGCTGATGGAGGCGCTGCAGCACGGCACCGCCATGACTCACGGCTGATCCCGCAGACCGACCTTTCGTCCGACCCGCCTCCCGGTCGCTCAGAACGGGACGTCGACGGACAGCAGCCCCACCCCGGCCTCACGCCCGGACAGCGTCCGTGCGAACTCGATGGCGTCCATCGTGATGGTCTCGGGTGGGGCTGCGCCGTTCCCGCTGAACTCGTAGGTGCCACCGGCCGGACCGGTCAGCTCCACGCGGACCGGGCGACCGTGGCGGCCCGCCCACTCCAGTG
The DNA here is from genome assembly GCA_963728505.1 of uncultured Actinomycetota bacterium. Lineage (GTDB taxonomy): Bacteria > Actinomycetota > Actinomycetes > Propionibacteriales > Nocardioidaceae > Marmoricola_A. Next base: position 86,963 of record CAVSKH010000006.1, on the reverse strand, counting down.
CCACGTCGCCGACGATCCGGCGGTCCAGGGAGTCCTGGCGTGGTGGGTCCACTCCGAGCGCGCGAGCCAGGTCGACCGTGTGCAGCCACGCGTCGCGAGTGAGGATCACGTCCAGCAGGTAGCCCAGGCGCCAGGTCTCCGTCGTAGCGCCGAACTCGACGGGGAACTTCACCATCCGGCGCACCGGCCCGGGCAGCTTCGCCCGGCCCTTGGCGGCGGGCACTGCCAGCTCCTGGCACTGCTGAACCAGTGAGTCGGGCTCCAGGTCGGCCGTGAGCTCGATCTGGAGCGCGGTCATGATGTCGGTCTCGTTGCCACCCTCGCGCTTGCGGCGCCTGCCGATCTCGCGTTGCTGGCGGCCGAGCTCTCGCAGGGACGCTGCCGCCCGCATCGCCCCGACCATGTGGCCGGCCAGGTCTCGCACCGTCCATCCCGCGCAGTCCGTGGGGAGCCCCCAGTCCGGGCCGGAGGCGGTGCTCAGCAGGTCGGCGAATCCGCGGTACGCGGCTTCAGCCAGTGCCGGCGCCTCCTTCCGGTTGATCGGGCGCAGGGTTGCGTGCTCGGGCACGGTGGTCGGCGTCATCACGTCTCCTCGGGTTGGTTGCGAGCCCCGAGCTGCTCCAGATCGGGGGAATCCGGCATGCCGACGAAGTCGGCGAACATCTGCACCGCCATCGGGACGGTGCGCTGCCACCGGTCACCGCCGGGGTCGTTGGAGATCTGCTGGTCGGTCAGGCCGGTGAACAAGGCCGTCCAGAGGTCGCGGACCCGGGGGTCGGTGAGTCCGAGCTCGGCGAGCACCCCCTCGAACTGCTCCAGCACCTGCACCGCCAGCGCATAGGACTCCGGTGAGGGGGTGAACCCGGGCACCACGCGCTGGAACATCAGCTGGTAGCGCACCGGGTCCGAGACGCAGAAGCCGAAGAAGTCCTGCGCGCCTTGCAGCAGACCCGCACGGCTCCGCGGCAGGTCGCGCAGCCCGCGCTGGGTCTCCAGCAGCGCCTGCTGCCCTTGGGCGAACATCGCGTCGTAGATCGCGTCCTTGGAGGCGAAGTAGGAGTACAGGCTCGGTGCGCGCATCCCCACCCGGGCTGCGAGGTCGCGCAGCGAGAGGGCGGCGAGCCCGGCCTCGCGGCACAGCTCCCACGCAGCGGCGAGGATCTCCTCGCGGGTCTGCTCCCGCCTCCGGCTGCGGTGGTCGACCTCACTGGTGCCTAACACCGTTCGATCATACGAACAGCGTTAGGCAGAGTCAAGGGTCGACGGCGCACCGGTCTGGGCCTGCGGGCTCTCGGGCTCTCCCGTCGCCCGCAGAGTCAGGACTCCTCGAGATCCACTGCCGGGTTGCCGGGATAGCCCACGGGCAGCACCTGGGTCCCCGCGGTGTAGCGGTAGAGCACCCGCCAGTGCCAGTACCGGTGGTACGCCCCGGGTTGGCGTCGCATCACCCGGGCATAGGACTGCACCGCGAACACGTAGGCGCCGGACTGGTTGTAGTGCCACAACGCGTCGGCCATGTCCGTGGCAGCTCCGTTGGCACGCAGCAGCCGACCCGCCGCCATGATCGCGTCCTCCGGGTCGTTGATGTCGCCCCCTGCGCCGTAGATGTCCCACGTGGTGGGGATGAACTGCATCGGCCCCTGGGCTCCGGCGGTGCTCACGCCACGGATCCGGCCCATGCGGGTCTCGACCAGGTGGATCGCGGCGAGGTACTCCCAGCCCACTCCGGTCCCCCGCTCAGCGGCGCGGTAGGCCGCCAGCAGTCGCTGCGGACGTGGTGGCCTGACCACGCGCCACTCCGGTAGCTCCTTCTGGCGCGAGACCAGCGCCCCCAACCGGCGCGCCGCAGCCACGTCGTCGCGGACGCGCCCGCGCAGGGGCGCAGGGAGCCGACGCTGGACCGCGCGGGCTCGCGACCGCGGAGCCCTCGCCAGGGTCCGGGCCGCCACCTGCTCGAGCTCGGCGGCGCGACGCACCTCGGCAGGCGTCGCTCCGGCCTCATGCCGCACAGACCCCAGGAACCGGTACCTCCTGGCCACAGGTCCAGCACGACGTACCTCCGGGACCGGGGCGAGACCCTCCAGACGCTCAGCCCTCGACCGGGTCCCATCCCCTCCGCCGGGGCCCCCTTCCTCGTCCACGGGGCCGTCGCTGCACCCGGTGAGCAGCAGCCAGCCCACGAGCGCCAGCACGACCGAGTGGCGGCGCGGCCGGCTCATCTAGCTCCGCTCTCCCCCACATTGCGCAGCCGGCCGCCGCCGAGCAGCACCGCGAGCGTCGCGGTCAGCAGGCTCATGACCGGCCCCCACAGCAGGTCCGACACCGCCACCCACACCGTCATGTCCGCCAGCACGGCGAGCCCCGTGAGGGCCCAGGTGCCGTAGGCCACCAGCCCGAACCACGCCGCCTCCGCCGCCACCCGCGGGAGCGGATCGTGGGTTCGCACCGCCGGCCCGATCACGAAGTGGCAAAGGCCCGACCAGAAGACGAGGTAGAAGAGAAGCGCGGGCGCCCACCTCGGTGAATCCCCTACGACGGAACCGAGCTCCTCGCGGTAGAGGTCACCGGCGACGAGGCCGATCCATGCTGCGTCGAGCGCCGCCATCGTGATGGCGGCGACACCGTAGGCGATGACCACGCTGCGGCTCACCGCGAGTGCACCGGGCCTTCCGCGGTGGCCTCGACACACTCCACCTCGCGCAACGTGGGTCGGTCGTGTCGACCGTCGAGCACCTCGCCGGTCCACCACGACATCCGCAGGCCTCCGTCGACCACGCGAAGGGTCGCGATGTTGTTGTCGAACCATGGGCCCTTGACCAGGTCCCACCGGAACGGCGGCTCGGGCACCTTCGCCAGCCGCGCGACGAGATGGCCGATCGGGCGCGCCAGCCCGTAGGCCATCGCCGCGGTGGCGAAACGGACCACGCGTGGCAACGGGTTGCGGATCGGTGAGCAGACCAGCTGGAGCAGCGTCGAATGGCCCTCGTGCTCGCGCACCCGGGCCACGTAGCTGTGGTGCACGTCGCCGGACAGGAACGTCACCGTGGACGGTGGCCTCCCCCGCTCCCCCCGCGAGACGGACAAGATCATCTCCGCGACGTCGCGGAAGCCCTGCTGGAAGGCACCCCAGTGCTCGAGGTCGACTCCCTGCCGGATCCGTTCCCCGATCCGGGCGCCCCGGGGCCCCCAGACGCCCGCCGCCAACGCCTCGTCGAAGGCTTCCACGTGGTGCAAGGGCTCCGGCAGCAGGAACGGCAGCGAGGTGCCCACCAGCAGGTGCTCGCAGTCCCCCTGCAGCTTCCGATCCAGCCACTGCATCTCCTCGTCGTCGAGCATCGAGCGCTGCTCGTCGCCGAGGACCCGCGCCGCTCGAGAGTCGACGACCACCAGGCGCACCTCGCCCAGGCGCCGCGCGAAGCTCCATCGGTAGGTCTCAGGTTGCTGGTCGACGCGCTCGGCGAACGCGTCCAGCACCTCGGTGAGGTCGAGCTCGTCCTCACCGTCGTGGTCGGTGACCCGCTGCCAGATCTCGTCCTCAGCGCGCTCCTCGCCGGTGAGGTTGCCCAGGTGCTGGTAGACCCAGTACGAAGCCAGTCCGGAGACGATGCGCCCGTGCCACCAGTCGGTGGCCTCCATCTTCCGGCGCCACTGGGCAGAGGTGTTCCAGTCGTCCCGCACGTCGTGATCGTCGAAGATCATCGCCGACGGCAGGGTCGAGAGCAGCCACCGGTTGACGGGGTCGGTCCAGGCCAGCTGGTAGAGGTGGGCGTACTCGTCGTAGTCGGCCAGCTCGGTCCCGGGGGACTCCTCGATGTCACGCTTGGCGGAGATGAAGTCCCGCATCGCATCGCTGGTCTCGTCGGCATAGACCTGGTCCCCCAGGAAGAGCACCAGGTCGGGTCGCTGCGCGGGGTGGTCCCCCGACCCGATTCCGGCCATGGCCAGCCCGAAGGCACGCAGCGCGTCGACGCCGTGGGTGAGGTTGCCGTTGCGGTCGTGCGGGACGCTGGTGCGGCACGAACCGAACAGCAGCAGCGGCGGCCGGTCGTCGGGGAGGGTTGCGATCACCGGCGCCGGCAGCGCGAGGCCGGCGCTGTGCTCCCGTGGTGGCCACACGGGCGTGCCGTCCAGCTCCACGCGGTACGGCGTCTGGCTTCCCGGAGTCAGGTCCTCGCACTCCACCAGGGCGTAGTGGTGACCGTGGACGCGGAAGGTCCGAGCCGACCACTCGCCCTCCCCGGTCCTCACGCTCACCCGGCACGAGGAGCGGGTCTCCACCCAGATGGTCGCGCTCGTGGTGTCGACGTGGCGCAGGATCGGACCGAGCACGAGAGAGTCGGGCGGCGTTGGGGCTTCCGAGGAGTCAACGGGACCAGGCTGCATCCCCCCAACCTAGATCAGCAGGTCCGATGACCTGGGACGTGTTCGCCCAGGGGCAGCAGGGGCATAGAATCGGCGGGTGAGCGACGGTTACCGGGTACGCATCGGTCGAATGATCAGAGACGCAAGGCGCCACCGGGGGTGGTCCCAAGGGCATCTGGCCGACCTGTTGGAGGCGAGCGCCGACGAGGTCGAGGAGATCGAGCAGGGGGAACGCAGCATCACCCTGGAGACGGTCGCGCGCATCGGCGAGGCGCTCGACTCCCAGATCGTGGCGATCGGCGACGCCCGCACGCACCTGCGCGTCAACGGTCCCACCACGCTGCGCGGTTCCATCGACGTCAAGACCTCCAAGAACGCCGGCGTCGCGCTGCTGTGCGCCTCGCTGCTGAACCGCGGGCGCACCACGCTTCGGCGGGTGGCGCGGATCGAGGAGGTCAACCGGCTGCTGGAGGTGCTGGACAGCCTCGGCGTGCAGACCCGCTGGCTCAACGAGGACAACGACCTGGAGATCGTGCCTCCCGCGGAGCTCGACCTGAGCGCCATCGACGCGACGGCAGCACGGCGGACCCGCTCCGTGATCATGTTCCTCGGCCCGCTGCTGCACCGCGCCCACAACTTCGACCTCCCCTACGCCGGCGGATGCGACCTCGGCACCCGCACGGTCGAGCCGCACATGACCGCGTTGCGTCCGTTCGGCCTCGAGGTCAAGGCCACCGACGGCTGCTACCACGCGCGGGTGGACGACAACGTGGCCCCGGTCCGGCCGATCGTGCTCACCGAGCGCGGTGACACCGTCACCGAGAACGCCCTGATGGCTGCCGCCCTGCACGACGGGGTCACGGTGATCCGCAATGCCTCCAGCAACTACATGGTCCAGGACCTCTGCTTCTACCTCGAGCGGCTGGGGGTCACGGTCGACGGCATCGGCACCACCACGCTCGTCGTCCGCGGCCAGCCCGTGATCGACGTCGACGTGGACTACTCCCCCTCCGCGGACCCGATCGAGGCGATGTCACTGCTGGCGGCCGCCATCGTCACCGAGTCCGAGATCACGATCCGGCGGGTGCCGATCGAGTTCCTCGAGATCGAGCTCGCGCTGCTCGAGGAGATGGGCTTCCGATACGAGCGTTCCGAGGAGTACCTCGCCGACAACGGCCGCACCCGGCTGGTGGACCTGACCACGAAGGCCTCCCAGCTGCACTCCCCCATCGACAAGATCCACCCGATGCCCTTCCCCGGTCTCAACATCGACAACCTGCCGTTCTTCGCCGTGATCGCGGCGACCGCGACGGGCAAGACCCTGCTGCACGACTGGGTCTACGAGAACCGGGCCATCTACCTCACCGAGCTCAACCGCCTCGGGGCCAAGGTGCAGCTGCTCGACCCGCACCGCGTGAGCATCGAGGGCCCCACCCACTGGTCGGGAGCCGAGATCGTGTGTCCGCCGGCGCTGCGGCCGGCCGTGGTGATCCTGCTCGCGATGCTGGCGTGCAAGGGCCCCTCGGTGCTGCGCTCGGTCTATGTCATCAACCGCGGCTACGAGGACCTCGCCGAACGCCTCAACACTCTCGGCGCGACCATCGAGACCTTCCACGACGTCTAGGACCGCTGGTGCCCGTGCAGACCGGATTCGCCTTCCTCGACGAGCCTCGTCGGCACGGTGGCATCGTGGCGATGGCCCACCGCGGCGGCGCGGGGCACCCGGACCTCGTCGGGCTCGAGAACACCCTGGAGGCGTTCCGTCACGCCTGTGACCTGGGTTTCCGCTACCTGGAGACCGACGTGCAGACCACGGCCGACGGGCACCTGCTCGCCTTCCACGACACCAGCGTCGAACGCATCACCGACGCCAGCGGCAGGATCAGCGAGCTGACCCTGGAGCAGGTCCGCTCGATCCGGATCGCCCGGCGCGCGGGCATCCCGCTGCTGGAGGAACTGCTCGAGGAGCTTCCTGACGCGCGCCTCAACATCGACCTCAAGTCGCCGAGCACCGTCGGGCCCACGGTCGAGGTGCTGAGGCGCACCAAGGCGCACGACCGGGTGTGCGTCGGGTCATTCCAGGAACCGACCCTGCGCCGCTTCCGCCGAGCCGTCGGCCGCCCGGTGGCGACCACGACCGGGATCGCCCTGGTGGCGGCGTTGAAGTTCGCTCCGTACCCGCTGGCCCTCTCCCGGTTGCTGCGCGACCGCGGCGCGGTCCTGCAGGTCCCGGTGCGTCACCGCGGGATGCGCGTGGTCGATCGCCGCCTCCTGGAGCTCGCTCACGCCAGCGGCCGACACCTCCACGTCTGGACGGTGGACGAGCGCTCCGAGATCGAGCGCCTGCTCGACATGGGGGTCGACGGCATCATCACCGACCGCACCGACGTCCTGGCCGAGGTCCTGCGCGAGCGCGGGATCTGGAGCAGCCAGAGGTGAGCGGGGCCGCACCGCCCTCGGGTCCCGCGACCGGGGTCGACGAGCTCCCCCCGCTCGATCGAGGCAGGGAGCAGCGGTCCTGGTACTGGTACGACTGGGCCAACTCGGCCTACGTCACCACCACGGCGGCGGTCCTGTTCGCGCCGTACCTCACCACGGTCGCGGCTCGTGCCGCCGGATGCGAGGTGGGTGAGGATGCGCCGGACTGCACGGCGACCCTGACGATCCTCGGCCTGGGGATCTCGCCCGAGTCGCTGGTGTTCTACCTGGTCACCGTGGCCACCCTCCTCTCGGCGCTGGTGCTGCCCGTCGTCGGGGCGGCGGCCGACCGGTCGCCCCGCAAGAGCACCGTGCTGGGTGGATATGCCTGGGCGGGGTCGATCTTCGCGGGCCTGATGTTCTTCGTCGCCGGCACCAACTGGCAGCTGGGAGCCGCCCTCCTGATCGCCGCGACCCTGTGCCTGGGCGCCTCCCTGGTCGTCTACGACGCGATCCTCTGCGAGATCGCGACCACCGACGAGCGCGACCGGGTCTCCAGCCGCGGCTGGGCGCTGGGCTACCTCGGTGGCGGCCTGCTGCTGGCGACCAACTTCGCGCTGCTCTCGGTGATGTCCGACACCGAGCTGGCGGTGCGGATCTCCCTGCTGATGGCCGCCGTGTGGTGGGCGACGTTCACGATCATCCCGGTGCGAGGCATCCGCAACCGCCCGCCCGTGGCCGTGGTCCCCGAGTCGGGAGGGTTGGTCCGCGCCAGCTTCGGCCAGCTGTGGACCACGCTGCGCGACCTGCGTTCCTATCCGGTCACCCTGACCTTCCTGGTCGCCTACCTGTTCTACAACGACGGCATCCAGACCGTGATCTACGCCGCCTCGGTCTACGGCGAGCGCGAGCTGGGGTTCGAGCCGGCCACGGTGCTCTCGGCGTTCCTCGTGGTGCAGTTCATCGGAGTGGCCGGGGCACTGCTGTTCGGGCGGATCGCGCAGCGAGTGGGCTCACGGCGAGTGATCCTCGTCGGCCTGGTCCTGTGGATCTGCATCGTGTCCGGCGGCTACTTCACCCCGGCCGAGAACTTCCCGCTGTTCCTGGCCCTGGCCGCGGCCATCGGCCTGGTGCTCGGCGGCACCCAGGCGCTGTCCCGGTCCTTCTTCAGCCTGCTCATCCCCCGGGGCCGCGAGGCGGAGTACTTCAGCCTCTACCAGGCCGCTGAGCGCGGCACGAGCTGGTTGGGGACCCTGATCTTCGGCCTGGTTCAGCAGGCCACCGGCAGCTATCGCCCGGCCCTGGTGGCGCTGGCGGGCTTCTTCCTGATCGGCCTGGTGCTGCTGTGGCGGGTGAAGCCCCGAGCAGGCATCGCTGCAGCGGGCAACGAGCAACCCAGCGTGGTCTGACCATCTCGGTCCACCCGGTCCGAGGCACCCGAACACGTGTACCGGTTGCCCCATGGGGCATCCTGGAAGGGTACGGATGCCCACCCACCGGGCAGCGTCGATCTGACTTAAGGAATTCCTATGGCTGAGCGCACCCTCCGCGGAGCTCGACTCGGCGGCCAGAGCTTCGAGGACGAGCGCGGTATCGAGTTCGCCGCCCGGCAGCGAGTCGACTACGTCTGCCCGCAGGGTCACCAGTTCGAGATCACGATGTCGGCCGAGGCCGACATCCCGGCGCTGTGGGAGTGTCCACGCTGCGGCGCCGAGGCGCTGGCCAAGGACACCGAGCGTCCGGTGCCCAAGGTCGAGAAGCCGGTCCGTACCCACTGGGACATGCTGCTGGAACGCCGCTCGGAGAAGGAGCTCGAAGACATCCTCGCCGAGCGCCTCGAGCTGCTGCGCGGTGGCGAGATCGGCCCCGCTCACCTGCACCGCAAGACCCGCTCCGCCTGACTTCGGCTGGCCTGCCCGCCCCCATGAGACGGGTGGGTCACTCGATCACGTCGCCTCGCACGACCCCCGGGTCGGGCGGGGCGTCGTGGTCTCCGGATCCGGCTGAGCCGCCACGAGGTCCTGGAGCACCACCGGCGGTCGCGATCACCAGCCGGCGGGCGATGGCCTGACGCAGCAGCCCCCGGGGCAGGGCCCGGGTCATGGGCAGCACGCAGATCAGCCCGACAGCGTCGGTGACGAAGCCCGGGGTCAGCAGCAGTGCGCCCCCGACCAGGATCAGGGCGCCGTCCGCGAGCTCGCGGGAGGGCACCTTGGCGGCACGCAACGCCTCGACCAGGGCGCGCCACACGCGAGACCCCTCGCGCCGCAGCAGGATCGACCCCAGGATGCCGGTGGAGATCAGGGCCAGGACCGTCCACCAGGGCCCGACGGCCTGGCCCATCTGGACGATGAGGGTGATCTCGACGACAGGCATCACGATGAAGAGCAGCGCCAGGAGCCCCCACGGCGCTCGTCGTCTCATCAGTCTCCTCCCTCCCGGCGTGCCCGCCCCGAGCCCGCGTGAAGCGCGGTCGACACGTGTCCGCCGAGACCCGCCCGCCGCCGGGCGAACCCCCACCGGGTGATGCGCCGCAGCGACTCGGTCGCGATGCCCGCGTGCATCTTGGACTCGCCGCGCTCCCGCTCGAGGAAGTCGATCGGCACCTCCACGATTCGCAGTCCGGCGTCCAACGTACGCACGGCGAGGTCGGTCTGGAAGCAGTAGCCCACGGACTCCACCGACTCCAGGTCGATCGTGCGCAGCGTCTCCGCCCGGAACAGGCGGAAACCGGCGGTCAGGTCCCGCACCGCGACCCCGAGCACCGTGCGGGCGTACACGTTGCCGCCGACGGAGAGCGCCTTGCGCAACGGGCTCCAGTTGACCACGCTGCCCCCGGGCACCCAACGCGATCCGATCACCAGGTCGGCCTGATCGATCGCCGCGAACAGCCGGTCGAGCTGCTCGGGCTGGTGGGAGCCGTCGGCGTCCATCTCCCCGATCAGCTCGTAGCCCTGGTCCAGGGCCACTCCGAAGCCGTGGAGGTACGCCGCCCCCAGCCCCGCCTTCTGGCTGCGGTGCACCACCAGCACCCGCGGGTCGGTGGCGGCGAGCCCGTCGGCGATGTCTCCGGTGCCGTCGGGCGAGTCGTCGTCCACGACCATGACGTGGACATCCGGCCTCGCCGCGAGCACCCGGCGCACGATCCACTCCAGGTTGTCCGCCTCGTTGTAGGTCGGCACCACCATCACAGCCCTGCGGGCGGGCTCCCCGCCAGCGTGCTCAGCCATGGCGTTCTCCCTCGGCGGGCACGGTCTCGGGCTCCAGCAGCCGGACGCCCTCCGTGGTCGGCTCGGCCGTGGTCGTCCGGTCGCTGCGGCGCCGGCGGGACGCGGCGCCCACCAGCACCAGCAACAGGGCGACGCCACCGAGGCCCCAGCGAAGCAGGTGCCCCCACCGCATGGCCGGAGTCATGGTGTCGGACAGCTCCACCTCGGCCTCCCACACCCCCGGCCGGCGCGTCGGGAGCTGCTCGACCACTGTCCCGTCCGGGGCCACCAGCCCCGAGATGCCGTTGGTGGCCACCACGGCGACGTACCGGTCGGTCTCCAGGGCCCGGAGCCGGGAGATGGCGAACTGCTGCTCCACCTGCCCGGTGCCCATGTAGGTCGCGTTGTTGGTGGGCACCACGAGCATCCCCGCGCCTCCGCGCACCACATCGCGCACCAGGCCGTCGTAGGCGACCTCGAAGCAGATCACGACGCCCAGGTCGGCTCCCCCGACCTCCAGGTTGCCCGGCTCCGGACCGGGCACCATGTCGCGCGGGATCTGGTCCAGCCGCTCGAAGTACTGCGCCAGCAGGTCACGCATCGGGATGTACTCCCCGAACGGCACCGGATGACGCTTGGAGTAGTGGTCGACCGGCCCGGCGCCGGGTTGCCAGACGATGCTCTGGTTCTCCACGTCGCCGGGCTCGTCGCCGGAGATCATCCCTCCGACCAGCACCGGGACCCCGATGTCGTCCACGGCGTCCTGGATGTCGCGGCGCACCGAGTCGTCGAGATAGGGGTCGATGTCGGTGGAGTTCTCCGGCCACAGCACGAGGTCCGGGCGAGGCGCGCTCGCGGCGCGCACCCGCTCGGCCAGCTCGTGGGTCTCGCGGACGTGGTTGTCCAGCACTGCCCGGCGCTCGGCGAAGGCCTCCATCCCCTCACCGGGCACGTCACCCTGCACCGCGGCCACGCGCACGGTCTCGGCGTCGGGCTCGGCCTCACGCCACGGGGCCACACCTGCCGCCGCCCCCGCGGCGTAGGCCAGGGCGGCCACGATCACGACGCCGCCGATCGCCTGGACCGCCCTGGTGCGCAGCTGCAGGGCTGACCACGCCAGCGTCGTGCCGAGCAGGGCCACCAGGAGCGAGGTGCCGGCGGTGCCGGCCAGGGCGACGCTCGGCGCGAGTGGGGTGTCGACGGTGGCGTAGGCCAGCGACCCCCACGGAAACCCGCCCCACGGCACGACCCCACGCAGCAGTTCCACGCCCACCCAGACCACGGCCGCGCACACCGGCCAGGCCGGGAGACCTCGCACGAGACTGAGCCCTGCTCCGAGGAGCAGGAAGAACGAGGCCTGCAGCAGCACCAGCCCCACGGCCACGTCGAGACCGAGGACCGAGATCCATCCGACGTGCAGTGCCATGAACCCGACGCCGAAGCACCCCCCGACCAGCGCGGCGCGCGAGGTCCGCGCCTGCTCGGGGGCGGGAACGGCCAGGGTGAGCCCGGCGACGGCGAGCGGCAGCAGCAGCGGAAGGTCGACCGGCTCGAACGACACTGCCGCCAGGACGCCGCTCACGGCAGCGATGAGGCAACGCAGCGGGGTCCGGCTCACCGCCCCAACGTTATCCCGGTGCAGGGAGGGGATCAGGCGCGGTGCGAGCGTCCACACACCTGGTGAGAAGCGCCAGAGAGGCCCGGGCCCTTCGGACCGACGACGCTCGCGCCGGCTGCGCGAGTCGCCCGTCGTTGTCTACTGGGCGCCGGACCTCTCCGGTGTGCCAACCCCGTCGCCGAACCACTCACGGCGGCCGGCGGATCCTCTCGCGTGTGGCACCCACCGAGACTCTCCGCCACCTCGCCATGTCGGTATCGACTGCGGCCTGCTCGGTGGACACGCGCACTTTGCCGCGATCTCGGCAGAGCCGTCAACCACCTGCTGACCTGGGTCTTCGGTCAAAGGCGCAGGTCAGGCCGTGTGATGTCGGTCACCAGAAATTTTCAGGAAATTCATCTAGCTCGGCGTGTCTTCTTCGACACGCCGACTCGGCACGATGACGACCGCTCGGGCCGTGGTCGCGACCACCGGTTGGGCCAGCAGCTCGGCGGCACTCTCGGCCCGGTCGGGCCGTCCCCGGCCCACCACCAGGAGGGCGAGATCCAGGGTTCGCGATCGGTTGCCGACGGCGACCAGCTCGGCGCGGACCTCCACCAGGTCCCCGGCGCGAACCGGAGCGCGGAACTGCACCTCCGAGTACGACGCGAGCAACCCCTCGTCGCCATCGGTGCGGATGCACATCTCGGTCGCGGCGTCACCGAAGAGCCCCAGCCCGTAGGCGCCGTCCACCAGGTTGCCGGCGTAGTGCGCCTCGGCGTAGGAGACGTAGCGACGGTGGGTGACCACCTCGCCCGGTCGCGGCGTCGTCATCGGACCTCGTGCGCGGCTGCGGCGCGGGCCCCGAGGCGGGCCACGAGGTAGGAGGCCACGTCGACGGGTGTGGTGCCCCGGGCGAAGACCCGGTCGACGCCGAGCTCGCCGCTCATCGACTCCTCGAACCGCGGGCCACCCACGACCAGCACCGGTCTGGCCTCGTCGGGATAGGCCTCGCGGAACGCCGCCGACATCTCCTGGGTGTTGAGCAGGTGGGCGTCGCGCTGGGTGACCACCTGGGAGACCAGCACCGCGTCGGCGTCCTCGCCTCGAGCAGCCTCCACCAGGTCGGGCACCGAGATCTGCGCACCGAGGTTGACCACCTTGATCTCCCGGTAGTACTCCAGGCCCTTCTCACCCGCGAAACCCTTGATGTTGAGGATCGCGTCGATCCCGACGGTGTGAGCGTCGGTGCCGATGCAGGCGCCCACGACCACCATCCGGCGGTGCAGCACCGACCTGATCGCGTGGTCGGCCTCAGCCGGGGTGAGCAACGGATAGTCACGCTCCACGACCTCGACCTTGTCGACCTCGACGAGGTGGTGGACCCGCCCGTAGACCACGAAGAAGGTGAAGTCCGGGCCCATCGGCTTGGCGTGGACCACCATCGCGGGCGAGATCCCCATCTTGGTGGCCAGCTGTTGCGCGGCACCCTCGGCCACCTTGGAGTGCGGCATCGGGAGCGTGAACGAGACCTGCACCATGCCGTCGCCGGTGGTGTCGCCGTAGGGCCGGAGCACCTGTCCCCCGCCGCCGGTCGAGACCCCCGCGCCGCTCGAGCCCGTCGAGACCATCACCGCACCTCCAGCATGTCCAGCGCCGGGTTGACGAAGCCCTCTGCCCTGCGGACCACGCCGTCGAGCCCGCGCCCGCCGTCGGGTGGGCGGCGCATCGTGCCGAAGGTGCCGTCCGCGATCGCCGCCAGCAGCGGCGCGTCCCCGGCGTCGTCGGAGTCCTCGCGGATCGCCTGCATCAGTTCGATCGCCTCCTCCAGCACCCGCTGCGCCCGTCGCTCGATGAATCCGTCGGGCTGGGGCTGGAAGTCCTCGGCGAGCCCGCCCGCGGCGTTGAGCACGTAGCGGACGTTCTGCAGCGCCAGGTCACGGTCGGAGAGCCACGGCGTGACCACGGCCTCCGTCATCATCCCGACCAGCAGGATGCCCTGCCCGGTCAGTGCGCCGGCCAGGTTGAAGAAGGCGTCCAACAGGTAGCCCCGGAAGACGTCGCCGCTCATGTGCCGGGTCGGCGGCATCCACTTCAACGGGGCGGTCGGGAAGAGCTCCCGGGCCAGCAGGGCGTGCGCCAGCTCCATCCGGAAGGAGTCGGGGAGGTCGGGGTCGATCTCGAAGGCGTGGCCCAGACCCAGCTGCCAGTCCTCGAGTCCCGCCTCGAGGGCGAAGTACTCGTTGAGCAGCTGGCTCACGGTCACGGTGTGCGCGGCCTCGACCGCGTCCGCCGTGGTGAGGTAGTTGTCCTCGCCGGTGTTGATGATGATCCCGGCACGGGCATGCACCTGGCGGCTGAACCGCTGGTCGACGAAAGTGCGGATCGGGTTGATGTCGCGGAAGAGGATCCCGTACATCGAGTCGTTGAGCATCATGTCGAGCCGCTCCAGGCCCGCCAGGACGGCCATCTCGGGCATGCAGAGGCCGGATGCGTAGTTGGTCAGCCGCACGTAGCGACCGAGCTCGCGACTGGTCTCGTCGAGAGCCGTGCGCATCAACCGGAAGTTCTCCTGGGTGGCGTAGGTGCCCGCGAAGCCCTCGCGAGTCGCCCCCTGCGGCACGTAGTCGAGCAACGACTGACCCGTCGACCTGATCACGGCGATCACGTCTGCTCCGGCACGCGCCGCGGCCTGCGCCTGCGGGATGTCCTCGTAGATGTCGCCGGTGGCGACGATCAGGTAGACCCACGGGCGGCTGGGCGGGTCGCCCAGCTCCTCGACCAGCTGGTCACGCTCCTTGCGGCGCGCGTCCAGGGCGTCCATGCCCCTGCCGACCGCGGCCGTGGCCGCCTCTTGCGCCTGCTCCGCGTGCGCTCCCTCGGGGACCTCGAAACGCACCTCCCCCGCCGTGGCGAGCCGGGCCAGGCCCGGCAGGTCGGTGTCCAGGCGGCGAACGGCGTCCCAGACCGGCACCGTGACCCCGCGCTCCAGCCCGACGTCGCCCCGGACCGCGTCGACCAGGTGGTTGACCCACGGCGTGCCGTCGGGGTCGGCACCGGACAACCCGGCCAGCCGGAGCGTGGCCCGCTCCACCGACACCGTGGTGTGGCGCCGCGCAAGATCCACGATCGGGCTGCCGACCTGCTCGGCCAGCCCACGTGCGTGCGCGACGCGACTCGCGTCCAGCAGCGACCTCACCACGCCAGTCTCCTCCTCATCGGTGCCTCACCACGCCGGCTCACAACCGGCGCTCGAACAAGCCACGCACCCCAGGGTGCTCCCGCACGATCGCCAGCGCCAGGTCGGCGTGACCGGGGACGTAGCCGTTGCCGACGAGCATCGTCACGTCGGCAGCGAGACCTTCCGCGCCCAGCGCGGCCGCGGTGAAGGAGGTGGCCATCGAGAAGAAGATCACCGTGCCGCCGTCGTGGGCCGCGAGCAGCGCTCCCCCTTCGCACCCCGGCACGTCGACGCACACCACGGTCACGTCGGCCCCCTGCCCGTCCAAGGCACCGTGAACCGCGTCGCGCACGGCGACCGGGTCGCGGGCGTCGGCCACGACGACCGAGTCGGCCAGCCCGGCATCGGTGAGGAGCTCTGCCTCCGCGGCGTGGGGCACCAGCCCGACGCATCGGGCTGCCCCGGCACGCCGGGCAGCGGCCAGGGCCAGGGAGCCGGACTTGCCGGCTGCGCCGATGACGCAGACCGATGGCGCGCGGCCGGACGCGACCTGCCGCTCCACCACCCGCGCGGTCAGCGCGGGGGCGCCGCAGACGTCCATGACCGCCAGCGCCAGCGCCGGATCGAGGTCCTGGGGCAGGCGCGCGGCGACCGAGCGGCCGAACAGCACGGCGTACCCCCGGGCCGGGACCTGCTCGCTCTCCCCGTCCCACTCCCCCAGGCCGTCCTCGATCACCAGCGGGGTCAGGCTCAGCGAGACCAGTGTCGCGACGCGGTCCCCCACCGAGAGCCCCAGCGGGCTGCGGGGGCCGACCTCCTCGACGACACCGATGAGCATCCCCCCTGAGCCGGTGACGGGGTTCTGCATCTTGCCGCGACTGGCGACGATGTCGCAGACCGCGGCGCGGATCGCTGGGCCGGCGCGGTGCTGCTCGCGCAGCTGGCGGTACGACGCGGCGTCGAGGTTGAGCCGCTCGAGGCCCACTCGCACCTCGTCGTCCCACAGCTCGCGACGGGTGTCGAGGCGCGCTGCTGCCTGGGGCAGGACACCCTCGGGTTCCAGCACCCGGTGCAGACCCACGGGATCGCTGACTCGGCGCGACACTTCTTCGCCCCTTTCTCGACACGCGCGGCAATATTTGCTGTCATAGATTCGACAGGCCGCAGGATCTCTGCCTACTCTGGCACGGAGGCGTTCCCCTCACAACCGGGCGCGCCGAGCCGCGCAGTCGATCGGCGACCCCAGCCGCCGAGGAGGCACCGTGACCACGCAGACCGCAGACCCCGCCACCCGTGGCGCTGCCCCGCCCGGGCTCGCCCAGCCCTACGGCTACCGACGCACCGAGCTGGTCGAGCCCGACTGGACCCGCTTCCCCGGCTGGTCGGCGGTGACCACCGAGGAGTGGGAGTCCGTGCAGTGGCAGCGCGCCCACTGCATCAAGAACCTGCGCCAGCTGCGCGAGCTCATGGGCGACCTGCTCGACGAGTCGTTCTACGCCGACCTCGAGCGTGACCAGCAGCAGCTGGCCACGATGTCGATGTTGCTGCCGCCGCAGATGCTCAACACGATGGCGCCGCACGCCACCCCCGCCGGCCCGGGCTCACTGACCGACGCCTTCTACGCCGACCCCGTGCGCCGCTACATGCTGCCCGTCGCGAGCGATCGTCGTACCGACTGGCCCTCGCACCCGCACGCGAGCCGCGACTCGCTGCACGAGCACGACATGTGGGTCGCCGAAGGGCTCACCCACCGCTACCCCACCAAGGTGCTGGCCGAGCTGCTGTCGACCTGCCCGCAGTACTGCGGGCACTGCACCCGGATGGACCTGGTCGGCAACTCGACGCCGGTGGTCGACAAGCTGCGCTTCGAGCTCAAGCCGGCCGACCGGCTGGACTCGATGACCGCGTACCTGCGCGAGCACCCGGAGGTGCGCGACGTCGTCGTCTCCGGTGGCGACGTGGCCAACCTGCCCTGGCCGCGCCTCGAGGACTTCCTGAACCGGATGCTGTCGCTGGACAACATCCGCGACATCCGGCTCGCGACCAAGGCGTTGATGGGCATGCCGCAGCACTGGCTCCAGCCACAGGTCGTGGCCGGCATGGAGCGGGTGGCCACGACGGCGCGGGAGCGAGGTGTCAGTCTCGCGATCCACACCCACGTCAACCACGGCAACTCCGTCACCCCGCTGGTGGCGCGTGCGACTCGCGCGATGCTCGACGCGGGGGTGCGCGACGTGCGCAACCAGGGAGTGCTGATGCACGGGGTCAACACCGATCCCCACGAGCTGCTCGACCTGTGCTTCCGGCTGCTCGACGGCGCCCAGGTCATGCCCTACTACTTCTACATGTGCGACATGATCCCCAACGCCGAGCACTGGCGGGTCTCGGTCGCCGAGGCCCAGGAGCTGCAGCACGCGATCATGGGCTACCTGCCCGGCTTCGCCACCCCGCGGATCGTGTGCGACGTGCCCTTCGTCGGCAAGCGGTGGGTGCACCAGGTCGCCGAGTACGACCGCGAGCGCGGCATCTCCTACTGGACCAAGAACTACCGCACCTCGATCGAGTCCGAGGACCCCGAGGCCCTGTCCCGCCGGTACGAGTACTACGACCCGATCCACACCCTGCCCGAGTCGGGCCGCCGCTGGTGGAGCGAGCACTCTGCGACCTCGGGCACGCTCTGACACGAGCGCCTGCGGCCGCCACTTTGTCCTCTGCTCAGCCGCACGCGCTGATGGCGGAGCAGTAGGGGTTCCACTTCACCACGACCATCGCCCGGAAGATCGCGTTCTGGCCGGCGCTGAAGGTCTTCTTCGGGGTGTAGCAGGGCTTGATCAGGGACAGCGCTTGCCCTGGATTTGTTGATCTTGCCCTGCTGCCAGGGCCATCTGAGCACGTCGGCGACGACGGTAGATCCAGACTGAACCAGCGCGTGGTGGCTTCCACGCCTGTGGTTGATGCAGGCGACGTGCCTAGCGGGAGAATGGGTTCATGCCGGAACATGGGCCACGGGCACGTCGCGCGCTGCTTGTCCTCCTAGCCGCGGCCGGGAGTGGGGCGGTTCTCGGGTCCAGGTACAGGGCATGGCACCTGCGCTGGGGCGCAACCTCTGCCGAGGCGATCGGGGCAATGCCCGGCGACGACCTCTTGGCGAGGGCTGACTTCGTCGCCACCCGAGCGATCTCCATCGCGGCGCCACCGGAACGGGTTTGGCCGTGGCTTGTCCAGGTCGGCTTCCGACGCGCCGGCTTCTACTCCTACGACCTGTTGGACAATCTCGGCCGGTCCAGTGCGGAGACGATTCTCGAGGACTTCCAGCACCCCGCGGTCGGCGACGTCGCCGCGCCCATGTCCTCCCACCAAGACGACCGCACGGCTTTCCGAGTGGCGAGCATCGAGGCACCCCGATCGCTGGTGTGGAGCAAACCCGACTCGACCTGGGCCTGGCGCCTGAGCGCGGACAATGCGGGAGGGACGCGACTGGTCACCCGGTTGAAGGCACGCTACGACCCCGGGCCATTCTTGCCAGTGACTGTGCTCCTCATGGAGATCGGGGACTTCCCCATGATGCGCCGCATGCTCCGGGGCATCGCCGAGCGGGCCGAACGTCCGATGTGAGGAGGTGGATGGGATGCGACCGAAATCGCGCACGGCGTGGGCGGCGACGATCGGCGTGGCAGCTGCTGTAGAGGCTGCACTCATCCATCTGGGCCGCACGTACGGATCGACCTCGGAGGAACGGGTAGCAGTCCTGCCGGGCGACAGCATCATCCCGAGCCCCAAGGTGCAGACCGACCACGCCATCACCATCGACGCACCCCCGTCTGCGATCTGGCCCTGGTTGGTCCAGATGGGCTGGGGTCGTGCCGGCTGGTACACGGCCCGGTGGGTGGACCGGCTGCTCTTCCCCGCGAACGGCCCCAGCGCCGATCGCTTGGTTGCGGGACTCCAGGACATCGAAGTCGGCAGCTTCATCCCCGACGGGCCGCCGGAGACCGAGTGCGGCCTGTACGTCGTGGAGCTTCAAACCGAGCGAGCACTGGTGCTTCGCTCCAACAGTCATCTCCCGATGAGCTGGCGTCGGCGGGCTGAGCTCGACTGGACCTGGGCGTTTGTACTCACCCCGCTCAACGAGGGGCGACGCACGCGCTACCACTTCCGGTCGCGCTGGGTCACCGAGCCGTGGTGGTTCAGCCTGATGGGGCTCCTGGGTGTCGTACCAGCCGACTTCGTCATGGCGCGCGACCACGTCCGCGGCGTCAAGATCCGCACCGAGGCCTCTCCAGCTGAGAGACGCCCCGAAACCGCCTCACCTCCACAACGCCCCGATATCAGTTCTCCCGCGTCATAGCGCCGCCTTCCGGTGCGGATGCTCGCGGCAGCAGAATCACTGCATGACCACGTCTCTCTATCGGGAAGCGAGGTGGCGTCGCGCGGTGGTCACGCTGCTACCTGCTGCGATGCCGTTGGGGATGAAGCAGGTCTTCGGTGCGACCACACGGCGATTCGGCACCCAACGCGGCTACCAGGCTGGCTTCGCCATCTACTGGGTGACCTGCTGGGTGCTCGCCGGCATACTCATCGGGCCCCGGCGTCTGCCCGTTCTCTGGCAGCGGTCCCAGGAAGGCCTCCCGGCGCCTCGCTCGGCTTCGGCTGTTGCTCTTCTCGCGGCGCCGGTCGGTGCCGTCGCTACGGAGCTCCTGCCCAATGCGCGGGCCGCCGGTCCGGCAGCGATCGCCTTCGCGGCGGGGCTCGGCACGACCAACGCTCTAGCCGAGGAGGTGCTGTGGCGGGGGGTCCCGATCGACACCTTCCCCGACGAATCATGTCGAGGATGGCTCTCTCCCGCCGTCGGATTTGCCGTCTGGCACCTGGTGCCCATGTCGATTCGACCAACCACCGCAAGGCGTCGCGCCTCAGTGCTCGCCGGCGCCGCACTCATCGGCTTGGCCAATGGCTGGATCGCACAACGAACCGGGTCACTGCGAGCTGTCACAACAGCCCACGCACTCACCGACTCCTGTGGGGTCCGGGCCGCTCGAACCTTCTGGCTGCCCCACGCCTCATGAGCCTGTCGTTGAGTGCCCGGTCGACGGTCACCGTCAGCGCGCCGCCGTCGGGGCGGCCCTCGCCGACGAGGATGACGTTCTCCTGCCACTTCATCCGCCCACCGAACCGGTGGAAGGTCAGGCACACCGGCCCGGCCACTGGGTCGACCCCCGCCGGCAGCAGAAGCGTGTACCCGTCGGAGGTGCGTGCGACGGACCGGGCGCGCACCGGCACAGGACAACCGTCGACCACCATTGTGACGACCGGCGTGCCGAGCCGGTCGGTGCGGTCGGCGAACGGTCGCCAGTCAGTCGGTGGCGCAAACCGCCTCGGACCGGGTTTAGCGGTCTCGATACCCCGGGTACGTAATTGACATGTCAATCCCCACGATCACGCTCAACGACGGCACCCGGATCCCCCAGCTCGGCTTCGGGGTCTTCCAGGTCCCGCCCGAGGACACCGCCGAAGCGGTCACCCAGGCGCTCGAGATCGGCTACCGCCACATCGACACCGCGCAGATGTACCAGAACGAGAAGGGCGTTGGTGAGGCCATCGCCTCCTCCGGCATCGACCGCAGCGAGCTCTACGTCACCTCCAAGCTCAACAACGGGTTCCACCGGCCCGATGACGCCCGCCGCGCCTTCGACGGCACGATGTCGGCGCTGGGCCTGGACAAGATCGACCTGTTCCTCATCCACTGGCCGCTGCCGACGATGTACGACGGCGACTACGTGTCCACCTGGGAGACGCTCCTGGAGTTCGTCGAGGACGGCCGCGCCGCCTCCGTCGGGGTCTCGAACTTCCAGCCCGCCCACCTCGACCGGATCGTCGAGGAGACCGGCACGGCCCCGGTGATCAACCAGATCGAGGTCCACCCCTACTTCGCGAACGAAGCGGCCCGCGAGGGCTCGCACCGCCACCAGGTGGCCGTCGAGGCCTGGTCCCCGATCGCCCAGGGTGCCGTGCTGGACGACGGCGCGATCACCACCATCGCCGAGGAGGTCGGCAAGAGCCCGGCCCAGGTGACGCTGCGCTGGCACGTGCAGCGCGGCGACATCGTGTTCCCCAAGTCAGTCACTCCCGCTCGCATGAAGGAGAACGCCGAGATCTTCGACTTCGAGCTGGACGGTGACCAGATGAGCCGGATCGACGGTCTCGACAAGGGAGAGGACGGTCGTCGGGGCCCGAACCCCGACACGTTCGACTTCGTGCCTGACTGACAGTTCGAGGAGCTGGGGCGTCACGTACGCCAGCGGCGCCATGAGCACCAGCGCTCTGGCTCCACGACAGATCGAGCGGGAGACTTGGCGTGATGAGACGAGCCCGCCAGCGTTTCCCGGTGACCGACGCCCGCGAGGCGCAGAGCAACCGGTTGCGCCGTCGTCGACGCTGGTACTTCTTCCTGATGGGCACCTGCCTGGCGCTCATCGTGCTGGCGTGGAACGTGGTCCGGCTGTGGTCGACGTCGGTGGCTGTCGCCATGTCCGTCGTCGCTGCGGTCATCCCGCCGGTGGCCGTGGTCATCGCCAACTGGGGCGAGGACCGCTGACCACATCAGGCGGCGTGGTCAGCGCTTCCGGCAGGGGTCGCTCCTGAATGAACGCTCCGTTCGCGCCATCGGCCGAGCAGGTCCACGGCGCCGGTGAGGACGAGCAACAGCCCCAGCAGCACGTACGTCGCACCGGCTCCGACAAGGACCGCCTTCGGGACGTGTGCGTTGTCGCTCGTGATCTCGCCCAGACCGCCCACGACGAAGACTCCACCGATGAGGGTGAGCACGACGTTCGCCACCGTGCCCCACCACCGTCGGCTCCTGACCAGGACGGTGGCGACGACCAGGACGGTGAAGGGCACCAGCGGGATCGACGTCACCGTCCCCTGCACGAAGTCCCCGAGCGTGACCTTCGCATCCGGTTTGTCACCCAGCACGAAGTCGCTCGGCCACTGGAAGATCAGCGCGAGGAGGAACCCCACGAGGGACAACGAGATGAGCAGGAGACCGACGGTGAACACCCGGCGTCCCTGCCCTGCCCCGCGGCCTACGGCGCTCGTCCCCGGCATGACGCCCCCCGTCCTGCTGCGCTTTCGCGCCGACCGGCGCGGGGTGCGCGGTCGCACCCTCGACACGAGTCAAGCACGTTCGGCGCGACGGCGCCCTTGCAGAGGTGGGGTCAGTGGGGCTACGCCGGTTGAGGAGTTTTGCCCATAACTTCGTGGTGCCGGCTCAGTTGACTCTCCTGACCAACCCCTGCACCACCAGGAGCTCTGATGCTGCGGTCCCTCGTTCGACTGTGCGCTGCTGCGGCGACCTTCGGGATCTGCATGTCCGGAGTGCCGGCCCTGGCCGAGGACGGTCCCATCGTCGGTACGCCGCCGCCTGAGGACGCCGTGCAGGGCTGGATCGAGGGCTGGGCGGACCCGCGTTACTGCGCACTCTGACGCAGTCGGCAGTGGCTGTGGTCCACCGTGCAGTGGTCGATCGAGCCGGACCGAGTGCCACCGCAAGCGGGCGGCGGTCAATGCCTCAGTTGAGCAGTTTGGACGCGAGCACGGCAGCCTGTGTTCGTCTTTGCATGCCCAGCTTGCTCAAGATGCTCGTGACATAGTTCTTCACGGTCTTCTCCGCGAGGAACAGCTCAGCGCCGATCTGACGATTCGTCATCCCCTCGGTGATGAGCCCAAGGATCCGGCGCTCTTGCGGAGTCAGCGACTGAAGCTCGGTTGGTTCCGAGGACCCGCCTGACCGAATTCGCTCGAGCACTCGCTGAGTGACGGAAGGGTCCAGCAACGACTGCCCGTTGGCCACCTTGCGGACGACGTCAACCAGGTCAATCCCGATGATCTGCTTGAGGACGTAGCCGGAAGCACCCGCCATGATCGCTGCAAACAGCGCCTCGTCATCGTCGTAGGAGGTCAAGATGATCGCTTTGATGGCGGGATTCACCGACCGGATCGCTCGACAGACCTCCACGCCGCTGCCATCGGGGAGACGTCCGTCGAGCAGCGCTACGTCGGGACGCAGCGCCGGGATGCGCGCCTCGGCGTCCGTGGCGCTGCCGGACTCACCGACGATCTCGATGTCGTTATGGGAGTCGAACAGATCCCTGAGCCCTCGCCGGACCATTTCGTGGTCATCTAGAAGGAACACCCGGATCGGATCTGTGCGTTCCGGCATCGTGGGATCCCGCTCGGAACTCATGCTGAGGAGCACCGTGGACCGAACCCCATGGGAGGTCGACAAGCGCGGAGACCGACTGCTCCCATGTCCGTGTCCTCCTATGACCGTTGTGGTGTGAGTCTAGCGCCGAGGCGCATGGACGGTTTGGCTCGCCCCGGGCGGGGCGGGAAGCCTGCTTCGGGATTCAACGTGGTGCACCCCCCTGTGGCGGGTACAGCGCAATGATGGTCCCCTTGGATCCATCCGCGATCGTCATGGGGACCGGCCCCTTGTCGTCGACGTGGCAGGGCGCCCGCACGCCCGAGCACGAGACGATCGCGTCCGGCACGCGGCGGTAGGACTGTGAGGATCGCGTTCGCAGCCTGACGGGGTTGGCAGTGACCAGTAGCGTGCCAGCCGTGGGAGTGGCTCGATTCGCGAGACCTGACATAGGCGGTGACGCATGACGTCGGCGGTCTTCGATCTCGGTGGCGTCGTCGTCTCGTGGGATCCCGTGCTTGCCGTTGCCGCGGTCACCGGAAGGGAACGAGCCGAGCGCTTCATCCATGGCAGCGACTTCGACTTCGCGGCGTGGAACCACGCCCAGGATGCGGGGCGGCCCTGGGCCGCCGCCGAAGCGGAGGCAAGGGCCAGCCATCCGGAGCTCAGCGAGGAGATCGGCGCGTACCGCGCCAACTTCCCCCTGTCCCTGTCAGGGTTGGTCTCCGGGACCGCCGAGATCCTGCACGACCTCCATGACAGGGGCATCCGGCTGGTCGCCCTGACGAACTTCTCTGCCGAGACCTTCGCCCACATGCCCGAGCTCTACCCCGAGATCCTCAGTCTCTTCGACGATGTCGTCGTCTCCGGCGCCGAAGGTGTGGCCAAGCCAGACCCCCGAATCTTCCGGATCCTCGCTCGTCGTCTGGAGCACCCGATCGACGGCGTCTTCTACGTTGACGACAGTCGGCCTAACGTCGAAGCGGCTCGCGCCGCCGGCATGGACGCGGTTCACTTCCGCGACGCCGCCGGCCTGCGCAAGAAGCTCCAGGCGCGCGGCCTCCTCGGCTGACTGCCTCTCCGCACCCATTGGCGGCGACGGTAAGACACCCCATTGAGGTGGCCGAGGCAGTCCGCGCGCCTACCCTCTTCGCATGACCCGAGTGCTCATCGGCGGAGGCTGGACCGACGCCGAGGCCGTGTATGGCCCCTTCTTGCAGGCCACCGGGCCGCGACCACGCATCGCCTGCGTCGTCATCGACGAGGGGGACGGCGCCGAACAGGCCGCTCGCTGGCAGACGGCCCTTCGTCAGTTGACGCCGTGTGACCCGCGGCCGGTGCTGGTGCCCCTCGGCGAGCAGCTGGACCCCGATGCACTCACAGACGTGGACGGCGTGCTGGTCTGCGGTGGCTTGACGCCGGCGTACGCCGACTCGCTGGTGCCCTGCGCCGACCGCATCCGCGAGCTCGTGTCCCAGGGCCTGCCCTACGCCGGATTCTCCGCCGGGGCGGCGGTCGCAGCGCACAAGGCGCTGGTGGGCGGCTACCTCATCGGCGAACGACCGGTCTGCCCCGAGGACGCGGGGGAAGACCTCGAGGCGGTCACCGTGGTCGACGGCCTCGGGCTGTTCGACCTGACGCTCGACGTGCACGCGGCGCAATGGGGCACGATCGGCCGGCTGATGGCGGCCGTGGCCACGGGCCTCGTGCCGGCCGGAGTTGGCATCGACGAGGACACCGCACTCGTGATCGACGCCGACGGGACGCGCGTCGTCGGCGCCGGAGCACTGCACGTCGTCGTCCCAGCTCCCGAGGGCGTGGTCGTGCAAGCGGTGACCGCCGGCAGTCCGCTCCCGGCCGGGTTGAGCGGATCCATCTGAATGCGATCGCGCCCGCGCGCGCGTGACGGAGCATGCCGCTAACGTGGCCACCATGGAGCGACGGCGCATGGTCGCGGCGAGCGCGCGAGCGCTCGCCGCCATCGGTCTCACAGAGCTGGTTCTCGCACGCAGCGGTCGCAGCGTGCTCGACGGGTTGGGCAAGGTCGCCATCGACCAGACACCGGTTCCCGCCGTCGAGCTCGGAGTGCGTCTGCTCGGCACTGCAGACAAGCCGCTGCTCCGGCTGCAGTCGCTCGCCGCTGTGGTGGGTGGCGGAGCCATGGTGGTGACGTGGCTCGGACGGGGTCGACCGGATGCTCCTGGCCGGACGGCCACAGCCGCGGTGCTGGGGCTGGTGTCGCTGGCCGGCGCTCGCCGCTCCTTGGCGAGACGGCAACCGGAGACGCTCGCTGCGCTCGCGGAGGTTCCCTCACCCTCACCGCCGACGCACGACGGTGCTGACAGCTGGCCGGGCGCCACAGAGCTCTTCACGCCGGTGGACGAGTTCTACGTGACCGACGTGACCATGCGCCCGCCCATCCTCGACGCGACCGACTGGCAGATGGATGTGGCGGATGCCCAGGGAGGTCACGCCGTCGTCGACGCCGACCGCCTGGTGAGCATGGAGCGACGCGAGCGCCGCGGAGTCCTCGCCTGCGTGCACAACCGTCCCGGGTGGGACCGGCTCGGCTACCAGCGCTGGACCGGCCTGCCGGTCGTGGACCTGCTCGACGGCCTCGGGCTCGAGGTGCCGGGTGAGGACGTCGACCTCGACCTGGTGATGGAAGGCGCTGACGGCATCGTGATGACCTTGCCGTGGCACGAGGTTGTCTCCCGTGACTCCTGGCTGGTGACCGGCATGGGCGGCCGCCCGTTGACGGCGTCACACGGGCACCCGGCCCGGATCATGACGCTCGGGCTCCCGGGGCAGTACTCCGGACCCAAGTGGGTCACCGGACTCCGCTTGGTGCCCGCCGGTGAGGTCACCGCGACGTGGGTGGCCCGCGGCTGGCCGCGCGACCCGGTGGTCGTGCCCTTGATGGCGCGGATTGACTCCCCCGGAACCGTCGGCATGCCGCCCCGGCTCCCCGGTGGACGCGCTCGGGTCCCCGGCCGGCTGGTCCCGACGGGAGTCGCGTGGGCGCCGGCCCACGGTGGGGTCGCCGGCGTCGACGTGCGCGTCGACGGCGGTGACTGGCATCGGGCGGAGCTCGCCGCCGACCTGGGGGTCCACGCCTGGCGACGGTGGCGGACCGACCTGGACCTGCGACCGGGCGATCACGTCTTGGCAGTGCGCTGTCGCGCCCACGACGGCACCGTCCAGGCCGGCACCGGCAGACCACCGTTTCCCCAAGGTGCCGACGGCTATCACCAGGTCAAGGTCACCGTCGACCGATCCGCCTGACGCGCCACTCTCCTGCTGTCGATCAGCCCAGCGCCTCGGTGAGGCGGGTGGAGGGGGACTCGAGGCCCCACTGCTCGGCAAGCTGGACCACGTCGTCGGGCGAGGCCGGGGAGTCCGGCAGCTGCAGGTCGGGGTCCCCGAGGTCCAGCTCCCGCGCCACCCGGACGACGGTCGGCGCCACCGCCAGGTAGTCGGCGGCCGCGCGCAGCTTGCCGCGGGGGCCGGGCGCGAGGTCGGAGTCGGGGTCGTCGACCGCGCTCAGCAGGTCCGCGATCGTGTCGAACCGGCCCAGCAGGGTCGCTGCGGTCTTGTCCCCCACCCCGGGGACGCCGGGCAGACCGTCTGAGGCATCGCCGCGAAGCGTCGCGAAGTCGGCGTACTGCCGCGCTTCGACGCCGTACTTGTCCCGCACCCACGCC
This sequence comes from uncultured Actinomycetota bacterium, assembly GCA_963728505.1. Taxonomy (GTDB): domain Bacteria; phylum Actinomycetota; class Actinomycetes; order Propionibacteriales; family Nocardioidaceae; genus Marmoricola_A. The sequence continues at coordinate 60,289 of CAVSKH010000006.1, read as the reverse complement.
TCGTCGACCCGCTCGTGAAGCCTGACCCCGCGCGCGACGTAGAGCACCCGGACCTCGGCGGAGTCGTCCACGAGCTGGAACAGGTCACGGTCGCCGGTCACGATGTCCACCGGCATCCCTGCCTCGGTCGCCAACGTGCCGATCACGTCGTCGGCCTCATAGCCGTCGGCGCCGACCACGGCGATCCCGAACGCCGCGAGCACGTCGAGGATGATCGGCACCTGGGTCTCGAGCGGGTCGGGCACCTCTTCCACGTCCGGGGCGCTGGCGACCTCCTCGACCACCCGGTGCGCCTTGTACGTCGGCAGCAGGTCCACCCGCCACTGCGGGCGCCAGTCGTTGTCCCAGCAGCAGGCCACATGAGTCGGCTGGTACTCCCCCACCAGACGGCTGATGAAGTCCATCAACCCCCGCACCGCGTTGACCGGCGTACCGTCGGGTGCGGTGACCGAGTCCGGGACACCGAAGAACGCTCGGAAGTACAGCGACGCGGTGTCGAGGAGCATCAGCCTCGGGGGGCGGTGGTCAGGCACCTGCCGCACGCTACCGCCCAGGGACGGCGCGAGCCCCCGTCGCGTCCGTGGCGGATACTCGGCGCCATGGCAGAACAACGAACGTCTGTGCCACTGCTGTCGCGGATGGCGACCGACATGGAGCACCACGGCGGACTGCAGCGCTCGACCGCTCTCCTGATGTGGACCGCGTACGGCGCGCAGGTCGCGGCGACGGCCCGAGCGCTCGCGAAGCCGGACGAGAGGCTGCCCGTCCCCCGCCGACTGGCACCCTTCGGGTGGCTTGCAGCAGCCGCCGGCGTGGGCCTCTGCGTCGCGGGCATGTCCCGGTTCGCGGGGGTGCGCGAGGTCGAGGGCACCCGTCACGAGGCGCTGACCACCGCCGGCGTCTACCGCTGGTCCCGCAACCCGCAGTACCTCGGTTACCTGGTCGGGCTCGCCGGAGCGTCCGTGGCCCGTCGCAGCCTCGCCGCGGCGGCCGTGACCGGTGCCGTCGGGGTGGTCTACGCGCAGTGGCTCCCGCTGGAGGAGGAGCAGCTGGTCCGCGAGTACGGCGCCGACTACGAGGACTACCGCGGGCGCACCTCCCGGTGGTGGGGCACCGCGTAGCAGTGCCGGCGGGGCGTGGCTCTCACGTCTGAGCCGTCCCTCGCCCCGTAGGCTGGAAGCCGTGGAAGACACCGACCGCGAGATCCTGCGCCTGCTGGCATCCGACGGCCGCATGTCGTTCACCGACCTCGGCAAGGCCACCGGCATGTCCACCAGCGCCGTCCACCAGCGGGTCCGCCGGCTGGAGCAGCGCGGCCTGATCACCTCCTACGCCGCCGTGCTGGACTACGACGCCGCCGGGCTGCCGCTGACCGCGTTCATCTCGATCCGCCCGATCGACGCCTCCGAGCCCGACGACTCACCCGACCGGCTCAAGGGCATCACCGAGATCGAGTCCTGCTGGTCGGTCGCGGGTGACGCGTCCTACCTGCTCAAGGTGCGGGTCGCCGGACCGACGGGGTTGGAGGACCTGCTGGCGCGGATCCGGGCAGCCGCCAACGTCTCCACGCACACCACGATCGTGCTCTCCACGCCCTACGAGCACCGCGCGGTGCTGGGCGGGCCGCCTGAATCGGCCACGTGATCTCGACGGACGCTCGCAAGCTCGCTTGCTCGATCACCGGTCGGTGTCAGTCGGTCAGCGAGGAGTAGGACACCACGCCGCGGCGCAGCGCCCCGGTCACCTCGCGCGCTGTCGCCCGCAGCTCCGGGGTCGGCGCAGCCGAGGCGACCTGGCCGGTGAGGTCCAGCAGCTGCTTCATCCATCGCACGAAGTCACCAGCGGCGAGGTCGGTCTCGGCCAGTACGCCGTCCAGCGTCGCGCCGGAGGCCCACTGCTGCGCCGCCCACGCGAAACCGAGGTCGGGCTCGCGCAGGAAGTCCAGCCTGTGGTCCTTCTCGACCCGCGAGAGCTCACCCCACAGCCGCACTGAGCGCTCGATGAGCTCCTGCACCCGACCCTTCGGCGGCCGCGGCGACGAGGCGTCGTCCGGGCGACGCGACTCGTAGACCAGCACCGAGAGGGCAGCCGCGAGGTCGGGCGGGCTGAGCTCGTCGTACAGGCCGGCCCGCAGGCACTCGGAGACCACCAGGTCGAGCTCGGCGTAGATGCCCATGAGCACCTTCCCGGCCGGCGTCACCTGGTCGTCCTCGAGGTAGCCGAGCGAGGTCAGGACGTCGCACACCCGGTCGAACTGCCGCGCGATCGTGTTGGTCCGCGACTCGATCCGCCGTCGCAGCGTGGTGGCCTCGCGCTGCAGCTTCTGGTGGCGCTCGGCCCACCGGGCGTGCGACTCCCGGTCGTCGCAGCCGTGGCACGGGTGGGCCCGCAGAGCCGCCCGCAACCGGGTGATCTCCTGCTCCGCGTCCTGCTGCATCCGACTGCTCGCGCGCCGCGACTGGCCTCCGCGAGCACCGGGGTGGCGCCCCGGGTCCAGGTCGCGGGTCCGCAGCCGCAGCGTGTTGGCCAGGTCGCGGCGTTGCTGGGGGTTGCGGCCGTTGAAGTTGCGCGGCACCTTCAGCCGCGACACGGCGGTGACCGGCCGGTCGAAGTCCATCATCGCCAGCCGGCGGGCCTGTCGGTCGTGCGTCAGCACGTAGGGCCGCGGGTCGGCGCGGTCCGACGGGCGACCGGGGTCGATCACCAATGCCCAGCCGGAGTACTTCCCGGTGGGCACGTCGATCACGTCGCCGGGCCGCAACGACTCCAGCGACTCGACGATCTCGGTGCGGCGATCGCTCTTGCGGGCCCGCGACGCGGCCGACTCGACGTCGGAGAGCTCACGGCGCAGTCCGGCGTACTCCATGAAGTCGCCGAGGTGACACTGCGCGGCCTCGGCGTAGCCGTCGAGCCCCTCCTCGGCCTTGCGCAGCTGCCGCGCCATCCCCACGACGGCCTTGTCGGCCTGGAACTGCGCGAAGGAGGACTCCAGCAGCTCCCGTGCCGTCTCCCGGCCGAACTGCCGGACCAGGTTGACCGCCATGTTGTACGACGGGCGGAACGACGAACGCAGGGGATAGGTCCGCGTCGAGGCAAGCCCGGCGGCCGAGCGCGGGTCCACCGACGGCGACCACAGCACGATCCCGTGGCCCTCCACGTCGATCCCCCGTCGACCGGCCCGGCCGGTCAGCTGGGTGTACTCCCCCGGCGTGATGTCGGCGTGGGTCTCGCCGTTCCACTTGCTCAGCTTCTCGATCACCACCGAGCGCGCCGGCATGTTGATCCCGAGCGCCAGGGTCTCGGTCGCGAAGACCGCACGGCACCGGCCGGCGGCGAACAGCACCTCGACACACTCCTTGAACCGAGGCAGCATGCCGGCGTGGTGCGCCGCGATCCCGCGGGTCAGGCCCTCGAGGAAGTCGTGGTAGCCCAGCACGAACCGGTCGGCCTCGGGGATGTCGGAGCAGCGCTCCTCGACGAAGTCGTGGATCTCGTCGCGCTCGGCCGGGGTGGTCAGGCGCAACCCGGCCGCGAGGCACTGCTGCACCGCGGCGTCGCAGCCGATCCGGCTGAAGATGAAGTAGATCGCCGGTAGCAGCGCCTCGCGCTCGAGCCGGTCGACCACGTCGAAGCGCGACGGCAGTGGCGAGCGCCGGGGACGTCGCTCGCCGCGCTTGGCTCGCTTGCTGCCCCCGCGGTCTGCCCGACGGTCGTGCTCGACGGCCCGGAGCAGCTCGCGGCTCACCCGTGCCTCGGGCCCGGCGTATCCCTCGTCGTCCTCGAACAGGTCGTAGAGCCGGCGACCGACCATCACGTGCTGGTAGAGCGGGACCGGCCGGGTCTCCTCGACGATGGTGCTGGTCGAACCCCTCACGGTCGCCAGCCACTCGCCGAACTCCTCGGCGTTGGACACGGTCGCCGACAACGACACCAGGGCCACCGACTCCGGCAGGTGGATGATCACCTCTTCCCAGACCGCCCCGCGCGAGCGGTCGGCGAGGTAGTGCACCTCGTCCATGACCACGAACCCGAGGTCGAGCAACGTCCGCGACCCGGCGTAGAGCATGTTGCGCAGCACCTCGGTGGTCATCACGACCACGGGCGCCTCGCCGTTGATGCTGTTGTCACCGGTCAGCAGCCCGACCTGGTCGGCACCGTAGCGCCGGACCAGGTCGCCGTACTTCTGGTTCGACAGCGCCTTGATCGGCGTGGTGTAGAAGCACTTGCGCCCCTGCTGCAGAGCCAGGTGGACGGCGAACTCGCCGACGATCGTCTTGCCCGAACCCGTCGGCGCGGCCACCAGGACGCCGTCGCCCTCCTCGACCGCCCGGCAGGCCCGGAGCTGGAAGTCGTCGAGCGGGAAGTCGTAGAGATGGCGGAAGTCGGCCAGCACAGGATGGGGCTGCTCACGACGGAAGCGCGAGTAGCTCTCGGAGGGGCTGCTCACAGCTCGCACTCCGCGCCGACGAGGACGTCCAGGGCGCCGGGGTCGGCGGTGATGGTCAGCGGCAGCGGACCGAGCCGCTCCCCGTCGGCGTACGCCGTGATGCCGGGCGCGGCCACGGTGATGCTGCGCACCCGGTGGTGCTCGTAGCTGGGGTGAGTGCGGTGCGTGCCCTTGAAGAGCTTGGGGAAGGTGCGCACCAGGTCGGGCTTGGACATCGGGTGGAAGAAGACCACGTCCAGCATCCCGTCGGTCAAGTCGGCCCCCTCGCAGATCCGCATCCCACCGCCGAACGACGGCCCGTTGCCGACGGCGACGAGCATCGCACTCACCCGACGGGTCTGCCCGTCGAGCTCGAGGGTGTAGTCGATCGGCTGGAAGGTGCGCAGCTCGGCGATCGTCGCCAGGTTGTACTTCATCTGGCCCTTGGGCCAGCGCATCTGGTTGGCACGCTCGTTGACCACCGCGTCGAAGCCGGCCGACAGCACGCACAGGAACCGCTGCGCGCCTGCCCGTCCCAGGTCGAGGGTGCGGCGTCGCCCGGCGATCACGACGTCCACGGCGGCTCGCGCGTCGTCGCGGGGCACCCCGAGGTAGCGCGCTGCGTCGTTGCCGGTGCCGGTCGGCACGATGCCCAACGGCGTGCCCGTGTGCGCGAGCACCTGCACCGCCACGTGGACCAGGCCGTCGCCCCCGATCACCACCAGCGATTCGACACCCTCGGCCACCGCGTCCTGGGCCAGGTCCGCGGCCTCGTCGGCGTCACGGCCCAGCAGCCGGCGTACGGAGAAGCCCGCGTCGCGCAGTCGCGCCGCGGCCAGGTGGGTGGTGTGCCCGGCGCGCCCCTGGCCAGCGGCGGGGTTGGTCAGGACGGCGACGTCGCGGGACACGACCTCACCCTAGATGAGGACGGTTCAAGGACAACGCCATGACCTCGCCTCGCCAGTCGTCCACAGCGACACGCCGGAGATCGCACACACTTTCGATTGTCGTCATTGACAAGTAGACTCGCCTCATGCGAACGACACCCCTCCACGACGCCGAGAGCACCCCGCTCACCGGTGAGGTGGCGCCTGGGTGTGAGGTGCTGACGGCGTTGCGCACCGCGCATGCGGCGTTGGATGGCGCGACGCGTCGTGACGAGCGGGGGCAGGTCACGGGGTGGGCTTCGTTGGAGGGGTTGTCGGCGCGTGAGCTGGCCGAGGTGGTCAAGCTGCAGGCCTCGCTCGAGGCGCGGGTGGCCGGGATGCGGCTGCACACGGTCGCGGCCGCGGAGGCCTCCCAGGCCAAGCAGGCCACCGGCGCCACCGACACCGCCGCGTGGGCCGCCGCCGCGGGCAACCGGCCACGTGGCTGGGGCGCGCTGGGGCTGGCCCGGTCGCTGGAGGAGAGGTACCACCACACCAGCGCCGCGCTGTCCCAGGGCCAGATCGGGGAGGACCACGCCCGGATCATCGTGCGCGCCTGCGAAGGGGTCACCCAGACCCTCACGCGGCTGCGGCGCGAGCAGGCCCTGCTGATCGAGGAAGCCCGCCGCCGCGGGCTCGGCCCCGAACAGATCCAGACGCTCATCCCCGAGGTCCCCACGGTCACCGACGTCGAGCTCGCCGAGTGCGAACAACGGCTGGTCTCCCTGGCCCGGGAGCTGCCACCCCCACGCCTGCGCAAGTACGCCACCCACGTCCTGGCGCCCCTGCGCAAGCGCGTGACGGTGCTGCTGCCCGACCCCGCCGGCCTCGCCATCGACGCAGCCCTGCAGGGCGCCACCGGCGAGGTGGACCTGGACGACCTGTGCGCCGATGACCAGCTGAGCACCCGCGAGCACCGAGCCGAACGCGATGCGTTCCTCGACCTGCACGACAACGGCGACGGCACCTGGACCGGACGCCTCACCCTGCCCGACCTGCACGCCCACCTGCTCAAGAACTGGCTCGAGACCTACTCCAGCCCCCGCCGCACCCACACCCGCACCACCGGCGAGACCCTCACCGACGTCACCGTGCGCGACTCCGGGATGATCGGACCGGTCCAGCGCAGCTACCCCGAACGCATGGGCGACGCACTGTGTGAGCTGCTGGAGCACCTACCCACCGAGCTCACCGACCTCACCGACCAACAGCTGGCCAAGGCCCGGTTCGGCACCAACGGCCTCACCCTCGTGGTCCACGTCGACGAGCACACCCTGCGCACCGGCATCGGCACCGCCACCCTGGAGACCGGCGCACAGATCTCCGCCGGCCAAGCCCGACGCCTCGCCTGCGAAGCCGCCACCCTTCCCCTGGTCCTCAACGGCGACTCCGTGCCCCTGGACCTCGGCCGATCCCAACGACTCTTCACCCGACACCAGGCCCACGCACTCTCAGCGCGACACGACACCTGCGCCGCCCACGGCTGCCACCGACCCTTCGCCTGGTGCGAGCTGCACCACCTACAACCCTGGTCAGCCAACGGCCCCACCGACCTCGACAACGCAACCCCCCTCTGCGCCCACCACCACCGCCGCATCCACGACCCCCACTACCACTGGCAACTCACCCCCGACGGCACCATCACCTTCGAACACCGCTGGCCCTCCCGACGCCGACACCACCTCGCCGCCTGACCCGCCGACCCCGAGGTCTCCCTTCGAGACAGTCGCTGCGCTCCCTCCCCAGGACAAGCAACCAGCCCGACCAACGGCGCACAGCGCTCGACCGGCGGCGCAGCCGCTCGGGCGTGTGTCAGAGCCGGATCGCCGCGGTGAAGTTCGAGCTGGGGGCTGCGACGGCCTTGGCCAGGCGGCGCAGGCACTCCAGAGCCGACTCGACCTCGACGTCGATGCCCGGGCACACCAGGGTGAGGCGATCGTCGATCCGGATCATCAGCACCTGTTCCCGAGACCACTGGACATGCGACTCACGGCGGATCCGCTCGGGCAGGGCAGGTTCGGGATACGCACGGTCGCAGGCGACCATGTCGCACGCCATGGTCGCGCTCTCCGAGGTGCGCGCCGTCAGATGACCCGGCACGAACGGTGACCCGATCGGCTCCTCGGGCTCCCACACCACCTCGCCCTCCCCCAGCCACTCCGGCAGGTCGAAGGGGTCGACGAGCTCGGGCTCGACCTCGGGCCCTGGCAGCCGCACTCAGCGCTCCCGCTGCGGGGTGGGGTCAGCGTCCCAGTCGTCGTCCCAGTCGTCGTCCTCGTCGAGGTCGGAGCGGTCGACCCGGTCGGGGCGGTGGTCCAACACCGACTGCTGGTCGTCGCTGACGTCACCCATCTGCTGCTGGCTCGCCCGGGCGCGGCGTTTGTCGATGACGCGGGCGATCATCTCGGAGGCCAGGAACAGCAACGTCATCGGCAGCGCGAGCATCAGCATCGAGAACGGGTCGGTCGAGGGGGTGGCCACGGCTGCGAAGACGAAGGAGCCGACGATGATCCAGGGTCGGTACTCCGCGAGTGCCTTGCCACTCACCACGCCGGCGAGGTTCAGCAGGATCACGAAGAGCGGGATCTCGAAGGCGATGCCGAACACCAGCAGCATCCGGGTGAAGAACGAGAAGTACTCGCCGAACTCCACGAGGTTCTCCAGCGCGGAGGGGGTGAAGCCGATCAGCACCTCCAGCCCACGCGGGAGCACGAAGTACGCGGTGGCGACCCCGAGCACGAAGAGGGGCCCGGCGACGGCGGCGAAGACCCGCGACCACTTCCGCTCCCTGGGGTGCAGGCCGGGCAGGATGAAGGCCCAGATCTGGTAGAGCCAGTAGGGGCTGGAGGCCACCAGACCGGCGATCCCGGCGAGCTTCAGGTGCAGCAGCAGGGGCCCGCCGGCCCCCTTGATGTAGGCCTTGGTGGCCACGTCCTGGCCCAGCGCCTCACGCGCCTGGTCGTAGGGCGACATCACCAGCTCGAGCAGGAAGTCGAAGACGAACAGGCCGGCGATCATGCACGCGATGATCGCGACCACCGCGCGCAGGATCCGACCACGGAGCTCCCGGAAGTGGTCGGCGAGTGCCATCCGGCCGTCCGCGGACACCGGCGACTGAGGCGTGGTCCGGAACATCCGGACAATGCTGGAAGCGACGCTCACGGGGCGGTGGCGTGCGTGTCAGTGGGAGCGAGCGGACTCAGCGCTGCTCGCCGGACTGGTCGTCGTACGACACGTCGGTGCGGACCGAGTCGGTGCGGACCGGGCCCCGTGAACCCTCGATCTCGCGCCGGTCGTCGCTCTCGTCCCCGGTCGTGGACGAGTCCTGACCCTTGTCCTTCGGCTTCTCGTCGTCCTCGTCGTCGATCAGACCCTTGGTCTCCGCCTTGAAGATCCGCAGTGCGCGGCCGCTGCCGCGGGCCAGCTCGGGAAGCTTCTTGGCCCCGAAGAGCAACACGAGGACCAGGAGAACCAGGATGATCTCGGGTGCGCCAATGCCGCCCATCGATGTCACAGCCTTTGCCTAGAGATTCACGGGCACGCGGAGCTCGCCCGGGTGCACGGCCCATGTTACGCGCCCGACGGTCGGTAGTTGTCCAGTGCGTGCTGCGCGGTGGCCCGGACCGCCTCGACCAGCTCCGCCGGGGCGTCGAGCTGCGCCTCGGACCCCAGCCGCAACATCAGCCCCACCAACCACTTCGGGTGCGCAACCGGCAGGACCACCTCCTGGCCCCCCGCGAACCGGCCGGTGTCGATCTCGGTGACGGACTCCACCGGGTAGTACTCGCTCACCCACCGCGCCGAGGGCGCGACCCGCACCGTGGCGCTCGACGTCTCCGCGTTCGGGCGGAAGGGACCGCCGCTGAGGTCGAGCGGGTCGACCCGCCGGGACACAGCCAGGTCCAGCACCCGCACACCCCGCACGCGGTCGAGTCGGAAGAGCCGCTGCTCCTCCGACTCGTGGTCCCAACCGTCGAGGTAGAGGTGCCCGTGGGCCTCGGAGACCGCTACCGGGTCGACCACCCGCTCGCGCACCTCGTCACGAACCGCCGAGGCATGACGCAGCTCGACCTGGCGGCCGTGGGCGATCGCATCGCTCAACCGCGCGGCCAGCTCGCGCTCCTCGCCGGTGATCGGCGCGCTGAGCCGGACCTCGACCGCTCCGCCGACGGCTCCGCGCACCTTCTCCACGGTGCGGTCGACCACCTCCTGCACCTCCGGCTCGCTGCTCTCACGCAGCGCGGTGAGGGCAGCCAGGAGCGCGGTCCCTTCGCGACTGCCGAGGCGCAGCGGCCGCGGCAGGAACTCCGCGTCCCGGATCCGGATGACGTTCTCGTCCTCGAGGGCCTCGAAGTCGAAGTCGATGACCTCGCCGGGGAGCTGGCCTGGCAACCCGCAGAACATCAGCACCCGCAGGTCGTTGTGGATCGTGCGCTCGGGCACTGCGAACCGCTCAGCCGCCTGGGCGACCGAGACCTCGCCACGACGTTGCAGGTAGGGCACGAGCGAGAGCAGCCGCTCGATCTGCGCCTGGGAGGTGCTCATGCGCCCACCCCGTGCGCCTCGGCCGCAGCACGCAGCCGCTCCAGCACCGCCTCGCACAGCTCCGGCGGCTCCTCGACGACGACGGCGTCGGCAAGCTCGCACACCTCGGCGACCAGCAGGTCGAGGCGACCGAAACGGACCCGGAGCCGTTCCCAGCTCTGCCCCACCGGCTCTGCCTCGCCGTCGGCGCGGGTCCGCAGCGGGACGGCGTGGCCCACCCGCACCCGCAGCACCGCCTCCTGGTCGGGGACTTCCGGAGCCAGGTGCGCCGCAGTCGCCTGCAGGTCGAGGTCGGCGGGCACGGTGTAGGAGCCGGGAGGCCCGTCCTCCTCGACCTCTCCCTCGACCCGTCCGAGCCGGAAGACCCGGCGGTCGTCCCGGTCGCGGTCATGACCCACGACGTACCACCGGCCGCGGTACCCCACGACTCCCCACGGCTCGAGGTGTCGCTGCTGGACCTGGGCCGAGGCCTGCGCGCGGTAGGCGAACCGGACCGGGCGGCGCGCGGAGATGGCGTCGAGGAAGGTCATGAAGGCAGGCTCCTCAGCGACCAGCTGCGGGGCGAAGAGCGACTGCGCCTCGGGGTCCACGTCGACGCCGTCCGTGGCCAGCTTGCGCAGCGCGTGCTGGGTCGTGGCGGCCAGCTCCTGGTGCTGCCACACCCGCGCCGCGAGCCCGACGACGGCGGCCTCCTCAGCGGTGAGCGAGATCTCCGGGAGCTCGAACTCAGCGCGGGAGACCCGATAGCCGGGGTCGTCGTCGAAGAGTGCGTCGTAGGAGCCGATCTCGACCGGGACCCCGAGCGCGCGCAGCTCGTCCTTGTCGCGCTCGAACATCTTCTCGAAGGCCTCGTCCGAGGGCGCCTGGCGATACTCCGCCAGGCTCGCGCGCAGAACGTGCTTGGGCAGGAAGGCCCGCGTGCTCAGCAGGAGGATGAGCAGGTTCATCAACCGCTCGGTCTTCCTGGCTGACATCTGCCATGCCCCCTGTCTGAGCTTCGAGCCGCTCGATCAGCTGGCGCCGAGCACGTCGATGACGAACACCAACGTAGAGCCTCCGGGGATCTTGTCGCCGCTGCCGGCCTTGCCGTAGCCGAGGTCCGGCGGAACCACCAGCATCACCCGGCTGCCGACCTTCACTCCTTGGAGTCCCTGGACCCAGCCGTCGATGAGGCTGCCCTTGCTCAGCGGGAACGACGTCGGCTCGCCTCGCTCGAAGGAGGAGTCGAACGGCTTGTCGCCGTTGCCCCACACCGTGCCGAAGTAGTTGACGGTGAGGTTCTGGTCCTCCTCGACCTCCGCGCCCTCGCCCTCGACGAGCGGGATGACCTGCAGCTTGCCCGGCGGGTTCTTGGGAGCGTCGGAGAAGTCGAGTCCGGTGACCTTGCCGTCCTTCTCGATCACCTTCGGGGCATCGGCGGGAGGCTCCACGCTCTCACCCTCGGGACCCTCCAGCGGCGGCGCGGCCTCGTCGAGGACGTCGACCAGGAACAGCATCGGCTCACCCGGCTCGAGACCCGCCTCGGGCGCCCCCTGCGGGCCCACGACGTCGTCGACCGGCAGCGCGACGCCGACGCGGCTCCCGACATGGGCCCCGACGAGCTCGGCGAGCCACGGCGCCTGGGCGGCACCGAGGTCGATGCGCTCGGTCTGCTCCCCCTCGTAGTTGCCCTGCACCAGCTTGCCCTCGTTGTCGAAGACGGCCACCTTGGCCTCGACCACCGCGTCATCGGCCAGCTCGTCACCGTCACCGACGATGAGCTCCGCGGCGGTGACCTCGTCGGCCGCGAAGTCCTCGGCGGTCTTGACGCTCGGCTCCTCGCCGAAGCCGCCACTGACATCGACGCCGGTGATGGTCTCGGCGGTCGCCTTCTCGTCGTCTCCACCGCCTCCGCACGCGGACAGAACCGGAACGGAGAGCAACAGGACAGCCGCCAGGGCCGCGGACGCGCGGTGCATGGATCACCTCAGGGTGGATTGTGGGGAAGCGACGCCACCCTAACCGAGCCCACCTGAGCGCCTGGGTGTGGCGCCGCCTCGGCCGTCGCCCTGCATCGGGGTGCCCCCACCGGGAGTCCGGCGCGCCTGCCTCCCAGCGCGGACACCGCGGTTCCGCGCGGCCGGGCCAGGCCCTCGCGCGGCAGCGAGGAGGTCACATCGAGTCGATCAGGCGCTGCACGCGGTCGTCGTGGGAGCGGTACGGGTCCTTGCACAGGATCGTGCGCTGCGCCTGGTCGTTGAGCTTCAGGTGCACCCAGTCGACGGTGAAGTCACGCCGACGCTCCTGGGCGCGCTTGATGAACTCGCCCCGGAGCCGCGCCCGGGTGGTCTGCGGCGGCACAGACTTGGCCTCGAAGATCCGGACGTCATCGGTGACCCGCGCCACGGCCCCCCGCTTCTGCAGCAGGTAGTAGAGCCCGCGGTCGCGCCGGATGTCGTGGTAGGCCAGGTCGAGCTGGGCGACGCGGGGGTGGCTCAGTGGCAAGCCGTTCTGGGAGCGGTACCGCTCGATCAGCTTCCACTTGATCACCCAGTCGATCTCACGCTCGACCAACCCGAGGTCCTCGGACTCGACGGCCTTCAGCGTCCGCTCCCACAGATCCAGCGCCGCGTCGATGACCGGGCTGCCGAGCTCGCGGCGGTCGACGAAGGTGCGGGCGCGGTTGAGGTAGTCGCCCTGGATCTCCAGGGCGCTGGCCTCGCGACCGTTGGCCAACCGCACCCGACGCCGTCCGGTGACGTCGTGGCTGATCTCGCGGATCGCCCGGATCGGGTTGTCCATCGTGAGGTCGCGCATCACCACGCCCTCCTCGATCATCCGGAGCACGAGGTCGCAGGTGGCGACCTTGAGCATCGTGGTGGTCTCGCTCATGTTCGAGTCGCCGACGATGACGTGCAGCCGCCGGTAGCGCTCGGCGTCCGCGTGGGGCTCGTCACGGGTGTTGATGATCGGGCGGCTGCGCGTGGTGGCGCTCGAGACGCCCTCCCAGATGTGCTCGGCTCGCTGGGAGACCGAGAACATCGCGCCGCGGGGGGTCTGGACCACCTTGCCGGCCCCGCAGATGATCTGCCGGGTCACCAGGAAGGGGATCAGCACGTCGGCCAGCTTGGCGAACTCGCCGTGCCTGGCGACCAGGTAGTTCTCGTGGCAGCCGTAGGAGTTGCCGGCGGAGTCGGTGTTGTTCTTGAACAGGTAGACGTCACCGAGGATGCCTTCGTCGGCGAGGCGTCGCTCGGCATCGACCAGCAGGCCTTCGAGGATCCGCTCGCCCGCCTTGTCGTGGGTGACGAGCTCGGTGACGTCGTCGCACTCCGGGGTGGCGTACTCCGGATGGCTGCCGACGTCGAGGTAGAGCCGCGCGCCGTTGCGCAGGAAGACGTTGCTGCTGCGCCCCCACGAGACCACCTTGCGGAACAGGTAGCGCGCGACCTCGTCCGGACTCAACCGCCGCTGACCCTTGAACGTGCACGTGACGCCGTACTCGTTCTCGATCCCGAAGATGCGGCGGTCCACGTGATTCAGCCTACGTCGGGAGGGCCGACGGTTGTCGGACCCGCGCGCATGTGGAAAAATAGAACACGTTCCAGTTCTTGGTCCAGCGCCGCACCCCGGAGCAGCAGGTGGGCACCCGCAGGAGGGTCATGTACGACTTCGCGCACGATGAGGACGAGGCCGTCGGCGCCACCCGTGCACCTGGGCTCCCCCGCCCGCGGTGGGCGTTGACCCTGCTCGAGCCGGTGCGGATGCCCGTGGAGCTCTCGTGGTCGCTGACCCTCGACCTCCTCACGCCCGACACCGATGTCGGTCGCGGCCGACCGGTGCTGGTCCTCCCGGGCTTCAGCGCCGACGACCACCTCACAGCGAGACTGCGCAGTCATCTGGCCAAGCACGGGTTCGCGCCGTACGGATGGGGTCTCGGGCGCAACCACGGGCTCACCGATCGGCTGATCGACGGTCTGCTGGCGCGGTTCGACGAGCTCGCCACGGACCATGAGGAACCGATCTCGCTGGTCGGTTGGAGCTTCGGCGGTCTGTTCGCCCGCTGGCTGGCCCATGTGCGCGCCGGACACGTGCGCCAGGTGCTCTGCCTCGGGTCGCCGTGGCGTCAGGAAGGAGAGATCACCCGCACCACACCCCTGTTCGAACGAGCCGCCCGCCGACACGGCCTCTCGGACCGGGCGCGCGACATCGTGGCCGAGCTGCGAGGCCCGCTGCCGGTCCCGGTGACCGTGCTCTGGTCGAGGACCGACGGCGTGGTGAACTGGCGCGGCTGCACCGTGGACGGTCCGCACACCGAGAACATCTCGGTCCCGAGCAGCCACACCGGACTGCCCGCCAACCCGCTGTCCCTCGCGGCGCTCACCGATCGGCTGGCACAGCCGGACCCGTGGGACCCCGCGCCGTTCACCTGGCGCAACGCCCTGAGCACGGGAGCCGGACGATGGGCGACCCAGTGAAGGACGACGCACTCGGCCACCGCAACCCCACAGCCGTCGGGGCGGTGATGCCGGTGCTGAAGCGGCTGATGCGGACCTACTTCCGCTCCGAGGTGCGTGACGTCGACCGCGTGCCCGAGGGCGGCGCGCTGATCATCAGCAACCACTCCGGGGGGCTCACCCCGATGGACGTCCCGATCCTCGGCTACGCGCTGGTCGACCAGTTCGGGTCCGACCGCCCGTTCTACGTGCTGGCCCACGACATGCTCTTCACCGGTCTCGCAGGCCCCGTGATGCGGGCCATGGGCTTCCTGCCGGCGTCGCGTGAGAACGCTCAGGCCCTGCTTCGAGCGGGGGCCGTGACGATCCTGTTCCCGGGCGGCGACTACGACTCCTTCCGGCCCTCCAGCGCACGCAACACGATCGACTTCGGGGGGCGCACGGGCTACGTGCGGACCGCGTTGGAGGCCGGTGTGCCGCTCGTGCCGGCGGTGGGCATCGGCGGCCAGGAGACCCAGCTCTACCTCTCGCGCGGGGGATGGATCGGACGGCGCTCCCCGCTGCGGCGGGTCTTCCGCACCGAGCAGGCGCCGTTCCAGCTCGGCTTCCCGTTCGGGCTGACCTTGGCCGCACCACCCAACCTGCCGCTGCCCGCGAAGATCGTGTTCCAGGTGTTGCCACCGATCGACCTCCGGGCGGAGTTCGGCCCCGACCCGGACGTCGCCGAGGTGGACGCCGAGGTGCGTCGCCGGATGCAGCAGGCACTTGACGAGCTCGCCAGACAGCGACGATTCCCCGTGATCGGATGAGGAGCATCGTGACTTCCTTGATCGAGAAGATCCGCGAAGCGATCTGGGTCGCGGCGACGCTGCTGCGCTGCGGCATGATCGCGCCGCTACGTCCTGACCGGTACCTGCGCATGGTCCTGGCGCTGCGCCGCTACGGCGCCAACCCCATGACCTCCATCAGCCTCGCCGCCGCCCGGGCTCCCCGGGCCACGGCCATCGTCGACGAGCGCGGCTCGATCACCTGGCAGCAGCTCGATCGCAGCAGCGACGCGCTGGCCCTGGCCTTCACCAGCCTGACCCGGACTGCGCCGAAGACGATCGGCATCCTCTGCCGCAACCACCGCGGTTTCGTGCAGGCACTGACGGCCAGCGCCAAGGCCGGCGCCGACGCGCTGCTCCTCAACACCGGGTTCTCCGGGCGCCAGCTCGCGGACGTGCTCGAGCGCGAGGGCGCCGAGGTCCTGGTGTACGACGAGGAGTTCGGCGAGCTGGTCGCGGAGGCGCGCTCCCGCATCGACGGTCTCGTCGAGGTGCTGGGGTGGACCGATGACCGGGGCTCTCGTGAGATCACGGTCGAGGGACTGATCCGCAGTCACAGTGGTCGCCCCGACAAGCCGCCCCGTGCCGGCCGGGTCATCCTGCTGACCTCCGGGACGACAGGCTCGCCCAAGGGGGCCCGGCGTAGTGGGGGTGGCGGAGCGGGAGCCCTGGCGGCGATGTTCGACCGGATCCCGTGGAAGGCCGGAGAGACCACCGTCGTCGCCGCACCCATGTTCCACGCCTGGGGCTTCGGCCAGCTCGCCGTGGCGGCAACGATGACCTGCACCGTCGTGACGCGGCGCAGGTTCGATCCCGAAGCCACCCTCGCGATGGTCGAGGAGCACCGGGCCACGGGGCTCGCGGTGGTGCCGGTCATGCTCGAGCGGATCATGGACCTGGGCGACGACGTGCTGGACCGCTACTCGCTGTCCTCCCTGCGGTTCGCGACCGCCAGCGGCTCCCGGATGCGCCCGGACGCGGTGATCGGGTTCATGGACCGGTACGGCGACCTGATCTACAACTCCTACAACGCCACCGAGGCCGGGTTGATCACCACGGCTGTCCCGGTTGATCTGCGCCGGGAGCCGGAGACGGCCGGGCGCGCGGTGCGGGGCACCCGGCTGAGGATCCTCGACGACGACGACCGCGAGCTCCCGACCGGCGAGGTGGGGCGCATCGTGGTCCTGAGCGGCTCGACGTTCGAGGGCTACACCTCCGGCGACACCAAGGACTTCCACGACGACTACATGATCTCCGGCGATGTCGGTCGGCTCGACGACACCGGCCGGCTCTTCGTCGTCGGGCGTGACGACGAGATGATCGTCTCCGGCGGCGAGAACGTCTACCCGCTCGAGGTGGAGCAGACGCTGGGTGAGCACGACGCGGTGGTCGAGGCCGCCGTGATCGGGGTCGACGACGAGAAGTTCGGGCAGCGGCTCGCTGCCTTCGTCGTACGACGGCCGGGTGCGCAGGTCAGCGAGGACGACCTGAGGCGGCACGTGAAGTCCGAGCTGGCCGGCTACAAGGTGCCTCGCGACCTCACGTTCCTGGACCAGCTGCCCCGCAACGACTCCGGCAAGATCATGAAGCGCGAGCTGCCGGTCGGTGGAAGCAGCGACTGATGGAGCGCATGGAGGGCGTTGACGCGGGCTATCTCTACATGGAGACCCCGTCGATGCACATGCACACGCTCAAGATCGCGGTGCTCGAGGCCGGAGGGCGCTTCGACCTGTCGGTCTTCACCCGCGAGCTCATGGGCCGGCTGCACCACATGCCGCCGCTGCAGCAGCGCGTGGTCCCTGCCCCGCTCGCGCTCAACCACCCGCTGTGGGTGCACGACCACGACATCGACCCCACTCACCACGTCGTGCACCACAAGCTGCCCACCGGCGCCACGATGGCGGACTTCGAAGACCTGGTCGGCGAGGTCGCCAGCACTCCCCTCGACCGCTCGGTGCCGCTCTGGGAGGTCCATGTCGCTGAAGGCCTCCCCGAGGGACGGGTGGGCGTGATCGGCAAGATCCACCACGCCGTGGCCGACGGCGGGGCGGCCAACGCCATGCTCGGCAACGTCAGTGACCAGTTCGGGCCCGGTGGGCCACCTCCGGACGAGGAGCCTGAGCCACTGCCGGGACGCGGGCGCCAGCTCTGGCTGGCGCTGCGGGACGCGTCACTCCAGCTGTTCACGCTACCGATGATCGTCATCCGCACAATTTCTGCGCTCACCGCGCTGGTCAGACACAAGCGCCAGTCCGACGTGCGCACCCCGGTGCCGCTGCTCGACGCTCCCCGCACACCGTTCAACACTGCTCTGACGCCACGACGCAGCTTCGCCATCGCGAGCGTGCCGATCGACGAGGTCAAGCAGGTGTCCAGGGCTCACGGAGTGACGCTCAACGACGTCGTGCTGGCGCTGGTCTCGCAGACGCTGCGGCAGTGGCTCGCCGACCACGGCGGGCTACCCCGGGGCTCGCTGGTCGCCGGAGTGCCGGTCGGCACCGACACGGGTGAGGGACCCCCGCGGTTGCGCGGCAACCGGGTGTCCAACCTCTTCACGACGTTGGCGACCCACGTCGAGGATCCCGTGGCACGACTGCAGCTGATCTCCCAGGTCACCCGCGAGTCCAAACAGGTGCAGCACGTCATCGGTCTCGACATGTTGCGCGACTGGGTGCAGTTCACCCCTCCGGCGCCGTTCAGCGCCCTGCTCAATGCCTACTCGCGCTACCGGGCGGCATCGCGCCACCGGCCGCCGTTCAACGTCATCGTGTCGAACGTGCGCGGCCCCGGGCAGGCCGTGACCTTCTCCGGCGTCAAGCTGCACGACCTGTTCAGCGTGGGCCCGCTGATCGAGGGCATCGGGCTCAACGTGACGGCCTGGTCCTACATGGGGCGGCTGAACTTCTCGTTCCTGAGCTGCCCGGACCTGATCCCGGACCTTCGGGAACTCGCCGCGGGACTTCCTGCTGCTCTGGAGGAGCTGCTGGCCACTACAGTGGCTGACCAGCGGCCCGACCCGATGCCGGCGGACGATCGCCCGGTCGGACAGAAGGGGAGCCAGACATGAGCTGTGGCACGGCGAAGCGCATCGCGCGCGCGAGCGCACGCAAGTCCGCTCAAGTCCTCCGGGCCGGAGTGCTCGCCGGCTTCACCGAGCTGCTGCCGAAACCACCTGAGCTGACCACCTTGCCCCAGGGTGAGGTCGTCGACCTCGCGGGGCGCGGCCGCACGTTCGTGGTGGACGTGCCGGGGCCTTCGCCGTACGCCCCGACGATCGTGCTGCTGCACGGCCTGGCCTGCACGGCGTACCTCGGCTGGGCGGCCTCGGTCCAGGATCTCGCCCAGCACTACCGCGTGGTCACCTTCGACCAGCGGTGGCACGGTCGAGGTATCCGGTCCACCAGGTTCAAGGTCACCGACTGCGCCGACGACGTCACCGCGGTGATGGACGCCCTCGAGATCGAGCGGGCACTGATCGTGGGTTACTCGATGGGTGGCGCGATCGCCCAGGAGACCTGGCGTCGCCACCCCCACCGCGTCGCGGGCCTCGTGCTCGGGTCGACGGCCGCGACCTGGCGCGACCACCTCGGAGAGCGGATCTTCTTCCCGATGGTCGCGATGACCATGCACCCGATGGCCTCCTACGCCCTGGCCAAGGTCGAGCTGCGCGCATCCCTGCTGCCCGACGTGCCCGACGTCGCCATCGACAACCCGCACCGGTGGAGTGCCGCCGAGTTCCGCAGCACCAGCATGTGGTCGATGCCCGAGGTCCTGGCAGACCTGGGCCGCTTCGACTCCCGGCCGTGGCTGTCGTCCGTCAACGTGCCTACGGCGGTGGTGGTGACCGATCGCGACCGCGCGATCCCCCGCGAACGCCAGCTGGCCATGGCGCACAGCATCCCGGGGGCGACGACGTACCACCACCAGGGCGGGCACGCCTCGGTCTTCCTCGACCACGCGCGATGGAACCCCGTCTTCCTCGAGGCGGTCAGCGACGTGGGGGTCCGGGCCTACGGCCCGACCGTGAGCGACAACCGGCTGCGCGCCAGCGGTTGAGCCTCAGCGATCCAGGATCGCGCGCAGCTCGGGATCGCTGAGCCGCTTGAACTTCCGCTGCTGGAACCGTGTGCGGTCCAGCACGGCTGCCTCGATCGACTCGACCGGGATCTCACGCGTACCGCCGGCCTCGTTGTAGCCCAGCGACTCCACGGCGAGCCGGACTGCCTCCTCCAGCGAGAGCTCGGAGCGATAGTGCTCCTTGATGTGGGTGGTCACGTTGTCCGCCAACCCACCCATGGCTGCGTACTGCTTCTCGTCAGCCACCTGGCCGTCATAGGTGAGCCGGTAGATCTGGTCACCGGTCGCGTCGTCACCCACCTCGCCGACGAAGATCTCCACCTCGTAGGGCTTCTCCCCCTGGGCGGAGAAGATCGCCCCCAGCGTCTGGGCGTAGGCGTTGGCCAGGCCCCGGGCGGTGACGTCGCGGCGGTGGTAGGAGTAGCCGCGCATGTCGGCCAGTCGCACCCCGGCGATGCGGAGGTTCTCGAACTCGTTGTAGCGCCCGACCGCGGCGAAGGCGATGCGGTCGTAGATCTCGCTGATCTTGTGCAGTGCCGCCGATGGGTTCTCGGAGACGAAGAGGATGCCGTCTGCGAACCGCATCACCACCACCGAACGGCCGCGAGCGATCCCCTTGCGGGCGAAGTCCGCGCGGTCCTTCATGACCTGCTCGGGCGAGACGTAGAACGGCATGCTCATCTGGTGCCTCCCATCCTGTGGCGGTCGAGCTCGTCGGGACCCATCACGTCAGGGGCGCCGCGGGGCCGTCGGGACGCTGCATCCGCGCCGCCACGACGCGGTCGGCGATACCGGCCACCTCGTCGTCGGGAACCCTGCGGTAGCCGCCCGGGGTCACCACAGCGACGACCGGGAAGATCCGGCGGGTCATGTCAGGGCCCCCGGTGGCCGAGTCGTCGTCCGCGGCGTCGTACAGCGCCTGCACCAGGGCGGTGATGCAGCCCTCCTCGTCGAGGTCCTCGCGGTAGAGCTTCTTCAGGGCACCCCGCGCGAACAACGAGCCCGACCCGACCGAGTGGAAGGCGGTCTCCTCGTACTTCCCGCCGGTGACGTCGTAGGAGAAGATCCGGCCCTGCTCCGCGGCCATGTCGTAACCGGCGAAGAGAGGCACCACGGCCAAGCCCTGCATGGCCATGCCCAGGTTGCCACGGATCAAGGTCGCCAGGCGGTTGGCCTTGCCGTCGGTCGAGAGCGAGGATCCCTCGATCTTCTCGTAGTGCTCGAGCTCGGTCTGGAAGAGCCGGACCAGCTCCACCGCCAGCCCCGCACTGCCCGCGATGCCGACGCAGCTGTACTCGTCGGCTGGGAACACCTTCTCGATGTCGCGCTGAGCGATGACGTTGCCCATCGTGGCGCGCCGGTCGCCTGCCATGACCACCCCTCCGGGGAAGGTCGCGGCCACGATCGTGGTGCCGTGCGGCGCCAGGTCGCCCGCGGCGCCGGTCGGGGGCGTACGCCGGCCTGGCATCAGGTCAGGGGCTTGCACCGACAAGAAGTCGGTGAAGGAGGTCGACCCGGGCATGAGGAAGGCATCGGGAAGCCGCGACGAGCTCACTGGCCACCTTTCTGGATGAATGACTTCACGAAGTCCTCGGCGTTGGTCTCGAGCACGTCGTCGATCTCGTCGAGAATCGCGTCGATGTCCTCGTCGAGCTGCTCCTTGCGCTCGGCAACGTCGGTCTCCTCGGTGGCCTCCACCTGCTCTGTCTCGTCGCCGGACTTCTTCGGGTGGACTCGCTCCTGTGCCATGAGTGCCTCCACGTGTCGTGTGGTGCCAACCTAGCGCGTTCGCGGTCCTCGTCGCGGTAGCGGGACCAATGACCGGCTTGCCCGGTCTCGCGGCATCAGGGGTTCGCGCGGTTGGCCCGTCCCGACCGAGATCCTCAGGGCCGGGTGAGGGCGCGGACCAGCTGCTCGGCCGAGTCGCAACGGTCCAGCAGCTCACCGACGTGTGCCCGGGTCCCGCGCATCGGGTCGATCGTCGGCACCCGCTGCAGCGACTCATGGCCGGGCAGGTCGAAGATCACCGAGTCCCACGAGGCAGCGGCGATCTGGTCGGCGTACTTCTCCAGGCACCGCCCGCGGAAGTACGCCCGGGTGTCGTCCGGTGGCTCATGGACCGACCGCTCGACGCCCTCGTCGGTGAGCAGCCTGTCGATCTTGCCCATGCTGACCAGCTTGTTGTAGAGCCCGCGGTCGGGTCGCAGGTCGGCGTACTGCAGGTCCACCAGGTGGAGCTTGGCATCGGACCAGTCCAGCCCGTCGCGATCCCGGTAGCGCTGCAGCAGCTCGAGCTTGGCAACCCAGTCGAGCTCTCGTGAGCACGACATCGGATCGCGCTCGAGCCGGTCCAGCACCGACTCCCACCGCTCCAGCACGTCCAGCGTCATCTCGTCCGCGTCACTGCCCTGACGGTCCTCGACGAACTTGCGCGCCAGCGCGTAGTACTCCATCTGGAGCTGGACAGCAGTGATCGAGCGTCCGCTGCGCAAGGTGACCTTCTGCCGCAGGGTCGGGTCATGGCTCACCGCACGCAGGGACCGCACCGGGTTGTCGATGCTCAGGTCCTCGTCGATGAAACCGTCCTCGATCATCGCCAGCACCAACGAGGTCGTGCCCACCTTGAGGTAGGTGGCGACCTCGCACAGGTTCGCGTCGCCGATGATCACGTGCAGCCGACGCCAGCGCTCGGGATCCGCGTGCGGCTCGTCGCGGGTGTTGATGATCGGACGCTTCAAGGTCGTCTCGAGACCGACCTCGACCTCGAAGAAGTCAGCACGCTGGGAGACCTGGTAGTCGTCCTCGCGGCCGTCCTGCCCCTTGCCCACGCGCCCGGCGCCGCAGAACACCTGGCGGGTGACGAAGAACGGCGTCAGGTGTCGCACGATGTCGCCGAACGGCGTCCCCCGGCTCACCAGATAGTTCTCGTGCGTCCCGTAGGAGGCCCCCTTGTTGTCGGTGTTGTTCTTGTAGAGCTGGATCTGCCCCGCGCTCGGGACGGCGCTGGCCAGCCGGCTCGCGTCCTGCATCACTCGCTCCCCAGCCTTGTCCCAGAGCACCACGTCGAGCGGGTTGGTGCACTCCGGGGTGGAGTACTCCGGGTGGGCGTGATCGACGTAGAGGCGTGCGCCGTTGGTCAGGATCACGTTGGCCAGGCCGAGGTCCTCGTCGGTCAGCTGAGAAGGGTCAGCGCCCTCCCGCGACATGTCGAAGCCCCGGGCGTCACGCAGGGGGGACTCCTCCTCGAAGTCCCACCTGGCGCGGCGCGCCTTCAACGTGGCGGACGCGTAGGCGTTGACCACCTGCGAGGAGGTCACCATCGGGTTCGCCTGGGGCTGCCCGGCGACACTGATGCCGAACTCGGTCTCCATGCCCACGAGGCGCCGAACGCTCATGAGGAGAGCCTACGGGGCGAGGTCCGGAAGTTTCTTTTGCCAAACCGCGTCATGCCCTGGTTGGTCAACCGTCTCACTCGTAAGACACCGCGAGTCGCGCCGGTTGGGAGGCCGGTGGGGCAGTCGTCCGAGTCTGATCGGGGGCAGACGAAACAGAGTCGCAGGGCTGGCGACACGACGGACGTGAAGACGCGGAAAGGTCGTCGGACCGGGACCTCGGGAGGGTCCCGGTCCGACGACCTTCGTCAGCTCTGGTGGCGGGTCGGCTCAGACCTTCGTCTTGCTGCGTGCCATGACGGTACGGACCAGCCAGAGCAGCGCAAGAATCACAACGATCGCAACGATAATTTTCACCATGACGCGTCCTTTCACACCCCTGGGGGCTATGGATGGGCGCGACGTCCCCGCGCGCCGCGGTCTACGTTCCTGAATCTGCCCCGTGGTCGTCGGTTCCAAACGGCACCAGCGACCACGCGCCCTGGGCAGTGGCCTGCCGGCCCGCGCTGGCGCCCCTCAGACCTGCCGGCCCTGCCTCAGAGGTACTGGCCGGTGTTGGCCACCGTGTCGATCGACCGCCCCGCCTCGGTGCCCTCCTTGCCGGTGATCAGGGTGCGGATGAAGACGATCCGCTCGCCCTTCTTGCCCGAGATCCGCGCCCAGTCGTCGGGGTTGGTGGTGTTGGGGAGGTCCTCGTTCTCCTTGAACTCGTCCACGCACGCCTGGAGCATGTGCTGCACACGGATGCCCTTCTGGCCGTCGTCGAGGAAGTCCTTGATGGCCATCTTCTTGGCGCGGTCGACGATGTTCTGGATCATCGCCCCGGAGTTGAAGTCCTTGAAGTACAGGACCTCCTTGTCCCCGTTGGCGTAGGTCACCTCCAGGAAGCGGTTCTCCTCGGTCTCGGTGTACATGCGCTCCACGGTCGCCCGGATCATCCCGGCGGCAGTGGCCTCCGCGTCCTCGCTGAACTCCGAGAGGTCGTCCGCGTGCAGGGGAAGCGCGGCGACGAGGTACTTGCTGAAGATGTCGCGCGCGGCCTCGGCGTCAGGCCGCTCGATCTTGATCTTCACGTCGAGCCGGCCCGGCCGCAGGATCGCGGGGTCGATCATGTCCTCGCGGTTGGAGGCACCGATGACCAGGACGTTCTCCAACGTCTCCACGCCGTCGATCTCACTGAGCAGCTGCGGCACGATGGTGTTCTCCACGTCGGAGGACACCCCCGAGCCACGGGTGCGGAACAACGAGTCCATCTCGTCGAAGAACACGATCACCGGCGTGCCGTGGCTCGCCTTCTCCCGAGCACGCTGGAAGACGAGCCGGATGTGCCGCTCGGTCTCCCCGACATACTTGTTGAGCAGCTCGGGACCCTTGATGTTGAGGAAGTAGGACTTGCCTTCCTGGCCGGTGCGCGCGGCCACCTTCTTCGCCAGTGAGTTCGCCACGGCCTTCGCGATCAGTGTCTTGCCGCATCCCGGAGGGCCGTAGAGCAGCACGCCCTTGGGCGGCTTGAGCTGGTGCTCCAGGAAGAGGTCGGGGTGCAGGTAGGGAAGCTCCACGGCGTCGCGGATCTGGTCGATCTGGTTGCGCAGGCCGCCGATGCTCTCGTAGGCGATGTCCGGCACCTCTTCGAGGACCAGCTCCTCGACCTCGCTCTTGGGGATCCGCTCGTAGACGTAGCCCGACCGGGGGTCGTGCAACAACAGGTCTCCGGCACGCAACGGGTGTTCGAGCAGCGGCGCCGCGAGCCGGACCACCCGCTCCTCGTCGGCGTTGGCGATGCACAGGGCGCGCTCGCCGTCGGCCAACAGCTCCTTGAGCATCACGGTCTCCCCCACCGTCTCGAAGGCGAGGGCGGCGACCACGTTGAGCGCCTCGTTGAGCATCACCTCCTGGCCCTTGCGGAGGTCGTCGACCTCGACGTTGGGGCTGAGGCTCACCCGCAGCTTGCGGCCGCCGGTGAAGATGTCGACGGTCTCGTCGTCGTTGGCCTGGAGGAATACTCCGTAGCCC
Organism: uncultured Actinomycetota bacterium; assembly: GCA_963728505.1. Lineage (GTDB taxonomy): Bacteria > Actinomycetota > Actinomycetes > Propionibacteriales > Nocardioidaceae > Marmoricola_A. The sequence continues at coordinate 35,647 of CAVSKH010000006.1, read as the reverse complement.
GACGGGGGCTGGGCGAGGCGGTCGACCTCCTCCTTGAGCGTGAGGATCTGCTCGCGGGCCTCACGCAGGGTCTGGGCCAGACGCTCGTTCTGCGCAGTGACCGCGGCCAGTGACTGCTGGGTCTCGGCGAGGTGCTGCTCCAGAGCGCGCGCGGAGCCGGGTGCGTCGGCCAGACGGCGTCGCAGGTTGGCGACCTCACGTTCGAGAAAGGCGACCTGTGACTGCCAGTCCTCCGGCGGGCGCGAAGCTCCACCGGAGCTGTGACCTGACATCGACATGCGGCTCACCTCCGAGCACGTTGTCGGGCGCTGTGCTGCTGACCTGTCGGCTGAGCTCGTCGGCCGATCTGGTTGTCAACCTACTGCCCAACTTACTGCGCCGCTGTAGGACCGCCCAACGCCCGCGCCGTGCGCGGCGAGGCCGAAAGCTCGCCGAAACTGCTTACCCGCGGGTAGCCCTGGCGTCCCCGCCCGGGTTCAGGTGCGCTCCTGCGCCCACCCCTCGCGGTCGGACCCGCCGGGAGGGGCCGGCACGTCACGGGGCCGCGGACCGAGGTAGTCCTCGCCGTACGCCCCGGGAGCCGGGCGGCGCTTGCGCAGGGGTGTGCGTTCCCCCAGCGCCAGGCGCCGGGCAGTGACCAGGAAGCCGGTGTGACCGATCATCTTGTGGCCCGGGCGCACGGCCAGCCCCTCGACGTGCCAGTCGCGCACCAGGGTCTCCCACGACTCGGGCTCGGTGAACCCCCCGTGGACCCGCAGCGTCTCCACGACCCGGCTCAGCTGGGTCGTGGTCGCGACGTAGGCGCAGAGCAGCCCGCCTGCCACCAGGGTCCGCGACGCCACGGCCACGCAGTCCCAGGGTGCGAGCATGTCGAGGATCACGCGGTCAGCCCGGGGCCGGGGGTCCTGCTCGAGCTGCTCGGCCAGCGCGACCGCCAGATCGCCGACGCTCAGGGACCAGTTGGCCGGCTCCTGCCCGAACCACTCGGTCACGTTTCGGCGTGCGACGTCGGCGAAGTCGTCGCGGCGCTCGTAGGAGGCCACCGTGCCGGTCTCACCCACCGCGCGCAGCAGGTAGCAGGTCAGAGCGCCGGATCCGGCGCCGGCCTCGACCACCCGGGCGCCGGGGAAGATGTCCGCGAGCGCCACGATCTGGGCGGCGTCCTTGGGATAGACCACCGCCGCCCCACGGGGCATCGAGACCACGAAGTCGCTCAGCAGCGGGCGGAACACCAGGTAGTCGGCGCCCAGCGAGGAGCTGATCGTGAAGCCCTCGTCGCGGCCGATCAGGTCGTCATGGTCGATGTGTCCCTTGCTGGTGAAGAACCGCTTGCCGGCTTCCAGCGCGAGGTTGTGCCGTCGGCCCTTGCGGTCCGTCAGGCGCACCCACTCCCCCGGCCGCAGCGGCCGCTGGTCTGCGTGAGTCCCGCCCTGCGGCTCCCGAGGCACTGGCGCCATCAGCCCGCTCCCGTCGACAAGTAGCCCCTGAGGTCCCGGACGTCCCCTGCGAAACCTGCGTCGGGACGGCCAGTTTCCCAGGGGGCATGGGCGTGCCACCCCCCGGGTCTAGGCGGTGGCGCTGAAGGCGGCATCGACGTCGGCGGTGACCAGCACCCCGTAGACGCTGCCGTCGGACTCCAGCAGGAGGTACTCCGACGCCGGGCTGTGAGCCATCGCGCGCACCAGTGCTTCGCCGGAGACGTCGGCGGGCAGGGAGAGGTCGGGGGACAGCGTCCGGGTCACTGCGCCCACGGACACCCACGGGTGGCGCTCGGACGGCGTGGCCCGAACCGCGTCCTCACTGACCAGTCCGACGGGCCGCCCCGCCTCGTCCACCGACACGATGGCGCCGGCCTGGGCATCGCGGGCCTGTTGGACCGCCACGGACAGCGGGAGCTCGGCCTGGACGGTGAGCACCCGACGCGCCAGCGCCCTGGCCTGCAGCCGCGGCAGCCGGGAGCGGATCTTGGCGCTCAGGATGGCCCCGGACGCGGCGCTCCACAGGAACCAGGCGATGACCCCGGCGATCACGTAGTCGAAGACGTCGACCGGCTGACCGATGCCGCGCAGGAACGCGGGGATCATCAGGGCCAGCAGCGCGACGCCGCGGCCCGCCCAGCCCGAGACCAGCAGCCCCTGATGCGGGCTGCCGGTCAGCTTCCACACCGCGGCCCGCAGGACCCGGCCGCCGTCGAGCGGCATCCCGGGCACGAGGTTGAGCGCGCCGACCACGAGGTTGGCCCACGCCAGCAGCCCGACAACGAAGGAGAGCAGGCCCTCGGGAGTGATCTGGAGCAGGGCGTACGCCGCGCCACCGACCCCGAGAGAAGTCACCGGGCCGATCGCCGAGATCGCGAACTCCTGGCGCGGCGTGGCGGGCTCGCCGTCGATGGCGGTCACCCCACCGATGAAGTGCAAGGTGATGGAGCGGACCTTGATGCCGAAGTGCTGCGACATCCAGGCGTGGGAGAGCTCGTGCAGCAACAGCGACAGCGCCAGCAGCACCGCGAACGATCCGCCCGCGACCAGGTTGAGCGGGCCGTCGAGCTGGGGGGCCACGTCCTCCACCGCCGGCATCAGCAGGACCGCGATCAGCAGCGCCATGAGGAACCACGACCAGCGCACCAGGACGTCCACGCCGCCGATCGACCCGATGCGGATCGCGTCGCGGTCCTCGCGGCTCGCGGGGGCTCCGAGTCCATGATCGCTCACCCCACCACCGTACCGAAGGGGTCGCCCCGTCCCCACGCCGCGACCACCGGTCGTCGACGGCTCGGCGCCGGGTCACCGGACGGCGACGGCGTGGTCGTGCAGCAACTGTCGGCGCCCGCGCCTAGTGTCATGGGTATGACAGCGATGTCCGATCTCGACGCACCCGAGACCCAGTCCGCCCAGCTGGTGCCGCCGCGGCCGAGCCGCCGGCAGCCACGCGGTCCGGACGCCCGTGAGGTCGACGGGGTCGAGGTCGTGGGCTCACTGTCCCCCAGCCGGGCCGGTGACTTCATGACGTGCCCGCTGCTCTACCGCTTCCGCACGATCGACCGACTTCCGGAGGAGTCGTCCCCGGCGGCCGCTCGGGGCACCCTGGTTCACAAGGTGCTGGAGGATCTGTTCGACCTCCCTGCCGAGCAGCGCACACCGGAGCAGGCCCAGCAGATGGTGGTGCCCGCCTGGGAGCAGGTGCTGGCCGAGGAGCCGGCCCTCGCCGAGATGTTCGACGGCGAAGGAGGCGACGAGCTGGTCGACTGGCTCAGGTCGTGCCGCGAGAGCGTGCGGCGCTACTTCACCCTGGAGGACCCGAGCCGGCTCGAGCCGACCGAACGTGAGATGTACGTCGAGACCGTGCTCGATAGTCGGCTGCTGCTGCGCGGCTTCGTGGACCGGCTGGACGTGGCGCCCACCGGCGAGGTCCGAGTTGTGGACTACAAGACCGGGAGGGCGCCCGGTGAGACCTTCGAGGCCAAGGCCTTGTTCCAGATGAAGTTCTACGCCCTGGTGCTGTGGCGGCTTCGTGGCGAGGTCCCCACGCTGCTGCAGCTGATCTATCTCGGCAGCGGCGAGGTGCTGCGCTACCGCCCGGACGAGGCCGACCTGCGGGCAGTGGAGCGCAAGCTCGAGGCGTTGTGGGCCGCGATCTCACGCGCCGCCGAGCAGGGCGACTGGCGGCCCCGGCGCAGCGCGCTGTGCAGCTGGTGCTCGTACCAGGCGCTGTGCCCGGAGTTCGGTGGGACGCCGCCGCCCCTGCCGGAGATCAGCAGTGCCCAGATCCTCGACCCCGGCATGTCGCCCGAGGACGTCGACTGAGCCGGTCAGACCAGGGGCTCAGACCTCGCGCCCGCGGGACGGCCTGTCCGCGTACAGCACGCAGGCGACGTCGACCCCGCCCGCGGGACGCAGAGCCGGGTCCTCCCCCTCGAGGAACTCGATGCGCACCCCGTCCCGTGCGACCTCGATCGAGCCGACCCCTCGCCAGAACGGCTCGTCGGGGTCTTCCTGGCGGATGCGTTGCAACACCTCTCGCACCTCGGCCGCGTCCGAGCCGTTGCTGATCGTCACGACCTTCGCCGGCTCGTCGAGCTTCTCGATCTCGCCCATGAGGCCGCGCTCGCGCTCGTAGACCTCCGGCTCGTGCTGCAACCAGTGGTCCTCGAGCAGGGTCCGCAGATCGCGCGACTCCCAGCCACACTGCTCGACCGCCTCCGGGCATCGGGGGTGGAACGCGCAGCCGAGCGGTGGTGCCGCGGCGTCCGGGATCTCGCCCCGGGGCAGGTCGCGGGGCAGGCTGCGCGTCGGGTCGGGCTCGGGGATCGCCTTCATCAGCGCCTTGGTGTAAGGGTGCTTGGGGTCGGCGAAGATCTCCTCGGTGGGGCCGATCTCGACGATGCGGCCCAGGTACATGATCGCCACCCGGTCGCAGAAGAACTTCGCGGTGGCCAAGTCATGGGTGATGTAGACGTAGGTGAGCCCCAGGTCGTCCTTGAGCTCCAGCATCAGCTCCAGGATCTTGGCGCGCACGCTCATGTCGAGCATGGAGATCGGCTCGTCGGCCACCAGCAGCTGCGGCTCGAGGATGGTCGAGCGCGCCATCACTGCCCGCTGCTTCTGGCCTCCTGACAGGTCGGACGGGTACTTGCTCAGGAACTGGTCAGCGGGGGCCAGCCCCACCCGCTCCACGGCTGCCACCACGCGCCGGTGAAGCTCCTCGCCCTTGGCGATGCCGTGGATCTTCAGCGGGTGACCCACCGCGGTCTCGATGTCCATCGACGGGTTGAGGGCAGCGCTTGGATCCTGGAAGACCATCTGCAGGTCGGTGCGCAGCTGCCGAAGCTCGCGACCGGAGCTGCGGGTGACGTCCACGATGTCGTCCGGGCGCCCGTCCTCGTGGCCCCGGTGGTAGCGGATGTTGCCGGCTGTGGCGTCGACCAGGCCGAGCAACGCCCGCCCCAGGGTGGTCTTCCCGCTGCCGGACTCTCCCACCAGCCCCAGCACCTCCCCCCGGTCGAGAGTCAGCGAGACGCCGTCCACGGCCTTCACCGTGCCGGTGTCGCGACCGAACAGGCGCGCCAGCGCACCGCCTCGCAGCTGGTAGTGCACCTCGAGGTCGTCGATCTCGAGGAGCGGCGACGCCGGCTGCGCCGTCCGGGCCGCGGTGACGGGATTCTCAGGCTTCGTCGGCAACGGACAGCTCCTCGTGCTCGAGCGGGCGGGACTCCTCGGCCTCCAGGTCGATCAGCCCCTTCCGCTGCATGGCTGCCCAGCAGCGCACCCGCTGGCCGGTCGGCAGGTCCTCCGGGGGCGGGTCGCGGCGGACGCAGATCTCCATGCCCTCGGGACAGCGCGGGTGGAAGGAGCACCCGCTGGGCGGATCCACCAGGTCGGGCGGTGCCCCCGGGATGTAGTGGAGTCCCGTCGTGGACAGGGAGATCGTGGAGCGCAGCAGCTCCCGCGTGTAGGGATGCTGCGGGTCACCGAAGACCGTGCGCGCGTCCCCGATCTCGACGAGCTTGCCGGCGTACATCACGGCCACCCGGTCGCAGGCCTCGGCGATGATCCCGAGGTTGTGGGTGATGAGCAGCAACGACGTGTCGAAGTCACGGCGCAGGTCGTGGAGGATCCGGATGATCTGTGCCTCGACGAGCACGTCCAGTGCCGTGGTCGGCTCGTCGGCCACGACGAAGGTGGGCCGGAGCACCAGCGCCAACGCGATCATCAGCCGTTGCCGCATGCCGCCGGAGAACTCGTGGGGGTAGGACTGCCACCGTGTCGGCGGGATGCCCATGCGACGGAGCACGTCGAGGGAGCGTTGCTGCATTTCCTCCTTGGACAGCCCGGGCTCGTGGGCCCGCAGCGTCTCCAGGAAGTGCTCGTTGATCCGCATCAGCGGATTGAGCCTCGTCAGCGGCTCCTGGAAGATCATCCCGAGCTCGGCGCCCCGGCGTCGGTGCAGCTCCTTGGGCTCCAGCTCGGTCAGGTCCTCGCCGTTGACGGTGAGGTGGCCGTCCATCACGGCTCCCTCAGGCAGGAGCCCGAGCAGCCCGCGTCCCAGGGTCGACTTGCCGCAGCCCGACTCCCCGACGAGCCCGAGCACCTCACCCTTGCGCACCTGGAACGACACTCCGTCCACGGCGCGCACCGGTCCGCGCTCCGTGCCGTACCAGATCCGGACGTCACGGGCGTCGACCACGGGTCGGTTCGCACTGTCGCTCATCGGCTCGGCCCCTCCGGCTCGCCCAGGGCGGGCATCACGACCTTGCGCAGTCGGCGACGGCGCAGCACCGGATTGACGGTCTCGTTGAGCCCTTCACCGATCAGGGTCAGCCCGACGATCATCAACACGATGGCCCCGCCCGGGAAGACCGTCGTCCACCAGATGCCCGCGGCCGCGTCGTCGAGCGCACGATCGAGGTCGTAGCCCCACTCGGCAGCCTCTGTCGGCTGGATGCCGAAGCCGAGGAAGCCGAGGGCCGCCAGGGTCCCCAGCGCGTCGGCGGCGTTCAAGGTGCCGATCACGGGGACCGAGCCGATCACGTTGCCGAAGAGGTAGCGGCCCATGATGGTCCGGTTCGGGGCGCCCATGGCTCGCGCAGCCTCGACGTAGGTCGCCTCCCGGGCCGACACGGTGGTGTTGCGGACGACACGGAAGTACTGCGGGATGTAGATCACCGTGAGCGACAACGCGGCGGACAGCTGGCCGCCCCCGAGGCGTTCGCTGAGCAGGAAGCTGAAGACGATCGCGAGCAGCAGCGACGGGATCGCGTACATCGCATCGGTGATGAACACCAGGATCCGGTCGGTCCAGCCCCCGACGAAGCCGGAGACCACGCCCAGGACCACGCCGGCGACCACGGAGAGCAGCACGGACATGAGGACGACCGTGAGGGCGGTCCTTGCTCCCCAGATCACCCGGGAGAGCACCTCGTAGAACTGGTCGTTGGTGCCGAACCAGTAGTCCGAGGACGGGGGCGCCAACTTGGGCAGGCGCTGACCGTCAACCGTGGCCTGGGCGAACCCGGTCGGTGCCAGCCAGGGCGCGAAGACGGCCAGCACCACGAAGACCAGAGTGATCACGAGCCCCGTGAGCAGCAGCCAGCGCGCGGTGCCGGTCGTCGCCCGGAAGGGCTTGATGGCGCGGCGCCACAAGTTCCTCATCAGTACCTCACCCGTGGGTCCACGATCGCGTTGATGATGTCGACGAGCACGCTGACCACCACCACGATCAGCGCGAAGAACATCACCAGCCCCTGCACCGCTGCGTAGTCACGGCCGATCAGGTAGTCGAGCAGCTCGCTGCCGAGACCCGGCCAGTTGAAGGTGCTCTCGGTCAGCACCGCGCCGGACATGGTGAGCGCCACCTGGAGCCCGAGCACGGTGATCACGGGGACCAGCGCGTTGCGGAACGCATGCCGACGGATCACGTACTTCTCGGAAATGCCTCTCGCGCGAGCGGCTTCGACGTAGTCATCCTGCAGCGTCTGCAGCAGGTTGACGCGGACCAGTCGGATGAACACGCCGCTGATGAAGAGCCCGAGCACGACGCAGGGCAGGATGTGGTGCTGCACCACGTCCCAGACCGCACCGCCGTCGCCGGAGATGATCGCGTCCACCAAGAGGATGTGGGTCACCGTCGGCACGTTGAACTTCGTCATCGGCGAGGCGATGTCGTAGGTCGGCCAGCCGGTGCCCGCCACCAGGAGCACGACGACCAGTCCGCTGACGAAGATCGGCGTCGCGTAGGTGATGATGCCGAAGATGCGAATGGCGATGTCGCTGCCGGAGTCACGACGCCGGCCCGCCATCAGGCCGAGCGGGATGCCCACGAGTAGGGCAAAGATGAAGGCGCCGACGGTCAGGGTGAGCGTGGCGCCACCGTTGTCGACGATGATCTCGGTCACCGGCCGGTTGTCGGTGAGGGCGTTGCCGAAGTTGAACCTGGCGACCTGGCCCAGGTAGGTCAGGTACTGCGCGTACAGCGGCTCGTCGAGCCCCATCTGCTCGCGGCGTCTGTCCAGCTCGTCCTCGGCCAACCGACCGCCGACAGCCGCGCTCACCGGGTCGCCCGGTGCAACCCGCAGCAGCAGGAAGACGAGCGACATCACCAGCCACAGCATCGGGATCATCAGCAGCAGGCGCTGCAGGACGTAGCGCGGCAACGAGCCACCGGCGACGGCCATCGGTTGTCTCCGTTCCCGAGTGCATCAGGGGTGCACGCCCGGAAGGGCCCGGCTGCGGCCGAGCCCTTCCGAGCGTCAGGTCAACACGTCAGGACGACTTGCTGATCTCCCACAGCCGGAAGATGTAGGTCGGGTCGAGCGTCTCCTCGACACCCTGCATCTGCGGGGTCGCGACCGCAACGTTCTTGCCGAACCACGAGGGGACGAGCGGCACGTCCTCGGCCACGATGTCCTGCAGCTGGCCGATGATCTCGTTGCGTGCCTCGGTGTCGGTCTCAGCGAGCTCGTCGGCGAGCAGCTTGTTGACCTTCGCGTTGCTGTAGTTGTTGGCGTAGAACCCGCCATCGCGGATGAACGGCGTCAGGTAGTTGTCGGCGTCCAGGATGTCGGGGTACCAGCCCAGGATGAAGAGGTCGTAGGCGTTCTTCTTGTAGAGGGTCTGGTACTGCTCCCACTCCGCCTGCTTGATCGAGGGCTCGAAGAGACCGCTGTCCTCGAGCGTCCTTGACAGCTCGGTGGCCTCGTCGACCGCGTTGGGCCCGTAGTGCGTCGGGGTGTAGCCCAGGGTGAGCTTCACCGGGGTCTTGACGCCGGCCTCGTCGAGGATCTTCTTGGCAGCGCCGACGTCCGGCTCGCTGTACTTCTCCTGGAACGAGTCCTTCTGGCCACTGAAGCCCGGAGGCACGATCGAGTACGCCGGGGCGACGGTGCCGTCATAGGCGTTCTGTGCGATCGAGTCACGGTCGATGAGCTGGGCCACCGCCTGCCGGACGGCGAGCTGCTTGCCGACATCGGTTCCCAGCTGCCAGACCCAGTAGCGGAACTCCGAGCCCTCACCCTCGATGACATCGACGTTGTCGCTGCCCTTCAGGTCGTTGATGTCGGTCGGGCTCAGCGTGCGCCACGCCACGTCGAGCTGACCGCTGCCGATCGCCTCCTTCAGCGGAGCCGAGTCCTTGAAGTACTGCACGAAGATCTGCGGCGCCTGCGCCGGGTTGTCGCCGTCGTAGCTCTCGTTGGCCTCGAGGACGACCTGCTCGCCCTCCTTGTACTGGCTGAGCTTGAGCGGACCGGAACCGACCACCTGGTCGTCGGCCATGAGGTCGTCGGCGGGGAACTCCTCCTCGTCGACGATGGACGTCGTGGCCGTCGAGAGCAGCTTCACGAACGTCGTGTCGGGAGTGTTGAGGTTGAACGTGACCGTGGTGTCGTCCGGCGTCTCGATCGAGTCCGGGCGGAACTTGCTGTCCTTGTCCATGAGCTGGTAGAGCAGCACCGCGGAGCCGTTCGGGTCGGCGATGTTGATGTTGCGCTCGAGGGAGAACTTCACGTCCGACGAGGTCAGGTCGTGGCCGTTGGAGAACGTCAGGCCGGAGCGCAGCTTGCAGGTCACCGTGGTCGGGTCGTCGTAGTCGCACGACTCCGCCGCGCTGCCGACCGGCTCCGACTCGCCCGCGGGCACCTGCATCAGCTGCTGGAAGATCGCGTACTGCATGTTCCAGGACCCGAAGTCGTAGGAACCGGCCGGGTCCATGGCGGTGATGGACTCGGTTGTTCCGAGCGTCCACGCCTCGCCGCCTGAGCCACTGTCACTGCCGCTGTCACTGCCACTGTCACTGCCGCACGCGGCCATCGACGTCATCAGGACGCCGATGGAGGCAGCAGCAAGGATTCCCCTCGTGCGCTTCACTGAGTTACCTCTTCAGTTGGAGTTGCCCGACCGGGGCCGACGGTTGCCGCCCCGTCGGGCAACCTAACGCCACCTCAGGCCCGATGACCACTGTCACGGCGGGCGGAGATGGTCGCGAATTCGCAACGATTTCGCGCCTGCACCTCAACTGCGACCCGTGATCCAGGGCCAGACCGCGGCCACGGTGTCCAGATGGACCCGTTCCCCGGTCCTCGGCACCGCGACGTGGTTCTCCACCACGACCACCCGCGCCCCAGCCGCCTCGGCCGAGCGTGCGCCGTTCTCGGAGTCCTCGATCGCCACACACTGCGCGATCGGGATCCCCAGCCGCTCGGCAGCCAGCAGGTAGGGCTCCGGGTGCGGCTTGCCGTGTGCGACCCCCTCCCCCGTCACCACGGTTGCGAAGGTGTCTGCCGGCAGGGCGTCGAGCACCGGCTGCACGACGGCTGAGTACGACGCAGTCACCAGGGCACAGGGCACCTCCTCGGCCCGCAACGTCATCAGCAGCTCGCGGGCGCCCTCACGCCAGGGGATCCGATGCGCCAGCCTGGCCCCCACCGAGGTCAGCAGCTGGTCCAGGACCTCCTCCACGCTCAGGGGGACGCCGGCCTCACGGAGCACGCGGGCGCTGTCGGGCAGGTTGCTTCCGACCAGCGCCTCGGCCTCGGCCTGCCCCCAGCTTCCACCGTGGGCACGCACCAGGTCACCCTCGGCCTCGAACCAGAACGGCTCGGTGTCCACCAGGGTCCCGTCGAAGTCCCACAGCACTGCGGCGGGCAGGGTCGGGGACGCCGCCATCACTCGTCGGGCTCGTAGCCGAGGTTGGGCGCGAGCCAGCGGTGCGCGGTGGCGAGATCCCACCCCTTGCGCCCGGCGTAGTCGGCGACCTGGTCGGGTCCCAACCGTCCGACCACGAAGTACTGCGAGTCGGGGTGGGAGAAGTACCACCCGCTGACCGATGCCCCCGGCCACATCGCCATGCTCTCGGTGAGCTCGATGCCGGCGCTCTGCTCGACCTCGAGCAAGCGCCACAGGGTCTCCTTCTCGGTGTGGTCGGGGCAGGCGGGATAGCCCGGCGCCGGCCGGATGCCGTCGTACTGCTCCTTGAGCAGGCCGCGGTTGTCGAGCTTCTCCTCCGGCGCATACCCCCACAGCGTGGTGCGCACCTGCTCGTGCAGCCGCTCGGCACAGGCCTCCGCCAGCCGGTCGGCGATCGACTCCAGCAGGATCGCGTTGTAGTCGTCGTTCGCGGCCTTGAGCTCGGTGACCCGCTCCTGGGCTCCGAGTCCCGCCGTCACCGCGAACCCGCCCACGAAGTCGGCGAGACCGGACTCACGAGGTGCGACGAAGTCGGCCAGGCAGCGGTTGGCGACGCCCTCACGGTGCTTGCCCTGCTGACGCAGCTGGTGAAGGACCGCCAGTGGCTCGGCACGGGACCCGTTCGAGTACAGCTCGATGTCGTCGCCGACGCCTGCTGCGGGCCAGAAGCCGCACACGGCGCGGATCTCCAGCCACCCCTCGCGCTCGACGCGATCGAGCATCTCCTGGGCCTCGTCGAACAGCTTGCGAGCCGTCTCACCCATCGCGGCGTCATCGAGGATGTCGGGGTAGGCCCCCTTCATCTCCCACGCGTTGAAGAACGGCGTCCAGTCGATGTAGTCACGCAGCTGCGAGACGGAGAACGTGACCTCGTGCCGGACCGGCGCTGCGCCCTCGTCCTCCAGCCCGACCGGAGCCGGTGGTCGATAGCCCTCCCACGCCACCGGGGAGCGGTTCTCGCGGGCAGCGGTGAGCGGCACCAGTGGCCGGTCACGCTTGGCGGCATGGCGGCTGCGCAGACCCTCGAAGTCCTCGCGGACATCGTTGAGGAGCGCCTCCTTGCGCTTCTCCGACAGCAGGGCCGAGGCGACTCCCACCGAGCGTGAGGCGTCCTTGACCCAGACCACCGGTCCGTCGTACCGCGGGTCGACCTTGACCGCGGTGTGCGCGCGACTGGTGGTCGCCCCGCCGATCAGCAGGGGCAGCTCGACGTCCTGGCGCTGCATCTCCGAGGCGACGTTGACCATCTCCTCCAGCGAGGGCGTGATCAGGCCCGAGAGCCCGATGATGTCGGCATCGACCTCGCGCGCGGTGTCCAGGATCTTCTGCGCAGGCACCATCACCCCGAGGTCGATGACCTCGAAGTTGTTGCACTGCAGGACGACCCCGACGATGTTCTTGCCGATGTCGTGGACGTCGCCCTTCACGGTCGCCATCACCACGGTGCCCTTGGTGTCCTTGGTGCCCGTCGTCCCCGCAGCAGCCTTCTCCGCCTCGATGAAGGGAATCAGGTAGGCGACCGCCTTCTTCATCACCCGCGCGGACTTCACCACCTGGGGCAGGAACATCTTGCCCGCCCCGAAGAGGTCACCCACGACGTCCATGCCGTCCATGAGCGGGCCCTCGATGACCTCGAGAGGGCGGCCCCCGCGCTGCTCGATCTCGGCCCGGAGCTCTTCGGTGTCGTCCTGGACGAAGTCGTCGATCCCCTTCACCAGGGCATGCTCGATCCGCCGCGACACCTCCCAGGACCGCCACTCCTGAGCCGCCTCCTCGCGCTCCACATCGTCGGAGCGGTACCGCTCGGCAACCTCCAGGAGGCGGTCGGCGGCGTCGTCACGACGGTTGAGGATGACGTCCTCGATGCGCTCCCGGAGCTCGGGGTCGATCTCGTCGTACACCCCGAGCTGTCCGGCATTGACGATCCCCATGTCGAGGCCGGCCTCGATGGCATGGAAGAGGAACACTGCGTGGATGGCTTCGCGGACCGCGTTGTTGCCACGGAAGGAGAACGAGACGTTGCTGATCCCGCCGGAGACCAGCGCGCCGGGCAGGTTCTGCTTGATCCACCGGGTTGCCTCGATGAAGTCCAGTCCGTACGACGCGTGCTCCTCGATGCCCGTGGCCACGGCGAAGACGTTGGGGTCGAAGACGATGTCGTTCCCGTCGAAGCCGACCTCGTCGATCAGCAGGTCGTAGGCACGTCGGCAGATGTCCTTGCGCCGCTGCAAGGTGTCGGCCTGGCCGTCCTCGTCGAAGGCCATGACGACGGCGGCCGCGCCGTACTTGCGGCACAGGCGGGCCTGCTCCAGGAAGCTGTCCTCGCCCTCCTTGAGGGAGATCGAGTTGACGATGCACTTGCCCTGGATGGTGCGCAGCCCGGTCTCGATGACCTCCCACTTCGAGCTGTCCACCATCACGGGCACCCGGCTGATGTCGGGCTCGGAGGCGATCAGCTTGGTGAAGCGGTCCATGGCAGCGACACCGTCGATCATCCCCTCGTCCATGTTGACGTCGATCAGCTGCGCCCCGGCCTCGACCTGCTGCCGGGCGACTTGGAGCGCGGTGGGGTAGTCCTCGGACTTGATCAGGTTGCGGAACCGGGCGGAGCCGGTGATGTTGGTGCGCTCACCGACGTTGACGAACAGCGAGTCCCCGTCGATGGCGAGCGGCTCCAGGCCGGACAGTCGAGTGGCCGGCGCGATGTCCGGGATGACCCGCGGCGCGGCACCCTCCACTGACGCAGCGATGGCCTTCACGTGCTCGGGGGTGGTGCCGCAGCACCCGCCCATCAGGTTCACCAAGCCGGAGTCGGCGAACTCGCCGAGGACGGAGGCCATCTGGTCGGGCGTCTGGTCGTACTCCCCGAACTCGTTCGGCAGCCCCGCGTTCGGGTAGGCCGAGACCGGGCAGTCCGCCACGCGGGAGAGCTCGGCGAGATAGGGCCGCAGCTCCTCCGCGCCCAGGGCACAGTTCAGTCCGACCGCCAGGGGTCGGGCATGGCGCACCGAGTGCCAGAACGCCTCCGTGGTCTGCCCCGACAGGGTGCGACCGGAGGCATCGGTGATGGTGCCGGAGATGATCACCGGCCACCGGCGACCCCGCTCCTCGAACAACGTCTCGAGCGCGAAGATCGCGGCCTTCGCGTTCAGGGTGTCGAAGATCGTCTCGACGATCAGCAGGTCCACGCCGCCGTCGACCAGCGCCGCAGCCTGCTCGTGGTAGGCGGCCGCGAGCTCCTCGAACCCGGTGTTGCGGTGCCCGGGGTCGTTGACGTCCGGTGAGATCGACGCGGTCCGGTTGGTGGGGCCGAGAGACCCCGCCGCGAACCGGGGCCGATCAGGGGTCTGGGCGGTCATCTCGTCGCAGGCCTCGCGCGCCAGCCTCGCCGAGGCGAGGTTCATCTCCCGCACCAGCTCCTGCAGGCCGTAGTCGGCCTGCGAGATCACCTGAGCGCTGAAGGTGTTGGTCCCCACGACATCGGCCCCGGCCTCGAGATAGGCACGGTGGACGTCGCGGATCAGCTGCGGCTGGGTCAGTGACAGGACGTCGGCGTTGCCCTTGAGGTCCTGTCCCCAGTCGGCCAGCTGCTCTGCGCGGTAGTCGCTCTCCTCGAGCTCATGGCGCTGGATCAGCGTGCCCATCGCGCCGTCGAGGACGAGCACGCGCTCCGACATCAGGGCGCGCAGCTCCGCGCTGCGGTCGTCCTGGGGCCGGGACTGTCCCGGTGCTGGCGTGGGCGCGCTCACGGCTACCTCCGAAATCGATGGGCGGTCCCCCACTGTAGTGACCAAGCAGCGAGTGTCTGCGGCTCGCCCGCATGGTGACGAGGTGCAAGGGGCAACCAGGCGGCCGACACCGCAGCGGCTGCGGGGACCCGGCGTCCACCCGACATAAGGTGAGCGAGTGATCGAGATCGAACCGACTCCCCCACTGCGCGACCCGATCATGATCGCGGCCTTCGAGGGGTGGAACGACGCTGCTGACGCCGCATCGGGTGTCGTGGACCACCTGCTCTCGGTCTGGGACAGCCACTTGGTGGCCGCGATCGACCCCGAGGACTTCTACGACTTCCAGGTGAACCGCCCCATGGTCGGTCATGACGAGCACGGGATGCGTCGGATTACCTGGCCCTCGACGCAGCTGTCGGTCGCCTCCCCGCCGGGCTCGCTGCGCGACGTGGTCCTGCTGCGTGGCATCGAGCCCAACATGCGGTGGCGGCAGTTCTGCGCCGAGCTGCTCGCGGCCGGTGACGACCTCGGGGTGAGCAGCGTGATCACCCTCGGCGCCCTCCTGGCCGACACCCCCCACACCCGCCCCATCCCGGTCAACGGCGGTGCGACCGAGCCCGACCTCCAGGACCGACTGGGCCTGGAGGACTCCAGGTACGAGGGCCCCACGGGCATCGTCGGTGTCTTCCAGGACGCGTGCGTGCGGGTGGACATGCCCTCGGTCTCGTTCTGGGCCTCGGTCCCCCACTACGTCGCCCACCCCCCTTGTCCCAAGGCGACCCTGGCCCTGCTCGGACTGGTCGAGGACTTCCTGGAGCTCTCGGTCCCCCTCGGGGACCTGCCTGAGGAGGCGCGGGCCTGGGAACGGGGCGTCTCCGAGCTCGCCGACGAGGACGAGGAGATCGGCGACTACGTCCGCGCCTTGGAGGAGGACCGGGACACCGCCGAGCTTCCCGAGGCCAGCGGCGAGGCGATCGCCCGGGAGTTCGAGCGCTACCTCAAGCGGCGACAGGACCCCGACGGCTGACGGCCGCCCCATCTCCACCCAGAGCTCAGAGCAGGATCCCCAGCCGGGCGTCCACCAGGGCACGCACGGTGTCCGCGCCGGAGCCGTCGCCGGGGTCCGCGCCGTCGGCCCACTGGTCGAGCAGCGCCAGCGCTCGCGGGGTGTGCAGGTCTCCTGCGAGCGCCCCCCGCACCCCGCTCACCAGTCGGCTCGCCTGCTCGACCGAGGTCCGGTCGAGCTGGGAGCGCCACGAGTCCAGCCGCTTCTCGGCCTGGGCCAGGTCCCCGTCGGTCCACTCCCAGTCGGAGCGGTAGTGATGGGCCAGCAGCGCCAGCCGGATCAGGGTCGGGTCCACACCCTGCTCCCGCAGCCGGGAGACGAAGACCAGGTTGCCCAACGACTTCGACATCTTCTCGCCCTGGTAGGCCACCATCCCCGTGTGCACGTAGCACTGCGCGAACAACAACCCCGGGAAGGCGGCCTGGGCCTCACCGGCACTCATCTCGTGGTGCGGGAAGATCAGGTCGCTTCCGCCACCCTGCACGTCGAAGTGCTCTCCCAGATGGCTCAGGGCGATCGCGCTGCACTCGACGTGCCAGCCTGGCCTCCCCCTCCCGAGGGCGGAGTTCCACGCCGGCTCACCCGGACGCTCGGCACGCCAGAGCAGACAGTCCAACGGGTGACGCTTGCCGGCGCGGTCGGGGTCGCCACCACGCTCACCGAAGAGCTCGAGCATCTCGCGGTCGGAGAGCTTGCAGAGCAGACCGAACTGCGGGTCGGCATGGACGTCGTAGTACCAGTCCCCGTCCACCTGGTAGGCCGCCCCGGTGCTGCGCAGCTGCAGGACCAGCTCGACGACCAGGTCCAGGGCCTCGACCACACCGACGTAGTCGTCGGGCGGCAGGATGCGCAGTGCGGCCATGTCGTCGCGGAACCGGGCGATCTCGCGGTCGGCCAGATCTCGCCAGCTCTCCTGGTTCTTCTCGGCACGCTCGAGCAACGGGTCGTCCACGTCGGTGACGTTCTGCACGTAGTGCACGGTGATCCCGGCATCGCGCCAGGCCCGGTTCAGCACGTCGAAGGCGAGGTAGGTCGCCGCGTGGCCCAGATGAGTGGCGTCGTACGGGGTGATGCCGCAGACGTAGAGCCGTGCCGTGCGCCCCGGTGACGTGTGACGCATCCCGGCGCGCTGGGTGTCGAAGACCTGGACGTCGGGGGCCCGACCGTGCTCAGCCAGGGAGGGCACACACGTGTTCTCCCACGACTTCATGCGCTCACCCTACTCACGCGACCGAGGACGCCCAGCGCGTCGGCCGCGCCCCTCACGGCCCTCAGAACGGTGGCCACG
This sequence comes from uncultured Actinomycetota bacterium, assembly GCA_963728505.1. Taxonomy (GTDB): domain Bacteria; phylum Actinomycetota; class Actinomycetes; order Propionibacteriales; family Nocardioidaceae; genus Marmoricola_A. The sequence continues at coordinate 18,883 of CAVSKH010000006.1, read as the reverse complement.
GGATGGCCGGCCAACCGCTGCCCGGTCCTGGCATCTCCCCGAGGCTCAGCAGCCGCCGGACCCGCCCGTCGAGGGCCAAGAGCTCCGCCTCGGTCAACAGCTCACGCAACGAGGCCCTCAACGCCAGCTGGGTCCGGCCGGTCACGAGCCGCTGCAGGGCCAGGGTCTCCTCCTCGCGCAGCGCCGTACCTGCCCACCCCCACAGAACCGTCCGCAGCTTGTCCTGGACGTGGAAGCTGACGCCGTGATCGACGCCGTACCGGTGGTCGTCGGCCATGGCCAGGACGTGGCCACCCTTGCGGTCGGCGTTGTTGACCACCACGTCGAAGACGGCCATCCGCCGTAGCGCCACGGTGTCCTCGTGGACCAGGGCGACGTCGCGCCCGTGCCCGTCCTCGGCGTCCAGAACGTGCAGGTATCCCGACGGCACCCGCCCCGCGGGCACCACGTCGACCGGATCGCGCAGCTGCTCGACTGTGTCGTGCCACCTCTGGACCATGCCGATCCCGTGCGGCCCGTCGCGCAGGACGGTGAGCGGCACGACGTCCCATCCGAGTGCCTGGGAGACCAGGTACGCCGCTCGCTCGCGGGCGGCCAACGTGCCGTCCGGGAAGTCCCACAGCGGGCGTTCACCCGCGACGGGCTTGTAGATGCACTCGAGTCGCTGCTCACCGACCACCACCTCGGCGAGGAACGCCGCGTTGGAGGCCGGCAGGATGCGCCCCCGCAGGTCGAGGCCGCCCTCGGTGAGCAGCTGCTCGGGGGTCACCGCCGACGGAAGCCGTTCATGCGAGGGCAGAGGTGGCCCACAGGATCCATCGGCTCGCCGCAGAACTCACAACCAGGACGACCGGCAGCGACGACCTGCGTCGCCCGCGCACAGAACGCCCGGGCCTCGGCAGGCGGCAGCACGACGACCAGGGCCTCGTCGGCCGTGGGGGCGACCTCCTCCACGACCACGGGATCGCCGTCGTCCGCGTCACTCTCGTCGTCCGCCGCGAAGATCTCGATGATCACGCGTTTGAGCTCCTCGTCCCACGCCAGTGTCATGGTGCCGGCGCGGAAGTCCTCCTCGATCGGAGCGCGCAGCGGATCCTGGTCGACGTGGTCGGCGGCAGCCAGTGCCGGGATCTCGGGGTCGCCACCGTGAGCGCGCATCATCTCGTCGAGCATCGCGTTGACGCGCTCGGCGAGCAGCTGCACCTGCTGCTTCTCCAGCGCCACACTGGTCACCCGGTCCCCGGTGCTGGCCTGGAGGAAGAAGGTGCGCTGGCCTGGCTCGCCGACCGTGCCGGCGACGAAGCGCTGCGGCGGGTCGTATCGGTGCTCGAGGACCATTGGGCGACCCTATCGCCGGGTGCGTGGCCGACTCGGGGCACCACTGGAGGCCGGCGCCTGAGCCCCCGAACCGGCCCCACCCCCTACCTCTGCATCGCTGCTGCGCCGGCGTCGCCGGGCTCGAGGCGGCGGGGTCAACCCGTCGAGCGGACCGGACGCGGTGTTGGTCATGACCATGAACGGACGGTGCTCGGTGTACCGCACGACCGAGATCGAACCCGGGTCGACGATGATGCGCTGGAATGCATCGAGGTGCATGCCGAGCGCGTCGGCGACGACAGCCTTGATCGGGTCACCGTGGCTGACGGCCAGCCACACCGCGTCCGAGCCGTGCTGCTCGCAGATCTCGGCGTCCAGCCGGCGTACGGCGCCAACGACGCGAGCGCTCATGGCGGCCAACGACTCACCGCCGGGGAAGGCCGCCGCGGACGGATGGGCCTGCACGGTCTTCCACAGCGAACGCTTGGACAGCGTCGCCAGCTTCTCCCCCGTCCACTCGCCGTAGTCGACCTCGATCAGACCGCGTGCGGTGCGCATGGACAGCTCCGGGTGGAGCGCCGCCGCTGCCTTGCCCGTCGCGCGGCAGCGCTCCAGCGGGCTGGACACGATCGCGGCGAGCCTGACCTCGGCGAGCCGCTCCGCGGCCGCCTGCGCCTGAGTGCGCCCGGTCTCGTCGAGCTGCACGCCGGCTGACCGGCCGGCCAGGACCTGGCTGGTGTTGGCGGTGCTGCGGCCGTGGCGCAGCAGGATCACGGTGCCCATCGTGGCAACACCCTAGAGATCCGGTCCTAAGGTGTGCAGCATGATCGTCGACAGCGCCTGGTACTGCCGCGGCGAACGACTGCCCGTCGACCTCGACGCGGAGTCCCTGTCACGGGCCCGCAAGGACGACGGGTTCGTGTGGATCGGCATGCACGAGCCCTCGGAGGACGAGCTGGGCGGCATCGCCGAGCTCCTCGATCTGCACCACCTCGCGGTCGAGGATGCCCTGGTGGGTCACCAGCGGCCCAAGGTGGAGCCCTACGAGGACATGCTCTTCCTGGTGTTCAAGACCCTCTGGTACGTCGACGAGCTGGATGACGTGGAGACCGGCCAGGTCGCGATCTTCCTGGGTCGCGACTACGCCGTGACCGTGCGGCAGGGCCAGGGTGTGGAGCTGAGCACCGTCAGAGACGACCTCGAGCGCAAGCCTCACCTGCTGGAGCACGGTCCCACGTCAGTGGCCTACTCGGTCTGCGACCGGATCGTCGACGGCTACGAGAGCGTCGCGCGTGAGCTCGAGATCGATGTCGACGAGGTGGAGGAGTCGGTCTTCTCCCCAGGGCGGACACAGGACTCCGAGCGGATCTACCGGCTCAAGCGCGAGATCGCCGAGGCCCGGCGCGCCCTGCACCCCTTGCGCACCCCGATGGCCAAGTTCGGGGAGGGGGTCTACGAGCTGCTCCACGACGACTCCGAGCCGTTCTGGCGCGACATCGCCGATCACGTCACTCGCGCGACCGAGACCATAGACACCCTCGACCAGCTGCTGTCCACGGCATTCGAGGCGCATCTCGCGCGGATCAGCCTGGCGCAGAACGAGGACATGCGCCGGATCTCGGCCTGGGTCGCGATCGCGGCCGTGGGCACCCTGATCGCCGGGGTGTACGGCATGAACTTCGACCACATGCCAGAGCTGCGGTGGGACTACGGCTACGGCTTCGCGCTCGGGCTGATGGTCGTCTCCTCCATCGGGTTGTACCGGCTCTTCAAGAAGTCCGGCTGGCTCTGAGCCGGGATCGACCGATGGCCGCTGTCGCGAGCGGGATGCTCGATCAGCCCCCGGCCTGGAGCACCCCGGTGGCCACCAGGACCAGGACCAGCGAGCCCAGGCCCACGCGGTAGATCACGAACGGAAGGTAGGAGTGGGTGGAGATGTAGCGCAGCAGCCAGGCGATCGCGGCGTAACCCACGACGAACGAGGTGATCGTCGCGACCAGCGTCGGCATCGGGCCGTAGGCGTTGGCGCACGCCTCGGAGCCGGGTTCGCACGCCAGCACCTCCTCCAGCTCGAAGACCCCGGCGGCGATGACGGCGGGGATGGCCAGCAGGAACGCGTATCGGGTGGCCGCCTCGCGTTCGTAACCCAGGAACCGCCCCATGCTGATGGTCGCCCCGGAGCGCGAGACCCCGGGCACCAGGGCCAGCGCCTGCGCCAGACCGTAGAGGATCGCGTGGCGCACCGTCAGGTCGGAGATCGTGCGCTCCGTGCTCCCGATCCGGTCGGCGAGACCCAGGATCAGGCCCAGCACGATCAGGGTCGTCCCGATGACCCACAGACTGCGGAAGTCGGTCTCGATGGTGTTCTTGAAGCTCACCCCGAGCACGCCGATCGGGATCGACCCGAGGATCACGAACCAGCCGAGCCGGGCATCGGTGTGTCCGCGCCACTGGGGTTGCCACAGCGAGCGCACCCAGGCGTTCGCGATCCGCCAGATGTCCTTCGCGAAGTAGATGACGACCGCGAGCTCGGTGCCGATCTGGATCACGGCGGTGAAGGCAGCGCCCGGGTCACCCCACCCGAGGAACTCCGGGAAGATCCGCAGGTGGGCACTGCTGGAGATCGGCAGGAACTCAGTGAGCCCCTGGAGCAGGCCGAGCACCACCGCCTCGAAGAAGTCCCTCACCGCTCAGCTGCTCCTCGCTCCACGTCGTGTGCCGTCAGCCCTTCGTGGGCGCGCCCCAGCCTATGGTCGCCGACGGGTCGCGCGTTGCTCCCGCTCGGCGAGCCGTGCCCCCGTGTCGGGCGCCCGCTCGACTAGGTTGGCAGCATGCAGCACCGGCAGCTCGGCCGCAGCGGACTCAGAGTCTCCCGACTGGGTCTGGGCACCTTGACCTGGGGTCGGGACACCGACGAGCACGAGGCACGCGACCAGCTGAAGTCCTACGTCGAGGTCGGTGGTTCGCTGCTCGACACCGCGGCGGGATACGGCGACGGCGCCTCGGAGGAGATGATCGGGCGACTGCTCGGTGACGTGGTTCCTCGCGAGGAGGTCGTGCTCGCGACCAAGGCAGGGGTCTCCCGATACCGCGGGCAGCGGCAGGTCGACGTCTCCCGTGGTCAGCTGCTGCGGGCGCTCGATGCCTCGCTGCGCCGGCTGGGCACCGACCACGTCGACCTCTGGCAGGTCCACGCGTGGTCCGACGAGGTGCCCTGGGAGGAGACCCTGGGCGCGCTCGACCAGGCGGTCAGCTCCGGCAGGGCCGCCTACGTCGGAGTGTCGAACTACAACGGCTGGCAGATGGCGCAGAGCGCGACCTGGCAGCGGGCCGGCAGTGGGCGTGCCCCCCTGGTCTCGAATCAGGTCGAGGTCTCCCTGCTCAACCGGAACGCTGAGCACGACGTCCTCCCGGCCGCCCAGTCGATCGGTCTCGGTGTGCTTGCCTGGTCGCCCCTGGGCCGTGGCGTGCTGACCGGGAAGTACCGCACCGGCACGCCCGCGGACTCCCGAGCCGCCTCACCGCACTTCGGCAACTACGTCGGCACCTACCTCGACCAGCGGTGCTCACAGATCGTCGAGGCCGTCGCACGTGCGGCCGACGGCCTGCAGTGGTCGCCGCTCGAGGTTGCGCTCGCCTGGGTGCGTGACCGCCCGGGCGTCACCTCGGCGATCGTGGGCGCGCGGACGGCGGCGCAGCTGCGTGGGTCGTTGAACGTGGAGGAGTGCGCCCTGCCGGAGGAGATCCGCACCGCTCTGGACGACGTGTCCAACGGGGTCAGCTGAAGACCACCTGCGGTCGCGGCTGGCGGATGATCCGGCGTCGCAGCTCCACCTTGCGGGTCCCGTCGTGCAGCACGCGGAGCCGGTGGATCTCCCATCCGCCGTGCTCGGCGCGGTCGACCAGGAGGCGGGTGACGACGTTGCGCGAGAAGTCACGAGGAATCGTCATGCGTTCGAACTCGAACTCCACGTGCCTGGCCTGCCACGGCCGCGCACTGGTCCTGCCCGAGGTGTGCATGCTCGGCTGGGACGCCATGGCGACATCGTAGACACGCCTCAGAACGAGTCCAGCACCGCCACGACGCGTGCCCAGGCCGGGGATCCCACGTCGATGACGTCGAAGTGCCCGCCGGTCACCTCGACCAGCTCGGCCCGCGCCCCGGCCCGCCCCGCAGCCCGCACGTAGTCCTCGGAGTAGCGGATCGGCACCACTGCGTCGTCGCGCGCGTGGACGCACCACACGGGCACGTCGAGGGGCAGCTGCCGGCTGGGGTCGATCAGGTCGTACCCAGGCCCGGGTGGTTCGCCCACGAAGGCCGCTACCGCCCCGCCGCCGAGTCCTTCCTCGTAGGCACCGGTCAGGTCGAGCACCCCGGCCTGGCTGATCACCCCGCTGACGGGGACCCGCACCTCGGACCACCGCTCCGACCGGCCCCGGGCGGCGGCCCATGCGGCAAGGTGCCCCCCTGCCGAGTGGCCCAGGGTCACCACCGGGCCCTGGCCGGTCCCCAGCTCCGCGAGGAAGTCGATCCCCGCAGCGACGTCATCGAACGTTGCCGGCCAGCCTCCGCCGTTGCCGGTGCGGCGGTACTCCAGGTTCCATGCCGTCCACCCGCGAGCAGCGAGGTCCTCCGCCAGCGGCGCGCCGAGCGACGCGTCGTACTCCGCGCGCCAGAAGCCGCCATGAAGCACCACCACCGTGCCCCGGGACGCGCCCGTGGGTCGGTAGAGCTCCCCCCACTGCGAGGGGTCGTCGCCGTAGGCGTGAGGCTCGCCGATCACCCTGTCCTCCTTCGAGTCGCGACTGGTGCAACCTGCCAGCGCGATCGCCCCGCCGGCCGGCGCGAGGATGACTCGACGTCACACCCGCGGGGGAACCGCGACTCAGACGAGGTCGAGGAACCGGTCGAAGACCCGCCCGCCGAACTGCAACGCGTCGACCGGGACCCGCTCGTCGATGCCGTGGAAGAGGCCGGTGAAGTCCAGGTCGGGCGGCAGCTTCAACGGTGCGAAGCCGTAGCAGGCCACCCCGAGCCTGGACCACTGCTTGCCGTCGGTACCGCCCGGCATGAGGTACGGCAGCACCTGGGCCTCCGGATCCTCCTCGAGCAGGGCCTGGGTGATGGCGTCAGGCACGCCTCCGGAGAAGTCGGTCTCCACGGCCGGCTGGTGGGCCACCATGTCGATGTCGATGCCCTCGCCGAGCAGCTCGCGCAGCGTCTCGAAGTACTCGTCCTCGTAGCCGGGCAGGAACCTGCCGTCGACGTGGGCGACGGCCTTGCCCGGGATGACGTTCACCTTGTACCCGGCGTCGAGCATGGTCGGCGTGGCGGAGTTGCGGATCACGGCGCTCAGCATGCGCGCGGCGGAGCCGAACTCCTCCACCAGGTCCGCGGCGGTATCGGGGGTGACCTCCTGTCCGGCGATGTCGCCCACGGCCGCCAGTAGCACCTCCATCGCCGGCGTCAGCCGAACCGGCCAGGTGTGGGCACCCAGGCGCGCCACCGCTGCGGCGAGTCGGGTCACGGCGTTGTCGGTGTTGCGCATCGATCCGTGCCCCGCGGTTCCCTGCGCGGTGAGCCGCATCCAGGCCATGCCCTTCTCCGCGGCCTGGATCAGGTAGAGCCGTTGGTCACGCACCGTCGTGGAGAAGCCACCGACCTCTCCCACCGCCGATTCACAACCGTCGAACCACTCTCGCCGGTCCCGCATCAACGGTTCGGCCCCGAAGCTGCTGCCGGCCTCCTCGTCGGCGGTGAAGGCGAGAACCAGCGGCCGTGCAGGCATGACGCCGGCGCGGGCACGGGCCCGGATCGTGCTGAGGGCGATCGCGTCGAAGTCCTTCATGTCCACCGCACCCCGGCCCCACACGCAGCCGTCCTGGATCTCACCCGAGAACGGGTCGACCTGCCAGTCGGCGGCATCGGCCGGAACCACGTCGAGATGGCCGTGCACCAGCAGTGGCGAGCGGTGCTCGTTGCCGGGATGCTCTCCCCACCGCGCCAGCACGCTGGTACGGCGCGGCGCCGACTCGTAGACCTCGGCGTGGATGCCGACCTCTTCCAGCAGGGTGGCGACGCACTCCGCCGCTCCGCGCTCCCCCGGGCCGGTGTTGTCCCCGGGGTTGGTGGTATCGATCCGGATCAGGTCGCGGCACAGATCGACGACCTCCGCAGAGGGGTCGTAGCTCGGCTCGGGGTGGCTGGCCGGATTGCTCACCCGACCATCCTCGCACCCCTCCAGGTGGCCCGTCCCGATGCGGGAGGGGACCCCTTGCTTTGCTAGGCTGGCGCGCGCACTCGTCCGGGTGGCGGAATAGGCAGACGCGCTAGCTTGAGGTGCTAGTGCCCCAAAAGGGCGTGGGGGTTCAAGTCCCCCCTCGGACACTCAGAAACCCCAGGTCTGACCTGGGGTTTCGTGTTTCCGCCGTGGCAGAATGTCCGCCAGTGGTGCACCAGTGGTGCACATCGCGGCCTATCGGTGGCTGCGAGGCCGGCGCAGCAGACCTCGGAACCACCGCACCTCGGAGGCGGTTCCCATGGCCTGGATCGAGCAGAAGCAGCGCTCCGACGGCGGCATCTCCGCCATCGTCAGGTGGCGCCTGGGAGGCGCGCGCGAGGGCCGGATGCAGACCGAGACCTTCGGCGCCGGAAGCGACGACCAGAACCTCGCCCGAGCTCAGGGCTTCAAGCGGATGGTCGAGGCCGCCGGCCAGGAGTGGCCGGACGGCTGGGTCAAGGGCGAGGGCTTCGTCCGCCCGCGTTCGACCGACGACCCGATGAAGCCGCCGCCGACCGTCGCGGACCTCGGCGAGGAGTACGTCCGCCAGATCGTCGACCTCTCCCCCGGCCAGCGCAAGCGCTACCTGTCCCAGGTCAGGGTCATCTGCGCCGTCGACGTCCCGGGCCCCTCGGGCACCTACCGGCCCTTCGACCGCACCGTGGCCCAGGTCAAGGAGGCCGACGTCAAAGCCTGGCTGATCGGCTGGAAGCGCTCGCTGAAGACGAAGGCCAACTACCACGGCCTGCTCTTCGGGATCTTCGGCTACGCCGTGGAGCAGGGCTACATGGCAGCCAACCCGTGCGCCCGCACCGCGCCCAAGCGCAGCCGGATCAAGCAGTCCCAGGCGGACCTGCGGTTCCTCACCGAGGCTGAGTTCGCGACCGCTGCCCGGCTCGCCGGACAGGACGGCGACCTTCTCCGGGTGGCGGTGGGGACCGGTCTGCGCTTCGGGGAGCTGACCGCTCTGCTGGTCTCCGACGTCGACCTGCCCCACCACACGATTCGGGTGAACAAGGCGTGGAAGCGCGTCGGCGAGGCCGACGAGCAGGACACCCCGGCGTGGCTGCGGAAGGTGCTGGACTCCCGGCACACCATGCGCGGGCACTACCTCGGCAACCCGAAGACCCCGAAGTCGCGCCGGACCGTGACGGTGTCGGCGGAGTTGGCTGCGGTCCTGTCCCGGCTTGTCGCCGGTCGGGCACCGGATGACTTCGTCTTCACCACGCCGACGGGCCGGCCGGTCCACAGCGCCGACTTCTACGAGCGGGTCTGGCATCCGCTGATGGGCCGCCTGCGCGAGGAGGGTTTGGCGCCGTTCCGGTTCCACGACCTGCGGCACACCCACGTCGCATGGCTGGTCGCCGGCGGTGCTCCTCTGCCGCACATCCAGGCCCGGCTCGGGCACGAGTCGATCACGACGACCATCGACACCTACGGCCACCTGTTGCCGGTCGGTGACGAGCTGATCTCCCAGATCATCGACACCGCCCTGCGAGGTCACGAGGTGCGTCCCGCGCCCCTCATGCGCCTGGTCGCCGGCTCAGAGGCGTGAGCGACGCCGGTCCTGCACCGGCATCGCCCTCAGCCTGACCGGTGACCCCGTGACCGGCTGCTCGCCGGCGGCCACCAGCTCGTCGAGATGCTCGATCCGGAAGCGGACGTGCTTGCCGATCCGAGTGCAGCGGACCCGGCGCTGGCGAACCGCCTCACGCACCCACCGCTCAGGGACGTGAAGGTACTCCGCCGCCTCGGGGATCGTCATCAGCGCCCGCTGAGGTGCCGGCTCCGGCATCGACGCTCCTCCCCTCGGCCCACGGTCCTTCCGCCCCCATAGGCACCGCGGGCCCGTCCTCGTGGACATGCGCCGTCGGATCGCATTCTCGCTCACCACTCGAGCTGCTCTCGGACGCCGGCGGACCGGCCATCTGGTAGGCGCGCAGCTTTTTGCGCAGGGTCGCAGCTGGCACCCCGACCCTGGCCGCGACCCTGCTCACCGGCAGTCCCAGGTCGACGAGCCGGGCGGTCGCCTCTGCCGTACGACGGTCGGCTTCGGCAATGGCGTCGACGGCCGCAGCCCGCGCCCGGAGTGCCCGGCGCACCCGTCGAAGCGCTCGGTCGATCTCCGCCCGCTCGGCCTGCCGCGCAGGGTCTTCGGCTCGGTATCGAGCGGCCGCGCGCTCGAGTCGCGCGATTCGCTTGCGCCGTCGCGCTTGCTGCGCCTTCACCGCATCGACCACGACCGATCGCCGCCTTTCTCCTCACCTCTTCGCCATAGGCACCACAACGTCCCGCCCGTGGACACGTACCTCCGCCGGTCGCCTCACCAGGACCCAGAACCCGGACACGTCACACCTCATGCATTCATGAGAGGGCCCGTTTCGTGTCCACGAATCGTGGGTGCTGCTGCCTATGGGCGAAGACGGAGAGGAAAGCGCTGGTCATGGCAGCAAAGCAGCGACGTCGCCCCGGTCAGACCGTGACCTGCGGGTGGTGCGGGAGGGCGTTCCCGCTGTTGACCACCGGTCGACTCCCGAAGTACTGCGGGGGCACCTGCCGACACCGCGCCTGGGAGCACCGACAGGCCCTGGACCTCGACCGCACTCCCGTCGAGGTCGTCGTCCACCGAGTCGAAGTCGAGAAGGCACCTGGACCCGAGCTGGCGGTGCGACGCAATGGAGCTGGCTGGGCGGAGGCCTTGGCGGAGCTGGGCCGCGACCTCGACCGCGGCCGCGTCTACGACCGAGACCTGCGGCAGGTGGCGGAGCAGCTCGACCAGGTGTTCCAAGCACTCCAACGCCGACCTGGATGGGCCCGACTTCTCCGCTGAGCCCGCTGCCAACGGGGATGGTCCCCTATCGATACGGAGACTGGCACTCTCATGTTCACTAGCACGCTCAAAACCGCCCGACCATGCTTGATGAGCGTGCGGTTATGCCACCTGCGTGGTCGGGCGATAGGACCGTTCGTTAGTGACCACCATCAGCAGCAGGGCTAACGAGGTCACAGCAGCGAAGACTGCTACCGCGAGCACGAACAACGCCCCGTCAGTGTCGACCGTTCTGAGCCAGAAGAACGCGCCCAGCCACAGCGGAAGGACTGGCGCGAGAGCCCACCGGTGCCACCCCCGATATGCCTCACCGCCATTCCGGGCCTTCCGCTGACTCGCTAGCCAAGCGGAGCGCCCGGTGACAACTAGCATCGCGAGCAACAACAAGCCGCCCAAGACCCTCAGCACGAGAGAAAGTCCCCCGCCCGTCGAGACGCTCAGGACAGCGCAGACCGGATAGGCGGAGGCCATCGCGACTAGCAGGCTGATATCCGGACGCGCACCCCTCATGGCGGAGACCCTTCCACAGGTGGCCCCAGGTGTCCGCTCACTGCCGCTGTGCGGTCGGCCTAAGAAGTGCTCTGATCTGTTGCAGCGTCGGGTTCGTCCTCGTCGTCGGTCAGTGTGAGCCGATCCTTATGCGATGACGTCCGGTCGTCCTTCGAGTCCGCCCGATCGACGGCGGCTGCGAGCCGTCCATGTCGGCGCTCGTCATACCCGGTCTCGCGGCTTAGGAAGTCCTCCTGGTCGATGGCATGGTCTCGCTCTTCAGCCGCGCTATCTCGGGCATCTGCATCGACATCACGCTCGTCAGCGGCGGCCAGGACCTCCCCTGCGTCGTCCGCGCGCATAGCCACAGCCGCCTCACGAGCCGCCACGAGAGCCTCACGACGGTCAAGTTCGGCCTCGCGTTCGCTGTCGCTCTGGCCCACAGAGTCGAGTGAATCACGCGAGAGCCGGACCGTCGAGATTTGTGCGGAACGTCCGACCATGCCGCTGTCGGATCGGAGCATCCGACCATGCCGCTGTCGGATCGGAGCATCCGACAGCGGCATGAGCGAGCACTATCTAGCGGATCAACCGACGGTTTCGTCCTCGGTGGTCCGTTGCCATCTGCGCATCTTGCGTTCCAGAGCCACGACCAAGGCAGTGAGCGCCAGTGCGGCTGACCCCACAAGCACAGCCAAGCCGATGTAGAACCCGCGGTCGTCAGATTCGGCCCCAACGGCAGCGGCCACTAGGGCGACCGCGCCTACCAGGAGCACAACGCACAGACCGATGCTGTACACCCTCATCCCGCGCGTCACGTCTTGCGGACCGCTCACTGTCCGCTTCGGTCGGAATGCACTCCATGTGATGACGAGGGCCATCAGCCCCCAGACGCCGGCGCCGACGTAGTGGGCTTGAACGGCGCTGAACACCGCGTAGGCGACTGCGCCCAGCGCACCAACAATCGTTAGAACTCGCACCGCGCCATTCTGACCCCCTTGCGAATGCGTCTACTGGGCATCCGCTCATCGGCATTGTGCACGACCGCGCCCCATCAGCGGCATGGTCGGACTGCGCTCCGACAGCGGCATGGTCGGACTGCGCTCCGACAGCGGCATGGTCGGATGCTCCGATCCGACAGCGGCAGAAGCGTGCGCTCGAATCCGCGAGGGAGAGTGCACTCATGACTGCCCAACGGCTGAGCCACTGTCATGGCTCCGGTGGCCCGAACGGGGCCATCGACAGCGTCCAACAGCCGCTTCGGACCGTCGGACGTCGCAAGGCGACTGCTGCCGTTGCCAGAGACTGTGGCGACTCACTGGCGTTGCCCTACCACTGGTGACCACCCAAGTGAGTCAAGCAGGACCGCATTGATCGAGTAAGTTCCACCGGCTCCGGCCCAACGAGCTATGGGTCACCGAAGTCACCCAACATCGAGCTGCCGCCTTCGGATGCGAATATTCTGATTTCGATCGCGCGCGCGACGCGAACCAACCTGAAGGTGTGCGAAAAGAAATAGGATCTCGAAATTGGCGTCAGAGAAATCAATCGATACGACAGTTGCGGAAGCCTACGAGCAGCACATGGTGCCGGGCATGTTTCGGCACTGGACGGAGCTCCAGGTGGGGCTCGCTGCACCGAAGGCCGGCGAGCATGTGCTGGATGTCGCATGCGGCACTGGCATCGGCGCAAGGCTCGCGGCGGCACACGTCGGGCCGACGGGCAGGGCCGTTGGCATTGACATCGATCCCGGCGTGATCGAGCTCGCGTGGCAGCTTTCACGCGGCGGTGAGACGCCGATGGAGTGGCATTGTGCGAGCGCGCTGGAGATGCCGCTCGAAAGCGACGTGTTCGATCTCGCGCTGTGTCTGCAGGGGCTGCAGTTCTTTCCGGACCGGCTGAAAGGTTTTGCGGAGATACGCCGCGTGCTGAAGCCTTCGGGAAGGCTCGTTGCGAGCTTCTGGGGACCGCTGGAATCTAACAAGGGACATCACGTGGTCGTGCAGGGGCTCGAACGGCTCGGGGTCGATGCGGCACCGGCAAAGCGCGCCTGCTCGTTCTCGAATACGGAAGAGATTCGCGCGACGGCCGCGCAGGCTGGCTTCGCAGGCATCGAGCTCAGAACCGAGGAGGGCGTCTCGCAGTTCGGTTCCATACAATCGTTTCTGGAAGGCATGACGCGTGGCTCGCCGTCCACGCGGCATGCGGTAGCGAAGTTGTCGGCAGACGCGCGGGAGCGCTTCGTGCGGGACGTGCGCGAGGCGTTGCAGCCTTACGTGATCGACGGCGTGCTGGCGTACCCGATGCGCACCCACGTGCTTGTCGCTCGCGCCCAGGCATCGGATGGAGGCACTGCATGAAAACCGGATCTACAACGACGATCCACCATCGAGGGGGCAGTGCGACCCTGTAGCGGTTCCTGCGACGAACTTGACCCTCCCACCGACTCCTGCCAACAAGACCTCACTCTCAACGCAGACACCGAAGTCCTCATCGCTTTTCGCTATGGACAGCCCTGTGCCATCACCACCCGGGACAGTGACGAGACCGCCCCACCCATTGAGGACAACATGCTCAGCGCACACCCATGCCCCAATTCGTCGCGGAAGTCCGTCGACCTCGACATCCCCGGACCGGGTCAACCCACACCTCAACTCGCTGTCGCTCCCTACGCCCTAGGTTCAGCGATACTCATCAGCGAGGAGCACGGCACCGCCACAGTCCTCGGATTGGCGGGCTACGGCGAACCGACGCGAGTCTTCAAAGTCACCAAACGCGAAGACGGCTGGTGGCCAGATTCCTACGTCGAATGCCCGCGCTGAGGCACCCCGCCGCGAACATCGTCTAGTCCCTCTCCCAGTTGTCCCGCACTCCTCCGCGAGCGCATGAACACCACCGCAGGTCCGCACTCGATGACGCGAGGACGCGTTCGCCAGTAATAGTTCCAACCAACGTCACATGCCCGCACATCGGCATGGTCGGGCGGATCGTGGGCGTCTGACCACTGGAACGAGCAGCGCCATTTCGCCGGACGCCGGCCTAAGCAACGGACTCGAAGTGGATCTTGAGGCCGAGCGCGCCTGCAACCTTCATGATCGTGGCGAAGCTGGGGTTGCCGTCGGTCGAGAGGGCCTTGTAGAGCCCCTCACGGCTCATGCCGGTGCGACGCGCTAGCTCGCTCAGGTTTCCGGACCGCGCGATGGTCCCGAGCGCTTGGGCGATGGACGCGGGGTCGTCTCCAGCCTCGTCGATGGCGGCCTCCAGATAGGCCGCGGCATCGTCGATCTCCGTGAGGTAGTCAGCGCTGTCATAGGGCGCGAACTGCTCGGTCTTATCGGTCATCGCTCTTCCACTCTGCCGCAATCCTCTTGGCTTCCTCGATGTCCTTCGACTGCGTCGACTTGTCGCCGCCGCAGAGAAGCACGATGAGCTGCCGGCCGTGAGCCAGGTAGTAGACCCGGTATCCCGGGCCATAGTCGATCCGCAGCTCGGAGATCCCCTTGCCGACCTGCCTGACATCGCCGGGGTTGCCTGCGGCGAGTCGGTCGATCCGCACCAGGACCCGTGCGGCTGCTCGTCGATCCTTCAGTTTTCGTAGCCACCGGTCGAAGGTCAGGCTCCTGACGACTTCGACCACGCTGTTAACTGTAGTTCACAGTCTTGCCCATGGGCAATCCTCGACCCTGGGGCGAGTTCGGTGCACCACCGTGGTGCACCGAACCTCACCGGAGGCCTCACCAGCGGGTGCAACAGTCACCACAAACTAGGGCGAACCATCCCGGGTTTTGGGCTCAGGCGGGGCTTCATCCGGTTCAAGTCCCCCCTCGGACACCGAAATACCCCAGGTCTGACCTGGGGTTTTGTGTTTCCGGCGTGGCAGAATGTCCGCCAGTGGTGCACATCGCGGCCCATCGGTGGCTGCGGGGCGAGCGCAGCAAACCGCTTCGTTGGTCGAGGTGCGAGCGCAGCGAGCCTCGAAACCACCCGCACCTCGGAGGCCCATGGCCCGGATCGAGCAGAAGCAGCGCTCAGACGGTGGCATCTCCGCGATCGTCAGATGGCGCCTATGCGCCGTGTCCGCGAGGAAGGCGTTGCGCCGTTCCGATTCCACGACCTGCGGCACACCCACGTGGCATGGCTGGTGGCCGGCGGCGCTCCCCTGCCGCACATCCAGGCCAGGCTGGGGCACGAGTCGATCACCACGACGATCGACACCTACGGGCACCTGTTGCCGGTCGGTGACGAGCTGATCTCCCAGATCATCGACACCGCGCTGCGAGGTCACGAGGTGCGTGCCGCGCCCCTCATGCGGCTGGTGGCCGGCTCAGAGGCGTGAGCGGCGCCGGTCCTGCACCGGCATCGTCCTCAGCGTGACCGGTGGCCACCAGCTCGTCGAGATGCTCGACCCGGAACCGAACATGCTTGCCGATTCGCGTGCAACGGACCCGGCGCTGGCGGACCGCCTCGCGCACCCACCGCTCCGGGACGTTGAGGTACTCCGCCGCCTCCGGGATCGTGAGCAATGCCCGCTGAGGAGCCGGCTCGGACATCGGCGCTCCTCCCCTCGGCGTTCGGTTCCGCACCCATAGGCACTTGGGACCGGTCTTCGTGGACAGGCCTTGGCGGCTCGGTTGCGCGCTCGTCTGCCGAGCTGCTGGACCGAGGCGCTTGCCGAGCTGACCTCGACCTCGACCGCGGCCGCGTCTACGACCGCGACCTTCGGAGAGTGGCAGAGCAGCTCGACCAGGTGTTCCAAGCACTCCAACGCCGTCCGGGATGGGCCCGACTCCTTCGCTGACTCTGCTGTCGAGGGCGGGTGTCTCATCTGGCACCGGAAAATTCGCACTCTCATGTTCACGGGCACGCTCAGAACCGCAGGCACATGCCGAGTTCCGGTGGTTGAGGAGCGAGCTTGCGAGCGTCTCGAAACCACGACGCACCCTCATGCCGAGTTCCGGTGGTTGAGGAGCGAGCTTGCGAGCGTCTCGAAACCACGACGCACCCTCATGCCGAGTTCCGGTGGTTGAGGAGCGAGCTTGCGAGCGTCTCGAAACCACGACGCACCCTCATGCCGAGGGTCGCGCGGTTGTAGATTGGCGCTGCAGGCGCCATAATGGCGCCATGCCCAGTGTTCAGATCAAGGATGTGCCCGACGAGACCCACGCCGTGCTCCGGCAGCGTGCCGCCGCCGCGCACCAGTCACTGCAGGAGTATCTCCGGTCGAGGCTTATTGCGGAGGCTGGTAAGCCGACCGTTGATGAGATTCTCGATCGAGCGTCGGGCCGTTCCGGGGGATCGGCTCCGCTGAAGGAAGCCACCAAGGCTTTGCGGTCAGAGCGTGCTCGTCGTTGATGCCAGCGTGCTGGCAAGTGCGCTGGCTGACGATGCGACCGACGGCGACAGGGCACGGAAGCGTCTGCGAGGGGAGAGCCTGGCTGCGCCCGACCTGATCGACCTGGAGGTGACTTCCGTTCTTAGGGGCCGGCTTGCCGGGGGCCACCTCGACCTTCGACGCGCCAACCTCGCCCTCACTGACCTACTCGCGCTGCCCGTCGACCGCGTCCCGTCCGCATCACTGGTCCTGCGCCTTTGGGAGCTGCGGGACAACCTGACCGTCTACGACGCCGCCTATGTCGCCCTCGCCGAGGCGTTGGACGCGCCCCTGCTCACCGCTGACGCGCGTCTCGCCAAGGCGCCCGGACCGCGCTGCTCGATCGAAGTGCTGCGATGACCCGATCATGCCGCGTCGAGTACGGCATCGCGTTCGTTCATGAGGCGTCGAGTGAACGATCGCAGCCGATGAGCGTTGCGTCGTCAAACGAGCCAGGAATGCGCCGTCCTCGAGAACGTCCTGCCAGTCAGGGACTTGCTGCCGAGGTGATGCGGTTCGAACGATCGGGCGGGAGACCCCAGAGCAGCCTGCGACCTCGGACTGCCGCTGACTCTGCGACTAGTCACCCTGGATCGGTCATGTATTGGCCGGAGTCCGCAGAGCGGGGAAGAGGTCCCCGAACATGTCGTGGGTGATAGCAATGGCTTCCTCGCCGGTGATGACGGCGTCGGGGTCTAGGTCCGGCACCGCAGCTCCCATCTGCTTGCCGAGGGCCATGAGGCCGCCGAAGAGAGCTTGGCCGAGCCCGTTCAGCGGGGCGGACAGAGGCAAGAGTGGCTCGGCCATCTTCTCGACGGGGCGGGCGACGATGTCGGGCCAATCGGCCTGCTCGCGCGGCTCGTCGAGGGTGAAGATCGAGTTGAAGCTGCGGGCGCTCGCGTCCCGCTCGGTGAAGGGCTTACCGAGGTCCCACCGCTCTCGCATGGTTGCGATCAACGACGTGGCCCGGTGCTCCTCGGTGACCACGGTGCGTTCGGGGATCCATGCCGAGATCGCCAACGTCGGGATCCGCACCCCCGAACGGTCGAAGGTGAAGCCGAACTGACCGGCAGGCGCGGAGGGGTCGGGAGGGGCAGCCGGAGGCGGGGTGACGTGATCGTAAGTGCCGCCGTGTTCGTCGAAGGTGACCAGCAGGGTTGTGTTGAGGTAGTTCGACCCGGCCTCGGAGGATGACGAACGGATGGCGTTGTAGAGCCGAGCAAGCAGGTCTTCGCCGCCGATGATCGAGGACGGCGGGTCCCAGGTCATGCCCGGGGTGAGCATCCCGTAGGCGGGGTGCATGTCGTTGTGGGCGTGGCCGATGATCTGGGGCTCGATGAAGGAGTAGGTAGGCAGCTCGCCCTTTTCGGTGTCCTCGAAGAACTGGTCGGTGGAGAAGAAGTGCGTCGCGAACCTGTCCCGCAGCCGCGGGGCGTGGATGAGCCCCGTCAGCGAGTAGTGTGAGGGCGGGTCGCAGTAGACCTTCCAGGTGAGCCCGTGCTCCTCGAGACGGTCGAACAGCGTCTCGGCGTCGTTGTGGGCGACGAACGACTCCGGCGGACTCAGGTTCACCACGTAGCCGGACGAGGTGCCCGCGTGGAAGAACGAACGGTTGGGGAAGGTGCATGAGGGCACCTCGCAGAACCAGTGGTCGAACGTGGCGAACCCGCGAGCCAGACCGGCCATGACCGGCATCTGCTCGGGCGTGTAGCCCGTCATGTACTGCGCGTACTCCTCATACGTTGGCTGTCTGCCGAACTCGGCCGTGAACGTGTTGATGTAGTCGGTGAGGAACCCGTCCATGCTCGGCTGCTGGGTCGGGTAGTCCGGAGTGTTGAAGGTCTGCTCCGGTTGCAGAACGCCCCGGTTGGCCTCGTCCAGGATCCCGAACAACTGGGTGTTGATGTGGGGCAACTCCTCGCCGGGATCGGGCCACGGGGTGTTCATGTCGGGCGCGACTCCGTACGGCACGAACTTCTTGTCCGCCCCGTGCTCGGCCCACTCAGGGATCGGGTTGCTCAAGTCCTTGCCGAGCACCCCGTCGAACGACAGCACCTGACCGGGTTCGTACAACCGACCGAGCAGGTTGTCGAAGGAGCGATTCTCGAACATGACGACCACGACATGGTCGAGAGCATCGGACCGGGTAGGTCTAGGCATGGACGTTCTCCTGTGCTGATCGACGTGGGTGCTGATCGCCGTGCCCGGGTGGGCAGCGCCGCCCCCCCCAACGTTGTTCACCGGGCCGCCGGCCGCACCCCCCACAGCGGGTGAGACCTCCGCGCAAGCGCTGTCATCGCCGGTTGCGCGGCGCTCGGACGGAACTGGTCAGAGGGGCGAGGCGAGATACCACCATCAGGGGGACTTCGGTGACACAGGGCGTGCGTGCATGTCCATCGGAGGCGAACTGCATCGCAGACATGACCCGGGGACGTGAGCTTCGCCTTGTCCCTGGCTGAACGTGCCCCGCTGGACCTGTTCCTGGGAGAAGGTCTGGTCCACCTGCGGCACGAGCCCGAGCGTGTCCTGACCAGCCCGACCATGCCGCCTCGAGTACGGCATCGCGTTCGTTCATGAGGCGTCGAGTGAACGATC